>CAVXKC010000010.1:0-316625 GCA_963762265.1 uncultured Thermoleophilaceae bacterium | reverse complement strand
GATCATGCGCGCGACGATCCATCTCGTGAGCGCGCGCGACTGCATGCGCCTCTACCCGCTGATGTGGCCCGTGCTCGAGCGATCCTTCAGGGGCAGCCCGTTCAGCAAGCAGGTCGCAGACGTCGAGCTGGACGAGCTCCTCGCGACCGGGCGCGACCTGCTCGCCGCCCAGCCCCGAACCCGAGCCGAACTGAGTGCCCTGCTCGCCGAGCGCTGGCCGGGCATCGACCCCGCCTCGCTGGCTTACGCGATCACCTTTCTGACCCCGCTGGTCCAGGTGCCCCCGCGCGGACTCTGGGGCCAGACCGCCCAGCCGCGCCCGACGACAGCTCAGGCGTGGCTCGGCGCGGAGCTCGAGGAACACCCCTCGCTCGCCGAGGCGATCCTGCGCTACCTGGCTGCCTTCGGACCGGCGACGGTCAAGGACATCCAGGCCTGGTGCGGACTTACCCGGCTGGCGGCCGTGGTCGACGAGATCGGCGATCGCCTGCGCGTCTTCGCCGACGAGCACGGCAACCAGCTTCTCGACGTCCTCGACGGCCCGCTGCCGGACCCAAGACTCCCGCCCCTCCGCGGTTCCTCCCGCCCTTCGACAACGCGATCCTCTCCCACTCCGACCGCGGCAGGATCATCGGCACCGAAGACCGCAAGACCGTCTACATGGACAGGCTGATGCGGACCTTCCTCGTCGACGGCTTCGTCGCCGGGACCTGGCGCCTCGACGAGTCCACGATCCATCTCCGGCCATTTGCGCCGCTGGCCGGCGCAGACCGCTCCGGGCTCACCGACGAGGCCCGGCGACTGCTCGAGTTTCTCCTAGCCGATCCCGCAGCCGGGACGGTTCGGATCGGCGAGCCCTCCCACCGCGAGTCAGTCGGACGCTGAGGCGTCGAGCTCGCGAAGCCGGGCAGCGAGGGTGCGAAGCAGGGCGTAAGCGACGGCGGGCTCGTCCTTGAGCACTTTCTCGAACTGCTTGCGGGCGAGCAGCAGGCAGATCGTCTCGGTCTTGGCGACGACGGTCGCGGAGCGCGGCGCGCCGTCCAGCAGCGCCATCTCGCCGAAGTAGGCGCCCGGGCCGATTTCGACCTTGGGGCGTCCGCGACCGCGCTGCACCTCGGCTCGGCCGAGGAGCAGGACGTAGAACGCGTCGCCGGGGTCACCGGCGCTGACTATGCGCGTCTTCGGGTTGAAACTGACGGCACTCCCCAAAGCGGCGATCTTGCGAACATGACGCGAAGACACACCGACGAAGAGCGGCACCTTTGCGAGCACTTCCGCCCAGAGTCGCCCGGGCTTCGGAGCGGTGTCATCCGCGACCGCCTGGCCGGCCGTGCGCGCCGCGCGCGAGAGTTCCGAACGGTCGACGGGAGGCATCGATTGGCGGTGATCTACACCCGTCCGTTCTCCACGACTCGCGGGCAGGACCGTCAATCGGCGAGCCTGGCTCGGCCGCGTCGAGGTCGCCTGCAGCGGAGGCTTGGCGTCCGCCACGGCTCCTCCGAGGCGCAACAGCAACCCGGAGGACGCGGACTTACCAGCGCCTCGGACGACTTGCGGAAGCGCTGACGGTCGAACAGCCCGGCTGCTCATCTTCGTGGCAAAAGCGCTACTCGACAGCCCGGCGGCTTCGAGGGCCTTCCCGAGGTCCTGCCCCCACTCGAAGCGAGCAATCCTGCCTTTGTGGAGGGTCCAGGTATGGGCCTCTTCGTTGACGAGCTCCCTCAACGAGCGTGGCGCGGTCCCGGTTGTCGTCCCTCACCGGCACACACCACCGAACCAGTCTTACGGCACATCTCCCCTCGGCCGGTGCTCAAGGAATTGGCTCCACGCGACGGTGTACCGGTACAGATTCGGCTTGCGAGACGACGCAGGCCGAACTGCTCCCCCCGCTACCGCAACGCATGGAAACCAGCACTCAGCTCAGCTCCGACCTCGACTTGTGCAACCAGGCGAAAGCAGTAGCGAGCCGGCGGCTCTTACTCTTCGCTCCTACCACGCGAGGCTGTCGCGTAAGTCGGGTTGCCGTCCGGGGGGTTTAAGACGATTTCGGGCATGGCGCAGCGCTTCATCGCGTGTGATCGTGAGCAGTCGTTTCTGATGCCGCCGGACGTGCGTGAGTGGCTGCCGGAGAATCACCTGGCGTGGTTCGTGATCGACGCCGTCGGCGAGATGGACCTCGACGCGTTCTACGCGGCCTATCGCGTCGACGGGCACGGGCGCGGCCGGCCTATGAGCCGGCGATGATGGTCGCGCTGTTGCTGTACGCCTACGCGCGCGGGATCCGGTCGTCGCGGGTGATCGAGCGCGCGTGCGTCGAGGACGTCGCGTTTCGCGTGATCGCGGCGCAGCAGCGGCCCGATCACGCGACGATCGCGCGGTTCGTCGAGCGCCACGAGGAGGCGCTGGCCGGGCTGTTCGGCGAGGTGCTGGCGCTGTGCGCCGGAGCGGGCCTGGCGACAGGTCGGGGTGATCGCGATCGACGGCACGAAGGTGCAGGCCAACGCCAGCCGCGACGCGAACCTCGACTACGAGCAGCTCGCGCGCGAGATCGTCGAGGAGGCGATCGCGACCGACGCGGCCGAGGACGAGCTCTACGGCGAGCGCGCGCGGCGACGAGCTGCCGCGAGAGTTCTCGACGACGCGCAGGGCCGGCGAGGGCTGGCTGCGCGAAGCCAAGCAGCGCCTGGAGGCCGAGCGCGCCGAGCGAGGCCGCAGCCGGTGCCGCGCGTCGCGCCCGAAGCGCGTCAAGCGAGGCCAAGCGGCGCCTGGAGGAGGAGCTCGCCGCGAGGTGCGCGCCAACGCAGGCCTACGAGGCCTACCGGGCGCGCGGCGTCGCATGCGGACGGCGCGGCGCATCGGCGCGCCGGCCGCAAGCCCTACACGCCGCCGCCGGTCGCCGGAGGGCCGGATCAACCTCACCGACCCGGACTCCAAGCTCGTGCAAGGGCTGCGCGGCTGGATCCAGGGCTACAACGCCCAGGCCGTCACCAACGAGCACCAGATCGTCCTCGCCGCCGAGATCATGACCGTCTCGCCGGACTTCGGGCACCTCGAACCGATGCTCGACGCCGCCCGACGCGAGCTCGCCGCGCGCCGGCGTCACCGAGCACGCCCGACGTGCGTGCTCGCCGACGCCGGCTACTGGCACCGCGAGCAGATGAACGCGATCACCGGCGAGCGGCATCCCGGTGCTGATCCCGCCCGACTCCAGCCGACGCAAACGACCACGCGGCCCGGCTGGGACGGCGGCGCCTACGACTTCATGCGCCGCGTCCTGGCCACCGAGCGCGGCGGCGAGCTCTACCGCAACGCCAGCCGATGATCGAGCCCGTCTTCGGCCAGACCAAGCACAACCGCGGCATCGACCGCTTCCGCCGACGAGGCCGAGCCGCCGTCCGCACCGAATGGCGGCTGATCACCGCCACCCACAACCTCCTCAAGCTCCACCGGCACTCACCGCCGCGGTCGCCTGACCGCGGCGGGCGCCGCACCCGACGCCGCGCCGACTCGACAGCGGAAACTCGACGCTTCGCTCGCACCACGCGAAAGAAGAAGCGAGACGAACCGGGGCCGTTTCCGGGGATCGACGAAGGTGGTCGTCTCGGTGGTAGAGGGAGAAAACCCCACCGCACTTCTACGTAGGCAAGACCTCTCGGCCGAGCGGCTTGCCTTCATAACCGATACCCGGCTCATCAGGCCTTGGTCCCGTCGACCGGGGTCTTTCCGGCGCCGGGACGCCACTTGCTCACGAGCCCGGCGACGAGGGTGACAAGAAAGATCTGGCCGACCAGCATCTCGAACACCGCGAAGGACTGGCCGACCGTCCCGGCCGGGATCAGGTTGCCGTATCCGGTCGACGTGAGAGTCGTGTAACTGAAGAAGAGGTAGTCGTTCGAGCGCGCTTCGGCCACGCCGGTGAAGAACTCGCTGTCGGTCCAGCGACCGACCGCAAGGTAGAGCAACGCAAACAGCAGGCCGAGCAGCGCGTAGACGCTGACCGCCCCGTTGATCGTGCGAAAGTCGACCTGCCTGGCGCCGACAATGACGCGCCGCAGGATCGTGACGGCCGCGATCGCCAGCAGGATCGAGACGGCGCCAAACGCGACGCCGACCAGGCGCTCTGACGGGATGCGCTCGGCGATGAACGCCACCACGACGGCGGCGACTGCGACCACGACTGCCAGGCGCACCCGCCCTGGGCGCACGTCGGAGCTCGTGAACGCGACGATCGCGGTCAGCCCCGCGACCGCGACCGCCGTGACGCGTCCGCCCCAGCCCTCGGGAGGCAGCGTCATCATCACGGCGAACGTGATCAGGATCAGGACCAGGACAACGCCGTAGGCGTTGCCGATCCGCTGAGCCAGCTCGAGCAGGGTCTCACGGCGGCCGCGCCCACCACCCTGTCGGCTGCCGCGCTCTGCGCGCTGCTCATCGGGCACCCGTGGTCATTCGGGCGGGCAGGCGCCCCTCCTGCTCCCCGCACGAAATCCCCCGGCGACCATGGAAACCAGGGAACCCGCAGCGCTGGATCGCGCGGGCCCACCGGGGTAGTGTTCATCGCAGAACTCCCATGGACGTCCCCCGCGAGACGAGCCGCCAGCTCGACGAGACGATTGCCCGGCTCGACCGTGAGCATTTGCTGGTGATCGAACTGGGTGATCTTGCCGATCTGCTGGTGGAGCCCGACACGGAACCGTTCGTCCCGCAACGCGGCCCGGCGCAGCCCGGAGTCGACGACTTGGCCGCGACACTGGCCGCAGCGAAGACGCTTCCGGATGAGTTGACGGTTCGTGTGATCCTCCCCAAGGGCGCTTCGCCGGACGTGCCCGTCGCCGAGGCCCAGGCTGCGCTCCGCAGCCGGGCCGCGTACCTTGCCTCGGTCGCGTGGCGCGACGCCATGGCCGTTCGCAACATGGGTCGCCGACAGTTGCCGCTCGGCCTCGTATTCGCCCTGGTCAGCCTGGTGATCGCATATGCCGCCGCAGCCGCCGCCAATGAGGCCCACAGTAGCTTCGCGATCGGAGCGTCGTGGTCGTGGCGGCAATCATGATCACGATCGCCTGGGTGGTCAGCTGGATGGTGATCGAGTACCGCTACTTCGACTGGCGCGAAGCCGGCCGCAAGGCGTCGGCCTACGAGCTGATCGCACGATCCACCCTGGAGATCACTTAACACGACGCTGACGCCTCGGTGGTCCCTCGATCTCGAGACCGTCGGCATCGACCTCAGGGTGCCGTGGCGGCAAGTTCTGGAGCAGGCGCGAGCGGCCGCGGGCGCCTTGGCAGCCATCGCCGCGGTCGGTGCCCACAGCGTTGCTCAGCGCTGAAACCGGGTGTCCCCATCGGCCTGGACACACGCTCGCAGGGGACGACGAGCAGCACTCGCTTTGCATGGAACTCGATAGCGACGACGGCGGTGGTGCACCTCCACGGATGCAGGAGTGACACCGGCTCGGATCGCGGATCGGCGGATGCCTGGAGCTCGTCCGGAGCGACGCCTGCTCGGACATGGAGCGGGACTCCTGCCTCCCCAGCAGAGGCGGAGTGGATGGCTGCCGATTTGGCGCGTCCGCGGCGCCCGAAGGCGCGAGCCGACCCGACACCCCCGCTTCGGCGGCTCCGCGGCTGAGTCCGAGCATTGGGTTGATCCGAGCTCGCTGGAGGCGCGCATACGTCCCCCCTTGGCGGCCGAATAACTGCCGCTTTGCATGGCCACTTACGGCCGGTCTTCCGGGTGCCCTCGTCTTCTCAGCTCGCGAGTCGCGGCGGCGACGCGGATCTGGAGCTCCGTCGCTGGCCGGCGAGCGGGGTCATCCCCTTCGATTGGCGCGCCTTCCGTTCTCACGGCCGCGCGCGCCGCGGCGTCCTCTATCAGCGCGTACCGGTCTGGCGCTGGTCGTGGCGTCGTACGTGTGAGAAGTTCTCCGAGATTATTGGCCTGCGACACACGTGTTCCCATGTGCCGGGGGTGCCCGGCGCTTCCGAGCCGCGCTAACAGCCCTTGATGCCGCTTTGGCTCGTCGAGGGCTCCCGGGCAGAAGCGCAGCAGAATCGTCTTCATGATCGACGTGTGATCGAAGAGCGTCTTGGATACAGACGCTGGTTCCACCCACGGCGAGACGATCAGCGCCGGTATCCGCACGCCGTAGCGTCCGAACGTGTCGGGGTCGTCGTCCGGCGCCGCAGGCGGCGCGACGTGATCGAAGAAGCCGCCGTGTTCGTCGTAGAAGATGATGAGGAGCGTTCTCTCCCATTGGGGGCTTGTTGCGAGCGCGTGGTAGACGGCGAGCACAAGCTCCTGGCCGTCCTTGATGTCCGCGGGCGGGTGGTCGTCGTTGGGCTGAAAGCCGATTGGGTTGAAGTTGCTGAAGTTCGGGTCGATCCATGAGACCGACGGCAGCGCACCGTTGGCGGCGTCTTCGAGAAAGCTGGGCGCTTTTGCGTCCATCCTGAGCTCGAGGCTGGTCCTCCAGTTCAAGTTGGTCTTGCTGAAGAACGCGAAGTTGTGGTGGTGGCCCAGCTTGTAGTGCCCATCGGCGAAGCGCAGGGTCCCCGCCTCGAACGAGTACCAGTGCCACGAGATGCCGTTCGCGTCGAGGTGTCGCACGAACGACGGTTGGTTGTACATGGGCGGGAGGTGGAGCGGCCGGTCATCGCGAGTGCCGGCGGCGCGACCGCAAATCGCGTACAGGCGGTTGGGCCAGGTCGCCCCGGGAACAGAGCTGAACCAACGATCGCAGACCGCGAACTCGCTCGCCAGGTGATCGTAGACCGGGACATCGGTGGCGTTGTAGTAACCAATCACGCGACCAGGATCCGCATCCTGGATGTCGTTGTGCGCGAGCGTCTCGGCGTAACTCGTGACGAAGCCGTCCATCTTGCCGCCCCCGATCTGGAGGTCGACGGCGCTGGCGGAGTGATTGGGATCGTCCTCGATCACCGTGCTGTCGAGATGGTGGACCGGATAGTTGCGCCCGCCGTGCTCGTTGGCGAAATCCTCGCGCAGACCATCGACATCGCCGCGACCACCCTCGAGCGAGAGATACCCCAGCATGTGGTCGAAGGAGCGATTCTCGAGCATCAATACAACGATGTGGTCGACCTTCCCGAGGTTGGCCATGCTGGTCTGCTCAGTCACCACCGCCTCCTTCGCGGTCGCGTTGGCAGGTGGTCGAAAACGGCTGGGTTAGCGACCGGCCCGGCAGTGGGCGGCTGGGATGGCGATACCTGATCGCTTAGGCGCAGCGTGAGGACGTTAGAGGTCGGGCAGGCGTTGAGGTAGACGGTGCGCTCGAGGCCGCCGAGGTAGGGGTGCCACTCGACATCGGGATGAAGGGCTGCGGCGACGGCGTCGAAGTCGCCGCGATTGAACGCGGCATGAGCCGCGGGGACGAGCTCGACGTTCTCCTGCGACATCGCCCGCCCAGTATCTCGCTCTGCGAGTGACCTAGTCGAGTAGTAGCTCTCAGAGGTCCAGAAACGGCTGCAGTCGCTAGCGCGTTCTGCCGCTCTTATGCTCAGCCGCTGCTCCCGCAGGCCGGCGATACGCTGTCGCTGCACGGCCGACGCTCGCTCGATCGACGAGCGCCAGCGGCCTCAGCCGGCGGCACTCTCGCTGACACCTCGTCGGCTACTGCTTTGGACTGCCATGAAGGAGGGCCCCCTCTGGTGACACGCTCCGGCTGTCACCGAGGAGCGAGCTCAAGGAGGCCCGTCTTCAATGTTGCACGCCGGATTGGATCTCAGTCGACGCAGGGTCGACGTCTGTCTTTTGAACGAGCACGGGGAGCAGCTCGACCAGCTCGCCGTCGCGCCTGACGTCGACTCGCTGCGAACGCTCGCGAGACGAGTCGACGAAGTCCACGCAGAGCCGGTCTGCGCCGCGTCGAGTCGATGAACGGCGCTCGGTTCGTGCACGACACGCTCGAGCTGGCGGGCTGGGAGGTCGAGATCGCCGACGCGCAGAAGGTCAAGGGACTCGCGCCGCTGGCCTGCAAGACCGACCGGATCGACGCGTGGGTGCTGGCCGAGCTCGCGCCGCCGCGACCTGGTGCCGGCGATCTGGCTGCCCGATCCGCGCGTGCGCGAGGAGCGCGAGCGGGCGCGCTTCCGGCTGCACCTGGTCCGGCACCGCTCGGCGCTCAAGCACCGCGTCCACGCCGACGCTGATCACCTTCGGCAAGCCCTGCCCGGTCTCCGACCTGTTCGGCGCCGCGGGCCGCCAGCTGCTCGCCACGACTCGACGTGCCCGAGCCGTGGCGAGGCAACGTCGCGGCGCGGTCGAGCTGATCGACGAGCTCGAGCGCCAGATCGCAGAGAGCGACCGCCGGCTGCGCCGGCCGCGCCGACCACCGCTACGTGCCGCTGCTGATGACCGTCCCCGGGATCGGCTGGGTGCTCGCCTTCACGATCGCCGCCGAGATCGGCGACATCGAGCGCTTCCCCATCGCCGCAGCAAGCTCACCGGCTACACCGGCCTCTGCCCGCGCGTCTACCAATCCGGCGACAAGGACCGCCGCGGCCCGCTGACCAAGCACGGCCCGACCTACCTGCGCTGGGCGCTGGTCGAGGCGACGACGCACGCCTGCAGCCACCCCGCCTACCGCGAGCGCTACCAGCGCACCAAGCAGCGGCTCGGCAACCAGCGCGGCGCCAAGGTCGCCCAGGTCGACATCGCCCGCCGGCTCGCCGAGGCGATCTGGCACATGCTCACCCGCAACCAGCCCTTCGCTCCCCAGGCGCCCGCCCCCTGGCCGCCTGACCGCCCTTTTGGAGATGCGCCCCGAGCGAACGTCCAATTTCGCCTGATCCTCCCGCCGAGGAGGCGATAGAGAGATGAGCGCTGCTCCACCCCAGACCGCGACAGGACGTCGACCCCAACTACCGACCGCTACTTGACACAAGGCCCTTCTTCATAGAGACGACAAGCGGCAGCGGCCTGGTGTCGGCGAGCCAGTACTGCGGTATCGCGCAAAGCGCAACTCGAGGCCGAAGTGCTCCCTCGCATAGAAAGCGATATTTCTGCAGGGCCTCCGCGTGACCGTCCTCGTCCCTTGCGAGGCCCGCGCCCGGCTTCCTAGATGCAATCGTCGCATGCATTGCGCTACTTCTTCTGCGTGGCGAACGACGATCACGACGCCCTGCTGGCGGAGCAGATCTCTTACTATCGCGCTCGCGCGCCTGAGTATGAGGCGGGCACGCTCGACCTGCCGGGCGGCGACGAGTTGGACGCCGCCCTCGACGCATTTCGACCAACCGGCGATGTGCTCGAACTGGCCTGTGGTCCCGGCGGATGGACGAAGCAGCTACTGCGATACGCCGATCGGATCACCGCCGTCGATTCCTCGCCAGAGATGCTCGCGATCGCGGCGAGCCGGATCGAGCATGACCCCAGGGTTCGCTTTATCGAGGCGGATCTCTTTCAGTGGCGGCCCGACCGCGCCTACGACCTCGTCTTCTTCGGCTTCTGGCTCTCCCATGTGCCGCTCGAGAGGTTCGAACCGTTCTGGTCGATGCTCGAAGGGTGCCTTCACCCGAACGGGCGCGTGTTCTTCGCCGACGACGCGTACATCACAGCGGATGAGCTGATCGAGGGCGAGGCGCCAACGACGATCCGCCGACGCCTCGCAGACGGGACGCACTTTCGCGCGGTCAAGGTCCCGCACACGCCCGCCGGGCTCGAGAGGCGTCTAGCCGATCTCGGCTGGCAGATCCAGGTCCACCAGACCGCGGGACCGTTCTTCTGGGGCGCGGGCTCCCTCGACTAGAGGTGCGCGATCGATGGGGAAGGCCGCGAAGCGAGCCCGGGGCACCACCAAACTCTGAGAAGGTGACTGGATCGCTTGCTAGCTCCAGGAGGAGAACATGAAGAAGTCGGATTCGACCGAGGGCGCAGTCGGCATCTGAGCAGATCGACGAGAGAATCGCCGAGCTCGGGGACTGGCGCGGGGAGACCTTGAGCAGGATGCGCAAGCTCATCAAGGAGGCAGACCCGGACGTCGTCGAGGAGGTGAAGTGGGTGAAGGCGACGAGCCCGGGTACTCCCGTGTGGTCGCACGACGGGATCATCTGCACCGGCGAGTCGTACAAGTCGATAGTGAAGTTGACCTTCGCCAAGGGGGCTTCGTTGAAGGACCCGGCCAAGCTCTTCAACTCGAGCCTCGACGGGAACACAAGGCGCGCGATCGACATCCATGAGGGGGAGGAGGTCGACGCGGGCGCGTTCAAGGCGCTCATCCGTGCCGCGGTCGCCCTCAATACGTCCGGCGGAAAGGCCAGGCCAAGGCGAGCGAAGTAGGCCGGTCGTACGCCGCGTTCTGCGAGGTGCGGGTCTGCACCTAGCCCCGGAGCCGCTTCTCCAGGTCCTCGACCACGCCGCGCAGGCTGTTCTCGAGCGCCCGAAGGCCGGTCGCCTGGCGCTTTCGATGTTGCTGGCGCGCACGGACCAGGACGAGCCCGCCGGCGGCAATGCTGCCGACGACCACCGCCGCGGCCGGGCGCACCCAGTTGCGCGGATCGCTCATGGCGGCCAGCTCCCAGTCCGCCAGCTCCCCCGCCGCCGCCTCGGTCAGCTCCGACAGGCCTCGCTCGAGCCGGTCGGCCAGCCGCTCCGGTGGCTCCACCGGCGAGAGCGCCATCTGCAGCAGGCGCTCCACTCGCTCTCCGTCATTCATCGTTCATCCCCGCCTTTGCTTCCGCTTCGAGACCTTCCTCCAGCTGCTTGATCGCTCTATGGAGCAACACCTTGGTCGCGCCTTCGGAGCGGCCGAGCGCGCGTGCAATCTCGCGATTGTCCATGCCGAGGGCGAAACGCATGATCAGCGCCTCGCGGCGGTCCTCCGGCAGCTTCGACACGCCTGCGAGGACCTCCTTCACCTCCTCGCGCTCCTCGACCATCTCCTCCGTGCCCTGCGGGGCGGAGAGCACCGCGGCGTCCTCGAGCTGGGTCATCGGACGGCGCGAGCGATCGCGGTAGTAGTTGGCCGCGAGGTTGTGCGCGATCCGGATCAGCCAGGGCCGCAGCGGTCGCCCGTTGGACTCGCGCTGCGCTCGATCGAAGTGGCGATATGCCTGCAGGAAGGTCTGCTCGGTGAGGTCCTCGGCGTCGTGGTGGTTGCCGATCCGGTAGTAGGCGTACGAGTAGACGTCGCGCAGGTGCGCCCGGTAGAGCTCCGTGAAGTCCCGGTCCAAGCGCTGCTTGTCGACGACGTTCTCCACCCATTGCGGAGACTAGCCTCCTCTCGCGCGCGGGTTAGGCCGCGCGCGTCCTCCGCTTCGGCCTCGTTGGACGAACGCTCTCCAGCCATTGCTCGGGCGAAGCCTGACCGTCGAGAACCCGCTGGAGGCCGCTGGTGACCGGCGCCTCGATGCCGCGCCGAGCGAACGCCTGCGAGAGCAGGGGCACCGTGGCCAGGGACTCTGCTGTCTCGGCGACCGGCCCATCGACCTCAGGCGAGCCCTGAGCGATCGCGGTGGCCACGAGGTCGCCGGCGCCCGCCAGCCCCGCAAAGGTCTCGCTTCGCCCGCCGCTTGCCAGCGCGAGCTCGTGGACCTCGGAGAAGATGCGCCCGGCGGCCGCGCCCGCCAGGGTGGCCCCCCGGGCCGACGCGGCAGCGGAGCCCAGTGCGGCGGCGTTCTTGGCGCACGCGGCAAGCTCGGCGCCGGTCACGTCGTCGGTCGCCTCGACGGTCAGGCCGCCGGCCTCCAAGACCTCGCACAACGGGCGGCGAAGGTCGGGGTCACGGGTCGCCACCACCACGGCGGCGCCCACCTCGATCGCCTCGCGCGCGTGCGCGGGTCCCCCCAAGCTGGCGACAGCGCGCGCCGGCACGCGCTCGGATACATAAGCCGTCGGGGTGGTGCCGAGCGGCGCCACCAGGCCCTTCGAGGCAACGAGCACCGCGCTGCGTTCCCCGACGCGCGCGCCGATCTCGCCGACGGCGGCGGGCAGGGCGCCGCAGGGGACGGCCATCACGACAAGGTCGACACCGGCGAACTCGATCTCGGTCACCGGCTTTGGCTCGATCGCCTTGTCGAGCCGGACACCGGGTAGGTATGCGGTGTTCTCGCGGCTCTGGCGCAGGCGCTCGGCCTGAGCGCTCGTCCGGCAGCCGAGCTGGACCTCGAGGCCGGCACGCGCCAGCACGTACGCCATCGCGGTGCCCATGGAGCCCGCGCCGACCACGGCCGCGGTGCGCAGCGGCGGCAGCCCGCCGAGCCACTCCCACTGCAACTCGACACACGGCCAGATGCGCTCGGTCACCTCGCTTGCGAGGAAGGGCGAGGGGTCGTCGACGCGCGGGAAGGTGAGCGGCGCGCCGCAGCGGAGGTGAACCTTGACCGGCTTGATCTTCCAGCCGTCGCGCGCGCGCTCGCTCCCGGTGATGGCGATCGGCACCACCGGGGCGCCGCTCTGGAGGGCCAGGCGCCCGACGCCGCGTCTGGGTGTGCCGAGCGACCCCGTTCGGATCCGAGTGCCCTCCGGGAAGATGACGACAGCCTGGCCGCGGTCGAGGAGCATCATGGACGTCCTGACGGACTCCTCGTCGGCCTCGCCGCGCTTGACCGGGAAGGCGCCCAGGCAGTTGAGAAACCAGCCGACCAGCGGGTACTTGAACAGCTCGCGCTTGGCGACGAAGTAGATCGGCCGCCCGATGCAGCAGCCGATCAGGAAGGGATCGAGGAAGGAGCGGTGGTTGGCGGCGAGGATGACGCCGCCCTGCGGGATGTGCTCGCGGCCCAGGCGTCGCAGCCGGAAGTAGGCGAGGATGAACGGCTTTATGAACAGCCGCGCGGTCCAGTAGACGAACGAGTTGACCCCGCGCGCGCGGGTGCGCTCGTGGTAGGTCTCGAGCGCGCGCGGCCGCAGACGGCCCTGGTTCGCCTCCTCCGGCATCGACCTCTAGCTACCCGGGGGCTCGCCTGTCGTTACGCTGGCTGAGTCATGGAGCTTCGGCGCACAGCGAATGGCGCACTGGCGGGTGTGGTGGCAGCGGGCGTGTGGGCGGCCCAGCAACCGCTTGACAAGCGGGCGTTCGGCTCGTCATATGACGACGTCGAGCTGCTGGGCAAGCTCGTGCACCGGGGCGAGGGCTGGCAGCTGCCGGGCCTCGGCCTGCACATCGCCAACGGCGCCGTCTTCGGGGCGCTCTACTCGCTCGTGCGCCCGGTCTTTCCCGGGCCCGCGCTGCTGGCCGGCGTGACCGCCGGTTTGGCCGAGCACGTCGGCTTCTGGCCGACCGTCGGTCTCGTCGATCGCCACCATCCGGCCCGCAAGGAGCTCGTGCCGCTCTCGGGCAATCGCCGCGCGTTCGCCCAGGCGGCCTGGCGCCACCTGCTTTTCGGCCTCGTGCTCGGAGAGCTCGAGCGGCGCCTCAACGCCGACGCAGAGTTCGAGCCGCTCGAGGACGTGCCGGTCACCTCCAACGGCCACGGCAACATCGAGCACGCGGCCGTCGGCGCAACCGAAGAGTCCTGAGGCCGCGCGGCCTAGACTGGCAGGCCCGCCGGAGTAGCTCAGTCTGGTAGAGCAGGGCTCTTGTAAAGCTCAGGTCGTCGGTTCGAATCCGATCTCCGGCTCTAGCGCGATCGATCGGGCCCGAACCGTTCGCTAGCGGTGGATGGAGACCTGGGTGCCGAGCGGCACCTTGGCCATCAACACGCCCAGGTCCTCCTCGGAGGCCCGCAGGCAGCCGGCGGACGACGACGCGCCGATCGACGACGGCGAGTCGGTGCCGTGGATCGCCAGCCGGTCGCCGCCCGTCCAGCCGGGCGGGAGGTTCGGCTGATGGCCGGTCAGAGCCAGGATGCAGCAGCCGTAGTAGGGACCGAACCGCGAGCCCGGCAGCTTGTCGGTCACCGCGAAGCGGCCGGTCGGGGTGTCCGAGCCCGGGCGTCCCACCGCGACGCTCATCCGGTGAACTCGCCGCCCGCCCCTTCGCAGTGTGAGCGTGTGCGCCGACAGGTCGACGTGAAGCGAGAAGTGGGTGCGGCGCAGCGTCAGCGAGCGGTTGCCCCGCTTGACCCACGCCAGCTTGTTGTTCGGGCGCTCGGAGGTGACGAGCCCGAGCCAGTCGCCGCGCTGGGCCGCGACCGCCAGGACCCGGCGCGAGCCGAACTCGGTCTCTGCGCCCACCTGGATCGTCCGGGAACCCCCGGGAGTCGCGGCGAGCGCGACGCCGCCGCGAAGGACCGCGAGGCGGTCAGGGCGCGGGCCGGCGCGGCGGGTGGCCACGACCGGAGGAGCGTACGACGATGCAAGCACCGCGTGCGACGGAGCGCCGAGGGCCTCGTCGTCGGGCGACGGAGCCGCGAACTGAGTGAGCGCCAGCGCGGCCATGGCGGTCGCGGGCAGGAGAATGGAGGCACGTACCCGCATACGTCATGAGTCGGCCTCCGCGTGCGCGCAGCGGCACTCGCGTGCGCGCGCGTGGACGTCTGTTCTAGACGAACTGCCTAGAGCAGCACCTGCCGTGAGGCAAGATGGGCACCGACCTTGCGCTTGACGCGCTGGAGGGCGTTATCGACCGTCTTCGTGTCGCAGTCAAGCCGCTCGGCCACGGCCTCGTAGCTGTGTCCATCCAGATAGAGCGAGAGCACCGCGCTCTCGAGCTCGGAGAGCACGCTCGAAAGGCACGCGACCAGGCTGTGCAGCTCCTCGGAGGAGATCACCTGGTTCACGGGGTCGTGCGCCGTCGGGCCTGGCAGCAGCTCGTCGAGGGTCGGATCGCCGTCTCCCCCGCTCGCAGCGGGCGTCTGCGAGAACGACACGTACTCGTTCAGCGGGGTGTGCTTGTTGCGCGTCGAGGTCTTGACCGCGGTGATGATCTGGCGCGTGATGCAGAGCTCGGCGAAGTTCCGAAAGCTCGACTCACGGTCCGAGCGATAGTCGCGCACCGCCTTGTAGAGGCCGACCAGGCCCTCCTGGATGAGGTCGTCGGCGTCTCCGCCGATCAGGAAGTAGGACGAGGCCTTGAGGCGCACGAACCCGTGGTAGCGCTTGACGATGCGGTCGTACGCATCCTTGCGACCCTGCTTGGCGAGCGCGATCAGGTAATGATCATCTAGCTCGACTTCACCCTGAGAGTTGGCCCCCGCCCGGCGTATCGGAGCGCCAGGACGGCGCGCCGGCACGGGCAGCGTATGGGAGGTAGCGGAAGTAGCCATCCAATGCTCCTCTCGGGCCCGGTGGGACCCGCGAAAGCTCGGTGGCGCACTTACCTCCCCTGGCGCCAGGTTCCTGATGTCGATCCCTAAAGCTCGACTTCAGCCTGAATTGCCCAGCGAGTATGGGCTAGTTATGGAGCCCTGTCAAGACCGGCCGCGCAAATGCAAGATTCCGTACACCAGCGCCGCGGCGGCGGTCGAGACGTTCAGCGAGGCGACCTGGCCGGGGCTCGGCAGGAAGATCAGCTCGTCGCAGACGCTCGCCACGCGCGGGCGAAGGCCCTTCCCCTCGGACCCCAGGACGAGCACGACGCGGCCGCGGTAGTCGGGGCGGTCGTAGGCAACGCGGCCGTCGGCAGCGGCGCCGTAGACCCAGGCCTGGCGCTCCTTGGCGATCGCAAGCCAGTCCGCCAGGTTCTGGACCCGCGCCACCGCCAGGTGCTCGACGGCGCCCGCCGACGCGCGGCACACCGCCGGCGTGACCTCTGCGGAGCGGCGCTCGGGAAGCACCACCCCCGAGCACCCCGCCACCTCGGCCACACGGCAGGCCGCACCGAGGTTGTGCGGATCCTGGACCTCGTCGAGGCAGACCACCAGGGCTTCCTCGGAGGTGAGCAGGCCGTCGGCGTCGACGTACGGATACGGCTCTGCCTCCGCGCAGAGGCCCTGGTGCTCGGGCGATCCACAGCGCTCCTCGATCTCGAAGGCCTCGGCCTCGACGACCTCGACCCCGCCGAGCCAGACCTCGCGGGCGGCGCGCGCGGTGGCATAGACGCGGTGCACGCGGCGCCTTCCGCGCAGCGCCTCGCGCACGGGGTTGCGCCCGTAGACGATCATCCGCGCCGCACGAGCCGCGCACCATCGGGCGTGTCGCGGATCTCCCAGCCCTGGTCGGCGAGCTCGTCGCGCAGGCGATCGGCACGCTCGAAATCACGCTCGGCGCGGGCCTGCTCGCGCTCGGCCGAGAGCCGGCGGATCTCATCCGGAGCCTCGTCGTCGTCGAGCTCGAGGACGCTCTCGAGGCCGAAGGCGGCGAGCATCTCCCCCAGCCGGCCGGGCCCGAGGCGCTCGCCTGAGTCGAGCCGCCGGTTTGCCTCAGCGACCCAGTCAAACAGGACGGCCCGCGCGGCCGCGGTGTTGAAGTCGTCGGCGAGGTGATCGAAGAAGCGCTCGGCGAGCGCGTCGAGCTCGGGGGCGGGCCCGGCGTCCGGATCGAGGCGGCGGACCAGCTCCCGGACCCTCGCGACGGCGCCCGCGGCATCGGCGAGCGTGTCCTCCGAGTAGGCGACCGGCTTTCGGTAGTGGGACCCGACCATCCACATCAGGAACGCCTCGCGCCCGAACTTCTCGAGCGCGCCGCGCAGGAGGCGGATGTTGCCCACCGACTTGGCCATCTTCTCGGTGCCGAGCGAGACCATGCCGTTGTGCATCCAGATGCGGGCCAGGGGCAGGCCGCGGGCGGCCTCGGTCTGGGCGATCTCGTTCTCGTGGTGGGGAAAGACGAGATCGGAGCCGCCGCCGTGAATCTCGAAGTCGACGCCCAGGATCGCCTCGGCCATGGCCGAGCACTCGATGTGCCAGCCCGGGCGCCCCTCTCCCCAAGGCGAATCCCACGACGTGTCCTCGCCCTCCTTGTGGGTCTTCCAGAGAGCGAAGTCCTGCGGCGACTCCTTCAATTCTGCGGCGTCGTCGCCCTCGCCCTGCTGCATCTCCTCGAGCGGGCGGTTGGAGAGCTTGCCGTAGCCGTCGAAGCTCGCGACCCGAAAGTAGACGTCGCCACCCCGCTCGTAGGCGTGTCCGCCCTCGATCAGCGCCTCGATGAGGGCAATGATCTGCGCGATCGTTTCGGTGGCCTTTGGCTCGTGGTCGGGCCTTCCGAGGCCGAGCGCATTGGTGTCGGCCACATAGGAGGCGGACATCTCGGCGGCGAGCCGGCCGCTCGGGATCCCGCGCTCGCGGGCGGCGTCGTAGATCTTGTCGTTGACGTCGGTGATGTTGGCCACGAGGCTCGCCTCATAGCCCTCATGCTCGAGGAAGCGCTTGAGCAGCGCGAACACCACGTACGGCCGCGCGTTGCCGACGTGGATGCGCCCGTACACCGTGGGCCCGCAGGCGTAGATGGCGACCCGCGGGGGATCGCGCGGATCGAGACGCAGCACCTCGCCGCTGAGCGTGTCGTGGATGCGGACCTCGCGCATGCGGGCGCTAGGCGAGCGGGGGCCGGCGGTCGGGCCAGCGCAGCACGCCCTCGAGCTGCGCGGCCAGCGAGAGCAGCCGGCCCTCGCTCTCCGGCGGCCCGATGAGCTGGGCGCCGATCGGGAGGCCGTCGCGCGCCGGCGAGCCCGGGACCGAGATCGCCGGCTGTCCGGTCATGTTCCAGACTCCGGTGAAGGGATAGACCGCGGCCATCTCGAGCAGGGTCCGGGCGGCGCTCATCCCCTCCCACTGCGCCGCGCGCACCGGGGGGCGGGCGGCGACCGGCGTGAGCAGGACATCGTGGTCGGCGAAGATCTCGTTGATGCGGGCGGCGTGGCCGGCCTCGCTGCGGCGCGCCCGCGCGAGCAGCCGCCGGCCGGCCTTGCCGATGCGGATGAAGCCGCGCGTGCGTCGCTGCAGGCGCTCGGGGCGCGGCACCCGTTCGCCGTCGTGCGCGATGCCGCTGAGGTAGCGGATCGTCGCGGAGTCGGACGCGCGCTTGTACTCGGGATCGCGCTCGCTCACGTCGTGGCCGAGGGAGCGCAGGGCGTCCGCCACGGCACGGACCGAGTCCTTTACCTGCGCGTCGACCCTCGCCGGCGCGGGCGGCTTGAGCGACATCGCGATTCGCAGCCTGCCCGGCGCGCTCCGGGCCGCTTCGAGATAGTGGCCCGGCTGCTGGGCGGTCGAGTCGAGCAGCAGCGCCGTGTCGGTCACCGTGCGGGTGACGAAGCCGAGCACGCTCATCCCGTACCAGTGCTCGTCCAGCGGAGCCAGCGAGATACGGTCGCGCTGCGGCTTGAGGCCCACGAGGCCGCAGCAGGAAGCCGGGATGCGGATCGACCCGGCGCCGTCCGAGGCCGTGGCCGCTGCGCACAGGCCGGCGGCCACCGCCGCCCCGCTGCCCCCGCTAGAGCCGCCGGGAGTCCGGTCGGTGTTCCAGGGGTTGCGGGTGACGCCGAACGCCGGCCCCTCGGTAGCGCCCATGATCGCCAGCTCCGGCAGGTTCGTCTTGCCGATGATCACGGCGCCGGCCGCGCGCAGGCGCGATACGAAGTCGTTGTCGCGCTCGGCGCGGCCGCCGTGAGCGGCGGTGCCAATGGCCGTGGTCTCGCCGGCGACGTCCTCGGTGTCCTTGACCGCGATCGGGACGCCGAGCAAGGGGCGGTCGTCGCCGGCGCCGCGCCGGCCGTCCGCCTGTCCGGCGTCGGCCAGCGCGCGCTCGGCCATCACGGTGCGAAAGGCGTTCAGCTCCGGGTCAAACCGGTCGATCCGGGTCAAGCAGAGCTCGACCAGCTCGCGCGAGGAAAGCTCGCCGCTGCGAATCAGCTCGGCCTGGCGCACGACACCGGCGAAGGCGAGCTCTTCACGGTCCATGCGCGAAATCTATCCGCGCGCTGAGAATGCGTGGACCATCGCCGCCCAGGCCGCATCGACGTCCGCACCGGCGGGGAAGCGCCCGGCGAGCTCCAGTGCGGCCAGGCCGTGCGCCGCCGCCCAGGCGGCACGGGCGCGATCCCGGTCGCCCAGGGCGGCCAGGAGCGGCGCGGCCGCGCTCCCTTCGAGACCGGCCGGAAGGCGCTCGCGCGGGAGCGGCCGGTCGGTCATCAGGCGGTAGAGGTGGGGGTGCGCGAGGGCCCACTCTCGATAGGCGTGGGCCATCTCCGCAAGACCCGGGCCGGCCGACCGCAGAGCCTCGCCGGCCTCCGCGAGGCCCTCGGCGATGAGGTCGACCTCGAGCGTCGCCTTGTCGGGCACGTGCTTGTAGATCGACGGGGCACGGATGCCAAGCCGGCCGGCGAGGCGGCGCATCGAGAGCGCCGCCTCGCCCTCCTCTTCCAGGAGCTCGCGGGCCGCCGCGATGAGCTCGGCGCGGCGGCCCTCAGCCACGCTGGGTGCCGTCGGGCCTGCGCAGCCCGTAGCCGACCGCGCGGTCGACGCTGACGTGGGAGAGCCAGACCAGGCCGAGCGCCAGGACCAACGGGCCCGTGGCGACGCCGAGCCCGGTGAGAGCCAGTGGGCCAGGCAGCGCATGCATGGCGTTGTAGAACGGAACGGCTCGTGGCGCCAGACGTCCTTGCTCGTTCGACTCCCGCGAGATCCCCGCGAGCAGGGCGAGGTCGGGCACCAGCCATAGGGCGAGCGTCCACGGCCCGAGCAGGACGATCGCGCCGGCCTGAGCGGCGATGCCCGCGATCAGAAACACGCCGCGAGCGAACGCCGTGCGAAACAGGGTCTGGGTTTGGATGGCGAGCGATTGCATGAGCACTCCTTTGCGCGGCTGACTCGGTCGGCTAACGGTGTTAGCCGATCTTAGCTAACACCGTTAGCCGTTGTCAAGCCCGCGGCGGCGAACCGCGGCGCAAGCCCCCGCCGCCTTCAGCGCAACGTGGCAATCGCGAGCGCCGCGATGCCCTCGCCGCGCCCGACGAAGCCCATGCCCTCGCCGGTCGTGAACTTCACGTTGACCGCTTCAGCCTCCAGGCCGAGCGCTCCAGCCAGCTGAGCGCGCATGGCGTCCCGCCAGGGAGCGAGCTTCGGAGCCTCGCACGCCACCGTCGCGTCCACGTTCAGCGCCGTCAGCCCGGCCTCGCTCAGCATGCTGCGCACCGCGCCGAGCAGCTCGATCGAGTCCGCGTCGCGCCAGCGCTCGTCGGTGTCCGGGAAGTGCCGGCCGATGTCGCCCATGCCGGCGGCGCCGAGCAGCGCGTCGATCACGGCGTGGGTCAGAACGTCGGCGTCGGAGTGCCCGGCCAGGCCACGCACCGCCTCGGGCACCTCCACCCCCCCGAGCACCAGGCGCCGGCCCGCCTCGAGGCGGTGGGAATCCCAGCCGATACCCGAACGTACCGCGCCGGTCACCCGAGCCGCTCCAGCGTCCGCTTGCGGCCACCGAACACCGCGATCTCGCTCACACCGAGCTCCTGCAGCATCTCCACCGCTCGCTCGTACTCGTAGCCGAGCTCCTCGGGCACGTGGGCGTCGCTCGACAGCGCGACCGGGCAGCCGGTCTCGAGGCACATCTCGAGGAAGGCCGGCGCGGGATAGATCTCCCCGACCGGCTTGCGCAGGCCCGCCGTCGAGACCTCCACGGCGATGTCGCCCTCGGCGATCCCGTCCATCGCCCGCTCGTAGAAGCGCCGCAGGTCGCCGTCGGGCAGCGGCACCTTTCCCGCGAACACCTTCACGAGATCGGGGTGCGCCAGGATGTCGAACATCCCCGAGCGCGCGGCCTCGCCCAGCGTCTCGAAGTAGCGCGCCCACACCTTCTCGGGATCGGCTCCGCGCCAGATGTCCCATGGCTCCCAGGCGGGCTCGCCATGCACGTCGACCGCGTCGTCGCGCAAGAAGTGGACCGAGCCGACGACGTAATCCCACTCGCGTTCGTCGAGGAAGTTGGCCACGCGATCCTCGCGCCCGGGGAGGAAGTCCGCCTCGACTCCCACCTTCAGGCCGTTCGAGCGCAGGAACTCGACGTACTCGTCCACGTCGTCGTGCGCCCAGTGGCGATACCAGGGGTGCGACCAGATGTCGAGCGACTGGACGAAGCGGTGGATGTGCTCCGCCACCCCCAGTTCCTCGATGCCGCGCTCCGCGGCCGTCTCGCGATAGCTCTCGGCGTTCTCCGCGGTGAAGTAGCGCTCGGCGCTCGAGTCATCGGAGTCGGGGCGCAGGTGGACGTGATAGTCGGTCAGCACAGCAGCGCAGCCTCGGCTCGCGCCAGGTCGGCGGCGCTCGTCACCTTGAAGTTCTCCGGCGGCGCCTCCACGAGCCGCACGCTACCGCCGGCGGCCTCCACCAGGCTGGCGTCATCGGTAGCGCCCGCGAGCACGTCGTCGGCGACGTCGAGCGCCCGCCGCAACGCTTCGGCCCGAAAGACCTGAGGGGTCTGGACGGCCCAGAGCCGCGCGCGCTCGAGCGTCCGCTCGACCGTCCCGTCGGGGTAGGCCTGCTTGATCGTGTCGACCACCGGCACCGCGGCGATCGCGCCATCGACGCCGATGAGCGCTCCGAGGCAGCGCTCGACCAGGTCTCGGGTGACGAGCGGACGCGCGGCGTCGTGCACCACCACGCGCGTGGCCTCCGGCGCGGCGGCGAGCGCGTTGCGCACCGAAGCCGAGCGCGAGGGGCCGCCCTCGACCCACCCGGGTCGCAGCTCACCGGCGGGAACCGCCACGACCACTCGATCGCAGATCGCCTCCAGAACCTCGACGCTCCATTCCACGAGCGGCCGGCCGGCACAAGCAACGAACGCCTTGGGCCGGTCGGCACCAAGGCGTTCGCCGCTTCCGCCGGCGGGAACGATCCCGACGACGGTCACAAGGGTTCGATTCCGCTCAGGCGGTCGAAGGCGCGCCGTTTCGGCCCGTGTGCGCCTCGACGATCAGATCCTCGAGGTGCGACTCGGCCTCGTCCTCCTCCATGTCGAGCACGTACATCAGCTCGGACGCGAGGATCTTCTTGGCGCGCGTGTACATCTGCTTCTCGCCGGTAGAAAGACCCTTCTCCTGTTCGCGGATCGCGAGGTTGCGGACCACTTCGGCGAGCTCGAAGACGTCGCCGGTCTTGATCTTCTCGCGGTTGTGCTTGAAACGCCGGTTCCAGTTCTTCGGCATCTGGCTCACGTCGTCGCGGAGGATCGACAACACCTTCTTGACGTCATCCTCCCCGATCACGCGCCTCAGGCCGGCCTTGTCGGCGTTGCAGCACGGGACCATCACCGTCATGTCGTTATGAAGGATCTTGATCGTGAGGTACTCGCGATTCTCGCCGAGGACCTCCTTCATCTCCTTCTTGAGGACCTTTCCCGCTCCATGGTGGGGATAGACGACCTGATCGCCGATCTCATACACGGCCGGGGGCCGCGCGATCTCGAGATCTTCGTCTACGAGCTCCTGCTCCATCACTGCGTCGCTAATGGTGATTCCCTCCTATGGGGTTTATGGGCGCACTCCATGCGCGTCATCTCGTTCACGTTTGCAAGTACCGGTCCACGAGGTTGATCTCCTGAAGTCGGCGAAGGCCCTCGCGGATGTCCTTCGCCCGCATGTCTCCGACACCGTCGACGGCTTCCAGATCCGGGTCGGTCGCGGCAAGAATCTCGTCCAGGGTGCTGAACTCGCTGACGATCGACTGCACCACCATCTTGGGGAGGCGCGGAATGCGCCCGAGGATGCGGTAGCCGCGCGGCGAGGCGGGATGATCGAGCGTGTTGAGCTTGCGGTCGTATGCGAGCAGCTCCGCGAGCCGCCCGAAGTCGAGCAGATCCTGGTGCGGCAGCCGGGCAAGCGAGTCGAGCACCATGGCAAAGCCCTCCTCGGAGGCCTCGACGATGTAGTCGCGCACGAGCGCCGACTTGTCGGCGGCCACGCCCACCATCGTCTCCTCGAGCTGCATCTCAATCAGGCGCCCCTCGGCGCCGAGCTCGACGATGTAGCGCTCGATCTCCACGGCCATGCGGGTGACGAGCTCGGCGCGCTGGAGCACCGTAAGCACGTCATGAAGGGTGACTCCGCCCTCGAACTCGAGCGCGGTCAGGCGAGTGGAGACCTGGTCGAGCCGGCTGCGGTACTTGTCGAGGGTCGCCAGGGCCTGGTTTGCCTTGGCGAGCACGACCGGAATGTCCTCGAGGATGTACTTGGCGCCGTCGAGGTAGAGCGACACGACGCTGCGGGCCGCCGAGATGGCTATCACGAGAGCGTCGGTCTGCTTGGAGACGCGCTCGGCCGTGCGATGCCGGGTTCCGGTCTCGAGCGACAGGATCGTGGGGTCCGGCATCAGCTGCACGTTGGCCCAGAGGATCTTCGTGCTGTTGGAGGCGAGAACGATCGCGCCGTCCATCTTTGCCAGCTGGTAGAGCAGCGCGGGCGTGTAGTCGACGTCCAGCTTGACTCCACCCGACAGCAGGAAGCTGAGCTCTTCCGACTCCCCGATACAAACGAGAGCGCCGGTCCGACCCTGGACGATACTGTCGATGCCCTCTCGCACCGCAGTGCCAGGGGCCACCATTTCCAGAGCCCTAACGAGCCTTGGTTCCTGCCGGGCTTCTAGTTCTGCAACGTCGTCCCCGGCATACGGCATGGCCCCCCATTCTAACGGGAAATGGTGTAAGGCGACGTTATTTTCGGCTTTCCGCAGCGGCACAGGCTATGCGGCCCGTATTTCACCCCCTCCGCGCAGCGTTCCGAGCGCCATCCTGAGGGTGGTCACGCCGTCCCCCGGACGGATGACATCGGTCAAACCAAACTTGGTCGCCTCGGCCAGTCTGCGGTCCGCGTGGGCCACGTGGCGCAGCTCGCCCGTCAGGCCGAGCTCGCCGAAGGCCGCGAGCGGAGCCGCGCCGGGCCGCTCGAACCCCTTGGCCGCCGACGCCAGCGCCAGCGCGATGGCCAGATCGGCCCCCGGCTCGTCCACGCGCACCCCGCCGGCCACCGAGACGAAGACGTCGCTCCCGCCGAGCGACACGCCGCCGTGGCGGGCCAGCACGGCTAGCACGAGCGCCAGGCGGTTGCGATCGACTCCGTTTGCGACGCGCCGCGGCGGCACCAGCTCGCTCGGCGCGACAAGCGCCTGCACTTCGACAAGCAGCGGGCGCGAGCCCTCCATCGCGCAGAGCACCACCGAGCCCGGCGCCTTGGTGGCCTCGCTGACGAAGCGGGCGCTCGCGTCCTCGACCTCGACGAGCCCCTGGTCGCGCATCTCGAACACACCGGCCTCGTTGGTGGATCCGAACCTGTTCTTGAGCGCGCGCAGCGTGCGGTAGGTGCGCTCGCGCTCGCCCTCGAAGGAGAGCACGCAGTCAACGAGGTGCTCGAGCACGCGCGGCCCCGCCAGCGAGCCCTCCTTCGTCACGTGGCCGACCAGCAGCGTGGCGATGCCGCGCGCCTTGGCCACGCGCATGACGCGCCCGGCGACCTCGCGCACCTGGCCCACCGATCCGGGCGCGCCGCTGAGTGCGGAGTCGTAGAGCACCTGCACCGAGTCGATCACGCAGACCTCGGGCCGCTCGCTCTCGAGCGTCGCGAGGACGGCGTCGAGGTCGGTCTCGGCCACGATCGGCACGCTCAGAGCGCCGGCGCCGAGGCGCTCCGCGCGCAGCTTGACCTGGGCCGCGGACTCCTCGCCCGACACGTACAGCACCTTGCGCCCGGCGGCGGCGAGATTGCCGAGCGCCCCGCTGGTGAGGGTCGACTTGCCGATCCCCGGCGAGCCGCCGATCAGGACGAGCGAGCCCGGGACGAGGCCGCCGCCCAGGACGCGGTCGAACTCGCCGATTCCTGTCTTCAGGCGCGCAACCTTCGGCGCCTGCACGTCGCGCAGCGCCACCGGACGGAGCGCCCGGGCGCTCGATGCGCCGCCGGCGCGACCGTTGCCCGGTCCCGCCCGGGCGACCGGCGCGGCACGCGCCTCCTCCACCAGCGAGTTCCATTCGCCGCACCCGGGGCAGCGCCCGTGCCACTTGGGGCTCTGATGCCCGCAGGCGGGGCAGCTGTAGACGGTGGCGGAACGGGCCATGCAACGACGCTAAGGCGAGACGCGGACGGCTTCGCCCCCCTCCCGTCGCGACGCGACTGACGTTTGCCGTCACATGGGCGGCAAACGTAAGGCGCGTGGCCGGCGGGGGCTTGGGCGTGGCCGGCGGGGGCTTGGGCGTGGCCCGGGGCGCGGGATGGGGCGGAGCCGCTGGTCGCCCGCCGGCAATCCGTCCGATGCAAGGAGTTGCATCGGTCGTTCGTGGATTTGCTCGACCAACCAGTCATGGGCGCCGAATTCCTTGCGGTCGACACCGAGACCAACGGGCTCGCCGGCGACCTCTGCGAGCTGACCGAGGTGGGCGCGGTGCTCGTGGGCGGCGGGGAGCTTCACGACACATTCGACTCGCTGGTGCGGACGGAACGGCCCCTGATGCGAGGGATCCAGCGCTTCACCGGCATCTCGCAGGCGATGGTGGACGCCGCTCCGCCGCCCCGAGAGGTCCTCGAGGACGTCGGGGAGCTGCTCGAGGGGCGGGTCCTGATCGCGCACTCCGCGCGCTTTGACACGCGCGTCCTGCGCCAGGCCTTCGAGCGCTGCGGGCTCGACTGGCCGGCGCCGCCGGCGCTTTGCACCGTGCAGCTCGCCCGCCGGCTCGCGCCGCTATCCCCCAAGCGCGGACTGGCGAGCCTGGCCGGCTCGCTGGGGATCGAGGTGGACGAGGTCCACCGCGCGCTCCCCGACGCGCTCACGTGCGCGCGCGTGTTCTGTGCGCTCTTCCCGCGGCTGTGTGCGAACGCACCCACCGTGGCGGATGCCCTGGACCTGTTGCGCAGCCGCCGTAGGGCCCGCAAGACCGAGCCCGCCGAGCGGATTCCGCCGAGCGAGCGCCCCGACCTGTCGACTCTGCCGGACGACCCGGGCGTCTACATCTTCCGCGACGAGCGCGGCGCGCCGCTGTACGTGGGCAAGTCGGTCTCGCTTCGCAGCCGGGCGCGAGCGCACTTCTGCGCGCCCGCGGGCTGGACCGAGAAGGCCGCGATCGTCGACTATCGCCCCACCAACTCGGAGCTCGGCGCGCTCGTGCTCGAGAACCGGCTGATCAAGGCCTGGAAGCCCTCCGGCAACGTCAAGCTCAAGCGCACCGACCGCTACTGCTACCTGCGCTGCCGGCTCGACATCCCCTATCCGGTGCTGGACGTAGCGCCCGAGCCCGCGCCGGGCCACGCGGTCAACGTGGGGCCGCTCGGCTCGCGCACGCTCGCCACCGAGCTGGCCGACCAGCTCACCTCGCTCTATCGCCTGCGCCACTGCGGGCGCAGGCTCAAGCTGCGCGAGCACCCGTCGGCGTACGGGCAGATGGGGCGCTGCGTGTCGCCCTGCCTCGGGGACCTCGACCCGAACGCCTACCGCCGCCAGCTCGACCTCGCGCTGGCGCCGTTCGAGCGCCCCGGCGCCGGGGAGACCCTGATCGCTGAGCTCGACAGGCGCATGGCCGAGGCCTCGGCCGAGCGCCGCTACGAGCGCGCCGCCGCCCTGCGACGCCGCCGCGATCGCCTGGCCTGGGTGCTGGAGCGCCTGGAGGGCGTGCTGCGCGCAACCCACGCCGCACCGCGGCTGGTGCTGGCGAGTCACCCGGTCAAGGAGCGCTTCGACGCCTTCTGGCTGGTGCGCGGCCGCCTCGTCGACTGGGGGCCGCTGCCGGGCGCCCTCCGAGCTGGCCGACCGCACCGAGTGCGCGCTCGACCATCCGCCCGGGCGCACGGTCGTGCCGAAGGACGAGGTCGACGAGGTGCGGATCGTGGCGAGCTGGGTCGCCGAGCACGAGCCGGCCGAGCTGGCCCTCGACCCGGCGCCGAGCGCCGCGGAGGTGATGGAGTTCGCCGGCCCTCGACTGTCGAGTCTGTCGGCGTAGGGCGACGGGCTCAGCCCGACTGGGCGACCGCCCGCTCGGCTGCCTCGAAACCGATCTGGGAGTGGGTGCCGTCGCAGAACGGCTTGGTCTGAGACCCGCCGCAGCGGCACAGGGCGATCGTCTCGCCGCGGAGACCCAAGTCGTATTCGCGCCCGTCGGCGTCGATCAGCCTCACCGGCCCTGTGACCTTGTAGGGCCCGTTGTGGCGAGCCTTGATCTCGACCTGCTTCATTCGCTCTCCTCCTGTCGAGGGCATGCCGTCATTGTTCCTGGAGATGCAGCGAACAGCCCGGTTCGACCACCCGGAGGTGCGCGAGATCGTGCCCTCGCACCACTGCGTGGTCCGCTTTCGCCAGCGCCGCCCGGTGAGAGAGCGCGGGGCCGAGGCGGTGGCGGAGGCGCTGATCGCAGTGCTCGAGAGCGCCCATGTCAGCCGCTGGCCGCCCGCGTGGGCCGTGAGCGACAGGCGCAGCGACCTCTGGGCGGTAAACGGCGCGCTCGCGTTTCCGCTCGAGCCGGGCGGCGCACCGGGACGCTACGTGGCCATCACCTGCCTGTCGCGTTGACGGTCCGCACGCCCGAGCACCCCGAACAAATAGGTACAATCCGCAGCGGCCGCCGGCATGCACTCAGAAGCCCAACAACGCCGTTCGGGCCCCAAGGCGGCGGCCGCGGGCATCGTGCTGGCCGGGGGCCGGTCGACGCGCATGGGCCGGCCGAAGGCGGCGCTCGAATGGCACGGCTCGACGCTGCTGCACCGCGTCGCCGGCATCGTGGTGCGGGCGGTCGACGGGCCGGTGATCGTGGTGCGCGCCCGTGGACAGGAGCTGCCGCCGCTGCCCGACGGCGTGGAGCTGGTCGACGACGCGCGCGAGGGCCGCGGCCCGCTCCAAGGCCTCGCGGCCGGGCTGGCGGCCGTGGGCGACCGCGCCGACCGGGCGTATGTTTCGTCGACCGACGTGCCGCTGCTCCACCCCGCCTTCGTGAGCGCCGTGATCGCCGCCGCGGCGCGCGATGATGTGGACGTGGCTCTCCCCGTGGCTCACGGATATCGGCACCCGCTCGCGGCCGCCTACGGCGCCTCGCTGCTGGGGGTCGTGGAAGCCCTGATCGCCGACGACCTCCTGCGGCCCGCGGCGCTGTTCGAGCGCTGCCGCGTGCGCGAGCTCGACAAGGACGCTCTGCTCGCCGACCGCGCGCTCGCCGAGGCCGACCCGAACCTGTCGTCGCTGCTGAACGTGAACGACCCCGACGAGTACGAGCGGGCCAGGGCACGCAGCGCGCCGCAGGTCAGCGTGCGCCGAGTCGGGACGCTCGCCGCCAACGGCGGCGAGCGCGCGGCGATCTCGGTGCGCGCGGCCACGCTCGGAGTCGCCGCCGCGGCTGCCGGTGTGTCGCTCGATCAACACGTGGTGGCGGCCCTCAACGGCGACCGGATCGCGGGCGACCCTCAACTGCCGCTGGCCGCCGGCGACACGGTCGCATTTCGCGCCGCGGGGGCGGGGAGCTGACGGATGCCCAGCCTCTCCACAAACGTCCGCCCCTTCCGTGTCGCCCTGGGCGGATCGGTCTCGGCCGCCGACGCCTGCCTGCTGGTGCGCGGCGACGAGCGCCCCTTCGCCCTCCCGGGCGCCTGGGCGGGCGGCGGCGCCCTCGTGGGTTCCGAGCCGGTGGCGGTGGCACGCGCGGGCGAGGATCCCTTCGAGCTGCTCGACCGCCAGCCGGAAGTAGCGGAAGGCGACCCGGCCGTCGTGGGCGGCGGCTGGTTCGGATATCTCGGCTACCGCCTCGGCGCGCGCCTCGAGCGCATTCCGCCCGGGCCACCCCGCCCCTCCGCGCTACCTGACTTCGCGCTTGCGTTCTACGACCACCTCCTGCGCCTGGACAGCCGCGGGCAGTGGTGGTTCGAAGCGCTCTGGAGCGACGCTCGCGACGCTGCCCTCAGACGACGCCTGGGGCTCTTGCGCGACCGTCTCGAGCGCGGCGCGACACGGGGGCAGGTGTGGGTGGGCACGCTCGCGCCCTCGCCGCAGGACACCGCAGGGCACCCCGAGGCCGTGGCGGCGTGTCGCGAGCGGATCGCGGAGGGCGAGATCTTCCAGGCCAACATCTGCCTGCGCCTCGAGGGGCGCTGGTCGGGCGACCCGCTCGACCTCTTCGCCCGCACCACGCGAGCGCTCGCGCCGCGCCATGCGGCGCTGGTCGCCGGACCGTGGGGAGCGTTGTGCAGCGCATCGCCCGAGCTCTTCCTGCGCCGCCGCGGTCGCCACGTGCTGACCGAGCCGATCAAGGGCACGGCGCCGCGCGAGAGCGGAGCCGGGGAGGCGCTCTCGCGATCCGCCAAGGACCGCGCGGAGAACGTGATGATCGTCGACCTGATGCGCAACGACCTCGGCAGGGTCTGCGAGTACGGCAGCGTCGAGGTACCGGCTCTGACCGAGCTGCGCGAGGCGCCCGGCGTATGGCACCTGGTCTCGACCGTCACGCGGAACGTTGCGGCCGGGCGTGGGAGACGCAGAGCTCCTGCGCGCGTCCTTTCCGCCCGGCTCGGTCACCGGCGCCCCGAAGATCCGCGCCATGCGCGTGATCGCCGAGCTCGAGGCCAGCGGGCGCGAGGCCTACACCGGAGCCATCGGCTACGCGAGCCCTATCGCGGGGCTGGAGCTGAACGTCGCGATCCGCACGCTCGAGACGAGCGGCGAGCGCATCTGGCTGGGCGCCGGAGGTGGCGTGGTGGCCGACTCGGATCCCCAGGGCGAGCTCGAGGAGTGCCTGGTCAAGGCGCGACCGGTGGTCAAGGCGGCCGGTGGTGAACTCGCAAGCGTCGTGAAGCGCCGGCCCCTGTCGCTCCCGCCCGCCCTCACCGGAGCGGCCGACCGGCCCGATCCGGCGGCCGGCGTGCTCTCGACGATGCTGGTGCGAGACTGCGCGCCGGTCGACCTCGCGGCCCATCTCGCCCGGCTCGGGCACAGCGTGGCCGAGCTCTACGGACGGCGCCTGCCCGCCTATCTCGAAGCGCGCATCTTCAACGAGGCCACCGCCTGGCCGCTGGCACGGCTGCGGGTGCTGATTTCACCCCGAAGCGACGCCGGCGCACTCGACGTGGAGCTCGCCGCCACCCCGCTCGAGGGCGAGCCGGGCAGCGAGCCGGTCAGGCTCGCCCCGGTGGTCCTGCCGGGCGGGCTCGGCGAGCACAAATGGCGCGACCGCCTGCTGATCGCAGAGCTCGAACGCCGGACTGGTGCGGTGCCGCTGTTGGTCGACTTCGACGGCGAGGTGCTCGAGGCCGGCCACGCGAACCTGTGGATCGCGGAGCACGACACGCTCGTGACGCCGCCGCTCGACGGGCGCCTCCTGCCCGGGACCGTGCGCGCGCGGCTGCTGAGCCGGTCCGCCGCGCGGGTCTCGAGGTGCGCGAGGAGCCGCTCTCGCTCGAGCGGCTCGCGCGCGCCGACGAGCTGCTGCTGACGTCATCGGTCCGCGGCGTCCACCCGGCCGTTCTGGCGAGCTCGGGCCCTCCGCGCTTCGAGATCGGCGCCCGCCTGCGGGCGGCGCTGCTCGAGGAGGAGCTCAAGGTGGTCGCCCGCTGAGCGACACCATCGGCTAGATGGTTGCTTTCCGGATCCGTACAGCTTCGGTGGCGCCTGTGGGTTCGGGCCAACGGCGGGCTATAAGGGGTGGGACGGGTCGCCGCGTCGCTCCCGTGCGGCGGCCTGGTTCGGCGTCCGTTGTCGAGTTCGGTTGCAGGGACCGCTAAGTCGACGATGGACCATCTAGCCCGGACCCGCCGCGGCGGCACGGGCGCCGGCGGCTCGCCGCCTCGCCGTCCGGGCGCGTTCGAGTAGCTCGTCGCGGGCGCCGCCCCCGCCGCCCTGCAGGTTGATCTCGACGAGACCCGCGGCGCTCACCGCCGCCGCCTCGCCCAGCAGCACGCCCGCCAGCGCGTCGCCGCGCACGCTCGGATCGCAGTCCGACGCCACCGCGGCCCCGAGCTCGGCCACCTCGGCGCCGGCCTCGGCTATCGCGAGCGGCGAGCGGCTCGCGTCCAGCAGCGCGGCCTCGATCCGCGCCCCGCGCTCGGGGTCCGCCCGATCCAGGCGGCGCGCGTCGAGCACCGGGGCGTAGGAGGTGAGCTCGCGCTCCGCGAGCTCCACCGCGTGCTCTCGGATCGCCCGCGCGCGCCCGGGGGTTCCCCCCGCCGAGGAAGCGCCGCGAGCGGCTTCGATCCCGCTCGCCATCTCCACGAGCGCGGCGGCCAGCGCACAGGTGGCGGCGGCGGCGGACCCGCCTCCCGGGGCGGGGGATGCCTCGGCCGTGGCCGCCAGAAACCCCGCAGAGACTGATCGCCCAGGGTCACAGATCGGGTAGCCTACCCTGGACGAATTCGTTCAAGGAGCAGACGGAGATTGGCCACCACAGCGGTACGACCGGGCACCTTCCAAGACGTCAGCGATGAGCAGCTCGAGAGCTTCCGGCGCGACGGCTTTCTGATCGTCGAGGAGGGCCTGCTCTCCGTCGGCGCCATCGAGGTGCTGCGCGAGCGCTTTGCCGCCCTTTTCGAGGGTGACTACGCCACCGGCATCGCCCCGGACGAGGTCAACTGGAAGAAGGGCCGCGACCCCGAGGACCGCACGCGCCAGATCTGCAACGGCTGGCGCGCCGACGACCTGATCGCGGCGCAGGTGCTGAGCGAGACGACCGGCCGCATTGCCGCGCGGCTCGGGGGCTACTCGGGCACGCGCATGCTCCAGGACAACTGCCTCTGGAAGCCGCCCGGCGCCCGTGCGCTCGGGATGCACCAGGACGGCTCGTTCGCCGACTACCTCGTGCCGTCCGAGATGATCACCTGCTGGGTCGCGCTCGACGACACGCAGGCCGGCGGCGGCACGATCGAGTACGTGCGCGGCTCGCACCGCTGGCCGAAGGCGCCGCCCAACCGCGAGGGCTTCCACGCGCCTGACGACTGGCTTGCGCCGATGGAGGCCGCCCAGCCCGCCGGGGTCGAGGCCGAGCGCGTCCCGGTGGTCGTGAAGGCCGGTGGCTGCGCGTTCCACCACTCGCTCACCTTCCACGGCTCCGGTCCCAACGAGGCGACGATCGAACGCCGCGCGCTGGTCTCGCACCTCGTGCCCGTGCAGACCCGCTTCCATCCCGAGCACACCGACCTCGTCTACTCGCGCTACCGCCGTCGCGGCGACCTGTCGCTCGACGAGTCCTTCTTCCCGGTGGTCTGGGACGAGAACGGCGCGCGCAGCGCCTGGCTCGGCGGGCTACCCGGCCTGCCCTAGCCGCTCGTAGCGGCCACCATGGAACAGCAGCGGCGTGCCCGCGTTCGCCCGGGCGTACTCCACGCGTCCCAAGAACAGAGAGTGGTCGCCGCCCCAGTAGGAGCGCTCGACGCGTGACACGAAGTGGGCCAGGGCGCCGTCCACGAGCGGGGTGTCGCGCACGACGTCGAAGCGCGGCGTCGGCAGCCCCTCTCCCTGGCGCCCGGCGAAGCGGTCGGAGAGAGCCGACTGCGTCTCGCAGAGGACGCTGACCCCGTAGCGCCCACCCTCGTAGAGCATGCCGCACATCTTCGTCCGCCGGTCGACCGAGATCAGCACGAGCGGCGGCTCGAGCGACACCGACATGAACGCGTTGGCCGTCATGCCGTGCACCTGCTCGCCCTGGAGCGTGGTGATCACCGTGACTCCCGTGGCGAACATCCCGAGCGTCCGGCGCAGGGCCACGGCCGGGTCCTGGCCCGCGTCGTCGGAGACGTCCGGCGCCTCGGACTCGGTGAACTCGTCAAAGGGGCTGGCTCCGATCCCGTCCGGCCCGCTCCAGCTGAGCGGGAAGTCGAACTCCGGCGGGCGCGGGGCCTCGCTCACGAGCGCGGCTTCGTCTTCTCGGGGTCGTAGAAGGGGAAGCGCACGACCTTCGCCGCTATCCGTTTCTGCTGGCCGTCGAGCTTGCCGACCTCGACGTCGCTGCCGAGCTCTGCGTATTGAATGGACATGCGGCACAGCGCCACGTTCTTGCGCAGGATCGGCGAGCGAGTGCCCGACGTGACCACGCCGACGCGCTGGCGCCCGTCCCAGACCTCGTCGCCGTGCCCGGCGGTCTCGTTGCCCTCGAGCTCCAGGCCCACGAGGGTGCGCTGCGGGTGGGCCGAGCGCTCGATCAGCGCCTCCTTGCCGACGAAGTCGTCCTCGGACTCGAGCTTGACCGCGAAGCCGATTCCGGCCTCGAACGGGTCGACCTGGTCGTCGAACTCGTAGCCGGCGAAGATCAAACCCGCTTCGATGCGGATCATGTCCAGCGCGTCGAGCCCCAGCGGCCGCAGGCCGTGTCCCTCTCCGGCCTCGCGGACCGCGTCCCAGACGGCCGGGCCGTCGTCGGGATGGCAGAAGATCTCGTAGCCGAGCTCGCCCGTGTAGCCGGTGCGCGACACCACGACCGGGATGCCGTCGTAGCCGCCGAAGCGCCCGATCAGGAAGCGAAACCACTTGAGCTCCTCGATGGCGGGCTGGGTGGGCGGCGCCCAGACAAGCTTCTTCATGATCTCGCGGCTCTCCGGCCCCTGCACCGCCAGGTTGTGGAGCTGATCGGTCGAGGGCTTCACGAACGCCTTGAGCCCGAGCCGGCCGGCCAGCTGCTTGAGCCAGACGCCGTCGTACTCGTCGCCGCCGACGAAGCGGAAGTTGTCATCGCCCAGGCGAAAGACGGTGGCATCGTCGATCATGCCGCCGGTCTCGTTGCAGACGGCGGTGTAGACCACCTGCCCCACCGACAGCTTGCGGATGTCGCGCGTGACGGCGTGTTGGACGAGCGCCTCGGCATCGGGGCCGAGCACCTCCCACTTGCGCAGCGGCGAGAGATCCATCACGGCGGCCTTCTCGCGACAGGCCCAGTACTGGTCGATCGCGCCGTCGTTGTTGTAGCACTGGGGCAGCCAGTAGCCGCGGTACTCGACGAAGCTCTTCGTGAGCTCACTCGTGCGCGGGTGAAAGGCCGTCTCCTTGGTCAGCACAGGCTCTGCCTCCGGGGTCACGCGGTGGGCGATCGCCTTCGAGAAGCGGTTCTCCGGCGAGTAGACGCGAACATGGACGTCGGTGACCTCCCAGCCGTTGGCCGGATCGATGTCGTCGGGGCAGGCTGACGAGGCGCACACGAGGTCGGTCATCGCCCGCATCAGCACGTAGTCCCCCGGCCGCGACCAGGGCTCGTCCATGATCAGCAGGTTGTCGCGGTCCAAGCCCGTGTTGTAGAAGAAGTTGAGCGCCTCCCAGCCCTTGCGCTCGGCGATCCCGTACGGCGTGACCTGCCCGTTGAAGTTGTCCGTGCAGTTGATGTGCCCCGGGTAGCCCATGTCCTCGTAGTACTTGGCCTGGCACGCCAGCGCGAACATGTCGTGGCGGCCCACCGTGTCGCGGACGACCTCCACGAGCGGGTCCATGTCGATGTCGTAGAACTTGCTGTAGATCCCCGGGCCCGGGACCGCCGCGCCCATCAGGGTGCGCGTGGTGACGCCGTCGAGCCCGCGCTCCATCCCCTGCTGCAGCTTGTGCTCGTCGAAGGCGAGGAAATCCGAGCACTGCTTGCCCTCGACGTCGATGATCTGGATGTACTCGCCCTCCTTGACCTCGTAGGCGAGCGCCGAGGCCCGGTCGACGCGGAAGTCGAGGCGCGGCTCGGCCAGCGGCGCAGGCAGCTCGAGCTCCGCGTCGGGGCGCGGCGCGGCCCGCTTGACCTCGACGACGAGCGCCGACGACGGCGGCTCGCCGTCCACGAGCCGGCCGCCCGGCGCGGCGACCACGAGCAGCACGTCACGCTCGCAGCTGAATGCCTGCGAGGCACCCGGAGCGCCTTCGCGGGAGAACAACCGAACGGCCTGGGCGTCGTGCGGGCGCAACCCGCGGGCGTGCAGGACGCCGAGGAAGCCGTCGTCTGCGCCGTTCGAGACGAGCGAGCGCAGCAGGGCGGCCGGCGCGTCCGCCCTGGCACCGAGCGCGGCCGCGTCGTCGCGCCCGTCGGGCGACAGGACGGTCAGCTCGGCCGGCTGTCCGCCATCCGGGTCGATCACCGTGACGCGGTCGCCGCCGCGCAGCTCGACGACGGTGGCCGAGCCCGGGCGCACCCACCAGGACTCAAAGGAGCGGTCGACGGGCTTTAGCCCCGATACGAGGGGGGGTGCGACGCCCATTGCCTGCCTAAGCCTTCGCGGCCGGCTCCTTGGCCTCGTCCTTCTCGGCCTGCTCCACCAACTGCTTGGCGAGATCGCGCTTGGCCGCCGAGTCGAGCTTCTTGACCTCGTTCTCCACCACGCGCCGATTGTAGGTCTGGTTCCAGTAGTCGAGCGCGTCGAACCCGAGCAGGACCGCCTTGCCCACGAACTGGCGCAGCACCTCGTTCGTCGGGCCCATGACCCAGCCGGCCTTGGCGTCGCGCACGTAGCGCTCGAGCTCCATGTCGCGCTTGTAGCCTGAGCCCCCGCAGGCGTGCAGCATCTTGTCGACGTGGTGGGCGGTGTTCTTGGCTGCCTCGAACTTGATCTGCCAGGCCCAGTGCAGGTAGTCCGCGCGGGCGGTCTCGCCCACCTCGAGGATGCGGCGGTTGTCGTCGGTCACGCGGTCCATCGCCTGCGCCACCGACATCACGAACACCCGGCACGAGTTCGTGTCCATCACGGCCTCGCCCACGTAGTCCTGGATCGTCGGGTAGTCGGCCACCCGCATGCCGACATCCACGTGGCGCTTGCGCGTGGTGTGGCGCTTGGCGATGTCGATGGCGCCCATCGTGATCCCGTTCCAGACGGAGGAGGAGCCGATCAAGAACCAGGGGTCGACCGCCTCGTCGTTCGAAGCCGCGCCGTCGCCGACCGGGCCGACGACCTGGTCGCCCGGGATCTCGACGTCCTCCACCTGGATCGGGCCGGACTGGTTGCCGCGCAGCCCGAGCGCGTCCCAGAGCGAGGGCTGCGCCTTGACGTGGTCGCCGTCGATGACGAACACCGAGAGGTCGTCGTAGCCCTTGAAGTCCGGGCTCGTGGTCTGCACCACGTAGAAGTCGGCAAAGCCGCCCGACGTGGTCCACGACGCCTTCTTGTTGACCTTGTAGCCGCCGTTGGAGCGCTCGGCCTTCGAGGAGAACGGGTACCAGAAGTGCGAGCCGGTCTCGGGGTCGGAGTAGGAGAGAGTGCCGATCTTGCAGTCGTTGAGCGGGCGGACGTACTTGTCGACGAGCTCCGGTGTCGGGCGCAGCATGATCGTGGCGACCGCGGCGATGTGCATGACGTAACACATGGCCGTCGAAGCACAGCCGTAGCGCGCGAGCGTCTCGCACACCATCGTAAAGGCAACGTGGTTCTCACCCAGGCCGCCGTACTCCTCCGGCACGGTGAGGGCGAGGAAGCCGTTCTCGGCCAGGATCTCGAAGTTGCGGCGCGGATAGAGCAGCTCGTCGTCCGAGCGCTTCGCGTTTGCGCGCATCTCGCCCTCGCAGAGGTCGATCAGCTTCGCTCGCAGCTCCTTCTGGCGCTCAGTCAGGAACCAGTCCGGGTCCCACTCGTAGCCGAGACCCCAGAAGGGCTCGCTACCCCACGTCTTCTCCACGATCTCTCTCCCTCGGTCTGAAGCGCTTCGGACAAATTAGTACATCCACCCGCTCAGGTCCAAGGATACGGTCCCTTCGAGGGCGTGTGCAGGGCGCCTCCGGCGAAGCGCCCGAGGCGAAACGGCTCGAGGCGCGCGTCCCCCTCGCCTGCGATGTCGCCGGCCACGAGCCGCCCGATCGCGAGCGTCTTGAAGCCGTGACCGGAATCGACGATCGCGTAGGTGTTGTCGAGCACCCAGTCGCAGACCGGGTAGTTGTCGGGCGTATGGGCGACGATGCCGCCCGCCGCCGTGACCCGCCAGTCGTCCGAGCGGCCGCGAAAGCGCCGCAGCGCGGTGGCGAGGCCCGAGGTGAAGAAGTCGCGGAAGGCCGGCTCGGCGGCGTGCTCGGGGTTGGCCGGGCCGTATGGATCCAAGCCGGGATTGTTCAACCACACCGGCAGCCCGCCGCCCGTGATCCCGGTGCCGGTGCGGCCCATGCGGAAGTAGATGCCCCAGGCCCCGTCGGCCAGGACGCTGCCGTCCGCGTCGGAGCGCAGCGGACCGGCCTGGTCGAGGTGCACCACCGGCGCCTCGATCCCCGCCCGTCCGGACAGCCCGGCGCCCTTGAGCGCGAACTCGCCCTCCTGCGCCTTCCAGTACTCGAGCAGCGGCCGGCGCTCACCCCCGACGTCGACATACGGGTCGAGCCCGAGCAGGTGCCATAGGCGCGCGGCCCACGGCCCCGGCGCCAGCACAAGCGTTCCGGAGGGGATGCGGCCGGCGTCGGTTACCACCGTCTCCACCTCGGCACCGCTCATCTCGAAGCCGACCACCTCGACACCCTCCCGGATCTCCGCGCCGGCGGCGCGGGCGCGCTCGGCCAGGCGGCGGATCGTCTGCATCGAGTCCGCCCATCCGCCGCGGCGTTCGTGGAGCAGCGCCTCCACGGGAGCTTCCCAGTCGGGCCAGGTCCAGGTCAGGTACTCGCGGCAGGACTCGGCGCCCGTGACGAGCTCCGACTCATACCCGGCGCGCTCGTGGTGAGCGCGAATCGCGACCAGGTCATCGGCCTGGGCCTCGGGCACCGCGGCGACGTAGCCAACCTGGCGGAAGCCGTAGGCCTCGGCGTCCTCCTCGAACATCTCGACCGAGAGCCGCACCAGCTCGGTGATCGCCTCCGCGCGGTAGAAGTTGCGCACGATCCCGCCGGCGATCCCCGACGCACCGGCGCCGATGCGGCCCTTGTCGAGCACGAGCACCTCGGCGCCCCGCTCGGCAAGCGCCCAGGCGACGGAGAGGCCGTTGACTCCGGCGCCGATGACTATGTGGGAGGGCACGGGCCGGACCGGATTCAGGACCAGGGGTACGGGCTGTGCGAGACCGGGTGCAGGTCCCCGCTCGCGAAGCGCTCGTACCTGAAGGGATGCAGCAGGGAGGAGTGCTCGCCGCACAGGACGCGGGCGATCTCGCGGCCCACGGCGATCATCTTGTAGCCGTGGTTGGAGTCGGCGGCGACGAAGACGTTCGGGCGCATGTGGTCGAACACGGGGAAGTTGTCGGCGGTGAACGCGCCCACGCCGCCCGAGCGTGCCGCGCGATAGCGCGGGCGCGTGCCCTGGAAGCGCTCCATGCAGTGCGAGAGCGCCGCGCACCACATGTCCGGGAAGCCCGGCTCGACCGTGCCCGTCGGATACGGGTCCACCCTGAACTCATGGCCCTTGGGCAGCGGCTCGGCTCCGCCCTGCACCGAGTGCTTGTCCTGCTTGAAGTAGACGCCCCACTGGTCGCTCGTGATCAGCTCGCCGGCGTCGTCGTGCAACGGCGCGTGGCTGTCCACGTGCAGGACTGGGGGAAGCGACCCGTCGGCGGTGACGAACATCGACGGGTCGACGTCGATCTCGCCCTCCTGGAGATACCAGTAGGTCCACATCTCGCGCTCCTCGCCGGACACCTCGAGCCGGCTCGGGAGCTCGAGCATGTCCCAGATCCCGGCAACCCACGGTCCCACCGCGACCACCACCTGGCCCGCCGCGATCGGCCCCGCGCTCGTGTGCACCCCGGTGACGGCGCCCGAGCCGTCCATATCGAAGCCTGTGACCTCCACGCCCTCCTCGATCGTCGCGCCGGCGGCGCGCGCCTTGGCGGCGAGACCGTGCATCGAGTCCTTGTTGAACGCAAAGCCGCCCTGGCGCTCGTGCAGGCACACGCTCAGCCCGGGGGCGCGCCAGTCACCGAAGAGCGAGCGCATGTGGGCGCTCACCTCGGCCTCGCCCAGGATCAGCTGGGAGTCGTAGCCGATGCGCTGCTGGCGCTCGTGCACGGCGCTGAGGTCGGCCTCCTGGTCGCCGTCGCCGAGCGCGACGTAGCCCGACCCGTGGTAGGCGAAGGCCTTCGGATCGGATTCCCAGATCTCGACGCACGCGGCCATCAGGTCCTGCATGGCCGGCTGGAAGTAGTTGTTGCGAACTACGCCGCAGGCGATCCCCGATGCCCCGGCGGCCACGCCCGACTTGTCGACCACCACGACGTCCTCGCCGGCCTCGGCGAGGTGCCAGGCGGTGGAGAGCCCGTGGACGCCCGCGCCGATTACGAGGTGCTCGACGCGGCGCATCTCAGTGAAGCGGCGGTTCCCAGCCCTCGAGCACCGGCGCGTGCCAATCGGCGCCGACCGTCCTCGAGTCCTCCACCCACGGCCCGAGCTCCGGCTGCGGGAACTTGCAGTGGGCCTCTTTGAGGCGGATGCCGTATGAGTTGCCCGATCGCAGGTGGGCGATCAGCACCTTGCGCGCGATCTCGTTCTCGCGTCCTTTTGGGATCGGGAAGTGGAGCTTCAGGAACGAGTTCGAGTAGCGGTCGAAGACGGCGGGCGAGCCCTCTTCCTCGAGCAGCTCGATGTCCTCCAGCCAGTTCAGGTCCTTGCCCGGAGTGGCCGCGTCAAGGTCGATCTCCTCTACCACGCTGATGTCCTCCTGGTAGGGATAGCGCTTGCCCGAGAGGAACTCGGAGTCGATCGACTGGATCTTCTCGGGCTCTTTCATCCCTCAACCTTCTGCGGCTCGGGGAGACGGTCGATCGGGTTCTCCAGGTAGCGGTCGAGCATCGTCTTGATCTCGTCGAGCGCGCGCGACTCGCTGACGCCCGGGATGTAGTCGGTGCCCGCCAGCGGAACGCGCGCCATCGCTGCCGCCTCGGTGGTGAGCGCGGCGAGGTCCTCGGGCTCGAGCGAGTGAACGTTCGTCTTGCCGCACGCGCGCGCCAGCATCTGCACCTCGAGCGTGAGCGTGTGCAGGAAGTTGTAGACGCGGTTGGCCGCCTCCTCGACGTGGAGGCGCTTGCGCAGCTCGGGATCCTGGGTCGTGATCCCGACCGGGCAGCGGCCGGTGTGGCAGTGGTAGCACTGCCCGGCGGGCACTCCCATCGTGCCCTCGTAGTCGGTGACGCCCGGGATCTCCTTGTTGCAGTTGAGCGCTATCAGCGCCGAGTGCCCGATCGCGATGGCGTCGGCGCCCAGCGCGATGCACTTGGCCACGTCGCCGCCATTGCGAATGCCGCCGGCCACGACCAGGTCGATCTCGTCGGCCAGGCCGACGTCCTCGAGCGCGCGCCGCGCCTCGGGGATCGCCGCCATCAGCGGAATGCCGGTCTCCTCGGCCGCGGTGTGAGGCCCGGCGCCGGTGCCGCCCTCGGCGCCGTCGAGATAGATGATGTCCGGCCCGCACTTGGCCGCCATGCGCACGTCGTCGTACACGCGGGCGGCGCCGAGCTTGAGCTGGATCGGGATCTCGTAGTTGGTGGCCTCGCGCGTCTCCTGCACCTTCAGCGAGAGGTCGTCCGGGCCCAGCCAGTCGGGATGGCGGGCGGGCGAGCGCTGGTCGATGCCGGCGGGCAGCGAGCGCATCTCGGCAACCTGCTCGGTCACCTTCTGGCCCATCAGGTGGCCGCCGAGGCCGACCTTGCAGCCCTGGCCGATGAAGAACTCGACGGCATCGGCCAGCATCAGGTGGTGCGGGTTGAAGCCGTACCGGCTCTGGATGATCTGGTAGTACCACTTGGTCGAGAGGTCCCGCTCGGGCGGGATCATGCCGCCCTCGCCGGAGCAGGTCGCCGTGCCCGCCATGGAGGCGCCCTTGGCCAGGGCCATCTTGGCCTCGATCGACAGCGCGCCGAAGCTCATGCCCGTGATGTACACGGGGATGTCGAGCTCGATCGGCTTGCTGGCGAAGCGGCCGCCGAGCACGGTCTTGGTCACGCACTTTTCGCGGTATCCCTCGATCACGAAGCGCGTGAGCGTGCCGGGCAGGAAGATCAGCTCGTCCCAGTGCGGGATCTTCTTGAACATCGAGAAGCCGCGCATGCGGTAGCGGCCGAGCTCGGCCTTCATGTGGATGTCGTTGATGACGTCCGGGGTGAAGATCTTGCTGCGCCCGAGGATGGTCTGCGGGGAAGGTGCGTTCTCGTCGGCCATGGCGTCTCTCTCAGAGAACGAGCTTGCGCTCGCTCGGCTCGAGGCTGTCGTAGTTGTAGAGCTTCTTGCCACACACGAACTTCGTGAGCTCGGGCGGGTCGCCGAGCCCGTAGATCGAGAACTTGCGCTCGATCAGCTCGGTGTCGGCGGCGGTCCACTCGCCCTCGACGCAGTCGATGCCGAGCGCCTTGACCTTGCCGCCGACGTAGAGCGTGCCGTCGTACATCGAGTCGCCGAGGCCCGGGCCGACGTCGCCGCAGATGATCTGGCGCCCGCGCTGCATCATGAAGCCGGTCATGGAGCCGGCGCTGCCCATCACGATGATGGTGCCGCCCTTCTGGTCGATGCCCGTGCGCGCTCCGACCTGCCCCTTGACCACGAGGTCGCCGCCGCGCAGCGCGGCGCCGGCGAGCGAGCCGGCGTTCGACTCGATCACGACGACGCCGGACATCATGTTCTCGGCAACCGACCAGCCCACGCGCCCGTTGATCTGGACCTCCGGACCGTCGATCAGGCCGCAGCCGAAGTAGCCGAGGCTGCCCTCGAAGGTGATGTTGCAGCGCATCAGGATCCCGACGCCGAGCGAGTGGCGGGCGCTCGGGTTGAGGATCGTGACGTCTCTGACGCCCTGGTCGTAGAGGAGCCACTTGAGCTCGGCGTTGATCTTGCGCGTGGAGAGATCCTTGGCGTCGAACCGCGCGCTCTGCCCGTCGATCTCCGAGATCTTCGGAATCGTGCCGTCGAGCTCGACCAGCCCGCGCGCGTCGTAGGTGGTGGTGATCTCGCCGTTGGCGGTTACCGAGTCCACACCATCACCGCGCCTTCGTAGGGGTCGTAGGTCTCGATCTCGCGGTCCACCACCTTGCGGATCGCGATCTCCTCGGAGGCGAGCGCGACGATGTCCTCGGACTCGTAGAGCACGAGCGGCTTGGCGCCGAGCTCGTCCTTGGCCACGCCGAGCGCGTCCTCGGTCACGCAGATGTAGGTGAACACCCCGTCGAGCTCGCCGAGGCTGCGCTGCATCGCATCCTCGAGCGAGTCGCCCTGGACCATCCGCTCGGCCAGGTAGACGGCGATGATCTCCGAGTCGCATTCCGACTGGAAGCGGTGACCCGCACGCTCGAGCCGGCGCTTCCACCCGTGGTAGTTCGTGAGCTGCCCGTTGTGCACGACGGCCACGTCGGGAAACGGATAGGCCCAGTAGGGATGGGCGTTGGCGATGTCGACGTCCGACTCGGTGGCCATGCGCGCGTGGCCGATCGCGTGCGTGCCGAGGAAGCCGTCGAGCTCGTAATCGGCCGCCACCGTCTCGGCGTCGCCGAGGTCCTTGATGATCTCGAGCGAGCGCCCGAGCGAGAGCACCTCGGTGCCCCTGACGTCCTCGATGTAGTCGGCGAGCCGCTTGAGCTCGCCGTCGAAGCCGAACGTCACCGTCATCGCGTGGTCGCTCGGCCCCTCGATCGAGGTGACCGTGGCGCCCGACTCCTTCATGCGGCTTTCGATGTCGGCGCGCTGGCGGCGCAGGCGCTCCTCGAGGTCGAAGTCGTGGTGCCCGTTCGACTCGACCAGCTTCACGTGCATGACGTAGCCCTCGGACTCCGGCCTGTAGAGCGCGTAGCCCGTCGAGTCGGGCCCGCGGTGCTTCATGGCCTGGAGCATGGCCGTCATGTCATGTCCGACCTTGTGCTCACCGCCTCCGTCGCGGTAGATGATTCCTGCGATTCCACACATAACGAGCTAGGGGAGTACCTCGAGGTACTGGTCGCGCTCCCAGTCGGTCACGGCGGCGAGGTAGCTCTCCCACTCGTCGCGCTTGTAGTGCTCGAAGACCTTCCAGAGCCGGCCGGGCATCGCGCCGTCGCGCAACACCTCGTCCTTGGCGAGGGCGGTCAGGGCGTCGCCGAGGCTGTCGGGCACGCGTTCGAGCGCGGCCGAGCCGTTCGACTGCAGCAGGTCGTAGGTGTTGGCGTCCTGCGGCGGGCCCGGATCGCTCTTTCGGCGGATCCCGTCGAGCCCCGCCACCAGCAGCGCGGCGACGCTCAGGTAGGGGTTGCACGAGGAGTCGACGCCGCGGTACTCGAAGCGCCCGCCGGAGGCGACGCGCACCGTGCAGGTGCGGTTCTGCCAGCCCCAGTTCTTGTAGACCGGGGCCCAGAAGCCGAAGTCCCACATGCGGCAGTAGGAGTTGACCGTCGGGTTGCCGACGCACATCAGCGCGCCGAAGTGGTCGAGCATCCCGCCGAGGAAGTGGCGGGCGATCTCCGACAGCTCCGCGGGGCCGTCCGGGTCGTGGAAGACGTTGTTGCCGTCCTCGTCCATGAGCGTGAAGTGGTGGTGATGGCCGTTGGCCGACACGCCGGTGAACGGCTTGGGCATGAACGTCGCCAGCAGGTCGTGCTTGCGCGCCGACCGCGGCACAGATCTGGCGGTAGGTCGTGATGTTGTCCGCGGTCTTGACCGGCCGGTCGAAGCGGAAGTTCAGCTCCAGCTGGCCCGGGGCGTCCTCGTGGTCGCCGTAGCTCATGTCGAGGCCGAGCGCCTGCCCGTACTCGATCACGTCGAGCAGCACCGGACGAAGCTCCTCGAACTGATGGATGTGGTAGCAGTAGGGCTTGGTGACGCCGTCGGGATCGCCGCCGTCCTCGCCGCGCTTGAGCCACATCATCTCGGGCTCGATGCCGAGCAGGAAGCTGAGGCCGAGCTCCTCCTCGAACTCAGCCACCACGCGCTTGAGGTTCTGGCGCGGATCGGCGTCGAGCAGGTCGCCGCGTCTCGGTGTCGTAGCAGTCGCAGTAGACGCGCGCCACGCGCGGGTCCCACGGCAGCACCGCGAAGGTGTCGAGGTCGGCGATCGCCGCGAGCTCGGATTCCTCGGGACCGAAGCCGATGTAGTTGCCGGCGCGGTCGGTGAAGAGGTTGGCGGTGGCGCCGTAGACGAGCTGGTACCCCTTCTGCGCGACCTGCGCGAAGAAGTCCGCCACCACGCCCTTGCCCATCACGCGCCCGGTGATCGACACCTGCTGGAAGAAGACGTACTTGATCCCCTCCGACTGGATGCGGCGAGTGATCTCCTCGATGCGCTCGCGCCGCCCCGGCTGGTTGCGGGCCTCCTCGAGCGTGGCCGGCGGGGTCTCGGAGCGCGGCGTGGCCAAGACCGTGCTCACGTCACCTCCGAAGATCTGGGGACCCGCGGGGCCGACCGTCGCGCTGCCATCACTCATTCGCAGTCCTCCGAGTATCGGTTGGGGACCGGGGCGAGCCGCCCGGCGCGGCGACTATAGCACCGCTTTGGGCAAATTTGTACAGAGGCTCAGCGACCGATCGCGGGCACCGGCGGGGGGTCCTCGAGCCAGCGCATGACGTGCAGATCGAGGCTGCGCGGAAGGAACACGTCGATTGAGTATTCGACCGCCGCGCCCTCCCCCGTGCAGGTCACGTGATCGATCTCGAGCGCGGCGATCGTGTCGCGCACGCCGAGCGCCTTCCCGACACGGTCGCCGCTTGGTCAGGACGCGGGCCGTGACGTGCGCCCGCGTGTACGCCACCGGCACGCCCTGCTTGAGAAGCACGTCGAGCACCATCTCGCCACGCGCGAGCGCCTGCTCCAGCTTCGCGACCGACGGGAGGCTGACGTCGGGGTGCACGACGTCGCGCATCCAGGCCCCCGGCTGGCCGTCCATCAGCAGCACGCGCGTGATTGTCGTCGCTTCGGAGTCCGGGTCGAGGCCGAAGACCTCCCCCGGCTCGGGCCCGATTCGCTTCTGCTCGACCTGGAACTCGCCCAGCTCGAGCACAACGCCGCGCCGGCGTGCGAGCTCGCTGTAGGAGACGAGCTTCTCGAGCCCCTCGTCGAGGCTCGTGGAGCTCGCGCGCCCGACGTAGGTGCCGCTGCCCTGGCGCCGGACGATCTCGCCGCTCTCTTCGAGCCGTCGTAAGGCCGTGCGCAACGTGCCGCGCGAGATGCCCAGGTGCGCCGAGAGCTCCTGCTCGGGCGGAAGCCGCTCTCCCGGGCGGTGGCGACCCGTGGCGAGCCAGGTCCGCAGGGCGTCCTCGGCGATGTCGACCAGCGACGGCTTGTCCTCGCGCGAAACGGCGTTCACTCGAGCACTCGCTCGGGGTGGGTATAGACCCGGACCGCGCCCGCGCGCGCGAAGCCGGCGAGCGTGATCCCGCGGTCCGCGGCGAGCTCGACTGCCAGCGACGTCGGAGCGCCGACGCCGACGAGGATCGGTGCGCCCGCGCGGGCGCACTTCTGCACCAGCTCGAAGGCCAGGCGGCCGCTGACGCACAGGACCCGCTGCGAGAGCGGCAGCTCGCCCTCCAGCAGAGCGTGGCCGATTACCTTGTCCATCGCGTTGTGGCGGCCGACGTCCTCGCGTACCAGAAGCGCCTCGCCCTCCGCCGAGAACAGTCCGGTCGCGTGCAGCCCGCCGGTTCGCTCGAACACCGGCTGGCGCAGGCGATCGGGCAGCGAGACGAGCACCTTGCGCGCGATCGCCGGGCCGCCGTCGATCCGCTCGGTCAGCACGCTGACCTCCTCGAGAGCGCCCTTGCCGCACACCCCGCACGACGAGGTCGCATAGAAGCGCCGGGCGGGAGGCGGGACGGCGCCCGGGGCCCTCACCTCCACGACGTTGGCCGCAAGATCATCGGGCAGACCGACGTCCGGCGCCGAGTCCACGATCCCCTCGCCGTACAGAAAGCCCGCCGCCAGCTCCAGGTCGTGGCCGGGAGTGCGCATTGTCACGGCTACCGGCCGGCCGTTCAGGCGGATCTCCAGAGGCAGTTCGACGGCGACCTCGTCGACCCCGCTATCGGAGTCGACCTCGGACAGCATCCCGCCGGCCACGCCCTCCAGGGGTGGGCGGTCCAAGTTGAAGGGCTCCTTAAGGGGTTGGATCCGCGAGGACGCGCTCGGCGGTCGCGGCACCGGTCGAGGCACGTGCCGCGCTGCTGATCGCCGGTTCGACCGCGACGGCCACGACCTTGTACTCCGGGCAGGAGGTGTTGACGTCGGACGACGAGCCGATCAGCAGGTTCGTTCGCACCTCCGGGAAGTGGAAGGCGGTGAACACGTGGCCGCGCTCGATGCGCTCGGTCAGGCGGACCGGCAGGCGAATCTCTCCCTGGCGGCTGCGGACGGTCACAAGGTCGCCGTCGGCGATCCCCGCGTCGGGCGCGTCCTCGCGATGCAGCTCGAGCCAGTCGGCCGGCATCAGCTCGAGGTTGCCGGTGCGGCGGGTCATCGTCCCGGCGTTGTAGTGCTCGAGCCGGCGCCCGGTCACGAGGATGAACGGGAACTCGTCGTCGGCCTGGTCGCCGGGCGGCTTGTAGGGCAGCGCGGCGAAGCGCGCCTTGCCTCCGGGGAGCTCGAATGCGTCCTCGTAGAGGATCGGCGAGTCGGTGCCGTCGGCGGCGACCGGCCACTGGAGCCCGTCGCGGCCGATCCGCTCGTGGCTGAGTCCGGCGAAGCGCGGGGTCAGCTCGGCGATCTCGTCCATCACGTCGGAGGGCGTCTCGTAGCCCATGTCGTAGCCCAGGGCGGCCGAGACCGACGTCAGGATGTCGAAGTCCGTCCGGGCCGCGCCGGGCGGCTCGGCCGCGGCGAGGACGAGCTGCACGCGGCGCTCGGCGTTGGTGAACGTGCCCGTCTTCTCGAGGAACGAGGAGGCGGGCAGCACCACGTCGGCGAACTTGGTGGTCTCGGTCTCGAAGATGTCCTGGCAGACCAGGAAGTCGAGCGACTCGAGCGCCGCCACCACGTGCTTGGTGTTCGGGTCGGTCTGCGCGACGTCCTCCCCGAAGATGTACATCGCCTTGAGGCGGCCGTCGACGGCGGCGTCGAACATCTCGGGGATCTTCATGCCGCGCTCGCGCTTCATGTTCACGCCCCAGCGCGCCTCGAAGGTCTCGCTCACGGCGTCGTCTGTGACCGGGCGATAGTCGGTGAACGTGTCCGGCAGCGCGCCCATGTCGGACGAGCCCTGCACGTTGTTCTGGCCTCGCAGCGGCAGCAGGGCCGCTCCCTCGCGTCCGACGTTGCCGGTCAACAACGCGAGGTTGCAGATCAGCTGGACGGCCTCGGAGCCGTACAGGTGCTCGGTCACGCCGAGTCCCCACAGGATGCAGGCGCTGTCGGCCTCGGCGTAGATGTGGGCGGCGCGCTCGAGGTCGGCCGCAGGCACGCCGGTGATCTCCTGAACGGCGGCCGGGGTGTAGGCCGAGACCAGCTCCGCGGTCCCGTCGTAGCCCTCGGTCCGGGCCGCCACGAAGTCGCGGTCGACGAGGCCATCGCGGATCACCACGTGGGCCAGGCCGTTCAGCAGCGCCGAGTTGGTCCCCGGCCGGTTGCCGAGGTGCAGCACGCCGTAGTCGGCCAGCTCTATGCGCCGCGGGTCGGCGGTGATGAGCTTGACCCCGTTGAGGGCGGCCTGCTTGATGCGCGCGCCGACCACGGGGTGCCCCTGGGTGGGGTTCGCGCCGATGATCAGCGCCACGTCGGTCGCCTCGATGTCGTTGAACGATCCGGTCGCCCCGGAGAGGCCGAACGACTTGCGCAGGGCGAACGAGGTCGGCGAGTGGCAGACGCGCGAGCAGTTGTCGATGTTGTGGGTGCCGATCGCGGCGCGCATCATGCGCTGCATCACGTAGCAGTCCTCGTTGGTGGCGCGCGACGAGGCGAGGCCGGCGATGGCATCGGGCCCGTGCTCGGCCTTGACGCGCCCGAGCCCCTCGGCGACGCGCGTGAGCGCCTCTTCCCACGAGGCCAGGCGGAAGCCGCCGCTCTCGCGGACCAGCGGCGAGGTCAGGCGATCGCGCGAGCGCGAGAACTGGTGGGCGAAACGGCCCTTGACGCAGGTGTGGCCCTTGTTGGCGGGACCGTCCATCGCCGGGCTGATCGAGATGATGCGCCCGCCCACGCGGTGGGCCTCGAGCTTGCAGCCCACGCCGCAGTAGCCGCAGGTGGTGGTTGTCGTCGCGTCGAAACGCTCGGTCATCGGAGGCCTCCTTCCTCAGCCTCAGTGTACGCCGTGGCGAGGGTGAGGAGCGATCGTTCGGTGATGGCGTCGGTGGGACAGGTGTCAGCGCAGGCCCCGCAGGACACGCAGGTCGAATCCGTGAAGCCGGAGTCGAGTCCCGCGGTGATGCCGGAGCCGAAGCCGCGGCCGGTGGCTGTGAGCGCGAAGGCGCCCTGGATCTCATCGCAGGCGCGCACGCAGCGCCCGCAGGAGATACAGAGCTCGTGCTGCAGCGCCAGGTAGGGGTGGCGCTCGTCTTGCGAGTGCTCGCGCACGACGCCTTTCCAGCGCGGCTCTCCGATTCCGAAGAAGCGGGCGATCTCGGCCAGCTCGGTGTGCTCGGCCGGCGGCTCGGGCAGCTCGGACATGACGAGCTCGACCGTCGCGGCGGCGATGCGCCGCGAGGTCTCGTCCTCGGTGTGGATCTCCATGTCGGGGCGGCACGGCGTCGTGCACGAGGCGATCGGCGCGGCCGACCCCTCGATGCCCACCATGCAGACGCGACAGGCGCCGAAGGGCGCCATCCGGTCGTCGAAGCAGAGCGTCGGGACGTAGCGGCCGGCCGCCTGAGCCGCCTCGAGCACGGTGGTGCCCGCCTCGACCTCCAGCTCATGGCCGTCGACCGTGACCTTCACGCGCCACCCCCGTTGACCGGGCGCCCGCCCGGGTCGTCCTCCCGGCGCTCCTCCGGGCGGCGCATGAAGTCGTCGTCGGGCCCCTTGGGGCCGTCCTCCCCGCTCGTCTCTGGCTGCTCGGGCCCGCTCAGGCCGAGCTCCTCGGGGAAGTGCTCAATCAGGCTCCTGATCGGCGCCGGCATGCCGCCCCCGTGCGCGCAGAGGGAGCCGAGCTCGAGCGTCTCGAGCAGCGCCTCGAGCTTCGAGCGGTCGACCGACCCGGGTGCGTCGACCATCTCGAACGCGCGCTGGAGGCCGATCCGGCACGGGAAGCACTTGCCGCAGCTCTCGTGAGCGCCGAACTCGAGCAGGTGGCGGGCAAGCTCGCGCATGTCGGTGCGATCGTCGAAGGCCAGGATGCTCCCGTGGCCGACCATGCAGCCCTCGGCCGCGAGCTCGTCGAAGTCGAACGGCGTGTCGAGGAGCGACGCCGGAAGGATGCCCCCGAGCGGACCGCCGATCTGCACGGCCTTGATCTCGCGGCCGTCCTTGAGGCCGCCGCCGAGCTCGTTGCAGATCCGCGACACCGGCGTGCCGAAGCGCACCTCGTAGAGCCCGGGACGCTCGAAGCGGTCGTTCAGGCAGACGAGCTTGCTGCCCGGCGTCGCGCCGGGGCTGAGGCCGCAGTACGCGTCGGCCCCGCGGCGCGCGATGTAGGGGATGTTGCAGAGCGTCTCGACGTTGTGCACCACGGTCGGCTTGCCGTGCCAGCCGCGCTCGGCCGGGAATGGCGGCCGCGCCGAGACCGTTCCGCGCAGGCCCTGGAGCGACGCCAGCAGCGCGGTTTCCTCGCCCACCACATAGGACCCGGCGCCCTCGGTCACGCCGACGTCGAAGCCGAAGCCGCTGCCGTAGATGTCCTCTCCCAGGTTGCCCTCAGCGCGGGCCCGCTCGACCGCGGCCAGCAGAGCGGGCAGCGAACGCGGGTACTCCGAGCGCACGAGGATCAGGCCCAGGCGCGCACCGACCGCGTAGCCGGCCAGCGCCATGCCCTCGATCAACAGGTCGGGCGAGCGCTCCATCAGCAGCTTGTCGATGAACGAGCCCGGGTCGCCCTCGTCGCCGTTGACCACGATGACACGCTCGCCCTCGGCGCCCTGGCGGGCGAACTGCCACTTGGTGCCCGCCGGGAAGCCCGCGCCCCCGCGTCCGCGCACGTTGGCCGCCTTGACCTGCTCGAGCAGCTCGTCGGGCGATTGTGTCCCGAGCACGCCGCGCAGGCCCTCGTAGTCGCCGGGCGCGAACATCACGGGCTCGTCGAGCATGCTCTCGCCCGCCGGCTCGCTCGCCGCCCGCGCGCTGCCCGACGCAACGCGCTCGACCGCTCCCGGGCCGGCGTCCACCAGGTCGCCGTCGCGCAGCGCCCCGGCCGTATGGCAGAAGCCGAGGCAGACGGTCGGGCCGAGCGAGAGCTCGCCGTCCTCGGAGCGCTCGCCGAGGGCGAGGCCAAGGCGCTCCTGTGCTTCGCTCACGTGTGCGCCGAAGTCAGCCGCCCAGCAGGCTGTGCCGGTGCAGACCGCGACGTGGCGCCGGCCGCGGTTGTCGGCCAGGTCGTCGTAGAAGGTGGAGATGCCGTAGACGGCCGCCTCGGGGAGCCCCGAGCGCTCGGCCGCCAGGCGGCGGTCCGCGTCGGTGATCTGCCCGTGGTCGTCCATCGCCTCCTTGAGGACGTCGAGCGCCGTCGGGCGCCCCTCTCCCTCGTGGGTGCGAAGCAGCTCGACGAGGTTGCGCGACATGCCTCGCTCGACCTAGAAGAGGCCGACCGTCCGTCCGTCCGCGTCGATGTCCACGTTCAGGGCCGCCGGCGACTTGCCCAGGCCGGGCATCTGCTGGATGTCGCCGGCCAGCGGCACGAGCCAGCCGGCGCCGGTGTAGGCGCGGATGTCGCGAACCGGCAGCACGAAGTCCTCGGGCGCATTCAGCAGCGCCGGGTCGGCCGACAGGGACAGGTGCGTCTTCGCCATGCAGATCGGCAACTTGTCGAGCCCATCCTCGTTGTACTGGCGGATCTTACGCTGGGCGTCCAGGTAGAAGACGACTTCGGAGGCGCCATAGACCTTGGTCGCCACCTTCTCGATCTTGACCTCGATCGAATCGTCGTCGTCGTAGATGAGCTGGAAGTCGCTCGGCGCGCTGCACGCGGCCACAACCGCCTCGGCCAGCGCCGACGCCCCTTCCCCGCCGCGCTCGAAGGCCTCGTTGACCTCGGCGCCGTGGGCACCGGCCTCCAGCGCGAGGCGCTTGACCAGCGCGACCTCGTCGTCGGTGTCGCCGGGCCGGCGGTTGACCGCCACCACGCAGGGCAGGCCGAAGGTCTTCACGATGCCGAGGTGCCGGCGCAGGTTCGCCGCGCCCTTCTCGACGGCCTTGAGCGCCTGCTCGGGCCCCACGCGCGGGTCGTCCTCGATTCCGCCGTGGTGCTTCAGCGCTCGCACCGTTGCCACGAGCACGACGGCGCTGGGGGTGATGCCGCCCTTCCGGCAGACGATGTCGAAGAACTTCTCCATCCCCATGTCCGAGCCGAACCCAGATTCGGTGATGACGTACTCGCTCAGCTTCTGGCCGATCAGGTCGGCCACGAGCGAGGAGTTGCCGTGGGCAATGTTGGCGAACGGTCCCGCGTGCATCAGGCAGGGCTGGCCCTCGAGTGTCTGGATCAGATTGGGCTTGAGCGCGTCCTTGAGCAGCACGGCCATGGCGCCCGCCGCGCCGAGGTCCTCGGCCGTGACCGACCCCCCGCCGTCGTAGGAGTGGGCCACGGTGATCGCGCCCAGGCGCCTGCGCAGATCCTGCAGGTCGCGTGACACCGCGAGGATCGCCATCACCTCGGAGGCAGCCGTGATGTCGAAGCCCGACTCACGCGGGTAGCCGTTCGCGCGCCCGCCCTGGCCGAGCGTGATCGCGCGCAGGGCGCGGTCGTTCATGTCGAGCGCGCGCTTCCAGTCCACCCGCAGCGCATCGATCTTGTGTGGGTTGCCGTGCAGGATCGACGCGTCGAGGAGCGCGGCGAGCAGGTTGTTGGCGGCTCCGACCGCGTGGATGTCGCCGGTGAAGTGAAGGTTCAGGTCCTCCATCGGGACGACCTGGGCGAGCCCGCCGCCGGCGGCGCCGCCCTTGATGCCGAACACCGGCCCGAGCGAGGGCTCGCGCAGGCACAGCAGCGGATCCTTGCCGATCGCGCCGAGGCCCTGGGTCAGCGACACGGCCGTGGTGGTCTTCCCCTCCCCGGCCTTGGTCGGCGTGACGCCGGCCACGCATACGATCTTGGCGTCGGGCGCGTCCTTCATGCGCTCGACGACGTCGAGCGACACCTTTGCCTTGAAGCGGCCGTAGGGCTCGAACTCGTCCGGTGTGAGGCCCATGCGCTCGGCGATGGACTCGATCGGGAGGAGCTCGGCCTCCTGTGCGATCTCAAGGCTGCTCTTCATGGGATCTCCTCGGTCGTCTTGCACGAGGGCGCGGGTTCGGCCCGCGCCGGAGTGATTCTGTCCATCAGTGGCATCAATGGCTCACCGCCGCGGCGGCCAGCTCTGAAACAAGCTTGTCCTCGTAGAAGCGCTCAAGCGCGAACGGCTGGATCAAATCGGGCTGGCGCTTGGTGGCCGTCAGCTCGGCCAGCGTCTTGCCGACGATCGGGGCGGCCTTGAAGCCGTAAGTGCCCCAGCCGGAGCTGACGTGGAAGTTCTCGACCTCGGTCTTGCCGAGGATCGGGCTGTAGTCGGGGCTCAGGTCGCAGAGTCCGGCCCACGAGCGCAGGATACGCGCCCGCTCGAGCTGCGGGAACAGCTCGATCGAGTGGCGCGAGACCTCCTGCAGGAAGTTGAGCGTGCCCTGCATCCGGTAGGTCGTCCAGGGCTCGATCTCGGCACCCATCAGGAACTCGCCGCGGTCGGTCTGGGAGATGTAGACGTGCATCTGCGATGAGACGATCACAACGTCGAGCAGCGGCTTCATCGGCTCGGTCACGCAGGCCTGGAGGATGTGCGTGGTGATCGGCATCTGCACGCCGGCCATGTCCGAGATCAGCGAGCTCCATCCCGCCGTGCAGTTGAGCACCGTGCCCGCCTTGATGCGGCCGCGGTTGGTCTGCACGGCGTCGACCCGCCCGTTGGCGCGATCGATCCCCGTCACCTCGGTGTAGGGATGAATCTCGGCGCCGCCGCGGTCGGCCCCGCGGGCGAGGCCCCAGACCACGGCGTCGTGGCGGATCACGCCCCCGGGCGGGTGGTAGAGCGCGCCCATGATCGGGTGCACGGCGTCGGGGTTGTCCACCTGCATGGCCGGCGCGAGCTTCTTGATCTCGTCCGGGTAGATCAGCCGCGAGTCGATGCCGTTGAGCCGGTTGACCTCGGCGCGGTTGGCCATCACGAACATTGCGCGGTCGGTATGGGCCAGCGTGAGATGGCCGTTCTGGGAGAACAGCAGGTTGAAGTTGAGCTCGGCGCCGAGGCCCTCGTAGAGCTTGAGCGAGGCGTCGTAGAAGCGGGCGCCCTCGACGGTCTTGTAGTTCGAGCGCAGGATCGTGGTGTTGCGGCCCGAGGCACCCGAGCCGATGTAGCTCTTCTCGAGGATCGCGACATCCGTGATGCCGTGGTCGCGGGCGAGGTAGTAGGCGGTCGCGAGGCCGTGCGAGCCGCCGCCGATGATCACGACGTCGTAGGAGTCCTTGAGCTCGGCGCGCCGGCGCCACATGCGCCGCGTGCGGAAGATGTCACGCACTCTGCGACACCTCCGCGCTCACGAGCGCGTCCGCGCCCACCGGGCCGCCGCCGAGGCTCTCGGCGGCGTCGGCCACCACGGTCCAGACGTACTGGCCCAGCGCGGCGCCGAACAGCATCAGCCAGCGCTCCTCGGACTCGCGCAGCACGGCGCCGGGCGTGCGCGCGACCGAGCCGGGCCGAAAGCCTCGAACCGGGGTGGTCACGTCGCGCAGGTCGAGCGCGGTGAAGCGAGCGAACAGCTCGCGCGCAAGCGGACCCTCGACCGCGAGGGCGGCGAGGGCGGTGGTCAGGTCGATGACGCTGGTCAGGCCGGCGCGCTCGGCCCCCGCCTCCTCGAGGCGGTCGCGCAGGCCGGGAAGCGATCCGGGCTCGCAGAGGGCGAGCGCGCGCTGCGCCGAGTACGGGCACCACCAGGCCTCTTCCGCGCGGGTGGCGACCCCCAGCTCGAGCTCCACACCGGCCATCGCCGCCGGCTCGCCCGGGCCGCCCTGCAGCTCGACCTTGCCCAGATGCGAGAGGTCGGCGAAGCCGACCGTGGAGCGGCAGCGCTCGCGCTCGGCCTCGGGCGCATCGAAGCTCACCGCGACGTTCCAGCCGTCGCGCTGCTCGATCTGGGCGCCCGCGGCGAGCGCCTGTCGCTCCATCGGGCTGCGCGCGAGCGCGCCCGGGGCCGGCGATAGGAACTCGAGGCTCACGAGCGCAGCACCTCGCCGTCGGGGTCGTAGAAGGGCTTTGTCACGACCTCGGCCTGGAGCTGCTTGCCCTCGTCTGAGATCGTCACGCGCGCGCCCTCGCTGGCCAGCGCCGCCGGGACCCAGGCCATTCCGATCACGGAATCGAGCTGAGGCGAGTAGCGCGCGCTGGTCACCTGGCCGACGGGACCGTCGCCGTCGGGCATGACGGCGGCCCCCTCGGTGGGCACGTGGCCGTTGGCGAGCTTGAAGCCGACGAGGGCGGTCTCGAGCGGCTCCTCGGCGAAGCGCTCGAGCGCCCACTTGCCGATGAAGTCCTGCTCCTTGTCGAGCTTGACGATCCATGGCATGGCGGCGCCGAACGGGTTCGACTCCGAGTCGGTGTCCTGGCCGATGATGACGTGGAGCTTCTGCAGGCGCAGCAGCCGCTGAGGCTCGAGCCCGAACGGCCTGAGGCCGTGTTCGGCGCCCGCCTCGGTCAGCGCGTCCCAGAGGTGCTCGCCGTGAGCCGAGGGGAAGTGGATCTCGTAGCCCACCTCGCCCACGAAGCCGATGCGCAGGATCAGGCAGGGCACGCCGGCGACCTCGGCGCGCTTGCCGTCGAGATAGGTGAACGCCTCGCTCGAGCAGTCGAGCTCGGTCAGCTTGCCCATGATCTCGCGGGCGCGCGGCCCGGCGAGGTTGACCGCACCGAGCCCCTGGGTGACATCGGTCAGGTGGACGTCGAGGCGCCAGTCGGCGAGCCACCACGAGAACCAGTCGTAGACCGCGCCCGCGCCACTTGAGGTCGTGGTGACATAGAAGGAGTCCTCGTCGAGGCGGCAGACCGTGCCGTCGTCCATGATCCGCCCCGCGTCGCTGGCGATCACGCCGTAGCGGATGCGGCCGGGCTTTAAGTTCGAGAAGCGGTTCGGATAGAGGCGGTCGAGCAGCTCACCCGCGCCGGGGCCGCGCACGATCAGCTTCCCGAGCGTCGAGACGTCGATCAGGCCGGCCGCCCTGTGGACCGCCAGCGCCTCCGCCCGGGCGTCCCCGTAGTCGTAGGCGCGGCGCCAGTCTCCCGCCCACATCACGTTGGCGCCCTGCTCACGCTGGCGGCCGTGTATGGACGAGCGCTTGGCCGGCTCGAAGGGTCGTCCCGCGAGCGCGCCCATCGGAACCGCGTGCCAGGGCGGGCGGGCAGTCGTGGTTCCGATCTGCGCGAGGCTCTGCCCGGTCTCGCTCGCCATCTGGCGAATCGCGGGCAGCTGGCACATGCGGCCCTGGCATGGACCCATGGTGGTCGTGGTGTAGCGCTTGGAGAGCTCGATCGAGTCATAGCCCTCCTCCACGCTCAGGTGGATGTCCTTCGCGGTCACGTCCTCGCACAGGCAGGCGAAGCACTTACCCTTGCGCTCACCGGTGACGGGCGGCGGCACGGCCACGCCGGCCGGGCGCTTCCAGATGCCCTCGAGGCGCTTGCGGCCGGCCTGAGTCCGGGTGAACGAGTCGGCGTCGCCGAACCCGAGCGCCTGCGCGGCCTCGGCGCCGGCCACGCTGCCCGACAGCTCGGCGTCCTCGAGCACTCCCGACCCGCACACCTCGCCCGCGGCGTGGAGGCCGTCCGGCACGTGGGAGAGCGCGAACACGCCGTGCGCGGTGTCGTAGGCGGTGCGAGCGCCGGCCTGCGTGAGCAGCGACGTTGCGGGCGCGCTGCCGCCGGAGACGACCAGCAGGTCGCATTCCACCTCGGTCCCGCCGCCGGAACCGGGCGGAGCCAGCACGGCCTGGCTCACGTGGCTGCCACCGTTTGCCTCGACCACGGTGATGCCGCGCTTGACGCGCACACCGCGCCGTTCGAGCGCCTTGAACGCCGGCGACGAGCCGTTGCTGCGCAGGTCGGCCACGGCGGCGATCTCGACATCCGCGTCCATCAGCGCCAGCGCCGCCTCCAGACCGCGGTCGCAGACGGTCGCCACCACGGCGCGTCTGCCCGGCCGCACCGCGTAGAGCGCGGCCAGCCGGCGGGCGCCGCCCGACAGCATCACCCCGGGCAGGTCGTTGCCGGAAAACAGGAGGGGCTGCTCGATCGTGCCGGGGGCGTACACGTGGCGCCTGGCGCGAACCTGGTGGAGGGTGTCGCCCTGCCAGATCGGGACCAGGCCGTCGAACGCGCCCAGCGCAGGCGCGTTCGAGAGCACCTCCACGCCGGCCTCCCGGGCGTGCGCCGCCAGCTCGCGCGCGTGGGCGTGACCGCCCTCGGCGAGCAAGCGCCCGCCGGGCTCGGCGCCCTCGTCGCAGAGCACCACGTCGGCGCCGAGCTCGGCGGCCGCGATCGCGGCGCAGAGGCCCCCGGCGCCGCCGCCCACCACCAGCACGTCGGCGTGGCGGCGGCGGTAGTCGGTGCGCCATTCGCGCTCCCGCTGGGACTTGCGCAGCCGCCCGAGGCCGGCGGCGCCGCGCAGCACCTTCTCATAGAGCGGCCACAGGCGCCGCGGGCGGATGAAGGTCTTGTAGTAGAAGCCGGGCGGCGTGAAGGGCCCGCCGACCTTGTCGGTGGCGCGCATCACGTCGAAGTCGAGCGACGGGCTCGCGTTCATGTGAACGACGTTCATGCCCTCGCGCACCGGCTCCGTGCAGGCGCGTATCCCCGGTGCGTCGTCGACCTGGACGAGGCAGTTGGGGCACTGGCCGGCGCAGCACATCAGTCCGCGCGGGCGGTGGTACTTGAAGGAGCGCGAGAACGTGCGCCGGCCGGAGGCAAAGAGCGCCGATCCGATCGTGTCGCCCTCGAGGGCGGACACCTCCTTGCCGTCGAAGCTGAAGTGGATCTCCTTGTCGCGGTCGATCCGCTCGCCCTCGCGCTCGGTGAGGCGGCTCACGGCGAGCCCTCCGAAAGGCCGGCGTCGGGCAACTCGGTCAGGAGGACCTCGTTGGTGCGCGTGTCGCGCTCGGCCAGGAACCACTCGCCGCAGCCCGATCGGTGGTTCCACCACTCGCGCTGGACGCCGGCCACGTTGCGCCGGAAGTAGTTGTAGGTGTTGAGCTCGCGCCGGCTGGGATTGGCTTCGGGGCGCGGGTTGACCTCTCCGCCGAAGCCGAAGTCGGTCACCTCGCGCGGGCCGCAGTTGGGACAGATGAGGACGTAGGACACAGTGGCGCGCTCTTAGGAGGCGATACTAGACAAATAGGTACAACGGTTCAAACCGGGACTGAACGAAACTCAGGAGCCGTTTGCGCCGGGCACCCAGCTCGTGCCGGCGAGCGGCACGCGCGCCATGGCCGCCGCCTCGATGGTGAGCGCGACCAGGTCCTCTGGCTCGAGGTTATGGACGTGCGACTTGCCGCACGCGCGAGCCAGCGTCTGGGTCTCGAGCGTCATCGCCCGCAGGAAGTTGGCGAGCCGCCGTCCGCCCAACTCGGGGTCGAAGCGCGCCGACAGCTCGTCGTCCTGGGTCGAGATGCCGGCCGGGTCGCGGCCCTCGTGCCAGTCGTCGTAGAAGCCGGCCGAGCTGCCGATCTTCCGGTAGTCGTCCTCCAGCTCGGGCGCGTTGTCGCCGATGGCGATCATCGCCGCCACGCCGATCGAGACCGCGTCGGCGCCGAGCGCGAGCGCCTTGGCCACGTCGGCGCCCGAGCGGATCCCGCCCGACACCACGAGCTGCACCTTGCGGTGCATGCCCAGCTCGACCAGTGCGTCGACGGCGGCGGGGATGGCGGCCAGGGTCGGGATCCCGACGTGCTCGATGAACACGTCCTGGGTGGCGGCGGTGCCGCCCTGCATGCCGTCGAGCACCACAACGTCGGCGCCCGCCTTGACCGCGAGCGCGACGTCGTAGTAGGGCCGCGAGGCGGCCACCTTCACGAAGATCGGCTTCTCCCAGTCGGTGATCTCGCGCAGCTCGCCGATCTTGATCTCCATGTCGTCGGGCCCCGTCCAGTCGGGATGCCGGCACGCGCTGCGCTGGTCGATCCCCTTCGGCAGGTCGCGCATCTCGGCCACGCGGTCGGAGATCTTCTGGCCGAGCAACATTCCGCCGCCTCCCGGCTTGGCGCCCTGGCCGACGACGATCTCGATGGCGTCGGCCCTCCGCAGGTCGTCGGGATTCATCCCGTAGCGCGACGGCAGCAGCTGGTAGACGAGCAGCTTCGAATGGCCGCGCTCCTCGGGCGTCATGCCGCCGTCGCCCGTGGTGGTGCTGGTGCCGACCGCGCTGGCGCCGCGTCCGAGCGCTTCCTTGGCCGGCGCCGACAGCGCGCCGAAGCTCATGCCGGCGATCGTGACCGGGATCTTCAGCTCGAGCGGCTTCTGGGCATGGCGGTCGCCGAGCACGACGTCGGTATCGCAGCGCTCCCGGTAGCCCTCGAGCGGGTAGCGCGAGACGCTGGCGCCGAGGAACAGCAGGTCGTCGAAGTGGGGCACCGCGCGCTTGGCGCCGAAGCCGCGAATGTCGTAGATGCCCTCGCGCGCGGCACGCTGGATCTCGTGGATGGCGCGGCGATCGAAGATCGCGCCCTCACGCAGTCCGGCGCTGCTCACTGCCGTGCGGGAGGGGCCGGGCTGGCCCGGACCGGACCGATCCATTAGTACGCCCCGGCGTTGTCGACGTCGAAGTTGTAGAGCGTGCGAGCGCTCCCGTAGCGGCGAAACTCCGACGGCTCGCAGCCCTCGACCTCGCCGCGCTCGAGCAGGTCAGCCAGCTCGGCCACATGGTGCTCGCGCATCTCCTTCTCGATGCAGTCGGCGCCCAGGCTCGCCACCGATCCCCTGACGTAGAGGTGCGCCTCGTAGATCGAGTCGCCGAGCGCCTCGCCGGCGTCCCCGCAGACCACCAGGCGGCCCTTCTGCGCCATGAACGCGCTCATGTGCCCAACCGAGCCGCAGACCACGATGTCGATGCCCTTCATCGAGATCCCGCAGCGCGCCGAGGCGCTGCCGCGGATGACGAGCAATCCGCCGCGGCCGGTGGCGCCCGCGGACTGGCTGGCGCTGCCGTCGACCACCACCGTCCCGGACATCATGTTCTCGGCCACGCCCACGCCGCAGTTGCCGTGCACGCGGACGTGGGCGTGCTTGTTCATGCCGGCGCAGTAGTAGCCGGCGTGGCCGTCGATATCGACCTCGAGCGGAGCGTCGATCCCGACGGCCAGCGCGTGGGCGCCACGCGGGTTGAGCACCCGCCAGCGGCCCGGCGCGCCGCCGGCGGCGGCGTGCAGGCCCGCGTTGAGATCGCGCAGCGGCGTGACCGCGAGGTCGACCTCGGTGGCAGCCGGGGCACTTTCGGCCGTGGCCATCAGGCCGGCTGGCGTTCCCAGCTGTACACGCGGCCGGGCTCCGGCTCCCACATGCGGGCATCGTCGGCGCCCGGCAGCACGGCGATGGCGCGGTACTCGGAGGCCATCGCAACCCAGTCGTCGGTCTCGGCCATCACAGCCGGCTTGCAGGCGATCGGGTCGCGCAGCACCGCGAAGCCGTCAACCGTGCCCACGGCGAACGTGTAGAAGCCGTCCAGGGCCTCGAGGCAGCTCTCGAGAGCGGCCTCCAGCGTGTCGCCCTCACGCATGCGCCAGGTCAGATAGCCGGCGGCGACCTCGGTGTCGTTGAGCGTCTGGAACTCGATCCCCTGCTCGCGCAGGCGCTCACGCAGGCGGTTGTGGTTGGACAGCGAACCGTTGTGGACGAGGCAGAGGTCGAGCCCCGTGGAGAACGGGTGCGAGCCATCGGTGGTCACCTTGCTCTCGGTGGCCATGCGCGTGTGGCCGAGCGCGTGCGTCCCGCCCATCGACCCCAGGTCGAAGCGCGCGACGAAGTCGACCGGCAGGCCGGCCTCCTTGTAGATCTCGATCGCCTCCCCGGCGCTCATCACGCGCAGCTCCGGAAAGCGCTCGCGCAGCCAGTCGACGGCGGAGTTCGCATCGGCCTCGACCGTTATCACCGCATGGCTGGCGCGCACCTCGGCAGGGCCGGCGCCGAACGCGTCGGCGAGAGCGGCCTCGACGCCGTCCCAGTCCTGGTACGGATCGGGCGAATGCAGCGAGACCTTGCACGAGCCCGAGGGAACCCGGTCGCGGTAGATGGCCACGCCTGCGCTGTCGGGCCCGCGATCTCCGAGTTGGAGCAACATGTCGGCGAGGTGGCGGCCAAGCGCGTCGGACACCTCGGGAGACTTGCTGAAGAGTCCGGCGATGCCACACATGCGATCGAGTCTAGGCGGCGAACCCTGACGGTCCCAATGGCCGCCGACGAACAATTCCCGGGTGGGCTGTGTGGTGTTCACACACTGTCGGCGTGTACACGCTCAGCAGGCGAAAGGTAGTAGACGGCCACATTGGCCCCCTCCCGGCCGAACGGATACGTTGAGGCAATGAACGAGCCCTTCACCGCGCCGAGCTCCCGCGAGGACGTCGAGCGCTTCCTCACTGAGAACGACGTGGAGTTCCTCTTCGCCCAGTTCGTCGACATGCACGGCAAGCCGAACGCCAAGCTGGTGCCTGCGCGCCACCTCGACGGGCTGCTGGAGGACGGCGCGGGGTTCGCCGGGTTCGCCGCCGGGGCGATCGGCCAGCGTCCCCACGACCCCGACATCGCGGCGATGCCCGACGTTCGCTCGCTCACCCCGCTGCCGTGGAAGCCAAACGTCGCCCGTCTCGCGTGCGACGTGACGGTGGACGGCGAGCCGTGGCCCTACTGTCCTCGGACGATATTGCGCAACGTGCTCGAGCGCGCGCGATCGATGGGCTACGAGTTCATGATCGGCGCCGAGCTCGAGTACTTCCTGGTGCGCAAGCGCGAGGACGGCTCGATCGAGCTGGCAGACCCGCTCGACACCCTCGAGCAGCCCTGTTACGACATGCGCGCGCTCACGCGCAACCTCGACTTCGTATCCCAGGTTTCGCGCTACGTCACGGGGCTCGGCTGGAACAACTACGCCACAGACCACGAGGACGCCAACGGGCAGTTCGAGCAGAACTTCGACTTCGCCGACGCCCTGACGACCTGCGACCGCGCGATCTTCTTTCGCTACATGGTCGAGTCGCTGGCTCAGGAACGCGGGCTCATCGCGACCTTTATGCCCAAGCCGTTCGGTCACCTGACCGGCAATGGCTGCCACTTCCATATGAGCCTCTGGAAGGACAGCGAGAATGCCTTCGACGCCGACCCCTCCGAGGACTCGCGCGGGCTCGGCCTGTCCAAGCTCGCCTACCACTTCGTCGGTGGCCTGAAGGCCCACGCCAAGGCGTACATCGCGCTCACCGCGCCGACGGTCGGCTCTTACAAGCGACTCGTGGTCGGCACTCGCAGCGGCTCGAGCTGGGCGCCGGTCTATGTCTCCTACGGTTTCAACAACCGCACCCAGATGCTGCGAATTCCGGCGGCAGGGCGCATCGAGGACCGCACCGTGGACGGCTCCTGCAACCCCTATCTTGGCGCCGCCGCGGTCCTGGCGGCGGGCCTCGACGGCATCGAGCGTGAGCTCGACCCGGGCGAGCCGACCACCGAGCTGAACCTGCACGAGCTCGACGACGCCCAGCGCGCCGAGCTGGGCGTCGAGCTGCTCCCAGGCAACCTACTTGACGCCACGCGCGAGCTCGAAAAGTGCGACGTCCTGCGGAAGGCGCTCGGCAACACCGGTCGCGAGGACTACGTCGACTACTTCGTAAAGACCAAGCAGGACGAGTTCCGCGACTGGCACGACCAGGTCTCCCAATGGGAGATCGACCGCTACCTGCAGCTGTTCTGAGCTACCCGGAGTCGATCAGCCCGAGCCGCCCGGCCAGCCTGGGCGCGGGCAAGGCCTGCAGGACGAGGGTCGCCACGATCGCGAGCGCAACGACGCTGGCGTAGAGCTCGATGTTCGGCACCCCCAGTCCGGCGAGAACGCCGACGAGAGCCGCGGGGACGACGCCGGTCTCACGCGTCCAGCACAGAAACAGGACCTCCTGGGGAGTCCAGCGTCCACGGCGATCGGGCACGGTGCACGCGAGAACAACCAGCGGACGGGCGATCAGCAGCAGCGCCGCGAGCACCGCGACGCCGGGCAGGAGATATTCGCCCAGCTCGTCGAAGGGAATGTTGGCTCCCAGCACGACGAACACGAACAGCGTGACCAGGTCGGCGGCCCCGGCGCTGAACACTCGCATCTCGTGTTCGTGGTCCGAGTGCATCGCAAGGCCCAGGTGATCCATATTGCCGACGATGAGCCCGGCAAGGAACGCCCCCAGGTAGCCGCTCCCTCCGGCCGAGTCGAGCGAAAAGAAGCTGATCGTCACCACAGTGAGCACCGCCAGCGCCGACGACTCACGCCACACGCCGGCCCGCCTGCTCGAGATCGCGGCGGCAAGCCCGACTCCAGCCACCATCCCGATCACCGTGCTGATACCGAGATCGATGGCGAATTCCGCCACCGGCTCCCCCACCGAGTTCTCGCCTGAGAGAACGACGCCGGCCAGCGCCAGCGCCAATGCGGCTCCGGTCGGATCGTTGAAGGCCGACTCGGCTATTACCGTCTGAGCCACCTTGGGCCTCAGCCGCGAGCGGATGAATAGCGGGATGAGGATGGCGGGATCGGTGGGCGCCAGCACCGCTCCGAGCAGCAGGGCCGCCGTGAACGAGAGGTCGAAGACCAGGTAGGCGACCACGCCCACGATCAGGGCGGTGAACACGACCCCGGGCAATACGAGCAGTCCGAGCGCCACCCAGACCTGGCGCAGCACAGGCAGCGACAGGTTCAGGCCTCCGTAGAAGAGGATCAGCGACACGCCGAGCGTGAACATGAGCTGGGCGCCGAGCGAGGCGATCGGAACCTCGATCACGTCGAGGGCGTGAGGCCCGAAGAGCGCGCCCATCGCCACGAGGACCAGGATCTCCGGGATGGGAACGAGGCTGGCCAGGAGGCGGGCCGTGAGCGCCGCTACCAGCAGCAGGCTCAGCTCGAGAAGGACGTCCTCGATCAGAGCTGCGCCCCCGGGCGCCGCGCCCCCTCCAGCGCCAGCCGCGCGACGTCCCAGGCGGCCACCAGCAGCAGCACGATCACGAGCCCGGCGCCGAGCGCCACCGCGATGAGGCGCTTGCGCCCGGCGTCGCGAGCGTCCTCGAAGGCGCGCGCGGTGGCTGCCGCGCCGCGCTCCTCCAGGCGAGCGAGCCGCTCGCTGGTGATGGCCATGCCTTCGAAGTTCCTGATCTCCGGCCCGAGGAAGATGCGTCGCACCGCGTCGTCGCGCCCCTCGCGCAGCGCGCGGTAGGCAACGGCGTCGAAGGTCATGAAGCGGTCGAACTCGTCGTCGAGCTGAGCCAGCAGGCGCCGCTCGGGTATGCCGGTCAGCACGGCGCGCGCGGCGCGAAGGTCGGCCCGGAAGGCTGCGACCGAGCGCTCGAAGCGCGGACGCGACACGCCATCGTCGTAGCCATAGGCAGTCTGCCAGCCGTTCACGTCGGTCACGCCGAACTTCAGCTCGCGGGCCAGCCGCTCGTGACCCGCGCGCTCTCGCACCTGGTCGAAGCGGTCACTGAGCTGCGCTTGGCCGTGCAGCGCCACTGCGATCGTCACGATCGGCCCAACGATGGTGAGCAGGATCGCCGCGTAGAGCTTCCCGCGGATCGTCATCAGGCGGCCTAGGCCTCTTGATGGTCGCGTCGGCGAACCGCCAGCCAAATTCGGAACACCGCGTAGCCGATCAAATTCGCGATGAAGACCAGGAGGACCCACCAGGCCTTGATGAGGAAGGGCAGGTCCTCTTTCCAGAGGTCCCAGGCGGTCAGGTAGCAAAGGATTACGAGGCCCAGCAGCAGGATCGGCGGGATCTGGCCCGTCAGTAGGAAGAGGAGCACGCGTTAAGGCTCGCTCACGTGGTGCAGGCGGGCCACCTTCAGCGCCAGCTCGAGTGACAGCAGGTCCGCCGAGCGCAGCTCAAGCCCGGTGATCTGCTCGATGCGGTCGAGGCGCTGGCGCACCGTATTCGGGTGGATGAACAGATCCCGTGCACTCGCCGCGACACTGGAGCGCAAGCCCAGGAACGTCTCGAGCGTGTCTACCAACCGGGCGTTGCGACGCGAGTCGTACTCAAGCAGGACATCGACCGCCTGACCGTAGCGATCGTGTGGCGCCTCTTCGAGCTCCAGGTGCACCAAGTAGCGGTAGGCGCCCAGCTGGTCGTACGAGATGGCTCCGCCCTCAGGAGCGAGCGAGCGGGCGATGCGAGCCGCGTCGGCGGCCTCGCGCATGCGACGCCGCGCTCCCGCCGCACCTCGGTCGGCGCCGGTCAGACCGATCAGCAGGTCGTGTTCGCGCGCCAAGTCGTCGCACGCCCGCGCAAGCTGCTCGGCGGCGTCGCGGTCCGCGGCCGGCACTGGGACGAGCGTCCGCAGGCTGTCATGGCGAGCGTCGAAGAAGACCCGCGGGTACAGTCGGCGAAGCCGTGCCTGCACGCGCGCGGCAAGGTCCGGCCACGGGAGGCCCTCGGCTTCGCGCGAGGCGCGCTCTATGTACGCGAACACATGCGGCCGGCCGAGGTCGCACCGCGCCTCGACCGCCTTTGCCTCGGCCGCGGCAACCGACCCCGCGGCGAGTGCCTCGAACATGTCTTTGACGATGTTCGCTTCGGTCAGCCGCTCGATCAGCTCCGCCTTCTTTAATCCCACGGCGGTCTGGTTGGCCACAGCGCGCAGCAGCTCCGAGTCCTCGTCGCCGAAGTCACGGGCGCGCACGAGGCAACAGAGGATGCCGAGCCGCTCGTCGCCTGCCGCCAGGGTGGCCACCAGCAGGCGTTCGCCCTCCTCGACCCCAGGCACCGAAGCCGAGGGGTCGCCGGCGTCGCGGCGTACGAGGTCGAGCATGAGCGCGATCCGGTCCTCGCCCGGGCTGGCCTCGGGCGCGTCCGGGGGGTCGGTCGCTCCGAGCAGCAGCTCGTGGGCCTCGGAGTCGACGCGCCAGATCTGGCAAGCGTCCGCGCCCAGCAGCCGGCGCGCGCCGCGGGTGACGGCGTCGTAGAGGTCCTCACGAAGCGCCACCGAGGCGAGCGACTGGCTGAGCTCGGTGAGGGTGGTGAGCGCATCCACGCGCCGGCGGGTCTCGCCGTAGAGCTGAGCGTTCTCGATGGCGCCCGCCACGAGCGACGCGGTGTGGACGAGGAGGTTGAGGGTGTGGTCCTCGAACTCCCGCGGCGCCTGCGTATGCAGCACGATGACGCCGATCACCTCACCCGCCTTGTCCAGCACCGGCACGGCGATCATCGACTGGAAGCGCTCCTCCTCCAGCTCGGGCACGTACTTCATGCGCGGATCCTGCATCGCGTTCTCACGGATGAACTCAGGGGACTTGTTGCGCGCGACCCAGCCGGTCAGGCCCTCATCGAGCCCCCACTGGAGCTCGCCGACAAGGTGGGCGTACTCGGGCGAGGCGGCCCGCAGGACGAGCCGATCTCCTTCGAGGAAGTAGACGAAGCACGCGTGGCAGCCGGTGGCGTCGGTGGCGATCTCTACAACACCGTCGAGCACTCGCTCGAGCGCGAGCGACGAGGACACGGTCTTGATGACCGCGTAGAGCGTCTGGTTCTCCCGCCGGATGCGGTCGAGCGCGTCACCGCCCTGCGACACCGGTGATACCGTCACCCCAGTCATCGTAGCCAGGCATGTGCGTCTGTCCTATGTGGCATATACACACTGATTCTCTGTGAACCCTGTATAGGTCTCACATTGTCCAACGCCTGGTGCAAAGGATACGGTCGCTCGGCTTGACTCGTGACGGAAGTCTCTTGATCGCTCGACACGCCCGGGCGCGTCGGCAAGGGAGGAAGGCATGATCGACTTCGTCTTCGCGCAGGTACAGAACCTCGAGGAGGCTGCCAGCGCGCAGGGCCAGACGACAGACGCGGCGATCCTCGGTGAGCAGTTCTACTTCTTCACGGTCGTGCTCATGTGGTTGATTCACGTCGGCTTCATGAGCTACGAGGCCGGTGTGGTCCGGCGCAAGAACGTGCTGGCCACCGCGATGAAGAACATCCTCACGATCGCGGTCGTCACGCCGACCTTCTACTACGTCGGCTGGTGGATCTACAACTGCAACCAACCCGGCCTGCCGATCGGCCCCAACAACGCCGACTTCACGTCGCTGGCCTGCCAGGGCGGCATCCCGTGGTCGGACGCCTTTGGGCCCAACCTGGCCAACAACATCAACCTGATCTTCTTCCTGGCCTTCCTGCTGTTCTCGTGGACGACCGCGTCGATCATGTCGGGTGCGCTGCTCGAGCGGGTGCGCCTCTCGGCCTATTTGATCCTGGCCTCGATACTCGGCTCCGCGGTCTGGATCCTAGACGCCGCCTGGGGCTGGAGCGCGGGCGGGTGGCTCACGCTGCGCTTTGGCTTCCACGACGCGATCGCCTCCGGCGTGGTGCACGGCGTGGCCGGCGCGTTCACCCTGGGAGTGCTGTTCAACCTGGGTCCGCGTATTGGCAAGTACACGCGCGAGGGTCTGGCGCGCCAGTTCCGGCCGCACAACCTGCACCTGACCCTGCTCGGGCTGATGCTGATCTTCACGGGCTTCTACGCCTTCTACGGTGCCTGCCTCGTGATCTCGTCGACCGCGGCGCCGGGCTGGGCGAACATCTACCTCAGCCCCACCACGCTCGGGTCGATCACGATGATCATCACGATGGGCTTCGCAGGCGGCTTCACCGGCGGGTACTTCGCGTCACGAGGTGATCCGTTCTGGACGGTGTCCGGCGGCCTCGCGGGCGTTATCGGCGTATCCGCCGGCGCGGACGTGTACGCGCCCACATTGGGCTACCTGCTCGCAATGGCCACCGCGGTACTCGCGGTCTGGGTCGGCGGGTGGATCGAGAAGAAAATGCGCGTCGACGACGTCGTCGGGGCCGTTGCGGTGCATGGCTTCTCGGGCTTTCTGGGCGTGCTTCTGGGTCGGAGTCTTCGCCGCCGGCTATCCGACCGGGTTCAACAACGTGGACAGCTCGATAGGCGGGCAGCTGATCGGCATCGCGACCTTCCTGCCGCTCGGCTTCCTGTCGGGGTGGGTGGCGTCGTTCGTCCTGAAGAAGCTCAACCTCCTGCGGGTGCCCCCCGAGGTCGAGTTGGAGGGCCTCGACGTATCCGAGTACGACGAGGATCTCTACATGCCGGAGATGGCGAGGTTCGACGAGATGATCGTCGAACCCGACGGAACGCTGACGTCCTCCGAACGGGTCCTTCGGGAAGCGGACCGGGAGGTGGTGAGGTAGGTGGAGACCATTGCCGCCACCATTTTTCCGGTCGTGCTGGTAGTCGCGCTGACCTGGGCGGTGACCCTCGAGGACGCCAAGCTGAGGCGCCGGGCTCGGCGCTACCGCGAACTCGAGCTCGAGGGCCTTGACGAGCTACGCCGAGACGATCCCTACCCCGAGGAGGCCGTGGTACGTGGCGCCTTCCTACGTGAGCCCGACGGCGGCGCGACCGACGCCGACCGTGTGCTTCGCGAAGAGCTCAAACGCGCGCGTGACTACACCCTGAGAACAGGAAAGGGGGCCGAATGCCTGCTCTGATCGACAGCTCACCTGGCTGCGTCGTATCGAACGAGGTGGCCGAGCCGGCCGACGACTCGGCCGACTTCATCCTCCAGGCCAACTACGAGGACTGCACCGGCTTCATGACCTTCGGCCCCGGCTCGACCTACGGAGACGAGGGCACCGCGGCCGAGACGGCGTACTACATACTGACCGTGCTCGGCATCGTAGTGACCCTGGCCGCCCTGGTGCTGTGGGTCGTCTACGAGAATCGGCAACTGGTCGGCCATGTGGCGAGACTCAGGGGCCGAAGGCAGGCGACCGATCCGCCCGCGCCCCAGCCCGGGACCCAGAGGGAGGAGGTCTGAACATGGTCGACAACGGCAGCGGAAAGCGCCAGATCGAATTTGCCCCCCTGCAGACGCACGTGAAGTCGTTCGAGACCGCGATGCTTGCGATCTCGATCATCTGCACGATCGTCGTGTTGGTGATCCTGCTCTTCACGGACATGGGGACCGCGTTCCGTCCCACTCTCAGCCGCACACAGCCTGTCCGGCCCACGTGGCCGCGCGTTTTTGTCTTGATCGGCGTGCTGGTGGTCGCGTTCCTCGTGGCGCGCGGTTGCCAGCAGTCCCAGGTTCGCACTACGAAGGATCAGGCGATCACCAGCGCGACGCGCGCAGTTGACTTCAAGCCGCGGCGCACCAACGTGCGCCTCCTGCGCCAGGGCATCAACTCCAAGCCCTACTGGTTCGTCAACCTGTCCGTGCCCGGCCGCGCCGAGGGCACAATCCGCCGGCTATCGGTCGTCAAGATCGACGCCAACACAGGCAAGGTGATCGAGATCGACAAGCAGCGCTAGGCGCGCTCACCCGTCCGGGGCAACCCAGACCAGGCAGCCCGCCTCGTGGCGCACTCGCCGGGCAGCGCGGCGAAAGCGCAGTTTCTTCACACGTCGCAGATCAGGACCAAAGACGAGCAGCCCCGCGTCGCGCTCGCTTACGACCTCTAGCAACGCCCGGACCGGGTGCTTGGTCCGAACGCGCAGCAGCTCGGTCTTGACGCCGAGGCGCGCCGCTCGAGCCGCTGTCTCGCGCACCTCGTCGAGCGCCTCCTCATGTGGGAACGTAGTCCCCTCCGGACCGAGCAGCACCATGGTGGTGACGTAGGCCGGCAGCGGGATCAGGTTCACGATCACGAGCGGCACACCGGCTTCGATAGCACTGTCCACAGCCATCCGCTCTGCGCTCGGGTCAACCGGGACCGACGTCGTGGCAAGCACCACCGGCCTGGCGCCGGTGGGCGCGGAGACCAAGCCGGTCACATCGTCGCGACGGTCGTGCAGCTTCGTCATGGGAGTCCATGGTAGGGGGACGTTGACCGTGTCCGGCATCCCTGGTAGAAAGGCGCTGGCTCGCGTGTACCAATTGGTACGACACAGCGGGGATCGAGGCCACTACCGAGGAGAGGGGAACGTCAATGGCGCACGCCGAGGTCGAGGAGCGACAACTCCTCAAGGCGATGACGTGGTGGGACGGCTTCGTCGTCGCGCTCGCCAACCCCGGCTTCCTCATCGCCGCCCTCGGCGGGTCGATCGGAGCGCTTGGAACCACCGGCGCCTTCGTACTCTGGACGATCTCCATCTGCCTGGGTGCGCTCCAGAACAACATCCACGCCGAGCTCGCGGCGATGTTCCCCAGCAAATCCGGTGGCATCGCGCTCTACGCCCACGAAGCGTGGCGGAAGTACCTCACGATCATCGGCCCACTGGCCAGTTTCGGATACTGGATCGGGTGGTCGGTCGTCCTTTCCATCAACGGTCTCGTCGCGGGTACGCTGATCCAGGCCGAGTGGTTCTCCGACACCACCTGGACGGAGAACGCCGGGACCTTCGACCTCTCGCTGCCGATCGCGATCGGCATCGGCCTGATCATCCTCGTCTGGGCCTTCAACATCTTCGGCGTCCGTCCCGCCGTCTGGTTCGGCTACGTGACCGGGGCGCTGCTGATCATCCCGGCCTTCGTGCTGATGTTCCTGCCATACGTGACGGGCGAGTGGTCGAGCTCGAACATGCAGTGGGAGATCGGCGCCAACGGAGGCCTTGCGCTTGCGCTGGTCTGGCTGTACTTCATGTGCTGGTCCTCGTACGGAATCGAGGTGGTGGCCACGTTCGCGCCCGAGTACCAGAACACCGAACGCGATACGGCCAGAGGGTTGCGCGCGGCGGCGCTCTTCTCCGCGGTCGTCTACGTGCTGCTGCCGCTGGGAGTCGGAGGCACGCTGGGCACTGCGGTCATCGCTGAGGACGCCACGCTCATCTCGTTCTACACGCAGGCCTTCGACGCACTTGTCGGCTCAGGGCTGGCCAACGTAATGATCTTCTGCGTCGTCGCGGGCCTGATCCTGTCCATGAACACGGCGACGATGGACGGCTCGAGAGCGCTGTATGGCATCTCGAGGGACGGCATGACGATCAGGTGGTTCGGAGGCCTCAATAAGCATCGTGTGCCAGGCCGCGCGATGACGGTCGACGCCCTGCTGAACATCTTCCTGATCACGGCGTTCGCCGGCGTGCTGGAGATCCTCGCGGTCAGCAACGTGGGCTACGTCATGGCGACCTGCGCGGCGCTCGGCGGCTTTGTCCTGCTTCGCCGCGACCGTCCGGACTGGCCCCGGCCCATCAGGCTCGCCAATTACTGGGTGCCGCTCGCCGTGGTGCTGTTCCTGATCAACCTCACGTTCTTGATCGTCGGAGGCTTCCTCTACTCCGGCGGCTTCCTGGGAATCGAGGGGTATGGCTACGGCTGGGACAAGACGCGCACCGGATTGCTCGTCTTGCTGGCGGCCGTCCTCCTATACGTGTGGCGCCACGTCGTTGAGGACAAGATCCCGATCAGAATGCGCGAGCAAGTCCCTCTCACCCCGGAAGAGGAGCGCGCTCACGCGGAGCTCAAGACGGCTCCCACGGCGACTTCGGTGTAGACGAGCCGGGCCGGTTCACTCCGGCCCCAGTTCCCATTTCGGCAGGCCGGCCACGGCCCGGTAGTAGCGCTTGCGGTGCACCGGCCGCAGGAAGACGAACCAGATCGTCAGCGCCACCGGCAGCAGGAAGAAGACGCCGAAGATGTTCCCGGACAGCGTGAAGAAGATCGCGAGTGCGGCCACGAGCAGCCCAAAGCCAATCGGCAGAGCCCGAAAGCGCAGGCTGGTGGAGCGAATCGCCTCGTACTGCTCACGCGGGATCCGGCTCGTGTCCCAGGCGCGACCGCACGTCTCGCATTCCCAGCGCTCGCCGTATGCCAGATCACGCTTCTCGCCGCACTCGCACGTGAGAGTGATGGGCGGCCCCTTGAGGATCGCGCCCGGCTTCTCCCGGTCGCGAAACCTGGGGCCCGAAACCGCTTGCGCTGCGTCGCCCCTGCGGCGCAGTCCGTCGTCCCATCGTGCGGCGAGACTAGCTACCGGGCGCCGCGAGGCGGCGCCCCTCTCCTAGCTCTCGGGCTCGGCCTCGGCCTCGGGCGCCGGCGGCGCATCCGGCACGTCGGGCAGAACCTCTGGATCGTCGGGCAGGTCGGGCGGGTCGTCCGGCGCGGCCGGGTCCTCCGAGCTGCCCTCCTCGCGGGCATCGCCCTGGGCGCCGACACCGACCGTCTCGCGCTGTGCGCTCCTTGGGCTTGACGATCGAGATCGTCACCTCGCGCTCGTCGCCCTCGGGCGCCTTGTCGACCTCCACGGTCGACCCGGGCGGCATGCTCTGAGCGAGCACCTCGTCCGCGAGCGGATCCTCGATGTAGCGCTGGATCGCGCGGCGCAGCGGCCTTGCGCCCCATGGCCGGGTCCCAGCCCTTCTCGACCAGCAGGTCGGCGGCCCCCTCGGAGAGGTTGAGCGACAGCTCGCGCTCGGCCAGCGACTCGCGAATCCGCTTGAGCAGCAGCTCGACGATGGAGGTGATCTCCTCCTTCGTGAGCTTGTGGAAGACGATCACCTCGTCGATCCGGTTGATGAACTCGGGCCGGAAGACCTTCTTCAGCTCGCCCATGATCCGGTTCTTCATGTCGTCGTACGAGAGCCCTGTCTCGTCGCCGACGGTGAAGCCGATGCCGGTGTTCTTGGCGATCTCCGAGGCCCCGATGTTCGAGGTCATGATCACGATCGAGTTGCGGAAGTCGACCGTGCGGCCCTGGGCGTCCGTGAGCCTGCCGTCCTCCAGGATCTGGAGCAGGATGTTGAACACGTCCGGGTGCGCCTTCTCGATCTCGTCGAGCAGGAGCACGCTGTACGGCTTGCGCCGCACGGCCTCGGTGAGCTGGCCGCCCTCGTCGTAGCCGATGTAGCCGGGCGGCGAGCCGACGAGCCGAGACACGGAGTGCTTCTCCATGTACTCGGACATGTCGATGCGGATCATCGCGTCCTCGTCACCGAACAGGAACTCGGCGAGCGTGCGGCCGAGCTCGGTCTTGCCGACGCCCGAAGGGCCGAGGAAGATGAACGAGCCGGTGGGGCGCTTGGGGTCCTTGAGGCCCGCGCGCGAGCGGCGGATCGCCTTCGAGACCGCCTCGATGGCGGCGTTCTGGCCGATGACCCGCTTGTGCAGCTCCTCCTCCATGCGCATCAGCTTCTGCGTCTCGGCCTCGGTGAGCTTGAACACCGGGATGCCTGTCCACATCGAGACGATGTCGGCGATCTCCTCCTCGCCGATCTCGGGACGCTCGCCGGACTCGCCCGAGCGCCACTGCTCCTCGAGCTCGCGCTTCTTGTTGGTGAGCTGGCGCTCCTTGTCGCGCAGGTTCGCGGCCTTCTCGAACTCCTGCGCCTCGATCGCCGCCTCCTTGTCGCGCCGCGTGGTCTCGATCTCCTCCTCGAGGTCGCGGTAGACGGGCGGGGCCGTCATCGACTTGATGCGCGCGCGCGATGCGGCCTCGTCGATGAGGTCGATCGCCTTGTCGGGCAGGAAGCGGTCGGAGATGTAGCGGTCGGCCAGCTCCGCGGCCGCCTCGAGCGCCTCGTCGGTGATGCCGACGTGGTGGTGCTGCTCGTAGCGGTCGCGCAGGCCCTTGAGGATCTGAACCGTCTCCTCGGTGGAGGGCTGGTCGACGCGGATCTGCTGGAAGCGGCGCTCCAGCGCGGAGTCGCGCTCGAGGTACTTGCGGTACTCGTCGAGCGTCGTGGCGCCGATCGTCTGCAGCTCGCCTCGCGCCAGCGCCGGCTTGAGGATCGATGCGGCGTCGATCGCGCCCTCGGCGGCGCCCGCGCCGACGAGGTTGTGCAGCTCGTCGATGAACAGGATGATGTCGCCGCGCTGGGTGATCTCCTTCATCACCTTCTTGAGGCGCTCCTCGAACTCGCCGCGGTACTTCGAGCCCGCCACCAGCGCGGCCAGGTCGAGCGTGTAGATCTGCTTGTTCTTGAGCAGCTCCGGCACCTCGCCGTTGGTGATGCGCTGGGCCAGCCCCTCGACGACGGCCGTCTTGCCGACGCCCGGCTCGCCGATCAGCACCGGGTTGTTCTTCGTGCGGCGCGAGAGGATCTGCATGATCCGCTCGATCTCGGTCTCGCGGCCAACGACCGGGTCGAGCTTGCCCTCGGCCGCCAGCTTGGTCAGGTTGCGGCCGAACTGGTCGAGCAGCTTGGACGACTTCTTGCCCTCGCCCTGCGCCCCGGCGGCCGCGCCGGCGCGGCCCTGGCGCCCACCAGGTCCGGACAGCATGCGGATGACCTCGTTGCGGATCTTCTCGGAGTCGGCATCGAAGTCGAGCAGGATGCGGGCGGCCACGCCCTCGTTCTCGCGCACCAGTCCCAGCAGGATGTGCTCGGTCCCGATGTAGTTGTGGCCAAGGCTGAGGGCCTCGCGCAGCGCGAGCTCCAGCACCTTCTTGGCGCGCGGGGTGAACGGGATCTGGCCGGAGGTGACCTCCTCGCCCGACCCGACGATGCGGACCACCTGGGCGCGAACACGCTCCACCGTGATGTCAAGCGACTCGAGGACACGGGCGGCGAGCCCTTCCTCTTCCCGCAGCAGCCCGAGCAGGATGTGCTCGGTGCCGATGTAGTTGTGCTTGAGGATGCGGGCTTCCTCCTGGGCGAGGACGACCACCTGCCGGGCCCGTTCGGTGAAGCGCTCAAACACCAGAATGCCTATCTGTCGGGAACGTCGGGGAGGGCTTACCCGTCTTCTTCCCTCTAGATCGGCAAATAGGGCCGATCGTCTGAGAGGCGACACGGGTTAGCCTGCCCGCGGACCGAGTCTACCAATGGGGCCGCGTGGCCTTTGCGCCTGTAACAAGGTCTAAATGCCGCTCCCAGGGAGTAATTCGGCTAGGCTCGCCGACCTATGAACCGGACTCGCGCCGCCGCCCTCGCGGCCATGACGCTCGCCATCGCCCTTCCCGTGGCCGCGTGCGGCGGCGACGACTCGGACGAGTTCCGCGAGGACTACAACGCCGCGGTCGAAGACCTGAGCAAGGTCAACGACGACATCGGCCAGGCGGCGGGCGCCGCGGGCGACTCCAACAAGCAGATCGCGAAGAAGTTCGACGAGATCGCGGACACCGCCGAGCAGACCCGCACCGACCTCGCGGCGCTCGAGCCGCCGGAGGACGCCAAGGAGGAGTTCGACGAGTTGCTCGCGGCTCTCAAGAAGGGCGTTGCCGACCTGCGCGCTGTGGCCGACGCCGCGATCTCGAACGACCCGGCGGCCGCCACGCAGGCAGTGGCGGACCTGTCCAAGAGCGGCGCGGAGATCACGAAGGCCGAGAACGCCTTGAAGGACGCCGTCGACGGGTAACTGCGGATGTCATCCGGGGGCTCCCGCCCCCGGGCCCCCGCTGATGTCTGGCCGGTCGCCAGCGGGACCGCCGGGGGCTCCCGCCCCCGGGCCCCCGCTGATGTCTGGCCGGTCGCCAGCGGGACCGCGTTCCTCGGCGGGGCTGCCGCGCATCGCAGGAAACAGCACTACCTCGCGGATCGAGTGGCGTCCACTCAGGATCATCACCAGCCGGTCGATCCCGATTCCGATTCCGCCGGTCGGGGGCATCCCCTGCTCGAGCGCGTGCACGTAGTCCTCGTCGTAGGGCTGGGTCTCGTCGTCGCCCGCGGCCTGGTCGCGGGCCTGCTGCTCGAAGCGCGCCCGCTGCTCGTCCGGGTCGTTTAGCTCCGTGAACGCATTCGAGAACTCCATTCCGGCGGCAAAGCACTCGAAGCGCTCCACCAGCCCGGGCTCGGAGCGGTGGTCCTTGGCGAAGGGCGAGAGCTCCTTGGGGTAGTCGAGGATGAACGTGGGGGCCTGAAGGTCGGGCTCGACGTGCTGTGAGAGGAGGTCGTCCACCCGCTTGCCCCAGGTGCCCTCGCCGGGCAGCTCCTCGTCGGCTGCGATGTCAAGGCCCGTCTTTTCCAGGATCGCCTCGCGGAGGGTCAGGCGCCTCCATGGAGGCGAGAAGTCGATCGGCCCGTCATAGCCGACGTCCGCCGCAACGTAGGCGATCAGCTCCTCCAGGCGCGCCGCGATGTCCAGGTAGTCCGCGTAGGCCTCGTACCACTCGAGCATCGTGAACTCGGGGTTGTGCTTGTGGGAGATCCCCTCGTTGCGAAAGTCCTTGCCGATCTCATAGACGCGCTCGAGCCCGCCCACGATCAGGCGCTTGAGGTAGAGCTCGTCGGCCACGCGGAGAAAGACGTCCCGGTCCAGTGCGTTGTGATGGGTCACGAACGGGCGCGCGAGCGCTCCGCCGTAGAGGGGCTGGAGGATCGGCGTCTCGACCTCGAGGAACCCGCGCTCGTCGAGCCAGCGGCGCACCGCGCGGACGACCTTCGAGCGCAGGATGAACAGCGCGCGCGTTTCCTCGTTGGCGAGCAGGTCGACCTCGCGGTGGCGGTAGCGGGTCTCAACGTCCTCGAGACCGTGGAACTTCTCGGGCGGCGCCCGCAGCGACTTCGCAAGCAACGTCCAGCCCTCGGCGCGGAGCGAGAGCTCGCCGCGGCGCGACTTGAAGGCGGTCCCGTCGATGCCGATCAGGTCGCCCAGGTCGAGCGAGGTGAGCGTGTCGAACTGCTCCTCGCCGAGCACGTCGCGCTTTGCGTGCACCTGCAGCTTGCCGGAGCGGTCGACCACGTCGATGAACGCCGCGCCGCCGTGGCCGCGGCGGCCCGTCATGCGGCCGGCGATGCGGTAGGCGCTCTCGGTCTCCTCGCCCGCGCCGAGGTCCTGGTGGGCGGCATGGACCTCGGAGATCGGCGCGACCCCGTCGAACTCGTGCGGGAACGGGTCGATCCCCTGCTCGCGCAGGCGCTCGAGCTTGGCGCGGCGGTCGTCCACCCTCGCAACGCTATAGCCACCGCGCAAGCCGGCCGGAAATCAGCGGGGGTCCGGGGGCGTGAGGCCCCCGGGTGTCAACGCTCGATCTTGGTGATCTTCAGCTTGCGAGCGGGGCCGCGCGGGACGGTGACCGTGACGGTCTCGCCGCGCTTGTGGCCGAGCAGGGCGCGCCCGACCGGCGACTCGTTCGAGAGCTTGCTGTCCGAGGGGTTGGCCTCGGCCGAGCCGACGATCTTGAACTTCGTCGACTTGTCGGTCTTCTGATCCTTGACGTGCACGGTGGCGCCGATGCTGACGACGTCGGTGTCCACGTCCTTCTCGTTGATCACCCGAGCGTTGGCGAGCTTCTCCTCGAGGTCGGAGATCTGCTTCTCGAGCATGGCCTGCTCGTTCTTCGCGTCGTCGTACTCGGAGTTCTCTGAGATGTCGCCGAACTCCCGCGCTTCCTTGATCCGCGCGGCCACCTCGCGCCTGCGCTCACCGCGCAGAAAGGCGATTCTCGTCTTGAGCTCTTCGAGGCCCTGAGGGGTGAGGACGGTTTCTCGTGCCATAAGAAAACCTCCGTTTGACCCGCCGGAGGGACGCGCAGTCTAGCAACCGGGGACGCGGCTCCTTGGCGATTTGGGGACGGCTCAGGCGGCCAGGGCGGGCCGGCCGGCGACCAGCCCGGCCAGGGCTTCGCGGGCCCGGGCGGTCGTCGGTGCGGTCACCAGCGGCCCGCGCTCGCGCTTGGTCAAACCCATCGTCTCGGCGTACCAGGGATAGAACTTGCGCAGGTAGCGGCCGGCGCGCTCGGCGCCCAGGTGCTCCTCGGCGCTCGCGATCACCCACTCGAGCTCGGCCACCACCTCGTCGCGGCTCGGCTCGCCCTCGTAGGCGCCCAAGAGCCGGCCGAAGCGCCACGGGTTGCCGAGCGCTCCGCGCGCGAGCATGACCGCAGCGGCCCCGCTGTCGGCAAAGGCCTGGAGGACCCGTCCGTCGTCGGAGAGGCCGCCCGACAGCATCACGGGCACGGGGAGGGCGGCGGCCAGCTCGGCGGCTAGTGCGTAGTCGGGCCGCCCGGCGTGCTGCTGGGAAGCGTGGCGGGGGTGAAACGCGATCCCGGCAACGCCGGCCTCGTCGACGAGCCGACGCGCAAGCTCGACCCCGGCGCGGTCGCCGGGCGTCTGGCCCGGCCGGAGCTTCACGGTCACGGGAAGGCCGCCGCCCTCACCGGCAGCGCGGGCGATCGCCACCGCCTTGTCCGGGTCGGCGAGCAGGGCGGCGCCGGCGCCAGTCTTGCAGACCTTGCGCACCGGGCATCCCATGTTGAGGTCGATCACGTCGACCCCCGCGTCCGCCGCCATTGCCGCTGCCTCGCGCATGATCGCGGGGTCGTGGCCGAAGAGCTGCAGGCTGACCGGGTGCTCCTCGGGATGGATGCGCAGGAACTCGCTGACGGTGCGCTCGTTGCCGTATGCGAGGCCGAAGCTCGAGACCATCTCGGACACGACGAGGCCGGCCCCGAAACGCTTGGCCTGAAGCCGGACGAACCAGTTGCCGATGCCGGCGAGCGGGGCGAGGACGACCCGGTTGTCGAGCCGCAGGCCGCCGAGCGTCCAGGGTTGGGTGAGCGAGCGCATCAGCTGGTGGGATCCCCCATCTAACCGCCGCCCCCGCCGCCGCAGCTCGACCCGCCGCCGCAGCTCGAGCCGCCGCCGCCGGAGTCGCCGGAGGAACCGCCCCCAAAGTCGCCGGACGACGACCCGGAGTCGAACGAGCCGGAATCCGACGCGCCGCCACCGAACAGGCTGCTGAAGAAGCCGCCGCCCCCGCCGTCGCCCGGGCCCGTGTCCTGGATCGCGTCGCCGACGTTCGAGGCGCCGCCGACGCCGGCCTCGGCCGCCGCGCCGCCGACGATCGCGCCACCGGCGGCCGGCGGGACCCACACCGAGTTGTCCACCGGACCGGCCTCGGCCCGGCGGTCGTACGCCCGCTTGTAGGCGTTCGGGTCCGGCTCGCCGGTCGGCTGGTGATGGATGACGTGCCCGTAGCGCTCGCGGCAGTAGTCCTCGTAGTCGCGCGTGTGGAGAATGAATGCGTGCCAGGCCACGTCGACGGCATCGGGCGGCGAGATGAACTGCTTCGAGTCGGCCACGATGTCGAGGAAGATGAGCATCTCGTTGAAGTAGGTACGCGCCGCATCGCGATCGACACCGGTATCGCGCTGGATGCGCTCGACCACCGCTTCGTTCCAGTAGTTGGGGATCCCGCGCTCCCGCTTCTTTTCGCGACCGAACAGCTTCATGCAGCCAGGGTAGCCGCGGACAGCAGGCGTTGCAGGTCGCGGGCGAGCCGCTGGGGCGAACCGTGCAGCTGCCGCCAGGTAACCCTCACCGGTCGCCAGCCCGCGACCTGCAGGATGCGATCTCGCTCGCGGTCGCGCTCGAACGCCGCTCGTGTGGAGTGGAAGTCTCGGCCGTCGAGCTCGACGGCAAGGCGCGGCGCTCGCCACAGGCAATCGACCTCGAGCCCCTCGATGAGGACGTTGGTCTCTGGTGACGGCAGCCCTGCCGAATCGAGGAACTCGAGGAACTTCAGCTCGAGCTCGCTGCGGGTGATCGTCGCTCCCTGGTCACGGGCCGCGAGGAGGGCGCGGATCGCAGCCGCGCCCGGGCGGCCTCGATAGCGATGAAGTAGGTCGAGGAGCGAGAGCTCGTTCCAGAGTTGCAGCGCCTCGGCTTCGTTGAGCGCCCGCTCGAGTTGGCGTGGACGCAGGACCGTCGCAAGGTCGAACAGGGTGCGGGGGACCGTGGTGACGGGGATTCCGTCGTGCTCGGTCAGCTCGTCGGGGCGCAGCTTCGAGTGGTGAAACAGGATCCCGTCGCGCGAGCGCCGCTGCGTGGGGGTCGCCACTTCGATCCGTACCCCGCCCGCGTGGAAATCCCACAGCGCGGACGCCGAGCGACGACGAAGGGCGGCGCCGCCGCCGCCGGCGAGCACGGCCGCCATCCAGCGCGCCTCCCTTTGAACCGGGCCGCAGCCCGTGGCGTAGACAGCGCGGTAAAGGAGGTGAAGCCGATGCCGTCGCAGCCGGAAGTCAATCGCGTCGGTTCCCACGCCGGCGGCCAGCAGTTGCCGCCGGGCCACGACGCCGTGCTGGCCCGCGGCCAGGTCGGCAATCAGGCGATCGATCTCGCCGGGCTTACGTTTGCCGCCTATGTGGCGGTCAACGTCAGGCGCGTGGGGCATGGCCGCAAGGATGGGCCCCCGCGGCGCACGCGGGGGTTACAAGTGCAACGACTCAGCCGCGGTTTCGCTCCCAGATCAGCTTTAGGCCGTTCAGTGTCAGCAGGTCGTCGACCTCGTCGACCTGCTCGCAGAACGGGACGATCGCCTGGGCGTAGCCGCCGGTCGCTATCGCAGTCGCCTCCTCGCCGAGCTCCTCGCGCAGTCGGCCCAGGATTCCGTCGACCTGGCCGGCGAAGCCGTAGACCACTCCCGCCTGGATCGCTTCCTGGGTTCCCTTGCCGATCGCGTGCTTGGGCTCCTCGATGTCGACCCGCGGCAGCCGGGCGGCTCGGGCGGCCAGGGCCTCCAGCGAGATCTCGATTCCGGGCGAGATCACGCCGCCCAGGTACTCACCGGCGCTCGAGACCACGTCGTAGTTGATCGCCGTACCGAAGTCGACCCCGATGCACGCGCCCCCGACCCGGTCGTAGGCCGCCACGGCGTTGACCAGGCGGTCGGCGCCCAGCTCCTGCGGCGAATCTATGCGAATGGGCATCCCCGTCTTCAGGCTCGGCCCCACCAGCGCCCCATTGCCGTCGAGGTAGCGGTCGATCAGCTGCTCGTACTCGTGCGCGAGCGTGGGCACGACCGATGACACGATCGCCGCTTCCACCTCGCGCAGGCGCAGCTCGCGCAGGCCGAGCAGCGACGAGAGCCCGGCAGCCAGCTCGTCGGCGGTCGCGAAGCGAACCGTCCGAAAGCGCCAGTGCTCGACCAGCTCGTCGGAGCGGAACATGCCCACGTGGGTTTGGGTGTTGCCGACGTCGATGACGAGGAGCACGCCGGCGATTATCCCCCGCCGCCCAGCGAGGACCCGACCCGCACCAAGTTTCCGTCGAGATCCACCAGGGCGAACTCGAGCAGGCCGTAGTCGGTCTTCTCGGGTGACCCGTGCAGGCGCGGGATGCCCTTGGCGGGCAGGCCGAGGCGATCGAACTCCGCGTGCAGGTCGGCGGCGTCGTCGACGTACAGGTAGCAGCCGGCGATCGAGCTCCAGGGGTCGAGCCCGGGGCTGTGGAAGAAATGCAGGCCCACGTCCCAGCGCATGACGATCAGGTACTCGTCCGGCCAGAGCCCGGTCCGCGCAAAGCCGAGCCGCTCGTAGAAGGCCGCCGTGGCCTCCAGGTCCCGCGACGGCAGGATTGGGGCGACTGCCGGCACACTCAGGTGGACTTGAGCGGCGCGCCCATCGCGTGAAACCCGCCGTCCACGTGCACGATCTCGCCGGTGATCCGCCGGGAGAGATCCGACAGCAAGAAGAGGACCACGTCGGCCACGGCGGCGGGGTCGTTGGTGTCCCAGCCAAGCGGCGCCTGGTCGCCCCACATGCCGGCCAGATCGTCGAAGCCCGGGATACCGCCGGCGGCCGGGGTCTCGACCGGGCCGGCGGAGACCAGGTTCACGCGCACGCCGGCGGGACCGAGGTCGCGAGCGAGATAGCGCGACACCGACTCGAGAGCGGCCTTGGCCACTCCCATCCAGTCATACACCGGCCAGGCCACCGAGGCGTCGAAATCCATAGCAACCAGTGACCCGCCTTCATTACTGCTCAGAAGCGGCAGCAAGGACTCAGCCAACGCCTTGAAGCTGAAAGCGCTGGTCTGGAAGGCAACGGACGCCGACTCGGCCGGGGCGCTCATGAAGTTGCCGCCCAGGGAGTCGCCGGGGGCGAAGGCGATCGCGTGCAGCGCACCGTCGATCCCGCCCCAGCGCGATTCGAGATCGGACGCGAGCGCCGCGAAGTCATCCGGGTTGTTGACGTCGAGCTCCAGCACGTCCGGGGGAGCCGGCAGCCGCTTGGCCGCGCGCTCGGTCATCCGGCGCGTGCGCCCGAAGCCCGTGAGGACGATCTCGGCGCCCTCCTGCTGGGCACGCTCGGCGACCGAGTACGCGATCGAGCCCTTGGTCAGGACCCCCGTGATCAGGAAGCGCTTGCCGTCGAGTAGCACGGGATCAGATCAGGACGGAGTCGCTCGCGGCGGGCTCGGGCGAATCCTTGATGCTCCCACGCCGCCACACCACCTCGACGGCCACGCGCAGCACCAGCTTGGCGTCCTGGTTCAGCACCTTCCAGCGGCACTCCACCAGGCCGTGATCGTCGTCGAGCTGTCGGGCCTTGGTGATCTGGCCCTCGACGTGCACGGTGTCGCCGATCTTGACCGGCGCCTTGAAGACGGCATCACTGACCTTGCGCAGCGCGACCACCCGATCGGGGTCGAATGGCACGAGGCCTGCCGCTGCCGAGAGCACGAGCAGCCCGTGGGCAATCTGCTCGCCGAAGAGGCTGTCCCGCGCCCACTCGGCGTCCGTGTGCTGGGGATGGGTGTCGCCGGTGAGCTCGGCGAACGCCATGACGTCGGTCATGGCGATCGCGCGGTCCTCGGTGGTGAAGCGCTCGCCCACCTCGAGCTCGTCGAAGTCCTTGGCGAAGGTCTGCACCGTCACGCCGAGGCCTCCTTGCCGCGCTCCGGCAGGCGCAGGCGGCCGCGCAGCGTCCTCAGAAACTCCATAGCCGCGCGGCGGTGGCCCTCCTCGGAGGGATGGAAGCCGTCGTCGGCATAGATCTGGCGATCGCCGGCCTCGGGATGGTCGAAGCCGTCCAGCAGGCCGATGTCGTGGCGCCGGGCGACCTTCTTGCAGGCAGCGTTGAAGAGCTGCATGCCCTTCTCGACCCGCGCGCGCGAGCGCGGGCGCAGCTCGAGGAACTGCGAGATGTCGGGGTAGGTCGCTGTCAGGATCTCGGCCTCCGGGACCTCGCGGCGCAACCGCGTGAACATGCGCGACAGGCGCAGCGCGTACTCGGTGGGGTCGGGACGGGTGGAGAGCAGCACGTCATTCGCGCCGCACACGAGCGTGATCAGGTCGGGCCCGAGGGCCACGGCCTTGTCGACCTGCTCGTTCTCGACGTCCTCCGACGTCGCACCCACCCACGCCAGGTTCTCGTAGCGGGTGTCGGGGCCCAGCGCCTTCGCCACCTCATCCGCCCAGCGCGGCTTGCCCGGCTCGAGGCCGGCGGTGAACGAATCGCCGAGAGCAACGTAGACGGTGCTCATAGCGGGATGTTCCCACCTGCGTTGCCGCGGCGGCCGGGGCCCGAAAGCGCCGCGATGGCGCCGCCGAGACGCCGGCGCGTGTCGCGCGGCTCGATGAGCTCGTCGATGAAGCCCATCCGAGCGGCCACCTCGGCCGACACATGCTCGTCGGCGTACTCGTCGGCGAGCCGGTCGCGCTCGGCGTCGTAGTCGTCGGCCTCCGCGAGTGCGCGCTTGTGCACGACTCCCACGGCCTGCTTGGGCCCCATGATCCCGATCTCGGCATCGGGCCAGGCAAAGGCCAGGTCCGCGCCGAGGTCCTTCGAGTTCATGCAGATGTACGCCCCGCCGTAGGCCTTGCGCAGCACGACGGTCACCTTCGGCACCACGGCCTCCGCGAACGCGTGCAGCAGCTTCGCCCCATGGCGGATCACGCCCGCGCCCTCCTGCTTGGTCCCAGGCAGGAAGCCCGGAGTGTCCACGAGGACGACCAGCGGGAGCCCGAACGAGTTGCAGATGCGCACGAACCTGGCCGCCTTCTGCGAGGCGTCGGAATCGATCACGCCGCCCAGGTACCAGGGCTGGTTGGCGATCACGCCGACCGGCCGGCCATCGATGCGGGTGAACGCGGTCACCATGTTGCGCGCCCAGCGGTCGGCCATCTCCAGCATCTCGCCGCCGTCCCCGATCGAGCGGATCACGTCGCGGACGTCGTATACCTGCCGCGCCGCGGCGGGAACGACGTCGGACGGGTCCTCGCGCAGCGCATCGGCCGGCGGTCCGATCGGCGGCGCCTCGCCGGCCTGCTGGGGCAGGTAGGAGAGCAGGTCGCGCACCAGGCGCACCGCGTCGAGGTCGTCCTCGGCCTCGAACTGGCAGACGCCGTTCTTCGCGTGCACGCGCGGGCCGCCGAGGTCCTGCGACGAGACCTCCTCGCCCATAACCTCGCGCACGACGCCGGGCCCGGTCAGGAACATCGCCGAGCCCTCGGTCATCACCACGAAGTCGGTGAGCGCCGGCGAGTACGAGCCGCCGCCCGCCGAGACGCCGCTGATGACGGAGATCTGCGGCACCTTGCCCGACAGGCGCACGTTGTGGCGGAAGATCCGCCCATAGCCGCCGAGCGCGGCGATGCCGTCGTCCATGCGCGCCCCGCCCGAGGCGATGAAGCCGATCACGGGCGCGTTCGAGCGCTCGGCCATCTCCATCACTCGGATGATCGTGTCGGCGTGGGTCTCGCCGAGCGAGCCGCCCACGAACGACTGATCCTGGGCATAGCAGTACACCGGACGCCCGGCCACGGTGCCGGCCGCGCCGACCACCCCGTCGCCCTCCTGCATCCGCTTCGACTCACGCCGGGGCATGACCGTCGAGCGGATCACCTGCAGCGAGCCCGGATCGCAGAGCGCCTCGAGGCGCCCGTACGCGTCGAGCTTGACGGGTTGGGGTTCGCGAACGGCAGTCGCGGCGTCGCCGCGCAGGCGTCCGTTGGACTTGTGGCCGTGAGTCCGTTCGGCCAGTGCGCTCATGTCGCCTCCACGACGAGCACGGCATTGTGCCCGCCAAATCCGAATGCATTCGAGATACCGATCGCGCGACCGTCGCCATTGGCGAGCGGACGCGCCTCGCGCGGCACGTAGTCCAGGTCGAGCCCCTCGTCTGCTTCCTCGTAATTGAGGGTGGGGGGCGCGATCCGGTCGCGCAGCGCAAGTAGGGTGGCGATCGACTCCACGGCGCCGGCGGCGCCGAGCAGATGTCCGATCGCGGACTTCGTCGAGCTGACGGGAATCGCCTTCGCCCGCTCCTCGCCCAGGGCGACCTTGATCGCCTGGGTCTCGGCGCGGTCGTTGAGCGGTGTCGAGGTGCCGTGCGCGTTCACGTACACGATGTCCTCCGGGCCGATTTCCGCGTCCTTCAGAGCAAGCTCGATGGCCTTCGCGGCACCGCGGCCGCTCGGGTCGGGCGCCGTCAGGTGATGGGCGTCCGAGGTCGAGGCGTAGCCGCGCAGGTAGCCGAGGATGCGGGCCCCGCGAGCCTTGGCGGCCTCCTCCTCCTCGAGGACCAGGATGCCGGCGCCCTCGCCCATGACAAAGCCGTCGCGCCGGCGGTCGAACGGGCGCGAGATGCCCGAATCCGACAGCGCGTCCATCTTCTTGAAGGCGGCCGTGGCGAGCGGCGTGATCGCCGCCTCGCTGCCGCCCGTCACCACGGCTTCGGCGTCGCCGTAGCGGATCAGCCGCTCGGCCATGCCGATCGCGTGTGCGCCGGCGGCGCATGCGGAAACGGTCCCGAACGACTGGCCGCGCAGGTTGTGCTTCATCGCCACGACACCCGAGGCGGCGTTGGCCATCAGCAGCGGGATCGAGAGCGCTGAGATGCGCTCGGGTCCCTGCTCCTGAAGCACAATGTGCTCGGCCTCGAGCGTTCCGATGCCACCGATGCCCGTGCCGATCACGCAGGCGGTGAGGTCGGGGTCGCCGGGAGGGCCATCGTCCCAGCCCGCGTCCTCGAGCGCCTCCTTGGCGGCCGCGAGCGCGAACTGCGTGAAGCGGTCAGCCCGGCGCGCCTCCTTGATCGAGAGGTGCTCCTTGGGGTCGAACTCGCTCGCGCGCCCGAAGCCGTCCTCGATACCGGACCGGCCCGCGCTCCAGCGCTCGTGCAGGGTGCGAGCGCCCACGCCGAGGGGTGTCACGGCGCCGACGCCGGTGATGACGACGTTGCGCGTCATCCCAGCTTCGACATCACCAGATCGACGGCCTGACGAACGCTCTTGATGCCCTCCATGTCCTCGCCCTTGAGCTGCACGCCATAGTCGTCTTCGACGATCTGCGCGAGCTCGACGAGGTCCAGTGAATCCACGTCCATGGCCTCGAACTCGGCGTCGGGTCCGATGTGATCGGGTTCCGCGCCGAACTCTTCGAGCGCCTGGAACACCCTCTGCTCGATTTCCTCACGGGTAGCTGTAGCTGCCATTTCTCTTCTCCTTGATCGGGATTTACGCGGTTAGCCCGCCGTCGACTGTCAGGCACACGCCGGTTACGTATCCGGCGTCGCCCGAGGCGAGGAAGCGCACGCATGCGGCGACCTCGTCCGGGGTGCCCGCGCGTCGGGCGGGGACGAGCTTGAGCAGCCCGTCTCCGATGTCTTCTGTCATGTCCGTCTCGATCAGCCCGGGTGCGACCGCGTTGACGGTCACCCCGCGGCGCGCCACCTCGGCGGCCACGGTCTTGGTCATCGCGACCAGGCCGGCCTTCGAAGCTGCGTAGTTCGCCTGACCCGGGTTCGCCCGCTCGGCGCCCACGATCGACGCGATGTTGACCACGCGCCCGTAGCGGTGGCGGATCATCGGCCGCAGCGCGCGGCGGGTGAGCCGGAAGGCCGCGGAAAGGTTTGTGTCGATCACCTTCGCCCAGTCCTCGTCGTCGATCTGCGGCGAGAGGCCGTCGGCGCGCACGCCGGCGTTGTTGACGAGCACGAGCACAGGCCCGAACTCCTCCTCGAGCGCACCGAAGAGGGAGTCGGCCGCCCCGGCATCGCTGATGTCGGCCTGCACGGCGAGCGCCCGCCCGCCGGAGTCGGTGATCTCGCGGACGACCGCCGCGGCGGCGTCTGAGCCGCTGCGGTAGCCAACGCCCACGGGCCAGCCCTCGGCGGCGAGCGTCTTGGCGATCGCGGCGCCGATCCCGCGCGAACCGCCGGTGACCAGGGCGCAGCCATCGGGCCGTCCGTTGGATCGATCGCCTATGGCTCCCATCGGATCACCCCTGCGCCCCAGGTGAAGCCGGCGCCAAAGGCGGCGAGCACGACGTTCATTCCGGGCTCGAGCAGCCCGCGCCTGCGAGCGTCCGCCAGCGCGATCGGGAGCGTCGCCGAAGAAGTGTTGCCGAAGCGGTCGATGCAGTCGACCACTCGCTCTGACTCGATGCCCAGGCGCTCGCCGACCGCGGTGAGGATCCGGGCGTTCGCCTGGTGGTAGACGAAGAGCCCGATGTCGTCCAGCTCGAGACCCGCGTGCTCGAGAGCCTCGCTCGTCGACTCCGAGAGCCGATGCACGGCGGCCTTGAAGGTGTCGTGGCCCTGCATGTGGATGACCTTCTCGTCGTGCGTGGCGCAGATCGCGGGGGCGCCGAAACCGTCGGCGTGCAGCGCGATGTAGCCGATGTGGCCGTTGGAACCGCTGGCAGGGCAGACCACGACGGCGCCCGCGCCGTCCGCGAAGAGGGCCGCGGTGCCGCGGTCGCGCTTGTCCACGAAGCGGCTCATCACGTCCGCGCCGATCACCAGCACCTTGTCGCAGCGGCCGGACTCGACCTGGGAGGCGGCAAGCGAGAGCGCCGAGAGGAAGCCGGTGCAGGCGGCGGCCACGTCCATGGTGCCGGCGCCGTGCGCGCCGAGCTCGTAGGCCACGAGCGGCGCGGCGTTTGGCGTGAGCTCGTCGGCGGCCACGGTGGCCACGAGCAGCATGTCGAGCTCCTCGGGGCGAACGCCGGCCTCCTCGAGCGCACGCCGGCCGGCGGTCACGGCGAGATCGCTGAGGCGCTCGCCCTCGACTGACGTGGCGGCGCTCGCGGACGCCCGTGCGGTGGACGATCCACTGCTCGGTCACGCCGGCCGGTCGGCCACGGTCGCGTTGGAGACGACGTTGTCCGGAACGGCCATCGCCACGGATGCCAGGGCGGCCGCGCGCGTTCGACGACCTCCCCAGGACGGCCGGGTCGCCTGTGCCGCTGCTAAGGGGTCGGGCGCAGCGGCGTCGCGCACGGCCGCCCTGGCATCCGTAACGCCGGGCGAACCGTTGATCTCAGGTACCCGGTTAGGCGTGTCGATAACGGCATGCGCAGCAGTCCGCTCTGGTTCTAGAGCCATACATGAACATTCTCTGGACGCGACGATTCGTTAGCCCGCCCGGCCGGTCTACCCCCCGGGTGGGGGGGAGACCGGACACCGGCGGGGGGTCCCCCCTGGGGGGAGATGGGCTACGCAGCGGCCCCTTTGAGCCGGCTCCGGCTCGCCTGGAGCCCGCCCGCTGCGGCGAGCCGTGTACCGGAACCCCAGTTCCGCTTTCAAGGGTTTCGGGCTAGAATTCGAGCATGGCCGCCGCGAGGAGCGAACCCCAGCCGCGAGAGCGCGGCATGCGCGCGGACGCGCGCCGCAACCACGATCGGATCCTCGAGGCGGCCCGGCTGGCGTTCTCCGAGGAGGGCGCCGGCGTGCAGATGGACGCCGTCGCTCGCCGCGGCGGCGTCGGGGTGGGCACCCTCTACAGGCACTTCCCCACAAAGGAGGCGCTGATCCGCGAGCTCGCGCGCCACCTCGCGGAGGGCTGCGCCCGGGACGCCGAGGCGGCGCTCGAGATCTCGGACCCATGGGAGAGCATCGTCTGGCTCGTGCAGCGCAACGCCGAGGCCATGGCGCTCAACGTCGGGCTGCGCGACACCTTCGCCTCGGTCCGCCTGCAGGACGACTGCCCGTTTGAGGCGGCGGCGCTCGAGGGCGGAGTGGCCGCGGTGTTGCTCCGGGCTCAGGACGCGGGCGTGCTCCGTGGGGACCTGACAGCCGATGATTTCCAGGCGCTCATGTGCGGGCTGTCGGCGACGATCGAGCGCGGCGCCGACTGGCGCCGGCACGCCGGCATCCTGCTCGACGGGCTCCGGGCGCGCGCGGCGGCCTGAGGCGGGTCAGGCAGTGAGGCCGAGCCGCTCGGCGCGCTGCACCGCCTCGGCTCGGTTGCGCACGTTCAGCTTGCGATAGAGCGTGCTCGTGTGCTCCTTGATGGTGTGCGGGGAGAGAAAGAGCCGGTCCGCGATCTCCTTGTTCGTCGCGCCCGACGCCATCAGCGAGAGCACCTCGCGCTCGCGCTCTGTGAGCGGCGCGGCCGGCTGCTCTGCGCGCGGGGCGAACACCGTCATCCCCTTGCCCACCATCCGGACGGCCATCGCCACGTCGTGAGCGGCCCAGTCCTTTGAGACAAACCCCGAGGCTCCGGCGGCCTTGGCCGCCTGCGGCGAGATCCAGCCGGCGCCCGAGATCAGCAGCACCCGCGTGGCCGGCACCTCGCGGCGGATCGCCTCGCAGAGCTCGGCGCCCGACTCCTCCCCGAGGAACAGGTCGACCAGCGCCACGTGCGGCTCGTAGCGGCGCGCCAGCGCCAGCGCCTCCTCCTGGTTCGACGCCGTCAGGCAGCGCTCGACCCAGGGCTGCTCGGTGAGCAGCAGCCGAAAGCCCCAGTGAACTACGTCATGGTCGTCCACCACCAGCACGCGCAGTCCGCGATCCGGGCTCATTCGGCGGGCTCGTCTTCGATCGGCACCACGAGCCTGACGCGCCACTCCGAGCCCTCGGGGCCGAACTCCACGAGCGCCCCGCGCTGCAGCGCCTCGACCGCAGCCAGGCGCAGGCCCATCCCGGCTCCCTTGGTGCGCGCGCCGACATGGGCGCCGTCGTTTCTGACCTCGAGCACGAAGGTGCCGTCGGAGCGCCCCACGCGCACGACCACGCGGGTGGGCTCGGCGTGCTTCTGCGCGTTGCGCAGTGCTTCTGCCATCACCGACTGGGCGAGCGCCTCGACGTCCTCGGGGACCTCCACCCCCGGCTCCCACTCGAGCTCGAGCGGGAGGTCCTTGTAGTGGCGCCCGAGCCGGGCGAGCTCCTCGCGCAGGGTGGCGCCGGTATCGAGGCTTGGGTGAGCGAGCGAGCTGGCGAGCGCGTCGCGAAGGTCGTGCAGAGCCGCCTGCATCTCGTCGGCGCAGCGCTTTCGGACCTCCTCGCTGAGCGTGCCCTCCGAGCCGAGCACGAGCGACACGCCGAAGAGCCGCTGCACCACTCGCTCGTGGATCTCGCGCGCGAGATCGATGCGGGTCTGGAGCAGGCGGGCGCGGCCGTGCTGGTTCGTGGCGATGCGGACGCTCGCAGCGAGCGCCGCCGTCTTGCCGAGAGTCCACATGGCGTGGCGCTCGCCGTCGGTCAGATCGAAGCGGATCCCGCCGCGGTCGGCGAACACGACGCCGAGCCAGCGCCCACCCGCCGAGACCGGCGTGCACGTGAGCGTCTCGATCCCGGTGATGTGCGCGTAGCGCTCGGGTATCCAGCGGCCGAGGTCGCCGGTCACCGCGACCACGCGGTCCTCGGAGAGCGCGACCTGCGCGATCGGGGTCTCCTCGAGCGTGCCGTAGATGTCGGCGAGCAGGAGGGCCTCCATGCCGTGGCTGCCGACCGGGACCACGAGCTGGCGCGCGTCGTCGTAGAGGAGCAGGCCGGCGCGCTGCATGCCCGCGAGGTTGCACAGCGCGGCGCAAAGGCGGTCGTAGAAGCCGGGGCCGCCGGCCCCGGGGTCGCGGTCGAGCTCGCGAAGGAGCTCGACGATCACGTCGAGCGCGTCGGTGCGCGCCGAGACCGCCATCACCTTGTAAAGCCTACGCGGCTTGGAGCGACAGTCGCAGCGCCTGCTCGGAGGTGAGCGAGACGGTGCGCGCGTAGTCGCAGCTGCGACAGCGGCAGATCGCCTCCGCGTCGAAGTCGTCGATCAGCAGCGACCAGTCGACGTCACCGGACAGGCACGCGCGGCAGGCGAGCGCGGCCGCCACGAGGACCGGGTCGTCGTTCCCGCGGAAAGTCGCAAGCTCACGCACTTCGGGAAGCCTCCCGCCGCCGCGCCGGGCGCTCAACCCTCAGCGCCAAGAAACCCCCGCGTGGGGGGTGACGGGCTGGTCGGTCACCGCCTCCGCGAAGTCCGCGAGCGCTCGGCCGTCCGGCAGGCGCAGCCGCGGCTCGAGCTCGAGCAGCGGCTCGAGCACGAAGCGCCGGCTCGTCACCTCCGGGTGCGGCAGCGCCAGGCGCTCCGAAGCGTGCTGGAGCTCGCCGAGCAGGAGGACGTCGACGTCGATGAGGCGCGGGCCGTGGCGCGCACCGCCGGGCGCACGGCCCAGCGCCAGCTCGATCTCCTTGCAGGCGTCAAGCAGCTCCTCGGGACCGAGCTCGGTCTCGATCGAGAGGCAGGCGTTGAGGAAGTCGGGCTGATCGGTGACCTCCCCCTGAGGGGCGGTCTCGTACACGCGCGAGGACGCGACCGGGGTGACGCCGCGCTCGCCGAGGGCGTCGCGCGCCGCTCGCAGGTTCGCGAGCCTGTCGCCCTCGTTGGAGCCCAGGCCGAGGTAGCCCCTCAGACTTCCTTCCAGACCTCGACCGAGACCTCGTCCACGGGCAGCGGGATCGGCGGCTCGGGCTTGGCCGCCTTGACGCGGACCGACTCGGCGCCGAATCGCTCGATGAGGCGGTCGGCCACCGCGGTGCAGAGACGTTCGAGCGTCTTGTAGGAGCGCTCTTGCGCGGCCAGCGCGACCTGCTCGCAGACGTCGCCGTAGTTCACCGTGTCCTCGACGCGGTCGGTCACGGTGGCGTCGCACTCGTCGAGCTCGAAGACCACGTCGAAGACGAGCCGCTGGCCGAGCTCGCGCTCAGCCTCGTGCACGCCGTGGCGGGTGTAGAGCGACAGCCCGCTGATCTCGATCGTGACAGCGGGCGCGCCGGCCTGGCGGTCGCCCTCGAGCCCATCCTCGTCGATGTCGTCCTCGAAGTCGTCGTCGGGCTCTCGCTCCCACATGCTCATTGCGCGAAAGTAGCAGCGGCGACGGCAAGGGCATCCACGACGGGAGCCACGTCGTGCACGCGGAAGACGCGCGCGCCGCGCTCGAGGGCGAGCACGTTCGTGGCGATCGTGCCCGGCAGGCGCTGGTCCTCGGAGCGCTCCCCGGTCAGCTTGCCAAGGAAGCTCTTTCGCGACGTGCCGACCACCACGGGCCGTCCGATCGCGACGATCTCGTCCAGCCTGCGCAGCAGCTCGAGGTTGTGCCGGACGGTCTTGCCAAAGCCGATGCCGGGGTCGAGCCAGACGCGCTCCTCGGAGACGCCCTGCGCAACGGCGAAGGCCAGGCGCTCCTCGAGGAAGGCCTTCACCTCGCTCACGACGTCGTCGTAGCGGGGGTCGTGCTGCATCGTTCGCGGCTCGCCGAGCATGTGCATGAGACAGCAGCCGGCGTCCCGCTCGGCCACCAGGCCGGCGAGCTCGGGGGAGTGGCGAAAGGCCGAGACGTCGTTGACGAGCGTGGCGCCGGCGGCGAGCGCCGCGCGGGCGACCTCGAGCTTGGTGGTGTCGATCGAGACCCGATGGCCCTGCGCGGCGAGGCCCTCGACCACCGGCAGCACCCGGCGAAGCTCCTCTTCGGGCGAAACGGGGTCGGCGCCCGGCCGAGTCGACTCGCCGCCGACGTCCAGGAGCGCGGCGCCCTCCGCGGCCAGCCGCGCCCCGTGCTCGACGGCGGCCCCGGCCTCAAGGAACAGGCCGCCGTCCGAGAACGAGTCCGGCGTGACGTTGACGATGCCCATGACCTCGAAAGCGGCCATCTTCGGAATTATCGGGAACCCCCGGCGCGGGTCGGTTGTACCAGTGGCATGAGAACCGCACTCGCGACAGTCTTGGTCCTGCTCGTCGCGCCGTCGAGCGCCCTCGCCGGCGGCTTTGCGACCGTTGGACTCAACTCCGTTCCGGACGGGACGGCTCCGGGCGAGCCCTGGGTCGTCGACCTGACGGTTCTAGCCCACGGTCGTTCCGAGGCCCCGGTGCCCGGGCTCCGACCCTCAGTCGAGGTCGTCAAGTCAGACGGCAACGGCCGGCGCAGCTTCCCCGCCAAGGCCACCGGCAAGACGGGCGTCTACCGCGCGAGCGTCGTCTTCGAGTCCGCCGGGCGCTGGAGCTACTCGATCCAAGACGGCTATGCGGCCACCCACCGCTATCCGCCCGTTCAGATCGGTGGGGCAGCGGCAACGGATGCTGCCGGTTCCCGCGATGGGCCGGGCCTGCTCCTTGCTCTCGTCGTAGCCGCCATTGCCGGGCTGGCCGCAGGGCTGGTCACGCGGCTGCTCCAGCGAGACTCGAGCGCGGGAGGCCCGGTGCAGGCGTGAGACGGGGACTCCCCGTCCTGGTCGGTGCGCTGGCCGCGGCGCTGGCGTTCGCGGTCGTGATGGTTGCATCGGGGAGCGACGGCGAGGTCTCCACGCCGAGTGCGGCACCGGCACCGACCCCGAGCGACGGACTGGAGGTGTTCTCGCGCATGGGCTGCGGCGGCTGCCACCACCTGAGCGCCGCGGGCTCCACCGGGGAGATCGGGCCTAACCTGGACTTCGTCGTTTCAAGCCATACCGCGGAGTCGCTGAAGGCGAAGATCACAAGCCCCACGCCTGGCACAATCATGCCCGCGGACTTCGAGAAGCGAATGAGCGCCGCCGAGCTCGATGCTCTTGTCGGCTACCTGCTGCAAGCCGGTCGCTGACTCTCCCCCGCCGGCGTGCGCAATCATGCGCCGCCGTGTTCGAGGCGATCGTGTTCGACAACGACGGGTTGCTGCTCGACACCGAGGAGGCCTGGACCCGCGCCGAGACGACCCTCTTTGCCCGACATGCAGCGATCTTCACCGAGGAGCACAAGCGAGCGCTGCTCGGCTCATCCGGGGCGATCGCGGCCGGCAAGCTGGAGGACATGCTCGGCCTCGCCGGCCACGGCGAGCGGCTGATGGACGAGCTGCACGAGCTCGTGATGGAGGAGGCCCTGCGCGGCGTGCCGCCGCGACCGGGTGCGCTGGAGCTGGTTCGTGCGGTGCGGGCGGCGGGCGTGCCCGTGGGGCTCGCCTCGAACTCGTCGCGCGAGTTCGTGGAGCGCGTGCTGTCGGTCGCGGGCGTGCTCGAGGGGCACTTCGACCTGATCGTCACCGCGGACGAGGTCGACCATCCAAAGCCCGCCCCTGACCTCTACCTGGCCGCCTGCAGAGGCCTCTCGGCCGCGCCCGCGCGGGCCGCGGCGCTCGAGGACTCGCCCCCCGGCGTGGCTGCGGCGCTGGCCGCGGGCATGTTCGTGATCGCCGTCCCCTACTTTGCGAACACGCCGAGCCTCGGCGCGTCGCTGCAGGCCGATTCGCTCGCCGATCCGCGGGTGGCCGAGGCGCTCGGTGTGGCCGGGGCCACCCCCACCCCGCATAGCCGGCCGTTGGCCCGAGCCCAGGCGAGCCGCACCGTCCTGGGTTTAGTGGCCACTGACCAGCAAAGTCAGCACGCTGCCGGAAAGGGAGCGCCACGGCAACCCGTCCCACCCCCTTATAGCCCGCCGTTGGCCCGAGCCCAAGCAACCCAGGCGAGTCCACCAGCGAGCCAGCCCGCTCAGCCAGCTACCCGCGGCGCCAGCCACGACCCGGCGCAAAGCGCCAGCTCTCCTCAGCGGGCGCAAGACGCGGATCGCGGCGCTCGGGCGCACGGTCGAGCTCGTGCGTGCGCCGAATCACCTCGAGCCGCGGTCCGGCCTGCTCCAGCTCGAGCAACGTTGCGTCGAAGGGCGGCTCGACGAGTGCACCCAGGCCCAGCTGGAGCAGCGGGCCCGAGGCCACGCTGTAGCGCACGTGCAGGTGCCCGCAGGCGATCACCGTCGGGGCGCCTCGCCCTGCCAGGGCCTGCGCGACGTCCGCGTGGTCCACGAGGTCGCCGGCATACGGCAGGCCGTGGCCGGTGATCACGCGCAGGTGCGAGAGAACGGGGAAGTGGCTGGCCAGCAGGACCGGCGAGTCGCTCCAAGTCGTCAGGGCGGGCCGGCGGGCTGCCGCCCAGCGCCGCTCGGCGCGGCGCGCGGGCCGCAGGCCGGCCATCCGGACCGTATCCGGGCCAAGCGCCCTCCAGCCCGGCAGCTGCACGCGGTCGCGGCCGGCCGCAGCAATCCGCTTCGTCGGATCGGGGCTGTCGTGGTTGCCGCCCACCGCAAGCAGCGGCACGCTGGATTTGGCCGCACGGACGATCTGCCGCACGCTGGCGAGATCGCCGTCGTGAGCGAGGTCGCCGAGCAAGAGCACGCGGCTGACGCCCTCCCGGGTAAACAGCTCGACCGCTCGCTCGCAGCGCTCCACCACTCCGGCGAAGTCGTAGCGGTTGATCCACCCTGCCCGGCGCGACGGATCCTGGACGTGGTGGAGGTCGGTCAGCACCCCGACGCGAAGAGCCACCCCGGGAGTGTCCCGCGTTGGGTCACGAGGAGGGCCAGAAGTCCTGGTCCATCTCGGCGTCCTTGTTGTCGGTGTTGGGCGCCCCGAAGGCCAATAGCTCGGCGCCCTCCGGGCCCGATTCCATTCCGCGCGCGACCGGACCGGGCACGCGCAGAGCGTCGAGCCGCGTGAGGTCCACGATCTCGTCGTCCACCTTGAAGCTCGCGCTGCCGCTCAGCACGACGTAGACCTCCTCCTGCTCGGAGTGCGTGTGCCCGAACGGCAGGCGGAAGTTCGGTTCGAGCTTGTAGTAGCTCACGCCGGACTTCTCGAGCCCGAGCGGCTTGCGCGCGAAGTGGGACTCGAGCCCCTCCAGACCGTGCTTGGGCGCGAGGTCCTCGACGTCGTCTCTCAGGTTCAGGTGCGTGTAGTCGGCCATAGCGGTGCTCCTAATTTCGCTTGTCCGAAGCACCCTATGCGCCAAGCAGCCCGCCGTATTGTAAGAACGCGACAGGCCATGCCATCCAGGCGAGCGCGGGACACCAGGGGCATTCTCAACCCGGCGGCCGGGCGCTTCCGGCTTGCCCGCCCGCGGCCTGCGCCGGACCTGGCCGGCTTCGTGGAGCAGTTCTGGCTCGTGAGCTGGGACCTTCGCGGCCGGGAGCCCTACCGCCAGGAGATCCTCCCCCACCCGAGCGTGCATCTCGTGATCGAGCAGCCGGGCGGCTCGGCGGTGCACGGCGTTTGGACCGAGCGCTGGAGCCGCCTGCTCGAGGGCGAGGGGTGGGCCGTGGGCACCAAGTTCCGGCCCGGAGCCTTCGAGCCCTTCACCCAGATGGCGATGGCCGACTTGACCGACAGCGCACGCGATCTGACCGAGGTGCTCGGCCCCGGGGCAAGCGCGCTCGAGAGGAAGGTCATCGCCGCGAGTGAAGACGCGCAGCGTGTGCGCGCCGTCGAGGAGTTCCTTCGCGCCCGTCTACCCGGACCCGACGCGACGCGCGACACCGCGATGCGGATCGCCGGCTCGATGCTGGACGCGCCCGCCGACACCCGCGTCGAGGACGTCGCGGCCGAGCACGGGCTGTCGGCCCGGAGCATGCAGCGCCTGTTTCGGCGCTACCTCGGCGTGTCGCCCAAGTGGGTCCTGCAGCGCTACCGGCTGCACGCGGCGGCCGAGCGCATCGCCGGCGGCGAAGGCGACCTCGCGCGCCTCGCCCTCGACCTCGGCTACTTCGACCAGGCCCACTTCATCAAGGACTTCAAGGCGCTGGTCGGGCGCACGCCCGCCGGCTACGCCGAGGAGTGCGCCCGCGCGGCGGCGGCGCTCGCCGCGTGACCAGATGACTGGTTACGCCGGCGGCCAGCCCAGCTCCGACTGAACGCGCTTCGACAGGCCGGCCACAACGAGGTCATAGGAATCCTCGATCATGTCGAGCACAACGCGGTCCTCGAGCGATCCGTCGATCGTGACGGTGTTCCAATGGCGCTTGTTGAGGTGGTAGCCCGGCTCCACCGCCGGATGAGCCGCCCGCAGGTGCTCGGCGATCTCGGGCTCGCACTTGAGGCTGACCGCGAGCGGAGCCGAGGCGAGCGAGCTGAGCGCGAACACCTTGCCCCGCACCTTGAAGACCGACAGGCCCTCGCGGAAGGGGAACTCCTCGACGGAGCCCGGAAAATCGAGGCAGAAGCTTCGAAGTGACTCGGGGCTGAGCAAGCGCCCTGGCGGCAGGAAGCTAAGCCGGTTCGGGCTTCTCGGGCGGACCGTCGCCGTGCATCTCGGCGGTCCCGCCGGCCAGGCCCGGCCGCGGCAGCCCCTTGGGGGCCCGCTCGGGCTTGCGCTCGGGCGCCTCGGGCGTCGCGGGCGGGGGGAGCGGAACCGGTGTGTCGATCGCCCCGAATACCTCGTCCTCGGCCTTGCCCTCGAGCAGTTCGATGAACTGCTCGCGCTCGATCGTCTCGCGGCGCAGCAGGATCTCCGACGTCACGTCGAGCTTGTCGCGATGCTCCTCCAGGATGTCGCGGGCGGCCTGGTGGGCCTCCTCGACCATGCGCCGGATCTCGTCGTCGATCTCGCGCGCGATCTCGTCGGAGTAGTCGGGCTCGGAGCTGAACTCGCGGCCCAGGAAGGGCTGGCCGTGATCGTGGCCGAACACGCGCGGGCCCAGCTTCTCGGACATGCCGAAGCGCATGACCATCTGCTTGGCCGTGGCGGTCACCTTCTCGAGGTCGTTCGACGCGCCGGTGGTGATCTCGGCGAACACGATCTCCTCGGCCGCGCGGCCGCCCAGTGTCATCGCCATCGTGTCGTGGAGCTCCGCGCGCGTGGTGAGGAACTTGTCCTCGGTGGGCAGCGAGATCGTGTAGCCGAGCGCCTGGCCGCGTGAGATCACGGAGATCTTGTGCACCGGGTCGGTGTTGTGGAGGTAGTGGGCGACGAGCGCATGGCCCATCTCGTGGAAGGCCGTGATGCGGCGCTCCTTCTCGCTCATCACGCGCGTCTTCTTCTCGGGGCCGGCGATCACGCGCATGATCCCCTCCTCCAGCTGGAGGTGGTCGATCTCGCGCTTGCCCTGGCGGGCGGCGAGCAGCGCGGCCTCGTTGACCAGGTTCTGAAGGTCGGCGCCCGTGAAGCCGGGCGTCTGCCCGGCGAGCACGTCGAGATCGATGGCCTTCGCGAGCGGCTTGCCGCGCGTGTGGACCTCGAGGATCTTCTGGCGACCCTTGCGGTCGGGACGGTCGACCACGATCTGGCGGTCGAAGCGGCCCGGGCGCAGCAACGCCGGGTCGAGGATGTCGGGCCGGTTGGTGGCGGCGATCAAGATGATGTTGTCCTTCATCTCGAAGCCGTCCATCTCGACGAGCAGCTGGTTGAGCGTCTGCTCGCGCTCGTCGTGTCCGCCGCCCAATCCGGCGCCGCGGTGGCGGCCGACGGCGTCGATCTCGTCCATGAAGATGATGCAGGGGGAGTTCTGCTTGGCCTGCTCGAACAGGTCGCGCACGCGCGAGGCGCCGACCCCGACGAACATCTCGACGAAGTCCGAGCCCGAGATCGAGAAGAACGGCACGCCCGCCTCGCCGGCGACGGCGCGGGCGAGCAGCGTCTTGCCGGTGCCGGGTGGCCCGTACAGCAGCACGCCCTTGGGGATGCGCGCGCCGAGCGCTTGGAACTTCTTGGGGTTCTCCAGGAACTCCTTGATCTCGTGGAGCTCCTCCACGGCCTCGTCGACACCCGCCACGTCCCGGAAGGTGATCTTGGGCGCATCGACCGACATGCGCTTGGCGCGCGACTTGCCGAAGGACATGACCTTCGAGCCGCCGCCCTGCATCTGGTTGATGATGAAGAGCCAGAAGAGCAGGAAGATCACGAACGGCAGGATGTAGGTGAGCGCGGTGATCCAGCCCGACCCGCCCTTGGGGCGGACGTCGAACTGCACGTCGGATGCCCTGAGCTCGTTGAGCAGGTTCTGCTCTGTGTCGTTGAGGAAGGCGGTCTGGTACTTCTTGCCGTTCTTCAGCTCGACGTCGATGCGGTTGTTCTTGGTCTGGAGAGTGACCTCCTTGACCCGCCCGTCATCGACCTGTGCGAGGAACTCCCGGTAGCTCGGGTCTTTCTCCTGATTCCCAGGGCTGATCAACTTCTGCGCGAAAAACGCCAGAACAACGACGATCAGAATGGGGAACGCGGCGCTCTTGAAGAATCTGCTCATGACGAGCCTCTGCTCAACCCTCTACGCATCGAGGGATGTTTCGTCTCAAAACGTGAGCCCGAGGGTGAAACCGAAGCCTAGCAATGGGGTAGCCACTCTCTCACCGTTCTCGGCACTCCGGAGCGCGAGCTGAATCAGGCGCTCTCCGCTGCTTCTCCCTCTAGCACGGCCACGTAGGGCAGGTTGCGGTAGCGCTCTGCAAAATCGAGCCCATAGCCGATCGCGAAGCGATTGGGGATCTCGAAGCCGATGTAGCGGATCGGCATCTCGATCTCGCGCCGCTCTGGCTTTGTCAGCAGCGCGCACACCTCGAGCGAGGCCGGATTGCGCGCGCGGAGCATGCGGAACAGGTACGAGAGGGTCAGGCCGGAGTCGACGATGTCCTCGACGATCAGCACGTGGCGGTTCTCGATGACCGCGTCGAGGTCCTTGAGGATGCGCACGACGCCGGAGGAGTCGGTGGAGGCGCCGTACGAGGAGACGGCCATGAAGTCGACCTCAACATTCACGTCGAGGTGCCGCATCAGGTCGGACAGGAAGAAGACGGCCCCCTTCAGGACGCCGATCAGGATCAGGTCCTTGCCCTCGTAGTCGCGCGAGATCTCCTCGGCCAGCTCGCGGACGCGGTGCTCCAGCTCGTCGCGCTGAACCAGGATCTCGCCCACGCGATGCTCGGCCACGGTCGCGAGTCTAGACCGCGATCCCGGCCACGCGCACCTCGGCCACGCTCTCCTCGCGCGCGAGCGTGAAGATCGCCCCCAGGGCTTCCTCATCGGAGTCGACTCGGCGCAGCACGGCGGCCAGGGTCGAGCCCTCCGGCGGCCGGATCAGGACGAGGTCGGCCGCGCGTCCCGGCGCGAAGTCGCCGAGCTCGTCGCCGAGGCCGAGCGCGTCGGCGCCCGCGCGCGTTGCCAGCCACAGCAGGTGCGCCGGGTGCATCTGCACGCCCTCGGCGGAAAGCATCTGCGCCTGGTAGCCCATCAGTCCCTCGCCGAGCATGCTGACGCCGGCGCCCGCGCCGAGGTCGGTCCCGAGCGCAAAGCGCACCCCGTGGTCGAGGTGGCGGCGCATCGGGAAGATCCCGCTGCCCAGAAAGGCGTTGCTCGACGGGCAGTTGGCGGCGCAGGCGCCGGCGGCCGCCATCCGAACGAGCTCCGCGTCGCTGACGTGGACATTGTGGGCGAGCACGGTGGCGGGCCCGACCAGGCCGTGGCGGTCGTAGGTCTCCAGGTAGCCGGACGACCACGGAAATCGGTCGGCCACGGCCTCGACCTCGGCCTCGTTCTCGTTGATGTGGCTCGTCACGAGCGCCGCGCCGAGCTCCCCGGCGAGAGCGGCGCACGACTCGAGCATCGCCTCCGAGCACGACAGCGAGAAGCGCGGGCTGACCGCGTAGCGCAGGCGGCCCTCGCCGTGCCAGCGGCGTGCCAGCCCCAGGCCGGCTTCGTAGGCCTCGCCGGGCGTACGCTGGAGCACCGGCAACAGGTCGCGGTCGGACACGACCAGCCCGCTTGTGATCCGCAGGCCGCTGCCGGCGGCCTCCTCGAAGAAGACCTCCTGCGCTTCGGGGAAATGCGAGCCGAACACCAACGCGGTGGTGGTTCCGTTTGCGGCGAGCGCCCCCAAGAACTCGCGCGCGAGCGGGCGCGCGTAGTCGAGGTCGGATAGGCGGGCCTCCTCCGGCAGCGTGCGCCGGCGCAACCAGTCGAGGAGCTCGAGGCCCATGGCTCCGACGATTCCGAGCTGGGGCCAGTGGACGTGGGTGTCGATCAGGCCGGGCAGGACGAAGGCGCCGCGGGCGTCGATGATCCGCGCGTCCGAGTGAGCGCCGCTCAACTCGTCAAAACCGCCGGTCGCGAGCACCTTGCCGCCGGCGAAGGCCAGCGCCTCCTCGACCTCCAGCGTGCCCTCATCGCGGAAGGGGTCGCGCGGCGTGTGCATGACCCGGGCGCGGACGATCGTCGTCGGCGCGTCCACGGTCAGGTCTCCTTGCGGTCGATCCACTTCGGCGCGATCGCCGTTGGCTCGAAGGCTTGCAGGCGGTCGAGCAGCGCCCGCGGGGAGGACTCTACGAGGAGCATGGAGCGGTGCTCGGAGCGCACGAAGCGCTCGCGCACGGCGTGGTCGAGAAACTCGCCGATGCCGTCGTAGTAGCCATCTGTGTTGAGCAGGCCGCAGGGCTTGTGGTGCAGCCCGAGCTGCGCCCAGGTGTAGACCTCGAACAGCTCCTCGAGCGTGCCGAGGCCGCCGGGCAGAGCGATGAAGGCGTCTGAGAGCTCGGCCATCAGCGCCTTGCGCTCGTGCATCGACTCGACCACCCGCAGGTCGGTCACGTCGCGGTGGCCGATCTCCTTCTCGACGAGCGCGTGCGGGATCACGCCGATGATCTCGCCCTCCTGGGCCAGCACGGCGTCCGCCAGCTCGCCCATCAGACCCACACCGCCGCCGCCGTAGACCACTCCGATGCCCTCGGCCACCAGCAGGCGCGCCATCTCGCCGGTGGCCTCGGCGTAGACGGGACGGAGGCCGGGACTGGCTCCGCAGAACACACAGACTCGTCGCACGGGCTACGCGGCCGGTGTCACTAACCCATCAGCGAGCGGCGCGAATGCCGCTGGGGGCTGCGCCGCCTTCCCTCGAGCCCGCCCAAGGCCACGATCGCGGCGAAGGCCAGCGCTACCAGCGCGCCGCCCGCGGCCAGGTACCAGGCCGGGGGCCTCGCGCTGCCGTTCGCGCTGGCGCTCCCGTTCCCCTGCTGCGGCTTGCTCATCTCCGCTGGAATCTCGTGCACGGCGCTGGTCCCGGCCAGCAGGCCCTCCAGCCGGGTCCGGAGCAGGCCGACGTCGTGGTGCCAGCGCTGTTCGCTGAGCTCCAGGGGGTTGATCTGGGTCAGCGGCCACAGGCTCGTCGGGAGCTCTCCCGGCTCCGGCATCTCGGCTCCTGCGACGAGCAGCGGGATCACCGCGACGTCCTGATTGCCCAGGGCGGTCTCGACCTCCAGGCGAACGAAGTCGTCCGGATCCTCGATGCTCGCCTGCGAGCCTTCCTCGAGGGGCGTCGCCCACCTCGGCCCCATCACCACGAGCAGCACGTGGCAGGACGCCACCACCTCGGTGATCCGGTCGACGAAGTTGATGCCCGGCTCCATGCTCAGATCCATGAAGACGTGGCGCTCGCCAAAGCGCGCGACCATGGCGTCGCACAGCCGGCCCGCGCGGACGGGTGTCTCGTCGCGCCGGTAGCTGATGAACACCTTCGGCTGCCCGCTCTTCATCGGCTCTGCTCCGCCAGTTCGCCAGTCTGCCTCTCGGCCTGGCCGTTCTCAGGCAGCGGCAGGCTGACGGCCGAGGAACCCGGGGGGCACGCGAACCGCTGAAAGTGGACATCGAACTGCATCGACTTGCCGGGCAGCCGCCGAACGTGGGTCAGGACGGGGCTGTACCAGGTCCCGTCGTTCTCGTTAGCCGAGCGCATCAGGCCCCACCGCACCGCGGGAAAGTTCCACTGCGCCGCGCGCATCACCTGGTGGGCGAGGCTGTTCAGCCAATCCGGCGCCGCCCCGGCCCTGACGCTCTTGGGCAGGATGCTGCCGAAGGGCTCGTCGGCAGGGAGGGTCGGACGCCCGAATAGCGCCGCGGCCTCGCGATCGCTCTTGAGCACAGCCGCTTCCAGCAGCAGGGTCGAGGTGATCGTCCGCGCCCTGTCGTCGTCGTCTTCCTCGGTGATCTGGAGCACCTGTGGCGAGCTGAGCTCGAGTCGGACGAACGGCACCGCCGGCCACTCCTCGACCTCGTCGGATTGATCCGGCAGGACCTCCTGCAGGTCGTCGAACAGGTGCGTCGCGGCTCGCTCGACGTTCTTGTCGTTCTCCTGGAACTCGGTGACCCGGTAGTCCCGGCCGGGGAAGAAGTCGTTGTGCGTCAGGAACTCGTTGGCGAAGCGCCGGACCTTGCCGGCATCACGCAGGTCGACGGCCACCTGGTCGGCAAAGACCCGCGGCAGCTGGCGCCCGCACTGGAGCACGATGACCCGGGTCTCTTCGCTCTCCGAGTGGGTCGCCACCCCGCACTCCCACATGCAGTAGTCCCAGTCGCGCTCCTGGCCGGTGTAGATCAGTACGAGGACGTCGGACTTCCACAACGCCTTCTTGAGCTCGCGATTGACGTTGCGGCCGATCTTGGGGGCCTGGCCGTCCTCCGAGGAGCTCTGGAAGACCGCGATGCTGTTACCGCTGTGGTAGGTGACGAAGTTGCGCACCACCTCCGCGATCGCGAAGTCGTCGTGGCGGTGGCTGATGAAGAGCAGGGGCCGAGACTGCTCGGGGGGCTCTTCGCCGGAAGGGGGTTGCGGAGCATCGTTCATGGACTCTCCTGAGGTCAGGTCCTTGCGCGCACCCCCGCGGCTCCTTTGACGATACGCCCGACGGGTGCCCTACGCAAGATCCGCCGGAAGCCGCCCGCTTAGACGAACGGCTCGCCCGGCAGCTCCGCGGCGTCGCGGCCCGTCAGCCAGCGCAGCACGCTCGCGCCCACGTCGGCCAGCGGGCCGTCGTGGCGGCGGCCGGCGTGACCCGTAAAGCGCGCCAGCAGCGGCGCGTATTCGCGCGTGTGGTCGGTGTGCGGAGCGTCCGGGTCGACGCCGTGATCGGCGGTGAGGACGAGCAGGTCGTCATCGCGCAGCACGTCCAGCCAGCCCGCCGCGGCAGCGTCGATCTCCTGTAGCGCACGGTGAAAGCCGCCGACGTCGTGGCGATGGCCGTAGACCTGGTCGGTGTCGACGAGGTTGACGAAGATCAGCCCGTCCTCGAGCCCCTCGAGCAGCGCGGTCGTGGCCGCGATCCCTTTCGCGTTGGTGCCGCCGTCGTGCTTCTCGTCGACTCCCACTCCGGCGAACAGGTCGCGGATCTTGCCCACCCCGTGCACCGGCTGCCCGGCGTCCTGGAGCTCCTCGAGGTAGGAGCGACCCGGCGGTGGGGCCGCGAAGTCGCGCCTGCCCTCGCGGCGCTCGAAGGCTCCCGGCTCGCCCTCGAACGGGCGCGCGATCACGCGCCCGACGCGGTGCTCGCCCGCCATCACCTCGCGCGCCGTCTCGCAAACCTCGTAGAGCGCCGGCTCGTCGAGTACGTCCACATGCGCCGCGATCTGGAGGACCGAGTCGGCCGAGGTGTACAGGATCAGCTCTCCCGTCTCCAGGTGATGGGCGCCGAAGTCCTCGATCACCTCAGTGCCCGAGTAGGGCCGGTTACAGCAGTAGAGCTTGCCGGTCGCCGCCTCAAGCTCGGCGATCACATCGGGCGGGAAGCCCTCCGGGTAGGTGGGCAGCGGGTGCTCGGGCACCACTCCCATCAGCTCCCAGTGGCCGGTGGTCGACTCCTTGCCCGGCCCGAGCGGCGCGAGCCGCCCGTGCATGACCGGGTCGGGGGCGGGTTCGATACCCAGAATCGGGATGATCGAGCCCAGGCCGAGGCGCTCGAGGGTCGGCAGCTTCAGGCCGCCCACGCGCTCGGCCAGATGCCCGAGCGTGTTGGCCCCCTCGTCGCCCTCGTAGTCGCCGGCGTCGGGCAGCGCGCCCACGCCGCAGGCATCCAGGACGATCACGGCCGCACGGGGCATTGCGGTGGAGTATCCCCGCAAGTCGACCCGCCATACTCAGGGGGTGATTCGCCGCCTCCCCCACGTCGACCGCGTCGGGATCGAGGAGCGCGCCGGCGCTCTCGGCAAGCGCTCCATCAAGACGACCTCCAAGCAGCAGGGCATCCGCCTCGCGGTCTCGATGACCGATCTCACCACGCTCGAGGGCGCCGACACTCCCGGCAAGGTTCGCCATCTCTGCGCCAAGGCGGTCGTGCCGGCTCCGGCCATCGCGGAGATCCCTTCGTGCGCGGCGGTCTGCGTCTACCCGGCCCTGGTGGGTGTCGCGCGCGAGGCGCTGGAGGGGACCGGGGTTCGCGCCGCGTCGGTGGCCACCGCGTTTCCCAGCGGGCAGGCCTCGCTCGAGCTCAAGCTGCGCGACACCGAAGAAGCAGTGGCGGCCGGCGCCGAGGAGATCGACATGGTCATCTCCCGCGAGGCGTTCCTCGCCGGCGAGGACACGCGCGTGATGGAGGAGATCGTGCGCGTGAAGGAGGTCTGCGGCGACGCTCACCTGAAGGTGATCCTCGAGACCGCCGAGCTCGGGTCCTACGACCACGTCCGCCACGCTTCGATGCTCGCCATGGAGGCGGGCGCGGACTTCATCAAGACCTCGACCGGCAAGGCGGCGAGCGGCGCCACACCGGGTGTCACGCTCGTGATGCTCGAGGCGATTCGCGACTACGCCGAGCGCAGCGGCCGCGCGGTGGGAATGAAGGCAGCCGGCGGGGTGTCGACCAGCAAGGCCGCGCTGCACCGGCTGGTGCTCGTCAAGGAGACGCTCGGCGACGAGTGGCTTACGCCGGATCGTTTTCGCATCGGTGCCTCGTCGCTGCTCAACGACCTGCTGATGCAGTACCAAAAGACGCAGACCGGGCGCTATGGCAGAGCGGAGGACTTCTCGAAGGAATGAGCACCCAGGAGGCACGCACCAAGATCGTCTGGGAATACTCGCCCGCTCCTGAGTCGCCAGAGCACGTCCGCCTGCGCAACTCCTACGGGCTCTATATCGGCGGGGAGTTCCGCGACCCGGTCGACGGCCGGCGCGTGCCCACGATCAACCCGGCGACCGAGGAGACGGTCGCCGAGGTCGCGTTCGCCGGCGAGGCCGACCTGCGCTCGGCGGTCGAGTCCGCGCGCGCGGCCCAGCCCGGCTGGGCGGCCCTGTCGGGCCTCGAGCGCGGCAAGTACCTGTTCCGCGTCGCGCGCCTGATCCAGGAGCGCGCCCGCGAGCTCGCGGTGGTGGAGTCGATGGACGGTGGCAAGCCGATCCGCGAGTCGCGCGACGTGGACGTCCCGCTCGCGGCCGCGCACTTCTTCTACTACGCGGGCTGGGCGGACAAGCTCTCCTACGGCGTGGGCGGGCGCGAGGTCGCGCCGCTCGGCGTGGCCGCGCAGATCGTGCCGTGGAACTTCCCGTTGCTGATGGCGGCCTGGAAGCTCGCCCCGGCGCTGGCGTGCGGCAACACCGCGGTTCTCAAGCCCGCGGAGACCACCCCGCTGAGCGCGCTGCTCCTAGCCGAGATCTGCCAGGAGGCCGAGCTGCCGCCCGGCGTGGTCTCCATCGTGCCGGGCGACGGCGCGGCCGGCGCCGCGCTCGTCCGCCAGCCGGGCATCGACAAGGTCGCGTTCACCGGCTCCACCGGCGTGGGCAAGGACATCCAGGCCGCGCTTGCCGGGCGCGGGGTGTCGCTCACGCTCGAGCTGGGCGGCAAGTCGGCGAACATCGTCTTTGAGGACGCGGCGCTCGACCAGGCTGTCGAGGGCATCGTGAACGGGATCTTCTTCAACCAGGGCCACGTCTGCTGCGCCGGCTCGCGCCTGTTGATCCAGGAGAGCGTCGCCGACGTCGTCGTCGGAAAGCTCTGGGAGCGCATGGGCCGCCTGCGCCTCGGCGACCCGCTCGACAAGAACACGGACGTCGGCGCCATCAACTCGCGCGAGCAGCTCACGCGCATCGAGCAGCTCGTCTCGGCCGGCGAGGGCGAGGGTGCGGTCCGCCGCACGGTCGCCTGCGACCTTCCCGAGCGCGGGTTCTGGTTCGCGCCGACAATATTCACCGAGGTCGCTCCCGCGCATCGGATCGCGGTGGAGGAGATCTTCGGGCCGGTCGTGTCGGTGCTCACGTTCCGCACCCAGGCCGAGGCGATCGAGAAGGCCAACAACTCGACCTACGGCCTCGCCGCGGGCATTTGGACCGACAAGGGCGCCAAGGCGTTCGAGGTGGCGAGCGCACTCAACGCGGGCGTGGTCTGGCAGAACACCTACAACCACTTCGACCCGACCGCGGCGTTCGGCGGCTACAAGGAGAGCGGCTTCGGCCGCGAGGGCGGCCCGGCCGGCCTGCGTCCCTATCTGCGAATGGCATGAGCCGGCTCGGCGTCCGCAAGACCTACAAGCTCTACGTGGGCGGCGCGTTCGTGCGCTCGGAGTCGGGTCGCTATGACCGCGCGACCGACGCCGCCGGCGAGCACCTCGCAAACGTCCCGCGCGGATCGCGCAAGGACGTCCGCGACGCCGTCAAGGCAGCCCGCACCGCGGCCGGGCCGTGGGCGACGCGTACCGCATACAACCGCGGGCAGATCGTCTACCGGGCCGCCGAGGCGCTCGAGTCGCGCGGCGGCGAGCTGGGCGTGGCGCCCGCCGAGCTCGAAGCGTCGATCGACGTGCTCGTCCACTACGCCGGCTGGACCGACAAGCTCCAGCCGGTGCTCGGCGGAATCAACCCGGTGGCGGCGCCCTTTCTCTCCTTCTCGATGCCCGAGCCCACGGGTGTGGTCGGGCTGGTGGCGCCCGACGAGCCCGAGCTGCTCGGCCTGGTCGCCGAGCTGGCGCCGGCGCTCGCGGCCGGCAACACGGTCGTGGCGGCGATCTCGGAGGCCAAGCCACTTGCGGCGCTCGACCTGGCCGAGGTGCTGGGCGTGTCGGACCTGCCGGCCGGAGTGGTGAACCTGCTGTCTGGCAGGCGCGGGGAGCTGGCCCTGGCCCTGGCCGCCCACCACGACCTGAACGCCCTGGTCGACTGCTCGGGCGACCCCGACCTCGCCACCGAGCTCGACAAGCTGGCCGCCGAGAGCGTGACCCGCGTGCGCCACGCCGATGCGACTACGAGCTACGCGGAGGCGACACGCGATGCCCTGTCACGGCTCGAAGGGGTGACCGAGCTGAAGACGGCCTGGCACCCGATCGGGGCCTGAGTGCCCGCCCGGGCCGCGAGAGCCTCGCCGGGCTGACGTTAGCCGCCTATGTGGCGGTCAACGTCAGGCGCGTGCGCGCCGGAGGACCCCGGCCCGTGAGTAACATTGATCACAACCATGGACCCCGTGATCTTCCTTGTGGTGTCGATGTTGGTCGCGATCGTCTTCGGGCCCATCTTCGGTGCGGAGAGCCGCCGTGGCTTCGCGCGCCCGGACCGCAAGGTTCGTCCGATGGTGAGCTCGATGCGTCCGTCCGACTGGCCGCCCTCCGAGTTCGAACGCTAGCCGCCGTCAGACCCAGGCGAAGCGCACGTCGATGTCCGCGAACTCGGCGAAGCGGCGCCTGTTGAACACGTGCGGGACCACCTCGACGATGAAGCGAGCGGCCGGGGCCCACACCGCCACCCAGCCGACGACGAGGATGCCCTGGGAGATGCCCTCGGCGATGATGGCCTCGCTGGCACGGTCAATCGCCGTGGACACGATGATCGAAGCGAACAGGAAGGCGACGCCGATGCGCGCGGCGACCTTCTGCTGGCGCGAGAGCGGGTCGACGCGGCGCAACGGCCCGGACGCGGAGCGCAGGCTCGCGCGAAGGGCGGTGCTGACCGCCGCCTCGTCCGTGGTCGCGCGCTCGGAGGCGGGCGCGTACACCGTCAGGCACTGCGGTTGGGACCCGCGCAGGCGCTCCCACTCGTCCAGCAGGTGCCAGCGCACATCGGCCGTCACCTGTCGCTCGGCGACCGGCCGGGCGTCGAACGCCCAGAAGAGCTCGTCGATCGAGGAGAGGCGGATTGCGAATTCGCCGGCGGCGGCCATCCGCCCTCCTCAGTCGCGCGGCCGGTCGAGCGGAGCAAAGTCCGGCATGCCGCCGGCCCACGCGTCGTCGGGTGCGGGCGGCGGCCAGGTGCGCGTGAGTGCACGATCGTCGGCGCGGCGCATGCGGCGATACCAGCGGCCGTAGAGCGGAGCGGCGAGGACGGCAAGGCCGGTCAGGATCGCCAGGCCCGCCAGCATCCAGAGGTGGCGGTTGATGTGCTCGTTGGAATCGGCGACCAGGGTCGCGACCGCCGCCAGGACGATCGAGAGGCCGATGCTCAGGTAGTAGTCGCGCGGGAAGCGCCATAGCCAGGGCACGTCGAACCACCAGACTGCGCCCTGCCGGAAGCGCGCGACGGTGTAGGCGGGGTTCAGCACGAACCAGAGGTAGTCCCAGACCACCGCCAGGGCGAAGTAGGTGGCCACGGTGGCGATCTCGGCCCCTAGGCTCCACTCGACCCCGCTCACGAAGGGCAGGTGAAGCAGCAGCAGCGGGATCGTGAACGCATAGACGTGATAGCCCGTGAGCGGGCGGCCGCCCATGATCACGCCGTAGACCTTGCCCACGGCGCCGCGCTTCTTGAACCAGGTGGGCATCCGCTCCGCCCACCCGTAGCCGCCCTCGATCTCGATCTCGATGCCGGCAAGTCCCAGCGCCCAGAACCAGAGGATCAGCGTGCGCCCGATGTCGAGCTCGTCCAAGCCGACCCGAGCCCTAGTCGAGCGCGCCCTCGAGTCGCAGGATCCGGCGCAGGATCGCCAGCGACGACGCGTAGGTCGAGTCCATCCCGTAGTAGGACAGGCCGCGCGCTCCCAGGGTCCGGGCCTGGGTGTAGGGCGTATCTGACGCGTAGTGGATGATCCCGAAGTCGAGCGGCAGCTTCGAGAAGTTGACCGCCTCGCCGACCGGGTGGCGGTCGGCATCGGCGATCTCGTAGATCGCGTTGCAGTAGGGCCCCGCCTCCATCTCGACCACCGTGAACGCCTCGCGGTAGTAGAAGTCGAGGTAGGCGCGGTTCTGCAGGAACGTGCTCTTGACCGTGACCGCGCGCTGGTTGTCGAGGCCGCTGCCAAAGCGCAGGTCTCCGGCCAGGTCGTTGACCCCGAAGGCGTTGTCGAGCCAGTAGGTCGAGCCCGAGTGCTCGTCGTGCACGACGCTCGAAAGCATCACGTCGCCGACGTCGGCATTGAGCGTCGCGGCCTTGCCGAGGACGTACACGCCCTTCAGCATCGCCGCGTCCACCGCCACCTCGCGCAGGATGTTGTAGGCGGCCAGGCCGAGCGGGTAGTCGATGTTGACCACCACCGCCTCGCTCTGCCCCAGGGCGGCGGAATCCACCTCGCCGAGGCGCGGGTCGAGGCGCTCGGGGACCAGCTTGGACAGCGGGATCAGCTGGGCCGGTACGCGCAGCGCGGTGGTGCTGCGCAGGTGCGATACGCCGCATTCCTGCTCCGAGCGCCGGCGCGCCTCACGGCCCTCCTCCCCGTGCGAGTCGAAGTAGAGCCGCGCCACGAAGTAGAGGAAGTTCTCCCAGGACCCCTCCGAACGTCCCTCCCGGAAGGCGGCCAGCTCCTCGGTCAGGATGTCGCTCTCGGGTAGGGTCTCCACGAACTCGACGAGCGCCTGCTCGCGCGCGCTCGCAATGCCGGTTGCGATGTTCACCAGGCTGTGCGTGTTCGAGCTGACGAAGTACATCGGCGCGTCGCCGAGGCCCTGTTCGGCGAGGGCGTCGTGGACCGGGTTCCACCAACGCCTCGTCATGCGCGCGTAACCGACCTGCGTTCCGCCCAGCATCCGGACGCGGAGGTTCATGCGCCGCTCTGCCATCAGGCGCATGCGCTCCTCGAAGCGCTCGCCCCACGCCTTGCGCAGCCGTTCCCAGTCGTCCGGCGAGCCGCCGAGAGCCGCGGCGCATGCCTCGGGCGTCGGCTTGCCCTCCGGCGGCCAGCCGGCCGCCCGCTGGCGCACGCGGATCTTGTTCCACTCGATCTGGAACGCCACGAGCGTGGGGATCAGGTCGTCCACGTCCGAGGCGCTCGCCAGCAGCACCGCATGCGTGCCGTCGCCCCCGTCGTGCCAGCGGCGCCGCCGCGCCGGGGCGTCGGCCTCGTCCCAGTCGTCGATCACGATGCCGTTGCGAGCGAAGACCTCGGCCTCCTGGCCCATGATCACGAGCTCGGCTCCCGCGATCCCGTCGGGCAGGCGGCGGATCGCGTAGATCAGGGCGCCGAGATCGGGCTCGTCGGAGTCGGCCAGGGGATGCAGGCTCGAGCCCATCTGGCGATGCGACGATTCGAGCACGCGCAGGTGCGTCTCGCCGCTCGAGCGCAGCAGCGTGTTGTAGGTGCGCTGGTAGAGCTCGACCTCGTCGCTCAGGCGCGGCGACATGGTCTCGTCGGTGGGGCTTGCGAGCACGAGGCGAGAGACCGTCATCGGGCTACTCCTTCACGTAAGGCACGCCGATGGCGGCCGGGGGCCGGGAGCGTCCGATCACGCCCGCGAGCACGACGAGCGTGAGCACGTACGGGAGCGCCTGGAAGAGCACGGCGAGCGACTCGGAGAAGACGGGCAACCGCTGTGCCACCGCGCTCGAGAAGCCGAACAGCAGCGCGCCGGCGAGCGCGGGCCCCGGGCGCCAGTTTCCGAAGATCACGACAGCCAGAGCGATGAAGCCGCGCCCATTGGTCATCATCTCATTGAAAGAGCCCACCAGAGCGAGCGTCAGATAGACCCCGCCGAGCCCCGCGAGAACGCCGGATGCGATCACGGCCAGGTAGCGCGTGCGCGACACGGGCACCCCGACACTGTCGGCGGCTCGCGGCTTCTCTCCCACCGAGCGCAGGCGCAGGCCTCGAGGCGTGCGAAACAGATAGACCGTCAGCAGCGGCACCAGGAGCAGCATCACCCAGGTCAGGAGGCTGGCCTCGCCGATGGCGTCACCCACCAAGGGGATCTCCTGGACCAGCGGAAGGGAGATCTCGGGCACGCGCGGGACGTCGCCCGGAGTGCCCTGCTCGCCGTAGTGAGCGATGAACACGTAGCCCGTGATGCCGATAGCCAGAAAGTTGATTGCGGTGCCGCCCACCACCTGGTCGGCACGCAGGGTGATCGACAGGACCGCGTGCACCAAAGCCAGCACCCCACCGGCGGCCATGCCGATCAGCGCCCCCAGCAGCCAGGAGCCGGTCAGGTCGGCGCCGAAGATGCCGAAGAACGCGCCCATCAGCATCATTCCCTCGAGGCCGATGTTGATGACGCCGCTGCGCTCGCACATGATGCCGCCCAGCGCCGCGAAGGCGAGCGGCGTGGCGAAGCGCAGCATCGCGGCGATCAGCGCCGACCATACGAACACGTCATCGAGCTTGCTCTCGCCGGACTTCGTGGCCACCACGGCGCCGAGTGCGCCGATGATGCCGGCCGCGATCGCGCCCCAGCCGAGCCGGCGCTCGCCGCCCTGCACGGCGATCACACCCGCCGCCACCGCCACGGCGCCCAGCAGCAGGGACGGGACCGGCGTGCGAATCAGCAAAGGCGGGAGCGCTATGAACCAGGCCAGCGCGCCGCAGGCGACCCCGAACCAGCCGAGCGGCCCCGGCGCGACCGCCGAGCGCGGCGCGGCCACGGTGGCGGCGCTCACGCCTGCCCCTCCTCCACGGCAGGGGATCTGCCGCGCTTTCGCGTGAACACGCCCCGCCCTCGCCTCAGCGCGCCGAGCACGAGCACGTCCGCGCTGACCACCAGCACGACGAGGCCCTGGATGATCCAGGTCAGGTTCTCCGCCAGCTCTGGCGGGAAGACCGATGCGTCGAGGTTGCGCTGCGAGGTGCCGCTCAGGAGCGCGCCGAACAGCAGCGCCGCCGCGACCGTGCCGATCGCGGTGTTGCGCCCCAGCAGGGCGACGGCGATGCCCAGGAAGCCGAGCTGCGTACACCTCGATGTCGTTGGTGGCCAGCCGGAACTGCCAGCCGAGGATGTCGAGCGCGCCGGCCAGGCCCGCGAACAGGCCGCAGACGGCCATGACCAGCAGGTAGTTCTTCGACACGCTCATACCGCCGTAACGGGCCGCCTCGGGATTGAGCCCGACGGCGCGCACCTCGTATCCGGTGGTCGAGCGGTTGAGGATCAGCCAGAACACGCCCGCCGCCACCAGCGCGATGAACAACCCGATGTGAAGCCCCTGCAACACCGGACTGCCCCAGAACACCGGCAGGTGGGCCGCCTCGGCCACGTCGTTGGAGACCGGCAGACTGGCATCGCGGTCGTTTTGGAGCGGCCCGCCCTGCCCGAACAGGTACAGCCCGACGTAGATCGCGGTGTAGTTGAGCATGATCGTCGAGATCACCTCGTTGGCGCCGACCGTCGCCTTCAGGCCGCCCGCGATCCCCGCCCAGATCGCTCCCGCCAGGCAGGCCGCGACTATCGCCAGCACGATGTGAAGGAAGCCCGGCATCCCCGCGAACGAGGAGCCGACCCAGACGGCCGCGATCGTTCCCATGATGTACTGGCCCTGGCCGCCGATGTTGAACAGGCCGGCACGGAAGGCGAAGGCCACTGCGAGGCCGGTCAGGATCAGCGGCGTCGTGATGATGAGCGTCTGCTGGAGGTTGACCGCCGCCACCGCCCGATCCTCTATCGGCCACGGAAAGAGCCACTGCAGGCCGGTGCCCTTGAAGATCGCCTCGTAGGTCGCGATCGGGTCGTTTCCCGTGATCAGCACGACCAGCCCGCCGACCAGAAAAGCGAGCAGCACCGTGAGAAGCGGCACCACCACGCCCCCGCCGCGCACGTAGGCGGCCAGCCGCGAGGCGGGAGTCTGGGCTCCGGCGGGCAGTGGCTCGCTCCCCGCCAACCCCGACCCGGCATCCGGCTCGGGCGGATCGCCCTCGCGCTCGTCGCGCTCGTCGTTCACGCCGCGGCCTGGCCGGCGCCGCCGCCGGTCATCGCCACGCCCAGCTCCTGCTCGGATGCGTCGGGCGGGAACTCGCCCACGATCTCGCCCTCGTAGATCACGAGGATGCGGTCGGCGAGCGCGCGCACCTCCTCGGACTCGAGCGAGACGAGCAGGACGCCGCGCCCCTGCTCGCGTTCGGCGAGCAGGCGCTTGTGCACGAACTCGATCGCCCCGACGTCGAGGCCGCGGGTGGGCTGGTGGGCCAGCAGCAGGCTGGGATTGCTGGCGATCTCGCGCGCGATGCAGACCTTCTGCTGGTTGCCTCCCGACAGCGAGCTGGCCAGCGTGCCCGCGCTCCCGCCGCGCACGTCGTACTCCTCGAGCAGGTCGCGTGCGCGCGCATTGATGCGCCCGATGTTGAGCCAGCCGCCCTTGGAGAGCGGCTTCTTGTAGTACTCGCGCAGCGCCAGGTTCTCCGCCAGCGTGAAGTCGAGCACCAGCCCGCGCAGGTGGCGGTCCTCGGCGATGTGGGCCACGCCGGCGTCGCAGGTGTCGCGAACGCCGCTCCCGGCGACCTCCTCGCCCGAGATGCGGATGCTCCCGGACTCGGGGTCGCGCAGCCCGGCGATCGCCTCCACGAGCTCGTGCTGACCGTTGCCGTCGACCCCGGCCAGCGCCACGATCTCTCCGCCACGCACCGACAGCGAGACGCCCCGCACGGCCTCCAGCGCTCGGTCGTCGCGCACGACTAGGTCCTCGACCTCCAGCACCGGATCGTGCGGCTTCGACGCCGCCTTCTCCACCTGCAGCAGCACGTCGCGCCCGACCATCAGGCGCGCCAGGCTCTGCTCGGTCGCGCCCTCGGTGGGCACCGTGTCGACCTTCTTGCCGCGCCGCAGCACGGTCACCCGGTCGGCGATCTCCAGGACCTCGCCGAGCTTGTGGCTGATGAAGACGATCGCCACGCCGTCGGCCTTGAGCGCGCGCAGCACCTCGAACAGCTCGCCCGCCTCCTGGGCGGTCAGCACGGCGGTCGGCTCGTCCAGCACGAGGATGCGGGCGTCGCGGTAGAGCGTCTTCAGGATCTCGACGCGCTGCTGGGTGCCCACGGTCACGTCCTCGATGATCGCGTCGGGGTCGACGGCGAGTCCGTAGCGCTCGGACAGCTCGCGCACCCTGCGGGCGCCCTCGCGGACGTCGAGCAGGCCGCCGCCCGGCGCGGCTCGTTGCCGAGGACGATGTTCTCGGTCACGCTCATCACCTGCACGAGCATGAAGTGCTGGTGCACCATGCCGATGCCGAGGTCGATCGCCTTCGAGGGCGAGTCGACCTTGACCGATTTCGCCGTCCACGCGGACCTCGCCCTCGTCGGGGTGGTAGAGCCCGTAGAGGATCGACATGAGCGTCGACTTGCCGGCGCCGTTCTCGCCCAGCAGGGCGTGCACCTCGCCGCGCTTGAGGTCGAAGTCGACCCGGTCGTTTGCGACGACCGGGCCGAACCTCTTGGTTATTCCGCGTAGCTCGAGAGCCGGGGTCGTCAGCGCTCACCGAGTACGAATCTATTGCTTACTTGACGGTGTCGGGGATGTCGGGGATCTCGCCCGCCGCGATCATGTCGGTGGATCTCGTTGATCTGGTCGTCGTACTTCGTGCCCGCGGCGCTGATCTTGCCGAGTCCCACGCCGCCGTTCTCGACGGTGGCGATCACGTCGGTGCCGCCCTTGAACGTGCCGTCCTGGGCGCGCTTGATCGCCTCGAAGACGGCCACGTCGACCTTCTTCAGCGCGCTGGTCAGGATGTGATCGCCGAGGTAGGCCTGGTCGGCGTCGACGCCGATGCCCTGGACGCCCTTCTCCTTGGCCGCGTCGAGCGCGCCGAGGCCGCAGCCGCCGGCCACCTGGAAGACGACCTTGGAGCCCTTGGCGATCTGGTCGAGCGCGATCTCCTTGCACTTGGCCTGGTCGACGAAGTCCTGCGAGTAGCCGTTGAGCGTCTCGATCCCGGGGTAGGCCTTCTTGGCGCCCGCCTGGAAGCCGGCGATGTAGTGGTCGACCGGCGGGATCTTCTGGCCGCCGACGGTCGAGACCGCCTTGGCGTTGTTGTCCTTCGCCCACAGCCCGGCGAGGTAGCCGGCCAGGTAGCCCGCCTCCTGCTCCTTGAAGAGCAGGCCCTCGACGTTCTTCGGCTTGTCCTTCAGCGCCGGCGGCCGAGAAGTCGACGATCGCGAAGTTCGAGTCCGGGAACTCGGTGGCCACCGTGTTGGTCGCGTCGGCCATCAGGAAGCCGACGGCGACGATCAGGTCGTACTCCTGCTGGGCCAGCGTGGTCAGGTTCGGGACGTAGTCGCCGTTCGGACTTCGAGATCAGCACCCGCGTCTCGACGCCGAGCTGGCCCTGGGCGTCGCTTGCGGCCCTTGTTGGCGAGCGCGTTGAAGGAGCGGTCGTTGAGGCCGCCGATGTCCGTGACGACACCGGCCTTGATGGCCTCGGCCTGCTCCTCGGTGCTGGCTTCTCCGCCTCCGCCTCCGTCGTCGTCGTCGTCGCCGCAGGCTGCGATGCCGAGGGCGAGCGCTGCGATGAGCGCCATGACCAAAAGCCGGAAGGTCCTACTCACGGTGAGAATCTCCTCTTGCCGATGCACGTGGGGGCAAGCCCGCGGGGGGCGCCAAGAATCCGGCCAGCCTACACCCTTTGTATTAGGCGTTCTTTGAGAGGTTGGTCGCAGAATGCGGCCTCTATGGCGGTGCGGGTGATGTCGCGCAGCGCGGCCTCGTCGAAGCCAAAGCGCTCGGCGCAGACGGCGTACTCGCCGCCGATGCTCGCGCCGAAGTAGGGCGGGTCGTCGGAGCCGAGAGTGATCTTCACCCCTGCCTCCTTGCAGCCGCGGCAGGGGGTGGTCCTCGTAGCTTGGAAAGAGGTCCAGGACGACGTTGCTCGTGGGACAGCACTCGAGGACGATGCCGCGCTCGGCCAGCTCCTCCACGAGCGCCGGCTCCTCGATCGAGCGGACGCCGTGGCCGATGCGGGTCACCGGCAGGCCGAGCGCCGCGCGAACGCTCTCCGGTCCCGCCCACTCGCCGGCGTGCACGGTGCAGCCGAGACCCGCGTCGGCGACCGTGGCGATAGGCCTCCGCATAGTCGCCGGCGGGGAAGTTCTCCTCGTCGCCCGCCATGTTGAAGCCCACGACGTAGGGGTGGGGATGCGCGGCGGCGTAGCTCGCCACCCGCACCGCTCGCTCGACCCCGAAGTTGCGCACGGCAGAGATCAGGATGCGGGCCTCGATGCCGTGATCGGTGCGAGCGTCGTCGATGCCACGCGCGATCCCGTCCAGGTGCTCCTCGTCGCTCAGGCCGACGAGCTTCGCGTGGTCGGGAGAGGCGATCAGCTCGACGTAGATGGCCCCGTCGCGCGCGCAGCTTGCGAGGTACTCGTAGGTGATGTCGCGGTAGTCGTCCGCGCTGCGTATGACGCTGGCGGCGCGGTCGTAGGTCCTCAGGAAGTCGAGGAAGTCGGTGTAGGCGAAGCGATCCTCGGCGGCGAATACGCCGTCGGGGACCGCCAGGCCGTGGCGCTCGGCGATGCGCCGGATCAGTGCCGGCGGCGCGGTGCCCTCGAGATGGACGTGGAGCTCTGCCTTGGGGATCTGCATCGGGTCAGAGGCGCTCGACGAAGCGGGTGACGAGCGGTGCCAGGTCGGCCGCCGCGCGTGCGGCGTCGCGCAGCGTCTGCTCGTGGCTGAGCGGCTCGGGGCTCATGCCCTCGGCCAGGTTGGTGATCGCCGAGACGGCCGCGACGCGCAAACCGCAGTGGCGGGCGACGATCGTCTCGTGGACGGTCGACATCCCGACGGCGTCGGCGCCCAGCGTGCGAAACGCGCTGATCTCGGCCGGCGTTTCGAAGCTCGGGCCGCCCACCGCGAGGTAGACGCCCTCGGCGAGGTCGATGCCGAGCTCGCCGGCCGCGGCCCGCAGGCCGTCGCGCAGCTCCGGGTCGTAGGCGTCGCGCAGGCTCGTGAAGCGCTCGCCGAGCTGGCCCTCGTTGGGCCCGGTGAGCACGTTGACCCCGCTGAGATTGATGTGGTCGGCGATCAGCATCAGGCTGCCCGGGCCGACCTCGGCGTTGAGCGAGCCCGCGGCGTTCGTCAGCAGGATGATCTCGGCCCCGGCCGCGCGCAGGGCGCGCACCGGAGTACGCACGAGGTCGTGGTCGATCCCCTCGTAGAGATGCGCCCGACCCTGGAAGACCGCAACGGAAACGCCGCCGATCGCGCCGAGGACCGCGCGCCCGCCGTGACCCTCCACGGTCGGGCGCGGGAAGCCGGGCAGCTCCCCGTAGGGAACCTCGACCGCGTGCTCGACCGCGTCGGCGACCTGGCCGAGCCCGGAGCCGAGCACGACGCCGACTCGCGGGGCCGAGCCGCCCCGCTCGGCCAGCAGCGCGCCTGCCTCGCGCCAGCTCACGCCGGAGGCTCGAGGTCGAAGGCGTACGGGAGCAGCTCCCGGAGAGCGAGCGTCTGGCGCGGGCCGCCCGGCCGGCCGAGATGGACCGGGGTGTCCGGGCCCGCGAACTCCGACAGGCGCTGGCGGCAGCCCCCGCACGGCGGGCAGATGTCCTCGCGCTCGGCGACCACCGCGACCGCGGTGATGGTGCGCGCCCCCGCCGCCACCAGGGCGCCGATCGCCGAGGCCTCGGCGCACTGGCCCTGCGGGTAGGCCGCGTTCTCGACGTTCGCGCCGGTGTAGATGCCGCCGCCCGACGCCCGCAGGGCGGCGCCGACGGGAAACTGCGAGTACGGAGCGTGTGCGTTTTTCATCGCGGCCTCGGCGGCCCGCAGCAGGGTCTCGGGAGCGTCGACGAGCAGGTCCGAGTAGCTCGAGGCAACGAGGTCAGCGGTCGCGATCCCGAGTTGCTCGCGCAGCCGCTCCACCTTCGAATGCTCCTCGCTCAGGTCAGACCCTTCTTCGGCCACCGCCTCGAGCTCGACAAACGGGCCCAGCCCCTCGACCTCGTCGAGGTGGATGCGCACGTTCTCCCAGACGAGCAGCCGCCGGCGCTTGTCGACCACCACGAGCGTGCCGTGCGCCGCGTCGAGCGCCTCCCGCAACGCCGCCGCGTCCGGCACCGCCAGGCGCCGGTACTCGCTCGTGCGGGCATCGGCCGTTTCCTCGCGGCGGTACTGGATCAGCTCGTCGTCGCCGGGCTCCTGCTCGCGCAGCTTGAGCCGCCCGTGCGCGCCGGCGAAGTACGTGTCGCGCTGGCTGATCCCGCCCTCGTCGCGAGCGCCGAAGGCGAGCGCGCGGTCGAGCGTGCGCGGCCGGATCGGGGTCTCTGGCCTTCAATTCGATGTTGCGGCTGGCTGCGGACACGGTGGAAACGAGGCTATTCGGTCCGGTGCGCACCCGGCCGAGCCGGGTGCTTCCGGCTATCGTCGGCCCATGTCCCAGCGCCTCGTCGTCGTCGACCACCCGGTGCTCGCCGACCGGCTCACCGTCATGCGCGACCGCAGCACGGGTCACGGCGAGTTTCGCCAGGCGCTGTTCGAGGCCTCGGCGATCCTCGCCGTCGAGGCCGCGCGCGACCTCCCCACGAGCACCGTCGACGTCGAGACGCCGCTCGAGGCCACAACCGGCAGCCGCCTACCCGGCGAGATCGCGATCGTGCCGGTGCTGCGAGCCGGGCTTGGCATGGTCGACGGGTTCCTGCGCCTGCTGCCCGGCGCGCGCGTCGGGCATGTGGGGGTCTACCGCGACGAGCAGGAGCACCGCCCCGTGGACTACTACGAGCGCCTCCCGCCCGGCCTGGCGGACGCGTTCGTCTACGTGATCGACCCGATGCTCGCCACCGGCGGCAGCGCCGTGCACGCGCTCGACCGCCTCAAGGCCGCCGGCGCCCAGAAGCTCGCGCTCGTGTGCCTCGTGGTTGCCCCCGAGGGACTTCTGGCGGTCGAGCAGCACCACCCCGAGGTGCCTGTCTGGACCGCGGCCGTCGACCGCGAGCTCGACGACAACGCGTACATCCGGCCCGGGCTGGGCGATGCCGGGCGACCGCGTGTTCGGAACGGCCTAGGGCATCACTCGGGCGCTCAGCCCGACGGTCCCTGGCGCCCCCTCCGCCGCCGCGAAGCGCTCGTCGACCGCCACGCCGGCCACCCAGACGATCTGCGCCGGCGGCCTCCACCACGGGCAGCGTCCGGCGCAGCGCGCGCGGGACCTTGCGGTCGGTGAAGAGATCCTGCAGCGTCTTGGTGCCGCCCAACCCGACCGGGCGCATGCGGTCTCCCTCGCTCCACGCGCGGACGATCGCGCGGCACCGAGCGCCTCGGCCGACACGACCACGTCTCCGGCGCGCGGCCAGCTCGGCCTCGACCTGCCAGTCGCCGAAGCGAGCGCGACCGGGAACCGCCAGCGCCACGGGCTCGGGCACCTCGCGGTCATCGGCGCGCGTGAAGCGCAACGTGCCGTACTCGGCCACCGCGCGCATGCCGCCACCGAGGTCCACGGTCTTCGTCCCTCGATCGTCGATCTCGAGGATCGACTCGGGCACCGGGCGGTCGCCGGCAAGTCGGCGGAGCACCAGGCGCCGCAGCGCTGGAGGGTGCTCGCGCAGCGCCGCGAGCGACACGGCCGGGGCGCCGCCGAGCTCCTCGAGCGCGGAATCGACAGCCGCATCGAGCAGCTCGGCCTCCTGGCGGAGCTGCCGCGCGGTCTCCGCGATCGTCCGCTCCGCCGCGGGGCCGATCGAGCGCAGTGCCTCCAACAGGTCGTGTCGCACGCGCGCGCGCGCGAAGCGCCGGTCCGCGTTCGAGGGATCCTCGCGCCAGTCGATCGCGCGCTCGCGCAGGTAGTCGCGCACCTCGGAGCGAGTCGCACCCAGCAGCGGCCGCACCAGGCGCCCGCGGCGCGCCGGCATCCCGTGCAACGAGCGCGACCCGGGCGACACGGCCAGCCTGTAGAGCACGGTCTCCGCCTGGTCGGTCGCGGTGTGGCCGGCCGCATAGTCGCCCTCGGCGCTCCGCTCGGCGAGCGCGTAGCGCGCGTCGCGCGCGCGTTCCTGGAGGTTGCCGCCCTCCCCGAGCTCGACCCGCTCCACGCGCAGCGGCACGCCAAGCGTGCCGCAGAGCTCGCGCACGAAGCGCTCGTCCTCCTCCGCCCCATCGCGCAGCCCGTAGTTCACGTGCAGGGCCGAGACGCGCGCGCCCAGGCGCCGCGCCACGTCCAGCAGGCAGACCGAGTCGCCCCCGCCCGACAGCATCACCAGAGCGGCTCGCCGGCTCTGCACCAGGCCGCTGCGCGCGGGCAGCTTCGAGCGGGCGGTCGCTCATGCCTGCTTCGCAATCGCGCGGCAGAGCTGACGCGGCTCGTCGAAGCCCTTGAGCTTGACCTCGCCGATCCCCTCGAAGCGCAGGTGCGAGGCCGAGCCCCTGACCGCCTCCACCACCGCGTCGGTGACGAGCACCTCGCCCCCGCGGGCGCGCGCCACGACGCGCGACGCGAGGTTGACCTCGCGGCCGAAGTAGTCGCCGTCGCGGTAGAGCGTCACCCCCCAGTGAATCCCGATGCGCGGCTCGGGTCGCTCGTCGAAGAGGCCGGCGAAGCCCACCGCCCAGTCCACCAGCGCGCTGATGTCGTGGCCCACCACCATGACCGCGTCGCCGATCGTCTTGACCACGCGCGCGTCGTCGGGAAGCGTGTTGGTCACGCCCTCGACGAAGCGCTCGACCGACGAGAGCGCCTCCTCCTCGCCCTCCTCCTCGGTGAAGCGCGTGTAGCCGGCCAGGTCGGCGAAGGCGATCGCGGTGCGCACCCGCCCGGCCTCGCCCTCGTCCTGCTCGAGCTCGGTCTCCATGTGACCGACCACGTCCTGCTCGACGAAGTGCTGGAGAAAGCGCCGGTGCACGAAGTCCATGAGCGGTGAGGCCAGCGGAAGCAGGTCGCGGGCCAGCCCCTCCATCTCCTCGGCCATCTGCAGGCCGGGCACGCCCTCGCGCATCAGCGGCTCGTGCACGTAGATGTGAAAGAGGCGCACCTCGGCGTCGGCGATCTGCGACAGCGCCTGTCCGTAGACGCGGCAGAGCTGCAGAAACGCGACCAGCGGAAAGCCCGAGTCGAGCACCGCGGCCACGTAGCGCAGGGCGTCGACGTCCTCGTCGCCGAGCGAGTCGAGCGCCGCCGACGGCAGGCCCATGCCGACCCAGAAGCGCTCGACCAGCGCGGCCTCCAGACCGGTCTCCGACGCGACCTCCTTCAGCGTATGCCCGCTCCCCTCGGCCGCGAACAGCGACTCGATGTATCCGTGGGCGAGCCGCCCCTGCTCGCTCGCCTCGCGGATCTGATCGAGTCGGTGCCCGCGCTCGCGCAGGCGCATGACGACGCGAGCGTGGGAGACCGCAGACGGCGTCCAGGCCTCGTGGCGGGTCGACTTCGGGAATCACGCCCGCGTCGGCCCAGCGTTTCAGCGTCGAGGGAGCGACCCCGACGCGCTCGGCCGCCTCCTTCAGGGTGAGCGTTGCCTCTGGCACGAACCCGGATTGTGCCCTCATCGGATCGCGGCGGCGTAGTATCGGCGCACTTCGTGAGAGAGGGAGAGGGTTGAACTACTTCGTCACCGGCGCGACGGGCTTCATCGGCAGGCACCTGGTGGCCGAGCTGCTCAAGCGCGACGGCACCATCTACGTGCTCGTGCGCGATGGCTCGCGCGGCAAGGTCGAAGCGCTGATCGGGCGCCTCGGCGCTCCGGAGGGACGCATCGTTCCCGTGGCCGGCGACCTCTCCAAGCCTGGCCTCGGCGTCGAGGGGTTCTCCGAGCGCGTCGACCACTTCTTTCACCTCGCCGCCGTGTACGACATGGCGGCCGACGAGGACGCGATGGAGCGAGCGAACATCGAAGGGACCCAGCACGTGATCGAGTTCGCCAACTCGATCGAGGTCGGGCGCTTCCATCACACCAGCTCGATCGCCGTGGCGGGCCTGTACAAGGGCGTCTTCCAGGAGGACATGTTCGACGAGGGCCAGCGGCTTCCCGCACGCCTACCACCGCACGAAGTACGAGTCCGAGCGCCTTGTCCGCGAGCAGGTCCGGGCACAGACGCTGATCTTCCGGCCCGGGCATCGTCGTCGGCCATTCGGAGACCGGCGAGATGGACAAGATCGACGGCCCTACTACTTCTTCAAGCTGCTCCAGAAGCTGCGCCACGCGCTGCCGGAATGGGCGCCGCTGGCCGGGCCGCAGGGCGGCGAGACCAGCATCGTGCCGGTCGACTTCGTCGCCAAGGCGATGGACCACATCGCGCACCTGCCCGACGCCGAGCTGCCGAGCGACACCTTCCACCTCGTGAGCCCGGAGCCGATGAAGGTCGGCGAGACGCTCAACGAGTTCGCCAAGGCCGCGCACGCGCCGCAGTTCGTGATGCGCATCGACCCGAACATGACCAACGTGATCCCCAAGCCGGTGCGCTCCGGGTTCATGGCGCTGCCCACCGTCAAGAAGATCCGCGGTCAGGTCTACGGCGACCTCGGCATCCCGCCGGCGGCGATGGAGAACCGCGACTTCCTGTGCAAGTTCGACGCGCGCGACACCCAACGCGCGCTGATCGGCACAGGCATCGCGGTTCCGCCGCTCTCCACCTACGCGCCGCGGCTGTGGGACTACTGGGAGCGCAACCTCGATCCCGACCTGTTCCGCGACCGCTCGCTGGCGGGCTCGGTCAAGGGCAAGCGGATCATGATCACCGGCGCCTCGAGCGGCATCGGGCTGGAGACCGCCCGCAAGCTCGGCGAGGCGGGCGCCGAGGTGCTGCTCGTCTCGCGCACGCGCGAGAAGCTGGAGGAGGTCGCGGAGCAGGTGGCCGAGGCCGGCGGCACGGCGCACGTGCACCCGTGCGACCTGTCCGACCTCGAGGACATCGACCGGCTCGCGAAGGAGGTGCTCGCCGAGCACGGCGGTGTCGACGTGCTGGTCAACAACGCCGGGCGCTCGATCCGCCGCTCGGTGGCGCGCTCGTACGACCGCTTCCACGACTACGAGCGCACGATGCAGCTCAACTACTTCGGCGCGCTCAAGCTGATCCTGGCCTTCATGCCGGGCATGCGCGAGCGCAAGTCGGGCCACATCATCAACGTCTCGTCGATCGGGGTCCAGACCAACACGCCGCGCTTCTCGGCCTACGTGGCCTCGAAGTCGGCGCTCGATGCCTTCTCGCGCTGCGCCGCGCCGGAGTGCGTCGGCGACAACGTCAAGTTCACGACCGTCTACATGCCGCTCGTTCGCACGCCGATGATCGCGCCCACCGACATCTACAAGGCGTTCCCCACGCTCACGCCCGACGAGGCGGCGCAGATGCTGTGCGACGCGATGCTCGACCGCCCCAAGCGCATGGCGTCGCGGCTCGGGACCTTCGGCGAGGTGCTCTACTCGCTCTCGCCCGAAGACCGTCGACATCGTCCTCAACACGGCCTACAACCTGTTCCCGGACTCCACGGCAGCGAAGGGCGCGAAAAAGGACGGCGGTGCGAAGGCCCTACCCGCCGCCGACAAGCGCGGGCGAGGGCGGGGAGATGTCCACCGAGGCGGTCGCGATGGCCTACCTGCTGCGCGGGGTGCACTTCTGAGCCGCGACCGGCCGGGGGTCAGCGTACGACGCGAAGCGCCAGGCTACGTTCGGTCGCCTCGTTGCCGACCGCGTCGGTGGCGGTGAACCCCACGCGGTAGGCGCCGGGGCGCAGGCCCTCAGCCTTGATCAGAACGCTGTTGGTGCCGGCGCGGGCGGCTCTGGTGAACACGCGCGCCCGCGACAGGCGCGTGCAGCGCCGGCCGTGCCGGGCCCGGGGCTTGCATGACCCGCCCTTGCGGGCACGGCGACCGCGGCGAGCGAGATGGACCGCAACGCGCACCTCGGCGGACTCCGAAACGCGGAAGCGGACACGGGTCGCGGGCGGCGGGCCGTCCTTGTCGGCCGACGCCCGGCCCCCGATCGCGATCACGTTGGAGCTGGCTTCCAGCCCTGTGAGGACGGGAACACTGCCGTCGATCTCGAGCATCCGCTCGACGACGGCGCGGCCGCCGTGCGGGTCGTTGACCCGCATGCGCACGGTGACCGGTCCGTCGAGGGCCCAGCTGGGCGTGATCACGGCGTCGGTGCCGGACCCCGTCTCGAACACGCCGTCCCCGTCGAGGTCCCACTCGTAGACCAGCCGCAGCCGCTCCGGGTCGGTTGAGGCCGAGCCGTCCATTCGCACGGCCCTCCCGGCGGCGGCCACGACCGGCAGCCGGAGCACGGCGACCGGCGGGCGGTTCACCACGGCGGCGATCCCCATCGGGTGGTTGAAGAGGTCGCCCTGGCGCACCAGGCTCTGGGCCCCTGTCTCTGCGTCGACCTTCACGATGCCGCCGTCGCCGTCGGCCACGCTGAAGTCGCTGACGAGGAAGTCTCCGGCGGGGTCGAGCGCGAGTCGCTCCGGGGTGACGAGAACGTCGCCCGCGATGTTCCCGGTGATCGGGCTTCCGGCAATCGAGCCCAGCCTCACGAGGCCGTTGGGACCACACTCGTTTGCGAACGCGATGCGTCCTTGCGAGTCGAGTGCGACGCCGAGCGGGTAGTTGAAGAGCCACGACCCTGCCTCGGCGATGAGCTGCGGGCTGCCCCCCGCCAGCTGCACACGCACCAGCCGGCCCGGCGTTCCGTCGCAGCCCCCGGCCGCCGACATGCGGTTGCTCACCACGAGGCTCCCGTCCTGGTCGACGAGGATGCCGAAGGGAAGATCGAGGAGCCCGCCCTCGGTGAGAAGCGTCTTGGCCCCCGTTCCCGGATCCACCCGGATCACCGCGCCGTCGTCGTCGGCCTCGAAATTGTCGGCCACGTAGATCGAGCCGTCCGGTGCGACCGCGATACCGGCCGGATCCACCAGCGGGGTCCCGCTCGCGACCAGTGTCTGGCGGCCGCTGATCGAATCCACGCGGATGATGCGGCCGTCGTCGGCGCAGCGCGGGAGGCTCGTCGTACACGGCGTCCCCATGTCGGCGACCACGATGTCGCCGTCGGCCTCGAGCGCCAGGTCGAAGGGACGTTCGAAGAGAGTTCCCTGCGGGCCGTTGCGCGAGATCTCGACGAGCGAGCCCGCGGCCGGGTCGGTGCGCAGGATCACTCCGCCGTCCGCGTAGTTGTTCGCGGTGTAGACGACATACGGGTCGCCGGGCGCCGCCAGAGCGGCGCCGGGAATGAGAAACATCGCCAGTAGCGGCCCAAAGATGCGCATCCCGCTCATCGCTTTCGACCGTACCGACCGCGGCGGGGACGTCGAACGCTGGAGGAGTGGGTTCACGCCACGGGTCTCATCGGCAGATGGGGAGTGATCCGAAAGTTCCCGCGCCTTCGACCGGCCAGCGCGGTCGGCTACCGCCACCGGCATCGAGCGGCTCGCGCGCGCGCGTGTGACGACGGCTCTAGGACGACCCCGAGGACCGGCGCTTCGCCGCGGCGCCGCCCGAGGACCGGCGCTTCGCCGCGGCGCCGCCCGAGCCTGCGGCGCTTCGCCGGCAGCCGCTCCTCGATCGCATCGAGGCGCCGTGAGATCCGGCGCAGCTCCGCCTGCACGTCGTGGATGTCCTCGTAGGTCGCTGGGCGACCGGACTCGATCGCCCCCGCCACGGCCTTGCGCCCGCGCGCAATGCCGGCCTCGGCTCCCTTGCGGACCTGCTCCACCGTCCCGGCCAGATCGTCGAGTGCACCCTGGGTGCGCTCGCGCTGGCGCTCGGCCGAGCCGAGCGTGGCCTGCACGGTGCGCTCGACCGCCTCGCGCAGGTCGGCGGGGGTGGAGGGTCGCTTCGCCATGGCAGGGCAGTCTTCCACACGGGCGGCCGGTCGCCGCTGTCTACCCTTCGCCGCCTGACCGTCCAACACGAGATCCGCCCCGTCCACCTGAAGCCCGCCGCCGAGCTGGCCGAACGGGTGCTGCTCCCCGACGATCCCCACCGCGCGCTGGCGGTCGCCCAGCACCTGCTCGAGGGCCCCAGGATGTTCAACCATCACCGTGGCCTTTGGGGCTATACCGGGGTCGCGTCCGACGGTGAGCCGCTCACGATCCAGTCGACCGGGATGGGCGGCCCGAGCGCCGCCATCGTAGTAGAGGAGCTGGTGGCCCTGGGCGCTTGCCGGCTCGTCCGGATCGGCACCTGCGGAGCGCTCGTCGCCGGGCTTGACCTGGGCGCGATCGTCGCGGTCGAGCGGGCGCTGCCGGGCGACGGCGCAAGCACGGCACTGGGCGCGAACGGAAGCGTCTCACCGAACCGGGCTCTGCTGGAGCGCCTGGTGGCCACGGGCGCCCGGCCGGCCACCGTCGTGAGCAGCGACCTCTTCTACGACCGGGGCGGCGGCGTGGCCGCGGGCTGGGTCGAGCAGGGCGCCGTGGCCGTGGAGATGGAGACGGCGGCGATCTTCCAGGTGGCGTCGCGCCGCGGGGCCGAGGCGGCCTGCGTGCTCGGCGTCACCGCCGACCCGGATCGAGCGCCGGGCGAGCCCCGAGCAGGTCGAGTCGATCGGCCTGCGGATTGGCGACGCGGGCTACGCGGCGCTCAGGACTCTGTGACGGTCAGGCGCTCCTGGGCGCGCGGCACGGGGTCTTCGCTCGGCGCCACCGATTCGCGCAGGCGGGCGAGGTCGCCGGCCATCTCGCCGAGGCGCTCCTCGATCGCCCCCAGCCGCTCGCCGGCCGGGCCGGCCGCGAGGGCGCCCAGGCGCTCTTCGAGCTTGTCGAGCGAGTCCTCGATCCCCTCGAGGCGCTGGGACACCGAGCGCAGGCGCCGGGTCACGCGCTCGATGTCGGCGGCGGAGGGCAGGTTCAACGCGCCGAGCGCCGCCTCCTGCGCCTGGACCGCCTTCTCGCGGGCCTCGAAGGCACGTGCGATCGCCCCGTTGACCACGGGGTTGGAGATCAGCTCCTCGGCGATCTTGCCGAGTGCTTCCTCGCCCTGCCTCGACAGCTTCTCCACGAAGCCCTGGTCATCGTCCGGAGCGGCCATTGCATCCCAGCGTAGCCGATCCGGTTGCAATGTGGTCAAACATCCTACTCTAACCCTCATGTCGAAGGTTATATTGGGTTCGAAAGGCTTCCGAGGCGGGTATCCGCATCCTGCGGGCCCTGCCCGGGTGCCGAGGCCCAGGGACGCAGATTGAAGGTATGGGCAGCCACCGCCGATACAAGGACCTGAGCCCGCACATCCGCTCGAGTCGCGGCGTGCGAGACGAGCATTCGCCCTCTCCTCACCATTCCCCGTTGCACACTGAAAAGCCCTCAAGTAGCGTTCGGCCCGCGGCAGGTGTCCCTGATAGCCTGCGCGCTAACGCGGGCTGCTCCAAGGGGAGCCCTGAGGGAGGACTTGGATCACGCAGGATGAAGACGCGGCTCCTCAGCACCCTGCTCGCAGCGGCGGCTCTCATCGTGGCCGCGCTCACCGCGCTCACCATCCCGGCCACCGCCCAAACGATCTCCGTCAGGCTGCCGAGCGGCGAGATCGTCGAGGTGGACGTTCCGCCGGGCACCTCGATCGACGACATCCAGCTTCCGGGCACGCCGGTCACACCGACCACACCCGCGCCCCCGGCGCCTGAGGCCCCGGCCCCCGCTCCCAAGCCCGAGCCCGGTGCCCCCAGCGCCGGCGGCGGCTCTCAGCAGGATCAGAGCAACAGCGGAGAGCGCGTGCGCCGCGAGCGCGAGAAGGAGCGCGAGCTGACCGGCGGGACGCAGGGTCCAGCTGAGGATGAGACTTCCAAGAAGAACCGCAAGCGCGATCGCAACGGCAGCTCCGAGCTTCGCAACTCCGACGGCACGCCGACGGCCGGGAACCCCGGCTTCGTCGATGTGCTGCCGGGCCCGTCGACCGCCGCGGGCGTCCCGAACTTCATCATCCGCAAGTTCCGGGTCCCGCCCTTCCTCCTCCCGATCTATCAGGCGGCCGGAATCGAGTACGGCGTCCGCTGGGAGATCCTGGCCGCGATCAACGAGATCGAGACCGACTACGGACGCAATCTGAACGTCTCGAGCGCCGGTGCCCTCGGCTGGATGCAGTTCATGCCACCGACCTGGGCGGCCTACGGCGTCGACGCCAACAAGGACGGGCGCAAGGATCCCTACAACCCGGTCGACGCGATCTTCGCCGCTGCCAAGTACCTCAAGGCAGCCAACTACGAGAACGACGTGCGCGCCGCGATCTGGGCCTACAACCACGCCGACTGGTACGTCGACAGCGTGCTCCTGCGCGCGCGTCTGATCGCCGGCGTCCCGGCCGACCTGATCGGCTCGCTGACCGGGCTCACCGAAGGCCGTTTCCCCGTGTACGCTCGCGCCCGCTACGCCGACGACCTCGCCGAGCAGCAGCTGCTCAAGCGCGTCAAGAGCGGCGAGAACGCGGCGCAGGTGATCGAGTCCTCGGAGACACGGCGCTCGGTCGACATCTTCTCCACCACCGGCGCTCCGGTGGTCGCGGTCAACGACGGCAAGATCAAGGAGGTCGGGCGCAACAAGAAGCTCGGCCGCTACGTCGTGCTGCAGGACGTCTACGGCAACCGCTACACCTACGCGCAGCTCGGCGCGGTCTCGCGCTACTACCCGGTGCCGAAGCACAACGCAAGCGACCCGGCGACCTCGGCCCGCGCGCTCAAGGCAAACGGCGACGACCACGAGGCCCTGCCCAAGCCACGGGCGCCCGCCTCCGCCGGCCATCAGATCGACGCCTCCGACAAGAAGCCCGCCAAGAACCGCGGAGCTCCCGAGTCTGAGGATGCACACCGGGCCAGCGTGCCCGTCAAGCAGCGCCTGTTCGCCCACCCCTCCATGGACGGCGCGCGCGACGCCGGCGGCCTCGAGCAGCTGCTGGACGCCAAGGCCCGCAAGAACGGCTCCTACGAGGTCTACAGGAACTACTTCTCGCGGCCCTTCGGCCTCGACCCGAAGAAGGTCACGCTGCGCCGCCTGAAGGTCGGCTCGCGCGTGATCGGCGGCACGATCATCGGCCGCATCGGCCAGACCGTGCCCGGCATGGCGCCGCACCTCGACTTCTCGATCCGCCCGGCGGGCAAGGGCGCGCCGCGCATCGACCCGAAGCCGATCCTCGACGGCTGGAAGCTGCTCGAGGCCACCGCCATCTATCGCGCCTCCGGCAAGAACGTGCTGCATGGCGACGACGTGGCGGGCATGTCGATCGGCCAGATCCTGCTGCTGCCCAAGCCGCAGCTCGAGCGGCGCGTGCTGGCCGACGAGCGCATCGAGGTCTACGACTGCGGCCGCGACGACATCCGCTCCGGCCAGATCGACCGCCGCGTGCTCGCCACGCTCGCCTACCTCGCCGAGTCCGGCCTGCGGCCGACGGTCACGAGCCTCAAGTGCGGCCACGGCTTCTACACGAGCTCGGGCAACGTCTCCCACCACTCGTCGGGCAACGCGGTGGACATCGCGAAGGTCAACGGGATCCCGATCTTGGGCCACCAGGAGGCGGGCGGCATCACCGAGCAGTCGGTGCGGCGCCTGATGCAGCTCCAGGGCACGATTGCCCCGGCGCAGATCATCTCGCTGCTCGAGATCGGCGGCTCGACCTTCGCCATGGCCGATCACAACGATCACATCCACGTCGGCTTCCAGCCGATGTTCGGCGACAACCGCAGGCTCGGCAAGGCGGCGCTGGCGGTCCTCAAGCCCGGCCAGTGGACCGACCTGCTGACCCGCCTGGGCGAGATCGAGAACCCGGTCGTGCCCACCAAGCCTTCCAAGTACTCGCTGCCCGCTGACAAGCGCGCGAGCGACGCCCACGCCGGCGAGTAGTCGCACGGCCGGGCCCGCCTCTCTTTTCAGCTTCGTCCAGGTCGAGTTCGGCCACCTGCTCGGTCCTCCGGACGGGCGCTACCTCGTGCGCGCGCAGGAGGACGGCCCTGCGGAGGCCGTGCTGGTGCTGACCACGCTCGGCGCCGCCGAACGGCGCCTGCTCGGCGGGCGGCGCCCGCAGACCGTGGAAGAGGCGGAGCCCGAGCCGGTACCGACAGTCCGGGTCACGATCGTGGCACCCGAGCCGTTTGCCTCGCGCGAGGCGGCAAGCGCGTGGCTCGCGGGGCGCAGGCGCGACTCGGCCGCGGCCGCGGCCGACCTGGCGAACGCCCTGAAGACGCTCAACCGCGCCCTGCGCGCGCAGCGCGCGGCCGCCGCCGATCCTTATCTGGGCGAGCTGTCGGCCGACCGCGCGCTCGTGGCCCGGATCGGCTACGGGCGTGGCGACTCGGTGGCCGACGGCCGTTTCGGCGAGGCGCTCGAGTTGCCTCGAGCCGGCCTGCGCCGCATCCGGCGCTCGATGGAGGCTCCGGAGGAGCGCTTCGCCGCGCTGCTTGGCGCGCGCGAGCGCGCCCTGGTGGCCGAGGAGCTCGTCCTGCGCGCCCGGGCCGATCTCGACGCCGGCTGCATGCGCGAGGCGGCTCTCCAGGCGCGGATCGCCCTGGAGGCGCTGCTCGCGGAGCTGCCCGACGCCGCGCCGGCGCTCGGCGAGCACAGGGCGGCCGCGGGTGAGGCCGCCAACTCGGCGCTGCGGGGAGAGCTCTCCGAGACCGCGGATGACGGAGTGCGCGAGGCCGTCGCCGCCATGGAGGCCGCGCTGCGGCGCCACCGGCTGGGCGGCTGAAGCGCGCCGACTGGACGACTACGAACGTACCGTCCTGGGTTTAGTGGCCACTGACCAGCAAAGTCAGCACGCTGCCGAAAGGGAGCGCAGCGGCAACCCGTCCCACCCCTTATAGCCGCCGTTGGCCCGAGCCCAAGCAACACGAGCGAGTCACAAGAGCGCCGCAAGCACGGCGCGCAGCTCCTCGACGACGTCGCCGTCGAGCTTCACCTCGGCCTGCGAGTCATACGGCGTCGGGCCTTGGGTCACGAGCGCCAGGCGCCCGCCGCCCGAATGGGTCAGCGCCGGGAGGCCGGCGACCGGGTAGACCTCGAGCGACGAGCCCACGCAGATCATGAGATCGGCCTCGTGGGCCAATCCCTGGGCCTCGGCCATCGCGCGCTCGGGAAGGAGCTCCCCGAAGAGAACGACGTCGGGCTTGAGGGGCGCGATGCAGACAGGGCACTCGGGCACCCCGTCGCCGGCCTCGAGCTGCTCGAGCACGCGCTCGAGCGCCAGCTTGCCTCGGCACTCCAGGCAGATGCTCCATTCGATCGAGCCGTGCACCTCGATCAGCCGCCGGGTGCCGGCCAAGCGGTGGAGGCGGTCGATGTTCTGAGTGATCACGCCACGGATCAGGCCGCGGCGCTCGAGCTCGGCGAGGATCCGGTGCGCCTCGTTGGGCCGCTTTTCTACGAGCGAGGCAAAGCGGTCGCCATAGAAGCTCCAGAAGCGGCCGGGGTCCCGCCGCCAGGCATCGATGTGCGCGACCTCCATCGGGTCGACGTTCTCCCACAGCCCGGTCCCGGGCGTGCGGAAGTCGGGGATCCCCGAGGGCACGGACACGCCGGCGCCGGTGAGCACCACCGCGCTCGTCGCGTCGCGCAGCAGCTCCGCGAGCCGCTCGTACTGCCCCGGTTTGGCTTGCTTACTGGGGAATCCCATCCGGTGAGTTGCTCTCAGTTCGGGCCGAAGTGTCCCCGTTCGGGACACCGTTGGGGACACCCTTTCCACCGAACGCTTCATGCAGCTTCGCCGCGTCCTCACGCCGGGGTTGGTGGTGGAGGTACCTCGCGGTGGTCGTGTAGTGCGCGTGGCCCATGTACGCCTGGACCGCGTATGCGTCGAGCTTGGTGATCGCCGCCGTGCCGAAGTGGTGCCTGAGATCGTGGAAACGGATGCGGGGAAGCTCGGCCCGCTTGAGCGCGGCGTAGAACCGGCGACGCAGCGCCCACGAATCGAGATGGTCGCCCGCCGTGTTGCAGAAAACGAGATCGTCGTCGTCGGAGAGATAGCCGCGCTCCTTCAATTTGGCGAGCGCGTCCACCACATCGGGGACCATCGGCACAGACCGGACCTTCTTCGACTTCGGCACGGTCTCTTGGTAGTCGGTGTAGTTGCGGCGGACATGGACAAGGCCGGCGACAAAGTCCACGTCCCTCCAGCGCAGCGCCAGCAGTTCGCCCTGCCTCAGACCGGTCAGCGCGGCCACCGTGAACAGTGTCCCGTCCTGGCGGTCATGCGCCGCCCCAACCAGCAGGTCAAGCTGATCACGCTCATAGGTCACGAACTCTCCGGTGTAGACCACCTTCGGACGTTCGACCAGGTCCGCCGACGCCGGGTTGTCCGCCAGTCCGTAGACGCGCTTCGCCCGCTTGAACACGCCATGCATCACGGTCAAGTAGCGCACGATCACGCGGTTCGACACGTCCCCGATCAGGCCGACCTTCCAGGCGTCGATCAGGTCGGGGGTGATCTTCTCTAACGCCATGTCTCCAAACTCGGGGACGAGGCGGCCGTCGATCACACTCCGGTAGTTCCGCAACGTCTTCGCGGCCAGATCCTTCTCTTGCTCCATGTAGCGCAGATACTCGTTGGCGGCGACGGCGAACGTGGTCCCCGTGGGGGCGGTTAGTGAGCCACGGCGGGCGTCGGTGAGGATCGCGTCCAATGCCTGCTGCGCGGTCCTCTTGGTGTAGTGGCCGGCGGGGCAGCGGCCCTTGTCGGTCCAGGCGGGGCCGAGCTTCTTTTGAACCTGCCGCTCACCGATCCGGTACTTGGCGTACCACTGGTCGCCGCGCTTGCGCTTGACGAGGAAGACGTGACCGGTGGCGGTCGTGATGGAATGGTGCTGGGTCATGGACTTATCCTCCTGACTCCGGGGGCGGGCCGTTGCAAGCGGTGCCGCCCCATTTGATGTGCGCCACCGTAGCGGCCTTTTCGGGACACGTCAAAGCTCGCCACGTTCGAACGCCTCGATCACGTCGAGCCGGTAGCGGTAATAGCGGCCGGGAAGCGGCACCCTCGGGATCTCGCCGCTGCGGGTCTTTTCGTACACCCAACCAACCGTCACTTGCCAACGGGCGGCGAGTTGTTCGGCGGTCAGAATGTCCCCGTTCACGCCTCGCCCATCGTGAACGTGATGGTCGGCTCGGTCACGTCGGCTCGCGGCGGTCGTCCACAAGCCCCTCGACCTCCAGCCAGGCGATCGCCCGCTTCACGTCGAACTCCGACAGGCTGACCGCCTCTCCCAATTCCCGATAGTTCCGGAATGGCCGGTCGATCGCCTGCCATCTTCGAAGCTCATGGAGGACGAGCTTCATTTTCAGAGGCGCCTTCGGCGTGGCGGGCCTGATGTCGGCCGCCAAGCCAAACTGATCGCGGACGCGCTTCATGCTGCCCGCCTGCCGCATCGGACGCAGCGCCGGTCAGGCCCCGGCAACGGAGGGCTCGTCGGGACGCGGGGCGTCTCGTCCACGACCAGCGGCGACGGGCAAGTGCAGGCCGGAGCGTCCAGGGCGAGTTGGCCCTTCAGGTCGTTGCGGGCTCCCTGCTTTTTGTCCGGGTGGGCGCGCGCTTTCTGTTCGAGCCGCTCTAGGACCAGGTCGGCGATCGCGCCAGCCATGCGCTGAGCGCGAGGGGAGAGTGCATACTCCTCGCCGGCCAGGTCATGGCCGCAGCGCGTACAGCACCGGATGGTTTCGACCAGCGGGCGGCTGCATCCGCAAAGAGGAGCGGGTGTGGATGTGACGCGCTCGTTCATGCGTCCCCCTGAAAAAGGGAAACATCCGAAACATCCGAAACATCCCGCTCTAGGCCTGAAGCGGGATGTTTCCCTTGTTTCCCTTGTTTCTCTTCTGGGAGGTAGGCCGCGAAGACGGCTTCGAACTGTTCGCCGTGGTAGCCCTTGAGGGTCTTGTCGCCGACCCGAACTTGCTTCGGCCTGATCCCGAACGGCCGAAGCATGCGGGCCAGGCCACGCGGGTCAAGCCCCTGATCCTTCCGCCGCGCCGCCCAAGGCCCATCCTCGACCCCGTTGAGGTAGTCGCAGAGCTGCGCCGTCGTGATCGTGAGATTCGCCCCGAACGCGCCCCGAATGTCGGACAGCAGTTCGATGCGTTCGTCGCGCTCGTCGTTGCCATCGCCGCCGGTCGCCAACACTTCGGCCGCGCGACGGATGCGCTTCGGCCAGTGGTCGCCCGCACGGTCGCCGATGGCGACCAGGGGACGCCACACTTCGGCCGCCCGGTTGATGAACCCTTCGGGGAGTTCCGGACGCTTTTCGAGGTGCCCGACGTTCTGGTCGGCCCACGCAGCGGCACGTTCACGCAGCGGCTCGGCCAGTTCTTCGCAGTCCTGCCCGATCCACGGTTCGATCCTGTCGGACATCAGACGCTTCTCAAGCCTGATCGTGATCGACCTCGACAGCAGCGTGTCGATGAGTCGCCTCTCATCGATGCCGGCATAGGCCTTCGCGCAGAACGCGGAGAAGGACTCAAGGTCGCCGTTCTCCTTACAGCGGTCGATCTTCGCGCCGCGTTTGTATCCGGCGTTCAGCACCGCGAGCGCGTCCCGCCGATCATCAAGCGGGTAGTTGTCCATCTCGTCGAGCAGCAGCGTGGGCCGCTGGCGGTCAATCTTGCGGTACAGCACGGCGGCCGAAGGGTTGACCGCATGCCAGCCGCAGCGGACCAGGGTGGTGAGGATCTCCATCAACACCGTCTTGCCACACGCTGCGGTCGCCGAAGTGATCCGCAGATATGGGGTCGCGTAGGCCGAGTGGATGGCGTGGGTGTGGAGCACCCACACCGCGATCAGGTCGGCAACCTCATCCGAAGGCAGCACCATGTAGTGCCCAACAAATGACCTGATCTCTGCGAGTAGTTCCGCACCGTCCACGTCCGGCCAGTCGCGGGCAACCGGCGGCGGGGCCGTGCTGTTGGTGCTGCTTGACTTGTTCCGCTCGGCGACGAGCGCGGAGTACAACTCGTCGGGCACCTTCCCCTTGATGCTCATGCTGCGCTCGCAAGGTCGGCAAGCAGCCGGGCGGCGGATCTCGTGGAACTCTCGACCGCGAGGCTCAAGCCCGTAGAGCGCCGCGCCCAGGTCGATGATCGACCCGCCGCGCCGGCAGCCGAAGCAGTACCAACCAGACTCGTAGGCGTGGCAGGACGGGTCCTGGTCGGCGTGGTCGGGTAGCGGGCAGAGGGTCTTGCTGTCGCGCCCGACTTGCTGCCCGGTCAGAGCTTCGATGTAGACCTCTGGCGGGATGCTGCGCAGCGGGTCGTTCAGGTCCAACTCGAACCCGCCGGCCGGCTGCTTGGTCTGACGGATCGGGTCGGGAAGGTCGCCGACCACCTCCTTAAAGGTGAACACCTCGAACTCCACCTCGTTGAGGTGAACAGCGGTCGGCGGGTCGTGTTTGTGGTTGAACGTCCCGGGTGGGCGCAGCACCCGAGCGGCGTCGCAACACGCGGGGTCGGCCCCCAACCAGTGAGCCAGGCGACGGTTCCCCTGCTCGGCCTGGTCGGCGGTGAGTGTCTCCTGCATCGACCAGTAGACATGGCGGTTCGCGCCCGTGCCGGTCATCACTTCAAGCGAGGCTTTCGGCTTTGTCTGGTTGTAGCGCTCGCGCGCGGCGGGTCCGTCAAGGTCGGCCCACAGCACGCCGACCGCACCCACACCGGCACGGGTCCCGTCGCGGCCCTTGCGCAGCGCGGCACCGACGTACACGTCTGTCTGTGCGCCCAACCGCCGGATCAGCGGTTGTAGCTCAGGGTCGCGGGGTTCGAGGAACTGTTGGCCCATTCCGGTGGGCCGCTTGTGGCGGACCTCTACGAGCCCGGGGCCGAACCCGTGCACGATGTTGATGTAGGCGCTGAGCCCGTCTGTAGACGCTCCATCCGACGAGCCCTTAGGATGTTGCTTGGCGGCGTGCCTGCCGCTAAATTGGTTCATACCAATTTCCTTTCGAAACGCGTCCCCATATGGGTCTTCAGCCCGGGGGCGCGTTTTTTTGCCTGTTCGACTATCCAGTGAATCAGAGCGGGGCGACGGCAGCCTCGCCTCCCTGCAGGCTCGACCATCGGCGCGCCCTTTCACTAGGCGTCTTTCTTTTCGAGTGTACGAATGGGGCCGGAAGCGATGGGCGGGAAGTGACAGATAGTCGCTGAAGGGTGCGGCTTGTTTGGCACAGCCGTTACACAGGGCGCTCGGGGCTCCTGCCACGGTCACCCCGGGTGCACGACATGCCGTTGGTGGAACGAAAGTTCTTGACACACGAACATACGTTCGCTATACTTTGTGAAGTTATGCAACCGACCTACACCAGCCCCGCCCAGCGAGTAGCGGTCCGCACCGGCCTAAAGAAGGCCCGTATGGGCCGCGCCCTCAGCGAGCGGCTGCGCGTCGAGAGTGGCGACAAGCTGCGCGACTCCGTGACGGCCGCGCGCTCGGCCGGTCTGAGCACGGCCACGATCGCCGGGTTGGCCGGCGTTACTCCTCGCCGCGTCCAGCAACTTCTAAGCGACAAGGACCGTCATGCCTCCTGACAGCCGCGTTTTCGTCGTCGCCTTGCAGCTCGGAATCAGCCCATCCGCCGGGCTCGCCGGACGGCCGCCCTGGTCAGTCAAGGGCAGGTTGCCGCTGCGCTTCGACTTCGACAAGCCCGCCGTCTGGGTCGCTAGTCGGAACGACACGCCGACGATCTTCGCCACTCGCCAGGAGGCCGAACGGAAGATTGAGGACTTCCTCGCCAGGGTTAGGGGCATCATTCGCGTCAGCCAGGCCACGGGCAAGTCGGTCGATGTCGGCTGCGCCTCTCGTGGAAGAGCTTGAAGCGCAGCAACATCTCCGCGGTTGCCTGGCAGCAGTACGCCAGGACCGGATATCGCGCGACCGTGGACTGACACATGTCCGAACTCTGGCTGCGCGCCGAAGCACTCGGCGGCGAGATCAAGCGGCTCCGTGCCGAGGCCCGCGAGGCCGGCGACCACGAGCTACACGGTGTGCTGAAGGAACTCGACCGCCGCTCCACCCTAGGTGACCCCGAGGCGGGCTACGCCGCTGCGCTCGAAGCGGTGCGGAGCAGGCTGGTGCCTGAGGTGGCGGAAGCCATCCGGCCGAACATCCGCCGTGAGATCGTCCTACAGCACAAGGCGACCAGCATCCGGCTCGACCAGCGCGAAACCGAACTCGACCAGCGCGAGCAGGAACTCGACCACCGGCCCAAGAGCAGAACCCCATGGATCGCAGCAGGTGCCATCCCCGCCGTGGTGCTCACCACGATCATCCACGCGCTGGTCTAGCGGCGCTTCGCTAACGGACCGGGCCTCGCCTACGCCCCGGTGAATAGGCGGGGGTCGCCCGCTTCTAAGCGCCCGCCCTGGCCGGATCCTCTCGTATCACGACAGTGTCGACCGCGACGTTGATCTCGTCCGCGCCGAACCCCGAGGCCTCGGCGTGCGCCCGGATCGCCTCCGGGCTGTCCGCCTCGTAGACGCAGTAGGAGCCGAGCCGGCCGTCGTCCTCCTGGAGCACGTAGGTCCGGATCCAGCGAACCCCCGAGTCGGGCTTGTCGCCCACTTCCTTCGAGCGGCCGCCTGCCGCCTCGAGTTCGGCGGCGTCGGCCCAGGCGCTCCGCCTGCGAATCCCGTACAGCTCCATGGTGCCCCCATCGGGTCGGGTTCTTTGCGACTGTACCGGAGAGCTATGAAACGCTTCCAGTGATGACGTAAGTAAAGGTTGCTGACCATGCGCTGACTGACCGGAGCGGGTGCCAGCTACCTCGCGCCACCCGCCGCGAGCATCGCGCGCGAGGTAACTCATGTCATGACGGCCAGGCCGGTGTAATGACGCTCGCCGGCTGTACCGCGGATGCAAATACAGGCTGGCTTGACCGGGGGGAGCTACCGGCCCTGACTAGCGGGCTAAGCGGAGTGCTAAGCCGCTGCGTTCCCGCACTGTTCCCGCACCCTCACTGACATGTGGGCGACGTATGGGTGGATGTGTCCCGAAGCATGTCCCCATTCCCCTCTCTCTGCTCTTCTCTTGTCTGTCTGTCGACGTGAGCTAGAGGTAGGTGGGGGTGCTACCCGAATGGCCCTCTGCCCACGGCCGAGCGCGCCGGCCCCAGCAGCCCCATACGGGGGGAGGGGAGGGCCGATCCCTCTGAGTCGTCAGATGTACATACAGATCAGCCTCAGACACTTTCACCTGCCTATAGGCGTCTTCTCAGAACCTTCTTCAACCTGAGCGAGAGGGGCTAGTGCTATGAGCAGGAGGTGTTCCCGGACTGGGATGTTGAGCCTCTCCGCGCATTGGTCGAGTCGTTGGTCTAGTAGGTCGTGGAGGCTGTCTACCTTGCCTCCTAGGTCGACTACGTAGACCCGGTCGCCATCGGGTTCGCGTACTTCGACGTTGTAGGACGAGAGGTTCGCGCGCAGGCAGAAAATGAGTTGGTCCGTGGCCACGCCGTGTGCCACGACAGTCAGGCATGCGACCTCTGGCATTCAGTGAGCCTCGGGAGTAAAGGGGTTGAGTGTCACAACCTTTAACGCTGAAACCTTGGAAAGGTTCGCGTGTTCGAGGCGAAAGCCAGCTCACAATGGGGCCTTTCGAGAGGGGACCCTAGGCCGAAAATATTTTCTAGCTGGACAAAGGGGGGCCTGTCTCTGCTTGCGACTCCCGCAGCCCCACGGCTTCGAGGGCCTCAGCGCGATCGAGGCTGAACTTCACTCTCGCGATACACCCGCTGCGGAACTCGAAGGTCCAGGCGATTGGAAGGGCAACTGGCGCGCCGCTGGAGCGCCCGGCGCCCTCGAAGCGCACCATCGCCACTACGGCGTCGCCAGCGTCGATCAAGCGCTCTTCCACCATCGTGACGTTCTCCCACACCTCCTCGTACAGGGACTCCCAGAAGGTCCGGATCGCGGCCCGTCCTTTGTAGACCTCACCGTCGAGAAAGGCGCTCACGTCCCACTCGGCATCTGGGCAGAGCAACTCAATCCCGCTGTCGGGGTCGGCCGCCCCGAAGCACAACAGGCAACGATGGATCGCTTCCACATTGGCCCTCGACATCGCCCGCCCAGTATCCCGCCTGGGCCTTCGTCGGGATACTCGTTCTGTCCCGTGGCTTTCCGGCCGGCTGTCTCAGAGTGGGCCGGGATGGGTAAGCCACTAGTGCGGGACCGTCCCTCCGGGGTGCGCGAGCAACGAGGGGCGGGACCGTTACGTCAAAGCGTTCGAGGACCGACGGCTGGAAGCCGTGTCTGACAGAGCTAGGACGGAACCCGGCCGCACGGCAGCCCGTAGTACGTGCCGCCGGCCTTGGGATAGAAGAAGCGGCCCCGGCTGGCCCTCACCCAGGCGTCCGCGTCCTCCATGTACGCCGCCCTCCCGTCCTCGGGGGCCGCGTTCTCAAGGGCGTCACGACTGAAGACCTCCCCGCCGAGCACTCCCTCAGTTGAAGCCCGTTGATGGGGCAGCAGGTCCTCGGGCTGGAACTCGGGCTGGAACTGCACCCGCTGAGTCTAAGCCCGCGTGCCTACGTTGGGCGTCCCGCCGGGCGGTCATGATTGGTTGGTGCCTCGCGGTGGCCGACCACGACAGGCCAGGCCGGCCGACGTGAAACGACGGCTCGAAGACTTCGCGGCCGATTACCGCCCACAGGTCGAACAGACCGAGGCCGAGCTAGACCGGCTACGTGCGCAGCGCGACGATCAGATCCGCGCCGCATCCCGCGATGGGCTCCCGATGATCGAGATCGCGGAGATATTGGGCGTGTCGCGCCAGACGGTGTCGCACGTGCTCCGTAGTTAGCACTTTTACTTAGCGCCAACCCCCTGAGATGCTCTCAGCGGTCGCACCTAAGCCCTCAGAGGCGAATTGGGGGCGAATCCGACCTTGACCCTAGGTTGGGCCGATTTTTCCCTTAGAGCGAGAACGTTCGGTGTTTGTCGAACCGTCTACCCTGCACGAGGTCTCGGGACATATTCGGGACACGCTTCCCATCGGTAAGCTCCGATTTGGCTCTGTGCCTAGAGGCGCCGACCGGTGTAAGCGGCTCCGCGAGCCGCTGCGCACCGGCGCCTTCAGGCATGCGCCGCCACCGAGCCCCGCACCCTTCGCTAGCGGCCCCGGAACGTCGGCCGGCGCTTGCCCAGGAAGGCTCCGAAGCCCTCCTTTGCGTCGTCGGAGCCGAAGGCCCGCGCGAAGCCCTCGGCCTCCGAGGCGAGGCCCTCGTCCAGGTCCGGCCGAGCGCGAGCGCGTCTTGATCTCCTCGACCGCGATCGGCGCCTTCTCGGCGAGCTTGTGGGCCCATGCCATCGTCGTGTCGAACAGCTCGTGGTCGGGGACGACCTGGTTCGCCAGGCCCACCCGGTGCGCCTCCCAGGCGTCGATCGGATCGCCCGACAGGTTCATCTCGAGCGCCTTGGCCTCGCCCACCAGCCGCGGCAGCCGCTGCGTGCCGCCGAAGCCGGGGATGATCCCGAGGTTGATCTCCGGCTGGCCGAAGGTGGCCGACTCCGCCGCGATGCGAAAGTCGCAGGCCATCGCCAGCTCGCAGCCGCCCCCGAACGCGATCGAGTTGACCGCGGCGATCGTGACCGTCGAGGACGTCTCCATGCCGCGCATGAAGCGGTGCGCTGCCTCCACCAGCTCGGCGCCCTCGGCATCGGGCGACATCTTGGTGAACTCCTTGATGTCCGCGCCGGCGCAGAAGGTGAAGATGTTCGAGGACGCGATCACGAACGCGCGCACCTCCCCCTCGACCTCCTCCCAGACCGAGATCAGCTCGCGGATGGCCTGCGGCGAGAGCGGGTTCGCCGGCGGGCGGTTGAGCCAGGCGATCGCGACGTCGCCGCGGGTCTCGAGCAGCACCGTCTCGCGCTGGTCGCCCGCGTCGGGCTGCGGGTAGGGGAAGAAGCCCTGGCCCGTCTTCTTGCCGAGCCGCCCCTGGGCGACCAGGCGGCGACAGCAGCACCGGCGGCTCGAAGGAGTCGCCCCACTCGGAGTGGGCTCGCTCGAGCTGCTCGAGGACGGTGTCGAGCCCGGCCTCGTCGGCGCGGGTGAAGGGGCCGGGCAGGACGCCGGCGCCCATCATCATCCCCATCTCGATGTCCTTGGCCGCGGCCACGCCCTCCTCGAGCACGAGGCAGGCCTCGACCAGGGTCTTCAGGCCCATCCGCTCGACGAGCGTGTCCATGACCTCAGTTGCCGTGCTCATAGAACCCCTTTCCGGTCTTCTGGCCGAGGTTCCCGGCCTCGACCAGCTCCTTCATCTGCGGACGAGACGAAGAAGCGCTCGCCGTAGGAGTTGCGCAGGTGCTCGGCCACGTGCAGGACGGTGTCGAGGCCGAGCAGGTCGGTGAGGAAGTACGGGCCGATCGGAACGGTGCCCGAGTCCTTGATGACCTTGTCGACCTCCTCGATGTCGAGACCCTCCTCCTCGGTCACCCGCCAGACCTCCGACGCGGCCGAGTTGAGGATGCGGTTGACGACGAAGCCGGGCACCTCGCCGCAGCGGATCGCGGTCTTGCGGATCGCCTGCGCGAAGTTCGCTGCCGCCTGAATGCGTCTCCTCGGAGGTCTCCTCGCCCTCGATCACCTCGATCAGGCGCATCATCGAGGCCGGGTAGAAGAAGTGGAAGCCGCACGACCTTGTCGGGCCGGGTGGTGGCCTCGCCCATCTCGGTGACCGACAGCGACGAGGTGTTGGAGGCCAGGATCGCGTGGCCCGGCGTGAGCGCGTCCAGCTCGGCGAACACCGACTGCTTGATCTCCATGCGCTCGGGCACGGCCTCGATCACGAAGTCAACGTCGCCGAAGCCGTCGTAGTCGACGGCGCCGGTGATGCGGCCGAGGATCTCCTCGAGCTGGCGCGTCGGCATCGCTCCTGGGTGATCTTCTCCTTGGCCACGAGCGCCCCGAGCTGGCCCTGGGTGACCTGCGCGCGCCTTCTCGAGGCCGAGGTCCACGAACTCCTGCTTGACGTCCTTGAGGACGACCGGGACGCCGGCGGACGCGATCGACCTGGGCGATCTCCCCGCCCATGGTGCCCGCGCCGACGACGGCGGCTTTGAATACGAACATGGCGGGCGCGAGGCTACCGGTCAGCCCCGCCTCCTCCTCCGCCTCGACCGCGAAGCGGGAGAGGGTCCGCCGCAGTGAGTCGCGGAGCGCGCGGCGGATGAAGATGCGCGTCGGCCAGCGCGCCCAGCGGGCCGCACTTGGTGAGCGTGTACTCGAGGCTCAGCTCCACCGCGCGCGCCGCCCGGCCGCTGCGCCAGCGCCGGAAGGTCTGCCTGCCGGCCAGCCGGTCCTCGAAGACCAGCGTCGCGATGCGTCGGCGTCGCTCTCGACCACCTTCTCGGTCACCCGGCCGCGGCCGGCCGGCGATCGACTCCCAGACCAGCCGCGCTGCCTCCGCCGGCCAGCCGGGTCGGGCTCGACCACGCGGGAGAAGCCCTCGACGAAGCTCGGCCAGCGGCCCAGGTCGGCCCAGAGGCGCAGAGCGGCCTTCGGGCGCGAGCGCGACCTCGGCCGCGGCCCGGGCGGTCCTCACCCGCCGTACACCTCGCGCACGATCTCGTCGATCGACGGCCTTGACCGAGTCGAGGAAGGGCCGCACCTCCTCGACCAGGCGCTCGTACTCCGTCGCGCCCTCGTCCGTGAGCGAGTAGTAGCGCCGCGTGCGCCGCTCGGGGTGCTCCCAGTCGCCGCGGATCAGCCCGCGCCCCTCGAGCCGGCGCAGCAGCGGGTACATCGTGTTCGGGTTCACCGACGAGCACGCCGGCGGTCATGCCGCGCGATCCGCTCCATCAGCTGGTTCCCGTAGCTCGGGCCCTCGGAGATCAGGTGCAGCACGAGCAGCGGCAGCACCTCGCGGCGGCGCAGCTCCCCGGTGAACGGGTCCTGGCGCCTTGGTGCGCTGCGGCGGCGGCGGCTGCTTCGAGGCCGCCGGCCTGCGCCACGGCCTCGCGCACCGCCTCGCGGCTGCGCTCGCTCTTCGACCCGCTCACGAAGCGCATGCTGACAGGACTCGTCCTGCGTGTCCCCGCCTGATCTCGCTGGATCGTGCCGGCGGCGGCGTTCATCCGCGGGCGGCGCGCAGGCGCGCCCGCCGAGACGAGAAGGCAGTCCGGTCTAAGCCGCTGCAGCGGCGGGCTCTTCGACCCGGCGCGGCATCAGCACCTCGCGGGCGATCACGAGGCGCTGGATCTGCGACGTGCCCTCGTAGAGCTGCATGATCTTCGCGTCGCGCATCAGCTTCTCGACCGGGTACTCCTTGATGAAGCCGTAGCCGCCGTAGACCTGCACGGCGTCGACGGTGATCTCCATCGCGGAGTCCGCGGCGAAGCGCTTGGCGTGCGAGGAGGCGAGCGTGTTGCGCTCGCCGTGGTCGAGCAGCGCGCCCGACTTCCAGGTCAGCAGGCGCGCGGCCTCGACCTTGGTCGCCATGTCGGCGATCATGAACTGGATCGCCTGGTGCATCGCGATCGGCACGCCGAACTGCACGCGCTCCTTGGAGTAGTCGCGGGCGTACTCGAACGCCGCCTGCGCCGATGCCCGACGGCCATCGCCGCCACGCCGGGGCGCGTGCGGTCGAGGGTCATCATCGCGAGCTTGAAGCCCTTGTTCTCCTCGCCGAGCAGGTTGGTCGGCGGGGATCTCGACGTCGTTGAACGAGATCATCGCCGTGTCGGAGGCGCGCTGGCCGAGCTTGTCCTCCTTCTTGTCCACGACGACGCCGTCGGCGTCGCGCGGGACCACGAAGGCGGAGATGCCGCGGTGGCCGGCCTCCTTGTCGGTCTTGGCGTAGACCGTGTACCAGTCGGCGTGCGAGCCGTTGGTGATGAAGCACTTGGTGCCGTTGATGACGTACTTGTCGCCCTGCTTGACGGCCGTGGTGCGCATGCCCGACACGTCGGAGCCGGCGTCGGGCTCGGTCAGGCAGAAGGAGGCGAGCTTGGGCTCCTCGGTGAGCATGCCGAGGTACTGCTTCTTGATCTCCTCGGAGCCGCCGAGCAGCACCGGCGCGGCGGCCAGGCCGTTGCACATCAGCGAGGTGCCGATGCCCGAGCAGCCCCAGCCGAGCTCCTCCTCGATCAGGCAGCCGGTGAGGTAGTCGAGCCCGGGCCCGCCGTACTCCTCGGGGATGTGGGAGTTCATCAGGCCGACCTCCCAGGCCTTCTCGATGATCTCGTGCGGGAAGGTGGAGTCCCTGTCGTAGTCCCAGGCCTTCGGGCGGATCTCCTTCTCCGCGAAGTCGTGGGCGAGCTCCCGGATGTCCTTCTGCTCGTCGGTGAGGGTGAAGTCGACCACGTGATTATCCGCTCCCGATTGATTCGTCAGTCAATCCGCTTCAACCAGGTTACAGCAGGAAGTCGGCACGGCCGACGTAGATTCCCGCGCCGAGCGCCAGAACCGTGAAGATCGACAGGCCCACCTGGTCCGGATAGAGCGCCGGACGGCTCGGAGCCAGCGACCGGCGGCGCAGGCGCTTCCACATGGCGTCAGACTACGGCCGGTGGACTTCGGCACGGTCCTGATCGTCGTGGCCGTGGTCGCGGTGCTGATCGCCGCCGTCTCCTACCTGGGGCAGCGGCCGCATCTACAGCGGGCTCGGCCGCGACGGCGGCGCTCGACGATGCGCCGCGAGCCGGCCGGCGAGCGTCCGCGACCAGCGCCGAGGCGCGCGAGGAGATCCGCCAGATGCTCGAGGCCAAGTCGGCCCGGCGCGAGGCTCGCGGCGAGGCGCCGCTCGACGTCGACGCCGAGATGGCCGCGCTCACGCCGCCCGCCGCGCGGCGGCCGACCCGGCGCTGCGCGAGGAGGTCCGCCAGCTCGTGGTCGCACGCAACGAGCGCCGGCGTGCGCCAGGGCGAGGAGCCGCTCGACGTGGAGGCCGAGATCGAGCGCCAGCTGCGCGATCGGCTCGGGGGGTGACTTCGCCCTCGTTTCGGGGTATAGGCTGGCGCCGGTCATGGCCGACGGACCGACGCATGGACCTCGACGACCTGCTGGTTCGCCCGGGCTGCTACCTGAATCCCCAGACCGAGGTCATGGTCGTGGTGGACGACTCGCTCGTCGATCGACGGCGAGATCTTCAACCTCGAGGAGTTCGAGGGCGCCGACTGGGTGCTGATCTCGGACGAGGTGCCGGTCGACGAGTCGCGGCGCGACGAGCTGCTCGAGAGCTTCCAGGCCCACTACCACGGCGGCGACGGGCGCATGATCGCGGCGCCGGAGGACGCTCGACGACGACCAGGAGGAGATCGAGCCGGACCCCGAGGAGGCCGGCTTCACCGCCGAGAACGAGTAGCGTCCGGCCGGCACCCCGTAGTCTTCCGCGGCCGTGCGTCCCGTCCACTTACCTCGGCGTCTTCATCCCGGTCGCCGTCGCGCTCGAGCTCGCGCACGCCGACGCCGGTGCTGGTGTTCGGCGCGGCCGCGCTCGCGGTGATCCCCTGCGCCGCCGTGATGGGCGAGGCCACGGAGGCGATCGCCGCCAAGACCGGCCCCGGCATCGGCGGCCTGCTGAACGTGACGTTCGGCAACGCGCCGGAGCTGATCATCGCCTTCTTCGCCCTGCTCGAGGGCCTCCAGGAGGTCGTGAAGGCCTCGATCGTCGGCTCGATCATCGGCAACATCCTGCTCGTGCTGGGCGCGGCGATGCTGGTCGGCGGCCTGCCGCGCGACAAGCAGACCTTCAGCCAGACGGCCGCCAACGCCCAGTCCGCGATGCTCATGCTCGCGCTGGCCGCGTCTGATCTTCCCGGCGCATCTTCCAGCTCATCCACGGCGGCGGGCTGCCGGGCGTCGGCGAGGAGCGGGTCGACTTCGGCTCGGACCTCGAGAAGCTCTCGTTCGGCGTGGCGATCGTGCTGCTGATCTCCTACGTGGCCGGCCTGATCTTCTCGCTGAAGACCCACCGCGACGGTCTTCAACCCCTTCGTCGCCGAGGACGACGAGGAGGAGGCGCACCACTGGTCGGTCAAGCGCGCGGGGATCTTCCTCGCCATCTCCGCCGTGGCGGTCGGCCTGATGTCGGAGATCCTCGTGGGCTCGATCTCCGAGGCCTCGGAGGACATCGGCCTGTCCGAGTTCTTCGTCGGCGTGTTCGTCGTCGCGATCGTGGGCAACGCGGCCGAGCACTGGGTCGCCGTGCTGGTGGCGGCCAAGGACAAGATGGACCTGGCGGTCAACATCGCGATCGGCTCGAGCGCCCAGATCGCGCTGTTCGTGGCGCCCGTGCTCGTGCTGGTGTCGTTCGTCGTGGGGCCCGACCCGATGGCGCTCGTGTTCAACGGCTACGAGCTGGGCGCGCTGCTGTTCGCGGTGCTGATCGCCAACCTGGTCACCCAGGAGGGCGAGTCGAACTGGTTCGAGGGCGTGCAGCTGCTGGCGCTGTACGCCGTGCTCGGCCTGGTCTTCTACTTCGCTTAGATGGTTGATTTCGAATCCGTGTGCCTTCGGGGACGCGCCAGACCGAGCTGGGCGACGCACGCGGTGGCCATCGAGCGCCGGTAGGCCGGCGGGCAAGGGGGGCGCGTCGGGCTGCCTGGGCAATAAAGGGTTGGCCCGCAAACGCTTTCGAAACTCGTTCATTGTCGAGTTAGCGGTCCCAGCGCCCGCTAACTCGACAACGGACGCCCAACATCGGCCGCACGGGGAGCGCCGCGCCGACCCGTCCCACCCCTTATAGCCCGCCGTTGGCCCGAGCCCAAAGGCGCGTCAGCCAGAGGTTCAGGGATTTGGAATCGCTCATCTAGCGGGCGCGAAGGTCCACTAGACGAGCGCCGCACGCACGCTCGAGAGCAGGCCGTCGCTGTCGAACGGCTTGGCCAGCAGCCGCATCTCCTCGCCCTGGAAGCCGTGGTGGTCGAGCACGTCCCCGGCGTGGCCGGACATGTAGAGCACCTTCAGCCCGGGGCGCAGCAGGCGCAGCTCCTCGGCCACGTCGCGACCTGACATGCCGGGCATCACCACGTCGGACAGGAGCAGGTCGATCTGGCCCTCGAACCCGTCGCTGAGGCTCCTGGCGACGTAGCCGTCGGATGCGTGGATGACCTCGTAGCCGTTCTCGGCGAGGATCCGGCCGGTGAGCTCGCGCACGGCCTGCTCGTCCTCGACCAACAAGACGGTCTCGCCCCTTCCTATCGGCGCCGGCGGGGGCGGCTCTGGCGCCGGCGCGGGCTCTGCGTCGGCCAGTGGCAGCTCGACCTCGACCGTGGTCCCCTCGCCGGGCATCGTGTCGAGGTGAACACGGCCGCCGGCCCCCTGGACGATTCCGTAGACGGTGGCGAGGCCCAGGCCCGTGCCGCGCCCCTTCTCCTTGGTCGTGAAGAACGGATCGAAGGCGCGCGCGGCGACCTCGTCGCTCATGCCGGTGCCGTTGTCCGTCACTCGGAGGACCACGCGCTCGCCGGCCTGCCGGGTGGTGAGAGTCATGCTGCCGCCGCCAGGCATGGCGTCGCGCGAGTTGACGGTCAGGTTCACGAGGATCTGTTCGAGCTGCCCGGCCGGGATCAGCACCGTGCTGGATTCCTCTGAGAGGTCGACCATGAACTCCACATGCTCGCCGAGCGTGCGCCGCAGCATCTCGCGCAGATTGCCGATCACGCCGTTCAGGTCGACGAGCTGGGCTTCCGCGGCCTCGCGGCGCCCGAAGAGCAGTAGCTGGCGGGTCAGGTCGGCCGCGCAGCTTGCCGCGCGACGGATCTCGAGGACGTCGGCGCGCGAGGTCTCGGGCACGTCGGGTTCGAGCAGCTCGGCGTAGCCCTGGATGATCCCCAGCAGGTTGTTGAAGTCGTGGGCGACCCCGCCGGCGAGCTGGCCGATGCTCTCGAGCCGCTGTGCCTCGCGCAGCTCCTCGTCGCGCCGGCGCTGCTGGGTCACGTCGATCATCACGCCCTGCAGGTGGCGCGGCTCGCCCTCCGCGTCGTGGAGGATCGTGCTCTGCTCCTCGATCCAGATCCATTCGCCGTCGGCCCGGCGCAGGCGATAGGTGCATAGGAAGCCGCGCTTTTCGGCGAACCGCGCGCTCGTCTCGCGCTTGGCGCGCTGAACGTCCTCCGGATGCACGCACGACAACCAGAAGCCGGGGTCGCGGGTCCAGGCCTCGACCGGGTGGCCGGTCAGACGCTCGATCTGCGGGCTGACGTAGACCATCGAAGCCGCCTCGTCGAAGTGGGCCAGGTAGGTGACGGCGGGCATCTGCTCGACCAGCGCGCGCCAGCGGCTCTCGGCCGCGCGCACCGCCTCGTCGGCGTGCTTTCGGTCGGTGATGTCGCGCAGGTAGCCGGCGAACAGTGGCCGCTCGCCCGGCACCCGCGTGATCGCCAGCTCAACCGGGAACTCGCTGCCGTTTCGGCGTAGGGCGGTCATCTCGACCCGGCTGCCGAGGATCGACGACTCGCGCGTTCCGAACGAGGCGAGCGCCCGGCGGTGCGCCTCGCGGTGCTCCACCGGGATGATCAGGCCGGCCAGCTCCTTGCCCAGCGCCTCCACTCGGTCATAGCCGAAGGCCACCTCCGCGGCCGTGTTCCACTCGACGATGCGGCCGCCGCCGTTGATCACGATCACGCAGTCGAGGGCGGCGTCGACGACCGCCGTTTGTATGGCCTGGCTCTGAGCCAGCGCGGCTTGCGAGAGCTGCCAGTCCGTGATGTCCTGGATCACCCCGGTCACGCGGGCCGCGTCGCCGTGCTCGTCGCGCTCGACGCGCCCGTCCACGTGCAGTAGCCGCTCCTCGCCGGCGACGATCGCACGGGCCTCGTACTCGAAGCGCTCGCGATGCTTGGTCGCATCGAGGATGTGCTCGACTACGCGCGGCCGGTCGTCGGGGTGCACGATGTCAAGCCAGGAGTCGATTCCCTGGTCGGTCGGGGGATTCATCGCCAGCATCGCCTTCAGCTCGTCGGACCAGGTCACCACACCGGTGCTCACGTCGCGATGGAAAGTGCCGACCCGCGCCACCCGCTGCATGTGCGCGAGGGCGGCGCACACACGCGCGAGTTCGGCGCGCAGGCGAGCTTCTTCGATCGAAGACGGAGGCATGAGGTGTCCACTCCCCCATCGGCCTGCCCACGGAGCGCCTTAAGGGGTCAGCCCCCGTGCGGCGCGAAGCCCGACGGTGTCCGGCGCAGCTCCCGCGAGGTGACGATCCGGTCCACGAGCCCGTACTCCACCGCCTGCTCGGCGCTGAAGAAGCGGTCGCGCTCCATGTCGTCGTGCACCTGCTCGCGGCTCAGGTCGGTGTGGCGCGCGTAGATCTCCTCGAGCAGCGCGCGCAGCTCGAGGATCTCGCGGGCGTGGATCTCGATGTCGGTCGACTGGCCGTTGAAGCCCGACGAGGGCTGATGGATCAGGATCCGCGAGTTCGGGAGCGTGAGGCGCTTGCCCTTTGCGCCACCCGTGAGGATCAGCGAGCCCGCCGACATCGCCATCCCGTAACAGAGCGTCTGGACGTCGGGGCGCACGTACTGCATGGCGTCGTAGATGGCCAGGCCCGCGTGCAGCGAGCCGCCCGGCGAGTTGACGTACACCGAGATGTCCTTGTCCGGATCGTCTGATTCGAGGTGGATCAGCTGCGCCACCACGAGGTTGGCGATGTCGTCGTCGATGGGCTGGCCGATGAAGACGATGCGCTCGTTGAGGAGCCGCGAGAAGATGTCGAAGGAGCGCTCTCCGCGCGAGGTCTGCTCCAGGACCATGGGGACGAGTGAAGAGTGGACGTGGCCAACTTGCATGGCGTTACTCCCTTGGTAAGCTGCAACCAATCAGTTGCACATCGTAGCGCAACCGTCGGGTTGCACTTGGAAACCCACCAGGAGGAGCCAATGGAGCTGAATCGCGAGATCACCCTTCCGGTCGCGCCCGACGAGGTCTGGGACTCTCTGGCCGAGCCGGCCTGGCTGGGCGAGGACGCGTCGATCGACCTGCACCCCTCCGGGGAGGTGCGCGCGGGCGAGCGAAGCGGCTTCGTCGAGGAGGTCGACGAGCCGCGCCGCCTGGTGTTCTGGTGGTCGCGCCCCGGCGAAGACGCGACGCGCGTCGAGATCGAGATCGAGGCGGCCGCCGAAGGGACCGTCGTCCGGGTGCTCGAGTCGCGCCCGCTGGCGCTGCTCGACCTGCGCGGCGTGGAGCTCATCGTCTCCGCCCCGCCGCTCCGGACGCCCGAGATGTCCATCCGCTGATGGACGCGACCGACGCCGTATTCGGCGCCCTGGGCGACCCCACGCGCAGGCACCTCTTCGCGCTGCTCGGACGGCACGGCGAGTCGTCCGCCACCGACCTCGCCCGCGAGCTGCCGGTTACTCGCCAGGCCGTGCAGAAGCACCTGGGCACGCTCTCCGATGCCGGGCTCGTGGCGGCACGCCGCTCCGGCCGCGAGGTGCTCTATCACCCCACCCCGGCCCCGATGTCCGAGGCGATGGCGTGGATGGCGGAGGTGGGCGCGCAGTGGGACGAGCGCCTCGCCGCGCTCGAACGTCAGTTCACCGGCGGGAAGGCGGCGCGGGCGTGACGGAGGGCTCCTCGTCCTCCTCCTTTTCACCCTCGTCCTCGCCCCCGCCGCCGTCCTCGACGCCCTGCTTCATCTGCTCGACGCGCTCCTCGCGCTTGCGGTCGGCATCCGGGTCGCGGCGGTCGGCGCGGATCGAAAGCGCGATACCGACCGCGAACGCGACGGCAATCACGGCCAGGCTCACCACCGGACCGATCTTGATGACCTCCTCGATCAGCAGCTTCACACCGACGAGGCCGAGCACGATCGCGATCGTCTCGTCGAGGTAGCGAAAGCGCGCGATCAGGCTCTCCACGAGCACGAACAGGGCCCGCATTCCCAGCAGGGCGAACACGTTCCCCATCCAGATCAGCAGCGGGTCGCGGGTGATTGCGAAGGCGGCCGGGATCGAGTCGACCGCGAAGGCGATGTCGGCGAACACGATCGCCGCGAGGCACAGGAACAGCGGCGTCACGTACCACTTGCCCTTCTGCTTGATGAACCAGTGCCCCTCGTGGAACTCGCTCGTGACCGGGAAGACCTTGCGCACGGCCCGCACCATCAGGTTCTTGTCGGGGTCGACGTTCTCCGCCACGCCCTTCCAGATCCGGTAGGCCAGCACGATCAGGGCGGCGCCCAGCAGGTAGATCACGAAGTGGAACTGCTCGATCAGCTCCGTGCCGGCGACGATGAAGACACCGCGCAGCGCGAGCGCCGCGACGATGCCCCAGAACAGCAGCCGCGGGCGGCGCTCGTAGGGAACGCCGAAGTAGGCGAACAGCAGCAGGAAGACGAACAGGTTGTCGAGCGACAGCGACCGCTCGATCAGGTAAACCGTCGTGTAGAGGACGGCGTCCTCTGAGCCTTCGAGCAACAGGACCGGCACCGCGGCGAGCAGAGAGAGCGCGAGCCAGCCGACCGACCACCACGCCGCCTCCTTGAAGCTCGGCTCGCGCCCCCGCGCGAAGAAGTGGAGGTCGAGCCAGAGGAAGAGCACGAGGGCCACGAGGAGCCCTCCGAAGAGCGCGAGGTCGGAGCCGGTCACTCGAGTGAGCCTAGGGGGCGCGCATCACGGGGCCGTGTGGCCCGAGGCTTTTGCGGCCCCCGGCAGCGGGCTAACGGCGAGCAAAGAGGTAACGCTCGTAACCCACAGGAGTGCCGTGAGCGGTCGGGCTCGAGGGGTGCCTTAGGTTGTGGGGGCTATACAACAAGAAACTAAGGCACCCGCCTCCGCAGCGCCGGCGCCCGGATCGCGCCGACTCGCGGCCGCTCGTCAGGATGCCGCGACCGTCAGGACCCGGAAGTGACCACGCCGACGGTGTTGCCCTCGGGGTCCTGGAAGAGGCCGATCACGACCCCCTCCATCACCGTCTCCGGCCCCATCATTCGCGTGCCGCCCAGGGTCTCGGCCTTGGCGAGCGCGGCCTCGACGTCGTCCACCCCGGCGTAGAAGGTGACGTGGCCGTCGTAGCCCTCCGGCGCCTGTCCGACGCCGCCGCCGATTCCGATGCCGTCGGGCGTGAGGTTGTCATCGCGCTGGACGACGCCGTAGTTCATCGGGTTGTTCGCGTCGATCTCCCACCCGAACAGCTCGGAGTAGTAGCTGCGGAGCTTCTCCCCGTCACTGCCCATGATCTCGAAGTGCACCACCGGCTGTCCCATGCTCTCCCTCCTAAGTCGGCTCGCGGCCCCGCACCGTACAGTGAGAGAATGCTCGGTCACGTTGCGGTGGGCACCTGGAGCGGCGGGCGCTTCATGCACTTCGGCGAGGCGCTCTCCGACGAGCGCTTGGAGGCGCTGCTGCGGCCCGGCCAAGGCATCCACACGCTGTTGAGCGCCGACGCCTACGGCGCGGGTGAGGCGGACTCGCTGCTCGGGCGCGCGCTGGCCGGAGTGCCGCGCTCGGACTACGCGCTCGTCGGCGCCATCGGCCACGACTTCTATGAGGGCGAGCGCGACGGCCCCAGGGGCTTCCCGCGCTTCACCGACCCGCGCCTGCGCGGCCCGGAGGGCTACCGCGACTACGTGCGCATGGCCACCGAGCGCAGCCTCGAGCGCTGCGGCGTCGACGCCTTCGATGTGCTGCTGCTGCACAACCCAGACCGGCGCGGCTTCGAGTCGCCCGAGGTGTGGGAGGCGCTGCGCGCGGTGCGAGACGACGGCCTGGCGGGCGCCCTGGGCGTGGCGCCCGGTCCGGCCAACGGGTTCACGCTCGACCTGATCGGCTGCTTCGAGCGCTACGGCGAGCTGATCGACTGGGCGATGCTGATCCTCAACCCGCTGGAGCCCTGGCCGGGCGAGCTGGCGCTCGACGCCGCGGCGCGCCACGACGTCGGCGTGATCACGCGGGTGGTCGACTACGGCGGCCTGTTTCACGACGACGTCCTGCCCGGGCACGAGTTCGGGCGCGACGATCACCGCGGCTTTCGCCCGGCGGGCTGGGTCGAGGCGGGGCGCGAGAAGCTCGAAGCCCTGCGCCCGCTGGCCGAGCGCCACGGCCTGACCCTGCTGCAGCTCGCGTGCACCTGGAACCTCGCCCACGCGTCGGTGCGCTGCGTGGCCCCCACGCTGATCCAGGAGGCCGGCCACGCCGCCAAGCCGGTCGAGCGAAAGCGCGATGAGCTGGCGGGCGTGCCGGCCGAGTCGCCGCTGTCGGCCGCGGAGGTTGTGGAGATCCGCGAGCTGGGCGACAACACCGGAAGCATGCTGCTGAAGGGCGCGACGCCCGACCACGAGGGGGAGGACCAGGCCGACCGCTGGCGGGTCGGGACCGCTCAGGCCGAGCTGGCCGAGCGCTGGGGCATCGACCCCGAGCGCGATCTGAGCAAGGTAGCCTGAGCGCCGCGGCCGATCAGGGCTGCAGCAGGTCGGCGCACTTCTGGAGGGCCTCTGTGTCCTCGGGGCGCGCCTTGTCCAGGCACTCGGCGTAATCGCGGAAGGCCTGCGCCTCGGGCGAGGTGCCGGTATCAGCGTTGCCCTGCTCGGAGCCGTCGCCTCCGGCCCCGGCGTTGGGCGGGTCCGGGTCGTCTGGGACCACCGGCGTGTTCTGGCCGTCGGCGCCCCCGCCACCGATGTCGGCGGCCGTACCGTCCAGGTCGAGCGCATCGGCGCCCAAGGAGTTGGTCAGCTTCGACAGCGGCTGCGCGTTTGCGGGGGCCTCGATCTCCTGGTCCCCGTTCACGTCGCTCAGCTCGACCGAGAAGGTGAGCGTTCCGGCCTCGAGGCCGCCGAGGTCCTCCCTGTCCTCCTCCGGCACCACGAACTCGATGCGACCGGACACGCGCCGGATCGTGTCGTCTTCCTTGCCAACGTAGACGTCGAAGGTCGGATCGCGCACCACCTCGGCGATGCGGGCGATGTCGTCCTTGCTGAGCGGATCGGGAACGGTCTGCCCGGTCGCCCCGCCGATCGCCGAGCCCGAGCGGCGCACGAACTTGTTGAGGTTGCCCATGAGCGCCTCGACGTCGAGCGTCCCCGACACGTGGCGGGTCTCGACGCCGCCGATGTCCTCGTCGCCCTTGTCCTTGGCCTCACCGACCCAGGTGCGCGGATCGAGCCCGAGCGAGCGCAGCGAGCCGCGCCTGCGGGTGCTCTTCGCGACTGCTCGGTTGGCTCGGCGGACCTCCGCGGCGGGCTGCTCGTAGTAGACGTCCTGGAACTTGACGAAGGCCCGGTCGCCGGTCGAGAGAAAGCCCGTTTCGATCGTCTGGCCGGCGCCGTCGGCGCCGATCCGCAGGTCGAGGTCGGCCGAGGGCAGCCTGCCCTTGTTGGTGCGAAACGGACCGCCCGCCTCGATGCGCACCGGCTGCCCCGCCGAGGCTCCGCCCTTCAGCTCGAGCTCGGCCTCGACCTTCAGGTCGGCACTGCTGATCTCGTGCTGGAAGGCCTCGTCGAGCAGGTCCTCGACGCTCTGCTCGTCCCCGCCGCCCCCGCAGGAGATGAGCGCCAGCGCGGCAAACAGCAGCAGGGCAGCGAGGCGGCGCACGCGGCGCAGGATAGTGGGCGCACGCGTGCAGCTTGCGCGCTCGACCGCAACCCTTCGCCATCCTCCTGTTGTAGAGATCATGCGGCAGATCAAGCGGACAATCCTGGTCGCTGCGGCGGCCTTCGTCCTCGCCGCCGCGACCGCCCATGCCGGCGAGGTCATCCTGGTCGCCGGGGACCACGCGGTGCGTGTGAACGATCCCGCGGTGCCCTCGAAGGCGGAGGTCGCCCTGGTGGCGCCGCCGGGCACGCGCCTGTCGGGCGTGGCGGCGGCCGCTGTCGCCTCCGCCGCTCCGAGGCGCGCCGACCGGCGCGCGGTCTATCGCGCCCTGCGCGCGCGCTCGCTCGACGACGCAGACGCGCGGCGCTGGCGGCGCTGGTACGTGAGCGCGCTGCGCACCTACAGGCGCCTCGCCGGCGCGCGCCGCGACCAGCTCGGCTACGTGATCGACTCCGTCGAGGCGCTGGCGCTCGGACGCCGGCTCACCCCCACCCGCATGCGCGGCGCGTTCGCGCAGCTCGAGCGAAACCGCCGCTACTGGCGCGCGCTCCCGTTCCCCGCCTCCAAGGACCAGGTGAGCTTCCGCGGCAGCCAGGTCCTCTACCAGTACTACCCGGGGCGCGGGCTGCAGCTGCAACCGCTGTCGACCTTCAAGAAGGCAAACAACATGCACGGCGCCTGCGAGCGCCGCGAGCCGGCCTGCGACAAGGCCGGCCTGCGCCGGCTGCTCGACGAGATGACCTCGTTCGCCGTCAAGCGCTCGCGCCGGTTCATCGCCTGGGAGTACGGCTTCGAGTTCGGTGGCGGCCCGCCGCCCTGGATCAGCGGGATGGCGCAGGCCACCGGGATCCAGGCGCTGGCGCGCGCGGCGACGCTGCTTCACGAACCGCGCTATGTCGTCACCGCACGCAAGGCGCTCGGCGCCTTCGAGACCCCTCCCCCCACCGGCGTGCGCACCAGCGGCCCGGCCGGCGGGGTGCACTACCTGCAGTACTCGTTCGCCCCGCGGCTCTACATCTTCAACGCCTTCCTGCAATCGCTGATCGGGTTGCACGACTTCGGCAAGCTGGCCGGCGAGACGCGCGCAACCGAGCTGTTTCGCCAGGCGGAGCCGGAGGCGCGCAAGGAGATGCCGCTCTCCGACGTGGGCGACTGGTCGCGCTATTCCTATCTCGGCGCCGAGTCCACCCGCGAGTACCACGAGCTGCTGCGGGAGTTCCTCCAGTCGATGTGCATTCGCCGTCTCGGCAAGGTCTACTGCGACCTCGCCACCCGCTACCGCGGGTACACGGTCGATCCGCCCGAGCTTGCGTACACCGGCCCGGCGCAGGCCACCGAGGACGACCTGACCTCGCTGAGCTTCACCGTGTCCAAGCTCTCGGTGGTCGAGATCACGGTGTCCCGCGGCGCGAAGGTCGTGTTCTCGCGGCTCGCCACCTTCCGGCGCGGCGCCGGCGCGTTTGCGTGGCGTCCACGCGGGCCGGGCCTGTTCGATGTACGGGTGGCCGCGAAGGAGCTGCGCACCGGGCTGGGCAAGAAGGACAGCGACTCGGCCGAGATCGAGGTCGAGAACGTGCCCGGGCGGTAGCGTCGCGGCAAGCTTCGACGGCTAGTCTCGCCTCCATGGCGCCTCGGACCATCCTCTACACAGGCAAGGGCGGCGTGGGCAAGACGAGCGTCGCCGCCGCAAGCGCGCGCCGCTGTGCCGCCGCCGGGCTGCGCACGGTCGTGCTCTCCACCGACCCGGCCCATTCGCTGTCGGACTCGCTCGAGGCCGAGCTCGGGGGCCGGCCCACCGAGGTGGGGCCGAACCTCTTTGGCCAGGAGGTGCAGGCCCAGGAGGAGATGGAGCGCCACTGGGATTCCGTGCAGGACTGGCTCGGATCGCTACTCGAGGAACGCGGCATCGACCGCATCGCGGCGGAGGAGCTGACCGTGCCGCCCGGCATGGACGAGCTGTTCTCCCTGCTTCAGATCAAGCGCCATCACGACGAGGGCAAGTTCGACTGCGTGATCGTCGACTGCGCCCCCACCGGCGAGACGCTGCGCCTGCTCTCGTTTCCCGACGTCGTCACGTGGTGGCTCGAGCGCATCCTGCCGTCGCAGCGCAAGCTCGCGCCGTGGGCGCGCTCGTTGTTCGACGTGCCGCTCCCGGCCAACGGGGTGTTCGACGATCTCGAGCGACTGGCGCGCAACCTCGTGGCGATGAACGGCATCCTGCGCGACCGCTCGCGGACGACCGTGCGGCTCGTGATGAACGCCGACCGCATGGTCGTCAAGGAGGCGATGCGGACGTTCACCTACCTGAACCTCTACGGCTACCTGACCGATGCCGTGGTGGTCAACCGCCTGCTGCCGGCCGACGGCTACTTCGCGGCCTGGAGCGAGATCCAGGGCGAGCAGCTGCAGCTCGTGCGCTCGGCCTTCGAGCCCGTGCCGGTGCTCACCGCCCCCTACCTGGAGCGCGAGGTGATCGGCGCGGAGATGCTCGACCGGCTCGCCGGAGAGGTGTTCGGAGAGCTCGACCCGGCCGCCGTCCTTCACAGCGAGCTCTCGCAGCAGCTCGTGACCGACAACGGACGGGCCACCCTGCGGGTGAAGGTCCCGTTCGCCGAGAAGGGCGACCTCTCGCTCAAGAAGATCGGGCTCGAGGTGATCGTGCGGGTCGGCACCCAGAAGCGAACCATCATGCTGCCGCCCGCCCTGGCCGCCTATTCCGCGAACGGCGCGCGCTTCGAGGACGGCGCGCTGGAGATCGCCTTCGAGAAGGCACAGCCGTGAGTACCGAGCCGCGCCGAGACGAGGAGCCCTTCCAGTCGTTCGACCCCTCGGCGTTGTTCGTCCTGCTCGACGGGGTCCGCCGCGCGGCGCCGCGCGAGCTCCAGGACCAGGTAACGAACGTGATCCGGGAGTTCCTGCTCACGCTGCGCTCGCTGATCGACTGGTACCTGGAGCGCCTCGACGACCGGCCGCCCGAGCCCCGCGTGGAGGACATCCCGATCGAATGAGCTCGCTCGACTACAGCGCGCTGCCGCCCGACCTGCCGGTTCCCGAGGACGACGGCGCCGCGGACCACCTGACCGGACTCGAGCTGCCGGAGCTCGAGCTGCCCGTGGCCGGCGGGGGCTCCTTCGCTCTGCGGCGCCAGGGGCTGCTCGTGGCCTTCGTCTACCCGCGGACCGGCACTCCGGGCGAGCCGCTGATTCCCGGCTGGGACGACATCCCGGGCGCGCGCGGCTGCACGCCCGCAGAGCTGCGCCTTTCGCGACCGCCATGGCGCGCTGGCGGGCCTCGGCGCGACGCTGCTGGGGATCAGCGCCATGGAGGCCGCCGACCAAGCGGCCTTTGCCGAGCGCGAGTCGCTTCCCTATCTGCTCGCCAACGATGCCTCCCTCGTGCTGCGCGACGAGCTGAGGGTTCCGACCTTCGATGCAGCGGGCCGGACGCTCTACAAGCGTCTCACCTTCGTGGCCGAGGACGGCAGGATCGAGAAGGTCTTCTACCCGGTCTTTCCCCCGGACCGAAACGCGAGGGACGTCGAGGACTACTTGAAGCGCGGCAGGCCCTTGGGCCCGGCGTCCGCCAACACGTAGCCCCAGAGCCGGCGCACCTGCTGCGGGTGGCGCGCCGCCACGTTCTTGCCCTCCCTGCCGAGCGCGTACAGGCGCTTGTCCTTGCCCTCGTTGTCTGAGATCAGCAGCCAGCGATCGTCACGGGCCGCCACGTAGTTGGCATAGGAGGCCGTGCGGTAGGTGCGCTTCTGCGCGGGCCGGCGCCCCTCCAGTAGCGGCGAAAGGTCTGCTCCGGTCATGCCCCCGGGCTTCTTCTGGCCGAGGATCGAGAGCACGGTCGGGCCGATGTCGTGATGGGAGGCCCAGTAGCGGCTGGTGTGCCCCTTAGCCTTGCGCGCGGGATGGCGGATCGCGAACGGCACCTGGCTCAGCTCGGTGTGGATCTCGGTGTAGCGCTTGCCGACCCAGCCGTACTCGCCCAGCAGCACGCCGTGGTCGCTGCAGAGCACGAGCAGGGTGTTGTCGAGCACGCCCAGGCCGGCGAGCCGGTCGACGAACTTGCCGAGCCAGGTGTCCACCAGGGTCACCTCGGCCGCGTAGAGCTGGCGCATCCGGCGCAGGAGCGGCTGCGAGAGGCCGATCGACGCGTACTTCGCCGCGGGGGTCGGGAAGGGCTGAATCGGCTCGACACCCTTGGCGTTCGGGCGGCCATAGAGGTCGCGCAGCCGCCGCGGGACGTCCCAGGGCTCGTGCGCGTCGAAGCAGTCGATCACCAGCGCGAAGGGCGCGCCGCGGGCGCGCGCCCACTCGACCCAGCCCATCGATTCCCGGAACACCCGCGGCGCCGCGAACTCGTTCTCTTTTCGGTCGCGCGGATTGGCCGCGAGATAGGCCTTCATCCGGGGCTCGTGGCGCGAGCCGCGCATGGCCGGCGGGGTGTACCTGTCGACCTGTGCCTGCGACACCCTTCCCCTGGGCTTGCGGCGCAGCGGCACCTGGCCGTCGACCAGCTCGACCCGGTCGAAGCGCCCGCGAAAACGCTTGTGGACGGGCAGGAGCAGGTGGGGGTTGTCGGTCACATAGCCCGTCGTCCAGCCCTCGGCCCGCAGCACTTCGGTCCACATCTTGCCGTCGCTGCCGACCGGCTCCCAGCCCGGCTGCGGCGGGAGGTCCTTGTGTGGGTGCCAGCCGCGGTACGGGAAGATCCGGTGGCCGGACATGATCGAGCGGCGCGCCGGGATCGTCGGCATGGCCTCGGGAAACGCGCGGCTGAAGCGAAGGCCCTCGCCGGCGAGCTTGTCCCACGCGGGCGTGCGTGCGCGCGAGCCATAGACATGGTCGGCTCGCAGGCTGTCCATCACCACGACGACGACGTTCATCGCGTCCGGCGGCGCGGGCCGGCGCTGGAACCCGGCCCGCGCGGCGGGCTCGTCCTTGTCGCAGGCGGCCGCTCCGAGCAGGGTGAAACCGGCGGCGCCGGCGCCGCCCGCCTTGATCAGGTTCCGTCGTGTGAGGTCATCTCCCAAGCGGCGAAAACAGTAGCCGGGCGGCCGGGGGTAGGCTTCGGGCGTGGCCAAAACATGGGTGTTGACCGGATCGCTCGACAACTTTCGCGCCACGCGCGCTCACGGCTTCCGGGTGATCGGTGCCAAGGAGGGCCGGCGCCGAATGGCCGAGACAATCGAGCCGGGCGACCGGATCGTCTTCTACGTGACAGGCGTCCAGGCCTTCGGCGCAATCGTTCGGGTCACGGGGGAGATGTACGAGGACCGCGACAAGCTCTGGCCCGGCAAGCCGGGCAAGGCAGACGCCTACCCCTGGCGCTTTGAGACCGAGCCCGAGCTGGTGCTCGACGAGGACGACTTCGTCCCCGCCGAGGGGGTTGCGCTCGAGCTCGAGCACGTGCGCAAGTGGCCCGCGGAGCACTGGCACCTGGCCTTCCAGGGCCAGCTGCGCACAGTCACCGACGCGGACGCCGCGCTTCTCGAGCGCACGCTGCGCGAGGCGGCGCCCGCGGCGGCGTGAGCGCCGACCGGATCCGAACGCTTCTCCTCCGCGGGGACAACCTCCTCAAGAGCGGGAAGCCGGAGCGGCTCCCGCGAGCCGTCGAGGCCTTCGAGCAGGCGGCCGAGCTGGCCGGCGATCCCGCCGTGGACGAGCGCGTGCGCGAGCTCATCCGGCGCAGGCTCGAGGCGGCCAGGGCCATAGAGGGCGCCGGCTTGGCGGACCGCCGTCCGCTGGACGATGGCTGACCTGGTCCGCACGTTCCGGCTGCTCGGCCCCGAGCAGAAGGCTGCGGCGGTGGGAGCCGTGCTTCTGGCTGTCAGCACGTTCGGGCCGTTCTCGTTCGTCGAGGTGGCCGAGATCCTCGTGGCCCTCGGCGTGCTGGCCCTCCTGCGCGCGCGGGCGCTCGGCAAGCGCTTTCATCTTCCCTTCGGAGACGGCACGGTGATCGCCGCGGCGGGCATCTGGGCGGCGGCGCTGATCGTGGTTCGCCTGTTCGATCGCCCGCTGGGGCAGAACCTGCTCGCGCTCGCCTGCGCGGCGATCCTGATTCTCGCGGGCGCCCGCGAGCGTGCGAAGCGCCCCGCGGACGACATCCCAAAAGAGCACGCCGCCCCGCCGATCCGCCACGCCGAGCCGCGACCGGCCCGGCGCCGCGACGAGGCGCAGACCGTCGTCCTCGAAGACGCGACCGAGCCGCTGCCACCCCCGGAGTTCGAGCCCTATCGCCCCGAGCCGGGCGAGCAACTCCATCTCGGGCGCGAGGAGCGCGATCGCCCCCCGTCCGGCGACGCCTGAGCGCGGCCTAGATGATTGATTTGGAATCAGTCATCTACGCGACGATCCCAGGGAGCCAAGCGCTGACCGCGGCCGCCACCGCCCCGACGTCGGTCCTCAGGCTGTGGTCGCCCGGGACCTGCACGACCGTCCGGCGCTTCCCGGCGGGCGGGATGCCGAAGCGGTCGCGCATGCCCTGCACGACGAGTGTCGGGACGCTGACGGCGTCGAGCTCCGCCAGGCGGTCCGGCCCCGGCTCCTTTCCTTTGCGCGGTGGCGGCTGGAGCGGGAAGGCGAGGCAGAGCACTCCGGCGGCGCCGGTGACCGCGGCGGTGCGGCACGCCACCCGAGCCCCCGCCGAGCGGCCGCCGACGACGATCGCCAACCCCTGGAGCTCGCCCGCCCGCAGGTGGCCGACGACCGCGGTCCAGGCGGCGTCGAGCTGGCGCGCCGGAGCCGGGGAGCGGCGCCCGGCCACGAGGTAGGGCTGCTCGACCAAGGCAACGCTCACCCCTTCGGCAACCGCGGCCTCCATCACCGCCACGAGGTCGCGCGCGGCCACTCCGCCGCCGGCGCCATGACCCAGGATCAGCCCGGCGCGCGGCTCGCCCGCGGCGTGGAGGTGCGCCTTCGCGAGCCCGTGCGGGGTGTCCATCTCGACCACCATGCTCAGTCGGGCAGCATCGGCACCGACGGGCCCTGGTCGCGGCCCAGCAGCACGGCGCGCGTGATGGAGGTGGTTCCGAAGCGGTCGCGCACGAGGTCGAGCGTGGCGTCGAGGGCCCGGGCGCGATCTCCGTCGAACGGCAGGGCGAGCTGGATCGCGCGATCGTCTTGGAGGTTCGTGAGCGCCACCCCGAGCAGCGTAAGGCCCCGGCTCTCGATCAGCGGGCCGGCGGCGCTCAGCAGCCCCCTCGCCGTCGCGAGAATCGTGTGGGTCTGGGTCGTGGCCTCGGACATGGTGTGCGAGCGGGTGGCGCGGGAGAAGTCGTCGAAGCGCAGCCGCAGGACGACCGTGCGGCAGGCTCGGCGGGCGTGGCGCAGCCGGCCGGTCACGCGGTCGATCAGAGCAACGACGACGGCGTCGAGGGCATCCGGCGATCTCCGGGATCGGCCGAGCGCACGCTGCGCCCCGATGGAGCGTCGGCGCCGGCGCGCCTGCACGCGCCGCGGATCGCGGTTGTGGGCGAGCGCGTGGAGGTGCCGGCCGCTCGCGCGCCCGAGCATCGAGACCAGCGCCACCTCTGCGAGCTGCGCGACCTCGCCCACGGTCTGGATGCCCAGGTTCTTGAGCTTGCGGGCGGTGACCGGTCCCACACCCCAGAGCGCCTCGACCGGGAGCGGATGCAGGAAGGCAAGCTCGCCGTCGGGCTCCACCAGAAGCAGGCCGTCGGGCTTGGCCACGCCGCTTGCCACCTTCGCGAGGAACTTCGTCCTTGCGATCCCCACCGTGATGGGGAGGCCGACCTGCCGGAGCACGTCGCGGCGCAGCTTGACGGCGATCTCCGTCGGTGAGCCGGAGATTCGCCCCAGCCCGCGAACGTCGAGGAAGGCCTCGTCGATCGAGAGGCCCTCCACGAGCGGCGTCGTGTCCTCGAACACCTTGAAGACGGCCTTGCTCGCCTCGCTGTAGGCCTCCCAGCGCGGAGGGACCACGATCGCCCCGGGGCATAGTCGCCGAGCCCGCGCCCCGCCCATCGCCGTGCGCACGCCCTGCGCCTTGGCCTCGTAGCTGGCCGCAAGCACGACGCCTCCGCCGACGAGCACAGGCCGGCCGCGCAGGCGAGCATCGTCGCGCTGCTCGACCGAGGCGTAGAACGCGTCCAGGTCGGCGTGCAGGACTGTGGCCTCCCGTGCCACGAACATATGTTCGCATCTTGGCCGGGCGGAAGCTAGGGAGCCGGCGGAATCGCCTGCTTGAAGCGGAACATGAAGTCGGGATCGACCTGCTTCTTGATCTCGCGTAGGCGTGGCAGGTTGCCCGCGTAGTAGGCCTTCTGCCAGGTGGTCAGCTGAGGGTCGATGTAGTTCTGGTAGGCCTGGCCGGAGGCGTACGGCCGCAGCGCACGCCACACCCCGTTGATCCAGCGCTTGCTCGCGGGGCCGTTGCCGAGGTAGGCCCCGTACTGGAGTGAGAAGAGCATGTCCCGGTGCACGAAGGCGGTCGCCCCCGGGCGCGGGCGGTTGTAGGCCCCGCCGTAGGCGTCGAGCAGCAGCGCGCCGGAGCCGGCCGACGGCGTGCGCTGGCGGCGCTCGATCCAGTCGATCATCACCTGGCGGCCCTTTGCGGGCAGCGGCTCGTCGAAGTAGTCCGACTTTGCGTAGAAGGCCGCGCGCGCGAGCTGGCCGCCGGGGCGCGTGCCGCGTGTGTGGCAGGCGGAGAAGCCCTCGTCGAGGCAGCCCGCCCAGCGCAGCGCGAGGCCGAGCATCGTGGCGCTTCCGGTCGAGAGGCTGGCGCCCGACACGCGCGTGAGCGGGCGAACCAGGTTGCGCAGCGCCGACTGCGAGCCGAAGTACTGCCCGAGCGCGGTCACCCGGGGCGACCCCGAGCCGCCGGTGGTGCCGAGGCTGAAGATCGAGGTGAGCGCCGGAGGGGCGTGCGGCGCGAAGCGCTGCCAGGCCGAAAGCGCCGCGCTCGCCTGGCTCCAGGGCCAGGAGACGAGAAACCACGACGCGCCCGTGGCGCGATGCGCCTGGAGCGTGAGCGAGGTGACGATGCCGAAGTTCCCTCCGCCGCCGCCCTGGCAGGCCCAATAGAGGTCCTCGTTGGTGTCTGAGTCCACTCTGCGAACGCGGCCGTCCGCGGTGACGATCGTGGCGGCGACCAGGTTGTCGGTCGTCAGCCCGAAGCGCCGGCCCGACAGCCCGTGACCGCCACCGAGCGCGAGCCCCGCGACACCCACCGAGGGGCACGAGCCGGCGGGCACCAGCAGGCCGCGCGCCGACAGCGAGGAGTAGAGGTCGATCAGCTGGACGCCGGGGCCCACCGTGGCCTTGCCGTTCGAGACCCGAATGCCGCGCAGCCGCGACAGGTCGACCACGACGCCGTTGCGCGTGGTCGAGTAGCCCGCGTAGCTGTGCCCGCCCGAGCGCGCGACGATCGGCACGTCGAAGCGGCGGGCCCACCTGACCACGGCGGCGACGTCCGCGGTGCTCTCGGCCTGCACGACCGCGTCGGGCCGAATGCCGTCGAAGCGCGTGTTGTAGACGAGGCGCCGGGAGTTGTAGCCGGGCGTGCGCGGAAAGAAGACCCGCCCGCGAACCGCCGAGCGAAGGGCGCGTGCGGCGTTCTTGTTGATCGCCGGAGCGGCCAGGGCGTCGAGCGGCAGGGCGACTGCCAGGGCGCCCGCTGCGCCCTTGGTCAGCAGCTCGCGGCGGTCGAGATCCATGGCGGCACTCTAACCGGGCGTCTACTGTGGTCCGAGGTGCAGGGCGCGGCCACCAGCACGAGCTGTCCGGACTGTGGGGCGCCCACGCGCGCCGGCGCCTCGCGCTGCCGCAGCTGCGGCTCGGTGTTCTTCGAAGGCCCGCGCCGGCGTTCGCTACCACGCCCGTCGCCGCTCCTGCTCGGCGTCCTCGGCCTGGCCGTGGCCTCCGCGGTCGCCGCGCTGGTGTTGCTGTCGCGAGACGACCCACCAGCGCCGCCGGAGCCGGTGGCCTCGGTGCGAGCAGAGCAGCGGCTCGTGACGCAGCTCGCCCTGGACGAGTACGGGAGGGATACCTCGGTTCGCTGTAACGGGCCCGTGCGCGAGGCATTGGTCACGCGCTGTCAGGTGGTCTACGACAACGGCGACACCCAGCTGCTGCTGGTGACGCTGTCCGACGCCGGGGAGCTCGAAACCGCGGTGCCCTACCCGGCGCAGCGCCGCCCGGGGGACTAGCAATAAGGGCTCGCCCGATGACGGGCCCAAGAATCCGTCCATCGTCGAGTTAGCGGTCCCAGCCACCGCTAACTCGACAACGGACGCGAATCCGGGCACAGGGGAGCGCCGCGGCAACCTGTCCCACCCCTTATAGCCCGCCGTTGGCCCGAGCCCAGAGGCGCACCACCGGAGCTGCACCGACTCGCAAACAGCTAGCCGGCGTCCGCTGCGTCCAGGCGCGCCATCAGCTCCTGCGTGGCGGACGACCCGGTGACCGGAACGACCTCGAAGTCGGCAAGGTCGCCCCAGCGCGCGATCCATTCCTGAAAGCTCGCCGGGTCCTCGCACTCCATCAGCTGAAAGCAGCCGCGGAGGTCCGCCCGCACCCAGCTGTCCACGTAGCGAAGGCCCTCCGGAAACCCGCGACCGCCGCCCCGTAGCCGCCGGTAGATCTCACCCGCAGCGTCGGGCGTGAAGCGCTCGATGACCATGAAGAGCACACACGGTCCTTCGGGACGTGTCCCCGAGCTCCTACCTGGCCCTGGGCCGTACGCGCCTGACGTTGACCGCCACATGGGCGGCAAACGTAAGGCGCGCCCTCAGGCGGCCGCGGCGTCCCAGTCGCAGGGCGATTGGCTGCGCGGCCTCGCGCGGGTGCCCCGCGATCTGACCTCCGGCGCAGTCGGCCGCGGCGACGCGGCGCCTCGGGTTGCGGATTCCCACCAGCCCCAGCACCCCTCCGAGCGCGACCAGGCGGGCGGAGATCCCGATCCCGACGTGGAAGGCGCCCACCGACGCGTCCTCGCCGCTCTCGCGCACCGACGCGTCGATCCGCTCCGGGACCCCTTCCACCGACACCACGGTGAGCGGCTGCGCGTCCTCCACCGCCGCGGCGACCTCCGGCCGGGCCACGGCCTCGTCGCTGATCGAGTCCTCGAGCCGTGCGGCAAACGAGGCGGCCACGACGGCGCCCACCGCGGCGACCGCCACCAGCCCGGCCGTGCGGGCGATCGCGTTGTTGACCCCCGAGGCGATCCCGGCATTTGACTCGTCGGCATCCGCGAGCACCGTCGCGGTCAGCGGCGCGACGGTCATCGACAGCCCGAGCCCGAAAACGACGAGGCCGGGCAGCAGGTCGACCACGTAGTCCACATCGGCGTCGAGGCGAAGGAACCAGGCGATTCCCGCCGCCGCGATCAAGGGCCCCACCCCCATGAAGAAGCGCGGCCCGTGGCGGTCGGCGAGCATCCCAAAGCGCCTGGAGAACCCGAACATCATGATCGTGACGGGCAGCGAGGAGGTGCCGGCGGCCAGCGCACTGAAGCCCGCCACCTGCTGCAGGAACAGGATGAGGAAGAAGAACGTCAGGCCGAGGCCGCCGTACATCGTGAAGGTCTCGAAGTTCCCGAACGCGAAGTTGTGGCGCCGAAACAGCGTGAGCGGCAGCATCGGCTTGGGCGTGCGCGCCTCCCAGACCAGAAAGCCCGCGAACATCAGCGCGCCGGCCGCCAGTCGGCAGCGCCACGAGCGGATCGGTCCAGCCGCGCAGCGGCTGCTCGATCAGGCCATAGGTCATGCCGGCCAGGCCAAACGCGCACAGGAGCGCGCCGACGTAGTCCACGCGCGCGTCTGGATCGCGGCCGCGCCCGGCGGGCACGACTCGCAGGATCAGCACGATGGTGACGATCACGATCGGCACGTTGATCGCGAAGATCCAGCGCCACGAGGTCGTGTCGACGAGCTGGCCTCCGATTAGCGGTCCGAGCACCGTGCCGATGCCGCGCCCAGGCGGTCCAGGACGCCCACGGCCCGCCGCGCTCCGCGGGCGGGAACGTCGTCACGATCACCGCCAGCGCCGCGGGTGTGAGAAGCGCGCCGGCCACTCCCTGCAGCGCACGTGCCGCCACCAGCAGCTCGATCGTCGGCGCGAGCGCGCACGCGAGCGACGTGACCCCGAAGCCGAGCACTCCCAGCGCGAACACCCTGCGCTCGCCGAAGATGTCGCCGAGCGAGCCGCCGATCAACAGCAGCGAGCCGAGCGTGACGAGGTAGGCGTTCGACGTCCACTGCTGCCCCGCGAGCCCGCCGCCGAGGTCGTCCTCGATCGCCGGCAGCGCCACGTTGACCACGGTGGAGTCGACAGTGACGACGGCCGTCCCCAGGATCGCGGCGACGAGAACGAGGCTCTTGGTGCGGGAGGAGGCCGCGCCCGGAGGTGGCGCGCCGCCCTCCATCAGGCGGAGGCGAGCTCCGTTCACCGAGTCGGCCGCGCGCGGAGCCATGGCCGACGTACTTCGCGCTCGGCCGAACCAGCCGGCCCTCGCGCTTTTGCTCGAGGATGTGCGCCGCCCACCCGGCCACGCGCGCGCACGAGAACATCGGCGTGAACAACTCGGGCGCCACGTCGGCGTAGTCGAGCACGACCGCCGACCAGAACTCGACGTTCGTGGCCAGCACGCGGTCGGGCCTGCGCGCCTTGCAGCTCGGCAAGCGCCGCCTTCTCGAGCTTGCTCGGCGACGTCGAGACGCGGCGCGCCGATCTCGCGCGCGGTGCGCCGCAGCACGCTGGCGCGCGGGTCCTCGGCGCGGTAGACGCGATGGCCGAAGCCCATCAGGCGGTCGCCGGAGTCGAGCGCCTGCTTGACCCAGCGGTCGGCGTCGCCGGTCGCCTCGACCTCGTCGAGCATGTGCAGGACGCGACTGGGCGCCCCACCGTGCAGGGGTCCGGAGAGCGCTCCCACGCCGGCGGACAGCGCAGCCGCCACGTCGGCTCCCGTGGAGGCGACCACGCGCGCGGTGAAGGTCGAGGCGTTCATCCCGTGCTCGGCGGCGGAGATCCAGTAGGCGTCGATCGCCTTCACGTGCCGCGGATCCGCCTCGCCGCGCCAGCGAATCAGGAAGCGCTCGGGAATCGAGCGCGCCTTGTCGATCTCGCGCTGGGGAATCGGCGGCCGGCCGACTCCGCGCGCGGACTGCGCCACAAAGGACAGCGCCATCACCGACACGCGCGCGAGGTCCGCCCGCGCCTGCTCCTCGGAGATGTCGATCAGCGGCCTGAGACCCCATTCGGGGGCGAGCATGGCCAGCGCCGCCTGCAGGTCGGCGCGCGGATGGCCGGTGCGAACGGCGAGCGGATGCGATTCGGCCGGCGGCAGCCCGGGCTCGTAGCTGCCGTCCACGAGCAGCCCCCAGACCTTCTCGAAGGGCACGCGGCCGACGAGGTCCTCGATGTCGACGCCGCGGTAGCGAAGCGCCCCGCCCTCCCTGTCGGGCTCCGCGATCGAGGTCTCGAAGGCGATGACGCCTTCAAGGCCGGAGGGGACCTCGATCAGGTCAGCCATCGCCGGGCACCATGACCACGGAGTCGCCCACGGCTATCCGCCCTGGACGCAGGATGTCGGCACGCAGCCCGCCGCGGTGGACCAGGCCGCGCAGCACACCGGGCTTGGTCAGCGACTGCAGGTGGTTGCAGGGCTCACACCACTCCTGGCCCACGCACTCCACATCGCCCACGCGGAAGCGCTTCTCGACGAGCTCGTTGAGCCGGATGCCGCGCGTGAGCACCTGCCGGCGCGACTCCTCGTGGGACAGCTCGACTCCGTCATCGGCGCTGAGGCCCTCGAGCGCCTCGGCCTCGATCAGCGTGAGGTCACGCGAGTCGTGGTAGCGGTCGCCCACGACCCCGTCGGCGGTGACCTCGACCGACCCGACGGCGCTCGGCAGGGCGCTCTCCTCGGCAGCGACGGCGATCCCCTCGACGGTTCCGCTCATCCGAGCAAGGTTACGGAACCCCGGCGCATTACCCTCTCGCCGATGCGCATCCTCGACGAGCGGGTGGAGAGCTACCTCCACGAACTGCGCCCCGAGCGCTCTGAGGTCATGGCGGACATGGAGGCCGTGGCCGATCGCGACTCGGTGCCGATCGTCCACTGGGAGACCGGGCGCCTGCTGGCCTCGCTGTGCCGCACCCTCGACCCGGTCGTGCTCGAGGTGGGGACGGCAATCGGCTACTCGACGCTGCACATGGCCGAGCAGCTCTCCGAGGGGCGGGTGGTCACGCTCGAGATCGACCCCGACCGTGCGCGCCAGGCGCGCGACTTCTGGAGCCGCGCCGGGGTCGGCGGCCGCGTGGAGCTGATCGAGGGCGACGCTCGCGAGACGATCGCCGGGCTCGACCGGACCGTTCGATCTCCTGTTCGTGGACGCCGCCAAGGACCAGTACGGAAGCTACATCGAGATGGCGGAGCCGCTCCTGTCCGAGCGGGCGCTGCTCGTGGTCGACAACACGCTGATGTCCGGCGAGGTGGCACTTCCCGAGGACGCCGAGACGCGCTGGCGCGACGCCTCGCTCGCGGCCGCCCGCGCGCTGAACGCCGAATTGATGCAGAGCGAGCGCTGGCTCACCGGGGTGCTGCCCGTGGGCGACGGCGTCACGCTCGCCACCCGTCGCCAGCGGTGAAGGCGCTCCTTGCGGTCTTCGCCGGCGGCCAGGTGGTGCTGGGGCTGCTGCTGTGGCTCGCACCCGGCTTCTTCTTTGACGAGATCGGTCCCTACGGCACACGCAACGACCACTACATGGCGGACCTCGCCACCTGGTACCTGGCGCTCGGGATCGCGACGTTCGTCTCGGTCGGGCGAGCGTCCTGGCGTGTGCCCGTCCTGGCGCTCTCGTTCATCCAGTACGCCCTGCATTCGCTCAACCACCTGATCGACGTGGGCGAGGCCGAGCCGTCCTGGCTCGGGCCGGCAAACTTCGTCTCGCTGCTGCTCACCACCGTGCTGCTTGGCTGGATGCTGCGCAGCGCCGACCGGGCCCCGGCCCGATGAGGGTCTTCGTCGCCGGCGCGAGCGGCGCCATCGGACGTTCGCTCCTGCCCCTCCTCGTGGCGGCGAGCCATGAGGTCACCGGCATGACGCGCTCGCCGGCCAAGGCCGACGAGATCCGGGCGGCCGGGGCTCATGCCGCCGTGGCGGACGTGTTCGACCGCGAGGCGCTCCACGGCGTCGTCGCCGAGGCCGCTCCCGAGGCCGTCATTCACGAGCTGACCGCGCTTCCGCGGCGCTTCAATCCGCGCGACAAGGGGCTCTACGACGCGACCAACCGGGTACGCACCGAGGGCACGCGCAACCTGCTCGACGCCGCCCGTGCCGCCGGCGCGCGCCGCCTGCTCTGCCAGAGCATCGCCTTCGCCTACCGCCCGCCCGAGCGCCCGGTCGTGCTCGACGAGGCCGCGCCGCTGTTCCTCGACGCGCCCGCCCCCTTTGCCGACGCCTGCCGCGCGGTGGCCGAGATGGAGCGCATGGTGCTCGAGGCCGACGGCCTCGTGCTGCGCTACGGCTGGTTCTACGGGCCGGGCACCTACTACGCCGGCGACGGCGCGACGGCCGAGGACGTACGCCGCCGCCGCTTCCCCGTGATCGGCAGCGGCGCCGGCCTGTTCTCGTTCATTCACGTCGACGACGCCGCGGCCGCCACGGTCGCGGCGGTCGAAAGCGGGGCGTCCGGCGTCTACAACGTCGTCGACGACGAGCCGGCGCCGATGCGGGAGTGGCTACCGGCCTACGCGGAGGCGATCGGCGCAAAGCCGCCGCGCCGCGCGCCGGTCTGGCTCGCGCGGCTGATCGCGGGCCGCTTCGTCGCCCAGATGGCCACGCGCCTGCCCGGCGCGTCCAACGCCAAGGCCAAGCGCGAGCTCGAGTGGACGCCGAGCCGGCCGAGCTGGCGCGAGGGCTTTCGCGACGCCGCTGATTGATTTCGCCTGCGGAGGGGCCCAGGCCCGCGCCATTGTCGAGTTAGCGGTCCCAGCAACCGCTAACTCGACAACGGACGAAAAATCCGGCCCCACGGGAGCGCCGCGGCGACCCGTCCCACCCCTTATAGCCCGCCGTTGGCCCGAGCCCAAGGGCGCCCGGAGGTGCACAGAACAGCCATCTAGTTCGAGATATTGAGCACGACCGGCAGCAGGACCGTCGCGGCGAATACCAGGCCGATCCCGGCGATCACCAGCGTCTTGCTCTTGATGATGTGGCCCATCGTCCCGATCACGAACCCGAGGATGAGCATTCCGAGAAAGAAGGACGGCGAGATCTCGAACTCGCCGCTCTGATCCGGGCCCGAGCGGGGGTCGAGGAAGTCGGACATGGCAAAGAGGAGCGAGCCGGCCAAGTAGCCGAAAGTATCCTTCCGTCCGGATGAGCGACGTTTTCCAGACGATCGACGAAGCCAAGGCCCGGCTGGCAGAGGCCGGCTACCTGGCCGACGAGTCCGCCGCGCTTGTCTCGTTCCTGGCGGGCAAGCTCGGCAAGCCCGTGCTGGTCGAGGGCCCGGCCGGGGTCGGAAAGACCGAGCTGGCCAAGGCGGTCTCGCGCGCGACCGGCCGCCCGCTGATCCGGCTGCAGTGCTACGAGGGGCTCGACGAGGCCAAGGCGCTGTACGAGTGGAACTACCGCAAGCAGCTCCTGCGCATCCAGGCCGAGGCCAGCGAGGCAGGCTGGGAGGAGGTCAAGGGAGACATCTTCGGGCCGGACTTCCTGCTCTCGCGTCCGCTGCTGACCGCCATCTCGACCGAGCATCCGGTCGTTCTCCTGATCGACGAGATCGACAAGACCGACCAGGAGTTCGAGGCCATGCTGCTCGAGGTCCTGTCGGACTTCCAGATCTCGATTCCCGAGCTGGGCGTGGTCGAGGCGCGCACGCGGCCACTCGTGCTGCTCACCTCCAACAACTCGCGTGAGCTGACCGAGGCGCTCAAGCGGCGCTGCCTGTACCTCTGGCTCGACTATCCGGACGTCGAGCGCGAGCTCGAGATCGTGCAACTGCACGCCCCCGAGCTCGACCAGAAGATCGCGCGCAAGCTCGTGGAGGTCATCCACATGGTGCGGGCGCTCGACCTGAAGAAGCCGCCCTCGATCGCGGAGTCGATCGACTGGGCGCGGGCGCTGCTCTTGCTGGGCGCCGAGGACGTCGACCAGGCCGTGCTGGAGCAGACGATGTCGATCATCGTCAAGCACCGCACCGACCTCGATCTCGTGGCCGAGCGGGTCGGGGTCAAGCTGGGCGTGAAGCTGGGGGTCTGATCCTCAGGCGGCCACCCTCAGCTCGGCGATCGCGTTCACGAACGCCTCGAGCTGCTTGGTGGTCCAGCACTCGAACACCCCGTCGCAGTGCGGCTCGTACGCCGACATCACCGAGTCGCCGTAGTTCCAGTAGAGCCGCGGCTCGGGGTTGATCCAGAAGGTGTGCCCGGCGCGCTCGGCCACCCGGGCGAACACCTGCGCGTGTGGCTCGCGGCCGTTGGTGCGTGCGTCGCCGAGCACGATCACGGTGGAGCGCGGATCGAGGTCGTCCACGACCTTCTCCAGGAACTCGAGCCAGACGCGGCCGTAGTCGGTGTAGCCCGACACGTCGGCCACGCCGGCGTCAGTGGCGATCCGGCGCGAGACCGCCTCGAACGAGCGCTCGCGCTCGAACACCTCCGTGACCTCGGAGATCCGCTCGACGAACACGAACGAGCGCAGCTTGCGGAACTGGTCGTGGAGCGCGTGGAGCACCGACAGGAAGAAGACGCTGGCGCTCGTGACGCTCGTCGAGACATCGCAGAGCACGTAGAGCTCAGGGCGCTTGGGCCGGCGCGGCCGGTACTTGAGCTCGAGCGGGACGCCGCCGGTCTGCAACGAGGCGCGCATCGTGCGGCGCACGTCCACCTGCCACGAGCGCCGGCGACCGCGGTGCTCGCGCCCCTGCGAGGCGAGCCGTTTCTTCAGCTGCGCCACCACGCGGTGCACCTGCGAGAGGTCCTGCGCGGGGTTGGAGGGCAGCGCTCGGTCGAACTCCCTGAGCGGCTTGGCCGGCGGCAGCGCCCGGGTGCGCTCGATCATCTGGCGCTCGAGCTCGCGGCGCACGTGCTGCTCGAACTCCTGCAGGCGGTCGCGCGGCACGGCGTCGGGGTCGGGCAGCTCGGCGCCGGGACGCTCGCCCTTCAGCCCGAGCGTGCGCCGGATGCGCTGGACGTCGACGCCGATCACGCCCGAGCCCTCGCCCTGGCGCCCGAAGGCGGCGATCGCCAGCCGCGCGAGGTCTCGCATCTCGCCGTCCGAGCCCGCGCGGATCGCGTCGCGGATGCGCTCGCGCAGAGCCTCCAGGTCGATCCCCTCGCCGCCCTGGAAGCGCTCTTCGCGCAGCCCGCGCTCGACCGCCTGCTGCTCGACCGCCCGAAAGAAGAAGCGGTCGAAGAGCACGTCGAGCACGTGCCGGTCCTCCTGGGACTTGGCGAGCGTCGCCGCAAGCGCCTCGCGAAAGCCCTCACGAGAGGTCCAGCTGACCGCGTCGAGCGCGCCGAAGGCGTCGAGCAGCTCCGACGTCCCGACCGCCACGCCCTCGTTGCGCAGCTCGTCTGCGAACTCCAGCAGCCGCGGGGCCATGCCCGGTGGGCCGTGCGGCTCCGGCATGCCTCCGTACAGGTTCGATCGGCCCACGGCTCAAACGATAGAATCCCCGGCGCAAACCAGGGGGGCTCGCGGGAAAGCGGGCTGAGATAGCGCCCTTTCGTCCAGTAGTCAGGTGGACGTGCCCCGGCGCTGACCCTTCGAACCTGTGGGGTAATGCCCGCGGAGGGAGCAATGCAAGTCGAGGCCGAGGCTCCCACGACGGAGCCTCTTTCTTTCGAAATGGTCACGCGGCGCTTCGGCGCCCTGACCGCGCTTGACCAGATCAGCCTCCGGGTCCGGTCGGGAGAGGTGCTTGCCGTGGTCGGCCCATCCGGCTGCGGCAAGTCGACCCTGCTGGAGCTGGTGGCCGGGCTCCAGGAGCCCGACGAGGGTGTGATCCGCGTGCAGGGGGCCGGCGGCGGCGCCGAGCGCCGCGCGGCCTGCGCCTACATGCCCCAGCGCGACCTGCTGCTCCCGTGGCGCGACGCGCTCGGCAACGCCGCCCTCGCGCTCGAGTGCCAGGGCGTCGCGAAGGCCGAGGCGCGTGGGCGCGCCGAGCCGCTCTTCGAGCGCTTCGGCCTGGCGGAGTTCGAACGCTCGCGCCCCGCGGCGCTGTCGGGCGGAATGCGCCAGCGCGTCGCCTTCCTGCGCACGCTGCTGGCGGGCCGGCCGCTGCTCCTGCTCGACGAGCCCTTCGGCGCCCTCGACGCGATCACGCGCGCAGACCTCCAGGAATGGCTGGCCGCCACGCTCGCTGTCGAGCCGCGGACGGTCGTGCTCGTCACCCACGACGTGGAGGAGGCCGCCTTCCTGGCCGACCGGATCGTCGTCCTCTCCCCCCGCCCCGGGCGCATCGTCGCCGAGTTCACGGTGGACGCCGCGCGGCCGCGCTCGCTGACCGATCCGGCACTCGCCGAGCTCAGGGCGCAGGCCATGGAGGCGCTGAGGCCATGACGCGCGTCCTGCTCGCGGGCGCGTTGATCGCGCTCTTCGTTCTGGCCTGGCAGGGCGTCGCCACGCTCGACTCGGTCGACGACCTCACGCTCGCCTCCCCGGTGGAGACGTGGGACGCGCTGCGCGCGGACTGGTCGCTGCTGATCGACAACGCCGGCGTCACGCTCGTCGAGGTGCTGCTCGGCCTCGCGATCGCGGTCGCCGCCGGCGTGTTAGTCGCCGTGGGCATGCACCTGGTCCGGCCGCTGCGCGATGCGGCCTACCCGCTGCTGGTCGGCTCGCAGGCGATCCCGATCGTGGTGCTCGCCCCGATCTTCGTTCTCGCCTTCGACTACGGCATCGGGCCGAAGCTCGCCATCGTGGCGCTGATCTGCTTCTTCCCGATCACGGTCAACCTGCTCGACGGCCTGCGCTCGACGCCGCCCGAGCTGCTCAAGCTGATGCGCAGCATGGGCGCCTCGCGGCTGCGCACGCTGCGGACGGTCGAGCTGCCCGCCTCGCTGCCGTATCTGTTCAGCGGCCTCAAGGTGGCCGCTACGGTGTCTGTCATCGGCGCGGTGTTCGGCGAGTGGGCGGGCGCGGACGAGGGGCTCGGGCGGCTCGTGCTGCTCGGCAACAACCAGCTCCAGACTCCGCGCGTCTATGCCGGGATCGTGCTGTTGACGGCGATGGCCGTGGCGCTGTTCGCGCTCGTGGCCGCGGCTGAGCGTGTGGCGTGTCCGTGGAACAACGAAGAAAGGCTCGTATGAGGAAGCTGGCCCCCCTGGCCGTGCTGGCGGCGCTCGCGCTGGCCGGCTGCGGCGAGAAGGAGGACGTGCTCGAGCCGTCGGGCTCGAAGCAGGTCGAGCTGATGCTCGACTACTTCCCCAACGCCGACCACGCCGGCATCTACGCGGCGGAGGCGGCGGGCCACTTCGAGCAGGCCGGCCTCGACGTGACGATTCGCCAGCCGCCCGACCCGGCAGCGCCGATCAAGCAGGTCGCGGCCGGCCGGGTCGACCTGGCGATCTCCTATGAGCCCGAGGTCTTTCGGGCGCGCGACCAGGGACTGCGCGTGGTGAGCGTCGGCGCTGTCGTCCAGAAGCCGCTGACCGCGCTGATCTCGCTGCCCGCGGCGAAGATCTCGAAGCCGGCCGACCTCAAGGGCAAGACGGTCGGCACGGCGGGGATCGACTACCAGACGGCCTACCTGCAGACGATCCTCAGCGAGGCCCGGGTGCCCGCCGACAGCGTGAAGGAGCGCAACGTCGGCTTCTCGTTCTCGCCGGCGCTGATCACGGGGAAGATCGACGCCGCGCTCGGAGCGTTCTGGAACTACGAGGGGACAGACCTGCGGCTACGCGGCAAGCGGCCGCGGATCATCAGGATGGAGGAAGCCGGGGTGCCGACCTACAACGAACTGGTGCTGGTCGCCAACGAGGACGCGCTCGAGCGCGACGGGGACAAGCTCCGTGCGTTCATCGGAGCGCTCTCGCGCGGCACGCGCGACCTGCGCTCGGACCCCGGCGAGGCGATCGAGGGCCTGCTCGACGCCAACCCGGACCTCGATCCCGAGCTGCAGCGCGCGGTGGTCGACGTGACGCTGCCGCTGTTCTTCCCGCCGGAGGACAAGCCCTTCGGCTGGCAGAGCCCGTCCGAGTGGGACGCCTTCGCGGCGTGGCTCCAGGACAACAACCTGCTGGAGAACCCAGCCGACCCGCGCGCCGCCTATGACAACGGGCTCCTGCCGGGCTCAGGCCTCTGACTCGTCCAGGTCGAGCGCGATCGAGTTGATGCAGTAGCGCTGCCCGTCCGGGCCGGGCCCGTCGGGAAAGACGTGGCCCAGATGCCCGCCGCAGCGAGCGCAGGTGACCTCGGTGCGGGTCATGCCGTGGCTGTGATCGGTCGTGCAGCTCGACCGCGTCGGCCACCGCCGGCTCGGTGAAGCTGGGCCAGCCGCTGCCGGAGTCGAACTTCGAGTCCGAGCTGAACAGCTCGTTGCCGCAGGCCCCGCAGCGGTACATGCCGTCGGCCTTCGAGTACGTGTAGGCGCCCGTGAAGGGCGGCTCGGTGCCCTTTTGGCGCAGGATCTGGAAGCGCTCGGCCGGAAGCTCCTCGCGCCACTCGCTGATCTGTCTTTTCGACCTTTTCCATCGCTCTGTGGTCCATCCTATGCGGGAGTTGTTACGGAAACCGGCGCTGCAGAGCGTAGATGCCGGCCAGCGCGGCGTACTCCCCATAGGGGGCGAAGAAGCTCGCGGACCTCCTCCTCGGTCGCGCGCCGCCCGCCGTGCTCCAGCGGCCGACCAGCTTGACGTAGGCGAGATCGAGCGCGGGAAGCATGTCGTCGCGGCCCTGGCCCTCGAATGCGAGCATCTCGATCGTCCAGTTGCCGATGTTGGAGATCGCCGAGCAGGCGCCGCCAGGACGGCTCGTGGCTCGCTCAGGTCGGCTCGCCCGGACGCCACCTCGCGTGCCGCCTTGATGAGCGCTATCGAGCGCTTGGGCGCCAGGCCGCAGGCGTCGAGCTCGGCGGGCGCAGCGCGCGGCCACTCGCGCGGCGGTGGGCGGGATGCGAAGCGCGCCGCAGGCACTGCGGCCGCCGAGGCGGCGCACGATCGAGCGCTCGATGCGCCGCCGCGCGCCGGGACTCGATCAGCTGCTCGCAGACCGCCCAGGCCAGCGCCTCGAAGGGCTCGGGACGCCGGCGCGGGCGCAGCCAGGGACGGTGGCGGATCACCGGGCCGATCAGCGGGTCGCGGCGAAAGCGGCGGTGGAACTCGGTCGAGGTCGTGGTCGGTGCCGAGCGCGAAGCGCATCCGCTCGATCGCCGCCGGCGGCCACCTCGCCGGTGGGCGCCTCCGCGCGCAAGCGCACCCGCCCGCCCGCCGCCCAGGCGCGCACGACCGCCGTCTCGTCGCCTAGCTTGCAGCGCCCGCACCAGCGCGCCGTCGCGGCGTCACGAGCACGCCGTCGCGGCCCGCCCGTGGGCAGGCGGTAGGCGCCGGTGGGCGTCACGTCCTGCTCGAGCACGGCGCGCGGCTGGCCGCCCGGTCGCCCCGCCCTGAACGCGGTCGGCTCTATCGGTCCTTGAGCATGTGGATGTCGACGAGGAACGAGCGCGAGGCGGCCACGTCCACGCGCTTGCCGCGGCCCGCGGCCGGGCCGAGCCGCAGGCGCGCGGGCCGGGAGCGGCGCAGGATCTTGACGAGCACGAAGGTGGCCACCCCGAGCAGGAAGCCGCCCGTGGCCGCGGCCACCGCCGCCGGCAGCGAGACCTCGCGCCGCGCGCTCGATCGGGCGCGGCTCGGCGAGCACCGGGCAGCGGCCGGACCTCGTGCCTGGTGCTCGGCTCGGGATCCGGAAGGGCGTTCGGCTCGGGCACGCTCGCGAGTGTAGCCGGACTACGTCGCAGCCCGGCGCCGCCCGCGCCGAGAGTGCGCTCGTACACCCGGTAGCGCTTGACGATCTCCCCGCCCATCGCCTCCATCGCGCGGTTCATCGCCTTGTTGGTCTCGAGGATCCAGCCCATCTCGCCCCCGTGGATGCCGCGAGTCGAGCCGCCATCTCGAAGTGCTCGGCGTACAGCCCGGCCGCCACGCCGGTGTGCTGCCAGGCGGGCTTGACGCCCAGGAAGCCGACCCGGCAGTGCTCGACGATCCGCCGGCGGTTGAGGTAGTGCCACCAGCCGAACGGCAGGATGCGCCCGTTCATCTTCACCGAGCACCTCGTTGACGTCGGGGACGGTGATCGCCACGCCGACGGTCTCGCCATCGGCGTTCTCGGCCACCATGAACCAGTCGCGGTCGAACACGAGGTGGAGCTCCTGGGCGTAGGCGTCGAGGTCGGCCTTCTCGTAGGGCACGAAGCCCCAGTTGCGCGACCAGGCCTCGTTGTAGATCTCGGCGAAGGCGTCGAGGTCGCGGCGCAGCCCGCGCCGGGTCATCTTGCGGATCGTGATCCCGTGCTTGGGCTCGAGCTGCTCGGCGAGCTCCCAGATGATCGGCATCACCTTGTCGCGCCCGGAGATGTCGAGCGTCCACATGAACAGGTCCACGCCTTCTCGAGGCCGGCCTCCTCGCAGCAGCGCGCTGGTAGTAGGGCGGCTGCCAGGGCTGGCGCAGCATCGGCCGGCGCTCGAAGCCCTCGATCAGCACGCCGCTCTCGTCGTTCATCGTGAAGTCCATCGGCCCGACCATGCGGTCGCGCCCGCGCTCGCGCAGCCAGGCGGCGGCCGCCTCGAGCAGCGCGCCGAGCACCTCCGGGTCCTCCTCGAACTCGAGGAAGCCGAACATGCCCCAGGCGTTGTCGTGGTAGGCGTTGAAGTTGAGGTCGATCTGGGCGCTGACCCGGCCCGACCACCCGGCCGTCGCGGCGGGCGAGGAACAGCTCGGCCTCGCCGTGGCGAAAGAAGGCGTTGAAGCGCGGGCTCGAGGAACAGCGTGGCGCTCGAGCTTGAGCGGGGGGACCCAGGGTGTCCCGGTACCATGCAGCCGGAACGGGAGGTCGACGAATTCGCGCCTGTCCCGCCGCGACCTGACCGGTTGGACCTCCACCGACACGGCGCGCCACCCTACATGCCAACCGCCATCGATCTCTTCGACAAGGCACGCCGCCACGAGCGCCTCGAGCAGCTGCAGGCCGCGCGCGAGCACGACCTCATGCCCTACTTCCGGGTGCTCGAGGGGCCGGCCGGCCCGGTCGTCGACGATGGAGGGCAGCCGAGCGCATCATGCTCGGCTCGAACAACTACCTGGGGCTGACCGGCGACCAGCGGGTCAAGGACGCGGCCCGCGCAGGCGCTCGAGCGCTACGGCACCGGGCTGACCGGCTCGCGCTTCATGAACGGCACCACTCGACCTGCACCTGGAGCTCGAGCGCGAGCTGGCCGACTGGATGGGCACCGAGGACGCGCTCGTCTACACCACCGGCTACCTCGCCAACACCGGCGCCATCGGCACGCTGCTCGACCCCGGCGACACCGTCATCTGCGACACCGGCGACCACGCCTCGATCCTCGACGCGGTGTCGCTCTCGCGCGCCCGGGTGCGGCCCTTCCGCCACAACCGCCTCGACAAGCTCGAGACGATGCTCGCGCGCGCCGAGTCCGACGGCGGCGGCGTGCTCGTGGTCGTGGACGGCGTGTTCTCGATGGAGGGCGACCTCGCCGCCGCTCCCCGACGTGGCGGCGCTCTGCCGCGAGCACGGCGCGCGCCTGATGGTCGACGAGGCGCACGGCGTCGGCGTGCTCGGCGCGCGCGGAGCGCGGGGCCGCGGAGCTGCTCGACTGCGAGGACGAGATCGACCTGCGCATGGGCACCTTCTCCAAGTCGCTTGCCTCGTGCGGCGGCTTCATCGCCGGGCCGCACGAGGTGATCGACTTCCTGCGCGTCCAGTCGCGCTCGTTCATGTTCACGGCCGCCGCGGTGCCGGCGGCCGTGGGCGCGGCGCTGGGCGCGCTGCGCGATCATCCGCTCCTCCGAGGGACCCGAGCTGATGGCCCGGGTGCTCGACAACGCGCGCTACCTGCACGACGGGCTGGCCGCGCATCGGCTACGAGGTGATGGAGCCGAACCGCCTGCCGGACGGCACCGAGGTCATCACCCCGATCGTGCCGGTGCTGGTGGGCGACGACTGGCGCGCCGTGCTGCTCTGGAAGGCGCTCTACGACGCCGGCGTGTACGTGAACGTGGCGATCTACCCGGCCGTGCCAGCGCGGCGGCGCGCTGCTGCGGACGTCGGTGATGGCGACCCACGAGCGCGAGCACCTCGACCGCGCGCTCTCGATCTTCGAGCGGGTCAAGGGCGAGGTCGAGAAGATGACGCCGCCCGACGGCCTGCCGCCGGCGTCGACGCCCGAAGCGGGCGCCGACTGAGCTGCGCATCCAGCCCGCCGCCACGGCTCAGGCGCAGCGGCAGGTTCGCGCCTCGCGGCACGAAACTGACGTTGACCACAACAGTGTGCTCAACGTCAGCCGGCGGATCGGTCCGCTCGCATCGGCCGCCAGCGTCCCGCCCTTGGCCCAGTTCTCATCGCCACCTCGTCGATGAAGACCTGAACGGCTCGGGCTGATGCCGTAGGCCTCCACGAACGCCGGTCATCAGCTCGCGAGCCGGCGCTTCTGGGCGAGGTCGCGGGCGACTGCTGCACGGTCACGATCGGCACTGGGCGTCTCCTCATGGCGCCGTGCGCGACGACGCGCCGGCCAGGCCGGGCGGCAGGCGGCCGTCTGTGGCGAGCCACGAGCCGGCCAGGATCAGCAGCAGGCCGGCCACGGCGCCGGCGGTCACGCTCTCGCCCAGCACGGCCACTCCGAGCGCCAGCGCCACGACCGGGTTGACGTAGGTGATCACGGTCGCGCGGCTGGGGCCGACCTCGGCGATCAGGCGGAAGAAGAGCAGGAAGGCCAGCGCCGAGCAGACGAGGCCCAGCACCACGACCGCGACGAGCGCCTCGGTGGACGGCGTCTCGGTCGGGAAGTCGCCGATCGCCGAAGGGCAGCAGCATGATCGACGCGATCCCCATCGCGGCGGTGACCGGCCCGAGCGGGTCGGCGCCGGCTCAGCTGGCGCTTGACGATGAGCGGGCCGCACGCGTAGCCGAGCGTGGCCGTCAGCACCGCGCGCGGCGCCGAGCAGCTCCGCGCCGCGGCCGCCGATGTCGATGCCGACCAGCGCCGCCACTCCGCGCGAGCCCGATCAGCATCCCGGCCAGCCGGGTCGGCGTGGGTCGCTCGGCGTCGTCGAAGCGCAGCGCGAGGAAGGCGACCACCAGCGGCAGCGCCGCGATCAGGATCGCCGCCAGCGACGAGCGAGATGCGCTGCTCGCCGAAGCCGATCAGCGGGAACGGGATGCAGATCTCGACGACGGCGAAGGCGACCAGCCAGCGCAGCGGCAGCCCGCGCAGCGCGCCGGTCCTGATCGCGATCGGGAGCAGCACCAGCGCGGCCAGCGCCACGCGCGACCAGGCCACGAAGCCCGGCGTGAGGCCGTCGTCGACGGCGATCTTGATGAACAGGTACGGCATGCCCCAGACCACCGAGACGGCGGCGAACAGCGCCCAGCCGCGCGGCCGTCACGCGACCGCTCTGAGCGAGGCGGCGGTCACGGCGGCCACCACGATCACCACCAGCAGCGGCGCCTGCAGGAGGATCGCGACGCCCGCCGCCGAGCAGGCCGGCGCCGCGCTCGTCGAGCACGAGCGCCTCGTCGGAGCCGAACGCCTGCGTGGCCACCAGGGCCGCGAGCAGGGCGGGCGCGAGCAGGTCGACCACGCGCGGCGCTGCCCTGCGGCAGCTCGCGCCCGCCGGCGAGCACCGGGCCCGGCGGCCTTGATCGCGACGGTGGCCAGGCCGACCACCAGCACGGCGGTCCAGACGGCGCTCACGAGCTCATCCGCGGCGGAGGCGTCGCCCGTCGCTCGGGCTGGGGAGCGACGCCGCCGGACGGCGCAGGCCGACGAGGCACGCGGCGGTGGCCGCGATCACGGGGATGCCCGCCGGGGTGATCGGCGTGAGGGCCAGCGCGATGCCGGCACCGAGCAGCGCCGCCGCGAGCGCGTCGCGGCTCGCGCAGCAGCGGGGCGAGCAGCGCCAGGAACAGCGCGGGGAAGGCGGCGTCGAGGCCGAGCGTGGCCGGGTCGGCCGAGCGAGTCGCCGGCCACGCACGCCGATCGCGGTCCCGCGCGTTCCAGCCCGCGTAGAGGCCGAGGCCCGCACCGATCAGGATGCGCCGGTCGAAGTCGCCGTCGCGCTGCGAGAGCGCCCAGCTCTCGTCGACCAGCAGCTGCGCCTCGAGCAGCCGGCGCAGCCTGCCGCCCCGGAAGACGCGTGGACCGCCGACAGCGCCATCGGGCCGTAGCGGGCGTTGAGCAGCACGGCCGCGCCGATGGCCGCGGCCGCGGTGCCGCCCGCGCCGAGCACCGAGACGACGCGAACTGCGCCGAGCCGGCGAAGGTGGTCAGCGACATCACGATCGAGGCCACGGCGCCGATGCCCGGCCGCCTGGGCGAGCACGCCGAACGAGATGCCGAACGCGAGCACTGCGGGCAGCAGCGGGGCGACCGCCCGCAGGCCGGCGCCGTAGCCCGCCGCGTGGGGCGGGAGCGTGCGTCGCTGCGAATCCGGCATTGAGGCCAGTACGCTACCCGCCGTATGGAGAAACAAGCCTCTCATCGAACTATGTTCGGCGATGAGATGGCCGGAGTGACCGAACTGGATTCAGTCGATCGCGCGCTGCTGGTCGAGCTCCAGAACGATGCTCGGCAGACCAACAAGGCGCTCGCCGAGAAGGTCGGCGTCGCGCCCTCGACCTGCCTCGAGCGAGTGCGCGAGCTGCGGGCGCGCGGCGTCGATCACCGGCTTCCGCGCCGAGGTCGACCCTGCGGCCGTCGGGCGCCCGATGGAGGCGATCCTGTCGATCCAGCAGCGCACCTCACACCGCCAGGCCACCGAGCAGCTCCTGGCCGACGCTGGCCGGCCTGCGGCCGAGACCGTGCGCGTGATGGCGCTGACCGGCACCACCGACTTCATCGTCCACGTGGCGGTTCGAGACATGGCACCACCTGCGCGATCTGGTCTGGAGCCTGATCGAGCGGCGCGAGATCGGCCGCGTCCAGAGCTCGCTCGTGTTCGAGCACGTCGAGGGGCCCGGCCTCGCTCCGCTTGACGCATGAGCTCGTCGCCGCGGTCGAGTGCGATGTACCAGTGGAGGGCCGGAATCATGCGATCACCCCGGCGCGCTGGCGCACCAGCATGAGCCGCCCGAGCAGCGGGCCACGCCCGTAGGCGCGCTCGCGCTCCTGCTCGGCTCGCAGCTGCAGGAGCCCGACGATGTCGGCGGTGCGCTCGAACGGGTCGGACACGGCGTTCCCGTCGGCCACGCCGACGGCGGCCCACAGTCGGCCGTCCACCTCGGCGAGCAGCGCCGTCGCCGAGCGGCGCGCGGCGGCCGTCGAGCTCGGCGAGCTCGGCGATGCGGTCGCGGTCTGCCGTCGGTCGAGAGCCTGATGGTGATGGGATTGGTCATCTCGCTACCTCCTGTAACCAGCTTTCCCTGTTAGCCGGTATTCTAACACCGGCTATCATGGATAGATAGTTACGAACGCTGTGCCCCGGATAAGCTCGACTTAGACCAGGAGCGCATGGCATGGCCCCAGGAGACTCCACACCCGAGAAGACCGCGCCGCAGCCGCTGTACCTCGTGCAGCGCTTCGTCAACAGCGTCGACCTCGAGAGCACGGCGAGGACGAGCTCGTCATCGCCCGAGGCCCTGCGCGACTGGCTTGTCGAGCGCGGCCTGATGGAGCCCGGACGAGCGCGTGAGCGTGGCCGACCTGCGCCGCGCCGTCGACGTGCGCGAGGGCCTGCGCTCGGTGCTGATGGCCAACAACGGCCTGGAGCTCGACGAGCGAGAAGGTCGAGCTGCTCGACAAGGCGGTCGCGCGCCGGGGTGCGCGTGCGCTTCCGGCCCGGCGCGCGACCCCGAGCTGGTCCCCGAGGCCGGCGGCGTGGACGGCGCGATCGCCCGGCTGATGGCGATCGTCGCCGCCGCGGTCGAGCACGGACGCTGGGAGCGGCTCAAGGCCTGCCCGCGCGACACCTGCTTCTGGGCCTTCTACGACCACTCGAAGAATCGCTCGGGGCGATGGTGCCGGATGGAGGCGTGCGGCAACGTCGAGAAGGCACGAGCGTTTCGCGAGCGCCATCGCGGCGCACGCAGCTGAGCGCTCGCGGCCCGGCCGCTACTCGACCGTGTGGACCTTGAACAGGTTCGTCCCGCCCGAGCGCCCGGCCGGCAGGCCGGCCGTGATGCCGATCTTGTCCCCCTTCTCGGCCAGCCCGACCCGGCAGGCCGCATCGGCGCACGCCTCGAGCAGGCCGATGGTGTCCATCGGCTCCTCGTTGAGCAGCGGATGGACGCCCCAGAGCAGCCGGCAGCGGCGGACCACCTCGGGGCGCGGCGAGAGCGCCAGCACGGGCGCCCGCGGCCGGTAGGCCGAGATCAACAGCGCCGTCGTGCCCGTGTTGGTCGGCGTCACGATGCACGTGAGACCGAGCTGGTAGACCGCACCCACGGCTCCGAAGGCGATCGCGTGGTACTGGTTGTTGGCCTGCGGGCCGCGCTCGGCGAGCCAGCGCCCGTAGGGCAGCTCGCGCTCGACCGTCGTGGCGATGGAGGCCATCATCTCCACCGCGAGCACGGGGTGCTTGCCCACCGCCGTCTCCTGGGAGAGCATCACCGCGTCCGTGCCGTCGAAGATCGCGTTTGCCACGTCGGCCACCTCGGCCCGCGTGGGCCGGGTGGAGTGCACCATCGACTCGAGCATCTGAGTGGCCGTGATCGTCGGCTTGGCGCGCCGCCCGGCCATGGCGAGCAGGCGCTTTTGGACAAGCGGGACCTCCTCGATCGGCAGCTCGATGCCGAGGTCGCCGCGCGCGATCATGATCCCGTCGGCCGAGTCGATGATCTCCTCGGCGTTCGCCGCGGCCTGCGGCTTCTCGATCTTCGCGATCAGCGGCACCTCCGCGCCGCGTTCCTTCAGGTGCTGGTGGACCGGCTCGAGATCCTCGCGGCGGCGGACGAAGGAGAGCGCGAAGTAGTCGAGCTCCATCTCGAGACCGACGTCGATCAGCGCGATGTCCTCCGCGCTCACGGCCGGCAGCGAGACCGTCACGTTGGGCAGGTTCAGCCCCTGGCGCGAGGCAACGCTCCCGCCGACCTCGACTCGGGTCACGACGTCGCCGTCGCTCACCTCCTCCACCCGCAGCCGCACGGCGCCGTCGGCGAGATAGCAGACGTCGCCCACGTCCACGAGGTCGGCGAAGCCCTGCCACGCCACCGGGAGGCGCCCGGATGTGCCCTCGGTTTGCTCTGCACCCAGCACGACCACCGAGTCGCGGACAAGCTCCGCCACGCCGCCGGCCACCGGCCCGATGCGCAGCTTGGGCCCGGGCAGGTCGCCGAGGATCGCCACCTCGCGTCCGGCGCGGTTGGCGGCCTCGCGCAGCAGCGCCGCGGTCTCGCGGTGCTGGTCGGGCGTTCCGTGGGCGAAGTTGAGGCGCGCCACGTCCATCCCCGCCTCGACCATCCGGGGCAGCACGTCGGGCTGCAGCGAGGCCGGGCCGATCGTGGCGACGATCTTCGTCGAGCGCATGAGCGCCACCAACATACCCGGCTCGCGACTCGATGCTTGTTAAACCGAGGAAGCGTCCCGATTCACGAAAAGCCCGCTCTTAGCGACTGCGCGAACCCGGTATCGGTTGACGCTCGCGCTCAACCCGGCTTTCATGATTCCCGGTCTTTGGACGGCTTTGGATCGGTGCGAGAGGAGTGCGGCGCCGACGGCGGGTCGGGGTCCCCGACTGTCGGCACGGACCCGCCACTTGCATAGGTCTATCCCGCCCCTGCGACCACCGGGGAACTGCACCGCTGGAAAAACGCACTTCGTGTGCGGGGGAGGTCTGATGGGCAACACCGCCACGCTCGACGCTGGTCAAGAGCAGCATCTGAAGGCGCTGGAGTACGCCAACCGCGTTCGCCTCGCCCGCGCGCGCATGAAGCGGAATATCGCCGAGGGAGAGCTGTCGGCAGCGGCGGTCGTCACCGGTTGCCCGTGGCAGGCGCACAGCATGTCGATCAGCGATCTCCTGATGAGCCAAAAGCGCTGGGGACGCACGCGCTGCCGGCGCTTGCTGGTGTCGCTGGGCGTTCCCGAGAACAAGCAGGTCGGGAACGCTCACCGAGCGCCAGCGCGTCGCGCTCGCCGGGGTGCTCGCGGCAAAGAACGCTCCCGCCACCGGCGAAGCCCGTGAGGAGCACGCCGGGGCGATGGACGAGCACGCGCTGACCGGCGCCGCTGCCTAAGCAAGCCGTGACGGCGGCGGCCCACAGCTCGGGCCGCCGCAGTGGGGCAGGCCGGCGGCTCGGCCGCCGGCGCAGCCTTTGCCGTCTCTTCACACCTGCTTTCGGCCGAGCTCCTCGAGCGTCTCGTCGACCGTCAGCCCCGGCCCCGAGGTGGCGAGCTCGACGATGTGGCCGTCCGGGTCGCGCAGGTAGAGCGACTTGAAGTAGGTGCGGTCCATCACGTCGGTGCAGGGGATGCCGCGCGAGCGCAGGTAGTCGTGCCAGGCGTCCAGCTCCGCCTCTGTGTCGACCGCCAGCGCGAAGTGGTGGGTCGAGCCGCGTCCGACCGTTCCCTCGTCGAGCTCGGCGTACTCGAGGCACGTGATCACGACGTGCCCGGCCGGCCGTCCTCGTCGCCGAAGAACAGATGGCCTGGCGCCGCGGTCGTCCTCGTTGACGGTCTGCTTGACCAGCCGCATGCCGAGCAGGTTCCGATAGAACTCGACCGAGCGCTCCACGTCTGCGCAGATCACGGTCACGTGGTGGATGCCCGCGATGCGCAGGCGCTGCTCGTTCACGGCCGCCACTGTAGTGGGGCAGGCCGCCGGCGCAGCCCTTTCCGTAGTGGCGCAGCCTTGCTGTAGCTGCGGTCAGCGGAAGCCGAGGCCGCCGGAGCGGCGCTTGAAGAGCTCGCGCATGGCGTAGAAGGTGCCGCCGAAGACCCCGGCTCCGAGCGCCAGCAGAACCCAGATCGCCACCGGGCCGAGGCCGAGCGCCACCGCGGTGACGACCGCGAACGCGGCGACGCCCGCAAGCAGGGAGGAGTGCGAGCGAAAGCCGGCCAGGTGCTCGCGAAGGGCGAGCTCGCCGCCGCCGAGCGAGGCGAGCACGAGACCGCCGGCCACGCGCTCGTTGCCGGTCCTGCCACCGCTGAACAGGCCCCAGAAGATCACGACGATGCCGATCAGGATCACGAGCTCCGACAGCGGAAAGGCGCCCCACGGCGCGCGAGGACGCTCCGAGGCAGGCGGACGGGCGGCGCGTGGGCGCCGCGCCTCGTCGCGGTCGGCGCGCGTGGTCAAACCCCCGCGCTTGCGGCTTCGCCTACCCATGTGAGGTGGTTAATGGACAGCCCGAGCTGATAACGACCCGCCACCAGCCCATCAGCATCCCGAGGAAGCTCCACCGCGGGCGCACGTGCCAGTGCTTGCACCCGGGCTCCCCGATGTCCTCGTTGGACACTCGCACGAACTTGTGCGAGTCGGGGTCGAGCAGCATCTCCTCGATCAGTCGCCGGTTGCACTCCTCGGTGTAGGTGCGATCCGAGAGGGTGCGCCGTACGTGCTGAACGCGGCCCGCCAGCTCGTCTCGCAGCTCCTCGAGCTCGGCCAGCGACAGCAGGCGCGGCCCGCCCCGGCCCGGCACGGTCACTTCGAAGCCGTGACGGGGCCAGACCGAGCAGAACAGCTGAGCGAGCTCCTCCTCCAGGCGCGCGACCTGGTCGAGCAGCGTGCGGCGCGCGGCGCGCTCGTCCGGAAGGGTCCGCGGAGCAAGCGGCGACGGTTGGTACAGCACTCCTCCCTGCTGCTGGAGCACGGCTAGAGAATACCTCCTGCCGCCTACGCGGCACCCCCCAGCGTCTCAGCCACGATCCAGAGCGCCTCCTCGGCCGCGATCGGCGGTACGCCCTTCACACGCAGCGCGCAGAGGAGCATGCGCTGCGTCGTCTTGGTCACGCCCGCCTCCTTCGAGACCTCGCCCATCAGGACGGCGACGGGCCGCGATTCGTCTGCCACCACGAGCTGGCGGGCCGACAGCGGGCGCAGCTCCGCCAGCCACTCGCCAGGACGCGCCAGCCGCAGTCCGAGCCCACCCGTCACCTTGTCCGCGTCGAGCACGAACACCGGTACCCCGGTCTCGGCGATCGCGATCGTCAGCGCGTCGTCGACCAGGTTCTCACTCTTGAGGCCGCCGTGGCGCAGGCGCTCGAGGGCGATCGCCTCGACCGGGGTGCGGTCGGTGTCGGGGTCGATCCCGACCTGGCGCGAGAACACGCGGTAGGCCCAGGGGACGGCGTCCTGGCGCATGTGCACGACCTTGGCGCCGGTGTAGCGGTCGGCGAGGTCGCGCAGGCGCTGCTTTACCTCCGGCGGAGTCGACCGCGGGCGGGCCTCCAGCGGGGCGTGGACGAGCCGTAGGTCGGGGAACTCCTCGGCGAGCTCCGTCTCGACCCAGCCCTCCTCGATCTCGAGCTCCATCAGCCGAGCGCGCTCGCCCTGCGGCGCAGCTCCTCCTCGGTGATGTTGCCGAGCTCCGTGTCCACGACCCTCCCGCCCGCCTTCGCGAAGATGGTGGTCGGGCAGCCCCCGACCCCGTAGAGGTTCGCGACCGCTCCATCTCGGTCGACCGCGACGGGCTGGCGCCAGCGGCGCGCCCTGACGAGGCCGCGAACCTCCCCGCGCTCCTTGTGCGTGAAGAACAAGGTCACGAAGTTGACCTGCTCGAAGTCGCCCCGGATGCGCTCGGTGCGGTCGACCTGCGGGTAGCAGTCGGCGCCGCGGTCGAAGATGACGGTGAGCACGAGCGGCTTCTCGCGCAGCTCGCAGACGTTCACCACGTCGTCGGAGGTGAGCGCGCAGGCAGGCTCGCCGCCCGCCTGATCGGGGCAGGGCTCCTTCTGGCAGACGTTGGCGTCGCCCTCCAGGTCGCCGAGGGCCGAGGGCGCGGCAAATGCCTTGAGCCGAGATCCCTTGCGCGGCCCCTCGAGCCCCTCGCCCTGGTTCGGGAGCGTCTGGAAGAAGAGCAGCACGCCGAGGGCCATGACCATCAGGATCCCCACGAGCCAGGCGTACTTGTTGCCCGCTCGCGGCACCTCCGGCCGACGGACGGGCTCCGGATGTGTGCGGTCTCGCTCCGCGAGGCGCTCCCCGGCGGAGAGATCCTCGAAGCGGTCCTCGTCGCTCACCGGGCGGCGTCCCGGGTGGGGCGAAGCGCCCGCAGGCGCGGGCGCGGATCGAGGTCGCGCACCGAAAACCCACCATGCTGCTCGGCCCACATGAGCGCGGCCGGCAGCACGATCATCACGCCGAGCAGTGACACCGAGAGGTCGACCACGGTCACGATGCCGAAGTCGCGCAACATGCGGATGTCGGACGCGATCAGGGCGGCGAAGCCGGCGATCGCGGTGGCTCCCGAGGCGAGCACCGCCGCGCCGGTCGAGGCGTAGGTCAGCTCGATCGCGCGAGCGGGGCCCGCGCCGGCCTTGCGCTCTTGGCGATAGCGCGAGGAGAGCAGCACGCTGAACTCCGTCGAGATCGCGATCACCAGCGCGCCCAGCGTCACCGACATCGGATTGAGGTCGACCTCCAGCGGGCCGGGGAGCAGCCCCAGCACGAACAGGATGCCGCCCGACCAGCCGGTGGCGAGCGCGATCGGGATCAGCGGCACCGCCGCGTCCCGGACCGAGCGCCGGACGAGCAGGAGCACGAGGAAGACCCCCGCCAGCGCCACCAGCAGCGTCAGGCCGCGGCGCCAGGGGGACGACAGCGCGCCGTTGGCCTCCGCGGCCAGGACCGGCAGGCCGACCACGCTCGCCTCCACGCCGTCGGGCGGATCCAGTCGTTGCTTGATGTCGTCGACCACGCGCTTCTGGCGGTCGAGCGCCATCAGCCGGATGCCGAAGGCGAGGTTCGCGGTCTTGCGATCGGCGGTGACCACCCCCTGTGAGAAATAGGGCGGCACGGCATCGAGCAGCTGGCGGGCATCGGCCTGCTGCCCGGTCGGGCTGTTGAAGAGGTCGGGCAGCGAGAGCGCGGGACAGAGCTCCGGCGGGTCTCGCTCCTGGGTGCAGCGCTTGCCGGGCCGGTAGCCGTGTGCGCGCAGCACGCCGTCCTGGAAGCGAGTCATCCACGCGATCACCGCGGGGTCGGTGATGTCGTCCGCCCGCACTGTCACGTCGATCTCGCCCGATACTCCGGTCTCCTCCTGCAGAACGTCGACGTCCTCGAGCGCCTGCAGGTCCTGCGGCACGAGCTCGCGCACGTCGGAGACGACCTCGCTCTGGGTGTCGAGCGCCAGGCCGGCCACCGCCACGACCAGACCCACCGCCAGCACCCGGTTGGGCCGCGACAGGGCCACCCCGAGGGTTCGCCATGAGCGGTCGGCAAGCCACTCGCGGCCGCTCTCCATGCGCGGGTGGCGCCGGACGGCCGCGAGCCGCTCCCGGGTACGCGGGACCGTTGTCGGCGCGCCGCGGTCCGCGGCTACGCCCAGGCGCACCAGAGCCGCGAAGCCGGCGCCGATCGCGCAGGCGAGCGCCAGGCCGATCCCGAGCACGAGCAGCGTGCCGAAGCCGCGCACCATCGGTACCGGCGACAGCAGCAGCACCAGGAAGCCGACTGCTGTGGCGATGCCCGCCGTGAGGATCGTCGGCCCGCCGGCGCTCGCCGCGGCGGAGGCGGCCGCTCGCCGCCGCTCCGTTACCCCCTCCGCGGGCCGCGGCTCGCGCGCACGCTGGAGCTGCTCGTCGAACCTCGCCTGGAACTGGATCGCGTAGTCCACCGCGAGGCCGATCAGCACGGGCAGCACTGCGATCGACGCCATCGTGAGGCTCCCGCCCACCAGCGAGAGCACGCCGAACGTCATGGCCGCGGCGGCCAGTGCGAGGGCAAGCGGCAGCAGCCGCAGGCGCGAGCGGAACACGAGCGCCAGGGTGGCCGCCATCAGCAGCAGGGCCGCTCCGAGCAGCACGAAGATCGAGCTCTGCACCGCGTCGGCCAGGCCCTCGGCCACCACCGGCACGCCGGTCACGACGTAGCTCGCCCCGTTGCGCGGGCGAAAGACCTTCTGCTCGGTCGCTTCCCGGTACAGGCCGATCGCCTCGCGGCGCTGCTCGCCGGAGAGCCCGGGCTTGAGCCGGATCGTGATCATCGCGGCGTTTTTCGAGGGGAACAGGTAGGCGAAGCGCGACTTGGGCACCCCGACGTCGCCGGACGCGAATACGAGCCGCGAGACGAAGTCGGGGTCGTCCAGGCGCGGGATCCCCGTGATGCCGAAGCGCAGGGCGGTCTGGAAGACCTGCTGTGTGAACTGTGCGGTCACCGCAGAGAAGGCCGCGTTTGCCAGGCGCTCCTGCTCGGCGGGCGGGTCGCCGCGGCGCTTCGACAGCTTGCGAGCGGCTCGGGCCGCCGCCTGCGCCTGGCGCTGGTTTGCCTTCTGGCGCCCCGCGAACTCAGCGCCGATCAGGTTGACCGACGTGTTGATGAACGTCGCCGGGCCGAACACGACCTTGGCCGCGTCGAGCTCGGCGATCTCGCGGCACACCGGTGGCAGGTTGCCGAGCCCCTTCTTGGTGTCGGGCACGTTGCCCGACAGGCAGCCCTCGAGCGCGAGCACCCGGCCGAGGTCCTCGGTGAGCACGGTGCGCGTCAGCTCGCCGCGGACCAGCACCAGAACAGCCTCGTCCCCGAAGTCGTCCCGGAAGCGCTGAGTCGCCTCGAAGGTCTCCGAGCCGCGGTCGACGAGCGTCTCGGTGCCGACGCTCGGCTCGAGGCGCAGGGCGAGCCCCGCGCCGCAAAGCGCCAGCAGCAACGTGACGGCGAGCACCGGCAGCGGGTGGCGCCCAACCGCCCCGACAACCCGCGCAAACACGACCCCCTCTCTCACACGGGGAGCTTAGAAGAGGGTTTCGCAGTGTTTCCTAAACGCGCCGGTTGGGCTGGGACGGGTCGCCGCGGCGCTCCCGTGCGGCCGGCCGGATCGGGCGTCCATTGTCGAGTTAGCGGTTCCTGTCAACGCTAAGTCGACAATGGCGCCGTGAGGTGGCCGGTGGCGACTCGCCCGGGCTGCGTGGGCTCGGGCCAACTGCGGGCAATAACGGCTGGGACGGGTCGCCGCGGCGCTCCCGTGCGGCCGGCCGGATCGGGCGTCCATTGTCGAGTTAGCGGTTCCTGGGACCGCTAACTCGACAACGAACGGGTTTTTGGGCGCGTCTGCAGGTCAACCCCTTATTGCCCAAGCAGCGCGACGCACCCCTCCAGCGACAGCCCTTGCAAGCACGTAGCCGGCCACAAGCGGGTTGGAGGGCCAACTCCGCGGACACGCCACCCAGAACGCGCTCTGGCTACGGAAGCGGCTGCAGCTGCGGATAGCGCCCGGTCTGCGGCGGCTCGGCCACCCGCCCGAGCGCCGCCTGCTCGTCGCAGGGCGGCGCCGCGGCGTCGTCGTTCTCCGGTCCGCCGTACACGAAGCGCACGATCAGCGCCTGCAGATCGGCCGGCAGCCACGGATCGGACGGCGCCGGCGGGGCCGGCACCGGGTTTGCCGTGCAGAGCTCGCTGTTGAAGACCTCGAGGTGGCCCTCGGTGCGCAGCTTGTCGTAGGCACCCGGCTCGGGATACGGATTCGACCGGTTGGACGAGATGCGGTTCGGATAGGCGGCGAGCATCTCCGGGTTGGTGGGGTTGGTCGTGCGCAGCACGTGCAGCACTCCCGTTTGCGCGAAGTCGGGCTGGCTGAACTGCGTAACGGCCGAGTCGTTGGCGAAGAAGGCCGCCAGCTCGCGCTTGTAGAGCCCGACGTAGTCGAGGATCGGCGTGAGGCTGCGCAGGAAGGGATCGAGGCGCCTGACCACCGGCTTTGTGTTGTCGAGCACCTGCTCGGTGGCCGGCAGGCCGCGCTTGGCCACGCGGACGAGCGGGTCGAGGTCGGAGAAGAACGCCTTGAGGTCGGGGGCGAGGGCCTCGAGATCGATCAGCGTGGGCGACAGCTCGCGCGCGGCCGGGCGCAACTGGTCGATCAGCGGGTTGGTGTTCTCGGCGAAGCGGGTCAGGCGACGCGTCGTGGTACGCCCCTCGCGCAGGAAGGTGGGAAGGACGCGGAACGTGTCGGCCAGCTCGGCATCGCGCTGCGCGAGCGTCTCCCAGAGCCGGTTGGAGTTGACGATCAGGTCGCGCAACTGGCCCTGGCGCTCGGTCAGGGCACCGAAGACCACACCGGTGTCGCGGATGAAGCCCCTCGTGGCCGTGCTCTGGGAGCGCAGCACGTCGACCACGTCGTCGGTCTCCTCGGCGAACGGAGTCAGCGTGGCCAGGGCGGCGTTGATCGACGCGCCCCCGTCCTCGACGGCACGGCCCTGCTGATCGAGCCAGACTGAGAAGCGCCGGCGCGTCTCGGGGTCGAAGGTGCGCAGGATCTCGTCGAGCTGGACCGTGTCGGAGACCTGGGCGTCGCGGAGCCTCCCGCCGTCCTCGATCTCCGCGCCGTCCGGGTCCTTGTCGCCCGCGGACTGGGCCGCGGCGTCGCCCGTGGTGGTTCCGGGCGACAGCTCGACGTAGGTCTCCCCCAGGAGCGACTTCTGGCGCAGAATTGCGCGCGTGTCCTTCGGCAGCGGCGCGTAGCGCGCCTCGATCTCGAGCTCCGCGGCGGTCAGGCCGGAGCGCTCGTCGGCCTCCACGCTCTTGACACGACCGACGCGGACGCCGGAGATGCGCACGTCCGCCTCGTTGGCGAGCTGCGTCGCCTCGGGGAAGTTGACGGTGATCCGGTAACCCTCGGGCCGCAGCGGCACCGAGCCGCCGAAGTTGAGCCAGAGGAAGATCAGGATGCCGAAGCACGAGAGCGCGAAGGCGACCATCGTCAGGATCCGGCCGACGCCCGGTGATTGCTTGATCACGGGTTGTCTCCCAGCGGCAGCTGACCGGGGGGCACGAAGTTCCCGGGGCACTTCTCGGTCTCGGAGGCGGGCCTGACAAGGCGCGTGAGCATGCCGAGCCGCGGACTGGAGGCGACGATGCCGCGCAGCACGGGGTAGGTCGGGCAGTTGATCAAGACGACCCCGCGCCGGATTGGCCCGTGGGCGTCCTGTGCCGTGAACATCGAGGTACCGGCGTGGGTGCCCCAGGATGCCCAGAAGAGATAGGAATCGCCCTCGCCGGGCGGCTCGTACGCGAGCTCGTTGAAGAGCTTGTTGAGGACGCCGAAGGTGCGGGTGAGGCGCGGCGGGACCGGCGCCAGGTCCGCGGTCGTGCGGCGCAGGTCGCGCACGGTGGGCTGCACGTCGCGTGCGAAGGGCCGGATCTGGTCGCGGATGATCGGTGTGGTCTCACGCAGGAAGGGACGCGTGCGGCGCAGCGCCGGGGCGAGCTCGCGGGCGAACGGCCGCAGGCGCTCGAGCGCGGGGCCCAGCTCGGCGGCCAGGGCGCCCGTCTGCCGGAGCGCGGTCTCGGTCTGCGCCAGTGCCGGTGGGAAGAGCTGCAGTGCCCCGCGCAGGCTGGCCTCTTCGGAGGCCAGCGCCTCGAAGTTGGCGTTCGCCGAGTCGACCAGCGCAGCGAGCTGGGTGTCCTTGCGGGCGAGCTCGGTCGAGAGCAGCTGGAAGTTGTGGATCACGCGCTTGAGGTTCTTGCGGCGCTTGGCGAGCTGGCCCGTGATCCTGCGGCCGTTTCGCGACAGCGGCTCGAAGCGCTTGAGCGTCTCGCGCAGGTCCTGCGACGCGGTCTGAGTGGTCTCGACCTCGACGTTCTCCGTCTCTGTCTCTGTCTCGGTCTCGGTCTCGGTCTCGTCGACGGTCACCGTCTCGGTCTCGTCGGTGAAAGCCTCACCGCCGGCGTTCAGGAGCACCTGGAGGTAGGCCCGCGTATCGGCATCGAGCTGAGCGAGGACCTCGTCGGCGTTTATGTCCGGCAGCGTGTTGGCCACGCGCACGCGACCGCCCTCGGGCAGGTCGCCGGCGTCGGGTGTGCCCGGATCGAGAGCCAGGAACATGTCCTTCAGGCCGGTCTTGGGGCGCAGCAGGATCGTGGCGTTGCGATAGACCGGCGCGAACTCGGCCTTGATCTGCATGTCGATCACGGCCTTGCCGTCCTCGAGCGTGACCTCCCCGACCTCGCCGACCTTGACCCCCGCGATGTTCACCGTCTGGCCCTGGCCGGGCACCACTGCCTGGCCCGTGGACAGCTCGGCCTCCACCACGTAGAAGTCGGTGCCGATCAGCGGCACCCATGCGGGCAAATAGAAGCGCTGGTGGGACAGGATGTAGGCGCCGATTGCAAGCGCGCCCACGAACAGGAAGACGATCGCCACGAACACCGGCACCTGCTTCTTGATCTGCCGGATCACGGGCCGCCCCCGATGCGCGCGGCGTTCAGGTCCGGGGGATCGTTGCGGTGGCAGGCGAACTTCGGCTTGTAGGGCGCCTTGGGCGACCGGGCGGGCCGCGTGCCGAGCGGCGCCGCCGTGGCGTTGGCGTACATCGGCCCGCCGCGGCCGACGTCCCCGGTTTGGACCGGGAAGCCGCCACCGCCGGCCATGAAGCGGGTGTAGGAGCCGTTGCCGTCGAAGTTCTGCGACTCGCCGGCCAGGCCGACCATGTCCTGCCAGAACTCCTTGTAGTTCTCGATCCCGGTCGAGAGGTTGCCGTCCTCGATCACCTGCTCGCCGGTGGGCAGGACGACCTCGTACATGCAGCGGTTGAAGAGGTCGATCGCCGGGAGCAGCTCGAGCTGGCCGTTGATAAAGCGCGCGAGGTCGTCCACCGCCGGGCTGAGCTCGTCCACGAGGCCTTGCAGCTCGGCCTTGGTCAGCAGCGCGCGGGTCTGCGTGATCCACGGGAAGGCCGCGTCGATCGTCGCCGGCGTCTCGCGCACCCCGGGCACCATCTCGAGTGCCCATGCGCGCGTGGATGGGAAGGCGGCGTTGAGGTTGTCGAGCGCGGGCTGCGCGGCTTCGAGCACCTCGGGGAGCAGGCGGACGGTCTCGCGCAGGTTGTCCTGCTCGGCGGCCAGGGCGGCCATCGTGATGTTGAAGTTGGTGATGAGCCCCTTGAGCGACCCCTCGTTGTTCGAGAGCGCCGCCATGACCTTCTGCTGGCTGCCGACCAGCTTGGAGAGGTCGTGCAGCTCGGTTCCGAGGATGGCGTCGTTGACCACCGCTCCGCCGCGCAGCGCGTCCGCCGAGTACTCGAGTGAGTCGTTGAGCGACTCGCCGGCGGTCTGGCCCTCGGTCGAGGGATCCTGGTCGTCGTCCTCGCCCTCCTCTGGCGTGCCGTTGACGGCCTCGCCGTAGCCGATGAGCAGGTTCTGGAGGTCCTTGCGGGTGTCGGTGTCGAACACGCCGAGCACCTGGTCGATCTGGACCGGCGCGGAGGTCTGGCTCACGGGGAAGGTGTGGCCGCTGTCGACCACCTCGGTTCCCGGCGTGCCCGGCCGCACGTCGAGGAACAGGTTGCCCTCGAAGAAGATGCGCGGGCGCGCCTTGATCACCGTGTCCTCGTGGAGCGGCAGCGCCGCCTCTTCGAGCTCCATCGTGACCTTCACCGCCGGCGAGTCGCCGCCGACGGCCTCGACGTTGGACACCTTCCCGATGTTCACGCCGGCGATCCGCACCGCCGTGCCCTTCGCGATCGGCGGCGCGTTCTTGAACACCGCGCTCACCTCGAATGAGCGCGTGAAGGGGATGTCCTTGGTGAACGCGAGGAAGACGCAGACGACCAGCACGACGATCGCGATCAGGCCCACCTGCAGGGGCGTGAAGCGGCCGCCGCGCCCCGCCCGCGTCATGGCGCCACTCCCGCGCTCGCGTCATCGGCGCCCTGCCCGCTCGTCGCGGTGCCCTGGTTGCCGGGCGGGTTGCCGATCACGGTCTGCCCGGCGGCATAGCGCTCGTTGCCCGCCTCGCACTCCTGCGTCTGGCTCGGGGCGGCGGTGTTCGGGTAGGGGTTGTTGTGGACGTGGTTCTGGCGCGTCGGCCCGTTCGACGGCGCCGCCGACGGCCCGCCCTCCCCGTTCGGCCCCTCCGGCGGGTCGACGATCATGAAGCGCTGGAAGGTGCCGTTGGCGTCGCCGTCGGAGAGCAGGCTGGCGGCGTTGCGGAAGAAGAGCGTCACGTAGTTGCAGGTCGTCTGCGCCGGCACCAGGAAGCGCAGCGTTGGGCGCAGCGAGGACGCCAGGCGGCCGAGCTGGTCGATGCCGCGCTCAACCAGCGGGTCCTCCGAGAACTCGGCGAGCGCCTCGAAGACGTCGGCGGTGTCCTCGTTGAGCTGCAGGGTGCGCGGCAACACGTCGGCGCCCGCCGCGAAGGCGTCAGCCAGGACCGGCGCCGAGGCCGGGAGCGTGGCCACGCCCGGGGCGAGCTCGCGGAAGAGGGCCGCGTTGTTTCGCAGGAACGGCCGCTGCTTGGGGAAGTCCTCGATCGCCACCTGCTCGCTGGGCGGGCTTTCGGTGATCGTCTCCTGGAGGTACGGCCGCGCGATGCCGGCCAGCGCCGTGAAGGTGATATCCAGGTTCACGAACAGCGCGGCCTGCTCCTCGGCCACCGGCGCCGCCTCGCCGGCCGCGTCGCCCAGCTCGCGGAAGAAGCGGCCGAGCTGGGTCTGCGGCGATGAGAGGTTGCGCGCCACCGGCTCGAGGTCCTCGAGCAGCGGGCCGAGCGCCCCGATCGCCTCGTTCAGGTCCTGGCCGCGGCCCGCGAAGCCCGTCCCGAAGCCCTGCAGGTTCTGCCGCGAGCCGGTCCGGGCGGGCTCGTCGAACATGTTGAGGAACTCGTCGAGCTCCACCGGGGGCGGTGTCGACGCCGCAAGCGGGATCGTGGCCCCGGCCTGGAGGCTGTTCTCGCTTTCGCCGGGCACCATCTCGAGGTACTTGAGTCCCAGCGATGAGCGCGGGCGGACGACGAGCGTCGTGTCCTCGGCAATCGGCTCGACCTCCTTGTCCAGGTTCAGGGTGAGCACGGCATAGGTGGTGCCGTCCTCGCGCCGCTTGGGCTCGATCTTGGAGATCGCGCCGACGCGTGCGCCGCCGATGCGGACCTCGAAGCCCTCGACCAGCTGCGCGGCGTTCGGCACGTTCGCCTTGAGGTCGTAGGTCGGCACGAAGGGCAGGCCCGAGTTGGCGTTGTAGGAGAGGAAGACCGCGACGATCGTGACCAGCACCGTTACGGCGCCGACGAGCACGGGGCTCGCGGTGAGGGCGGCGCCTGCGCCGCGGCGCGGGCTCACTCGTCGCCTCCCAGCAGGTACTCGAGCGCCGGCTCCTCCGGCGGCAGCGCCGGCGAGCGGCCCTGGGCCTGCTCACGCAGACGACCCAGGTTGCGGTCGCGCTCGCGCACCTGCTCCGGGGTGGCGCCCGCGCCGAGCAGGCCGCTGAGCAGCTCGCCGGTGGGCGCCACGCTGCCGCCGCTGTCGGCCTCGGGCTCCGGCGCGTTGCGCGCCTCGAGCGAGGCGGAGGCGGGCTCTAGGTCGGGATCGAAGAAGGTGGACCGGCACCCGCCGGAGATCTCGAGGAAGTAGCCCGAGCAGGTGTTGGTGACCAGGCCGGCGCGCAGGTAGTGCCCGATCGCGTCGAAGCCGTTGCTCGAGAGGCCGAGGTAGAAGATCAGGTCGGCGATGCGCTCTACCCCGCCGGTGCGGTCGATGCTCTTCGTGAGCGAGTCGAGGTCCGCCGAGGCGGGCTTGATGTCCTTGGCGAAGCGGCCGAGGTTCTGGATCAGCGGCCGCGCCCGGATCAGCGCCGGACGGCCGCGCTCGAGCGCGTCGCCGAGGCTTGGGAAGCTCACGCGCCCGGCATCCGCCAGGTCGCCCTGCGCCTTGATCAAGCGCCCGAGCGCCGGCGCCGCGGTGTTGAGGTCGCTCACGACCGGGGTGGCGTCGTCGGCGAAGCCCTCGAGGTCGCGCATCAGCGGCCGCAGCTCGCGCAGGAAGGAGGGCAGCAGGTTGATGCCGCGGCGGATGTCCTCGCGCCGCTCCGCCGAGGCCTCGCCGGTCTCGTTGGCCGTGACGATCCAGTTGGACACGCGCCGGCGCTCGCGCGTAAGCGGCGCGAGCGCCTCGTCGGAGTCCTGAGCCAGGCGCGCGAGCTGGCGGTTCTGGCGGGCCAGGATCAGGACCACGTCCTCGGTCTCCTCGAGCGCCGGGTTGGCCCGGTGGATGACCTCGTTGAGCTCCTCGCCGCGGCCCGCGAGGCCGGTACCGAGCTCGCTCAGGAGGATCGCGAAGCGCTCGCGGTAGGGGCGGCGCATCACGTCGTTGACCAGATCGAGGTCGACCGGCGAGCTCGTGTTCTCGACCGGCAGCAGATACTCGCCCTCGCCATCGCCGTCGTCGATCGTCTCGAGCTCCTCGGCGTCCGCGGTGCCCGGCTCGCATTCCACAAAGCGCTCGCCGATCAGGCCCTGCAGCCGGATCACGCAGTTCGCGTCCTGCTTGAACGGGGTGAACGCCTCGTCGTCGATCCGAAGCGTGACCGCGGCCTTGTTCTCCTCGGTCACGTCCATCTCGGACACCGCGCCCACCGCCACCCCCGCGACCTTCACGTCCTCGCCCGCTACGAGCGTGGACGCGTTGTCGAAGACCGCGCGTACGAAGTAGTGGTCCTTGGTGTCGTCGTCGGTCGCCTCACGCACGATCCCGATCACGATCCACGGCACGATCGCCACGAGCAGAGCGATGTAGACGAGCCGCCTCATGGGCCGGCCGGGTTGTCGGCGGGGTCGCAGCCGGAAATGGCGCGCGGGCTCGAGCCGTCGGACGAGGCCTGGGTGGCCCCGCCGGGACAGCGGTTGAGGTTTCCGATGTCGAGGCCCTCGAGGCGCTCGCTCGGCGGGTGGGAGACGAGCGCGCCGGTCGCGTCGAGCTCGGCGGGGAAGAACGTCGGATGCACACGCGCGTAGTGGCCGTTCGCGTCGTAGAGAGCGGCGAGCTGGCCGAACTTGGTGAACCAGGCGGCGAAATCGGGCGTGTAGGCGCGCCCGTAGTCGATCACCGGCTGTGCCCGGTCGAGCGTGCGCACGGCACGCGGGAAGACCGACGCCGTCAGCTGGGCAAGGCGGGGCTGCTTGGCCGTGAGGTCGATCAGGTCGTTGTCGGCCCCGGGGCGGCGGATCAGGGTGGACAGGTCGGCGACCGTCGGGCGGGCATCGCGCACGAGCGGGCGCAGCCGGCGGAAGAAGGGCGCGAGCTCCTTCGTGGCGGGCTTCGACTCGTTGACCAGCACGTCGAGGTCGTCGAGCGTGGAGCGCAGGTTGACGAAGGTGGTGTTGGCCTTGCGAAGCGTGCCCGGAAGCAGTTCGAGGGCGCGGGCGAGGGCCACGTTCTCATCGGCGATCGCATCCGCCGTGGTGCTCGCGTTGGTCACAAGGCCGGCGAGGTCGTCGCGGCGCTCGGCGATCGCGCCCATCGTGGCCGAGGTGTCCTTCACGAAGCGCGAGAGCAGCGACTGGTCGAGCGCGAGCTCGCGCGTCAGGTCGGTGGTCGAGACCAGGAAGGGAGCGAAGTACTTGGTGCTCTCCGCGGCTTCCTGGGAGCGTCCGGCGTACCAGTCGGCCTGGCCGCGGATGAAGTTGCGCAGTCCCGCGCGCGTATCCGCGTCGAGGGAATTGAACAACACGTCGAGGTCGACCGGCGCTGTGGTGTCGTCCGCCTCGATCCGCCCGCCGTCGTCGATCTCCTCGGCGTTGTTGGGCCCCGGCTGGATCGAGACATAGCGGTTGGCGATCGCCGACAACGAGGTCGACCGGATCGTCGCCTGGGTACCCGAGTGCAGCGGGGCGAGCTCCTCGTTGATCTCCATCGAGATGACCGCCTGCGAGCTCTCGTCGAGCTCGATGACCGTGACCGTCCCGATCGGCGTGCCGCCGACCCGGACCTGGGCGCCCGGCACGAGCTGCCCGGCGTTCTGGAAGACTGCCTTGACCTTGTAGGTCTCGCCGTCGCCGAACATGGCGAGCGCGATCAGCGCCACGGCGGTGACGAGGGCCGCCACGGCGATCACCCGCGCTACGGTCGAACCGCGTTCGTCTTCGATCGGCTCCCGGAACCTCGGAGCAGCCTTTGGCGGCCGCTCATCGCTGAGCGGTTCGCGAGTCCCTTCCTCTCTAGCTTCTCTTGAGTCCAATAGCGGTCAGTCGACCGGTGGCTATTCCATCCCCAGCGGCCCCTGCGCCTCGCCGGAAAGGAACTGCCTCACGAATTGATTTTCTGAGTTGAAGAGCTCGCTGGCGGGGCCTGATTCGACGATCCGGCCCTTCCAGAGGATCGCGATGTAGTCGGCCACCCGGCGCGCGGACATGATGTCGTGCGTGATGACGCAATACGCGCCGCCGTTTTCCTGGTGGATCTCCATGATGAGCTCGCACAGTAGGGCGGTGCGCACCGGATCAAGGCCGGAGTCGGGCTCGTCGAAGAGCACGATCCCTGGATCGAGGACGAGCGCGCGAGCGAAACCCGCGCGCTTGCGCATGCCGCCCGACAGCTCGTTCGGCATCTTGTCGGCGGCTACCGTCAGCCCAACCTCCGCCAGGCGCCGGTCCACGATCTCGCGAATCTCGTCCTCGCCCTTGTCGGTGTGCTGGCGCAGCGGGAACGCCGTGTTGTCGAAGACGTTCATCGACCCGAACAGGGCGCCGTCCTGGAACAGGACGCCGAACTTCTTGCGCATCTCGAACAGGTCCTCGTCCGCCATGTCGGGCACCGACTCGCCGTGGACGAGCACGTCGCCCTCATCCGGGTAGAGCAGGCCCACCATGTGCTTGATGCAGACGGACTTGCCCGTGCCCGAGGGGCCGAGGATCATCGAGATCTCGTTGTCGGGCAGGCCGAGGTTCAGGCCGTTGAGCACGCGGTTGCGGCCGAAGGCCTTGACCACGTCGATGAACTCGACGGCGTCGTTGCCGCCGTGCTCGCGCGCGCGACCCGTGTGCCACTTGTACTCGTTGGCCTCCTCCTGCGAGCCGCGCACGTGGGTCATCTCGCCGGTGCCGACGGGTGTGGCCGGTGCCGGCGGGGGCTGGTCGGACGGTTCGGGCTGGGGCTCCTGCTGGCCCTCGCCGCGACGCTCCTCCCAGTCCTTCGGCTCGAGGGGCCGCTCCCCCTCGTCGTGTGTGCGCTCCATGTCCTCCCCTACCCGCCTATCGGTGCTCTTGGATTCGATCCCCAGAAGATCTGGGTGCCCACCATGCCGATCAGGTGGACCATGACCGTGTTTAGGACCATCGACTTCGCTGTGGCCGTGCCCACTCCCACCGGTCCACCGCCGGCGTTGTAACCGTAGTAGCAGCCGACCAGCACAACCACCGTAGCCATTGCCATGCCCTTGATCAGGCTGTAGATCAGGTCTGGAGGGTTCTGGAACATCCAGAAGATCAAGAAGAAGCCGCCCGAGGACACCTCCCCGATCTGCTGCACCACCGCCAGGTAGGAAGCAAAGAAGCCGGCCCCGACTGCCGAGATGTACATGAACGGCAGCACGAGCCAGGCGGCCAGCAGCCTGGTTGCACAGAGGAACACGAGCGAGTTGATGCCCATCACCTCGAGCGCGTCGATCTCGTCTGAGATCCGCATCGCGCCGATCTCGGCGACCAGCCCCGTGCCGACCTTCGCCGACATCATGTAGCCGAAGGCGTAGGGCATGATCTCGCGCAGGTCACACCAGGCGCTGAACACCCCGGCGTAGGCCGGCGCGCCCACCGACCGGTTGAAGTAGGCGCCCTCGATGCCGCACTGCAGGCCGAGGATGAAGGCAAGCCCCCAGATCACCAATGCCGAGCCCAGGATCAAGATCCCGGCCTGGCGCAGCGCCTCCCCGAAGAAATGGAACACGCGGCCGTTGAAGACGTCCCCCACGACCCGCGCCGAGAACTTCGCGATGTCGCCGAAGGACGCGATCCAGTCCTTCGGAACGGATAACCAGGTGCGCCCCATCAGTCAGCGAGCACGTGGCGCGTGCGAGCGTTCGATTTCAAGTTAGCGAGCACGCGGCGCGTGCGAGCGTTCGAGTTCACTTGATGACCGAGATCTCAGGGTGCGTGGCCAAGAGCGTCTGCGTAAACACGTAGTTGAACGCGAAGATGCCGAGGAACTCGATCACCACGCCCTGGTTCACGGCCCGGCCCACCCCCTCCGCGCCGCCCGAGGCGGTCATCCCCTTGTAGCAGGAGACGATCGCGATGATGGCCCCGAACAGGGTGGTTTTGACGACCGACCCCCAGAGGTCCGTGGTCGAGGCGTTGTTGAGCAAGGTGGCGAAGAACGGTCCGAGCGGGGCGTCGAAGGTGAGCGTCGCCAGCACGCCGCCGAAGATGCCGAAGATCAGCGCGTAGATGTTGAACAGGCCCGTGACCACCATGAGGGCCAGAAAGCGCGGCACGACGAGGTTTTTGATGGGGTCGACGCCCAGCACCTGAAGGGCGTCGAGCTCCTCGCGGATCTTGCGGGCGCCGAGGTCGGCCGTGATCGCCGTACCGCCGACGCCGGCGATGATGATCGCCGTCACAGTAGGGGAGAACTCGCGGATCGAGGCGAGCACGAAGAACCCGCCGAGGCGGTCGATGGCGCCGAACAGCACCAGGAAGTTCCCCGCCTGAAGCCCCGGCGCGCCGTACCCGAACGCGATCGTGGAGATCGTCAGCGGCAGCCAGCAGAGGCGCAGCATGAAGAGGAACTGCTGTACGAACTCCGTGCCGTACGGATACGGCGGGCGCAAGGCGCTCACGAGGGTCTTCCCTGTGAGGATCATCATGTCGCCGACCTGCTCGAGCAGGTTTTTGGTCGGCAGGAAGACCCGATCAGCTGCGCTTCGGACCACTACAGAATTTCCTCCCCTGCGGGGAAACGGTCGATTTCCCCCGCATCACGTCCTCGGCCGAAGCCTATGCCATGTTGATAAAGGCCGCCAGAGCCTCTAGCCGGTGGTATGTTCGCCGAGCTTTGGAGGCGAGGAGGAGGCACGGAGTGCTCGTTCTGGCGTTCCTTGCCGTGCTTGCGAGTTGCGGTGGCGGCGAGCGCCAGGACGACAACGAGCCCGAGGGCGACTTCGCGGTGGAGGTCACCCGGGCGAGCTTCCCCGAAGAGCAGCGGCTGGCGCAGCGCTCCGAGCTCGTCATCGCCGTTCGCAACGCCGGCGACGAGACCGTCCCGGACATCGCGGTCACGGTCGAGGGCCTCAACTACCGCAAGGAAGATCCCGACCTGGCCGACCCCGAGCGCCCCCAGTTCGTGGTCAACGGCGTGCTGCGCGAGATCGGCGGCTTCCCGGAGGCCAAGGACGCGACGCCGCTCGGCTGCGACACGGCCTACCTGAACACGTGGGCCTGCGGCCCGCTCAAGCCGGGCGAGGAGCGCACCTTCAGCTGGTCGGTGACCGCGGTCAGGGCGGGCGACTACGAGATCCGCTACCGGGTGGCCGCGGGGCTCGACGGAAAGGCCCGGGCGGTCGCCGTGGACGGCGGCAAGCCCACCGAGGGCAGCTTCACGGGCACGGTTTCCGACGACATCCCGGAGGTGCGCGTGGCCAAGGACGGCAAGACCGTCGTCATCGTCGGCGAGGACGGCAAGGCCGTCGTCATCGAGGAGGAGGAGCCGTGACCGGCTCGGCGCGCTCATAGCCCGGGCAGCGCTCGACCGGCAGGCGCGGGTACTTCGGGTAGCGCTCGTCGGTCTTCGAGCGCTCGCAGAGCGAAAACACGCTGCCGCGGGTGTTCCGGATCAGCTTCTGGTGGCGACAGGAGTCGCAGAGCCCGGCGCTCATGCCACGAAGTTAAGGGGTCAGACCCCCTAGACACTTCCCCTGTGTAGCGTCAGCTCAAGTGGAGCTCCGCGCGTCGATCGTCACGCTTAGCCTGGCCGAGCGCTTCGGCATCGCGCGCGGCTCGCGTACAGAGCAGCGCCTCGTCTCCCTCGAGATCGAGGCCGACGGGACGATCGGGCGCGGCGAGGCCGCCCCCATCTACTACCGCGGCGAGACTGCCGAATCGGCGCTCGCCTTCCTCGAACGAGTCCAGACGCCTGACGATCCGTTCGCCCTTGAAGCCGCGCTGGGCAGCGACAACGACGCGGCCGGGCGCTGCGCGCTCGACGGAGCGCTCCACGACTGGGTCGGGCGCAAGCTCGGCGTGCCGGTCTGGCGCCTGCTCGGGCTCTCGCGCGAGGCCACGCCAGTGACCTCCTACACGATCGGGATCGACTCGCTCGAGGGCACGCGCGGGCGGGCGCGGCGAGCGCGCGAGTTCCGGGCGTTGAAGGTCAAAGTTGGCGGGGCGGACGACCTCGTCCGGCTGGAGGCTGTCCGCGCCGAGACCGGCGCCCCGATGCGGGTCGACGCCAACGAGGGCTGGACGCTCGAATCGGCGCGCGAGCTGCTGCCCGCGCTGGTGGAGCTGGGTGTCGAGCTCGTCGAGCAGCCGTTCCCCGCCGCCGACCTGGAAAGCTTCCGCGCCCTGCGCGAAACCCAGCCGCGGCCGCCCGTGATAGTCGACGAGGGCTGCCACGACCTGCGCGACGTCGCCGCCGCAGCCGAATATGCCGATGGGATCAACATCAAGCTCGCCAAGTCGGGGGGCCTTCGAGAGGCCGTCCGGATGGTCCACGCCGCGCGTGCGCTGGGCTTGCGCGTGATGCTCGGCTGCATGATCGAGTCGCAGCTTGGGATCGCGCCCGCCGCGCAGATCGCCTCGCTCGCCGACTGGGTCGACCTGGACGGCCATCTGCTGCTTGCCGACCAGCCCTTCACGGGGCTCGAGCTCGTGGACGGGCGCGTGCTCCCACCCGATGCGCCCGGCCTGGGTGTGGAGCCGGCCGCGTGAGCGACGAGCGGCTTGCGATCTTCGCCGAGGGCCTCTTTGCCAAGCCCAACGGCAAGACGGCGCATGGGGTGATTCGCTACGGAACGCGCGAGGTGGTCGCCGTCATCGACTCGACCCATGCGGGCCGCACGACCGACGAGGTCGTTCCATTCAGCCTGCATCCCGTGCCGATCGTGGCGACCCTGCGCGAGGCGCTCGACCGCGGCGCGACCACCGTGCTGGTCGGAGTCGCGCCGACGGGCGGCAAGCTCGATCCGGCCTGGCGGGCCATGCTCGTCCAGGCGATCGGCTCCGGCCTCCATCTCGAGGCGGGGCTCCACACCCAGCTCTCCGAGGACCCGGAGCTGCGCCGGCGCGCCAGCCGCGCGGGAGTGGCTCTGCGCGACCTGCGCGCGGTTCCCTCCGATCTCATGGTCCCCGAGGGCCCGTACAGCCGCCCCGACCACGTGAAGGTGGTGCACAGCGTCGGCTCGGACACCGTGATCGGCAAGAAGGTGGTCACGCTCGAGCTCGACCGCCTGGCTCGCGAGCGCGGGCGGCGCTCGGTCTACGTGCCGACCGGGCAGACCGGGGTGGCCATCGCCGGCTGGGGCATTGCGGTCGATCACGTGATCGCCGACTACGTCGCCGGAGCCGGCGAGCGCCTCGTTCACGAGGGCGCCGAGCGCGGCGACCTGCTCTTCGTCGAGGGCCAGGGCGCGCTCTTTCATCCCGCGTACTCGGGCGTCACGCTCGGCCTGCTTCACGGCTCCGCGCCGGACCTGCTCGTCCTGGTCCACAAGGCCGGGGCGAACGCGGTGCGCAACTACCCCGACCTGCCGATCCCGCCGCTGCCGGAGCTGATCGCCGCCTACGAGGGCGTGGCGCGCCGGGTGCGACCGACCAAGGTGGCGGCGATAGCGCTCAACACCGCCGATCTCGACACCGACGAGCGGGCGCGCGAGGCGATCGCGGCGGCCGAGGCCGAAACCGGCCTCGTCACCGATGACGTGGTGCGCTTCGGCGCGGGGCGGGTGCTCGACGCGGTGCTCGCAGGGCTGTGATTCCCGCTGGGCGGAAGCGCCCGGCTCGGCCGGGTGCGCACCGATTGCCTCCAATCGGGTACGGGACGTGGCGGCTGAACGGGCGTGCCTGCGAGCACGGCGTGGCCGACGCTCTGGCGGCCGGCTATCGCCACGTCGACACCGCCGCCATGTACGGGAACGAGGAGGAGGTCGGACGCGGGCTGCGCGCCGGGAGCGTCGACCGCTCCGAGGTCTGGCTGACCACGAAGGTCTGGTACGACGAGCTCGAGCCCGAGCGCCTGCGCGCCTCGCTCGAGGGCTCGCTGCGGCGCCTCGGCACCGACCACGTCGACCTGCTCCTGATCCACTGGCCGAACCCCGACGTGCCGCTGGCCGCGACGCTCGAGGCCATGACGAGCCTGCGGGACGAGGGCAAGACGCGCGAGATCGGTGTGTCCAACTTCCCTTCCGACCTGTTTCGCGCAGCGATCGACCTCGCGCCGGTGATCGTCAACCAGGTCGAGTACCACGTCTTCATGAGCCAGGAGGCGCTTCTGGCGGTGTGCGCCGAGCGCGATCTGGAGCTGACTGCCTACCGGCCGCTCGGCTCTGGGAGGGTCGGCGAAGAGCCCGTCATTCGCGAGATCGCCGAGGCCCACGGCAAGAGCCCGGCCCAGGTGGCCCTGCGCTGGTTGATCGGACAGCCGCGGGTGTCTGCGGTGCCCAAGTCTGCGAGCGCCAAGCGCCGCCGCGAGAACCTCGATGTGTTCGACTTCGAGCTGACCGCGGATGAGCGGGCACGGATCGACGCGCTCCCAAAGGACCGGCGCGCGGTCGACACGGCCTGGGCGCCGGACTGGGATTGACCCTCGGCCGCGCTCAGCGCGGCAGCGAGGGCCCGATGATCCGGTAGGCCTTCAGCCCGAGGCTGAGGCGCTCGCGATCCTCGCTGCGCAGCGGATCCAGCGCGGTCAGCTCCTTCACGCGCTCCAGGCGGTAGCCCACCGTGTGGCGGTGCGCGTGGATGGCCTGCGCGGTGGCGTTCATGTTGCAGTTGTTGGCCAGGTAGGAGTCGAGAGTGGAGAGCAGGTGGGTGGCGTACTGCTCGTCGTAGCGCACGATTGGCGCAACCGTGTCCTCGAAGAAGCTGCGCACCTCGCTCGGATGGCTGACGAGCACGCGAAACAGCAGGCGGTAGGTGCCCTCGCCGATCTCCGCTCCGGGCGGGCCGCCGCCCGCGGCTGTCACGCCCAGCACCAGCTCGGCCTCCTCCAGCGCGCGGCGCGCGTCGCCCGCTCCGCTGCGGTGGGACGAGATCCCGATCTCGGTCTGGCGTCCGAGCCGCGCCACCGTCCGCCGGACCAGATCGGGCGATCCCGGCAGCAGTGCGTAGACCTTGCCGTCGAGCGCCTGCGCCAGCGCCCCCGGGAGCTCCGCCGAGAGCGCGGCGATCAGCCGCCCCGGGCCGCGCCCTTTCGGGTTGGCGCAGAGGCCGACGTAGCCGCCGGCCAGGTCGAAGCCAAGTCGCGCGGCACGCCGGGCGATCTCGGTCTCCTCGAGCTCGGGACGGGTGAGCAGCTCCTCGATCAGCGAGCCGCGCAAGCTCTGCTCGGCCTCGTCGCGGGCCTCGGCGACGGCCACCTCGGTGAGTGCGGCGATCGCCGCCATGTGGAGGTACTCGCCCGCGTCGGCTCGGCCCTGGCCGAGCAGCAGGACCGCGCCGAGCTCGCGCCCCCCGGAGGAGATCGGCACCTCGGCGACCACCTCCGCCGGGCGCTCCGGACGCGAGCCGGCGAGCCGGGCGCCGACGTAGCGCTCCAACTTGGCCCAGCCCTCGAGCGGCACTCCGAGCCGCGGCACGATCACGGCCACGGGCGCGCCGGCGTGAGCGGAGGCGATCTCCGCCACCCGCTCGAGCCCTTCCCCAACCAGCACGGCGCCCACCATGTCCAGGTGGGCGCCGCGCGGGGTCGGGGGGACGACGGCGGGCTCAGGCACCGCCGCCATTGACGCTGATCTCACCTTCGTGGGCCTGGAGGACGGTCTCGCCCTCCTCGCCCGTTCGAATCCGCACCGCGTCCTCTACGGGCAGCACGAACATCTTTCCGTCACCGACCGAGCCGGTGCGAGCGTGCCTGAGGATCACCTCCCGGATCACGCCGACGTCCTTCGACTCGACGACGCACTCGATCTTGAGCTTCGGGCGCAGGTGGACGGCGAGCGCCGAGCCGCGGTAGTGCTCGGTGATCGCCTTCTGCCTACCGGAGCCCTTGACCTCCGTGATCGAGAGGCTGGGGAAACCGGCCTCGAGCAGATCCGCGCGGATCGGCTCGAACGCCTCGTGGCGGATGTAGGCGACGACCATCTTCATGCCGTCACCTCCCCGGGCTGCGGCATTCTGGCTCCGTTTGGAGCGTGCGCCGGGCCTTCGGGCGGACCGCCGGCCGGGCCGCCGAAGTCCGACTGCGGGATGAACTGCTCGGGGTATCCGTACATGCCGTGCTCGACGATGTCGAGCCCGGCTTCCTCGTCCTCCTCGGAGACCCTCAGGCCGATCGTGGCCTTGATGACCGCGAACGTCGCGTAGCTCATCCCGAACACGAACGTGAAGGCCACGACCACGCCGACCGCCTGCGCGATCAGCTGCGTGAACTCTCCCGAGTAGAGGAGCCCGCCGTCGGGGTCGCCGAAGGCGTTGTACTGCGCGAGGCGCGGCGCGGTGAAGATGCCGCACGCGATCGTGCCCCAGATGCCGGCCAGGCCGTGCGCCGACGTCGCGCCGACCGGGTCGTCGATCTTCTTGTCGATCCAGATCACGCCGAATACGACGATCAGGCCGGCGACGAAGCCGATGATCGGGCCCGCCCACAGCTCCACGTAGCCCGATGGCGCGGTGATGGCCACCAGTCCGGCGATGGCGCCGTTGGCCACCATGCCGATGTCGATCGTCTTCTGCTTGATCTGAGTCGCGGCGAAGGCGCCGATCACGCCGCCGGCGCAGCCGAGCAGCGTGACGACGGCGACCTCGGCCAGGCGCGTGTCACCGATTCCGAGCGTCGACCCCGGGTTGAAGCCGAACCAGCCGACGAACAGGATGATCGTGCCGAGGCCGACGAGCGGCATCGAGTGCCCGGGGATGGCCCGCGGCTTGCCGTCGGGCCCGTACTTGCCCTTGCGCGGGCCGAGCAGCAGGAGCGCCGCGAGCGCGCCGGTTGCGCCGATCAGGTGCACCGCCGTGGAGCCGGCGAAGTCCTGCATGCCGGTCGGCAGCAGCGCGGTGTCGCCCATCTGCAGCCAGCCGCCGCCGAAGACCCAGTGCGAGCCGATCGGGTAGATGATCGAGGCGAAGACGATCGCGTAGATCACGTAGGCGCTGTACTTGATGCGCTCGAGCGTCGAGCCCCAGACGATGGCCAGCGAGACGGCGCAGAACGCGAACTGGAACAGCCACTTGGCCTCGACCGTGGCGTCGGAGACGCCCATCACGGGGAAGGCCTCCTGCCCGTTGCCCGGTGAACTGCAGGAAGAAGCCGTTGCTCCCGATGATCGCGCTCGAGATGCCGAGCACGTCGGCGCTGCCGAAGGCGAAGGCAAAACCGACCGCCCAGTAGCAAATCGCGGCGATCGAGAGGTTGGTGAGGATCTTCGCGACGCCCGTCCCGGCGTTCTTCGCGCGCGAGAAGCCGATCTCGAGCATGGCGAAGCCCGCCTGCATGAAGAGCACGAGAACCGCGGCGACGAACACAAACATCGTGTTGGTCGTGACCGTCTCCCCGAGCGTGCCGTCGACCGCCCGTGTGAGGTCGTCAGCGGTGGCCAGTACAAGATCCATAGGTGAGTTGCCTCCTCGTAGAGTCCGTCGATCACCGTACGAGCGCATCGACCACGGGTCTTTGTCCCGGTGTCGAAGATTCGGTGTCCGTCTTTCGCCCGCCGGTCGACTGCCACTGACCCGCGGCGGGGCGCCGCCCGTACCTCAGGGGTGAGCTTCAAGGCGTGAAAGCGCTGGTTTCAGGCGCAACGGGCTTCATCGGCGGGGGCCTGGCGGCCGCCTTGGCCGGGCACGGTCACGAGGTGCGCTGCCTCGTGCGCTCGCGCACGCGCGCGGCGGCGCTCGAACGCGAAGGGTTCGAGCTCCACGAGGGCGACGTGCTCGAGGCGGACAGCCTCTTGGGCGCCGGGGTGGGGGTCGACGTCGCCTACTACCTCGTGCATTCGATGGGGCGCGGCGGCGAGCGCAAGAGCTTCGCCGCGCGGGAGCGCAGGGCGGCCTCCAACTTCGGTGCGATGGCTCGCGAGCAGGGCGTCGGGCGGCTGGTCTACCTGGGTGGGCTCGGCGACGACCCCGGCTCCGAGCACCTGCGAAGCCGCGCCGAGACCGCGGCGGTGCTGGGCCGTGAGGGCCCCCCGCTGACGTACTTTCGCGCCGGAATGGTCATCGGCCCCGGAAGCGAGGGCTACCGGATCCTCCGCCACCTGGTCGAGCGGCTGCCCGCGATGATCGCGCCTGCCTGGCTTCGTAACCTTACGCAGCCGATCGCGATCGACGACGTGCTCGCCTACCTCGTCCAGGCCGCCGAACGACCGCCGACCGCGGGCAAGGAGATCCAGATCGGCGGTCCGGACGTGGTCACCTACGGCGACCTGATCGCGATGATGGCCGACGTCCTGGGCGTCCGTCGCCGCCCTCAGCTGCCGGTACCGCTGCTTTCACCGCGCCTGTCCTCCCACTGGATCGGCCTGGTCACGCCCGTCGACGCCGGCGTGGCCAAGCCTCTTGTGGAGAGCCTTGCGGTCGAAACCGTGGTGAGCGACCGCTCGGGCCGCGAGCTCTTCAACGTCGAGCCGACCCCCGCCCGCGAGGCGCTGCGACGCGCCCGCGAAGCGGAGCTGGCGGACGGGCCCGCGTAACCGCGATGCGACGCCGTGTTCCTACTCGGGCGCGACGCGGATCAGCCTGGCGGCCCGCAGGCTGGCAGACCAGGCGAAGCTGTCGCTGACCGCGAGCCCATAGTTCTCCAGGCCGACGCGGTAGCCCGCGACGCGCTCGCTCGTCGCGGGATCCAGCACCGTGAGGCGGCCGCGACCCGAGCTGTTGACCCAGATGGCGCCCAGCCCAAAGCGCACCTCGCGCGGGCCGGCCGGCACTGCTATCTGCTGCACCTCCGACGGAGTCTGCGGGTCGAACCGAGCCAGCTGCGCCTCCTGCAGGGCCGAGACCCAGAGCTTGCCGTCGCCGAAGGCAATGCCGCGCGGCTGTCCCGGGACGTCCACGCCCTGGCCCGTCGGGTCTCCGCTGGAGGGGTCGATCTCCACCACCCGGTCCGCCTCGCTCAGCGTCACCCAGAGGTTGCCGCTGTCGGTGACCGCGAGCTGCACCGGACCATCGCCGACGGGCCTGGTCCTCGTCGCCAGGTCATCCGGTGAGATGCGCGTGACGCTGTCGCCGGCAAGGTTGGCCACCCAGACCGCGTCGTCGCTGACGACGACGCCCTCGGGACCGGCGCCGGCGTCGATCTCGTCAGTGACCTCGCGGTTCTCGGGGTCGATCTTCGACACCGTGTTGCTCTTGGAGTTCGTCACCCAGACGGCCCCGAACCCAACGGCCACCGAGTCCGGTTCGTCGCCGACCGCGATCGGATCGCCGACCTCTCCGGTCCTCTCATCCACCGGGATCACCTGATCGGTCTCCTTGTTGGCGATCCAGACCGCGCCCTCTCCCGCGCCCATCCCGTCGCTGCCCTGCGGGATGGTGAAGGCCTCGGGTGCGGCGAAAGCGAGCGCCGGCGGGGTCCCGTCGGTCTGTGTCTCGGTCGTCTGCTGTCCCGTCTGCGCCCCCGTCTCCTGCCCGCCGCCGTCTCCGTCACCGCCGGCGGCGAGCACCAGCACCACGGCGGCGCCCGCCACCGCGGCGAGCACGACCCCGATCGCCGCGGCGCTCGGACGCCGACGCGCCGGCGAGCGTTGCGGGGAAGCCCCGGGCGGGGTGGTCGGCGGCGGCGTGGGCGGGGCGGCGCGGCGGCGGGGTGACGGGCGGCGGCGGGGTCGCAGGCCCGCCCGCGCCGGCGCCGCGGGCGGCCGGCGTGGTGGCCGCGACGCCGGGATCCGAGGTATCCGCGGGCGGCCCGGACGTGGCCGCCCCGAGCTCCGTGGCGGGCAGCTCGCCGGCCGGCGCGCGCTCGGTCGGCGCAAGCGGCTCACCCGCGGGCGCGCGCTCGGTCGGCGCAAGGGGGCCGGCCGCGGGCGTCTGAGCCGGCGGCTGCTCGGTCGAGGGGACGGGCTCGCCGGCCGTCTCCTCCCGGCCCGTGACCTCGGTCGGTGCCAGCGCACCGGCCCCCGGCGGCGGCGTCGAGCCGGTGCGCGGGCGCGTCGGCATGGTGTCGGCCAGCGCCTCCTCCATCTCGGCGGCGCTCGCGAAGCGGTCGCCGGGGTCCTTGGCCATCGCCCGCTGCGCCAGCTCGTCGAGCTCCGCGGGCAGCTCGGGGCGATGCTCGCGGGCCGAGGGCACCGGTGCGCTCATGTGCGCGTACATCTTCGCGACGTCGTTGTCGCGCTCGTAGGGCGCGGCGCCGGTCAGCGCCTCGAAGAGCACGCAGCCGAGCGCGTAGACGTCGGCGCGCCCGTCGCCGCCATCGCCCTGGATTCGCTCGGGGGCGAGGTAGTCGATCGTCCCTATGACCGCGCCGGTGTGGGTCAGCCCGGACGTCGCCGCGGAGTGCCGGGCAATGCCGAAGTCGGTCAGGTATGCATGCTCGCGCTCCTCCGCCGGGTCGATCAGCACGTTCGCGGGCTTGACGTCGCGGTGGATCAGGTCTCTGCGATGCGCCGCCGACAGCGCCGCCGCGACCTGGCCCACGAGCCTGGTCGCGCGCTCGGGCTCGAGGCCGCCCTTACGGCCGTCGATCAAGGCGCGCAGGTCCGTCCCCTCGACGTAGCGCATGATCAGGTACAGCACGCCGTCGCCCTCGCCCGCCTCGTAGACCGGGATCACGTTTGGGTGCTCGATGGACGCCGCGATGCGCGACTCGCGCTTGAAGCGCTCGCGAAAGGTGACGTCGCCGGCGAACTCGGGAGCGATCGCCTTGAGCGCCACCTGGCGCTCGAGCGAGAGCTGGGTCGCGCGATAGACCACGCCCATTCCGCCCCTGCCGACGATCGCCTCGATCCGGCAACCCGCGACCAGAGAGCCTGTTGGAAGCTCGGCCATCGACGTACATTCTCCCGATTCGGCGGCGCGACCCCCATACGGCCTCGTCATCGGTGCCACGGCGGCTCAGTAGAACAGGTGCCCGAAGCGCCTCACCGCCTCCCAGTACAGCTCGGCGGTGTAGCGGCAGGGCGCTCGCTGGTACCACGCGCGCGTCGCGCAGTGGGCGTGCATGTCCGACCGGAAACGGCTGTCGCAGGCGGCCTGCCCGAGCCGGGCGGCGTAGCACGCGTCGTGGGCCGCGCACACCGTCCCGAAGTGAAACCAAGGTCCGCGGTCGGGCACGAGGCGGTCACCCACCCCGCCGGGGCCGCAGGCGGTGCCGGCGCGGGCCTCGCCCGCTGCGGCGGGCGGCGCCTCGAGCGCGAGCGCGGCCAGCGCGAGCGCCAGCGCAAGGGTGCTCCGATGCATGCGGCTCCTCCTCTCAGGACTCCGCAGGCAAGCTAGCCGCGCGCGGCGCACAGGTAGCGCGCCGGTGTTACAAAAGCGCTGCTAAACCGCTACTTCGTCGGCCGAGCGCTGCGCACCCTCGTCCTCGACGCTGCCGTCGGAGGGGTCGGCGTCGGGCGGCAGCTCGCCGCCGCGATCGGTTCCGGCGATCAGCTCGTCCGGCGCCTTGGACTTCGGGATGAAACCGGACTTCATGCCGAAGTACACGGCCTGCGGGTGGTGGGCGACGATCGCCACCGTCGACTGCTCGGGCATCACGGCATAGCCGTCCGAGAGCGTCATCCCGATCTCCTCGAGGCCGAGCAGGCGCCACACCTTCTCGTGCTCGGACTGCTCCGGGCAGGCCGGATAGCCCCACGAGTAGCGCCGGCCCTGGTCGAGCTCGATTTCCAGGCCGCGACGCACCTCGGCGTGCAGCCACTCGGCCAGGCCCTCGGCCGCCTGCACGCCCAGGCCGTGGGTGAACAGCTGCTCGGCGAACTCGCCATCCTTCTCGAGCTGCGCCATCAGATCGGTCACCTCGGGTCCGACGGTGACGCCCTGGAGCGCCACGACGTCGCGCTCGCCCGAGTCGAGCGGGCGAAAGAAGTCGGCCATGCAGATGCGGTCGTGCTGAGGCTGGCGCGGGAAGCTGAGCCGCTCGAGCTCGCGCGAGGGGTCCTCGGGGTCAAAAACGACCAGCTCGTTGCCGTCGGCGTTGCAGGGGAAGTAGCCGAGCTTGGCGCGCGGGCGCAGGTAGTCCTGCTCGCGCCACATGCGCTCGAGCTTGGGCGCGAAGCCCTCGTCGTCGCCGTGGCCCTCGACGATCTGCCGCCACTCCTCGCCCTTCTTGCCGCGCCCGCCCCAGTGCAGCTTGAACAGCACGTGGCGGTCCAGGTAGGGGTACACGTCGTCGAGGTCGACGTCCAGCTCGCGCGCCCCCCAGAAGGGCGGCTCGGGGATCGGCGTGTCGGTGCGGGCTGCCGAGCGAACGGAGTCGTCGGTCACCGGCGGGCCGACGTGGACCTTCTCGCCCTGCTCGCGAAGCTTGCGGGCTTCGTCGCGCATCTTGACGACCAGGTCGTCGCGCGCGTCCTCGTCCACCAGCTGGTCGATCGTGTCGAGACCCGCGAAGGCGTCCTTGCAGTAGAAGACGCCGGGCTCGTAGACCTCCTCGGACTCCTTGCCCTTCGGGTAGAGAATGCGCCGGCCGAAGTCGCGGTTGATGGCGGCGCCGCCGATCAGCACCGGGAACTCGAGCCCGCGCTGGTGCAGCTCCTGAACGCAGATCGGCATCTGCTTCGAGGTCGACACGAGCAGGGCCGAGAGTCCGATGGCATCGGCGTCGTTCTCGACCGCGGCGTTGATGATCGTCTCCACCGGGACCTGCTTGCCGAGGTCGATCACGGTGTAGCCGTTGTTCGTGAGGATCGTGTTGACGAGCGACTTGCCGATGTCGTGCACGTCGCCGAAGACGGTGGCGATCACCACCTTGCCCTTGGTGTGGCCCTCCATCTTCTCGAGGTAGTTCTCGAGCTGCGCCACCGCGCGCTTCATCACCTCGGCCGACTGCAGCACGAAGGGCAGGATCAGCTCGCCGGCGCCGAACTTGTCGCCGACCTCCTTCATGGCCGGCAGCAGCACCGTGTTGAGCGTCGGGACGGCGCCGATCTTCTCGACCGAGCGGTCGATCCAAGCTTCGACGCCTTCCTTCTTGCGGCGCAGGATGTGGAAGTGCAGAGCCTCTTCGGGCTCCATGCCCTCTGTGGGATCGACGCCGGCGTCCTCCTCGGCCGTCTCTCCCTTCTGTTCGAAGTGAGCGATGAAGAGCTCGAGCGCGTCCTCGCGGCGGTTGAGCACGAGGTCATCCGCGAGCTCGCGCTCTTTCTCGCTGATCTCGCCGTAGGGCGTGATGTGGTTGGGGTTGACCATCGCCAGGTCGAGCCCGGCATCCACGCAGTGATGCAGGAACACGCTGTTGAGCACAGCCCGGGCGCCTGGCGACACGCCGAAGGAGACGTTCGAGACGCCCAGCGAGGTCTTCACCCCCGGGATCTCGGCCTTGATCCGCCGGATGCCCTCGATCGTCTCGACGGCGCTCGGCCGCCACTCCTCGTCGCCCGTCGTGAGCGTGAAGGTGAGCGCGTCGAAGATGAGCGCCTCGTGGTCGAGCCCGTGCTCGTCGCAGGCGAGCTCGACGATCCGCCGCGCGACCTCGAGCTTGCGCTCGGCGGTCTTGGCCATGCCGACCTCGTCGATGGTGAGAGCGATCAGCGCGGCGCCGTGCGCCTTGGCCAGCGGCGCGACGATGTCGAGCTTGGCGCGCCCCGCCTCGAGGTTGACCGAGTTGACGATCGCACGGCCGGGGATCGCTTCGAGCGCGGCCTGGATCACATCGGGCTCGGTCGAGTCGACCTGGATCGGCGCGGGCTGGGTCAGCGAGATGCGCTTGACGACCTCGCGCATCTGCTCGTCCTCGTCTTGGCGCTCGGTGAGCGCGACGCAGACATCGAGCACGTGCGCTCCGCCCTCGACCTGGTCCTCGGCGATGCGCATGATGCCGTCGTAGTCGTCTGCCAGGAGCAGCTCCTTGGCCTTGCGCGAGCCCTGGGAGTTCACGCGCTCGCCGACGAGTGTCGGGCGCGGCTCCTGCACCAGCGGGGTCGCGGTCATCATCGACGACACGAGCGCCTCGCGCGTCTTGGGGCGAGCCACGGCGTCGCGGCCGCCAACCCGGTCGACGATCGCGCGGATGTGGTCGGGCGTCGTTCCGCAGCAGCCACCGACGATCGACACGCCGTAGCGCTCGACGAACTCCTGGAGGCTGTTTGCGAGCGGATCGGGCTGCTCGGGGAAGATCGTCTCGCCCTCGGGACCCTGCAGCGGCAGGCCCGCGTTGGGGATGCAGTGCACCGGCACCGGGCTGTTCTCGCCGAGGTAGCGGATCGCGTCGCGCATGTCCTCGGGGCCGGTCGAGCAGTTGAGCCCGATCACGTCGACGTCGAGGGAGACGAGCGTTGTGAGCACGGCCTGGATGTCCGTGCCCAGCAGCATCTTGCCGCCGTTTGGCAGCAGCGACACGCTCGTCTGGATCGGCAGGGTGCGCCCGGTGAGCTTGAACGCCTCGCGGGCGCCGAACACGGCGGCCTTGACCTCGAGGATGTCCTGAGCGGTCTCGATGATGATCAGGTCGGCGCCGCCCTCCACGAGGCCCTTCGCCTGCTCGGTGAAGATCTCGAACAGCTCGTGGAAGGTGATCTTGCCGAGCGTGGGATCGTCGCTTGCCGGCAGGTGGCCGGTCGGGCCGATCGAGCCGGCGACGAAGCGGTGCTCGCCTGCCGCGGCGCGCGCGAGCTGTGCAGCCTTGACGTTGATCTCCATCGTGTGCTCGCCCAGTCCCCACTCCTCGAGCTTCAGGCGCGAGCCCTGGAAGGTGTCGGTCTCGACCACCTCGGCGCCCGCCTCCAGCATCGACTCGTGCACGCCCTGGATCACGTCGGGGCGGTTTAGGACGAGCGCCTCGTGACACTTCCCGGGGAGCCCGCCGTAGTCCTCGGAGGTCAGCTCGAACTGCTCGAGCGTGGCGCCCATGCCGCCGTCGAAGACGACGACGCGCTCACGCGCGGCCTGAAGGAAGTCACGTTCTGCGGGCAAGGCAAGGCCAGTCTACCTAACCTTGACACGAATGTGTGAAGGTTAGCTGCTGAGGCGGGGCGAGCCTAGTGCACCGCGACGTGGATGCGGGCGCGCAGGCAGACATGCTTGTGGGCACGAGTCTTCGGCCGGATCCGCTTCTGCTTGACCTCAGCCTCCACGATTCCTGCGGGGGGAGTGGAGCCGCTGAATGAGAAGTCGCCATCGGAATCGCTCACCCCCTGCGCAAGCGCCGGCCCGCCGCCGCCCTTGGTCACCACGATCTTGCGCCGCTTCTCGCATTTCGCGTTCTGCGACCTCACCTCACCGCTGTACGTGCCCTCGCGTACCCTTGCCGCCCATGCCCGTTGCCCTGGTAACAGGCGCCAACCGCGGGATCGGCCGCGAGACCGCGCGCCAGCTCGCCGACCGCGGCTACGACGTGATCGTGACCGCCCGCGACGAGGAGAAGGCGCGCGCGGCCGCCGCGGAGGTGGGCGCGAGCTCGCTCGGGCTCGACGTGTCGGATCCCGAGTCGATCGAGCGGGCCGCCGCGGCGGCGAGCCGCGACCCCGGCGTCCTCGACGTCCTGGTCAACAACGCCGGCATCGGCTCGGACTTCGGAGTCGCCGGCGTCGAGCCCGACTTCGACGCCATCCAGCGCGCACTCGACACCAACTTCTTCGGCGCCTATCGCCTGACGGTCGCTCTGCTGCCGCTGCTGCGAGCCTCCGACCACCCGCGCGTGGTCAACGTCTCGAGCGGCATGGGCGCCGTGAGCGAGATGGGCGGCTGGTCGCCCGGCTACCGCGTCTCGAAGGCGGCGCTCAACGCCATGACGCGGATCCTCTCGACCGAGCTCGCGGAAGCCGGCGTGAAGGTCAACTCGGCTTGTCCGGGCTTCGTCGCCACCGACATGGGCGGCCCGATGGGCGCCCAGAAGCCCGTCGAGGAGGGCGCGAGCGGCATCGTCTGGCTGGCCACCCTGCCGGACGACGGCCCGACGGGCGGCTTCTTTCGCGACGGCAAGCCGATCGCGTTCTAGGTGGCGTACCCGCGCAGTTGGTGAACGCGTGCTCCATTGTCGAGTTGGCGGTCCCAGCGACCGCTAACTCGACAGCGAACGCCGATCCGGGCGCACGGCAGCGCGCGGCAAGGACCGTCGGAGCAGGGGTGCGTCGCGCTGCCTCGAGCAATAAAGGGTTGGCCCAAACGCGGCCAAGACACGCTCCATTGTCGAGTTACCGGTCCCAGCGAACGCTAACTCGACAACGAACGCCAAATCCGGGCGGCCACAAGGGAGCGCCGCGGCAACCCGTCCCACCCCTTATCGCCCGCCGTTGGCCGAGCCCAAGCATTCCGGGCGAGTCGCGACCCAGCGGGCCGCACGGGGAGCGCCGCGGCAGCCTCAGAGGCAAGCGATCGCGCTCAGCGCGCGAACAGCTCGAGCGTGCCGCGCTGGGTGGCGATCAGCGTGCCGCCGTCGCGAAGCTCAAGAGTGACCGTGTAGGTGCCCGGCGCGGTGAACGCATGCGCGGCACTCGAGCCCGATGTCCGGTTCGCGGCGCCCGAGACCGGATCTCCGAAGTCCCAGCGGTAGCCAAGGCCGGGGTTGCGAAAGGCGGCTGAGAAGGCGATCGGCCCGGCGCGCCAGGGCAGGCGCGAGCCGCTCCCCGGATTGAAGAGGGCGATCTTCTGGTCGACCCTGGCCGCCGACCGGCGGTAGAGCGCGCGGGCGCCGCGAACATCGTCGCGGCGGATCAGGGGGCCGGGGCCGCAGCGAGACGGCAGCCTCGTGCTGACGTTGCCGGTCGAGTTCATCAGCGCGCAGCGGCGATCCTCGTGGTCCAGGCCAAGCGCGTGGCCGAGCTCGTGGGCGGCCGTGAGGCGGCGCAGCGCGGGGCTGCGGCAGCTTCGGATCACCATGATCGCCCTGGGCAGAAACGGGCTTGGGTACCCCGCGCCGGAGCCGCCGGCGACCCCTTCGCAGCCGAGCAGCCCGCCGCCGTTGCCGGCCGAGTAGCGAAAGACCACGCGCGCCCGCGCAGCTTTCTCGACTCGCGTGAACCGCACACCGACGTTCGCGCGGTTCCAGGCCTTGATCGCGGCCCTCACCGCCGGCCCGTAGCGCGGCGCCTGGTTGGCCACGGTGATCGTCTTGTTCGGCCAGCGCGGACCCGCGAAGCGGAAGGCGTCGGCGACAGGAGCAAACGCGCAGAGCGCCAGGGCGGCGACGCAGCCGGCGAGCAGCGTGTTCGTGCCCGGCGCCCGCGCCGGGCGGAGCCTAGGCCTCGACCTCAGCCGGATCGCCACGGTGTGAACGGCTTGCCAGTTGGACCGGCGCCGCGTGCAGCGCCCTCAGGCGCAGGTCCTTCCAGGTCATCCCCTCGCGCACCAGCGCGGGCATCCCCATCGCAAGCGCGGTGGCGATCTCAACCGCCTGGAGGATGATGCCGTAGGCAAGGGCGTCGGTCTTGCCGACGCCGTAGGCCGACAGCACGGCCACACAGGCGGCCTGGAAGACGCCGAGGTTGGAGGGCGTGACGGGCAGTGCGGCGGTCACGTTGACCGCGAACAGCACCGCCGCCGCGGCGCCGACGCCGGCGCGCTCGTCGAGCCCGAGCGCCACCAGTAGCGCGTAACAGGCGATCCACTGGATGGCCCACGCGCTGAGCTGCGTGAGCGCCGCCCAGCCGCCGAGCTTCGGCCGGCGGAAGACCTCGAGGCCCGCCCGCACCTGCACCATCGCGTCGCGCACCGCCGCGGCCGCCTGCTGGACGCGCTGGAAGCGCGACGGCTTGCCGCGCCGAAGCAGCCAGGGCGCGGCGACCACGAGCGCGAGCACCACGATCGGCGCGATCGTTGCGATCACGAGCGCGTCCTCCCCGCCGCGGAAGATGCCGACCGTCGCGAACATCACGCTGCCCAGCACCATCAGCGCCAGGATGTTCAGCAGCGTCTGGGACACCATCGTCCCGAGCACAAGCGGGAAGCGGTCGCGCATGCGCCCGAGGCGGCGCGACATGATCAGCGCACGGCTGGGCTCGCCCAGGCGGGCGGGCAGGGTCGCCGACATGAGCACGCCGATCATCGTGGCCCGCGCAGTGTCGCGCCGGCGCACGCGCGTGAGCGGCAGCGCGGCGCGCAGGATCGCATGCCAGGCCTCGGCGCGGAGCAGCATCGAGGCACACATGAGCGCGAAGGCGACCAGCACCCAGATCGGCGTGGCGGCCACGATCGCGCGGCCGGTCGACTCGATCCCGATGCGCTGCACCGCGAGGGCGGCAAGCGCGGCGCCCGCCACAACTCCGGTGACCATGAGCCCGCGCCGCAGCGCCCGGCTTGCCCGGGGGCGGCCCGGGGACGAGGTGTCCTTGGGCTCGAGCGAGGGCAGGCGCCGGGGCGGCACGCGCGGGCCGGATTCGGCCGGCCTCGCTCCCACTCGCGCGGCCAGGCGGGCGCGGGCCGATTCGGGGCGGGGCTGCGCGAGGGCCTCCTCGTAGACCTCGGTCACCTCTTGGGCGATCTGCGGCCACGCGAAACGCTCGGCGCGCTCGCGGGCGGAGGTGGACATGCGCGCGCGACGCTGGGGATCGAGGGCGAGATCGCGGAGCGCCTCGCCAAGCTCGACGGCGTCGCCGACCGGGACGAGCAGGCCGTCCTGGCGGTTGCGCACGACGTCGCGGTAACCGGCGATGTTCGAGGCGACCACCGGGGTGCCTGACGCGAATGCCTCTGTCAGGACCATGCCGAAGCTCTCGCCGCCCAGCGAGGGCGCGCAGAGCAGGTCCGCCGAGCCGAGCAGGCGCCACTTCTCCTCGTCGGAGACGCGGCCGGCGATCTCGACACCTTCGGAGTCGAGCAACAGCGGGGCGACCTCCTCGCGGGTGGCGCCGGCCACGGTCAGCCGCGCATCGACACCCGCGGCGCGCAGCGCCTCGAAGGCGCGCAGCAGCACGGGGAGCCCCTTGCGCTCCTCGGCGCGCCCGACGAAGAGGATCTCGAGCCGCTTGTTGGGACGCTCGCGGCTGGGCCTTGCGGCGCCGAGGTCGACGCCGTTGGGAACGATCCGGTAGCGCCCGCCGTAGAAGCGGCGTGCGGTCCACTCGGCTGCCTCTGACACGGCGATTCGAGCGCTCAGCTTCGAGTACAGGCGCCGGGCGCCGAAGCCGTTGGCGGTCCAGGTTCCGGCCAGCCAGCTCTTGGAGTAGGTGTGGAAGGTGCCGACGACGGGCTGGGATGCCGTCTCGAGCGCGTACCAGCTGGCCACGGGCGCGTTTGGCTCGTGCACGTGGACGACGTCGTAGCCACCTGTCCGCAGCTCCTTGGAGACCGTGGCGATCGCCTCGGGAAAGAGCGAGAGGTTCGTGACGGCCCCGTTCATGGGCAGCCCGAAGGTGCGCCCGAGCGGGACCAGGAAGTCGGGCAGGGGCCGCTCCTGCGGCTCGGCTCCGCGATGCAGGACACGCGCCAGGCGATCGTTGGGGTCGTAGGGGGCGAGAAGGCGAACATCGTGGCCCTGGCCAAGCAGCTCCTCCGCCAGAGCCTCTACGTGCCGCCCAACACCACCTGGATACGTGTACGAGTAAGACGAGACAAGCGCCACACGCACGGCTGCAATCCTAGCCGCCGGATCCGGCGGACACAGTGCGGTTCGCCACACTATGGGCGTGAGCGAGCCCCGCAACTACGTCAAGTACACCTTCTTGTCGGTCGACCCCGCCTGGCGCCGGCGCTCGGCCGAGGAGCGGGCGGCCGACAAGCGCGAGTTCGCGGCGGCGTGCCAGGAGTTCGCGGACGACCACTACCTGCGCGCGTACTCGCTCGTCGGCACCCGCGGGGACTGCGACCTGCTCGTCCGGGCTATCGCCCGCTCCCTCGAGCCGATCCACGAGCTGCACGTGTTGCTCAACCAGAGCGGCCTGATGCGATTCGCCGACGTCCCCCACTCCTACCTGGCAATGACCAAGGAGTCGCCCTACTCGGACGAGCCCGACAAGCCGCTCGCGCCGCGGGCCGGGGCCGACTCGAAGTACCTGATCGTCTATCCGCTGTGGAAGCGCCGCGACTGGTACCGGCTACCCGGCGAGGAGCGCATGCGGGTGATGCGCGAGCACATCGAGGTCGCCCGCCGCTTCACCGGCATCGAGACCAACACCGCCTACTCGTTCGGTCTCGACGACCAGGAGTTCGTGGTGGCCTTCGACGCCGACGACCCGGCCGAGTTCCTCGATCTCGTGCAGGAGCTGCGGGCCACGGAGTCGAGCACCTATACCGAGAAGGAGACGCCGATCTTCACCTGCATCTCCGCGTCGCTCGAGCGGGCTTTGGACGCGCTGGATGGCGAGCGGGCGGCGCCCGCGAGCGCAGGATCTCCCGGCGAGCGGGTGAGGGCGCCGGCCTGAACGGTGTCTTGCAGCGTGGCGGCCAGCAGCGCGGCCACCCGGTCGCTGTCGTCTGCGATCTGCGGCCACGACAGGCGAATCACGTGCCAGCCGGCGAGCTCGAGGTCGAGGTCACGCGCGCGGTCTGTGTGGAAGGCGTACGGGTTGTCATGTGTCGCGCGCCCGTCGGTCTCGACGACGAGTCTGGCGTGCGGCCACGCGAAGTCCACCCTGTGACTCGCCTGGTGCCGGGTCACGATCGGGCTCGGCAGCGCCGCGTCGCGGACCAGGTGCAGGAAGCGGCGCTCGAGCTCGCTCCGGGTCGAAGGCAGGTCGTCGAGGAGACCTCGGAGCAAGCGCTCGAGCGCCGTGACACCGCGCCGGCCGGCGGCGCGGGCGAGCGCCTCGCGCATGCGCGTCCGGCCCACCAGGCGCAGCGCGAACGCCTGCTCCACGGCGCGCGCGAGCGTCTCGGCTGACTCCGTGCCCGCCAGGTCGATGAGCGTGCGCTCGACGCTCGTGCAGGGAATGCCGAGCCTTGTGATCACCTCGGCGCGGGGCAGCGAACGGGTCGAGTGGATGACGATTCCGCGACGGTTCCTCGGGGTGGAGCCCGGCACGGTTACGTGGACCGGTCCTGGCACAGGGTCGAGCATCCGTAGGTGCTCGGCCGTCGAGCGGTGACTGAGCGCGGCGGCTTCGCCGGACGCAAGGACGGCCGCCAGTCGGCGCCCGCACGCGTTCACTCGCGGGGTACCCACCGCATAGACGCCGCGATGGAGCTGGTAAAGGCGGTCGTTCTCGAGCCGGTGGCGGATCGCCTCTGGCGCCACGCCCGCCGCGAGCAGCTGACGCCGCGCGACCACCCGATGCTGGCGAGCCGCCACGTCCGCGATCCGGGCGTCCGCACTCGCGCTCCCCGAGGGGTGCCTTAGTTTCTTGTTCTATAGCCCCCACAACCTCAGGCACCCCTCAAGCCTGACCGCTCGCGGCGCACCCGTGGGTTACGAGCGTCCTCTTTGCTCGCCGTTAGCGCGATTCCAAGAGCCGCAAAGCCTCGGGCCGCACGAGCATTACTTCTGCGCGCCGGCCGCCATCAGCTCCGGGATGCTCACGAACTGGTAGCCCTGGGCGGTCAGGCGCTCCAGGATCTCCTTCGTCGCGGCTACCGAGCGCGAGCGGTCGCCCTGCGGCTCGGTGTGCACCCCGTCGTGGAGCAGGATGATGTCGCCGTCGCGGGCCTTGAGGCCGTGGCGGGCGATGCTCTCGGCGGTCTGGCGGTCCTGCCAGTCCCACCCGGTGATCGACCACTGGACCGCCACGTAGCCCGCCTCGCGGATCGCGCGCAGCGTTCCCGGGCGCCGGCGCCCCCACGGGCAGCGCATCAGCGACGCCCCGTCGACCCCCGCGTAGTGGATGCCGGCCTGGGCCGAGGCGTCGTGGCAGCGCTGCAGCTCCTCCTTGACCCGGGCGCCGGTGCAGAGCGCGAGGGTGGGGTGCGTGAAGGTGTGATTGCCGATCGCGTGGCCGGCGGCCTGGACCTCCTTCGCGAGCGCCGGCTCGCGCTCGACCCACTTGCCGATCTGGAAGAAGGTGGCGTGAGCGTTGTGGCGCTCGAACAGCTCCAGCAACTCGGGCGTGTGCTTCGGGTTGGGGCCGTCGTCGTAGGTGAGGGCGATGCGGCCGACCGCCTCGGGATGGCGGGCGATCGTCGCCCCGTAGAGCTGCGACGTCGGCACCTGGCCGTGGTAATAGGCAAAGCCGGCGGCCCCGGCCACCCCCAACAGCGGCGCGGCCCTCACTGCGCCTCCCCGGTGGCCGAGCGCCGGCGCGGCACGCGCCGGCGTGCAGTCCGCCGTTCGCGGCGGCGTTCGCTGCGGCACGGCGTCGGCCGCGGCCAGGGCGCGGTCCTCGACCGCCTGCAGCGTCACCGAGTTGCCCATCTGGTCGTAGCCGCGGAGCGCGTCCTCGAACTCGGGCAGGCGAGCGATGAACTCGCCGAGCGCGGCCTTGGTCGTCTCGCGGAATGCACATGCCATAGCCCATGCGCGCAAGGTAGCGCGCGTTCATCACCTGCTCGAACTGGCCGCGCAGCGGGATCGAGAGCAACGGCTTGCCCAGGTACACGGCCTCGCTCATCAAGGAGAACCCGCCGCCCGCGACGACGCCGCGTGCGGTGCGCAGCGCCTCGACGAAACCCTCGTTCGAGGGCGGACGGAACTCGAGGTTCCCGTCCACGACCGGCTTGTCCGGACCGCCGCGCATCCCGTAGATCAGACAGCGCATCCCGGCCGAGCGCAGCGCCTCGATCTGGCGCTTGGCGCCGCTCGAGTAGACCACGAGATGGTCGCCGTCCTCGGCGTTCGCCGCGGCGATCTCCGGTCGCACGATCGGCGGCACAAGCGTGGTGCCGCGGCGCGCGATCGGCGGCGAGAAGAACGTCAGCACCATGTACTCGACCGCGCCCGGGACCATGCTCCGCACCACCGCGCGCGCGATCAGGAAGTCGTCACGCTGCTCGCCCACGATTTCGCGGTCGTGGCGGCAGCGGTCGATCATGTTGATGTTGTCCACGGCCAGCAGCGGCGTCCGCGACCAGCGCGCGTAGACGCCGCAGAGCGGCTCGAAGTCGCGTGATCACGACATCCGGCCGCCACTCGTGGACGACCCCCAGCCAATGGCGCATCGTCTCGGGCAGCTCGTGGCGGGCCAGGCGCACGTTCTGGGTCACTGTCTGCCAGCGCCGGATCTGGCCGTCTCCCATGGCGAAGGTCGGGCCGAAGATCTCGTCCACACGCGGGAGCTTGCCCTTGAGGTGGCGCAGCGCCGCCCCCGACGCGACCACGCGCACGTCGTGGCGCTCGAGCAGATGGTCGATCACCACGTGGGAGCGCGTGGCGTGGCCCAGCCCCTCGCCGTTGACGCCGTAGAGGACTCTCATACGCCCACGCTATCCGCCCACGCGCTGGCGGTGTCGCAAGGCCTGCACGCGCTCGGCGTTGAGGGTCGTCGACAGCGGCGAGGAAGCCGCCCTGGTCGTAGTGGTCGATCGCGATCAGGCTGACCGGCAACCCGCGCTTGCGCGCGCAGCGGTGGGCGCGCCCGACCACGGCGCGCTCGGCTGGAAGGGCACGTTGGCCGCGAGCCGCGGCGGAACCAGGTCGGCCCAGTGGTTGAGCATGAGGAACGGGCTGTCGGCATCGCCGCGCTCGAGCTTGCAGCTCAGCTGGTCGACCTTCGTCGCGCCGAGCGGCGTGTCCTGGACGAACGAGAAGCCATCGAGGTACCACGGGATCGTGCCGTCCGCGTCCTTCTCGGTGAGCACGATCACCCGCTTGTTGCGCCGTACGAGCGCGCCGAGCGTGGGGAGCGGCTCGTCGCGCCGCAGCGCGACCACGTAGCGATCGAGCCCGGACCGCTCGAAGACCTTCTCGATCTCGGCCGGCGGCACGTAGGGCTCGATGAACAGGATCACGACCTCGCCGCGGTTGTCTTCGAGGAAGCTCGACGATCTCCTTCAGCGAGTCCTCCATCCGGGTGGCCCCCAGCTCGCAGACGGTGTGGCAGAGCCAGACGCCGCGCTCGCCCGCGGTCGTCGCCCGCACCCAGCCTTCCGGCGAGCCGCTCCGCGGCCTTGAGCACGTTGGGCGGCAGGCCCTTGGCCACTCGGTTGCGGTCGCGTCCCTCGGCCTCGAAGTCCGTCCGCACGCGGCCGCGGGCGTCCTCCACGCCCCAGTGCGGATCGATCAGGAAGAGCCGGATCCCGTCGCGCAGCTGGCGCGGGATCGTGCGGCGCTGGTTGGAGATGAACCAGCCCGGGCTGTCGGCGGCGGAGAACGAGTTGTGCGTTCCGGCGAAGACGGCCTCGTTCAGGCGCAGCTCGCAGAGCGCCACCGATCCGTTGCAGGTGCCCGAGCGCGCGCCCGCGGCCGACGCCTGACGCGTGTCGTCGCTTCCGTTGGTGAGGACGACCACGACCGCGACGAGCGCCCCCACGCAGACCGCACCCGCGGCGGCGGAGACCGCCAGCGCCCGGCCGCGCGAGCGCCGGTACTGCTCGCCCTCGCTCGCCCCGCCGCGCTGCAACATCACGAGCAGCTCGCTGGTGCCGAAGAAGACCAGCACCGCGCCGGCGCCGATCGCCGCAATCCTGAACCGCGAGCGTCGGGTTGAGCACCACGAGCACGCCGAGGACGAGCGCGCCGACGCCGCGCAGGGCGCGCCTCCACTTCGTCGTCGGCGTCGTGCCGAGCTGCCGCCGCAGGCGAGTCGAGCGGCGCCTCGACGTCCTCGGGATCGAGCGCGGCGGCCGCCGCGCCGACCACCAGGCCGCCGAGCGCGAGCAGGAGCCCGCCGGCGATCAGCGGTCCGACGAAGACGTCGAGCAGCCCGGCGCCCGCGGCCTGGACGTCCGCGTCGGTGAGCTCGTCCTCGCCGTCGAGACCGGCCACGGTCCGCGCGCGCAGGATCAGGAGCACCACCGCCAGCAGAGCGCCGACGACTCCCACCGCGACGCCGCTGCGCAGCACCGCCGATCCGACGGTCGGGCGCGACCACGATCGCCGCCGCGAACGCCAGCAGCGCAAGCAGCGGCAGCACGACGCCGAGCACGCGCACGTCGTCCGCGACCGCCAGCGTCTGCCCGGCGAACTCGCGCCGGCGCAGCGTCAGCAGATCGGCCTCGAAGTCCTCGGGCAGCTCCTTGGCGAGCTTCGGGGACACCGAGCGCAGCCCGAAGCGCGACCAGCTCGGCCGCGTCTGAGATGTCGAACAGCGCGTTGCTCCGCTCGCGCGTGAAGAAGACGCGGTTGGTCTCGAGCGCCGCGCGGCGAAACAGTGCGCGGAACGGCGCGGACTGCATCACCGCGTCGACGACGGACTCGAGCAGCGGCCGTGCCGCCACGAGGTCCGTCGAGCCGCGATCGATCAGGTTCACGACGATCTCGCGCCGCACCACCTTGCGCACGCGGTCGTCCTCGAGAGCCTCGACCGCGCGATCGGCAAAGGCGTCCTGGTCGAGGATCTCGGTGCGCGCGTAGTGCGCCACCGCGCCGGCGAGCAGCAGGAGCGCCGCCACGATTACGAGGATCACGCTCGCCAAGCTGCGCCCGCCGAAGCGCTCCTTGCCCGTCATGCGGGGCCCGGCATAGGGTTCGGAGCGTGGACTTGCTCGCGGAGATCACCGTGGAGTTCGAGACCGGGAACACCTTCCTCTCCCAAGACGGGGTCCGCGCCGGCCTGATCCTGCTGCTGTCGATGCTCGCCTCGTTCCTGCTCATCCGCACGAGCGCGCGGCTGATGCGCAGCCCCAAGGTGCCGTGGTGGCCGGGCAGCATCCAGACCGAAGGCGGGCTTCACGTGCACCATCTCGTGTTCGGCATCGTGCTGATGCTGCTGGCGGGCTTCGTGCTCGCCCTGCAGCCCGGCAGTCCCGGCCTCGAGATCATGGCCGCCGCGTTCGGAATCGGCGCGGGGCTCACGCTCGACGAGTACGCGCTCTGGCTGCACCTCGAGGACGTGTACTGGGAGGAGCAGGGCCGCCGGTCGGTCGACGCGGTGGTGATCGCGGCGCTGGTCGGAGGCCTGGTGCTGCTCGGCTTCCTGCCGGTGGCCACCGACGACAGCCTGCCGGTGATCATCGTGTCCGTGCTCGTCGTTCTGCTGCTGGCGGCCTTGCGATCGCCAAGGGCAAGGTGGTGCTGGGGGTGGTGGCGATGCTCTTCCCGCTGGTCGGCTTGATCGCTGCAATCCGGCTGGCCAAGCCCGACTCGCCGTGGGCACGCCGGCGCTACCCGCCCGACGGCAAGAAGATGGCCAAGGCCGAGCGGCGCTTCGCAGCAGCACACCGCGCGCTACCAGCGCTTCCAGGACCGCGTGGCCGGAGCGCCAGGGCGGCCGGATACCTGAGATCCAGTTGGCCGTCACCGTTGCGAAGAACCTAACGCCCGGCGCCGGGCCGCGCCATGGTCAGCGCGCGGCGGGCTCTTCGGTGCGCGCCGCCTCGAGCAGCTCGTCGAAGGTGGTGAGCTTCACGCGCGGGCGCCCGTGAGGCTCACCGGCGGTCCGTTCGGCCGCGTCGATCGCCTCCCAGCCGCTGTAGGTCACATGGCCCGGGCTTGCGCCGGTCGAGCAGCTCCTCGAGCGAGTCGCGGCTCGGCTCGACCGGGTCGTTGAGCGCGCCGGCGTCGAAGTCGGCGAGAACCGCATCGACGGTCTCCTGGGCGTCGCGCTTGTTGGTGCCGATGATCCCGGTCGGGCCGCGCTTGATCCAGCCCACGACGTACTCGCCGGGCAGCGGCTCACCGCCGTCGCCGGTCACGCGCCCGCCGGAGTTGGGGATCGTGCCGGTGCGCTCGTCGAAGGGCAGGCCGGGCAGCGGGATGCCCTTGTACCCGATGGAGCGAAAGACGATGCCGCAGTCGAGCTCCTCGATCGTCTCGGTCGAGCACGCGCGCAGGCGGCCGTCCTCGTCGCGCAGCTCGTTGCGGCAGATGCGGATGCCCTCGACCCGGTCGGTGCCGAGGATCTCCAGCGGCGAGACGAGGAAGCGCAGGACGATCCGCCGCCGCTTGCCCTGCGGGGCTCGCCCGGCGTAGCCCGACAGGATGTCCACGTTCTTGCGCGACGTGGCGCTGGCGGCGTCGGACTCGAGCCAGGCCCTGCTGAGCGGGTCGATCTCGACGTCGCGAGCATCGACGAACACGTCGGCGTCGGTCATCTCGCCGAGCTCGAGCAGCTCGGGGTTGGTGAAGGCGACCTGGGCGGGGCCGCGGCGGCCCAGGACAACGATCTCGCGGATGTTCGACTCGGCGAGGGCCTCGAGCGCGTGGTCGGCCACATCGGTGCCGGCCAGCTCATCGCGAGTGAGGGCCAGCATGCGGGCGACGTCGGCCGCCACGTTGCCGTTGCCGATCACGATCGCGCGCTCGCCCGTGAGATCGAACTCCAGATCTCGGTAGTCGGGATGGCCGTTGTACCAGGCCACGAGCTCGGTGGCCGCCCAGCTGCCGGGGAGGTCCTCGCCGGGAATCCCCATCCGCTTGTCGGTCTGGGCCCCGACCGCGTAGACCACCGCGTGGTAGCGCTCGTGCAGGTCCTCGTGGGTGATGTCGGTGCCGTATTCGACGTTGCCGAAGAAGCGAAACTCGGGGTGGGCCGCGGTCTTCTCGTAGACCCGGCTGACGGCCTTGATGTTGGGGTGGTCGGGCGCCACGCCGCCGCGCACGAGCCCCCAGGGGGTGGGGAGCCGGTCATAGACGTCGACCTGCGCGACCAGGTCGGGATGCGACTTGCTCTTGAGCAGGTGACCGGCCGCGTAGAAGCCCGACGGGCCCGACCCGACGATGGCCACGCGCAACGGCCGCTCCGCTGTTCCGAGCTCGCCCATTGACGGACGAGTCTAGAAAGGAGCTAGATCGAAGCGGGGCGCGAGTGCTCGCCGGGCGGATCCTCGTCCGGCTCGTCCTCGCCCATGATCAGATCGATCGCAGACACCGTCTCGAAGGACTTGACGACTACCTGCGGCTCTTCCTCGGGCTCGACCTCGTGCTCGGGCACTGAGGGCGAGACCGGCTCGTCCACCGGCTCGACGACGCCGAACAGGGGAACCGCGCGGACCTCGACGACCGGCTCGGGCTCGACGACCGGCTCGAGCGCGAACGGCGGAGCGACCTCCACGACCGGCTCCGGCTCGAACGCGAAGGCCGGCATGACAACGACGACCGGCTCAGGCTCGGCGTCGACGACCGGCTCAGGCTCGACCTCGACGAGCGGCTCAGGCTCGACCTCGACAACCGGCTCAGGCTCAACCACCACAACCGGCTCAGGCTCAACCTCCACAACCGGCTCAGGCTCAACCACCACAACCGGCTCCGGCTCAACCTCGACAACCGGCTCCGGCTCAACCACCACAACCGGCTCAGGCTCAACCACCACAACCGGCTCCGGCGCAACCACCACAACCGGCTCAGGCTCAACCACCACAACCGGCTCAGGCTCAACCACCACAACCGGCTCAGGCTCAACCACCACAACCGGCTCCGGCGCAACCACCACAACCGGCTCAGGCTCAACCACCACAACCGGCTCAGGCTCAACCACCACAACCGGCTCAGGCTCAACCACCACAACCGGCTCAGGCTCAACCACCACAACCGGCTCCGGCGCGACCTCGACAACCTCAGACGACCGGCTCCGGCGCGACGTCGACAACCTCGACGACCGGCTCCGGCGCGACCTCGACGACCGGCTCCGGCGCAAGCTCGACAGCCGGCGGCGCGACGGGGTCGAACGGGCGCATCTCGGGCGCGGCCAGGCTCTCCGGGCCGGGGCCGGGACGGGGGCCACCGGCGCCACCGGCGCCGTGACCGGGGCGGGGCCGTAACTCGGGAGGCTCAGGGTCTTGGCGACGGTCGGCGCGGCGACGGGCATCGGCTGCGCGGGCAGCGCGGCTCGCGTCGGCGGACACGATCATCGTCTTTGCGGCCAGATCGCCCAGGCGACCGCGGCGCTTGCCGGTCGCCAGCATCACGACCAGGCCTACGAGGTACAGGAACAGCCCGTCGATCAAGCGAAGGATGGTGCGCACGCCGATGTCACCCATCCCGGCCGTCCCGCCGTCCATCCTCACCACGCGCAGCTTCATGGCCTTCTTGCCGAGCGTCTGCCCGCCGCTCGACTCGCAGGCGAAGTAGTAGTAGAGCGCCCACGCGAGGACGACGGCGGTGAGCCCGGAGCCGCCCTCCCCAACGCCGGACAGGCCGGCGGCCAATCCGATCACAAAGGCCCCGCCCACGACGATCGCGAGATCGATCAGCGCCGGCGAGCGACACGGCGGTTGTCGAGCTGGGGCCCGCTTGCAGGGCACGGCGGATGAGTGAGCGATGACGTTCATCTCCACATCCATCGGCAATCCCCCAGGCCGTCTTTATCCCTGCATTGGCACGCTGGCCGTGCGGCCCGCGCACACCCCAGCGGCCCGAACGGCGATAGTTCGCCGCCATGGAGAGAGTCGCCATAGTCGACATGGGCTCCAACTCGTGGCGTCTCGTGATCTACGGCTACGAGCCGGGCACGCCCTGGTGGAGCATGGTGGACGAGATTCGCGAGGCGGTTCGAGTCGGCGCGGGGATGGGCGAGGAGCGCCGATTGCAGCCGGAGCGGATCGACCGCGCGCTTCACACAGCGGCGGTTTTTGCGTCCTTTTGCCGCGCCTCGGACATCGACGAGGTGGAGGCCGTGGCCACGAGCGCCATCCGCGACGCCGTCAACTCGGACCACTTGCTTGCCGCGATCCGCGCGCAGACGGGCCTCGACCCGCGCGTGATCAGCGGCACCGAGGAGGCGCGCTACGGCTATCTCGCGATCGTCAACTCGACGACGATCGAGGACGGCTTCGGTCTCGACATCGGCGGCGGAAGCATCCAGGGCCTGGCGATCGAGGGCCGCCGGCTCGTCAACGCGCAATCCCTGCCACTCGGGTCGGTAAACGTGAGCGAGCGCTTCCTGCCCGGCGAGAAGGCGCCGGCCAAGGCGATGAAGGCGCTGCGCAAGGAGGTCACCGGGCAGCTCGAGGAGTTCGGATGGTGGGAGGGCGGCGGCCGGATCGTCGGCATCGGCGGGACGATCCGCAACCTCGCCGCGGCGGCCATGAGGCGCGCGGACCTGCCCCGCCTCGACGTGCAGGGCTTCGAGCTCGAGCGCGCCGCCCTCGACGACCTGATCGAGGTGCTCGCCTCAAGCCCGGCGTCGAAGCGCGGCGACGTCTCCGGCATCAAGCCCGACCGCGGTGACGTGATCCTGGGCGGAGCGCTCGTCGTTGCCGCGGCGCTCGACGCCGGCGGCTTCGACCGCATCGAGGTGACCGAGGCGGGCATGCGGGAAGGAGTGTTCTTCGAGCGGCTGCTCGGCGGGCCGGCTCTGTTCGAGGACGTCCGCAGCGCAGTCGGTCGAGAACCTCGCCCACCGCTTCAACGTCGATACCGACCACGTGGAGCGCGTGGCGCAGCTGTCGCTCGAGATGTACGACGGGCTCGGCTCCGCGGGCCTGCACGATCACGGGGCCGTCGAGCGCGAGCTGCTGTGGGCCGCATGCATGCTGCACGACATCGGCACGGCGATCGACTACGAGGACCATCATCACCACTCCAACTACCTGATCCTGAACACCGGCCTGCCCGGGTTCAGCGCGCGCGAGCTGATGCTGGTCGGGCTGGTCACCCGCTACCACCGCAAGGGCGACCCGGACGTGTCGCAGCTGCGCGACCTCGCGCTCAAGGGCGACGATGAGCTGCTGCGGCTGCTCAGCGGGATCATCCGGCTCGTCCGAGCAGTTCGAGCGCAGTCGCGACGGCACCATCCGGCGGGTCAGCGTCGCGACGCGCAACGGCGCGGTGGTACTCGGGACCGAGATCGACCCCGCCCGCGACCCGAGCGTCCCGATCTGGGCCGCCCGCCGCAACGCCGACCTGCTCGCGGGCGTTCTCGGTCGGGAGGTCGAGATCGCCTGATGCGGCGCTGGTGGATCCTGGCCGGCTCATCGGTCGGGTTGTTCATGCTGATGCTCGACTCGACGGCGATCGCGCTGGCGCTGCCGTCGATCCGCCTCGACCTCGGTGCGTCTGGCTCCGGGATCCAATGGGCGCAGAACATCTACCTGCTCGCGCTGGCCGCGCTGGTCGTCACGCTGGGCCGGCTAGGCGACCTGTTCGGGCGCAGGCTCGTGTTCGCGAGCGGGCTGGTGGTGTTCGCGGCCGGGTCGGTCGTCTGCGCGACCGCCGACTCGATCGCCGTGCTGGTGGCCGGCCGGGCTGTCCAGGGCGTGGGCGGCGCGGCGATGCTGGCGCTCTCGCTCGCGATCGCCACGGTGGCGTTCCCGCCAGGACCAGCGCGCCCGGGCCATTGCTATCTGGGCGGCGGTCTCGAGCATCGCGCTCGCCATCGGCCCGCTCGTGGGCGGCGCGATGGTCGAGGTGGCGAGCTGGCGCTGGCTGTTCTGGCTCAACGTGCCGCTCGCCCTCGTCGCGCTCATCGTGATCGGCGCGGCCATGCCCGAGTCGCGCGACGACAGCGCCGGCCGGCACATCGACGTCGGCGGGCTTCTGACCCTCGGCGCCGGGCTGAGCGCCGTCGTGCTGGCGCTCGTCGAGGGCAAGGGCTGGGGCTGGGCCTCGGCCGCCACGCTTGGGACCCTCGCCGCCGGGCTGGCGCTGCTCGGCGCTTTCGTGGCGATCGAGCGGCGCGTGCGCGACCCGCTCGTGGACCTCAGCCTGTTTCGAAGCCGTCCCTACCTCGGCGCCACCGCCGCCGCGTTCGCCCTCGTGGGCGCCTACTGGACGGTGATGTTCCTGCTGCCGCAGTACCTCGATCTCGCCCTGCAGCTTCTCGACGGCGCGCGCCGGCGTGCTGATGCTGCCGGTGACCGCCCCGATGGCGGTGCTGTCTCCGCTTGCCGCTCGCGTGGCCGCCCGATACGGCGCGCGCATCGTGATGACCGTGGGCATGGCCTGCGCCACCGTCGCGATGCTCACGCTGACACGCCTCGACGGCTCGTCCAACTACTACGACGTCGCCCCCGGCCTGATCCTGTTCGGGCTGGCGCTCGGCCTGGTGTACGCCCCGATGTCGGCGGCGGCGATGTCCGCCCTGCCGTCCGAGAAGGCCGGCGTGGCCTCCGGTGCGCTCGCCATGTCGCGCTGCGTGGCCGGAGCGGTCCTGCTGGCGGCGGCGGGGGCGCTCTTCGGTCACGTGCAGGTCGAGGAGCGCGCCGACGGCGCTTCGTTCGAGGGCGCCTTCGCGCTGGGCATCGCAGACGCGTGCTGGCTGCTCGCCGCCGTCCTCGCGGTCGGCACGGTGCTCACGTGGAGGTTGATCCGCTCGGCGGACGCGGCGCGCGAGCCGCACCATCGCCGCTTTCACCTCTAGGTAAGCGTGTTCTCCAAGACGCCCAGCTGCGGCGAGCTGATCTCGACGTGGTCGCCGGGCGCGCAGCCAGACCTTGGGGTCGCGCATGCTGCCCACCCCTGCCGGGGTCCCGGTGGCGATCAGATCGCCGGGCTCGAGCGTCATCAGCATCGAGAGGTAGGCCACGAGCTCGGGAATCGAGTGGACGAGGTCGGCGGTCGAGCTCGACTGCATCAGCTCTCCGTTCAAGCGCAGCGCGATCTCGATCCCGTCGTGGGGACCCGGCCTCGTCGGGCGTCACGAGCGCGGGCCCGCAGGGCGCCGCTCCGTCGAAGACCTTGCCCGGCATCCACTGCGGCGTCTTGAACTGGTAGTCGCGCGCCGACAGGTCGTTGAAGAGCGTGTAGCCGGCCACGTGGTCCATCGCCTCGTCGGCCGGGACGTCCTTGCAGCGGTCGGCGATCACGAAGGCTACCTCGGCCTCGTAGTCGACCCGGTCGCTGAAGCGGGGGAGCTCGACGGTGGCGCCCGGCGCGCTCAGCGCGTTTGCGAACTTGGCGAAGATCGTCGGTGTCTCGGGAGCGTCCTTGCCCTGTTCCTCCGCGTGAGCGCGGTAGTTGAGGCCGATGCAGAGGATCTTCCCCGGCCGTGCGATCGGGGGCTGCAGCTCGAGCTCCTCGACCGGCACGCCGTTGTCGTCCTCGGGCGCGACGACGCCGAGGAGTCCTCCCTGGAGCAGCCTGAAGATCGTTCGGTCCGCGGCTCGCACGCCGGCGAAGGCCTCTCCCCCGATGTCGTAGCACGCGGCCGTCGCGGAGCAGTCCCGCGCGCGGTCCGTCGGTGGTGGCGAAGCTGACGAGCCTCATCGAAACCCGAACCCTAAGTGGTCTCGGCCCGGCGGCGCGTGCGTACCCTGGTCGGATGGCCGAGGATCTCCCCACCGGGCGCTGGCGCCGCGCCGCGAAGGTCGGCAGGCTCGCCGGCGGCCAGACCGCGCGCGGCTATGCGACCAAGGCGGCGAACCTCACGCGCGGCGAAGACGGCCGCGCCGAGGCCGCCGGGCGCCGCCAGATGGAGGCGGCGGAGCAGATCTTCGACGTGCTCGGCCAGATGAAGGGCGCGGCGATGAAGGTGGGCCAGGTCGCGTCGTTCATCGACACCGGCGCGTTTCCCCCCGAGTTCCAGGAGCGCATCCAGGCCAAGCTCGCCGAGCTTCGCGATTCGGCTCCGCGCGTGCCCTTCGCGCGCATGCGCAAGGTGATCGAGGACGACCTCGGCGAGAAGCTCTCGGACGTCTTCGCGGAGTTCGACGAAGACGCGGTGGCTGCGGCCTCGATCGGCCAGGTCTATCGGGCGCGGCTGCACGACGGCCGCGAGGTGGCGGTCAAGGTGCAGTACCCGGGCGTCGGCCAGGCGGTGCGTGCCGACCTTCAGAACCTGGGCCTGATCATGCGCGTGGCCAAGCGGATCGCCCCCGGGATGGACGCGAAGGCGATGACCGCCGAGATTCGCGAGCGCCTGACCGACGAGCTGGACTACGAGCACGAGGCCCAGCAGCACCGCGCCTTCGCGCGTAGCTGGCGCGGCCATCCGTTCATCTTCGTCCCGCCGGTGGTGACCGAGCTCTGCTCCGAGCACGTGCTCGTGTCCGAGTGGGTCGAGGCGAAGGGCTACGAGGAGGTCCGGGAGATGGACACGGCAACCCGCGACCGCTTCGGCGAGATCGTGTTTCGCTTCTTCTTCGGCTCGCTCTATCGCAACGGCCATTTCTCGGGCGATCCCCATCCGGGCAACTACCGGCTGATGGCCGACGGGCGAGTCGCGTTCATCGACTTCGGCATGACCAAGCGCGTGGACCGCGCCGACATCGAGGCCGAGATCGAGGCCGTCCGCGCCGCCATGGATGGCGACGTCCGCCGAGCTGCACCGCCGCCTCGGCGCGATGGGCTTCTTCGACCCCGCGGACGAGCAGGTGACGCCCCAGGCCGTCTTCGAGCACTTCCGCGACGTGACCAGCTGGTACGTCGATGACCGCGAGGTCACGATCGATCGCGACGTGGTGACGCAGGTCCTGATCGACTTCGGCGACCCGCGCTCGCGCCACTGGCAGCTGATGCGCCGCGAGACGATGCCGCCGCAGGCGATGCTCGCGCGCCGCATGGAGGCGCTGACCCTCGGCGTGCTCGGCCAGCTCGAGGCGACGGCCAACTGGCACCGGATCGCGCGCGAGTGGCTCTTCGGCGAGGCACCGTCGACCGAGCTGGGCCGGCTCGAGGAGTCCTTCCACACTCCCGCCGCCGCGTAGGCTGCACGCCTCCATGCCGGTCAAGGCCACAGCAAAGGCCGTTGCCACGCTGCGCGACGGCGACCCCGTGATGGCCCGCCTGATCGAGGAGCACGGCAGCCTCGTCAAGCGCGACCTAAAGCGCGACCGTCCTGGCGACGCCTACGGCGCGCTGCTGCGCTCGATCGTCGGCCAGCAGCTCTCCACGAAGGCCGCCCGGACGATCTACGGGCGGATGACCGACCTCTTCGACGGCCACGCCCCCACTCCGCGCCAGCTGCTCGCGGCCGATCCCGACGCGATCCGCGCGGCCGGCCTCTCGCGCCCGAAGATCGCCTACCTGCGCGACCTGGCGCAGCACGTCGAGGAGGGGACGCTCGAGCTCGAGCGGCTCCCAGAGCTGCCCGACGAAGTGGTGGTCGCTCAGCTCACGGCGATCAAGGGCCTCGGCCAGTGGACGGCGGACATGTTCCTGATGTTCCACCTCGGCCGGCCCGACATCCTGCCCGTCGGCGACCAGGGCATCCGGCGCGCGGCGCAGGTCGAGTACCGCCTGCGCAAGCTGCCCGACGCCAAGCGCCTGGAGAAGCTCGCGCGCCCCTGGCGCCCGTACCGCACGCTGGCCTGCCTCTACCTATGGAGCTCGCTGGACAACGCGCCGGGCTGAGCCTGCGCTGCCAAGTGGAGCTAGCCGCAGATCTCGGCGGCCACGCTCACGAGAACCTCCGCGCAGGCGGTCGTGTCGCGGATGCTCACCCACTCCACGTCGGCGTGAGCGCCCTCCCCGCCCGGCCCGAACAGGACGGTCGGGATCCCAGCCGCGGCGATGAATGCCGAGTCGGCCCAGAAGCTCGCGCCCACCGTCGGTGGCGGCGAGCCGAGCACGCCGCCGGCGGCGCGGCGGACGGCGGCGACGATCGACGCGTCCTGCGGTGTCTCGAGTGGGTCGCGCACCAGCAGCGTGCGCGCCGAGGCCACCAGCTCCGGGTCCACGCGGCGGCACTCGTCGAGCAGCGCGTCGAGCTCAGCCTCGACCTCCCGCTGTCCCTCGCCGGGCAGCGTCCGGCGCTCGATGCCGGTCGTGCAGCGCTCGGGGTAGGTGGCGAGGTCGCGCCCGCCGCTGACGAGCGATGCGTGGACCGAGCCGCGCCCGAGCAGCGGATGAGGTCCCTCGGCCAGGCGCCGGTCCCACTCGCCGACTCCGGTGAGAATCGGGCCCGCCTTGGCGATCGCATCCACGCCCAGGTCGGGCCGCGACCCGTGCGCGGCCCTCCCGGTCACTTCGACCTCGAGCCACGCGAAGCCCCTGTGAGCGACCACGATCTCCATCTGCGTGGGCTCGGTCACCACGGCCGCCGCCGGGGACGAGCCGGCGAGCGAGGCCAGCACCTCCTGGACGCCGACGCTCGCGTACTCCTCGTCGGCGACGGCCGCAACCACGACGTCGCCGGCCAGCTCGCGCGCAGCGGCCTCGCGGCAGGCGACGCAGCGCGGCGGCCACCCCGGCCTTCATGTCATAGGCTCCCCGCCCGTGGAGGCGGTCGCCATCGACGTGCGGCGTGTGCCCATCGGCCATGCCCTCCACGCCGACGGTGTCGAGGTGCCCGCAGAGCAGAAGCGTGCTCCCACCGCCGCGGCCGCGGGCGCGCACGACGACGCTCGGGCGCCCCGCGGTCTGCTCGTGGACCTCGGCTTCGAGGCCGGCGCTCCGGGCCCAGCTCGCCACGTACGCGGCAACCTCGGCCTCGCCGGCGGCGCCCGGCTCGAGCGAGGGGTTGACGGAGTCGATCGCGACGAGCGCGCTGGTCAGCTCGACGACGTCCGCGGTGCCCATTGCGGGCTGACCCTAGCCGAGAGCGGAACCGACATCCGCAAGCGGGGGTGCCTTAGTTTCTTGTTCCATAGCCCCCAAAACCTCAGGCACCCCTCGAGCCTGACCGCCCGCGGCGCTCCCGCAGGTTACGAGTGTTCCCTCATTGCTCGCCGTTAGCCGGCGCGAGCGAGGGATTCCTCAGAGCTAGACGGAGGCGCCGCAGGAGGGCTCTTCTTCCGCAACGCGGAAGGAGGAGCCGCAGCCGCAGGAGGCGACGACGTTCGGGTTGGAGACCTCGAAGCCCGAGCCCATGAAGTTCTCGGTGTAGTCGACGGTCGAGCCCTCGACGTAGCGCAGGCTGGCCGGGTCGACGAGCACGCGTACGCCGGCGGCGTCGAAGACGTGGTCGTCATCGCGCTGCTCGTCGAGCGCCAGGGCGTACTGGAAGCCCGAGCAGCCTCCGCCGCGGACTCCGACGCGAAGGCCGATTGCGCTCTCAGCAGTCTGGCCCTCCATGAAGGCACGGACCTTTTCGACTGCGATTTCAGTGAGTTCGACCATCTCCACAGATTGTATCGGCGCGGGCGTCGGTACCCTGAGCTTTACCCCGTGCCTCACACGACAGAACTAGAAGAGCGGATCGCGGCAGCGCTGCCCGGCGCAGAGGTGAGCGTGGAAGACCTCACGGGCGGCGGCGACCATTTTCGCGCCGAGATCGTCTCCGATCGGTTCGAGGGCCTGTCGCGAATTCAGCAGCACAAGCTGGTCTACGACGTGTTCGGCGACGACATCGGCGGCGCGATCCACGCCCTCTCCATCAAGACCTCGACCCCTGGAGCCACACCATGACGAACAACGAGATTCGCGATTTCCTCGAAAGCTCGATCAAGGAGAACCGCGTGATGCTCTTCATGAAGGGCGTCCCGCACCAGCCGGCCTGCGGGTTCTCGTCGCGCACCGCGGGCGCGCTCAACGCCCTTGGCGTCCAGTACGCCGCGCTCGACATCCTGCCCGACCCGCGCATCCGCGAGGAGCTGTCGGCGCTCTCCGGCTGGCCGACGATCCCGCAGCTGTTCGTGGACGGCGAGCTGGTTGGCGGCTCGGACATCGTGATGGAGATGTTCGAGTCCGGCGAGCTTGCCGAGCTGCTCGGGGCAGAGCAGCCGGAGGAGGCGCTCGAGGCCGAGCCCGAGCCGGTGAAGCGCCCGCTGGGGCTCGAAAACCGCCTGGGCTAGACCAGAGCGCCCCGGAGGACTAGCGCCGGCGGCGGTCGTCGTAGGCCTTGCGCCCGCGCTCGGCGTACTGGCGGGCCTGGCGCTTGTAGCGCTCCTTGTCGTCTGGCGAGAGCGACTGCCAGCGCTCCCAGGCCATCAGGACATAGGGCCACATGCGGCGGGCGCTGTGCGCGGCCCGGGCCGTGCGCCCACCTCGTGCTCCTCCGCTCGGCAGTCCTCTCATGCAACCTCCTTGCCGTGGTCAGGTCCGGCCAGCCAGTCCAGGTATTCCACGATCCGGTGCGAGTCGTGGATGACCTCGTCGCCGTGCACGAGGACCGGTACCCAGCGCTGCCCGGTCAACTCCTCCACCTCGGGCCGGTCGCGCTTGAGGAACGGGACCCGCACCTGGTCGAAGTCGATCTCCATCGCTCGTAGGCGCCGGGCGACCCTGCCGCAGCGGCAGACGACGTCCGTGGGGGCCTTGCAGCGATAGAGGGTGGTCATGGCGGAGCGAATGCTAGGGACGCGGGATCGGGAGCCTGCGCAGCAAGCCCACCGCGCTCTCGGCCACGCCGACGGCCGCCCCGGCCACCCGCAGCTGCATCCGCTGGGAGCGGCGCGTGCGGGCGATGCGGTCGTGCTCGCGCTCGACGTGCCAGGCGACGGTGGCCTCGAGGGTCTCCTCGTGCGGGCGCGACTTCCAGCCGAGCTCGCGCCGCGCCTTCGTCGAGCGGTAGGTCCACCAGTGGCCGGCCGCGCGCACCTCGGCCTGGGTCAGCGGCCAGGAGCGGCCGCTCGCCTCGAGCACGCCGGCGGCCACGCGGGCGGCAGCGCGCCGGCAGCCTCACCGGCGGGTCGATCCCGGACACGCGCCCGAGGTCGGCGAACAGGCGCTCGAAGGTGAAGTTGCGCCCGCCCAGGATGTAGCGCTCGCCCACCTGGCCGAGCTCGTCGGCCAGCAGGTGCGCCCGGGCCACGTCGCGCACGTCGACGATCGAGGCCGCGCCGTCGGCGTAGACGGGGATGCGGCCGAGCAAGAAAGAGCGCACGAGCCGGGTGGAGGTGAGGAGGTGGTCGCCGGCGCCGAAGCAGACGGCCGGGTTCACGCACACGAGCGGCAGCCCCTGAGCGGCCACGCGCATCGCCTCCACCTCGGCCTCGTGGACCGAGTTGACGTAGGGGATCCCCAGCCGGCCGGCGGTGAACAGCTGCGCCTCGTCGGCCGCGCCGCCGTGCGGAGCCGGACCGACCACCGCGGCGCTCGAGGTGTAGACGACGCGCTCGACCTCCGCCCGCAGGCACTCCTCCATCACGAGCTTGGTCCCGCCGCACGTTCACATCGAACAGCCGGTCGGTGTCCTCGGGGCGTGCCGAGGTCACGCCGGCGCAGTGGAACACCCGCTCGACGTCCTTGAGCGCCCGGCGGACGCTGCGGCGGTCGCGCACCTCGAGCCTGACGCGCTTGAGCTCGAGATCGGCGATCGCCTCGTCGGGCGATCCCTCCTCCACCCCGAGCACCACATCGTCACCGCGCTCGGCGAGCAGGTGCGCGACGTGAGATCCGATGAAGCCCGTCGCGCCGGTGACGAAGACCGTGGCCAAGTGCGGGCGAGTGTAGTCTGCCCGCGCGCATGAGCCGTGTCTCCGTCGTAACCGACAGCACCTCGTACCTCCCGCCGGAGCTGCTCGAGCGCCACGCGATCACGGTCGTCCCCCTCTACGTGGTCTTCGGCGGCGACCGCACCGTGCCCGAGACCGAGATCACGGACTACGACGAGTTCTTCGAGGAGCTGCGCGGCGCCGAGAAGCTTCCCACCACCTCGCAGCCCTCGGTCGGCGACTTCACCGCCGCCTTCGAGCCGCTGCTGGCCGATGGCGGCGAGGTGGTCTCGATCCACATCTCCGGCGGGCTGTCGGGCACGCCGACGGCGGCGCGCCAGGCCAAGGAGGCGCTCGAGCGCGACGGCAAGGGCGGCGAGCGCATCGAGGTGGTCGACTCGACCACCGCCGCCGGAGGGCTCGGCTTCATGGTGCTGGCCGCGGCCAAGGCGGCGCGGCGAGGGCAAGGGCGCCAAGGAGATCGTGGCGCACGTGGCCGAGGCGCGGGCCGAGTTCAAGCTCTGGTTCGCGATCGACACGCTCGAGTTCCTCAAGCGCGGCGGGCGGATCGGCGCCGCGAGCGCGTGGATCGGGTCGACGCTGAAGGTCAAGCCGATCCTGACCGTCGAGAACGAGATGACCCCGGTGGAGCGCGTGCGCACGAGCTCGCGGGCGTTCGAGCGGATGGTGGACTACGCGCGCCAGCGCCACGAGTCGGGTGCCGATGCCTGGTCGTGCGCAGCACATCCACGCGCCCGATCAGTGCGACGCGCTGGTCGAGCGCTGCACCGAGGTCTTCGGCTGCCCGCCAACGATCATCAGCGAGCTCGGGCCGGTGCTCGGCGACGCACACAGGCCCGGGCCTGCTGGGCGTCGGCGGCCTGCCCAAGCGCTTCGTGGAGTAGGAGGCGCGGCACCCGGGGCGAATACCGACCCGGATGCACTCTGTCCGAGGACGATCCTGCGCATCGTGTTCACGGTCGTCGCCGTGGTGATCGCGCTTTACCTGATCTACCTGCTGCGCAAGCCGATCAGCTGGCTGCTGATCTCCGCTGTTCCTCGCGCTCGCGCTCTCGGGCCCGGTGAACTACCTCGCCAGGCGCATGAAGCGCGGCCTTGCGATCACCGTCGTCTACCTCGTGCTGCTGGCGATCCCGATCGCGCTGATCGCGCTGATCGTGCCGCCGCTCGATCACCGAGGCCAACCAAGCTTCGCCAAGAACGTGCCCGCAGTACGCGCGACGACGTCACCGACTTCGTGCAACGACAACGAGCGGCTGCGCGAGCTCAACGAGGACTACGACATCACCGGCCAGCTCGAGAAGGAGGCCGGCAAGCTGCCCGACCGGCTCGGCGGGGCCGCCGGGACGCTGCGCGACGTGGGCTTCGGCATCGTCAACTCCGCCTTCGCGCTGATCACCATCCTCGTGCTGACCGCGTTCATGCTCGGCAGCGGCCGGCGCTGGACCGACGCCGCGATCCGCATGCGACCTCCCGAGCAGCGCGAGCGGCTGCGCCGCTCGCTCGACCACATGGGCGAGGCGGTGGGCGGCTACGTGGCCGGCGCGCTCACCATCGCGCTTGATCGCGGGCGTGGTCACCTACATCGTGCTGCTGGATCCTCGGCGTGCCGTTCCGGGCGCCGCTCGCCGTGATCGCCGGGCTGTTCTCGCTGATCCCGCTGGTCGGCGCCACGATCGCGGCCTTCGCTGATCGGGATCGTCACGCTGTTCGAGAACTTCCCGATCGCCACGATCATCTGGGTCGATCTGGGCGATCGTCTACCAGCAGTTCGAGAACCACCTGATCCAGCCGCAGATCCAGAAGCGCACCGTGCACGTGCAGCCCTTCATCACGATCGTGGCCGTCCTGTTCGGCGCGCACGCTGCTCGGCGTGCTGGGCGCGCTCGTGGCGATCCCGGTCGCGGCCTCGATCCAGATCCTGGTGCGCGAGTACGTCGACCTGCGCACGCTGTCGATCAAGCGCGAGCCGGTCGATCCGCCGCCCGCCCCGCCGCCGCCCACGCCCCCGCCCGGCACGCCGCCTCCCGACCCGGCCCCGGCGTAGCCTCCAGCCCGTCATGAGCGCTGGGGTCATCGCCAAGCGCGGGTTGATACTCGCGATCACGGGCGTGTCGCTGTACCTGCTCGCCCCCGCGCTGCTCGAGGTCTTCGGCGCCTTCGACAAGCTCGACGACTTCAACCCGCTCTGGTACGTCGCGATGGTCGCCCTGCAGATAGGCAGCTACGGCTGCATGTGGGCGGTCCAGAAGCTCGCGGTGCGCGCCGAGCGCTACGGGCCGGTGATCACCTCTCAGCTTGCCTCGAACGCGTTCGGGCGGGTGGTGCCGGGCGGCGTGGCGGCGGCGGGCGCGATGCAGTACACGATGCTCGTCCGCGCCGGCGTGCCCGCGGCCGCCGCGGCGTCAGGGATGACGGCCTCCTCGCTGCTGGTGTTCGCGATCCTGCTGGCGCTGCCGGTGCTCGCCGTCCCGGCGATCCTGTTCGGCGCCCCGGTCGACCCCGGCCTGGGCCGGTCGGCGCTGATCGGCGCGCGTGGTGTTCGCTCACGCTCTTCGCCGCCGGCGCCACCGCGATCGATCTACGACCGTCCGCTGAATTGGGTCGGCCGGGTCGCGCAGAGGGTGCGCAACCGCATCCTGCGCAAGCGAACGCCGCTCACCGGCCTGCCGGCGCGCCTGATCCGCGAGCGCAACGAGGTGCGCGAGGTGCTCGGCAAGCGCTGGTGGCAGGCGCTGCTGCTCGCGATCGGGCGCTGGGTGCTCGACTACCTCACCCTGCTGGCCGCGCTCACCGCCGTCGGCGCCGATCCGCGGCCGTCGACCGTGCTGCTCGCCTTCTGCGCGGCGCAGTTCCTGGGCACGCTGCCGCTCACCCCCGGCGGGCTCGGCTTCGTCGAGGCCGGCCTGACCGGAACGCTCGCGCTGGCCGGCGTGCCCGCGGGCGCGGCGGTGGTGGCGACGCTGGCCTACCGGCTCGTGTCCTTCTGGCTGCCGATCCCGGCCGGAGGGGCGGCGGCGATTCTCCACCGCCGCTACTACGGCGCCGAGGACGCGGCCGCTCAGCGCCCGCGCCGGCCCGTGAGCAGCGAGACCGTCGCGACCACACCGCCGCCGATCACGAAGCCCGGCCACCGCCGCGCCGATCAGCGCGGGCTTGCGATTCTCGGACAGCTGACGGCGCCAGTCGGTCAGCTCCGCCACCTTGGAGCGCAGGTCGTTGACCGAGAAGCTCAGCTCCTTGCGCGTGTCCTCGATCGAGGCTCGGATCAGCTCGGGGCTCTGAGCGTCGTCGCTCACTTCTTCAGCTCCTCGCCCTTCGCGAGCGTCCGCGCGACCTGATCGCGCTGGATGTTCTGCGCTCTCGAGCTCGGCGCGCGTCAGCTTGGCCTGCTCGATCGCCATCGCGGGCACGGGCGGCGACCCCTTCTTGAAGAAGCGGTAGGCGAGCAGGCCGGCGATTGCCGCGAGGATGAACAGGAGGAGGGCCACGATCCCGTAGCCCGGCCAGACCAGGTTCCCCCAGTTGAACAGGTCGTTGATGAACCAGGCCAGGAAGTGGAAGAACATCGTCACGCCGAAGACGAGGAACACGCCCGCCGCCACCGCGACGGCGGCGCCCGTAGCGAGCTTCGAGATCTTGCCGGTGACCTCCGCCTTGGCGAGCTCGATCTCCTGGCGGATCAGCAGCGAGGCCTTCTCCGAGACCTCGGCGACGATCTCGCCGAGCGACTTGTCGGCGCCCTTGTTGGGCATCCCGTTGCCGCTCATCTGACAATCCTTCTCAGGATCATGGCGAGCGCAAACCCGCCGGCGAACGCGGCGCCGACGAAGGCCTCCGGGCGCTCAGCGAAAGGGTCGCTCCTCGGTCTCGACGCTGAGCGGGGTCTCGCCGTACGGGCGCCCGCCGGTTGCTCCCTGGTTCACGGGGCCGGGTTCCACGGGATCGGGCTCGTCCTTGGGTTCGGATTCGTCGGCCATCAATCGACGGGCGGGTCTTCGCCGAAGACCCGCGTCCAGATCTCGGTCGCGATCCTGTGGGCGATGATCGACGACAGCGCGCCGACCCCCGCCAGCAGCCCGGTCCACATCAGTCGCTTGGTCAAGTCGTTCTGCATCGGACGCGGATTCAAGCGGATCTGTCTAGCCGGCGCCGTTCTGCGCCGATTCGAGCCCGCCGCAGATCGCCTCGACAACCAGGCCCTTGGCGCGCTCGTACTCCTCGTCGGTGCGGGGTAGCACCTCGAAGATCCAGCCGGTCAGGAGCTGCTCGATCGCGCCGTAGAAGCACATGGCGGCGAACTCCGCCGGGATGCCCGACTTGAACGAGCCCTCGCCGCGCGCCGACTCGACGATGCCGGCGATCCCCTCGTAGGCCTCGCGGATCTTGCTCAGGTGCAGCGCGCCGAACGAGTTGGCCGCGCGGGTGACCTCGACGATGATGACCTTCATCAGGTCGGGGTCGTGGCGGTAGGAGTCGATGATGAAGCCCGCGACCGCGTAGAGCTTGTCGCGCGCCGCGACGTCGCGCGACGTCGATCTCGGCGATGGCGTCGAGCATGATCTGCCAGCGCTCGAGGAAGAGCGTGTTGAGGATCTCCTCCTTGGAGCTGAAGTAGTGGTAGACGAGCCCGTAGGCGACGCCCGCCTCGTCGGCCACGTCGGAGACCCGGCAGTGGTGGAAGCCCGCGCGTGGCAAAGACGCGGACCGCCGCGTCGAGGATCAGGCGGCGCTTGTCGATCGCGCCGGGCTTGACGGTCGCGGCCATCAGGCGCGCACCTCCTCCGGCCAGCGGTAGGCGCCGGCCACCCGGTTGGCGAGGCTCGGCAGCTTCTCGCGCACCTCGTCCTGGCGTTCGAGGTCGAGATCGGCGGCGACGAAGCAGGCGCCCTCGCCGCCCGCGCGCGCGAGCACCTCTCCCCACGGGTCGACGATCATCGAGTTGCCGTAGCTGTCGCCCTCGGGGCCCTGGCCGGCGCCCCTGGCCCGGCGCGATCACGAACACCTGGTTCTCGATCGCGCGAGCCCGCAGCAGGACCTCCCAGTGCGCCTCGCCCGTGATGCGGGTGAAGTTCGCGGGCACCGTGACGACGCGGGCCCCGCGGAGCGCGAGGATCCGGTAGAGCTCGGGGAAGCGAAGGTCGTAGCAAATGGTCAGCCCGAGCCCGAGTCCGCCGGCGGTCTCGGACATCACGATCTCGTCGGCCGGCCTCCGAGTGCTCCGACTCGCGGTACTCGACGCCGCCCACCTCGACGTCGAACATGTGGATCTTGCGGTAGACCGCCTTGACCTCGCCGTCCGGGCCGACGTGCACGGAGGTGTTGGCGACCCGCTCGTGGCCCTCGCGGCGCTCGGCGATCGAGCCGGCGACGAGGTCGATGCCGAGCTCGCGAGCGGCGTCGCGAGCCCACGCGACCGGCCGACCGTCCAGGGGCTCGGCGCGCGTCGGCGTAGTCCGCCGCGCTGCCGCGGATGTCGAGCCGCTCGGGCAGCACCACCAGCTCGGCGCCGTCGGCCGCGGCGTCGCGCACGAGCCGATCCGCCGCCGCCAGGTTGCGGTCCATGTCGGCGCTGCATTCGAGCTGAACGGCCGCGGCGCGCAGAGCTGCTCCCCACCCCCTCGTTGACTGACCAGTCAATCTGGAGTGTACTGCGCCGCGATGTCGTCGCTTCCAGTACGCGGCCCGGCCGTGCGCTCGCTCGATCTGCCGCTGCCGCCGGGGCGGATGCCGCTCGTGCGCGCGCGGGCGGCCGCTCAAGCGCTGGCGCTACGTCGCGGTCTACGGGCCGGAGCTGATGCTCTGCGCGGGCGACGCCCGCGTCGCCGGGCTGGCGCAGCGCTGGTGGGCGGTCGCGCCGGCGGACGGGTCGCTCTACGAGGGCGACCGCGGCGTCGACCTCTCCCACGGGCGCGTGCGAGTGCCCGGCGTGATCGACCTGACGGTCGACGAGGGCGCCGGCGTGGAGGTCGTCTCGCCGCACGGCCGGTCGTACATCTGGACTCGCAAGCAGGCGGGGCTGGCGGTGCGAGGGCATGTGCGGGCGGGCGGGCGCGAGTGGGCCGTGGACGGCCCGCTCGGCTTCATCGACGAGTCCGCCGGCTATCACGCCCGCCACACGGCCTGGCGCTGGTCGGCGGGCATCGGCCGCGCGACCGGCGGCGAGGCGGTGGCCTGGAACCTCGTCGACGGCGTGCACGACGCCGCGAGCGCCAGCGAGCGGACGGTCTGGGTCGACGGCGAGCCGCGCGAGGTGGGGCCGGCCGAGTTCGCGGCCGACCTGTCGGGCGTGGGCGAGCTTCGCTTCAGCGAATGGTCCGCTCGCGAGGACCACACCAACCGGCTGCTCTTTCGCAGCCACTACCGCCAGCCCTTCGGCTCGTTCTCCGGGCACGCTGCCGGGCGGTCTCGAGCTGGAGCGCGGCCACGGCGTCATGGAGTGGCACGACGTGCGGTGGTGAGGGCGAGCAGGGCGGCGAGCTCGGCCTCGAGCTGGTCCGGCGCTTGGTCGAGATCCCACCAGGTGACCCTGACCGGCTCCCAGCCGGCGAGCCTGAGCCGGCGGTCGCGGCGGCGGTCACGGCGAAACGCCGCCCGGGTCGAATGGAAGGCAAAGCCATCGAGCTCGCTGCGAGTGACACGCTCGCCATTGATTTCGGCGTGGAGGATCGCCCTCAGGGCCGCGGTCCCTCGCCGGCCGGGGTAGCCGGAGAGGAGAGCCTCCAGGGAGGTGATGTCGCCGAGCCGCAGGGCCTCGGCCTGCTCGAGCGCGCGCATGAGGTCGTGGCGGTCGACCACCGCGGCGAGGTCGAGGAGGGTGCGGGCGGCGGTGGTCACGGGTATGCCCTGGACCCGGGTGACCTCTTGCACGATATGCCCGGATGCCCTCGCGCCCACCGAGCTTTCGCGGAGCGGTGACCTCGATCCAACCGGATGCTCTGTGGCGGATGCTCCAGAGCGCCGCCCCTGACCGGTGGCTCAGCGAGGCATCGGGTCCGCAGGCGAGGACGGCCGCCATCCAGAAACCGCTACTCGACAAACCGCCGCGGCCGACCGCGTAGACGCCGCGGTGGACAGGCCGTAGCCGGCGCAGCTCGAGCCGGTGGAGGATGGCGCCCCGCCCGAGCCCGAGTTCGAGCAGCTGGGGCCGGCTGACCACACCGTGTTGGCGATCGGCGAGCTCCCCGACAAGGTGTTCGAGGCCGCGAGAGGAAGATTTGACAGCTATGTCATGTCGAAAGTTCCCCTCGCGGCCCATGTGTCCATGGTTGCTCGTCGCGGACGACGGCGGACAACGCCGGCGTTACGAATCTGTGCGGGCAGCGCGCTAACTTCGTGCCATGAAGGTCGCGCTGCTCGCCTTCGCACTGGCCTGGTCGCAGGGCGTGGAGCCCGCCGCCGTGCCGGCCGAGCGCTTCACGGTGGCCGCCAGCGGCGATCTGCTCATCCACGGCCCGGTCGCGCAGCGGGCACTCGCCGACGGCGGTGGGGGCCGCTACGACTTCGCTCCCATGTTCGGCGCCGTGAAGAGCCGGATCGCGGGCGCCGACCTGGCCCTGTGCCACGTCGAGACGCCGCTCGTGCCAGGGCCGGTACAGGGCTACCCGAGCTTTCGCACGCCGCCCGACCTCGCCCGCTCGATCCGCGAGGTGGGCTGGGACGTCTGCAGCACCGCGTCGAACCACTCACTCGACGCCGGCCAGTACGGAGTCGGCACCACCCTGCGCGCGCTCGAGCGCGCCGGCGTTCGCCACGCCGGCACCGCGCGCTCGCAGCCCGAAGGCCGGCGTCTCACCATTCTCGAGGCGAACGGGGTCAAGGTCGCGTTCCTGTCCTACACCGCCGTGAGCAACGGCCAGGTCGTGCCGCATCCGTGGAGCGTCAACTGGGCCGACGCCGGGCGCATCCTCGCCGACGCCCGCCGGGCCCGCGGCGCCGGCGCGGACACGACGATCGTGAACCTCCATTGGGGAGCCGAGTACACCCACGTCCCGCTTGCCTCCCAGTGGGCGCTCGCGCGCCGGCTCGCGCGATCGCCGGCGATCGGCGCGATCGTCGGCCAGCACGCGCACGTGGTCCAGCCAATCCGCTTTGTCGCCGGCAAGCCGGTGGTCTTCGGAGAGGGCAACCTAGTCTCCAACCAGACCACCGCGTGCTGCCCGGCCGCCTCACAGGACGGCCTGGTGGCGCTGATCGACTTCGAGGCGCGCGGCTCGCGGGTGCGCGCCCGGCGCGTGCGCTACCTGCCGACCTGGGTTCGCCATCCCGACTACCGCGTGCTGCCCGCCGCGCCGGGATCGGCTTCATGGCAGCGCACCGTCGCGGTGGCCGGACGCCGCCCGCGGGTGCGGCCGGTGCGCTGACGCGGCCGGCCGGTTAGTTTCCCGGCCATGCAGATCCGCGCCGCAGTTCTCGAGGAGTTCGCCAAGCCGCTCGTCGTCGGTGACGTCGAGCTCGACGGGCCCGGCCCCGGTGAGGTGCTTGTGCGCCTGGCGGCCTGCGGCGTCTGTCACACCGATCTCTACACGGCCAGCGGCGCCGATCCCTCCGGCTATGCGCCGACCGTGCTCGGGCACGAGGGCGCCGGGGTTGTCGAGGACGTGGGCGAGGGCGTGACCAGCCTCGCGCCCGGCGATCACGTGGTCACGCTCTTCTCCCCCCAGTGCCGCGAGTGCCTGCACTGCCAGTCGCCCAAGACGAACATCTGCCTTGCCATCCGCGAGCAGCAGAACCTCGGCTTCCTGCCCGACGGCTCGACCCGGCTCAACCGAGACGGCGAGCGCATCCGCCACTTCATGGGAACCAGCACCTTCGCCGAGGCGACGGTGATGCCGGAGATCGCGCTCGCCAAGGTCGATCCCGCCGCGCCGCTGGACGTGGTCTGCACGCTTGCCTGCGGAGCCACCACCGGCATCGGCGCCGCGCTCTACATCGCCAAGGTCGAGCCGGGCTCGACCTGCGCGGTGTTCGGCGCCGGCCTCGTGGGACTGGGCGCCGTGGCGGGCTGCCGGCTCTCCGGCGCGGAGCGGATCATCGCGATCGACCTCTCCGAGGAGCGCCTCGCAGCACGCCCGCGCGCAGGGCGCGACCGACACGCTTCTGGGCGGGCCGGACACCGTCGAGCAGATCACCGAGATGACCGGCGGCTTCGGCGCGGACTACACCTTCGAGGCCACCGGGATCGTGGCGGTGATGCGCCAGGCGGTCGAGTCGGCCCGGATGGGCTGGGGCCAGTGCACGATCGCCGGGGTGGCCGGCAAGGGCGAGGTGCTCGAGGTGGTGCCGCGCTTCCTGATCACGGGGCGGCGCGTCGCCGGCGCCTCCTTCGGCGGCGCGAAGGGCCGCGACCGAGTGCCCGAGCTGGTCGACCGCTACCTCGCCGGCGACCTCGACCTGGAGTCGCTCGTGACCCGCCGCATCGCCCTGGACGAGGTCAACGATGCCTTCGCGGCGATGGAGCGCCAGGAAGGCATCCGCACGGTCATCACCTACTAGGCCGTACCCCCCTCTCGCATCTGGATGGGCGATAACGCCAGGCCGCGAAGCAGTTGGGCTGGGTAGGGTCGGCGTGGCCGTCCCAGTCGAGCGTTTTTGGTCCCCCGTTCAGCCCAACTCGATGCGACAGGGGGGCCGGACTAGGCGGCGGCGCCCGACTCGCGCAGCGAAGCGATCTGCTCCGCCGTGTAGCCGAGCCCCGCGAGCACCTCGTCGGTGTGCTCGCCGAGCGCCGGCCCCGGGCCGGCGGGAGCTCCCGGCGTGCGCGAGAGCTTGACCGGCACGCCGAGCAGGCGCACGCCATTGGTGCCGGGCTGGTCGACCTCGACGACCATCTCGCGAGCGCGCACGAGCTCCGACTCGAGCGCCTCGTCGAGGTCCAGCACCGGCTCGAGGCAGCAGTCGTGGCGCGAGGCGAACTCGTGCCACTCGTCGCGCGTGCGCTCGAGGAAGATCCGCTCCACCTGCGCGTGCGCATCGGAGCCCGGGCGCTCGAACTGCAGATCGATGAGGTCCTCGCGCCCCACCCCCCGGCACCACTCCTCCCAGAACTTCGGCTCGAGCGCTCCGAGCGTGACCCAGCCGTCGCTGCAGGCATACGGGCGGTAGCAGATCAGGCGCCCGGACAGCTCGTTGTCGCCGCGATGGGGCACGACTCCGTCGCACAGGTACTTCGCCGCCACCATCGCGAGCCATGACAGCGAGCCGTCGAACATCGAGACGTCCACGAGCTGGCCCTCGCCGCTGCGCTCGCGCTCGCGCAGAGCAGCGAGAATCCCGAACGCGGCCATCACCGCGCCCCCGCCGAGGTCGGCGATCTGCCCGGCCGACTGCACGGGCGGCCCGCCCGCGTCGCCCGTCAGTCCCAGCACCCCGTTCAGGCCGAGGTAGTTCATGTCGTGCCCGGAGCGCCCCGTGTAGGGGCCGTCCTGGCCATAGCCCGAGATCGCGCAGTAGACGATCCGCGGGTTCTCCTCGCGCAGGCGCTCGTAGCCAACGCCGAGGCGCTCCATCACACCGGGCCGAAAGGACTCGAGCACCACGTCGTATTCGCGCACGAGCGCCAGCAGCACCGCGCGGCCGACGTCCTCCTTGAGGTTGAGCCGGATCGAGCGCTTGCCGCGATTGAGCGACAGAAACAGCGCGGACTTCGCCGAGTCGTCCGCGCCCTCGTAGCCGGGCGCCGACCAGCGCACGTAGTCGCCCATCCCGGTGTCCTCGACCTTGAGCACCTCGGCGCCGAAGTCCGCGAGCAGCAGCGAGCAGAAGCCGCCGGGGAGCAGGCGCGAGAGGTCGAGGACCTTGACGTCCGCCAGGGCGCTCACCGCGGCTCCGTTCCGAGCAGCGCGCGCGCCTCCTCGACCGTGGCGGCGCGCCGTCCCAGGTCCTCGACGATCCGCCGCGCGCGGGCGATCAGGTCGCCATTCGAGCCCGCCATCTCGCCATCGGGCAGATAGAAGTTGTCCTCCAAGCCGACCCTCACGTTGCCGCCCAGGGCCGCGGCGCTCGCCACGAGGCGCCACTGGTCGCGGCCGATCCCGATCACTCCCCAGTTGTTGGCGCCCTCGGGTCCGCCGGGTATCTGGTCGGCCATCACGGCGAGGTTGCGCGGGTTCGGCCGGATGCCGCCGTTGACCCCCATCACGCACGAGATCTGCAGCGGCTCGGCCAGCAGGCCCATGTCGATCAGCGGGTCGAGGTTCGCCACGTGCCCCGCGTCAAAGCACTCGTGCTCGGGCCGGATGTCGAGCTCGTTCATCGCCTCCAGGAACTCGATGATGGTGTCGAACGAGTTCTCGAAGACCGCCTTGAACACGAAGTCCTTGCGCTTGGCGGAGTACTTCGCGTAGTTCATGGAGCTCATGTTGAGCGCCGCGACGTCGGGGCGCAGCTCGCGCAGATAGGCGATCCGCTTCTCGATCGGCACCCCGATCGCACCCGTGGAGTAGTTGACGATCACGTCGTCTACGGCGCCGCGGATCGCGTCGGTGATCGCGCGAAAGTCCTCGACCTCGAAGCTCGGGATGCCGTCCGGGGTGCGCGCGTGGATGTGGATCATCGCCGCGCCCTCCTCCACCGCCCGCTTGGCCTCGCTCGCGTACTCCTCCGGCGTGTAGGGAATCGCCGGGCACTGGTCGCGGTTGGCCACCGCGCCCGAGATCGAGCAGGTGATGATGCAGGGGTCCTCGAAGCGGCTCATCGGCGCGGGCGCTCGACGAACGGGGGCGCCCGGCGCCCCGCCGCCGAGCACTCGATCAGCTGCGCCAGCCGCCGCTCGCGCGTCTCCTGGCGCTTGGCGCTCGTCACCCAATGGATTGCCGTGCGCCGGTAGGAGGGCGCCTGGGAGTCGAACCACCCCGCTGCGGCCGCGTCGCCGCGCAGGCGCTGCTCGAACTCCGGCGGGAGCCCGGCCTCCTCGTCCTGCTCGAAGGAGTAGACCCCCGACCTTGCCTCGGAGCGCGCCTCGAAGGCCCTGAGGCCGGCAGGGCGCATCAGCCCGGCCTCCTTGAGCTTCGCCACCTTGGCGATGTTGACCTTGCTCCAGTTGCTGCCGCGCTTGCGCGGGGTGAAGCGCTGCATGTGGCTCTCTGAGTCGATCGAGTTGAGACGGCTGTCGATCCAGCCGAAGCAGAGCGCCTGGTCCACCGCCTGCGACCAGCTCATGCGCTGCTTCCCCGAGCCCTTCTTGTAGAAGCCGACCACCACCTCTGTCTCGGTCTCGTGATGGTCCTCGAGCCAGGCGCGAAACTCGTCGGGGGTTGGGTAGAAGAGCGGGCGATCGCTCAGACCGGCATCACCCCGTGCTTTCGCCACGGCCGCGCGACCCGCTTGGTCTCGGCCATCTCGAGCGCGCGGATCACGGTCGGCCGCGTCTCGCGCGGGTCGATGACATCGTCGATCATCGCGTTGCCCGCGGCGATGTAGGGATCGATCGTGTCGCGAATCCCCTCGACCAGCTCGGCCCGCGTGGCGTCCGGGTCGTCGCTTGCCTCGATCTGCTTTCGGAAGATGATGTTGACCGCGCCCTCGGGCCCCATCACCGAGATCTCGGCGCTGGGCCAGGCCACGATCAGGTCGGGCTCATAGGCCTTGCCGCACATCACGTAGTAGCCGGCGCCGTAGGCCTTGCGCAGGATCACCGTCACCTTCGGCACCGTGGCGCGCGACACCGCGTACAGCATCTTTGCCCCGTGGCGGATGATCCCCGCCTGCTCGACCTTGGTGCCCACCATGAAGCCGGGCACGTCCATCAAGAACAGCAACGGGATCCCGTAGGCGTCGCAGAGGTTGATAAAGCGGGCCGCCTTGTCGGCCGAATCGTTCTCCAGGATGCCGCCGAGGTGCTTGGGCTGGTTGGCCACTATGCCCACCGGCCGCCCGCCCATCCGGGCGAGGCAGGTGATAATCGTTCGCGCCCAGCGCGGCTTTAGGTCGAACCACTTGCCGTCGTCGACGATGCGTCCGATCACCTCGTACATGTCGTAGGGGTGGCGCGCGGACTCGGGGATGAGGTCGAGCAGGTCGTCCGCGGCGCGGTCGACCGGGTCGGAGACCGCGCGCCGTGGCGGGGGCTCCTCGCAGCTCTGGCCGAAGAAGGAGAGGTAGTCGCGGATCGCCCGGATGCACTCCTCGTCCGAGCCCACCTCGAGGTCTCCCACTCCGGAAACCCGGGTGTGGATGCGCGAGCCGCCGAGCTCCTCCTGGGTGACGTCCTCCCCCGTTACCGCCTTGGTGAGGTGAGGGCCCGCCAGCGCCATCGAGCCGCGGCCCTTGACCATCGGCACGAAGTCGGCCAGGCCGGGGATGTACGCGGTGCCCGCCGCGCAGGGCCCCATCAGGGCGGCCACCTGCGGGATCACTCCGCTCGCGATCACCTCCTCGCGAAACAGGTGGCCCGAGCCCGCGAACAGCGACCCTGCGGCCTCCTGGATGCGAGCTCCCGCCGAGTCGAGCAGCCAGATCATGGGCATGCGCTTGCCCAGCGCGAGCTCGCGCAGGCGGGCGACCTTCGTCTCGCCGGTCATCCCCATCGAGCCGGCCATGACGGTGAAGTCGTACGCCGCCACGGCAACGAGGCGGCCGTCGACCTTGCCATAGCCCGTGACCACCCCGTCGGCGGGAGCTTCCTTGCCTTCCATCGCGCGCTGGGAGAAATGCGGCCGGCCGTGGATGCCGAGCTCCACGAACGTGCCCTCGTCGATCAGCAGCGCGAGCCGCTCGCGCGCGGTCAGCTTGTCCTGCTCGTGCTGGCGGGCGATCCGCTCCTCTCCGCCGCCCAGGCGGGCCTGCGCGCGGCGCGCGTGCAGGTCGTCGACGAGTGTGCGCATCGAGCGCTCGGCCATCAGCGGCTGAGCCGGTCGAGCAGCGGGTCGAGCACGCGCATCGCGGTCTCGGCCATGTCCGCGCGTTCGTCCTCGTCCTCGGGCGCCTCAAAGGCGGTGATCTCGAGGCCGACCACCTCGGAGTCCTCGGCCACCGCTTCCATGAGGTCGTAGAGCTTGTCCGAGGACAGCCCGCCGGGCGCCGGGACGGCCGCGGGGAACTCCTCGGGGTCGAGGACATCGAAATCGAGGTGTATGAACACCGGCGCGCCGTCGAGCGCGTTTTTCACCGCCACGAGCGTCTCGATGACGCTCGCCCCGATCACCGTGGCCGCGCTGCGCTCCAGCAGCTCGCGCTCGCCGGAGTCGAGGTCGCGCACCCCCGCCAGCACCACCTGCTCGGCGTCGATCGTCTCGCCGAGCCCGGGCTCCCACTCGCCGCAGGCTCCGGACAGGCACATGCCGCCGAGATAGCCGCTGCCGGTCGTCTGCGGCGTGTTGTAGTCGCCGTGCGCGTCGAGCCAGAGCACCTTTGCGTCAGGGCGATGGCGAAGCGCCGCGGGAAGGGTGGTCACCGAGATCGAGCAGTCGGCCGCGGCGATCACGGGCACCCGGCCGCCGGCGAGAGCGTCGTCGACCTGACCGCCGGCCTCGAGCAGGCAGCCGCGCGAGTCGCGCAGGTCCTCGTCGTAGGTGGTTGTGCGCGGCTCGGCCGGCGTCCCGATCGTCCGTGGCTCGAGCCCGAGCCGCTTGCCGATCAGCGGGGCCAGCGTCTGCGCGCCGCGCACCGCTCCCGGCGTGCGGTCGGAGGTCCGGCAGCAGAGCGCGACGAGGGAGACGCTCATCGGCCCGTCCACTCCGGGTCGCGCTTCTCGAAGAAGGCCGTGACGCCCTCCTGGATGTCGTCGGTGGTGAATGCCACGGAGAGCTGCGAGCGCAGGAAGTCGAGCGCGTCCTCGAAGGGCATGTCGAGCTGGCGGTACATGGCGTCCTTGCCGAGCCTCATCATCACAGGGGACTTCGACGCGAGCTTGACGGCCCACTCGTCGACGGCGGCATCGAACTCGCCGGCCGCCACCACACGGTTCACGATTCCGGCCTCGCGTGCGTCCTCGGCGGAGATCTGCTCGCCCAAGAGGAGCAGCTCGTTGGTCTTCTTGCGTGGGACGTTGCGGTAGACGAGGGCCATGATCATGAAAGGAAACACCCCGACGTTGATCTCGGGCGTTCCGAAGCGCACGCCCTCCTTGGCCACGACCAGGTCGCAGCAGAGCGCCAGCCCGAGCGCTCCCGCAAGCACATGGCCGTTGGCTGCGCAGATCGTCGGCTTGCCCAGTCCCATGATCGCCTTGAACAGGCGCGGGAAGCGCTCGGTGCCGAAGTGCTTGTGCACGAGCGGCACATCGGCGGCGAACTGGTCGAGCGAGCCGCCGGCGGAGAAGACAGTCTCGTGCGAGGAGGTCAGCACGACACAGCGCACGCGCGCGTCGTCGCGCGCCGAGCCAAAGGCGTCGATCAGGTCCGAGAGCAGCGCGTTCGAGAGCGCGTTGCGATTGTCGGGCGAGTCGAGAGTGACGGTCGCGACGCCATCGGCGCGCACGTCGTAGAGAATCGTGTCGTAAGCCACGCGGGGCGATTTCTACTACGGAGGGAAGCCCGGGCAATGTTTCGAACGATCGTCGTTGGCACGGACTGGTCCGACACCGCCGAGATCGCACTGGTCCGGGCGCTCGAGCTGACGCGCGCCGGCGACGCCCAGCTGCACGTCGTCACGGCGCACGATCCGACTCTCGCGCCGGTGGTGGGAGGGCCTGCCTCACCCGCCTCCGGTCCGGACTACCAGGCCGATGTGGTGCTCGACCGGCTGCTCGAGCGACTCGGCGCCACCGACCTCGACGTAAAGCAGCACATGGAGACCGAGGAGCCGGCCGAGGCCATCCTCGCGGTCGCGGGCCGGCTGAACGCGGACCTGATCATCGTCGGGAACAAGGGGATGCACCGCCGCGTACTCGGCAGCATCCCGAACAAGGTCTCCCACCGGGCGCCGTGCGACGTGCTGATCGTCCAGACCGCCGGTTAACAGCTTGCTGCGCGATTTGGTCCAGCGTCCTGACTTTGATGGCCGATGCCATCAAAAGCCAGCATCGTGGCCCCGAAACGCGCCTCGAAACTCGTCCAGTGTCGAGTTCGCGGGCCCAGCGACCGCTAACTCGACAACGGACGCAAATCCGGTCGGCCACAAGCCAACCCGTCCGCCGCTTATAGCCCGCCGTTGGCGCGCGCCCACCCAAACACAGCAAAACGGAGAGATCAGACCTCGACCCAGGCCGCGCGCATGTCCACGCGCTCGCCCCGAAACGGCACGCCCTCGGCCTCCAGCAGGCGGCGCTGGCGCTCGCCCTTGGCCAGCGACCCGTCGGCGCGAACGATGCGCTGCCACGGCACACCGGGGTCGTCGCACGCGTACAGCACCGCGCCGGCGAAGCGCGGCGCCTCGGGGCTGAGGTCGCCGTAGGTGGTCACCCGCCCGCGCGGCACCCGGCGCGCGCGAGCCAGCACCGCACGTGCGCGCCCCGATTCGGTGTCGACCGGCGCCCTCAGAGCGAGCGGACGGCCTCGTCGAGCGGCGTCTCGCCGGCGAGCAGGTCGAAGGCCTTGCCGACCGTGGAGTCCGTGACCAGCACCGCGGCCAGCGTGGCGGCGACGTCCGCGCGCGGTATCTGGCCCCCGCCGAGGTCTTCGCCCACCCGGATGAGTCCCGTGCCGGGGTCGTCGGTGAGCCCTCCGGGCCGCAGGATCGTGTGGTCGAGTCCGCTTGCCACAACCCGTTCGTCGGCCTCGGTCTTCGCCTCGTAGTAGGGCCGCATGGCCTCCGACCAGCGCTCCGGACGCCCGGAGCCGATCGCGCTGAGCATCACGTAGCGGCGCAGGCCCTCGGCCTTGGCGGCCTCGATCAGCTTCTGACCGCGGCGCCGAGATCGACGGACCGCTTTCGCTCCGGGCCGCTGCCCGGGCCCGCGCCGGCGGCGAACACGACGGCGTCGGCGCCGGCGATGAAGGGCGCCAGGTCGTCCTCGGCCTCCATGTCGCAGACCACGGGCTCGGCGGCGACCGCCTCGAGGTCCGCCGCGTGGCCTGGATTGCGGATCAGCCCGCGCGCCCGGTCGCCCCGCTCGGCGAGCAGGCCCAGCAACTTCAGCCCGATCTGGCCGTGGCCTCCGGCGACGACGACGTCCATGGGGCGCAGGCTACCGGCCTCCCGGCCCGCGGCCGTGTAAGGGCGCCTCAATCCGGGTAACTCGCCGGGACGTGACCCGCACGCCACTCACACTGATTGCCCTTGCCCTGCTGCTCGCTCTGCGCCGCGCCGGCGCTCGCGGCCCCCGCTCCGGGGGGTCCCGGGTGAGAAGGCGATCTGGACCGAGGCCGACAAGGACGGCTTCGGCACCTCGCACACGCTGCGCGAGCAAGGTCTGGCACACGCTCGACGACGGCGAGCTGACCGAGGTCTACTACCCCGACCTCGGCACCCCGGCGGTGCGCGACCTCCAGCTCGTCGTCTCCGACGGCAAGACGCTTCAGCGAGCGCGAGCAGGACGCCACCGATCAGCGCGTGCGAGCTGCTCGACTCGAAGGCGCTGAGCTACCGCCAGGTGAACACCGATCGCGACGGGCTCTACCGGATCGTCAAGACCTACACGACCGACCCGGCGCGCAACACCGTGCTGGTCGACGTGCGCTTCGAGTCGCTCACCGGGCGCCAGCTCGCGCGTCTACGTGCTGCACGACCCGGCCTCTCCAACGACGGCAACGACGACTCCGGCGCGAGCCCGCGGCGGCGGGCTCGTCGCCTGGGACGCGCAAGGCGGCGAGCGCGCTGCTCGCCTCGCGAGGGCTTCCGGCGCACGTCGAGCGGCTACCTCGGCACGAGCGACGGCTGGACCGACCTGCGCGACGACCACCGCATGGACTGGGACTACTCGCCCGCCCGCGACGGCAACGTGGTGCAGACCGGCCGCCTGCCGCTCGACGGCGCGCCGCGCAGCGCCTCACGCTCGCGCTCGGCTTCGGCGCCGACCGCCGGCGCGGCGCTGGGCACCGCGCGCGGCTCGCTGCGCGCGGCTTCGGCCGCGCCCGCGGCGCCTACGCGCACGGCTGGCACCGCTACCTCGGCTCGCTCAAGCGCCGCGCCCGGCCAGCGCCGCCGCTCACGGCCCCACCTACGGCGTCTCGCTGATGGTGCTCGCCGCCAGCGAGGACAAGACCTACCGCGGCGCGGGCATCGCCTCGCCGAGCATGCCGTGGGCCTGGGGCCAGCTGACGGTCGACGATCCCCGTCGCGACGCCTACCACCTGGTCTGGTCGCGCGACCTCTACCAGGTCGGCACCGCGCTGATCGCGGCCGGCGACCGCGACGGCGCGGAGCGCGCGCTCGACTTCCTGTTCGAGCGCCAGCAGAAGGCCGACGGCTCGTTCCCGCAGAACAGCCTCGTCGACGGCACGCCGAAGTGGACGAACCTGCAGCTGGACGAGGTGGCGCTGCCGATCGTGCTCGCCTGGCAGCTGCGGCGCGTCGACGCCGCGACCTACACCGAGCACGTCAAGCCGGCGGCGGACTTCGTGGCCGCGAACGGCCCGCAGACCCGCAGGAGCGCTGGGAGAACCAGGACGGCTGGTCGCCGGGCACGATCGCGGCCGAGATCGCCGGGCTGGTCGCGCGCCGCCGACATCGCGCGCCGAAACGGCGACGACGCCTCGGCGCACGGCCTGGCGAGCCGCGGCCGACGAGTGGCAGGAGAAGGTCGAGAGCTGGACGGCGACGACAACGGCCCGTACTCGCCGCGAGCCGTACTACCTGCGCCTGACCAAGGACGACAATCCGACCCAACGTCGGCACGACCTACTCGATCGGCGACAGCGGCCCGCGGCGGTCGACCAGCGCAAGGTCGTCGACCCGAGCTTCCTCGAGCTCGTGCGGCTCGGCGTCAAGCGCCCGACGACCCGACGATCCTCAACACGGTGGCGGTGGTCGACCAGCAGCTCGCGGTCGACACCCCCAACGGGCGCTTCTGGCACCGCTTCAACTTCGACGGCTACGGCGAGACAGGCGCGACGGCGAGGCCGTGGGACATCACCGAGCCGGACACGCGCACCACGATCGGGCGCGTCTGGCCGATCTTCGCCGGCGAGCGCGGCGAGTACGAGCTGCTGGCCGGCGCCCGGCGGACGCACCAGCTGCGCCTGCGATGGCCGGCGCCGCCAACGAGGGCTGCATGATCCCCGAGCAGGTCTGGGACGACGAACCCGCCGTCGGGCAGCCCGGCTTCCCGCGCGGCGAGGGCACGCTCTCGGCGACGCCGCTGGCCTGGTCGCACGCGCAGTTCGTGCGCCTGGCGTGGTCGATCGAGGCGGGCAGGCCGGTCGAGCAGCCGTCGCATCGTGGCCTGCCGCTACGCCTCCGCTGCTGACGCCTACGAAGCCGAGCTCCTCGAGCAGGTACAGCCAGACCTCGCTGCGCGTGGGGAACGACGGCACCGCGTGCGCGAGCCGCTCGAGCGGCACCTCGCCGACGACCGCGATCGTCGCTGCCTGGAGGAACTCGGCCACCTCGGGGCCGGTGAAGGTCGCGCCCGACCATCACGCCGCGGTCCTCGTCCACCACGAGCCGCGATGTCCGCGCGCCGTCGTCGCGGCCGTAGAAGCTCGCGCCGGCGTTGCCCTGGGTGGGAACGTCGACCGCGCGGACGTCGAGGCCCGCCTCCTGCGCGCGTCGGCGACGGTGTAGCCCACCGCCGCCACCTGCGGGTCGGTGAAGATCACGCGCGGCGAGCGCGCGCCGTCCTCGTGGCACGCGCGTCCTTGCCCAGGATCTGGTCGGCGGCCACGCGCGCCTGGTACTTGCCCATGTGGGTGAGCAGCGCGCGGCCGTTCACGTCGCCGATCGCGTAGAGCCAGTCGTTCGCGCGCATCGTGTCGTCGACCTCGATCGGCTTGCCGGGCTCCAGGCCGACGGTCTCGAGCCCGAGCTCGCTGGTGTTGGGGCGCCGGCCGATCGCCACGAGCAGCTCGTCGCCGCGCACGGGGCCGCCGGTCTCGAGCTCGACCTCGACCTCGCCGTACGCCGCGCGCGCCGCCACGGCGACCGCCTTGACCCCGATGTGCACGTCGACGCCCTGCTCGCGGAGCGCCGCCTCGACCTGCTCGCTCGGCAAACGGCTCCTCGCGCGCTATCAGGCGATCGGCTGCCTCGATCAGCGTGACCTGGGCGCCGAGGGAGCGGTAGGCCTGCGCCATCTCCACGCCGACCACCCCGCCGCCGAGGATCACCAGGCGCTCGGGCACCTCCTTGGCGGTGGTCACCTCGCGGTTGGTCCACGGCCGCGCCTCGCGCAGCCCGTCGATCGGGGGCACGAGCGCGCCGGTGCCCGTGGCGACCACGACCGCCTTGCGGGCGACGAGCGTCTCGTCGCCCGCCTGGACCCGGCGCTCGCCGTCGAGGCGCCCGCTCTCGCGCACGAGCGTCACGCCGCGGTCGTCGAGCCAGGGCTCCATGCTCGAGTCGTCGAGGTCGTGGATGATCTCGTCGCGGCGCGCGAGCACGGCCTCGACGTCGAGCTCGCCGCTGACCGCCTCGCTGACGCCGGGGATGCGGCGCACCTCGGCGAGCAGCTCGCCGGGCCGCAGCAGCGCCTTCGACGGCATGCAGGCATAGAAGGAGCACTCTCCGCCGACGAGGTGCTGCTCGACCAGCGCCACCTCGAGGCCGGCCTCCCCCAGCCGGCCCGCGATCACCTCTCCGGCCGGTCCGGCCCCCAGGATCACCACATCGAACTCACGCTCGCTCATTGCGGGCACGCTACCGGCCGCCCACCGTAAGCTCTGGTTCATGGCCACCGCAGACTCGCTGCTCAAACCCGACCACGCCGCACGCCGCAAGCACTTCATCTTCACCGAGGAGCACGACCAGTTGCGCGACTCGATCCGCGCCTTCGTGACGAAGGAGCTTGCGCCGCACGCCGAGGAGTGGGAGGAGACGACCTTCCCGGACTCGGTCTTCAGGCGCATGGGCGAGCTCGGCTTCCTCGGCCTCTCCTATCCCGAGGAGTACGGCGGCCAGGGCGGCGACTACTACGCGAACCTCGTGCTCGCCGAGGAGATGACCAACTGCAACTCCGGCGGCGTGGCCATGGGCGTGGCGGTGCAAACCGACATGGCCACGCCGCCGGTCTTCCTGTTCGGGAGCGAGGAGCAGAAGCAGGAGTACCTCGTGCCGGCCATCCGCGGCGAGAAGATCGCCTGCCTCGGGATCACCGAGCCGGACGCCGGCTCGGACGTCGCGGGCATCAAGACGCGCGCGGTGCGCGACGGCGACGAGTGGGTCATCAACGGGTCGAAGACCTACATCACCAACGGCCACCGGGCCGACTTCATCGTGCTCGTGACCAAGACCGATCCCGACGCCGGCTACGACGGGTTCACGCTCTTCCTCCTCGACATGGACGCCCCCGGGGTGATCCGCGAGAAGCGCCTCGAGAAGCTCGGCATGCACTCCTCCGACACCGCGCTGCTCGCTTTCCAGGACGTGCGCGTGCCCCAGGAGGCGATGCTCGGCCAGGAGGGCAAGGGCTTCTACCACATCATGTGGGAGCTCCAGGGCGAGCGGCTGATCGGCGCCGCGGGCTGCGTGGCGGGCGCCCAGAAGTGCTTCGACCGCACGCTCGTGTACGCCACCGAGCGCACCGCGTTCGGCCGCCCGATCGGCAAGTTCCAGGCGATCCGCCACAAGTTCGCCGACATGGCGACCAAGATCGAGGCCGGCCGCCAGATGGTCTACACGACCGCCTGGCGCTTCAACAACGGCGAGTACCCCGTCCGCGAGATCTCGATGGCCAAGCTGTACACCGCGCGCATGGCCTGCGAGGTGACCGACGAGTGCCTCCAGATCCACGGCGGCGCCGGATACATGAAGGAGTACGGCATCGAGCGCGCCTGGCGCGACATGCGCCTGAACCGGATCGGAGCGGGCACCGACGAGGTGATGCTCGACGTGATCGGCCGCTCGTACGGGTTGTGACGGTCGCTCAGGCTCCGGCGGGACTCCCGCCGTCGCCTCGCCGCATCTCGTCCAGCACTCGCAGAAGACCGGCGGTGTTGGCCTGGATCGCGTCGCGCATGTCCCTGAGCGCCGCGCGGCCCTCGCGCATCTCGAGCACCATCTCGCGCGTGACCGCCCTGGTGCTCTCAAAGCGCGCCTGGTTGACCCGGTGCTCCCTGCGGGTGAGCTGGTGCTCCTCGCGCATCTGCACGATCAGCTCGTTGCCTCGCGCCATGTGCTCGTCCATCCGCGCGAGGCGGATATCCATGCGCCGCAGGAACTCCGACTCCGTCACTCATGGGATTCTGCCAGTTGCGCTGGCGTGATTGGGGGCGTTCGTGCAACGGTCGAGTGACATCCGAGCGACACCCATCGCTCGGTGAGCCCGACGATCGAGATCGACCGCTCGCAGCCGCTCCACACCGGAGCGGCCAACGGGCACAACCGCTGGCACCCGGACCTGGCGCCGGTCGCCTCGGTCGACCCGGGCGACGGAGGTGACCTTCGAGATCCGCGACTCGCGCGACCGCCAGCTCACGCGCGAATCGACCCACCGTGACCTGCTCGACACCCCGTCGATAGCCCACCCGCTGACCGGGCCGCTCGAGGTCCGCGGCGCCGAGCCCGGCGACCTGCTCGAGCTCGAGGTGCTCGGCTACGAGACCGACGACTTCGCCTGGACGGCGATCTGGCCCGGATCGGGCTTCCTCGGTGACATGTTCGAGCGGCCGTTTCTCGCGACCTGGGAGCTCGCCGGCGGCGTGGCGCGCTCGGAGCAGGTCCCCGGCGTGGCGGTGGCCGCCTGCGTACACGCGGGCACGATCGGCGTGGCTCCCTCGCAGGAGCTCTTCGAGCGCGCGCTCGCCCGCGAAGCGGCGCTCGCGGAGCGTGGCGGGTCCGCGCACCCGCCGGACTCCCGCCACGCCTGGCCTCCCGCCGCTGCCGAGGGGCTGCGCACCTACCCGCCGCGCGAGAACGGCGGGAACATGGACATCCGCGACCTCGGGCCCGGGCGCCCGGCTCTGGCTGCCGGTGCACGCCGCCGGCGCGCTGCTGTCGGTGGGCGACCTCCACTTCGCCCAGGGCGACGGCGAGGTCTGCATCTCCGCGATCGAGACCGGTGGGTCGGCCACGTTTCGCGTGCACCTGCGCCGCGAGGGCTGGCGGCCGGTCTTCCCCTGCTACGAGGCCCCGCCGCGTCCACCGCGGGCGATGTTCGCCACGACCGGGATCCCGCTGGCCGACGACGGCTCCCAGGGCGACCTCGACATCAACCTCGCCACCCGGCGCGCGCTGGTAGAGCTGCTGTCGTGGCTTCGAGCACGAGCACGGGCTCGAGCCGCGAGCCGGCCTACGTGCTGATGAGCGTGGCGGCCGAGCTGCGCATGTCGGAGCTGGTGGACCTGCCGAACGCGCTCGTCTCGGCGGCGCTGCCTCTGGAGGTATTCGAGTGACGCGACTTCGCCGAGACCATCGCCGCGGCCTACGCCGTCGAGGGCGCTGCCATCGACCTCGGCCGCGGCGTCCACGAGGGAGAGCTCGCCCCTGCCGCCGTCGTGCAGATGCCGCTGCGCATGATGAACCGCCACGGCCTGATCGCCGGCGCCACCGGCACGGGCAAGACGATCACCCTTCAGACGATCGCCGAGCAGCTCTCGGCGGCCGGCGTCGCGGTCTTCGCTGCAGACGTGAAGGGCGACCTGTCCGGGATCTCTGCGCCCGGGAGCCGGCGACGGCCCGGCCAGAAGCGGATGGGCGAGCTCGGCCTCGCCTTCGAGCCCAAGGGCTACCCGGTCGAGTTCCTCTCGCTGGGCGGGATCGGTCCGGGCGTGCCGGTCCGCGCGACGGTGTCCGACTTCGGCCCGCAACTGCTGGCCAAGGTGCTCGAGTCCAACGAGACCCAGGAGCAGAGCCTCCAGCTGGTCTTCCACTACGCAGACCAGATGGGCCTGCCGCTGCTCGACCTCTCGGACCTGAGGGCGCTGCTCACCTTCCTCGAGTCAGACGCAGGGAAAGCCCGAGCTCGAGGGGATCGGCGGCCTGGCGTCCGCCACGGTGGGTGTGCTGCTGCGAGCGCTGATCGGCCTCGAGACGGGCGGCGGCGACCGAGTTCTTCGGGGAGCCGCAGTTCGAGATCGCCGACCTGCTGCGCACCGCACCCGACGGGCGCGGCGTGATCTCGTGCCTCGAGCTGCCCGGCGTGCAGGACAGGCCGAAGCTGTTCTCGACCGTCCTCATGTGGCTGCTGGCCGAGCTGTTCGAGGAGCTGCCGGAGGCGGGCGACCTGGACAAGCCCAAGCTCGTCTTCTTCTTCGACGAGGCACACCTGCTCTTCGCCGACGCCACCGACGCTTTTCTCGACTCCGTGGTGCAGACCGTGCGCCTGATTCGCTCGAAGGGCGTGGGCGTGTTCTTCGTGACCCAGGTGCCCGACGACGTGCCGAGCGAGGTCCTGGGCCAGCTCGGCAACCGCGTCCAGCACGCGCTGCGGGCCTTCACGCCCGACGACGCCAAGGCGCTGCAGGGCGGCGGCATCGACCTACCCGACGTCGGACTTCTACGACGTCGAGGAGCTGCTCCCCTCGATGGGCATCGGCGAAGCGGCGGTGACGATCCTGTCGGACGAGGGAGTGCCGACGCCGGTCGTGCACACGCGGCTGCGCGCGCCGGCCTCGCGCATGGGGCCGGCCGACGACGTGGACGCGGCGGCCAAGGCGTCGCCGCTGTTCGCGAAGTACGGCACCCGCATGGAGGCCGAGAGCGCGCGCGAGCAGCTGGCCGCGCGGCTGGAGTCGCCCGGTTCGGGTGACGACGAGCCCGCCGCGCCGGATCGTGGCGGCTCGACGCCCGCCGAAGATGCCCGCCGTATCTCCAAGCGCCGGCGCAAGAAGGCGGCCACGGCCACCACCGGCGGGACCGACGCGCTCGGCGAGTTCCTGGCTCGCGCGAGGGCAAGGCGCTGGGGCGAAAGGTCGCCAGGGGTGTGTTCGGCATGCTGCGAAAGCGGCTGTGAGCACGCTGGCTCAGAGGGGCCTGCCGGACCAGGCGGCGCGCCGCCCGCTGCCGCCTCTCGGCGAGCGGCACGAGCGGCTGCGCGGCGAGATCCGCCGTTTCGTCTCCGCGAGCTGCGCCCTCACGCCGCGCGAGTGGGAGGCCGAGCGCTGGTTCCCCGACGACGTCTTCACGCGCATGGGCGAGCTCGGGCTGCTCGGGCTCAAGTATCCGCGCCGCTAGGGGGGCGCGGCGGGGACTACCTCGACGACGCGGTCCTCGACCGAGGAGCTGTCGCGCTCGGGATCGGGCGGCCTGGCCGCGGGGATCGGCGCGCACATCGGGATCGCGACGCCGCCGATCTGGAAGTTCGGCACCGACGACCAGAAGGAGCGCTTCCTGGCGCCTGCGATCCGTGGCGAGAAGATCGCCGCGCTCGGGATCACCGAGCCTGGCGCCGGGTCCGACGTGGCCGGCCTGCGCACCTTCGCCCGCCGCGTGGACGGCGGCTACGTGGTCGACGGCTCCAAGACCTTCATCACCAACGGCGTGCGCGCCGACTTCGTGGTCACGGCCGTGAAGACCACCGAGGAGGGCGGACACCAGGGGCTGTCCTTCCTGATCGTCGAACGCGAGTCCGAGGGCTTCAGCGGTCGCCAAGAAGCTCGAGAAGCTCGGCTGGCACGCCTCGGACACCGCCGAGCTGGCGTTCGCCGACGTGTTCGTTCCCGAGGAGAACCTGCTCGGGCAGGAGAACAAGGGCTTCTACCTGATCATGGCCAACTTCCAGTGGGAGCGGCTGATCATGGCGCTCGGCGCGGTGGCCTCGATGGCGGCGGTGCTCGAGCGCGTGCGTGGAGAGCGAGAGCCGGAGACTAGCCGCTTCCGCCACGCGGTGGCCGAGATCGCGGTCAGGCACGAGGCCTCGCGCTGTCTCACCTACCACGCCCTGCGCCTGTTCGCGACGGGCCACGACGCGATCCGCGAGGTGACCGAGGCGAAGCTGCTGTCGCAGCGCTCCGCCGTGGAGGTGGCCGAGTCGGCCTTCCGGATCCTCGACGGCGACGCGGAGATCGGGCGGGTGCTGCGCGACACCCGGCTGGGACCGATCGGCGGCGGCACCGACGAGGTGATGAAGGAGATCCTGGGACGGCAGCTCGGGCTCTAGCTCGCGAGCCGTCAGTTCGGCCAGTGGCCGTGCTCGTCGAAGTAGCGGCGAGCCTCCTCCTCGCGGTCGCGGTCCTTGTCTCCCTCCACGCCCATCCGATACAGGACGTTGAGCAGCAGGACGGCGGTTGCGGCGCTGATGAACATGGCCCCGACCACGATGCCGAGCCGCCCCGAGGCCACGAAGACGATCATGCCTGCGACAAGCAGCGCGGCCGGGATCCCGTAGCGCACGAGGTTGAGCCCGAGCTGGGACACCCCGCGAGGTTATTCGAGGCCGGTGATCTGGTGGAATAGCGGCCCCTCATACCGCCATTTCAAACGCACGTAACACAAGGAGACACGCACAAGTGGGAGTCCTCGATGGGAAGGTCGCGATCGTCACCGGGTCCGCGCGCGGCATCGGCCGGGCCACCGCCGAGCTGCTCGCCTCGCACGGCGCGCGGGTTCTGATCAACGACCTCGACGCGCGACGTCGCCGAGCAGGCCGCGTCCGAGATCGTCGGGTGAGACGGTGGTCTTCGCGCGGCGATCTCACCAGATCGGGCGCCTGCCCGACGAGCTCGTCCAGAAGGCCGTCGACGAGTTCGGCCGGCTCGACATCATCGTCAACAACGCCGGCTACACCTGCGACGGCGTGATCCACAAGATGACCGACGAGCAGTGGTAGGCCATGATCGACTTCCACATGATCGTGCCCGTTCCGCATCCTCCGCGCGGCCGCCCCGCACCTGCGCGAGTCGGCCAAGAAGGAGCGCGAGGAGGGCGTGGAGGTCTTTCGCAAGGTGGTGAACATCAGCTCGATCTCCGGCGACGATGGGCAACGCCGGCCAGGTCAACTACTCGGCCGGCAAGATGGGCGTCGTCGGCCTGACCAAGACGCTCGCCAAGGAATGGGGCCGGTTCAACGTCAACGTCAACGCCGTCGCCTACGGCTTCATCGAGACGCGCCTGACCGCCGCCAAGGACGAGGGCGGCAAGATCGAGGTCGACGGCCACGAGGTCGAGATCGGCATCCCCGAGCAGATGCGCCAGATGGCGAAGATGCTGATCCCGCTCGGCCGCGCCGGCACGCCCGAGGAGGCCGCCGGCCCGGTGTTCTTCCTGTGCTCGCCGCTGGCCGACTACGTGCACGGCCAGGTGCTGAACGTGACCGGCGGCTCCTTCGGCGGAATGTACAACTGAGGGCAGCCGCACGCTCTGGCGCGAGGGGAACTTTCGACATGACATAGCTGTCAAATGTTCCTCTCGCCCGGGCCGCGGGCCGAAACTTCCGCTCAGCGCGCCGGCGCCGCTTCCTTGTCCGGGTTCCAGCTAAGCGCGTACTCGGGCTTGTCGTTCTCGTGCCACAGCGCCGCTAGGCGCAGCGGGCGGAACGTGTCCCACATGACGGCCAGCTCGTCGGTGTGCTTCTTGCCGAGCGCCTTCTCCACGGCACCCGGCTGGGGGCCGTGCGGCAGCCCGGACGGGTGCAGGGTGATGCAGCCGACGTCCACGCCCTTGCGCGCCGCGTAGTCGCCCGCGGCGTAGAACATGACCTCCTCGGACTGGATGTTCGAGTGGTGATAGGGCAGCGTGACCGCCTCGGGGTCCCAGTCGAGCATCCGCGGCGCGAACGTGCAGATCACGAAGTTCTGGCCCTGGAAGGTCTGATGCGCGGGCGGGGGCAGGTGGAAGCGCCCTGCGCGCGGCTCGAAGTCGTCGGCGTTGAAGGTGTAGGGAAAGACGTAGCCGTCCCAGCCCACGACGTCGAACGGGTGGCGATCGAGCAGGTACTCCTGGTAGCCGTCTCGCACCCGCACGGTCACCGGGTACTCGCCGCCCTCGTCGTAGGTCTCGAGCTCGGCGGGCGGGTGGAAGTCGCGCTGCGAGAAGGGGGCGTGCTCGAGCAGTTGCCCGTAGCGATTGCGGTAGCGATTCGGCGTCTCGAGCTCCCCTGGGGTGTGGAAGCAGAGCCAGTGCTGCTCGTCGCCCTCGGGCAGCTCGAAGGTGTGCGTGGTCCCGCGCGGGATCACGACGTAATCGCGCTCGCGGAAGGGCACGCGCCCGAACACGGTGCGCAGCACGCCACGGCCGCGGTGGATGTAGATGACCTCGTCGCCCTCGCCGTTTCGGAAGAAGCCCTCCAGCGGCTCGGTCGGCTTGCAGACCGAGACCTCGATGTCCCCGTTCCACATGAGCAGCCGCCGGCCCGTGACCGGGTCGCCCCCGGACTCGACCGGCACGGTGTCGGCGAGCCGGTGGACGTGGGTGTCGGGCACCCACTCCTCGCGCACGATCGAGCGGAACCCGCCCACGGCGTCGAGGCGGCAGGGCGACTGGAGGTGAAGCAGGATCGACTCGTTGCCCGAGAAGCCCTCGTAGCCCATCACCTCCTCGACGAGCAGCGGCGAGCCGTCGCCGTTGCGCCGGACCTGCACGTGGCGTTTGCCGGGGATCTCTCCGAGCGTCGCGTACCGCACTACAGATTTCCTCTCTTGTCCTGCTCGCGCTCGATCGCTTCGAACAGGGCCTTGAAATTGCCCTCGCCGAAGCCGCGCGCGCCGTGACGCTCGATGATCTCGAAGAACACGGTCGGACGGTCGCCGACGGGCTTGGTGAAGATCTGCAGCAGGTAGCCCTCGTCGTCGCGGTCGACCAGGATGCCGAGCCGCTTCAGGTCCTCCACGTCCTCCTCGATCTCGCCGATCCGCAGCGGAACGTCCTCGTAGTAGGACTCCGGGATGCTGAGGAACTCGATGCCGCGCTCGCGCAACTCCGCCACACAGCGCACGATGTCGCGCGTGGCCATCGCGATGTGCTGCGCGCCGGAGCCGTTGTAGAAGTCGATGTACTCCTCGATCTGAGACTTGCGCTTGCCCTCGGCCGGCTCGTTGATCGGGAACTTGATGCGTCCGCTGCCGTCGGTGACCACCTTCGACATCAGCGCCGAGTACTCGGTCGAGATCGCCTCGTCTGAGAAGTGGATCATCTCGGTCATGCCGAAGACGCGCTCGTAGTAGCCGACCCACTCCTGCATGTGGCCGAGCCCGACGTTGCCGACGATGTGGTCGATCGCCATCAGCAGCATGTCCTCAGGCCGGCGCGGAGCCTCGCCGCGCTTCTCATAGCCGGGCAGGAACGGCCCGCGGTAGTCCTCGCGCTGGACGAAGAGGTGCAGCGTGTCGCCGTAGGTCTCCACCGAAGAGACCTGCACTCGTCCATGCTCGTCCTCGATCCAGTGCGGCGTCTCCACGCCGCGCGCGCCGTGGGCGACCGCGTGGTCGTAGGCCTTGGCGGCGTCGGGCACGCTCAGGGCGATCTTGTGGACGCCGTCGCCATGGCGGGCATGGTGGTCGGCGATCTCGTCGCTGCCGCGGAGCGTCCCGGTGAGGACGATCCGGATGCGTCCCTGCTCGAGGACGTGCGAGCGGCGCTCGCGCGCGCCGGTCTCCAGGCCGGCGTACGCGGTCTCGGTGAAGCCGAAGGCGTGGGTGAAGTAGTAGGCCGCCTGGGCCGCGTTGCCCACGTAGAACTCGACGTGGTCGATCCCGTGGACCGGCATGCGGTCGTTCTCGGGTACGGGCGGGGCGATCGCGCCCGGCGCAAGCTGCTCTGTGGCCATTCAGGCTCCTCTTTCGACGGTCTCAGTACATGATTCCGTGCTTTGACGCTCCGTACAATGCACTTTTGTTGCAGAAGTGCAACAGTTCACCGCCCCATGGATGATATCGACCGAAGAATTGTTGCACTGCTGCGCGAGAACGCCCGGCGCTCCTTCAAGGACATCGGCGACCAGGTTCACCTGACCGCACCGGCCGTCAAGCGGCGCGTGGACCGCCTCGAGCGCGACGGCGTGATCCTCGGCTTCACGACGGTGGTGGACCCGCGCGCGTTCGGGTGGCACGCTGAGGCCTTCGTCGACATCTTCTGCGAGGGCAGCATGCCCGGGGAGGCGATCAAGCGCGCGGTCGAAGGCGAGGCCGGCGTGGTCTCAGCCCACACCGTCGCCGGCGAGGCGAGCGCACTGCTGCACGTGAGGGCGAAGGACACGCAGGACCTCGAGTCCGCGCTCGAGCGCATCCGGGCCACGGAGGGGATCAGCCGCACCGTGACCGAGGTCGTGCTCTCGACGCTCTTCCAGCGCTGACCCCGGCGTCGGTCGGCGCCTAAAGGTCGGTGCCGAACACCCGCAGCTCGTACTTCCCGTGCACGATTGCACGGCCCTCGAGCGTCATGCCGAGCTTCTCCGCCACGCGCTGCGAGCGCTCGTTGTCGTCGGCGATCAGCGAGATCAGATGGTCGGCCCCGAGCTGCCTGCGCGTCCAGTCCATCGCTGCCTGTGCCGCCTCCGGCGCATAGCCCTTGCCCCAGTGCGGACGGGCCACGAGCCAGCCCACCTCCAGGCCGGGCCACCCCTCGGGAAAGAGCAGCCCGGCGCGGCCCACGAGCTCTCCACCGTCGAGAGTCTCGAGCACCCACTGCCCGCAGCCCTTGAGCACCCAGTGCCCGGCGAAGGAGGCCATTTCGTGCCAGGCGTCCTCGCGGTCCAAGCCCTCGGGCGAGCCGACCCAGCGCATCACCTCGGCGTCGGCGCAGATCGCCGCCCAATCGTCGAGGTCCGACTCGCGCCAGCCGCGCATGAGCAGCCGGCCGGTGCGCAACTCAGGAACGTTCAAGGCTTCGGCCTGCGCTCTTCGGCCAGCGGCTTGCCGCCGGAGTCGGCCAGGTCCCCGGGCGGCCAGCTGCCGAACCAGTTGTCGCGGGCGCCGTCGATCGTGAGGATCGCGCCCGAGAAGTAGTCGCCCGCCGGGGAGGCGAGGTAGGCCACGAGCCAGGCGAACTCCTCCTCGGTGCCGAGCCGCCCGAGCGGCACCGTCCCCGCAACGCCCTCCACGACCGGCTTCGGATACTTGGTCATCAGCGTGTCGGTCGCGAAGTGGCCGGCGGCAAGCGCGGTCAGCCGGATGCCGAAGCGCGCCCACTCGATCGAGAGCACGCGGGTGAGGTTCTCGACCGCCGCCCGCGCGGACGAGGAGTGGGCCATGCCGGGCAGCCCGTGGTGGGGCGAGAGCGTCACGTTGACGATCTTCCCGCCGCGCGGACCGCCGTCGGGCCCGCTCATCATCGCCTTGGTGGCCACCGCATGGCTCATCAGCCAGGTGCCCTCGACATTCAGGCGCATGACGGTCCGAAAGCCCTTGGGGCTGATGTCCTCGGCCGGGGTGAGGAACTGCCCGCCGGCGTTGTTGACGAGCAGGTCGATGCGCCCGTGACGCTCCAGCACGCCGTCCACGAGCGCGGCCACCTGGTCCTCCTCGCGGATGTCGCAGGCCTGCGCCTCGACGCGCCCGCCGTCGGCCCGCGCCGCGGTTTCGTCCAGCGGCTCGGTCCGTCTGCCGCACACGACCACCCGGGCACCGAGGGCCGCCAGCTCGAGGGCGCTCGCCCGTCCGAGTCCCGAGCCGCCTCCGCTGACGATCGCCACCTGGCCGTCGAGCAGGCCGGGCTGGAAGAGCTTGGACGGCACTTCTGGGGGCTAGACCGGCTCGTCGCCTCCCAGCTCGGTGCCGTCCCGGGCCAGGAAGTCCTCCAGCAGCATGGGGTTGTCGCGCACCCGCTCGGCGACGGTCAGGAGGGCGTCCATCGTCGACTCCTCCTCCACCTGCTCGTCGATGAACCAGCGCATGAAGCTCTCGCTCGCGTAGTCGCTGGTCTCGCGGGCGATCTCGAACAGGCCGGCGATGTGAACCGTGACGTTCTTCTCCTGTTCGAGCGCCAGGCGAATGGGCTCGACGTGATCGGTGAAGTCGACCTTCGGGCCGGAGATTCCGCCCAGGCGCAGCGGCGCCCCGACATCGCGCAGATAGCCCATCATCTTCATCGCGTGGCCGCGTTCCTCGCCGGCCTGGTCATAGAAGAAGCTCGCCAGCCGGGGCAGCGTCTCCTGCTCGTACCACGCGGCAAACGCGGTGTACTGGTGAGCGGCCGCGAACTCCCGGTCGACCTGCTCGCTTAGGGCCTCTACAAAGCGCTCTGACGGCATGCCCGAGAGCCTATCCGCCCGAGCCGCGTCTCCGCTCAGCGCATGTACTGCCCGTGGAACCCGAAGGGGATGTGGTGCGGGGCCTCGGCGCGCGCGAGCTCCTCGAAGCTCCCTGCGTCGAGGACCAGCAGGAACGAGCGGCCCGCGGCCGCGTCGAGCACGACCGAGAGCACAACGCCTGCGTCCTCGGCGTCAGCGCCGGGCTCGCGCACGAAGATCGGCTCACCGGGATAGCAGCCGGGCTGCGCCCACACCGCGCGCGAGCCGTCCGTCACGTCGACCTTCACCAGCTCGTCGATCCAGTCGTCGCCACTCACTCCCGCGAAGTAGGCGTAGGTGTAGTCGCGCGTATTGCGACGTCCGTAGTCGATCCGCGGCAGCTCGAGCGTGCCCTCGGCCAGCTTCTCCCGGCTCACGGCACCGCCGTCGAGGTCGATCGTGTAGCGGCGCAGCTCGGTCGGCGGAAGGCTGCCGCGCGGGCCGCTCTCGTCGAGGTAGAGGGCGTCGATGACCGACGCGTCCTCGTAGGCGATCAGATCGATCACGAGCTCGCGCCCCTCGTCGCGCTCGAATGCGTTGACGTGGTGAAAGCAGAAGAAGGCGTCGGTCTCATACGAGCCGCGCAACCTGCCCGTCTCGCGGTCGATGACCTGGAACGTCGTGCCCTCCTCGGGCTTCCACTCGTAGTTCTGGATGAACGGCTTGCCGGAGAACGCGAGCTTGAGCGGGTTCACCCGCAGCGGGTACTCGGCGAGGATCAGGTGCCGGCCGCTCATGCCGAACGCGTGCATATAGGCCGGCCGCTCGACCGGCAGCCTCGCGATCACGCGCCGCTGCGACGATCCGGCGGGCAGCCCGTAGAGCACGTACTCGCTCACGCGCGAGAAGCGGGCGATGTAGTTGACGAGCTCGTTGCGCTCGGCGTCGTGATGCGGGTGCGCGGTGGTCACGTGCGCCTTCAGCGAGTCGGTGTAGCCCAGGTGCCCGGTCGTGTCGAGCGTCTCGGCGTCGAACTCGACCGGCAGCGGCGTCTCGGTCATCGCGATGTAGCGCTCGCCGATCTGGGCGAGGTTGACGTTCGGGTTGTCGGTGAACTCGGGCGAGAAGATCGACTGGACGCGCTTGAAGAGCGAGCGGCAGGGGTCGGTGCCGAAGCCGGGCGTCAGGCGCCCCTGCTCGGCCTCGGCGTAGGCGGCGCTGCGGATGAAGCGGCTCTTGTAGGCGACCCGGCCGTCGGCAAAGCCGAAGCGGTTGAGCATCGCCAGGCCGTCGAACCAGTGACCCACGCGACGCTCTCCGACCTCGAGCTTGGCCGGCGTCACGCGCACGAGTGCTCCGGTCAGCCAGGGCGGTATCGAACCGGTGACCGGGAGGCGGTCGACCGCGGTCTCCTCGTCGAGGCTCTGGAAGCCGAGGCGGTAGTCCGTCGTGGTCGTCTGCGACATTGTCGTAGCCATGGTCGAGAATGTACCGTCTACTCTGGACTAATGCAAGCCGAGCTGCGCCTCACCCCGACGTCCTACATCGTGCTCGGATTCCTCAACATGGCGTCCGAGCCGACGACCCCCTATGCGCTGAAGCAGATGGTCGCTCGCTCGGTCGGCTATTTCTGGACCCTCCAGCACGCTCAGCTCTACACCGAGCCCGAGCGACTCGCCGGCGCGGGCTATGTGACCGAGGAGCGCGAGCGCGGCGGGCGGCGGCGCAAGCTCTACACGATCACCGCCTCCGGCGAGCAGGCGCTGGCGGCGTGGCGCGCCGACCCCACCGGCGAGATCCCCGAGCTACGCAACCAGGCCCTGCTCAAGATCTTCTTCGGCGCGGACCTGGACGAGTTGGCGCCCCTTCAGATCGAGGCCCACCGGCGCCGCCTGGCCGAGTACGAGGAAATCCAGGCCGGCCTGCCCGAGTCCGTGCCTGAGGGACCACGCGTGACGCTCGAGGCCGGCATCAGCTGGGAGCGCCACCAGATCGAGTGGTGGGAGACGGTTATCGTCTCCCGACCGTGACCACCGCCGCCGAGCCTCGCCCAGCTGAGCTGCCGCTGCCCGGCGGCCGCGAGGGGGCGACGGTCCGCCTGCACCCGCTGCTCACCGGGAAGTCGCGTGCCCCCGTGCCGTGGTTCCTGCGCGATCAGGGTCGCATGGCCTGGCGCCGCGCCCTCGGCCTCGGAGTCAAGAGCGAGGACTGGGTCCCGTTCCCCATCCCCGCCTTCTTGGTGGAGCACCCGGGTGCCGGGGCGATGCTGATCGACACCGGCTTTCACTCCTCGGTCGCGGTCAACCCCAGAGAGAATCTGGGACGGCTCTCGCGCTTTTCCTTCAAGGGCCTAGAGATGACGCAGGACCAGGCGGTCTCGGCTCAGCTGCGCTCGCGCGGAATCCAGGAGTCCGACGTCAAGGTCGTGCTGATGACGCACCTCCACATCGACCACGCGAGCGCGGTCTCCGACTTTCCCGAGGCCACCTTCGTCGTCAGCAAGTCCGAGTGGGCCGCCGCTACGAGCCAGGGCGAGTTCCACGGCTACGTCCCGCGTCAGTTCGACCACGCATTCGACTACCGGCTGCTCGACTTCGAGACCGGAGCGGTGGTTACCCCCGAGTCGTTCGCGGGCTTCGCCCGCACCTTCGACCTCTTCGGCGACGGGTCGGTCCGCATGGTCTACACGCCCGGCCACACGCTCGGGCACACCTCGGTCCTGCTGCGCACCGAGCGCGGCGAGGTGCTCGTGGCCGCCGACGCGATGTACCTGCGGCGCACGCTCGACGACACCCACCTTCCCTACCGGACCGAGGACGAGCACCTCTTTCGTCGCTCACTGCGAGAGATCCGCCAGTACGCCCAGGAGACGCCCGACGCGCTGATCATCCCGGGCCACGACTGGGAGGCCTGGCAGCGACTGGAGAAGGCCTACTAGCTTTTCAGGCGCTTGAAGGTGATCGTGGTTGAGCCGATCAGGGCGTCCTTGACCACCACCAGGCCGGGAACATCCTCGCGCAGCTGCGCGAGGTACTTGTCCTTGACCACGACCCTCAGGTTGCGCTTCGAGTGGAACAGCTGGCGCGCGGTCAGCGCGCCGCGCTGTCGCTCGAGGTGGGGGTATGGACTCACGAGCGCGTCGAAGCTGAGCGCACCGCCGACCTCGCCGCAGTCCTTGATCGGAGACTTGCGCAGCTTCGAGCCCTTTGCGAGCGTCAACTTGCCCTTGGACCACAGCAGGTTGAAGTTGGCTTGCACCGGATAGGTGGTCCCGCAGTCGCCGCCGACGAGCGAGAACATGCCGCCGCAGCCCGGCTGCGCGCCGTAGTCGAAGTAACCGCTCGCGTCGCGCGTCACGCTTCCAGGAGCCGCGAACGACGAGTCGCCGAGTGAGCGTCCCGCGCGCTTGAGCAGCACCGTGCCCCCGGGCAGGCGGTTGAACTCCATCACGACCGACTTGCCGCGCGCGTACTCCCAGAACTCCGACAAGGTGCCCTCGGAGGACACCGAGCAGCCCAGATCCGGCGGGTGCCAGGTGTATTGGAAGGTCGCCGCCTGAGTTCCCCTCACCGTCACCTGGAAGCGCTCCACATCGCCCTGCGGAAGCCCGTCTCCGATGTCTGGTAGCCCGGGGACTTGCAGAGCCCAGGCCGGGCTACAGAGCAGGCCGGCGAGAACGACGCCCAGCGCGCCAGCCTTTGTGAGAAATTGCACTTGCTCTCATTTTATCAGTCAAGAACGGGCAGCAAACGGCGCGCGTCGCCGGAAACCGTGATGTGGATCGCGCCCGGCTCGCGCACCCACGAGATCAGGTGGAGCGACTGCAGCCGGTCCAACATCGCCTGCATCGCGGCCGCGTGGCGCCCGTTTGCGTAGCGCCTGCGGATGTCGAACGCGAAGCCCGTCGTGTGGAGCGAGTACTCGGCGGTGGCCTGCGAATTGCGCTCCAACAGGCGGCGCTGGTAGCGCAGGTCGCGCACCGTGCTCGTGACGATCAACGGCGCGCGAGTGCCGGACAGGGCACGCACCTCGGCGGCCAGGTATACCGCGAGCGCGAGCGCCTCGGGGCGCAGCCCGCGATAGAGCCAGCGCTCGCGCTTGACGAGCTCGCCCATGCGCCGGTCAAGGCGCAGGCCCAGGCGCCGCGGCTCATTCGGCAGGCGCTCGAGCTCGCCCGCCGAGTACGCCCTCTCGAGGTCCTCGGGGCTCTCGTAGACCCTTGTCTGGGGGCGCGGGTGGAGCACCTCCTCGCCCGACGCCTTCGCGGCGTGGAGCGCGTCCAGGCGCGCGAGCTCCGCGCGGTCCTCGCGCCAGAGGCGCATGATCTCCTTCGAGGCGAGCACCCTCCACAGGTAGCTCGCCGACTCGTCGCTGAACTGGGCGAGCAGCCGGAAGGTGCGCGGATGGCGATCGGGCGTGGCGTCGAAGTACACGCGCGCCCAGCTCGCGTCCTGGGTGCCGTACGCGTCGAGCACACCCTGCAGGTTGCCGATGCCCATGTGGTACGAGACCACCGCCAGGTCCTCGCGCCCGAAGCCGGCCATCGCGGTCTTCAGGTAGCGGCCGGTGGCCTCGAGCGACTTCGCCGGGTCAAACCGCTCGTCCACGCGCCGGCGCGTCCTCCGAAGCCTGCGCGCTTGCCACGGGCGGCCCCGGGCATTCGCGCGGCGGATCCGGCGGGTCAGCCGCGTACTCGCCTCCACGTCCACCCGCATTCCCAGCAGGCTGGTGCCGGTGCTCGCGAGGATCTGGCCCAGGCCGACCGCGCCCTCGAGATCGCGGCTCGCCAAGACCTCCGGGCGGCCGGCGCTCTCGAGGAAGATCATCGCCTCCACGAGATCGGGATCCACGCCGGCGCTCCGGGCCACACGCTCGATCTTCGGCCTGTAGCGGACCACGCGCCGTGCCGTCGCGTTGACCCCGCCGGGGCTCAGCGCGTAGACGATGTGGCTGTGGCCCGCGGCGGCGCGGCGCTCGAGATCGGCCTCGCTGCCGGGCTCGAACGCGAGTGGATCGGGCTCGTCGCGGCCGATCGTGACGTCCGGGAAGGGCGGAACGTCGCGATCCTCGGGAGCCGTGGCCGCGAGCACCACCAGCGCCCCGCCCGCGGCGAGCACGAACACCAGCGAGGCGATCAGCCAGGCACGCACCCGGCGTAGGGTGGCAGCGGCGCTGTGCCGCAAGCGCCCGGCTCGGCCGGGTGCGCGCGGATTCTGTCCCTCCGCAAGCGCCCGGCTCGGCCGGGTGCGCGCGGATTCTGTCCCTCTAGTCGGCCCCGAGTGGCCGGCGCCCGGAGGCCTCGGCGCCCTCGCGCGCCTCACGCGACGCCCTCGCGGCTCCGCGGCGGCCCTCGGTGCGCAACCGGCTGTGGATCGTCTTCACGCGGTCGAAGACGATCTCGGAGGCCGCCTGCGCCTGCTCGCGGTCCGGCTCGGAGACCTGCTCGAACCGCAGCGGCTCTCCGAACTGGGCCGTCACCTGCGGGAACTGGAGCCGCCTCCAGTTGCGCGCGCGCTCGGTGCCGGCGATCGCGGTCGGCACCACCGGCGCGCCCGATTCGAGCGCCAGCCGGCCGAGCCCGTGGCGGGGCTTTCCGAGCTCGCCCGTGCGCGAGCGCCCGGCCTCGGCGTACATCACGATGATGCCGCCGCGAGCGAGGATCGCGTGGGCGGTGATGAACGCCTCCTCGTCGTGGTGGCCGCGGCGCACCGGGAAGACTCCGCCGTTGTGGTAGATCACCTGCATCGGGAACCGAAACAGCTGCGACTTGGCCATGAAGTGCACCTTGCGCCGCAGGTAGACGGCGACGAAGAAGTGGTCGAGGAACGAGAAGTGGTTGGGCGCGATGATCGCCGGGCCGTCCGCGGGCACGTTGTCGGAGTCGATGCAGCGCGCGCGATAGAGAAGGAAGAGGTACGGCGTGAGGACCATCCGCACGGCCTCGTACATCCAGTTCGGCCGCTTGGTGCGCGTGCGCCGGTGGTAGCGCCCGAAGTGCTCCGCCGGGCGCGGATCCTTGTACACCTGTTCCTTCACGCTCGGCCCTTCTACCCACCGCGGTCGGCTTCGTTACTCGCTGAGCCGCCCGAGAGCCCCGGTATCGTGCCGCGACGCGCAGCGGACGCCCACGAGGAGGAATGGACTTGCCGGACGTCGAGGCTCACATCACGGGAACCGTCTGGAAGATCGAGTGCGAGGTCGGCCAGGCGATCATCGAGGGCGACACCGTCGTCATCCTCGAGTCGATGAAGATGGAGATGCCGGTCGAGTCGGAGGACGACGGAACGGTCAAGGAGATCGTCTGCAAGGAGGGCCAGTCGGTGTCCGAGGGCGACACGCTCGTCGTCTTGGAGTAGCCGCCTGTCGGACAAGCTCCAACTGGACGAGCCGGCCGACGGCGTAGCCCGGCTCACGATCGCCAACCCGGAGCGCCGCGGGGCGCTCGACCACGAGATCCTCGACGCCCTCGCGGGGTACGCAAGGACGCTCGAGGCCCGCTGCCTGGTGATCCGCGGCTCCGGCGCCGTGTTCTCGGCCGGCTATGACATCGGCAACCTCGAGGACACCGCCTTCGAGGAATCCGCCGAGCGCCTCGTGGCGCACCCCTTCCACGACGCCATCGAGGCACTCGACGCGTACCGCTATCCGGTGGTGGGCGAGCTGAACGGCCACGCGATCGGCGGCGGCCTCGAGCTGGCCCTCACGTGCGACATACGCGTGGCGGCGAGCGGGGTGAAGCTGAGGATGCCGCCCGCCAAGCTGGGGCTGATCTACTCGCACACCGGGCTCGCCAAGTTCATCGACGTATGTGGGGTGGCCAACACGGCGCAGCTGTTCTTCGTGGGCGCGGCGGTCGAGGTGGAGCGTGCGCGCGAGATGGGCCTGGTGAACGAGGTGGTCCCACCGGCCGATCTGGAGGAACGCGTGCTCGAGCTGGCCGGCGAGATCGCCGCCAACGCGCCGCTCGCGCTGGCCGGGAACAAGCACGTGATCCGCACGCTGCGGGCGAGACCGCTGGCGGAGGATGTCGAGCGCGAGCTGATCGAGCTTCGCGAGTCCTGCTTTCGATCCAAGGACTTCCGGGAGGGCGTCCGCGCCTTCGCGGAGAAGCGCTCGCCGCGCTGGCAGGGCCGTTAGCGGGCGCGCCGGCACCCGCCCGGGAGCTCCAATGTCGACTTAACGTTCCCAGCAACCGCTAACTCGACAACGGAGGCCAAATCCGGCCACGGGAGCGCCGCGGCGACGCGTCCCACCCTTATAGCCCGCCGTTGGCCCGAGCCAAGCACCATTGTCGACTTAACGTTGGCGGAGACCGCTAAGTCGACAATGGACGCAGGCCGCGGGCCCACCGACCCGGCCAGCCCGGCCAGACATCGGCGGGGGTCCGGGGGCGCGAGCCCCCGGCTGCACTCCGGTCCGTCCGGCGAGGCGCATACCGTCAGGTCCCAAGGTGCCGCCACTCATCTCCCAGGAAGAGGCGCTCCGGCTAGGGCAGATCGAAGACCACGCCGAGATCGAGGCGCTGGTCGAACGCGCCTGGCGGGTTCGCCTGGAGCGCTTCGGCGACTCCACGGACATGTGCTCGCTCGTCAACGCCAAGTCGGGGGGCTGTGCCGAGGACTGCGGCTTCTGCGCGCAGTCGCGATTCGCCGAGGCGGACACGCCGATGCACGCGATGATGACCGCCGAGCAGATCCTCGAGCACGCGCGAGCCGCCGAGGCCGCCGGGGCGCACCGCTTCTGCATGGTCACGCAGGGGCAGGGGCTCTCCAAGCGCGACTTCCAGAACATCCTCGATGGCGCTCGCCTGGTGGCCGAGCACACGAACCTCAAGCGCTGCGCTTCGATCGGCCACATGTCGGTCCCCCGCGCGCAGGCGCTCAAGGAAGCCGGCATCCAGCGCGTCCACCACAACGTCGAGACGGCCGAGAGCTACTACCCGGAGGTCTCGACCACGGTCCGCTACGAGGGCCGCCTGCGCACGATCGACGCGGTGCGCGAGGCCGGCCTCGAGACCTGCGTCGGCGGCATCCTCAACCTCGGCGAAACCCCCGAGCAGCGCGTGGAGATGGCGTTCCAGCTCGCCGAGATCGAGCCGAACAGCGTGCCGATCAACCTCCTCAACCCGCGGCCGGGCACCAAGTTCGGCGACCGCGAGTTGATGGACCCGTGGGAGGTCGTCAAGTGGGTGGCGATCTTCCGGCTGGTCATCCCGAGCGCGTTGTTTCGGCTCTGCGGCGGGCGCAACGAGAACCTGGGCGAGGGCGAGTTCCACAAGCTCGCGGTCAAGGCCGGCCTCAACGGGGTGATGATGGGCAACTTCCTCACGACCCTCGGCTCAGAGCCCGAGACCGACCGTGCGATGTTCGAGGAGCTTGGACTGAACGTGGCACGCCAGCCCGACAACGGCGCCAATCCGCGGCCCGACAACCGCTCGGGCTGGATGGCCGGCGATAGCCCGCGCACCCCGGTCGACGAGCTGATCGACTCACAGGACGAGGCCAACTTCTGGAATCCGGCCGCTCAGCTTCGCCACAAGAAGAAGAGCTCGGTGCCGCCGCGCCCCGACGGCGCGCCCAACGCGTTCCCCGAGCTCGTCCACGTGAATCCCGCCGAGAAGCCGCAGGCCGCGTGAACAGCGACATCGAGGAGCGCCTCGACGAGATCAGGGGGCGCGGCCTCTACCGCAGGCTGCGCTGTGTCTCCGGTCCCCAGGGCCCGCGGGTCCTCCTCGATGGGCGCCCCGTCCTGCTGCTGTGCTCGAACAACTACCTTGGCCTTGCCGATCACCCGCGCGTGCGCGAGGCGGCCGCCGAGGCGTCCATGCGCTACGGCGCGGGCTCGGGAGCGTCGCGGCTGATCTCGGGCAACATGACCATCCACCGGCGCCTCGAGGAGCAGCTGGCCGACTTCAAGGGCGCCGAGGCGTGCCTGCTGTTCGGCTCGGGCTATCTCGCCAACGCGGGCGTGGTCTCGACGCTCGCGCGCGAGGGCGACGTCGTGTTCTCGGATGCCCTCAACCACGCGTCGATCATCGACGGCTGCCGGCTCTCTCGAGCCGAGACCTTCGTGTATGACCACTGCGACGTCGATCACCTGGAGTCGGGGCTGCGCCAGGCCGAGGGCCGCGGCGCGCTGATCGTCACCGACGGCGTGTTCTCCATGGACGGCGACGTGGCGCCGCTGCGCGAGATCGTCGAGCTCGCCCAGCGCTACGACGCCCGCGTGATGGTCGACGAGGCGCACGGCACGGGCTGCATCGGTCCCGGCGGGCGCGGGCTGGTCGCGCAGTGCGGGCTCGAGGACGAGGTGGACGTGATCGTCGGAACCCTCGGAAAGGCGCTCGGGGCCTACGGGGCCTACGTGCTCTGCGGCGCGACGATGGCCAAGTACCTGATCAACACTGCGCGCACGCTGATCTTCTCCACAGCGCTGCCGCCGCCGGCCGTAGCGGCCGCGATGGCCGCGCTCGAGCTGCTGCGCGAGCAGCCGCGGCGCGTGGAGAAGCTCCAGCGCAACTCGCATAGTGCTACGGGAGGCGCTGGCCGAGGCCGGCATGGCGGTCGCGGAGGGCGAGACCCCGATCGTGCCGCTGATCGTGGGCGACGCGAACGCCGCTGTGGCCGCGAGCGATCGAGCTCTGGAGCGGGGGATCTTCGCCCAGGCGATACGCCCGCCCACGGTGCCCGCCGGCAGCTCGCGACTGCGGCTCGCGGTCATGGCGTCGCACACGAAGTCGGAGCTGCGCGAGGCGGGCCGGGTGCTCGCCTCGCTGATACCAGCCTCCTCGCGCAAGGCAGCCGCGGCGCGCGTCGCCAACGAGGCTGCTGCCGACGAGCGGTCGCGCATCTTCGACGGCCTGGCGACGCCGCCTAGCCGCGCGGGCCGGCCTGTGCGCGGGCTCTTCATCACCGGCACGGACACCGGCGCGGGCAAGTCGGTGGTTGCCGCGGCGATCTGCGCCGCCCTGGCGGAGCGCGGGGAGCGGGTGGTCGCGTTCAAGCCGGCGGTGACCGGCCTGGACGACGCGGCGCTCGAGTGGCCGCACGACCACGAGCTGCTGGCCCAGGCGGCGGGCGGAGGCCAGTCGGCGGCGGACGTGGCGCCCTACCGCTTCGGTCCGCCGCTCTCGCCGCACTACGCCGCCGAGCTGGCCGGCGAGGCGATCGAGCCCGCGCGCCTGCTGGAGGTGGCGCGCGCTGCGGGCGACCGGGTGCTGGTGGCCGAGGGCGTGGGCGGGCTGCTGGTTCCGCTCACGCCCGGCTACCTCGTGCGCGACCTGGCCGTGGACCTCGCCCTGCCAGTGGTGATCGCCGCCCGCACGGGGCTCGGGACGATCAACCACACGCTGCTCACGATCGAGGCCGCGCGTGCCGCCGGGCTGCGGGTGGCGGGGGTGGTGATGACGCCGTGGGCGGCGCGGCCCGAGCCGATCGAGGAGTCGAACCGCGCGACGGTCGAGCGCCTCGGCGCGGTGCGCGTGAGCGGGCTGCCGAACACGTCGCCGCAGGGGCTCGCCGAAACCGGCCGCCACCTGCCGCTCGGCGACTGGCTACGGTGAGCCGACGTGACGGACGGCGACGACGACAGGCCCGAGCTGCTGATCAAGCTCCAGGAGCGCAAGGCGCGCCACAAGCAGCGCAACATCGTCCACCGCGCGGCCGTCGTCGTCTTCGGCGTGCTCGTGATACTCGTCGGGATCGTCCTGTCGGGTCCCGGAGTGCCGGGGCCCGGCTTCCTGGTGATCCTGATCGGGCTCGGCTTCCTCGCGCTGGAGTTCGACCGCGCCGAGCGCCTGCTCGAGAAGGCGATCATCTGGGGCGATCAGCTGGCCGAGCGCGCGGAGCAGACGAGCACCACCCAGCGCGTGCTCGCCGGGATCGTCGCGGCGCTGGCGGTCGCCGCGTTCATCGCGGCGGCGATCCTCTGGGACATCCCGCTGGCGCCGGTCTAGGCGAAGCTCAGGTCTTCGCCTCGGCCTGCTTGCGCGCGCGCTCCTGCTCGCGCAGCTCGATCCGGCGGATCTTGCCGGTCAGCGTCTTGGGCAGGTCGGCGACGAACTCGATCTCGCGCGGGTAGGCGTATGCCGAATGGCGCTCGCGGACGTGAGCCTTGATCTCGCCGGCCAGCTCGTCCGAGGGCTCGTAGCCGCCGGCCAGCACGATGAAGGCCTTGACCAGGTCCCCCCGTCGCGGATCCGGTGAGGCCACCGCCGCCGCCTCCTTGACAGCCGGGTGCTCGACGCAGGCGGACTCCACCTCGAAGGGCCCGATCCGATAGCCGGCCGAGATGATCACGTCGTCCGCGCGGCCCGCGTACCAGACGTAGCCGTCCTCGTCGAACTGGGCCGCGTCCTTGGTGTGAAACCACTCGCCGCCGAATACCTCCTCGGTCTCCTCCGGGCGGTTCCAGTAGCCGATCGGATAATGGGGGTTCGAGCGGGCGCGCAGGCAGATCTCGCCGCGCTCGCCCGCCGGCAGCGGCTGCTCGTCCTCGTCGAGGATGGCCACGTCCCAGCCCGGCATCGGCCGCCCCATCGATCCCTCGCGCACCTCCACGGTCGGGAAGTTGCCGCACAGCGGGTAGCTCTCGGTGAGGCCGTAGAAGTCGAGCACGGTCACCCCGTACTGGTCGCGAAACCAGCGGATCACCTCGGGGTTGAGCGGCTCGCCCGCCGAACAGGCGATCCGCAGCGAGCCGAGCGGGAAGCGCTTGCCCGCATCCGCCACTCCGGTCATGGCTCGCAAGGCGGTCGGCGTGGTGAACAGGTTCTCGACCCCGTGCTTTGACAGGAAGCGCAGGTGCTCCTCTGGGTCATAGCCGCCCTTGCGCGCCTGCACCAGCGCCACCGCCCCGTAGCGCCACGGCCCCAGCAGCGGACAGATGCCGGCGGCCCAGGCCCACTCGCCCGAGCCGTGGAAGAGCTCGCCGTCGCGCACGTCGTGACAGAACTCGAACTCCTCGTGGGCGAGCAGGTAGCGGTGGGCGTGGAGGATGCCCTTGGCCTTCCCGGTCGTGCCGGACGAGTAGTAGAGCTGCGCCGGGTCGTCGGCCGCGGTGTCCGCGATCTCGTAGCGGTCGCTCGCGCGCGCCATCGTCGCGTCGAAGTCGATGTCGTCGGCCTCGCCGCTGCCGCCCATGACGAGCACCTTCTCGACGAGGCCGTCGGGGATGCGGTGACGGTTGGCCGAGTCGGTCACGACGGCCTTTGCCTGCGAGTCGCGCAACCGGTGGTCGATGCCCTCGTCGCCGTAGAGAACGGACATCGAGAGCAGGATCGCGCCGCGCTTGTAGGTGCCGAGGAAGACCGCCGCGGTCTCGGGCAGCGAGGGCAGCAGCGTGGCGACCCGGTCGCCACGTTCCACGCCGCTTGCCTCGAGCACGTTCGCAAAGCGGTTCGAGAGATCCTGCAGCTCGCCGAAGCTGACGCGCCGCTCGCGGCCCTCCCAGTCCTCCCAGACCATGGCCGGCCGGTCGCGCTCGTGCTTGTCGCACACGTCGGCGGCGATGTTGTAGCGCTCGGGCACGTCCCAGCTGTGAGCCGAGCACATCTCTTCGTAGTTGCCGACCTCGTACTTTCGGAGCATTGCTCCCTCCTCTCCTCGTCAGCTACCCCGTGGCGGCGGATGACATGCGGTGATCCTCTCAGGTAGCCTCGAATCACCTGTGCGACCGGACCCCGCCCCGGCCGCAGCCGGCTAGCCGCGCCCGAAGCGCGAAGCCCGCAAGACGGCGGGCACCTCCTCGCGCCCGAGGAGCGCGTCCGCCGCCAAGCGCGCGGTTGCCGGTCCGGTCGAGATGCCCCACGGACCGTGCCCCGCGGCCACCCAGAGGCCCTCCACGCCTTCAGCCGGGCCGACCAGCGGGCGCCCGTCGAGCGACACCGGACGCGCACAGGCACGCGCGCTCTCAACGCGTGCGCCGGCCAGAGCGGGCACGAAGCGCTCCGCCGCGTGGCGCAGGCGCGGCACCCACGCGACGGGGTCGGGCTCCTCGGAGAGGAAGGTCGATCCCACCGAGGAAAGCCCGCCGGCCGCAACCAGGCTGAAGATCGAGTCGGGCACCGCCGCCTGCCCTTTCGGCCCGCGCCCTGACACGTCCTCCACGCCCACCTCCTCTACGACGTGGCGCGGCGGGTCGTCGATCAGCATCTCGACCACCACGCCCCAGACCGCGACGATCGGCCGCCATGCAAGGGTGGGATCGATCACCTCCGGCGTCCACGGCCCGGCGGTCACAAGCACGGCTCCCGCCGGGCAGTGCTCGCCAGCCGCCGAGCACCCCGCGCACGCCCCCGCCCATGACCCATGGCCAGGCCGTGCGGCCCTCGTGGAGCACGGCGCCGGCCCGGCGGGCGCGCTCGGCAAACGCGAGCGTGGCCGCGGCGGGCCGCACCGGCCACCCGGTCTCCAGGCGGCAGCCCCAGAGCTTGCGGGCGAGCCGAGGCTCGGTCCGGACCACGGCGCGCGGGTCGAGCAGCTCGGGCTCGAGCTCCGGCTGCTCGCGGGCGATGTCCGCCGCGGCGGGCTCCAGCGCTCGCCGGTCGCCTGCGAGCATCAACACGCCGGCCGGCGCTTCGGGCAGGTAGAACCCTGGGAGCTCGCGGTAATGGCGCAGCGTCTCGAAATGCAGCCCAGCGAGGACGGGATCAAAGGGATGCTGGATCGAGCCCGAGTTGCGGCCCGAGGCGGCCCCGGCCAGCTCGGACCGCTCGAAGAGCTCGACGCTCGCGCCCGACTCGGCCAGGAACGCGGCCGCCGCGCAGCCGACGATTCCCCCGCCGACGATCGCGACGTCGGGAAGCCCGGTCACACCAGGTCAATCTCCCGCCGCGTAGTCCACTATCGACTTGTCGATCAGCCACTCGACGGGCGCCTTGTCGTCCGTATAGACGTCACCGCCGCGCAGCGGAGGCTCGACGCGCCGCGCCGCAGCCAGCGCCGTCGGGCGCAGGCCGACCGGCAGGTCGCTCACCGCGGCGCGCAGGCGATCCTTCGAGAGCGGCGCCTCACTCGCGACGATCAGCGTGTTGGTGGGCTCGATCGGGTCGCGCAGCACGTGTCCGAAGACCTCGGCGATCGTCGCGCTCAGGACCTTCTCCAGATCGTCCTGGCCCTCGGGGTGCCCGGCGTTGACGATCAGCACCCCGCCGTCGCGCAGGCGCTCGCGCACCGTCTCGAAGAACTCGACGGTCGTCAGATAGAAGGGGATGTAGGGCTGGCGGTAGGCGTCCACCGAGATCACGTCGTAGCTGGCGTCGATCCGGCGCAGGAACGGGCGCGCGTCCTCGTGGTAGAGGTGTAGCCGCGGGTTGTCCATTTCGAAGTAGCGGCGCCCGATCTCCGACAGCTCCGGGTCGATCTCCACGCCGTCCACGCGCGTGCGGGGAAAGAACTCCTCGTAGGCGCGCGACGTGGTCCCGGCGGCGTTGCCGAGAATCGCCACGCGCTCGGGGGCCCGCGCGAACGCGGTGAAGCCGAGCACGAGATGACCATCCCAGACATCGCCCGTGAGCACGGTGTCGGGGTGGTAGCGCGAGTGCTGCGCCTGCCCCTCGTTCAGCTCGAGCCAGCGCTCGCCGTCGTCGCGCTCGATCACCCTCGCGTACTGGTACTCGGTCTCGGTCTCGTAGATGACCCGCCCGGATTCGGCCTCGGCCTTCAGCGTGCCCACCGGAAGCGCGATCAGAGCGGCGATCGCGGCCGGGGCGAGCGCGTAGCGGCGCACCGGGCGCAGGCCCCAGACGGCGACTACGGCGATCGCGAGCGCGAATACCAAGAACGTCCTCCGGGTACCGACGAGCGGGATCAGCAGGAGCGCAGACAGCAGCGTGCCCACGAGCGACCCGGCGGTGGAGAGCGCGTACAGGCGGCCCGCGACGGTCCCGGCCTCCTCGACGCTCGTGACCGCGAGGCGAATGGCGTAGGGGGAGACGGCCCCGAGCAGCAGCACGGGCACGGCCACGAGCACGAGCACCCCGAACAGCGACCCGAGGAAGGCGCCGGCCGAGATCTCGTCGAGTGCGTCGACCGCGATGTCGAGCATCGGGTCGGCCACGAACGGGACCAGGGCGAGCAGTGCAGCGGCCGCCAGCGCCAGCAGGCACAGCCCGCGCATGTTGGGATTGCGGTCGGCCAGGCGCCCGCCGAGCCAGTAGCCGATCGACAGGGCCACGAGCACGATGCCGATCGTGTTCGCCCAGACGACCGTTGAGGCGCCGAAGTAGGGAGCGAGCAGGCGAACGGCGGCGATCTCCGCGCCGAGCGAGCCCGTCCCCACCACGAAGACGAGCAGAGGAAGGGGCGGCATGACCGCTGCGCAGGTTAGCTACAAGGCAGCGGTGCGCCAGGGTACATCCGGGGTCGGGGGTAGCTTCGCGTGCATGGACCTCATGAGCGCCGATCGCACCTTCCTATGGCACCCGTTCACCCAGCAGCGCGGCTGGATGGAGGAGGATCCGATCGTCGTCGAGCACGCGGAGGGCACCGACCTGATCGACGTTGACGGCCGGCGCTACATCGACGGCGTCTCGTCGCTCTGGTGCAACGTCCACGGGCACGGCCATCCGCGAATCGACGCGGCCGTCCGCGCCCAGCTCGAGCGCGTCGCTCACTCGACGATGCTCGGGCTGTCGCACCGGCCGGGCATCGAGCTCGCTCAGCGGCTCGTGGAGCTCGCGCCGCCCGGCCTCACGCGCGTCTTCTACTCGGACTCCGGCTCCACGGCCGCCGAGATCGCCCTGAAGATGGCGTTCCAGTACTGGCGCCAGCGCGGCGAGGAGCGGCGCTCGAAGTTCGTGGCGCTGCGAATGGCCTATCACGGCGACACGATCGGCTCGGTGTCGGTCGGCGGGATCGACCTCTTTCACTCGATGTACCACCCGCTGCTGTTCGACACGCTCAAGGCCGAGCCGGGTGACGCCGCCGCCATGGAGCGCGTGCTGGCCGAGCACGGGGGCGAGGTGGCGGCGGTCATCATGGAGCCGCTCGTGCAGGGCGCGGCCGGGATGCTGGTCCATCCGGAGGGCTACCTGCGTGCGGTGCGCGAGCTGTGCGACCGCCACGGCGTGCTGCTGATCCTCGACGAGGTGGCCACCGGCTTCGGGCGCACGGGCAGGATGTTCGCCTGCGAGCACGAGGACGTCACACCCGACTTCCTATGCCTCGCCAAGGGCATCACGGGCGGCTATCTGCCGCTTGCGGCCACGCTCGCGACCGAGCGCGTATATGAGGGCTTTCTCGGAAGCTTCGAGGAGTTCCGGACCTTCTTCCACGGGCACACCTACACGGGCAACCCGCTGGCGTGCGCCGCGGGGATCGCCTCGCTCGACGTGTTCCGCGAGGAGAAGACGCTGGTGCGCCTGCAGCCCAAGATCGAGCTGCTGGCCGAGCTGCTCGAGCCGATCGCGGCCCACCCGGAGGTCCGCGCAGTGCGCCGCTGCGGGTTCATGACCGGGATCGAGCTCGAGGAGCACCCGCTTCCGCTTCGAATGGGCCACCGCGTGACGCTCGAGGCCCGCCGCCTCGGCGCGATCATCCGCCCGCTGGGCGACGTGGTGGTGCTGATGCCGCCGCTTGCGATCTCGCACGCGGACCTGCGCCGTCTGGTCGAGATCACGGGCGAGGCGATCGAGACGGCGACCGCCGCTGCGGGCGAACTGCGTCAGGCCGCCTGACTGCGGCGTCCTCATCCGCAATTCGTCCAGTTCCCTGTGGGTAGGCCGCCGAGTGGCCGACCACCCGGGGCGTGGGGAGGACCGGATTCCTTCTTGCGGCCAAGACGGCGGTCCCACTGCTGCTCGCGCTTCTCGTTGCGGGCGATCAGGCGCTTGCGCAGGGACCGCTGCCAGGCGCCGCAGCCAAGGCACCCAAGGCAGGGGCCGGCCGCGGCCTGCTCGTGGGCGTTGTCCACGGGCCGAGGGCCGCGGCAAGGGCGAGGCTCGGAACACGAGTCGCGCGGGGGGTCCGGCTCCTCCCCCGCACACCTGGATCGCTGCGCCGGCTTCGGCGCACGCCGGGCGTGCGCTGGGTCGAGCCCAATCGCCGCTTTGCGGCCAGCGCGCTCCCCGATGACCCCATGCTTGACCGCCAATGGGGGCTGCGGGCGCCGACGGGCATCGGGGCGGCCGGAGCCTGGTGGAGCACGACCGGGGGTGAGGTCACGGTCGCCGTGCTCGACAGCGGGATCCGCACCGACCATCCGGACTTGGTGCCCAACCTGTGGACCAACCCAGCGGAGATCCCGGCGAATGGCGCGGACGACGACCGCAACGGCTGGGTCGACGACGTGCACGGAGCGGACATCGTCGGCGAGGACGGCGATCCCCGGGACAAGCTGGGGCACGGCACGGCCGTGGCCGGCGTGATCGGCGCCCGTGGCGGCAATGGTCTCGGGATCAGCGGAGTGGCCCCCCACCTGCGCCTCCAGGCGATCCAGGTCCTGGACGAAAGCGGGGTCGGCACGACCGTCACGGTCGTGGAGGGCATCCACTACGCACTCGCGCACGGCGCGCGTGTGATCAACATCAGCCTCAACGGGCCGCAGGGAAGCCGGGCGCTCGAGGAGGCAATCGGCGCCGCGGAGGCCGCCGGAGTCGTGGTCGTGGCGTCTGCCGGCAACGATGGGCAGAGCCGCGAGCTGGTGTCCTCCTATCCGGCGTCGATCGACTCTCCTGCACTGGTGAGCGCGGCGTCGATTGGACCCGCCGGATTCCTTGCGCCCGGCTCGGCGTACGGGCCGCGCAGCGTTGACCTGGCAGCGCCCGGGGCAGGCGTCCTGTCCACCACACCGACGGGGTATGGGCCGCATTGGGGCACGTCCTTCGCCGCCGCCCACGTCTCGGGCGTGCTGGCGCTACTGGCGGCCGCGCGACCCGGCGCGTCGGGCGCCGAGCTGAGCCGGGCGCTCCTGGCCGGCGCGCGCCGGCGCCCCGCCTTAGCTGGACTGGTCGCCCATGGCGAGCTCGACGCCGAACGTGCCATTGCCACGCTGCTGCCGGACGCGGCCCCCCGAGTTCGGCTGCTGCGCAGGGCCGCGCCGCGCACCTGCCCGCTCGCCGCGTGGCGCGCGGTCGGGGACATCACCGCGATCGCCGCCTACCGAGTCGAGGTCGACGGCCGCCGGACACGGGCGGCCGGCGTCGCCGGACACGGGCTCCGTCCCTGCGGCCGGCGACTGAGCCCCGGCTTGCACAGGTTGCGCGCGACGGCGCTGGACGCTTCGCGCGTGGCGCTCGCTCGAATCAGCCTGGCGATCCGCATACCGCGGCGCCAGGCCGGCGCGCAGCGGTCGAGCGCCTAGCCGTCGTAGGGCTCGAAGTCCTTCTTGCGCGCGCCGCACACGGGGCAGAACCAGTCGTCCGGGATGTCCTCGAACGGCGTGCCACCGGGAATGCCGCCGTCGGGGTCTCCCTCGGCGGGGTCGTAGATGAAGCCGCACGAGGTGCAGATCCACTGGGCGGTGGCGGTCTCGCTCATCGAGCGCGGAAGACTAGAGGCTTGATGTGGGTTGCGGCGAACGGCGGCAGTGAGGGGCGGGACGGGTTGCCGCGGTGCTCGGTGTGGCGAATCGGGCGTCCATTGTCGAGTTAGCGTTCGCGGGGACCGCCAAGTCGACAACGGCTGCGGTGATCGCTGCCGGTCGGCGACTCGGCCCCTCCAAGTCGCCGCCGCTCACCCCCGGCAGTTGCTGTTCGCCGACAAGCGCTTCTGGGGCCGCGCGCGCATCGGCGAGCAGCTCGCCAAAACGATCGGCGGCTCGTCCAGCGCACAGCCCAACGGCCACTCGCCCTCACCTTCGGGATCTAGCTCGACTACCTACTGGTCGCCCCCACGCGCACTCGCCGCCCACGACAGACGCCAACCCACATCAAGCCACTACGCCGCGTGTGCGGCACGCCGCTGTAGGCTGATCCGGTGAGGGTGGACCGGCCCCCGCCCGGGGAGGAGCTCAACCACGGTGAGGTCACCGAGGCGCGCCAGGCCGCGACTCTCGTGCTCCTGCGGGAGTCCCCGGAAGGCCCCGAGGTGCTGCTCGTGCAGCGTAATCCGAAGCAGCGCTTCATGGGCGGCGCATGGGTATTCCCGGGCGGCGCCGTGCACTCGTCAGACGCCGATCACGCCGCGGCCGCCGTGCGCGAGCTCGAGGAGGAGGCGGGGATCGGCCTGCCCGAGGCGACGGTGATCGTGACCTGGACGCGCTGGATCACGCCCGCCGAAGTCAAGGTGCGCTTCGACACCTGGTTCTTCGTCGCCGAGGCTCCTCCCGGCGCGGAGGCGACCGCGGATGGCAGCGAGTGCGTCGACGCGCGCTGGCTGCGGCCGGTGGCCGCGCTCGAGGCCCACGAGCGCGGGGAGCTGATGCTCGTCTTCCCGACGATCAAGCACCTCGAGGCGCTGGCGGGATTCGACACGGTCGTGAGCGCTGTGGACAACGCCCGCCGCAGCGAGGTGGTGCCGGTGCAGCCGAAGGTGAGCGTGCGCGACGGCTCCGCGGAGGTGCTGATGCCCGGCGACCCGGGCTACGACGAGGCGTGACTCCCCGCAACCACGGCCGGCCTCGACTGTTAGAGAGGGTGTGAGGCGCAGCTTTTCTTTGATACTCGTCGCCGCCGCCGCGATCCTGTCCACCCTGGTCGCGGTGGCCTTTGCGGGAACCCTGCTCGGGACCGAGGGCCCCGATCAGCTCGTCGGCACGCCGAGCCCGGACCAGATCTACGGCGAGGGCGGCGACGACCGCCTGCTCGGAGCCGAGTCGGGCGACTATCTCGAGGCCGGAAGCGGAAACGACGAGGTGGAGGGGGCCGATGGCGTCGATCTGGTGATCGGCGGGACCGGCGATGACCGGATCGACGCGGGTACCGGCAACGACGTGGTCTACGCGGGGGCCGGCGACGACCTCGTGCTCGGCGGGCAGGGGAGCGACACCCTGTTCGGGCAGGCGGGCATCGATCGGCTGTTCGGCGGCTCGGGACCCGACCGCATCTACGCGAGCCTCGGCGGGGACTTCGTCGACGCCGGCTCGGGCGCGGACCGGATCAGCTCCGATCGCGACGACGTGACGATCCTGGCCGGCTCGGGCGCGGACCTCGTCACCGCCGACGGGGGCAGCATCGAGGTCAGCGGCGGGGCCGGGCGCGACAACATCAGCACGGGTTCCTCGAACGACCAGGTCAACGGGGGACGCGGAGCCGACGAGCTAGCCACCGGCGAGGGCGACGACTCGGTGCGTTCGCGCGACGGCAAGCGCGACCGCGTGCGCTGCGGCGACGGCAACGACACCGTCGACGCCGATCAGATCGACGTGCTTCGCGGCTGCGAGACCGTCACACCCGCGCGAGCGCACCGCCGCCTCCGCATCGGGTAGAACCCCCACATGGCGACCACCGGCCTGACGGTGGCGGTAACCGGCCCGACGGGCGATCTCGGCCTCGGGATCGTCGACGCGCTCGAGCGCTCGCGATCGGTCAAGCGCGTTGTCGGGATGGCCCGGCGGCCGTTCGACCCGGGCGCGCGGGGCTGGCGCAAGACGGAGTACCGCCAGGGTGACGTGACCGATGTGGGGAGCGTCCGCGAGCTGGTCAAGGGCGCGGACGTGGTGGTCCACCTGGCGTTTGCGATCGTGAGCGCCGGCGACGCCACGCGCGACCTGAACATCGCCGGCTCGCGGCGCGTGTTCGAGGAGGCCTGCAATGCCGGCGCCGAGCGCATCTGTTACGCGTCGAGCGTCGCCGCCTACGGGTTCCACGACGACAACCCGGACTTGCTGACCGAGGAGATCCCGGCGCGCGGCTCGCCCGAGCACCCGTATTCCCAGCAGAAGGCCGAGGTCGAGCGGGTGCTCGGCGAGGTGCTGCTGAGGCATTCGGGCACGGTCGCGTACGCCTTTCGCCCCTGCATCGTCGCCGGACCGGAGGCGCTGATGATGCTGCAGGAGCTTCCCTACTTCCGCCTGAGCGAGGCCATGCCCGACGCCGTAACGCGCCTGCTGGCCCTGCTGCCGATCCTTAAGCCAGTGATCCCGGATCCGGGGGCGCCCTTCCAGCTCGTGCACGCCGAGGACGTCGCGCGCGCGTTCGTGGCCGGCGTGCGCGGCGTGGGTGAGCCCGGCCCCTACAACCTGGCCGGCGATGGCACCCTCGGCTTCTCCGATCTCGCCGACGCCCTCGGCTGGTACTCGGTGCCGATCCCAAAGCTCGCGGTCGAGGCCACAGCGGAGATCGCGACGCGGCTGCCGCTCGTGCCCGACTCGGTGGCCTGGCTGCACTCGGTCCGAAAGCCGGTCTTGATGAAGACCGACCGTGCGCGCAAGCTGCTCAAGTGGCGCCCCCGGCACACGGCCCGCGAGACGCTCGAAGCAACCGTCATGGGCTATCGCGAAAGCCTCTTCTACAGCGCCCGCCGGTAGAGCTGCGCGTAGTCGTCCTCGCCCATCTCGCGCGGGTTGAGCAGCGTAGTGCCATCTCCGAGCGCGCCCTCCACCAGAGCCGGGATGCCGGACTCCGGGACGCCGACCTCGGACAGGCGCGTGGGCAGGCCGAGCCTGCGGCTCAGCTCGGTCAGGTGGGCCGCGAGCGCGTCGCCGATTTCCGCATCGTGCACGTCGAACAGCTCCCCGATGTCGCGGTAGCGGCCGGCGATGTCGGGGCCGCCGGCGGCGTTGTGGCGAATCACGTGAGGCAGATGGATGGCGTTCGCCACCCCGTGGGGAACTCCGAAGTGCGCGCCGGCCGGATGCGACATCGCATGCACCGAGCCCAGCGCGATCGTGATCGCGAGGTTCGCGGCGATGAGCATGTTGCCGCGCGCCTCCTCGTCCGCCTCGCCGCCCTCCACCGCGCGCTCCAGGTTGTCGCGGATCATGCGAAGCGCGTGCAGCGAGCGAGCGTCGGTGTGCGGGCTCCAGTCCATGGAGACATAGCCCTCGATGGCGTGCGTCATCGCGTCCATCCCGGTGGCCGCGGCCACCTGCGCGGGCAGGGTGCGCGTGGTCTCGGGGTCGAGGATGGCCAGCCGCGGGAAGAGCGGGAAGTCGGCGATCTCGAGTTTGACCTTGTGCTCGTGATCCTTGATGACGGCCGCCATGGAGACCTCGCTGCCGGTGCCCGCGGTAGTCGGGATGCAGGCGAGCGGCGCTATTTCGAGCGGGCGTCCCCTGCCGTCCCCCTCGCGCGGCATGAGCAGAAAGCCCTCCTGGTCGCGCGCGCTGCCGCCGTGTGTGAAGACGGCATCGGCTACCTTGGCGGTGTCCATCACCGAGCCGCCGCCGACCGCCAAGAACGAGTCGGCGCCGGCCTCCTCGGCGGCGGCGGCACAGCGCTCGCAGACATCGGTGGAGGAGTCCTGCGGCACGTCGTCAAAGACAGCGGCGACCTCCAGGCCGCCGTTCACGATGCCCGCCTGCACCTTGTCCACGAGCCCCGTGGCCCGGATGACGCCGTCGGTGACCACCAGGATGCGGGTGGCCCCCTCCTTCTTGAACTCGAAGCCCGTCGACTCAAGGAGGTCGCGCCCGGCGATCACGCGAGTGGTCGAGGCGTACTGGTAGAAGTCCTTGAAGCCGTGCAGGGGCATAGCGCCCACCACGCCGTTGGCTTCCTGCATCAGGAGGCTTCGAGCAGGTCTTGGCGCCCGCCGTCGGCCAGCAGCTGGCGGTAACGCGGGAAGACCGGTTTGACCAGCGGCACGAGCTTCAGGATCTTCGCCACCGGGCCCTTGGCCTTCATCTGACCGCGTGCGAGCGCGACCGTCACGTTGACCTGGCCGAGCCAGAAGCGGTGGGCCGTGTCGGCATCCATCGTCATGACGACCTCGGGCTCCATCGTCGTCTGGCCGCAGTCGACCTGGCCATCCTCGCCCTCGATCAGCTTGACCGTGATCCGCGACTCGGGCTCGCGGTACTGGTACTGGACGATCGTGTTCGCCTTGCTGAACTTCGCCGACATCTCGTCGTCGGCGGCCAGATCCTCGAACAGCTTTCCGATGTAGGCGTAGACCTCGTCCGCGTCCTTGAAGTACGGCAACTCAGCTCCTTCTCGACTAGTCGCGCAGGATTCTAGGGCCGCGGGAACGAGCTCCCCACGACGCGGTCCCAGGCGCGGTCGGGCAGCAGCGCGCGCTGGGTGAGGAACACCCGGGCCGAGGCCGTGACCCGGTAGCGCGTCTTGGGACGGCGAGCGGTGATTGCCTTCTCGATGACCTTGGCCACGGCGTCGGGGCCTCCGCCCAGCCTTCCGAACGGGCCTTCGTAGGCGCCGGCGGTGGCGGCGGACACGGCCGTGTTGAAGACCGCGTAGGGACCGTCCTCGTGGGACACCGATCCCACGGCGGTCTCGGCGAACTGGGACTTGATCAGGCCGGGCTCGATGATCGAAACGGCCACGCCGAAGCCGGCGACCTCGAAGCGCAGCGCGTCTGAGAGCGCCTCGACCGCGTACTTGGTCGCGTGGTAGGCGCCGCCGCCCGGGAAGGTCAGCTTTCCCCCCATGGACGAGACGTTGACGATCCGCCCGTGCCCCTGGCGGCGCATGGCCGGCAGCACGAGCTGGCACATGCGGACGAGGCCGAACACGTTCGTCTCGAACTGGGCGCGCAGCGAGTCGAGCGGAATCGTCTCGACGGCGCCGCTCTGGCTGTAGCCGGCGTTGTTGACCAGGGCGCCGACGGCGCCCTCGGCCTCCTCGACCGCGGCCACGGCAGCCCGCATCGACTCCTCGCTGGTCACGTCGAGGGCGAGCGTCCGCGCTCCCGCGGCCCCGAGGTCCTCGATCGCATCTAGCCTGCGCGCGGTCGCATAAACCGTGTGGCCGGCCCGCACGAGGCGTTCGGCGGTGGCGCGCCCGATCCCGGTCGAGCAACCGGTGATGAGTACCGCTCTTGACACGTCGGGCATAGGCCCGGGAGCCTAACGCGCAGCACTGGCCAGCTTGGCCGCGAGGCCGACGAGCAGCGCGCCCACGGTGCCGTTGACAGCGCGCGACACGCGCGGCCGGGCCAGGGCCGCGCGCAGGCGCCCGGCGGCGAGAGCGAAGCCGGCCAGGCCGACGAAGGCGAGGGAGGCCATCGTGACCACCATTGCCGCGGGCAGGACCAGCCCGCCGCCGGCAGGCATGAACTGGGGGACGAGCGCGGTCCAGAACAAGCCGACCTTGACGTTTGCGAGGTCGCTGGCCAGTCCGCGGCGGAACGCCCTGGCGGCGCCGAGCGTCGACCCGCACTCCTCGGCGTCGGTGACCAGATCCCCGCGGCGAGCCGCGAGCAGCGCCTGGAGCCCGAGCCAGCAGAGGTACGCGGCACCCGCGAGCTTGAGCGTCGCGAACGCGGTTGCCGACATGGTCAGCAGGGCGGTCGCCCCGAGCACCGTGGCCGCCCCCCAGAGCAGATTGCCGGCGGCAGAGCCGGCGGCCGCCCAGGCGCCCGCTCGCGCGCCGCCGGTCAGGGCGGTCCGGACGACCACCAGCATGTCGGGACCCGGCATCAGCACGGCTCCGGTGGCGGTCGCGAGGAAGGCGAGGTAGTTGCTCATGGACGGCATCGTCCGCCGTCTCACATTTCAGAACAAGTCGTATTTTCTGTTTGTTTTCTTTAGCATTGCTACATGCTCAATGCCGGACGGCTGCGTTTGCTCGTCGAGCTGGAGGACCGCGGCAGCGTGACCGCGGTGGCGGACGCGCTCGACTACACGCCCTCGGCCGTCTCCCAGCAGCTCGGGCGCCTCGAGGCTGAGACCGGCCGCACGCTCGTAGAGCGGGCGGGGCGCGGGGTGGTGCTCACCGACTCGGGGCGCGTCCTGGCCGCCCATGCGCGCGAGGTGCTCGAGCGCATCGAACGAGCTGAGACCGCACTGGAGCGCGCCGACGCCCCGGGCGGGCGGCTGCGCGTGGCAGCCTTCCAGACCGCCGCGCGGATGCTCGCGGTGCCGGCCTTCGCCGCCCTTGCCGAGCGTCATCCCGGTCTGGCCTGCGAGCTCCACGACCTCGAGGCGGAATCCGCGCTGCCCCTGCTTCGCTCGGGCGAGCTCGATGCCGTGATCGCCGAGGAATACGAACATGCGCCGCGCCCGCGCGATCCAGTGCTCGAGCGCCACGAGCTCGGTCAGGACGAGCTGCTTGTGGCCCTGGCCTCCGGGCACCCGCTCGCGCGGCGGCGGCGCTCGCTCGCCCTCGCGGACCTGGCGGCAGAGCGGTGGGCCACCCCCCAGGCAGGCACCGCTTACACCTCCATGGTCGAGCGCGCCTGCCGGGCAGCAGGCTTCGAGCCGGAGGTCGGGCACCGCGTTTCCGACCTGGGCACGCTGCTCGACCTGGCTCGCCGCGGCCTCGCCGTTTCGCTCGTGCCGACCCTCGGCGGCGCCGAGGAGGGGGATGGGCTCGCTCTGCGGACACTCGCGCGGGGCGGGCTTCAGCGCGGCCTCTTCTGCGCCGTACGCCGCTCGACCGCCGACCGCCCGGCGGTGTCCGTGTTCCTCGCCGAGCTGGGGGTCAGTCCCGGGGCCTGACAAGCAGCGTCTGCGCGGCGCGCCCGATGCGCCCGCGCTCGTCCCACAGCGCGGTGTCGGCCAGACCGTTTGAGCCGATCAGCGTCTCGGCCTCCAGGCAGACCCATGCGGTCTCGGGCATCCGCAGCAGGTGGACGCTGAGGTCGGTGTTGATGAACAGATGGGCGCGCCAGTCGAGCGCCGCGCTCACGCCGTTGCCGGAGTCCGCCGCCACCATCACGCGCTGGAGTGGGGTCGGGTCCTCGCCCTCGACCAGCGCGACGCGCATCCGCATCCACACGGTTGCCGGCCCAGGCTCGAGGAAGGCGCCGCGCACGAACCGGTACTCCATCGCCGTGTGGTAGCCGACCTCCTGCCCGGTCGGGAAGAAGTCGCGCTCGGCGCCGTCGGCCGGACCCGCCGGAGGGCGCTCGGACGTCGTGCCGGGCGCGCTCGAAGCCACCCGCCACGCGCGCGCCTGCATCAGCACGCCGTCGGGGCCGCTCAGCGAGGCCTCGAGCAGCTCGACGCTGCGGCCCGGGCGCACGACCTCCGCGCGAAGCTCCAGCGGCGCGAGCGGCACCGGGCGCAGGATCTCGATCGTGATGCGCCCGATCTGCATGCCGCCACGCGGCTCGCAGCGCTCCAGGGCGCGGGCGATCAGAGCCGAGGGCGGCCCCGCGTGCTGGGCGCCGGGGTCCCAGGGACCGCGGGTGAGCCCGCTCGGGACGAGCTGCTGTCCATCGATCTCATAGAAGGCCTGCGCGGGCATCGCGGCGGGTAATCTGCCACGACTCATGCAAGCCGTGACCTTCCAGGCCCCCGGCGAGGTGCGCGTCGAGGAGCGCCCGGAGCCCGAGCTGCTCGTTCGCGACGACGCCATCGTGCGCGTGGAGGCCAGCGGAGTCTGCGGCTCGGATCTCCACATCTATCACGGCCGGGTGGCGATCGAGCCCGGCTTCACGCTCGGGCACGAGTTCGTCGGCACGGTCGTCGCCGCCGGCGAGGGCGTGACCCGGGTGGCCGAGGGAGACCGTGTGCTCGGGTGCTTTTGCTCGGCCTGCGGCAAGTGCTTCTTCTGCCGGCGCGGTGACTTCCACAAGTGCGACGAGGGCCGTGTGTTCGGCCACGGCAAGACGCTCGGCTCGCTGCAGGGCGCGCAGGCCGAGCGTGTGCTCGTGCCTCACGCCGACCTGACGCTGCGCCAGGTGCCCGAGGGGATGACCGACGATTGCGCGCTGTTCGCCGGGGACGTGATGGGAACCGGCTGGCACGCCGTCGACCAGGCCGGAATCCGCCCAGGCGACTCCGCTGCCGTGCTCGGCCTCGGCCCGGTCGGCCTGTGCGCCGTCCAAGCCGCCAAGGCGGCCGGCGCGGCGAAGGTGATCGCGATCGACTCGGTCGAGGAGCGCCTCGGCATGGCAGAGCGGTTCGGTGCGCAGGCCGTTCACCTCACCGAGGACGACCCCCGTGCGGCCGTCAAGCAGGCCACCGAGGGGCGCGGCGTGGACGCCGCGATCGACGCCGTCGGCCACCCCGACGCCCTCGAGCTGGCCGCGCGCGTGACTCGCAAGGCGGGCACCGTCGCGGCGATCGGCGTATACGCAGAGCGCATCGAGGTGCACATGGGGATCGTCTGGATCAAGTCGCTGACGCTCAAGACCGGCCACGCGAACGTGATCGGCCACGTCGACCGGGTGCTCGCGATGATGAGCGCCGGCGTGCTCGATCCCACACCGCTCGTGACCCACCACATGTCGCTGGCCGACGCCGAGGAGGCCTACGCGGTATATGACAGGCGCGAGGCACTCAAGATCGTGATGGCCCCATGACCGACAACATCGAACGCGGGACGGCCGCCCTGCTCCTGCGCCGCCGGGAGATGCTGGCCCAGAGCGCCGAGGCGATCGGCTGGAAGATCGGCTTCAACGTGCCCGCAATTCAGGAGAAGCTCGGGATCGAGCGGCCGCTGGCGGGCTTTCTCACGAGCGACGGACTGCTCGAAGGCGGCGCCACCTGGTCGCTGGGCGACGATGGCGAGGTCGTCGTGGAATCCGAGGTCGCCGTCGAGCTGGGCGACGACGCCGCCACGATCGCGGCCCTGCTGCCCGCGCTCGAGCTGGCCGACCCTCCCGATCTCAGTCAGGACATCGAGACGATCCTGGCCGGCAACATCTTCCACCGCGCCGTGGCGTTCGGGCCGCGCGTCGAGACCGGCTGGCCGGGTGCGGCGCGCATCCTCGTAAACGGCGAGGAGCAGCATGCGATCGACGCCAAGAGCGCGGGGGCGCGCCTCGAGGAGATGGTGAGCGTCGTGGCCGACCGCCTGGCCGCGGCGGGCGAGCGCCTCCAGCCCGGCCAGCGCATCATCACCGGCGTGCTGGCTCCACCCCATGCGGCGCGGGCCGGCGACACGGTGCGCCTGGAGCTCGAGGCGCTCGGCGGCGTCGAGCTGCGCTTCGCAAACTAACTTCTCCGCCATGCCAACAACCGCGACCCTGCCCGACGCCCTCTCCGACTCGGCTCGCTCATTCGCCGCCGGACCCCACAGGCTGCTGATCGGCGGCGAGCGTCCCGACGCAGCCGACGGACGCACCTTCGAGACCGTCGACCCCGCTACCGGGCGGGTGATCGCCGAGGTCGCTCACGCCGGGACCGAGGACGTGGACCGCGCCGTGCGCGCCGCGCGCGAGGCATTCGAGGACGGCCGCTGGAGCGGCGTGGCCGCCGCCCAGCGCACGCGTGCGCTGCTCGCCTTCGCGGATTCGCTCGACGCCAACGCGGACCAGCTGGCGCAGTTGGAATCGCTCGACAACGGCAAGCCGGTCAAGGTCGCCAAGCGCGTCGACGTCCACCTGGCAGCCGAGCACCTACGCTACTTCGCGGGCTGGCCCACGAGGATCGCGGGCGACGTTCTCCCGGTGGCCCAGGCGGACATGCACTGCTACACGCGCAAGGAGCCGGTGGGCGTCTGCGCGCAGATCATCCCCTGGAACTTTCCGCTCCTGATGGCCGCCTGGAAGATCGGGCCGGCGCTGGCGGCGGGCTGCACGATCGTCCTCAAGCCGGCCGGGCAGACCCCGCTGACCGCGCTTCGCCTGGGCGAGCTTGCGCTCGAGGCGGGGCTTCCCGACGGCGTCTTGAACGTGATCTCGGGCGACGGCGAGACCGGGGCGGCGCTGGTCGACCACGACGACGTCGACAAGGTCGCCTTCACCGGTTCGACAGCGGTGGGGCGCGAGATCGGCTCGAAGGCGGGCCGCGCGCTCAAGCGCGTCACGCTCGAACTCGGCGGCAAGTCCCCGAACATCATCCTGCCCGACGCCGACCTCGAGGCCGCCATCAAGGGCTCCTATCAGGCGATCTACTACAACACCGGCCAGGCCTGCAACGCCGGCTCGCGCCTGTTCGTGCACCGAGACCAGTTCGACGAGGTCGTCTCCGGCCTGGTCGAGGCTGCGGGCAAGGCCCGCGTGGGACCCGGGCTCGAGCCCGGCACGCAGCTCGGCCCGCTGATCTCCGCCGAGCAGGAGGAGCGCGTGCGCGGCTACATCGACTCGGGAAAGTCCGAGGGCGCGGAGCTCGTGACCGGCGGCGGCAAGCCCGACGGCGAGGGCTACTTCGTCGAGCCGACGCTCTTCAGCCGCCACGAGCGACGACCTCACGATCGCCCGCGAGGAGATCTTCGGCCCGGTGCTGGTCGCGCTGCCCTACGACTCGATCGAGGAGGTGGCACGCCGAGCGAACGACACCGACTATGGGCTCGCGGCGGGCGTCTGGACCCGCGACCTCGCCAAGGCCCACAAGCTTGCGGCGCTCCTGCGGGCGGGCGACATCTGGGTCAACACCTGGAGCGCAGGCGATCCCGCGGCGCCGTTCGGGGGCTTCAAGGCCTCGGGCGTCGGGCGCGAGCACGGCCGCGAAGGGCTGAACGCCTACCTCGAGAACAAGACGGTCTGGATCAACCTCGCCTGAAGCGATCCGGGTCGAAGGGACCCAGATCGAGGTCGGTCGGCTCGCCGCAGATGCCCTGAGCCACGAGCCGGCCGCTGACCGGACCGTGCGCCACGCCGGCCCCCTCGTGGCCTGTGGCGATCCAAAGCCCTTCGGCGGCGCTGGTCGGCCCGATGGCGGGCAGCCCGCCCGGCAGCCAGGGAGACAATACGGAACTGAGCCAAGTAGATGCAGAAGGGGAAAGTGCACCTCCCCCCCCCCCTCCAGCAGCAGCAGCGGCGCTCCGCCGCGCTGCTGCTCCGGCGAGGTGAGGCGTATCGCGACAAGCTCGAGACGCAGTACGGATTCTCCCGCGAAGCGCTGGACGCGATACGCGCCGAAGTCGAGGCCGAGCTGGCCGCGGCGAAGGAGTTCGCCGTCGCCAGCGCCGAGCCCAGCCTGCAGGACCTGGAGAACGCGGTGTACGCGCCCCACTATGTGCCGGCGGAGCCACGCCTGGGCCCCGGCCGCGAGCTGAGCTTCGCCGAAGCCATCAAGGAGGCGCTCGCCCAGGAGATGGAGCGCGACCCGCGCGTGTTCGTGCTGGGCGAGGACGTGGGCAGGATCGGCGGCATCTTCGCGGCGACCCGCGGGCTGATCGAGAAGTTCGGGCCGGAGCGGCTGCGCGACACGCCGATCTCGGAGGCGGCGATCGCGGCCTGCGCGGTGGGCGCGGCGGTCACGGGGATGCGGCCGGTGGCCGAGGTGCAGATCTTCGACTTCATCACGCACATGATGGACATGATCGTGAACCAGTCGGCCAAGTTCCGCTTCATGCTGGGGGGCAAGCCCACCGTGCCGCTCGTCATCCGCGGCCCGCAGGGCGGCGGCATCCGCCTGGGCGCCCAGCACTCGCAGAGCCTGGAGGCGTGGTTCACTCACGTGCCCGGCCTGGTGGTGCTCGCGCCCTCCTCGCCTTACGAAGCCAAAGGCCTGCTCACCAGCGCGATCCGCGAGGACAACCCGGTGATCTTCCTCGAGCACAAGCTGCTGTACGTGGGCAAGAAGGCCCTGGTGCCGGAGGAACCCTATGCCATTCCCATAGGCAAGGCGCTGGTGAAGCGCACCGGGCAGGATGTCACGCTGGTCGCCACGATGGCGATGGTGGACTCGGCGATGCAGGCCGCCACCCGCCTGGAGACCGAGGGCATCGACGTGGAAGTGATCGATCCGCGCACCCTGCGCCCGCTCGACGAGGAGACGATCCTCAAGTCGGTGAAGAAGACCAGCCGCCTGGTGATCGCCCACGAGGGCTGGAAGCGCTGGGGCTTCGGGGCGGAAGTCGCCGCGATGGTCGCCGAGCACGCCATCGACTGGCTCGATGCACCGATCCTGCGGGTCGGCGCGCGCGACTCGCCCATGCCCTACAACGACAAGCTGGAACGGCTGGTCATCCCGTCCACCGACGACATTGTCGAGGCGATCAAAGCCGTCGTGCTGCGCGACAACGCCGGCGCGGTGGCATAAAGCGCAGCCGGGGCGCGCGGGCCAAGATCATGGTTTTGAGGAGCTTCGCAGCCTTCACCTTCCTGTGCACGGCCGCGCCACCGGCTGCCTGGCAACTCATGCGCGCGAATTCCGCGCAGGCCCAGGGCACAGTGGCGCTCGCCCCGGTGGAGGCATTCGACAAGATAGGGGATCCGAGACGGCGCTCGCTGGCCTTGTTCCGGGAGGCGGGCAAGGTCATCACGCATCCGCGCTGCCTGAATTGCCATCCGCCGGACAAGACACCGCGCCAGGGCGAGGACATGCACGTCCACTCCCCGCCCGTACAGCGCGGACCCACCGGGAGCGGTACGCCCGGGATGCGCTGCTCCACCTGCCACGGCAAAGCCAACTACGAGACTGCACGCATCCCGGGCCACGCGCGCTGGCGCCTCGCCCCGGTCGAAATGGCATGGCTCGGCCAGTCCCTGGGCGCGATCTGCGAACAGATCCAGGATCCCAAGCGCAACGGCGGCAAAACGCTCGAGCAGATTGTCAACCACATGGTGCGCGACTCGCTGGTCGGCTGGGCCTGGCATCCCGGTACCGGCCGCGAACCTGCGCCCGGCACGCAGGAACAGTTCGGGGACCTCATCAAGGCCTGGGCCGAGACGGGAGCATACTGTCCCAAGAACTGAACGGCCGCACAGCACAGCGGCTGGCATTGCGTCGTCAGCCGAGCCGCTCTCCTCGCGTCGGGACCCGTCTGCCCGTCACAGCATGACCAGCCCGCCGTCCACATGGTAGGACTGCCCGGTGATGTAGTCCGAATCGGCGCTCGCCAGGAACGCCGCCATGCCGGTGAGGTCCTCCGGCGTCTCCGGCCGTCCGAGCGGGATGCCGCGGATGCGATCCTGCCAGGCGGAACCGGCCGGACGCTGGTCGGCCTCGGTCCACTCGCGGTCGATCTGACGCCACATCTCGGTGTCGACCACCCCTGGGCAGATCGCATTGACCGTGACGTGCGGCGCGACGGCCAGCGCCGCCGATTGCGTGATGCTGATCGCCGCCGCCTTGCTGGCCGCGTAGGCCGCGAACATGGGCCGCCCGATCCGGCCGGCGATCGAGGCGACGTTGATGATCTTGCCGCGCGGCCGGCCCTCCTCCACCGGGGCTTGCTGCAGCATCTGGCGCGCGCCCGCCTGCACCGCGAAGAACAGACCGCGGGCATTGACGTCGTTGACGAAGTCCCAGTCCTCCGGGGTCAGCTCCAGCAGCGGGCGCACCCGCACGACGCCGGCGTTGTTCACCAGGACATCCAGCGCGGCCGAAGCGCTCGACCACGCGCGCGACCATCGCCGCTGCTCTGCTCCGGCTCGCGCAGGTCCGCCCGGAAGGCCTCGGCCTTCCCGCCCGCCGCGCGAATCTCACCGGCCAGCGCCTGCACGCTCTCCTCGGCGAGATCCACCGCCACCACCGTCGCGCCCTCGCGGGCGTAGCGCAGCGCGATCGCGCGGCCGATCCCGCGGCCGCTGCCGGTAACCAGCGCCACGCATCCATCCAGTCTGCCCATGCTGTCTGACTCCTCCTGTATTCGCCGCGCCGAATCCCCGCTTCGCCGGCTCACTCCGGTGCGGTCCGCGGGGCGAAGTATAAGGCCGACGCGAGATCTGGGAGGCAACCGTGCACAGCGGGACTGCAACGAGGGCGCTTCTGCCGGTTGAGCCGGGCGCTCGACGCTTCGGGCGCCCCCGCGTCCGGTGCACCCACGCCATTTCGGCGACCCCCTCCGACGAATCGGCCATGCGCCATCAGGTCACTGCGAGCGTAGCGCATCTGCGCCCCACCCAGATCACGGTCGCGATGGAGCGCGTCGCGCACATGCGCGCGCAGATCCGCGCCGCGCTGGTGCGCGGCCAGCTGCAGGACTTCCTCACCTGGCGGCTGTTCTCAGCCGTGCTGGGCCCCGACGGCGCGGTGTTCGTGATCGACGACCACCACATCGCCCGCGCGCTCGCCGACGAGGCGATCCAGACGTGCATCGTCGTGCTCCAGCAAGACCTCTCGCGCGTGCTCCCGGACCGGTTCTGGATCGCGATGGAGCGCCAGGGCTTCGTGCATCCGGTCGACGCCAGCGGACGTCGGCGCGCCTTCGGCTCGATCCCCCGCCGCCTCGCGCAGCTCGAGGACGATCCCTACCGCTTTCTCGCGGTGAATGTGCGCGACAACGGCGGCTGCAGCTGGGAAGGCGCGGCCGCCGAGATCCTGTGGGCCAACTTTCTGCGCGCGCGCGTGCCCGCGCCGCTGCTCGCCGCGAACGCCGGCGAGGCGCTGCGCGTGGCCTTGTCCGAGGTGCGCAGCGAAGCCGCCCGGCGCCTGCCCGGGTGGAAGCCGGCGTAGGCCAGCTGACAGCGCCAAACGGGAAACGCATTTACCGCAGAGGACGCAGAGGAACGCAGAGGAAAAGCGTATCTCATGACCACTCCCGCCGGCCGGTAGGCAGCTTGAAGGAACCCGTCTTGCGGTCGAGGCACTGTCTGAGCACGTAGAAGATGCGCGACCAGCAGCGACTTCAAGCCGACGCGATCTGGTCAGTCAGGCTCGTGCCTGTTCCTCTGCGTCCTCTGTGGTTGATGCGGTTTTCCTGCGTCCTGAGTAGCCGTTCGCATCCGTCCTGCAGCGCCCGACTTGCTACCATGGCGTCCTGCACGGCACGCTCGCCGCAAACTCACCGGAGGAACAGTCCATGGATCTACAGCTCGAAGAATCGCCACGCCCTGGTCACCGGCTCCACCGCGCGGCATCGGCTTCGCCATCGCGCACGGTCTGGCCGCCGAGGGCGCGCGCGTCACGCTCACCGGTCGCACGCAGGCCGCAGTCGATGCCGCGCTCGCGCGGCTGCGCGACTCGGTCGGCAAGGTGCAGGCCGACGGCATCGCTGCGGACTGCGCGACCGCCGCGGGCGCGGAAGCAGTGTTCGCGCGCATCCCCGAGGTCGACATCCTGGTCAACAACCTCGGCATCTACGAGCGCAAGCCGTTCTTCGAGATCCCGGACGCCGACTGGCTGCGCCTGTTCGAGGTGAACGTGCTGAGCGGCGTGCGCTTCGCGCGCCGCTACGCGGCGCCGATGGCCAAGCGCGGCTGGGGACGCGTGCTGTTCATCTCCAGCGAATCGGCCCTGAACATCCCGCGGGAGATGATCCACTACGGCATGACCAAGGCTGCGCAGCTTGCCATCTCGCGCGGCCTGGCGATCGAGCTGACCGGGACCGGCGTCACGGTGAACACGGTGCTGCCCGGCCCCACGCGCACCGAGAACACCGAGCGGCTGCGCGCGCGAGCGCGCCAAGGCCGCGGGCATGACGCGTGCCGGAGCTGGAGAAGGACTTCTTCGTCACCTTCCGCCCCACCTCGCTGATCAAGCGCTTCGCCTCGGCGGACGAAGTCGCCAGCCTCGCGGTCTACCTGTGCAGCCCGCTCGCTTCCGCCACCACCGGCGCCGCGCTGCGCGCCGACGGCGGCGTGGTGAATCAGATCATGTAGGCGGTGCGGCAGCGATCTCGCGTCGCAGCTCGCGCAGCTTGCCCTTGATCACTGCCGCGTTGTCGGGTCCCATCCGCACCAGCAGCTTGCGCCCGGCGGACAGCTCTTCGAGTTCGGGGTCGGCGAACTCGAAGAAGGGGCCGAACCGGACCAGCTCGACCGGCCCCTGCACTTCGGGCGCCGCCAGCAGATGGTAGCAGAACCGAACGAAGCAACGACAACATCGCCACGTATTGCTCGACGCAAACGACAGGGCGAGGGCCGCGGCCGATCGGCGCCCGACCGGTTCCGTTCAGCGGTGATGCCGACCCCGTGGAGATTTTGCCGCAGAGCTTGCATCGATGCTTCGAATCACGATCGGCGTCCCATAACGCGTCGAGGATCAAACGTTCGCCTGCATCGGTCTAGGGAGCGAGTGATTTCCGCGAGGGCGGCCATGCTGTCGCACGTCCAGCTCGCACAACGTTAGGCGGGAAGCGCAGTCTTGTGCGAAAAATGCCAGCGCCTTGATGGCGGCGGCAGCAAATCGGGCGCGGCGTCTCACAACAGGCTTGGGAGCTGGCCCGGCCCGCAGTTGCTGGGTCACTTCAATTTGGCGACGGCGGAGGTCGCCAGGTATAGTCAACCGGGTCCACAGGAAAGCTCACAATGTGGGCGCGGGTAACCGTTGCAACTGTTACCCCATTCTCTTGCACACCCCAGCGAGGCCGGCGCGTCCGGGCGCCGCGAATTACCTCATATTTTTGCCGAATCGCAGTTGGGCTCCCCATGTAACGTTGATCGGCAACACATTCGGGTGGTGAAGACGCTTCCCGGGCCGGGGCGCGCTTGGCAAAAGCATGCAAGGCGAACGGCGGACGCGGCGCGGACACCATGCACGCCCTGCTGGTGCGACGGGCGGACGATCTTGCTGTAGCAGGAGGCTCGGCCGAGGCCGCTGAGCAGTAGCCATCGTGGATGCCATTGAGGCCTATGAAGGAAAGTGCTGACCCGCCTGAAAAAGCGGCCGGGTGCAAAGGCTAGCGTCGCAAGTGTCCAATTTTTTCTCCATAAGAAGCGGGACATGTTGGCCCGTTTCTTTCGGGTCTCGCACAACAGGTCGGTCGTATTTGAACCACTGCCGGCGATCTTTCTAGGCCACGTCGCGCCCGTTGTTCGACAGGACACCGACGGCGAGCGCCAGATCGTCCTGATGAGCTCGGGTTCGGGCTGGTCCCCGAAGGACGCAAGAGGAGGAATTCGAGACCTGGCTTAGCGGCGAGCCCCAAAAAGCCCTCGCACTGGCCAAGGAATTTTCCCCCGGTCAGATGCGAAATGTGCAAGCGGACTTCACAGAATAAAATCGGCTCGACATCGCAGCCTAGGGTCTTGAGGCTCGATGTATCCTAACGTGCACCCAGCAACCAATAGAGACTACCTGTGAGCATCGCGCCCAAAATCACGACCGTGCCAAAGTGGCCCACAAAATCGTCGATTCAATAGTAGAACGACCACAAGCTATCCATGTGCGGCCTCCTCCAACGAGTCTCGCCGCACGAACCTTGGCCACAGGCAACCTCGCTCGTCATCGGACTGTCGGCTAAGCCAGTAACACGAGGCGTCCCGCCCGCTGCCGCACCGGCCGCAAGAATTTGCAATGACGCCAAAAGAACTGATCGCCACAACCGACGTGCCATTGCGAGACCGCTTGGTAACCCGATGGCGATGACGGCACTGCCCCTGGCGGGGGACCGTCGATACTGCACCGAACATGTGCACCGTCAGTTGAGACCCGGTCTATCGGCGTTGCGGCGCTATCGTCCTGTCCCCCACGGCATAATGGGTACCGTCGAGATGGCATTCTGGGGGGACCCTTCCACCAACTTATCGCTGATCGCGAGGTAGACCAGCGTATTGCGCGTTTTGTCGAGCACGCGATAGACGTGGGTGCGCTTAAAGAAGATGGATGTGCGGGCGGAATACACTTCTTCTCGATCGGTGAGGGAGGCCAGGTCCACCTGGATCGGGCCAACCTGCCGGCACGCAATCGAAAATCGTGACGGGTCCTCGGCAAGGCCAATCGTGCCGCTGAAACCGCCTGTGCGCGCTTGACTGACGTGGCAGGCGATACCCGGCACCTTGGGATCATCGAAGGCGCTGACACAGACGCGGTCGTTCTTGCCGATAAGGTGAAACGTCGTGCTAACGCAGGTGAGGTCGTCGGCACCTGCAGACGCTGCGGCCCCGCACAAGCAGGCGACGACAAGACAAGAGCGCAGTAGGACCCTGACCATGAGCATCTCCGTCGCCGGCATAGGTGGGATTGCAACATTTGGCAGCAAGCGCTTGCACTGGGCCATAAACTTTTATCCGTGCCCGATTCTTGGCGTCGGAGCCAGCCAAGGCCGGTCATTTTTGCGGCCACCCTCCCAGCCGGCGGAGGCGGTGCCTGAGCGCCAACCGCAATGTACCACCGCCGCACTTGCTCAGCACGACACCGTGTGGTGGCGCGTGGAACCTCAGCGGCCTCGATCCGTAAGGCCAGCCCCGAATCCGCCCCGCTCACTTGCACGGGAACGCGGCCCATCGATGAGGCGTTGACCATAACTTATTGTCTCGCCTGCGAGGATCGTATGTCTTCAGGGATCGTCGCTGTATCGTTGGCCGTTGCAGTTCTTGCTGCAGCGCAACCGTCGATCGCTCAGGAGCCTTCTGGAAAGGCCGCGGCCGCGGATGATGGCCAGCTCGCCTTCAACAACGCCTGCCGAACCTGCCACACCCTCAGAGAAGGAGACAATCGGCTCGGGCCCACGCTGCACGGGATCGTCGGCCGCAAGGCAGGATCGCTCCCGAACTTCGCCTATTCGAGCGCCATGAAAGACGCTGGCCTGCTGTGGGACCAGGCCACGCTCGATCGCTTCATCGCCAACCCAGATCAGGTGGTGTCCGGGCACAAAATGCAGCCCTATGGCGGCATCGCCTCGGCAGTCGATCGCGCAAAGATTATTGCCTTCCTGGAGACGCACAGTCGCGATTGACCTGTAAGAATGCAGCCTGGTCGCTGGCGGCTTTGGCACCTGGACGTCGATCGTTCCAGAATATCCGCGCCGGCAGCGTCAAGGCTCTTGGATCTCCACCCTCACGCTCTGGCCGCTGGCACCGGATTTTGCCTCGATCGACGACACGGCATCAGGCCTTGCGGCGCTGGCATTTTTCCGGCGTTGCGATGCGCATCGGCACGCCCGCGGAGATCTGCGGCAGCATCGAGGCCGCGTCAAAACCGCTGACAAGGACCCGGTGCCAATCCTGCGAATGACCTCACTTGGCCGAAGTCGTTAGTTCCGCAGCCAAGGAGTTCGGCGAATTCACCACCGCCAAGCGCGCAAAATGGAGAAAACTGGCCACCGACCTCAAAATCCGTGTCGGCGACTAGCCTCGAACTGAGCCTCCGTTTGCGGCATGAATACCGCTTGTCCCCGCGCAGCATACGCCAGCCAAGCCCTTTATGGCACGCCGCGCCGCTCGTGGCCTATCGGGCCTGATTGGGAATATTTTTTCCGCCTTCGTTCTCGCGCCAAGCTCAATCTGAACGGGACATTGGCCTTGGGAGGCGGCCTCCCGGGTGCCGCCGGTGACCCAAACGCATGGCCGGCCCACCAATTGGCCCTTGACCGCAGCCACCGCGTTCGTCAGGCATCACGGATCGATTACGGCTGATTGGCGTTTTCTGCTCGAAGCTGGACCGTCACGCTCGTCGACATGGCTAGACCTAGACCGGCCTTTCTATCTATACCTCACAATTGGAAAAGCGATCTGCTGGCACCCGGGGCACGGACACAAGATGCGAACTGGCAGAATTGGAGCTGACCTCGCCTGGCTGAGACCTGCGCTATTCACACAGAAAGGACCGATTCTCGTAGGTGTGGCATACTACCTGAGCGCGGAAGCAGCATTTCTAATTGGGACGTTGTCGGACCAGATCTTTGCGCCGTTTTGGCCTCCCAACGCCATTCTGTTTTGTGCCCTGGTGTTTGTGCCGTATCGGCGATGGCCGAATTACATTGCGGCCGTGCTACCGGCCCATGTCATCGCCGAGCTTAGTATAGGTATGGACTGGACGCAGCTGTTCGTCGCCTTTGCGACGAACAGCATGGTTGCTCTGTTGAGCGCCCTCGGCCTGCGCTGGTTGCTGGGAACACCACCTTACTTCAACAGTCTACATCGGGCGGTGAGCTATGCACTCATCACAGCGGTTTTCGCTCCCGGCGTTTCGGCCCTGGGCGGCGCGTTTGTGCGCATTACCGGCGGGGGCAGTCTCGAAACCTATTGGCGGTTCTGGACGGAATGGTACGTCGCCAACGCCCTGGCGAGCCTAACGCTCGGCGCGATGCTGCTGACGTGGATAGGGAACGATCATCGCTGGTCGGATTTCGACTCCCGATCGCGGCGCGTTGAGGCGTCGTTTCTCCTCGCCGGCCTGGGGATGGCTTGCACCATTGCCTTCTGGGCCCACCCTCTTGCCAAGACCTGCTATGTGCCAACCTTACTCTACTTGCCTTTGCCGCTTGTTGTCTGGGCGGCCGTCCGTTTTCAAGCGCTAGGTGCCAGCGCAGCCATATTTATAATTACCGTGGGGTCGATCGCGAGCACCCTGCAGGGCTCTACCGTCTTCGCCGGCTCCGATGTTGAGGAAAATGTTCTCGCGCTGCAGCTTTTTTTGCTGGTCGTATCAGGTTCAACCCTTTTGCTTGGGGCGGCAACCGACGAATTGCGAGCAGCCGAACGAACCACGGCACGCCTCGCACGCTGTGTTCTCGGTGCGCAGGACGCCGAACGGCGGCATGTCGCCAAACGCTTACTTGACGACACTTGTCAAAGGCTCGCTGCGGCGACGTGGGTGAGCAACCAACAGTCTGCTCCTACCGCGCTCGAGGAGATGGTTCAGAAGTCGATTCGTGATCTCAGGGAACTGTCATATCTGCTCCATCCCCCCATGCTCGAGGACGCAGGGTTGGAGACGGCGCTCCGCACGCGCCTGGAAAGCTATGCCGATTGTACTGGGATTGCAGTCACACTCGACGCGTCGGGGTTAGGAAGGTTGCCTGCCGATCTCGAACTCACAATCTTTCGGGTTGTCGAGGAGGCATTGGCAAACGTCAAACAGCATTCGGGAAGCGTCACGGCACACGTCGGCGTACAACGCAGCTCGGCTGGTAGAGAGGTTGTCACGGTCTCAATAGAGGACACCGGTAGAGGTATGCCGTGGATGGTCAATGTGGGCGCACAAATTCAAAGGCTGACGACCACGACAGCTGGCTGGGGGCTGGGATTGGCACGCATGCGCGAGCGCGTACATCGCATGGGGGGGACGCTCGAGATCACTTCTGCGAGACGCAAAACGACTGTGCGCGCTTCAATTCCGGTTAGGCAGGAAGAAGTCCATTCCGTCATATGAATGGGCAGGGCTGAAGCGGCCCTCAGCTCCGCAGTGCTGGGGCATCGCCATGGCGACGCGGCAGCACCCCTTTCCGGATTCCTGACCCCCATATCGGTGGGCCCCGTGGGGTATGGCGTGGAACTTTCCCGACGTTGCCAGCTCTGACATGACTGGCCTAACAAGCGGCGGTCCCGCCCTCGAAAATACATAGTTAAGACCCGGCCTTATGACAGCTTCTGTGGAGTGCACCTGGGCGCCGACACAAGAACACTGCCAGCAGGCGAGAACCCCCACTGTGAGGATATGCCATGATGCGATTGCTGGCTTTCGTGTTCTCCGCGACCCTTTTCTCTTTCGTCCTGGTACAGGAGGCATCGGCGCTTCGACGCGGCGGCATCCACGTCGGCGGGGGTGGCTTGCGAGGCTTTTCGGGCGGAGCCTATCGCGGCGGCTTAGGCGCCAGGAATTTTAGCGGCTATCGTGCCGCCGCATGGGGAGGCCGACGTTCCTGGCGCGGTGCTCGGCGTTGGTATGGGTACGGGGCCGGCATCGGGGCATTAGCTGGAGCCTATGCTTACAACGACCCGTACTACGACGACGCCTACGACAGCTATTCCTCTTACAGTCCGGCCTACGGTTACACCGGCGCGTACTCGGGCTCTTACGGCTACGCCAGCGGCACGTACGGTTATTCCAGCGCCGCGGTAGCGGAGGCTGATGCCGGAGGTCCGGGCACGTGTGGCACCTATCACTACTGGAAGGACCGCCGTTGCGTCGACGCGCGGGGGGAAGTAAGGGCGTGCTTGATAGCTTCACGGCGCGCGCGGATGCCGTCGGCAATGCGTGCGCGCCTGATTACCCTATAGGGTTCGGTCGATCCATAGCAGTTTCCACGCGCGGTGGACCTACCTGTCACGGTGCATTGACCGTCGATCCACTAGGCGGCAGGCTGAGACCACGGATCGTGGTCCCGGCCATGCCGCATGGTCATCGCTAGAGGATCGAATATTGCGCGCGCTCGCGTTTGGCGAGCTTCGCCAACGCCTCTCCGGCGATCAGCTTTTTGAAGTGCGGGGTCTGCTGATGGGCCGCGAACGCAGCTTCATCCTGGAAGACCTCATAGAAGAAGAACTTGGAAGGCTCAGAGCGCGACCGATGGATTACGAAGCTCTCTACGCCCGTCTCTTTCCGGGCTTCGGGCGCGAAGCGGGACAGAATCGCCGCCACCGACTCCTCCTCTCCCGGAAGGACTTCCCAGAACGCCGTCACAACAAATTGGTCTTTCGGTTTGTTCGTGCTCGTCATCATCTCACTCCTGGGTAAAGGGCTGCACTCCCAGATCTCCTCTGCACTGTCGATCCGTCTTGCACGTGGATCGGGAGGGCCTGTGATCCATCACGCTAACAGGAGGCCAGCACAGATGCTTCGATGGATACCGAACCAACCCTGGCCGAACCGATCGGCGACGCCTTCGAATTGGAACATGCTCGAACGTGCGATCGCCAAGAGTGGCGAATCGAACATCACCTAGTCGAACATCAATTGGAGGAAGATCGAACAGGCATGAGACAGCTGTCCTCGCCTGGCGCGTTATGCCACCCGCAACCAGCTCGTCGCGACCCACGCCGCAGCCAAACTTTCGTTAGTTAGGCGCAGCAATTGGCGGTGATCGGTATTTGCCCCAATTGGTCTCGCCTTCATTGGAGCGCATGCTTCGGACCCGACCTAGATATTGACCAGGCGGTATCCCATGCGCACGTCGCCGAGTGTATTTGCCCTCTCATTGCTCCTTAGCTGCAGTTGGGTTAACGCCCAATCGTACGGGCAATCAAAGCAGCCACCTCCAGCGCCATCGAAAGCCGTGGGGAGCAGAGCGCTTGGCCAGTATCCCGAGGATATGCGGGCCCATATGCAGGCATGGTTGGGCGCACCGACTCATCCTGAGTAGCGATTCCGACTTGATCCCGAGCACCCGTTCCGACTGATCCCGAGCAGCCATTCCAATTCATCTGAGAACGTTCCGGGCGATCCCGAGCAGGCTGTGGATCGCGGGGAGGAGTGTGGACGAGGACCGTTGGGTGATCCGCGAATCCTAGTGGCCTCACCCCTTTTTCCACGGGGAGAGGGGCCCGATGCCGGGAGCAAGATCACCCATGCGCAATATCCGTGACGTCCTGCGGTTGACGGCCGCCGGCATGTCGAGCCGCAAGATCGCGGCGAGCCTGTCGATCGGAGCAACGACGGTCATCGATTGCCTGCACTGCGCGCGCGGCGTGCCGGGCTGAGGTGGCCGTTACCGGAGGACTTGAGTGATGAGGCGCTTGAGGAACGTCTCTACCCTCGCCGACGAGCAACAAGGAGCAACGTCCTCTGCGAAACTGGGCAGAGATCCAGCAAGAGCTAAAGCGGCCCGGCGTGACGCGAGAATTGCTCTGGCAGGAGTATCGCGAACAGCATCCCGACGGTAGCAGATATTCCCGGTTCTGCGACCTGCACCGGAAATGGGAGAAGCGCCTCTCACCGACAATGCGCCAAACGCACATCGCAGGCGAGAAGATGTTCGTCGATTACACCGGCACGAAGCTGCAGGTCATTGCCCCGACCACCGGTGAGATCCTCACGGCCGAGCTGTTTGTCGCAGTCCTTCGGCGCGTCCTCGCTCACCTACGCGGAAGCGACCTGGACGCAAACGCTCCCCGATTGGATCGGCGCGCACACGCGCGCCTTCAACTACTTTGGTGGTGTCACGGTGATAATGGTCAGCGACAATCTGAAATCCGGCATCACCAAAGCCTGCTTCTACGAGCCGAACGTCAATCGCACGTATCAGGAAATGGCGGACCATTACGACACCGCGGATAGTCCCAGCCCGTCCCAAAAAACCCAGGGATAAAGCCAAGGTGGAGGTTGGAGTACAAGTCGCAACCCGATGGGTCATCGCAAAGCTCCGCAAGCGAACGTTCTTCTCGCTCGCCGAACTTAATGCCGCCATTCGCGACTGCGTTGATCAGATCAACAACCGCGTCACGCGTCACCGGAACGAGCCGCCGTTCGCTGTTTGAGGAACTCGAGCAGACTGCGCTCAAGTCGCTCCCGACTACGGAATATGTGTTTGCAGAGTGGAAGCACTGTCGCGCCGGCATCGACTATCACGTGGAGATCGACAAGCATTACTACTCGGTGCCCATACACGCTGATGCGCCAGGAGCTGTCGGCCCGCTACACCGCCAGCACGGTCGAGGTATTCCATCGCGGCAAGCACGTCGCAGCGCACCGACGTGGTCCTCCCAATCGCGGGCACGACCTCCTGCCCGAGCACATGCCCTCAAGCCATCGGCGCTACGCCCGACTGGACGCTTCCGCGCATCAAGCGCGAGGCCGGCGACGATGGGTCTAACGCCGCCGCCCTCGTCAACGTCATCCTGCGCGAGAAGCGCCACCCCGAGCAGGGCTTCCGCTCCTGCCGTGGCATCGTCAACCTCGTTGGACGCTTTCCTCGCGAGCGGGTGGAGGCAGCCTGTGAGCGAGCACTCGCCATCGGCACTCGCTCCTTCAGCTCCGTCAAATCCATCCTCGATACCAAGCTCGATCGCAAACCGCCCGAGAAAGCCGCGGAGGGGCCGGCGATCGT
>CAVXKC010000009.1:0-472214 GCA_963762265.1 uncultured Thermoleophilaceae bacterium | reverse complement strand
GAGCATCGCCCCGGTTCGCTGCTGGGTCTAGTCGCAATCGACTGCGCCGTACGCCTCGCGAAACGACTGTGCAAGCTCATCCAGGGCGGAGCCGACGCGCGCGCCCGCCTCCTCGCCGCTCACCGCGCCGGAGGCGACATCCTTGGCCGCGGTTTCGAGCTCCGAGCGGAAGCTCTTGCGGCCTGATCGACCTCCTGGCGTTGCTCGGGGGCGAAGCTAGGGAGCACCCACACTCTCATCGACCGTCGTATGTAAGTCCTCGGCGAGTCGGGGCCCAGACATCGCGGGCAACCTACGCTCCCGCAGGACACTGAGCGATGCTTGAGACTTGACCGACTGGCTACTCCTGATCGGCAGCGTCTTCGCGATCAACCTGCTGCCGGCCTTCGGCCCTCCCACGTGGGCCGTGCTCGTCTTCTTCCGGCTCAACTCCGACCTGCCGGCTGTGCCGCTCGTGCTGCTCGGTGCGGTCGCGGCGGCCTCCGGCCGCTTCGTGCTTGCGAGCACGGCACGCCACTTCCGCGGACGCTTCTCGGCAGAACGGCGCGCCAATCTAAAGGCGGCGGAGGAGCTCCTCGTAGGTAGCCGCGCGAAAGCTGCGGCTGGGCTGGGACTGTTCGCCCTCTCCCCCGTCCCCTCGGCACAGCTGTTCGTCGCCGCCGGCCTGCTGACGGTCCCGCTCGTACCGCTGACCGCCGCCTTCTTCGTGGGGCGGCTCGTCTCGTACTCGCTCTACGTGGCGGCCGCGTCAGCCGCGAAGGACAGCCTCGGCGACGTGCTGGTCGACGCCATCGGCTCGCCCTGGGGCATCGCGTTCCAGGTCGCGATGCTCGCCGGCCTCGTCCTCCTGCTCCGCATCGACTGGGCCTCGCTCCTCGAGTCACGTGGGCGCCGGCACGAAGCAGAGGTCGGGGCGGTCGGGGCGGTTCAGACCGCAGCGGAGCGAGACGAAGGCCACCGCGCCGGCGAGCAGCCGGAACCAGAAGAGGATGACCCGGTGCAAGGAGGACCGCTGCGGGGTTGACCGCCGCCGGCATCCCTAGAGGATCAGCGTGCCCATTGTCCGTTCATTGTCTTAACTCCCGGTATCTCCGCACAATTCCTGGAACGCAAGTGTGCGATCCAGGCGCCCGGAAATGCCGATTTGCAGGCATTTCTGGATCCTAGGTGCCGCAGATCTACTGCTTGCCATGCAGAAGGTCGAGGGTTCGAATCCCTTCAGCCGCTTCGCCAGAAGCCCGCTTCCGAGCGGGTTTGCGCCGTTTGCGGCCGCGACTGCACAGTGCCACTGCGGGCCCTTGTTGCGGCCGTGTGTTTCGGCGGCCACCTCCCGCCTCGAGAGCGGTGTGATATCGGCTGGCTGCGCTGCAGGTCCGCGGGGCGTGTCACGTCGGTTCGGCGTTCTCCATCGACGGAGCCTTGTCGTGCGGGTGTTGCTCGTACCAGCGGGCGTAGCGGCCGGCGAGCGGGGCCGCGCTCAGACCGTGGGCGAAGACCGACAGCCCGACGGTCAGGTAGATCGCGAGCACGATCAGGTGCTCGTGAGGCAGGTTGGACTCCTCGATGATGATCACCGCGAACACGATCGATGCCAGGCCACGGGGGCCGAACCAGCCGAGGAAGGCGAGCGTCGGCGGTCGGGCGCGCGTCCCGAACATGGCTATCGCGACGGGCAGCATCCGCACGACCGTCAGGCTGAGGATTGCGTACAGGGCAAGTTTCCAGCTCAACTCGCCGAGCGCGGGGCCGAGCAGGATCGCCCCGAAGAAGAGGAATGTGACGCCATTGAGAACGTCCCCGACCTGCTCGCTGAGATCGTTGAGGTCGTCGGGGTCGCGCCCGAGCGCCAGCCGGAAGGTCATGCCCGCGACGAACGCAGCGATGAAGCCCGATCCGCCGAGCGCGCTTGCCGTGCCGTAGGCGAGCGCCGCGCCGGCGCCAGGGATCACCTGCCGCCACTGTGTCGCGATCAGTTCCCGCCGACCGGCGTAGACGACAATCGCCGCTACCGCGAGCCCGCCTACCACCCCACCGACAACGCCGTAGCCGATCTCCTCGAGCAGGAGCGTCGCAGCGCCGCGGCCCTCAGAGATCTCCGATTCGACGTCCGCTATCGCCACGGCCGCGAACAGCAGCGGCACGCAGATTCCGTCGTTGAGCCCGCTCTCCACATTGAGCCCTTGGCGGATCCTGCCCGGGATTCGCGGCTCTGTGACGACCGCCTGCCCCAGCGCTGCGTCGGTCGGGGCGAGCACGATCGACAGGATCGCTGCCTCCTCGATGCTCAGCTGGTCGAACATGACCGCCGCCGCAATGGCACCGAGCGCGATCGTCAGCGGAAGTCCGATCCCGAGCAGGCGCACCGGTACCCCGACCTCACGGCGAAGCAGCCCGAGGTCGATGCGCGAGGCGTCGCAGAACAAAACCAGCGCAAGTGTCGCCTCCGCCAGCGTTCGCACGGTGCCGCTCGAGCTCTCAAGATCGATCTCGCCAAGCGCCTCGGGTCCCACCAGCAACCCCACCGCGACGAAAACCATCGCTGCCGTAACCGGCGTCCCCGACAGGCGCCTCGACATCGCCGCCACTGCGAGCAGCGTGGAAGCGACGATGGCTAGGGCCCACTCCACACGCTCACAGTGACCGACGATGGACGCTCCAGCATCATCCCAGTGGGGTGATTTCGGCCCGCACCTGGGCGGTGGGCCGTCCGAACCGTCGTCGCGCTGTTAGCGGTTCGGCCTACGGGTCACAGACCCGAAGACCTAAGCGCCGAGCGGGGCCCTCATCCGTTCAGTGTCCCGTCAGCCGCTTTCTGGATTGCCCCGCTGTGCTTCGTCCTCGGCCCTCCGCAGCGCTTCGCCTAGCTCTTCCAGCTGAGCCTCCGTCAGCGCCTCCTCCACCATCGGGAACAGCACGCGCTCCTCGTGGCGGATGTGGCCTTCGAGTAGCTCGCCGAGTGCGTGCAGGTCCATCGGCGCAGACTCGTCGCTGGCGAGTAGGTCGGCGCAGCGTCGCCTGAGCTTGACGTGATCGGTGAGGACCCGCACCACGACTGGGTCCTCGGCGGACCGGTGCCGCGCAAGGGCGGGGAGAAGGATCTCCTCTTCGATACGGAAATGGAGACGGCCCTCGCGCTGGAAGAAGTCGAGCATCGCGGTGCGCGCTTCTGCCGCGGTGGCATCGTCCGCGCGCGAAAGTTGGAGGGCGACATACAGCCCCTGGTGATGCTCGCGGGAGAGGGGCTGGAGTGCCTCGCTGCGCTTCACGCGAGTGACATTACCCGCCCCACCGGTAACCGCTAGCGCTCCGCTCGGTCGAGTTCAAACGCGACCGCGGCGTCGCCGGGCTGGCGCGCGGGAAGCTCGATCGATGACTCGATCGAACCCGCCTTGGCGACCTTCCAAGAACCCCTTTTGGGCCGGTCGGCCCGGCGCGGGCGTCAGCCGGGGCTGGATGTTCTTGTTGTGGTGGAAGGCGTTGTCAGGGTCGTACTTGGCCTTGACTTCGGCGAGTCGCCGGTAGATCTGATCGCCGTAGGCCTCTCGAACCCGGCTGGAGTCGTCGTCGGAATCGAGGAAGTTGACGTAGACGCCGCCGGCGCGGTGCGGTTGGAGGGCTTGGAGGAACCGCCGCGCCCAAGCGGTCTCGGCCGCGGCGTGCTCGCCGGACTCGTCAGGGAGCCACACGGCGTCGATGATGATGTTGTGGGCCACGTCGCGACCGGCGTAGGCGGTGGCGTCGTGGGGGACTCGGGCGACGGCGCCACCCATGTGGAACATCGCCGCGTACGACCGGGGCGAGCCGGCGGCGTAGGCGTGATCGGCGATGACGGCGATGGCGTCGTCGGAGAGGCCGGCGAGGTTCGTCGCCTTCCAGTAGTAGTGCCACCCGTGGAGGACGGTGTCGTCGAAGCCGCCCTGGAAGGCGACGTACGGCGAGGGTGCGAGCAGGTCGACGAGCGGCGTCCCGAACCGGCGGAGGGCCCGCACCGCACGCTCGCCGTCTTCGACGGCGCCGGCGTAGCAGCAGGCGACGGCGATGGCCGGCCGCCAGTGCAGGTCCTCGGGGATGACCGGCAGTGGGGGGACGGTGCCGAGCCTGACGACGCTGCCGAGCTCGTCGGGCGCTTCGGCGGCGAAGTCCCGGTAGAAGCGCAGCACGTCGGTGGTGTCGTCGGCCGCCCAGAAGACGGGCCCGGCCATCACGGTCGGGCCGACGGGGTGGAGAGCGAACCGGAACGAGGTGACGACGCCGAAGTTGCCGCCGCCGCCTCGCAGCGCCCAGAACAGATCGGGGTGTTCGTCGGCGGACGCCTGGACGATGCTGCCCTCGGCGGTGACCACCTCGGCGGCAAGCAGGTTGTCGACGGTGAGCCCGTGTTTGCGCATGAGGAAGCCGATGCCGCCGCCGAGGGTGAGCCCGGCGACGCCGGTGTGGCCCACGATGCCGCCGGTGGTGGCCAGACCGTGGGCCTGCGTCTCGTGGTCGACGTCGCCCCACAGAGCACCACCCTGCACCCAGGCCGTGCGACCGGCGGGGTCGACCCACACGGCCCGCATCGCCGAGAGGTCGATGACGATCCCGTCGTCGCACACCGCGGTGCCGGCCACGTTGTGGCCCCCGCCCCGTACGGCGATCTCCAGGTCGTGGTCGCGCGCGAAGCGCACCGCCGCGACCACATCGGCCACGCCCGTGCAGCGGGCGATGCAGGCCGGATGGCGGTCGATCGCGCCGTTCCAGATCCTGCGGGCAGCGTCGTAGCCGGGGCTGGTCGGCAGCAGCAGCTCTCCGCGGAACGATCCGCCGAGCTCGTCGAACGCGGTCGTCTCCAGGGGCCGTGCCTGTGGTGTCTGGATAGCGCTCATCTCGTCCTCCTAGCTGTGCTCGATGAGCGTCCCACCAGCCGGCCCGGGCTGACTAGTTCTACTTTCGAACCAACCGGTTCGAGTAGCAGACCTACCGCGAATCCGCGGTTAGCATGGTGGCGCGATGCGCAGCTACGCGCAGTACTGCCCGGTCGCCAAGGCCACCGAGATCCTCGGCGACCGTTGGACGCTTCTGATCGTGCGCGAGATGCTCGGCGGCGCGAGCGGCTTCAACGAGCTCCAACGCGGCCTCCCAGGGATCTCGCGCTCGGTCCTCACCGACCGCATGCGCGCGCTCGAGCGGGCCGAGGTCATCGAGCGCAGGACGGGCCCCAAAGGCCGCACCCTCGAATATCGCCTCACGCCCGCCGGCCGTGACCTCCAGCCGGTCGTGCAGGCGATCGGCGAGTGGGGGGCGACCTGGTCGTTCACCGAGCCGCGCCCCGAGGAACTCGATCCCGACCTGTTGATCGTCTGGATGGCCCGCCACGTCGATCGCCAGCGGCTCCCGCCCAACCGAACCGTGGTCCAGTTCGACTTTCGCGACCCCAAGCGGCGTTACTGGATGGTCCTCGAGCCCTCCGAGGTCTCAGTCTGCCTCCAGCATCCCGGTTTCGACGTCGACCTCGAGGTCATCGTCGACACCGCCACGCTCTACCGCGTCTACTTGGGACGGGCCGAGCTGGGCGGCGCGATTCGAGCCGGCCAGCTGACGATGAGCGGCCCGCGGACGCTGCAACGCGGATTCGGCCACTGGTTCACCTGGAGCGCATTCGCCCCAGCCAGCCGCTCGGCGCAGGAGCGCCGCACAGCCGCCTCACGCCTTGCCAGCCCTCATCGCGTACGGATCGCCGAATGACGGCGATCCGGGCACTGCACCGCCGGGAACTCGCCCATTTCAAAGAAAACCACAACCCCGCGGTACCTACGTCGGCTTGGCGCGCGCTCTACCGTCGTCGGTGACCGTGCTAGAGCTCGATCACGTCTTCTGCATGGTGACCGATCCCGGCCAGGCCGCGCGGCGGCTTGGGGACGACGGGTGGGTGCTTGACGCTGGACAAGCGCACCCGGGGCAAGGGACGCGAAACCGGCGCTTGAGGTGGCCCGAGCAGTTCTTCGAGCTGTTGTGGGTGACCGATTCCGCCGAGGCACGCTCCAACCCTTTGCGCCTCGACCGTCGCGCCGACTGGACCACCACCGGCGCCAGTCCGTTCGGCCTGGCGTTCCGAGGCCGGCTCGACCCGGCGCACAGCGACGAGTTCTGGCTCTATGACGCGCTGGGACCGCGCATCTGGATTCATCGCGACAACGAGCGGGGCCCCGAACGGCCTCTGGTCTTCGTGCTCGAAGCCGCCGAAGAGGAGATCGAGCAGCGCCGGTCACGGGTCTGGGTGTCCGAGCCCCCCGCGCATCGCCGTCCCGGCGAGCTGCGCGAAGTGCGCGTTCGCGGACCGTCCGCGCCGTTCTTGCCGCCGTTCGCGGGACCCTCGATCGTCTACCTGGAGGGCCCGGACCTGCTCGAGTTGGTCGTCGGCGACGACGGCTCCGCCCGGCCAGTCAGCGACGGCTTGATCATCCGCTCGTAGGGCACGCCAGCTACCGTCCCCGGCCGCCGAGCCTGACCGTGGAGAGGTACTCGAAGCCCGCCTTGGCAGACGCGAACGGGTCGAAGGTGGGATCGCCGAACGGCGGATCCCGCTCGCCAATCGGGACGGTCTGTGGCGTTGGCCGGGTCCGCGACGTCGATCCCGTCCTTGACGTGCAGGCTGAAGATCCGCCCCGGTCACAACGGAGCCGACTCCACGAAGACGCCGGCCGCCCTGTATGCCTCTTCCGGGCTGCTCCCCTGCTCGCGCGCGTTGACATAGGCGGCATACCACGCCGACCATTCGTGCTCCGGAGCGGTCGCCTCGTATTCGTGATGCTTGTCGGCTGCCTCCTTCAGAAGGTCGGCCAGAGTCGCAACGTCCACGCTCGCGATTATCGGCGCCTAGTCAAGCCAGCGGTTGGTCTTGAATCTGAGGGCGCGTTCCAGAGCCGCGAGCAGCGCGGCAAAGCCGAGGATGGTGTTGAACGGCTGTCCAAGCGCCACTGGTGGGTCTATGCCGGCAGCGCGATCAGCTCGCCGATGCCGGTGACGAGCGCAATGACCAGCACGATCCACGAGACGGCTCCGATCGCACGACTGAGCCTGGGCCGGTCGCGCTCGAGCCCAAGCCGCCATGCCTCGAGCGTTCCGTCGACCGGCGCCAGCGTCTTGGTCTGGCCGTCGACCACGAGATCGATCTGGCGCATGCCGAGCACGCCCATCGAGGCCTCAATAGTGGTTCCCGCAGGCAGCTGAAACCGGGCCGGCGACTTCTGCGCATCGATCGGGGCTCCGTCTCGGTAGAGGTTGAGCTTCTGCTTGAAATCGAGAAAGTCGACGTCGACGGTCCAGGTGTGTCCATCGTGGACCGTCTCGAAGCGCCCGCGAAACAGCGCGTTCCAGCCGTCGAGTGGGATAAGCGAACGTCGTTCGCCCATGGTTGCCTGTTACCCGAAGCGGCTCTTCAGGCAGCACTGGCCCGCGTGCGGTCGCAGCGTGAACGCTGGGATTCATCGAGCTCAGGGGGTACGCTTCGAACCAGAGCGTCGAGCTGAACGCAGCCGATTGGAGCTCCGAGCAGCGCAATGAGGACGCGCGGGTCGACGACGCGATTGGGACCGACGGCCTCACCCAGGGGGCCGCGCGGGACCAAAGGAGAAGTCCGATGACCCTCGTTGGCCTCGGTTCGATCCGCCGGTCGCTGGCCGCCGGTCCCGAGGCTCCCGGCGCGGCGCGGCGCGCGGTCGAGTTCCTGGCAGGCTACCTCGACGACGAGCTGCTCGAGAGCAGCCGGTTGGTCGTCACGGAGCTCGTGACCAACAGCCTCAGGCATGCGTCGCTGACCCCAGACCAGCGGATCGAGCTGTCGGTCTCCCTGCGCAGCGACTGCTTGCGCATCGAGGTGACCGATGACGGCCCCGGCTTTCTGCCCCGGACTCCGGAGCTCGGCCCCGAACAACGGTCAGGCTGGGGCCTCTGGCTCGTCGACCAGCTGTCGGATCGCTGGGAGGTGGACCGCCCCCACAGCACCATCTGGTGCGAGCTGGATCGCCGCGCGAGCTGACCTATTACGACGCACTGGGTGAGATGCCGCGGCCCGAGGAAAGCCCGCGGATCTGCTCCCGTGCCGCCACGCCCAGGCGGGCTGCCTCTTCGGGCCGTTCAAGGAGATCCACAACGGCGTCCGCGAACGCGTCGAGGTCTTCTGGCTCCACCAGCAGCCCAGTCTCCCCCTCGCGAACCTGGTCTCGGATGCCGCCCACCCGGCTGGCCACAACCGTCGAGGTCCTGGTTCTTCGGCGCGAAGGCATCGATCGAAGGCGGGATCACCCCAAGGGCGTGATCGCCACCTTGACAACGCCGTCGCGCTGGTGCGCGAACAGGTCGTAAGCCTCCTCGATCTCGTCGAGGCGGAAGCGGTGGGTGATCAGCTCCGAAAGGTCGAGCCGCCCGTGGCGGACCAGCTCCATCAGCGTGCGCATGCGCTCCTTGCCGCCTGGGCAGAGCGTGGTCAGGATCCGCTTGTCACCGATGCCGTAGACGAACGGCTCCACCGGCACCTCCAGCTTGCCGCCGTAGACCCCGAGGCTGGAGACGGTGCCGCCTGGGCGCGTGGCCTCGAGGCACCACTGGAACGTCTTCTGCAGCCCGAGGGCCTCGATCGCCACGTCGACCCCGCGCCCGCCCGTGAGCCGCTTGATGGCCGCCACCGGGTCCTCTTGGGTGAAGTCGATCACCTCGTCGGCGCCCATCTCGCGAGACAGGTGCAGCCGCTTCTCGATGGCGTCGATTCCAATCACGAGCGCGGCGCCCTTCAGCCGCGCACCAGCCGTCGCGCACAGGCCGATCGGCCCCTGCGCAAAGACGGCCACGGTCTCTCCGATCTTTACGTCCGCCGTCTCGGCCGCTGAGATGCCGGTGGAGGCAATGTCAGCGAGTAGCAGGCATTGCTCGTCGGTCATGTCGTCCGGGATCGGGGCGAGGTTTCCCTGCGCGTAGGGCACACGGAAGTAGTCGGCCTGGACACCGTCCATCGAGTTTCCGAGCCGCCAGCCGCCAATCATCTCCCACTCATCGCGGTGACCGGAGCACTGGGCGCTGACGTGGTGCTGACAGAAGAAGCAGCTCCCGCAAGGCGTGATCGCGCCGACGAGCACTCGCTCCCCGACCGCGTAACCCTCGACGGCCGCGCCGAGCTCATGGATGACGCCGACCGCCTCATGGCCGACAGTGCGCCCGGGCGCGACCGGATACTCACCGCTCAAGATGTGCACGTCCGTGCCGCAGATGGTCGTCATCGTCACCTCTACGATGGCGTCGTTGAGGCCACACGCCGGGATCGGGCGCTCATCGAGCACGATGCGACCCGGGCCCTCGAAGACCGCAGCCCGCATCGTGCTGGTGCCTGTCGCGGGCTCACGCGCGGTAGAGACTGAGGGCGTAGACATGGAACCTCCTGTTGGCTGGACCAGTGCAGGCGACGCTACGCCTCGACCGGGCGGCTGCCTTCGGTAGAAGCCCGCACCTCGCCCGTGGCACAAGACGGACCTCCGCTCCGGCGGGCCTGTCATGCTCGTGCTGGCTCCGTCTTCCCACGCTGGCCGAAACCGGCTTGACAGCGGAAAAACCCGAATCCAACACCCTCCGGCTCATGCTCGTCGACGATCATGAAGTCGTCCGGAGCGGCCTACGCCGCGTACTTGAAGCCCAGCCCGGCTGGTCGGTCGAGGCCGAGGTCGGCGACATCGACCGCGCCCTGCGAGCGGTAGCCGGCCACCGGCCCGACATCCTCGTCCTGGACCTCAACCTGGGCGGCGTGTCCACCCTCGAATACATCCCCCAGCTGCTCGAGCGCTCGCCCGCCACGCGGATTGTGGTCCTGACCATGCAGACCGAGCCGGCCTACGCCCGTGACGCGCTACGCACCGGCGCCAGCGCCTACGTGCTCAAGGAGGCTGCCGAGGACGAGCTCGTGACCGCGGTGAAGGCTGCCGCGGAAGGCAAGACCTACCTCACGCCTCGCGTCGGAGCGAGGATCGCCGCGGAGCCGGCGGAGAGCGAAGCAGACCACGAGCTGACTCGCCGCGAACGGGAGGTCCTCCAGCTGCTGGCGCTCGGGCACACGAACGGCGAGATTGCGGAAAAGCTCTTCCTGTCCAGGCGGACAATCGAGACCCACCGGGCCAACATCCAACACAAGCTCGACCTCTCGACGCGCGCGGAGCTCACGCGCTACGCCATCGAGCACAACCTGCTCGAGGCCTGAACAGCGTGGACTCTACGGCCCGCCGCCTCATCGCCATCCTTCACGAGCTGCTTGACATCGATGAGCTCGAGGAGGTCCTCGGTCGGGTGCTAAGCGCCGCACAGGAGCTGACCGGGGCACGCTACGCCGCAATTGGCGTGCTCAACGATGAGCGGGATGCGCTCGCGCGCTTCGTCACCGCCGGCATTGATGAGAACGAGCGCGAAGTCATCGGAGCCCTCCCGCACGGCCGCGGTGTGCTGGGCGAGCTCATCACGGAGCCGAGGATCCTGCGGCTCGCCGACGTGTCGCGACATCCCCGCTCGTACGGCTTCCCGCCCAAGCACCCAATGATGAAGACCTTCCTCGGGGGTCCGATCGTGATCCGCGGCGAGATCTACGGCAACATCTACCTGACCGAGAAGACCAGCGGCGTCGAGTTCGACGACTCCGACGAGGAACTGCTCTCCGTTCTCGCCGAGTACGCAGCGATCGGCATCCACCACGCTCGCAGGCTTGACAGCCACGAGAGCCGCCGCGGCGAGCTCGAGCTGACGGTCGCGGCGTTGGGCGCCACCAGCGAGATCTCGCGAGCCCTGGCCGGCGAGGTCGACCTCGACCCGATCCTCGAGCTGGTGGCCAAGCGCGGCAGAGCGCTGGTGGCGGCAAGGGCGCTGGTGATCCTGCTGCCCGACCACGACGGCCTCCGCGTGGCCCACGCCGCCGGCGAGCTGCCCGACGACCTCGTTGGCCAGACGGTGGCCGAGTCGTCAGTGGCCGGCCGCGCCATGGACTCGCGCCGGGCGCAGCGCCTCGACAACCTCAACCGCAACCGCTTCGAGCAACAGGGGCTCAGCCTGGAGGCCGAGTCTGGACTCTACGTCCCGCTCGCCTTCCGCGGTCGCAGCCTCGGCATGCTCGTGGCGCTCGACCGTCTCACCGGTGGACCGCAGTTCAGCTCCTCGGACGAGCAACTGCTGACGTCTTTCGCCACGATCGCGGCAGCGGCCGTGGGCACTGCTCAGGCCCTGAGCGCGGAACGCCGGCGCGAGCGAGCCGCCGCTGCGGAGGCCGAGCGACGGCGCTGGGCGCGGGAGCTGCACGACGAGACGCTGCAGGGCATCGCCGCCGTGCGCGTGATGCTCGCCTCGGCACGCCGCGCCGACGACGCCGAGCTGCGCGCGACGGTCGCGCAGGCAACCGACGATCTCCAGGGCGAGGTCGACCGGTTGCGCGGCATCATCCACGACGTCCGGCCTTCGTCCCTCGACGATCTCGGGCTGATGGCAGCTATGGAGGCGCTGGTCGCAAGGCACGCGCGCGACACGGGGCCCGCGCTCCACCTGAGCGTCGACCTCGAACACGAGGCGGGCCGGGCGCCTGGCCGTCTGCACGCCGATGTGGAAACAGCGATCTACCGGATCGCGCAGGCAGCGCTCGCGAACGCCCTGAAGCACGCCGACGCACAGACCATCGAGATCGCCGTCGCGGAGATCGATGGGAACGTTGGGGTCCGCATCCGCGACGACGGCCGCGGGTACGACACTCAGGCGAGCACGACCGGGTTCGGCCTGGTGGGCATCCAGGAGCGAGTGGAGTTGCTGGACGGCCGCCTGCGCATCCGGTCCGTGCCGGGCGAGGGCACTACCGTCGAGGCGCGGGTACCCGTCCACCTCCACAAGTCGGATCATGCGGCGTCCTCTCACTAAGCCACGCGGACAAGTACGCAGGGATTGGCGCAACGGTTGCCGATGCCGGGCGGCCCCACGCTGGTCAAGCTCTAATGACATGGCTTCACCGATCCTCGACAGCATCGATGCGCGGGGCCGAGCGGAGTTCGCGTTCGGGCAGATCGTCTGCGCGGTCAACAAGTCGCCCGGCGGGCAGGAGGCCTTGCACCAGGCCATTCAGCTCGTGGGATCGCTCGACACGCTCACCTTCGTCGCCGTAGCTGACGCGCGCGGCGAGGGCACCGCGGCCCCCGGGGCGCTCAACGAGGAAGACGCGGTCATGGCGGTCGAGGCGGCGCGCGAGGCGGCCCACGCCGACGGCATCGAGGCCACCGCCGTAATCGCGCGAGCGCCCGACGTGAGTCACGCGATCGTGCAGGCCGCACGCAACGCCGGCTTGTTGGTGGTCGGCGCCCACGACCGGTCGCCCATGGCGGGCACCCTGCTCGGCAGCACCACCTCGCGTGCCATGCACTGCTCCCTCATGCCGGTCCTGGCGGCCCGTGCACGTCCGGAGCTCGGCTTTCCGGGCATCGTGATGGTCGCGACCCAGGGCATCGAGGACCGCCATGCCGCCTTGGCCGGGGCCACCATCGCCGACCGCCACGATACCCGGGTGGTCCTCGCGCACGCAGGTCGATCGGATCCCGGCGTCCGGCGGGCCCTCGCCGAGCAGGCTGCCGACATTCTCGGCATCACCGGCCATGATCCGGTGGTGGTCAGCGTGGGTGGACCACCGGTCGACCGCCTGCCCGCAATGGCCGGCAGCGTCGGCGCCGGCCTGGTCGTGCTCGGCAGCCACGGCAGGCGCGGCCCGGCGGCTCTCGCGGGCCTGTCCGAGCGTGTGGCGCACCGCGCCACGTGCTCGGTGCTCGTCCTGCGGGGTGCGGAGAACTACGGGTTGGAGCCGGATGATCACGGCATATCAGACGTAGCGGATCCGGATGGATCGCACCCTTACACCCGCTCTAATTGAGAGCAGAGACGGCGCCGACTCTCGGAGCCGCCCACAAGCAAGGGAACGCAAGTGAAGCCTTTCATGAAGTACGGCGGCATTGTCGCCAGTGTCGTCCTCATCGCCTTCGGCATCGGGGCCATGTTCACCGGGCTCAACGGTCGTTCGGAGGTGCGCGACACGATCAAGAAGGAGCAGATCGTCGGCACGCCCGACATGGACAAGCAGATCGCGAACAAGCCGATCCAGACCGGTTCTGACGCGAAGCTGTTCGCTGAGGGAATCCGCGAGCACACGCTCGCGGCCACCGGCGGCCAGGTCTACTCCGAGATGCCCCGCTTTCTGACGGCGGCAGGTAAGCCGACGAGCGACGAGAAGGCCGCGGGAATCGACAAGGCAACCGGTAAGCCCATGGAGAACGGCGCCCGCAACATCTGGGTGACCGGCACCGCGCTGTCCACGGCCCTGAACACCTCGTTCTTCGCCGAGAGCGTCGCTACGTTCGCCATCGTCATGGGCCTTGCCCTGCTCCTGATCGGAATCGGGTTCCTCGTCATGATCTACCGGCTCCCGGTCGAGACCGCCGAGGCCACCAAGTCGCGCAAGGCCGCGGCAACGAAGCTCGCCGCCGGCACCGCCTAGTCAAGAACCGGCCGGGCCGCAAACGCGGCCCTCCGAGAGCCCTGTGCCCCGCGCTTGCCGCGGGGCGCAGAGGGCGTCTCGCAAAGGAGCTACACCTTGCCTCACTCAAACAGCCCGAAGGTGACGATCGTAGGAGGCGGTGTGGCTGCGCTCGAGGCGATGATCGCTCTGCGCCGGCTGGCGGAGGAGCGTGTTGCGATCGAGCTCGTCACGCCAGCGCCGGAGTGGTCGTACCGGCCTCTGGTCGTGGCGGAACCGTTCGGCCTCGGAGAGGCGGAGCGCTATGACCTGGTGAACATCACGCGCGACCACGGCGCGGCGATTCACCTCGCGGGGGTGCAGGCAGTGAAGGCAGATGCTCACCAGCTGCTCACCTGGGACGGCCGCACGCTCGACTACGAGCTACTGCTCGTCGCCATCGGCGCCAAGGCCACACCCTCACTCCCCGGCAGCGTGACGGTCGCGGGTCCTGGCTACACAGGCCACTTCCGCACTGTGCTCCGCGAGCTGGACGAGCGCCGCATCCGGCGCGTCGTCTTCGCGGTACCGGGCGGCGCGTCGTGGCCGCTGCCGCTCTACGAGCTCGCGCTGATGACCGCGGCGCACGTGACCGAGCGAGGACTGCGCCACGTCGAGCTTTCGATCGTCACACCGGAGCAGGAGCCACTGGAGCTGTTCGGTCCGGCCGCGTCCACGGCGGTGCGAGAGCTGCTGACGGAGCGCCAGGTAGCGGTCCACAGCGGGCACTACCCCGCCGACGTGCGAAAGGAGGGACTGCGGCTGACGCCGGAAGGCTTCATCCCTGCCGACCGTGTCGTGAGTCTGCCCCGCCTAACCGGCCCCTTCCTGCCAGGGCTGTCACATGACGCCGAGGGCTTCATTCCCACCGACCTCCACGGGCTGGTCAACGGCCAGGTTGACGTGTACGCGGCAGGCGACGCCACCACCTGTCCCATCAAACAGGGCGGCGTGGCAACTCAGCAGGCCGACGCAGCCGCGGAGGCAATCGCCGCCCGGCTCGGCGCGGACATCGAGCCGCGCCCCTTCCGTCCCGTCATGCGGGGACTGCTCCTCACCGGCAAGACTCCGCGCTACCTGCGTGCAGACCTAAGCGGGATGTCGGGCGATTCCTCCACCGCGTCCGAGCACGCGCTCTGGTGGCCGCCCAGCAAGGTCGCCGGCCGTTGGCTGGCTCCCTACCTCGCTGCCAACCACGATGAGCTGAAGGCTCCCCCCGGCCTGGCCGTGGACACCGATCTGACGGCGATCAAGTGGCGCGCCATGGTCGGCCGCGACCGTGAAGGCCGGGCGGCCACCGTGCCTATGGACGTGGACGACTGACCGACACTCGTGCGAGCTGGACTGCCGGTAGCGTCCCGGCCAATGCACCTGTGGCTCGCCCGGCACGGTGAGACTGCTGAGAACGCGGAAGGCCGAATCCTCGGGCGGCGCGATCCGCCGCTGAGCCCGGCCGGCGTCGCCCAGGCCGAGGCGCTCGCCGACCGAATGCGGGATGCGGGGCTCGAGGCGATATGGACTTCCCCGCTACAACGCGCCCACAGCACCGCGAAGGTGGTCGCAAGCCCCCTGGGGCTCGAGCCCTTGGTGCTCGAGGAGCTCCTGGAGTCCGCTCGCGGCGACTGGGAGGGCCGGCTGGTCACAGAGCTCGCGCACGAGAGCCCCGAGCTGCACGCCGCCTTCCTCGCCGGCGAGCCCTCGTTTCGCTTCCCGGGAGGTGAGTCGCTCGCCGAGCAGCGTGCCCGCACCCACTCGGCGCTCGCCACCATCGCCGCCGGACCGCTGCCGGCGCTCGTAGTCGCCCACGCCGGGACCATCCGCGCCGCGCTAGCGGACTCCGGGGCGGCCGTGCCCACGGAGTCCGCGCTTGCGCACGGCGCGGCGGTGGAGCTGCCGCTACCGCTCCCGCCGTCTGCCTAGAAGACCCGTGCCGCGATCTCGGCAGGCGCCGCGAAGAGCTCCTTGAGCTCGTCGTCGAGCTTGACGAGCGTCACGGAGGCACCCGCCATGTCGAGCGAGGTGCAGTACTCGCCGACGTAGGAGCGGCCGACCGTGATGCCGCGGTCGGCCAGCTGCTCGTGTGCGCGTGCGTAGAGGATGTAGAGCTCGGAGATCGGCGTGCCGCCCAGCCCGTTGATCATCAGCGCGACCTCGTCGCCCGACTCGTACGGGAGGTCGGTGACGACCGCCTCGAGCATCTCGTCGATGAGATCGTTGGCGGGCTTGATCTTCTCCCGCCGGCGACCCGGTTCGCCGTGGATGCCGACGCCCATCTCGACCTCGTCGTCGCCGAGCTCGAACAGAGGTGAGCCCTTGGCCGGCGGTGTGCACGACGTCAGCGCCATGCCCATCGACCGTGTGACCGAATTGACCCGCTCCCCCAGCGCGACCAGCTCGTCGAGCTCGGCGCCCTTCTCCGACGCCGCACCGAGCGCCTTGATGACGAAGAAGTTGCCGGCCACCCCGCGACGGCCGACGGTGTAGGTCGAGTCCTTGACGGACACGTCGTCGTCCACGACGACCGTGCCGATCTTGACGTCATCGGCCTCGGCGAGCTCGCGGCCCATGTCGAAGGCCATCTTGTCGCCCGTGTAGTTGTTGATGATGTGGAGGACGCCCTTCGGGCTGTTGAGCAGCTTGCTCGTCTCGTAGACGTAGTCCGAGGGCGGGGCGGCGAAGACGTCGCCCGGGCAGGCCGCGTCGAGCATGCCTGGACCGACGGCCATGACGTGGGCGGGCTCGTGCCCGGAGCCCGAGCCCTGGATGATCGAGACCTTGTCGTCACGCGGCACGTCGGTCCGCATGATCAGGTTGTACTCGGGGACGTACTTGAGCGCTCCGGGATTTGCCAGCTCGATGCCCTTGAGCATCTCCGGCACGAACTCCTGCGGATCGTTGACGAACTTCTTCACGAAACTCCTCCTACCCGGTGGTCCGGGTTTAGACGGTGGTAGGGCGCCACGCCGTGCTGACGCGCTCGAATAGCACCGCGATCGCCATCGCCCCGGCGTCCACGGAATCCATGCTTCGCTCGCCCGCGTACGAGGCGCGCCCGCGCTTGGCGAGCATCGTCTTCGTCGCCTCGGCGCTCTCGCGTGCGGTCACCGCGGCCGCCGCCAGGGCGTCCGGGGCGCTCGCGCCGCCTGCGAGCTCCTGCTCCAGCCGATCGGTTGCGGGAATCAGGGCGTCGAGCAGCGTCTTGTCGCCGAGGTCGGCGTTGCCGCGCTGCTTGATGCCGTCGATCGATGCCCGCAGCGCCGCGATTACGTCCTCCGAACTGGGCGAGGCGTTGTCCTTCAGCGTCGTGCCCGCCCGCAGGAACGCGGTGCCCCAGATCGGTCCCGAGGTCCCGCCGATACGGCTCGACAGGACCATCGCGGTCTTCTTGAGGAGGCCCGAGACGTCGTCGTACTCCAGCGAGTCCCAGTCCTCGACCAGCTTGCCGAACCCGCGGGCCAGCGAATAGCCGAAGTCGCCGTCGCCCACAACCGCATCCAGGTCTGAGAAGTACTTCTCGTTCTCCAGGGCCGTGTCGGCGATGGTCCGTACCAGCTGCTCGGCGTCGCTCAGGGCGGCGTCGCTCATGTGACCTCCTGAGGGGCAGGGACCTTCAGGCACGCCTGCAGGTCGTCCAGGGTGATGTATTGGCCGGGCTCGGCCGGGCTGCGGTTCGCGAGGATCTCCGTCGGCTCCCCCGGGTCGCCGAGGCTCGAGACCACGAGCACGGCCTCGGAGAAGTCCTCCTCGGCCGTGTAGCTGCTGACGGTGACGACGCAGCGAAGGCCCGCGCCCACCGCGGCGCGCAGGCCGTTGCGCGAGTCCTCGATGACGACGGTGTCGTCCGGGTCTGCGCCGGTGCGCTCGAGCGCGAGCAGGTAGATCGCCGGGATCGGGCTTCTTGGCCGGCACCGCGTCGCCGGCCAGCACGCTGAACTGGCTCGCCTTGTCCTTGCCCACGGCGTGTCTCGAGCGTGGCGCGCACCGACTCCTCCGCCGAGGTCGACGCGACGGCGAGCGTCCAATCCGCCGCGAGCGCCTCGTCGACGATGCGGGCGAACCCCGGACGAGCCGGCATCTCGCCCGCCGCCACGCGCGCCTTGTAGGCCGCGGTCTTCTTGCGGTGCCACCCGGCCAGCAGCTCGCGCTGGCCCTCGGGGTCTGTCGGCAGGCCCTGCTCGCGCACGAACGCGTCGGTCAGCAGCGAGGCCATGCGCTCCTTGCCGCCGCCGATCAAGAGCTTCTCTGCGTACTCGGACGTCGACCAGCGGACGGGCAGCCCCTCCTGCTCGAAGGTGTCATTGAACGCGGGAAGGTGCCCGAAGCGCTCGGTGTCGGCGATCACGCCGTCGCAGTCGAAGAACAGCGCCGGCATCAGCGCGCCACCGCCGTGCGGGCCTTGCCCGCCGAGCCGAAGATCCGCAGGTGATCCACCGCCATCGCCTTGACCTTGTCGCCGGTGTGCTTGAGCAGGGCCGGCGGGTCGTGCTTGCCGGGATTGGCGTCGAGGTACTCGCGAAAGGAGTCGACGAAGGCGATCTTCAGTGCGGTCGAGATGTTCACCTTCGCGCAACCGCGGGCGATCAGGTCCTGGAACTGCTCGGACGCCAGACCCGTGCCGCCGTGCAGGACCATCGGGATCGGACGCTGCTCGACCATCTCGGTGACGCGCTCGGGCATGAGCTTCGGGCTGTCGGCGTAGAGCCCATGTGCCGTCCCGATGGCCGGCGCGAAGCAATAGACCCCCGTGTCCTCGATGAACTTCAGCGACACCTCGACCGGATGTACCTGGCCGGCCTCGTCTGACCCGACGTCATCCTCGACGCCCTGCACGCTCTCGATCTCCCCCTCGACATCCGCGCCGTGAGCGCGCGCCTCCTCGACCACCTCGGCGGTCTGGCGGGTGTTCTCCTCGATGTCGAGATGCGAGCCGTCGAACAGGACGGAGTTCCAGCCGGTCTCCAGGCACTTCGTCGCCCATTCGCGCTCGGGGCAGTGGTCGAGATGAAGGGTGATCGGGACAGGAGCCTCGTCGGCCATCGCCCTGAACATCTGGTACAGCACGTTCGCCCCGATGGACTTCACGGTCTTGACGGACGTCTGGACGATCAGGGGCGAGTCCAGCTCGGTGGCGGCGTCGATCACGGCCCGCAGGCTGACGTCGTCGACCACGTTGAAGGCTGCAACGCCGTAGCGCTCCTCAAACGCGGGATCGAGAATCTCTGGTAGCGAGACGACCGGCATGACGGGCGGGACCTCCTCCAGCGGGACGTCGCCAACCTACCCGATCGGACGATCGCGTGGCAATCGGCGCGACGCTCGTAGAGTGGGCGGCATGCTCCGCCTGATGGGCCTGCCGGCACGCACTCGCTGCCCGCGGGCTACCGTGCGCCGTGGCGACTCCGGGATCGAGCTGCGGTTCCTCGGCCCCGACTGCGACGAGGGGCTGGATGTGGATCTCGAGCGGATCGGTGCAGGCGAGGATCTCGAGGCCGTGGAACTGCGGCTGCTCGCGCAACTCGAGGCGCTCGGATACGAGGTCGAGCGGCTGCCGCCCGACGAAGATGCCTGACGCGTACGGCGCCGCCGCGCCCCGAGCGCGAGCCCGGGGCGCGTCGTGCGACGTGTCGGATGAGGTCAGCTCTTGATCAACCCGTGCGGGTCGAGCACGTACTTCTTTGCGGCGCCCTGGTCGAAGTCCTTGTAGCCCTGAGGGGCCTCGTCCAGGGAGATGACCGTCGCGTTCACGGCATCCGCGATGTGCGCGCGGTCGTTGAGGATCATCTGCATCAGCCCGTGGTGGTACTTCATCACCGGGCACTGACCGGTGGTGAAGCCGTGCGACTTGGCCCAGCCGAGGCCGATCCGGATCGACAGGGAGCCCACCTTCGCGGCGTCGTCGACGCCACCGGGGTCGCCGGTGACGTACAGGCCCGGGATGCCGAGCGCGCCGCCGGCCCGAGTGACGTCCATGATCGAGTTGAGCACGGTCGCCGGGGCCTCGTGCTCGCTGTCCTTGCCGTGGCCGCGGGCCTCGAAGCCGACCGCGTCGACCGCGGCGTCGACCTCCGGCACGCCGAGGATCTGCTCGATCTGATCCTTGGGATCGCCCTTGGTGATGTCGATCGTCTCGCAGCCGAAGCTGCGCGCCTGCTCGAGGCGCTCGGGGATCATGTCGCCGACGATCACCACCGCCGCCCCGAGCAGCTGGCCGAGTACGCCGCGGCCAGTCCCACCGGCCCGGCGCCGGCGATGTAGACGGTGGAGCCAGGGCCGACGCCCGCCGTGTAGGCCCCGTGGAACCCCGTCGGGAAGATGTCCGACAGCATGGTCAGGTCGAGGATCTTGTCCATCGCCTGGTCCTTGTCGGGGAACTTCAGGAGGTTCCAGTCCGCGTAGGGCACCAGCGCGTATTCGGCCTGGCCGCCGACCCAGCCGCCCATGTCGACGTAGCCGTACGCCGAGCCGGGCCGATCCGGGTTGACGTTGAGGCACACGCCGGTGTTGCCGTCCTTGCACCTGCGACAGCGCCCGCACGCGATGTTGAACGGCACCGAGCAGAGGTCGCCCTCCTTGATGTACTCGACGTCGCGGCCGGTCTCGATCACCTCGCCGGTGATCTCGTGGCCCAGGATCAGGCCCTCGGGAGCGGTGGTACGACCACGCACCATGTGCTGGTCGGATGCCGCAGATGTTGGTGGAGACGATCTTGAGGATCGCCGCGTGTGGAAGCTCGCGTCCGACGTTCGCCGGATTTACGCCCGGCCCGTCCTGGAGCTCGAACGTTGGGAACTCGGTGTCCTGTACTTCGACCTTCCCGGTCCCCATGTAGGCCACGCCTCTGTTATCAGGCATGTCCCTCCCTTCCCTGGCTCGAAGGTTTGCTCTAGGGAGAGGGTGCCCGGACCGTCGATGTTCTAACGCGGCGGTCCAACCTCGCTAGAGCTCGTGCTCGGCCAGCCTAGCGCGGAGCCCGCTGCAGCGCTCCGTCAGCTGCTCGGTGTGGGCGCGCGTGCACCAGTGCACGGGGTGATTGGCGCCGCCGTGGCAGCTCCCGCCCATTGAAAAGGCGTACTCCCACGTGGCCATATGAGCCTTCAGCTCGGCTACTGCCTGGGCCAGTTCGGCCTGTAGCTTCTCTCGCATCCATGACCTCCCGCTGCCCATTAGATCGACAGGTCCGGACCGAATCCTGAGTTTTAGCCTGGTCAGACGATCTTTCCGGGGTTGAGGTTGGCTCCCGGATCCATCCCGTCGAAGAGCGCGCGCAGCATCTCGACGCCGGGTGCGGAGATGTCCTGTTCGAGCCATTGAGAGTGCTCGGTGCCGACGGCGTGGTGGTGGGAGAGAGTGGCCCCGGAATCCACGAATGTCTGCTGGATCGCCGACTTGACGAGGTCGTACTGCTCGAGCGGGGCCAGGCGCTCGGAGGGCTTGAACGCGAAGGTGAAGTAGAGGCACGCGCCCGAGTGGTAGGAGTGCGAGAGGTGGCACATGATGTACCCCATCACGCCGAGCTCGCCGAACGCTCCGCGCGCGGCGGCCATCACGTTCTCATAGAGCCCGGGGAGCACGCTCCACGGCGCCGAGGTCTCTGACACGTCGGCGAGCGCGCCGCGGTCGAGCAGATAGTCGCGGATGTAGGGCGTGTCGAACTTCTTCTGGTCATAGAGAGCGCCGGGGCCGGTGCCGATGCAGACCCCGCCGTGGCGGCCGACGGTGCGCCCGACGAGCTTGCGCTGCGCGGAGACGTGCCCCTCCGAGCCCTCGTAGCCGATGAACGCCAGGCACATGGCGTCGAGGTCGAACCGGCGGCGGCGCTCGAGGTAGACCGAGAGCGCCTTCGACTTGAGCTTGTCGAGCAGCGAGTCACGCGTCTTGGTCGCAAAGGAGAACTGCGTCTCCCAGGCGTCCGAGACCCGCGTGACCGATGGCGACGCCTCGCCGGCGGCGATCGCGGTCATCGCCGCGAGGCCGACCTCCCAGGACGGGAAGAGGTAGCCGAGGATCGTGCGGCGCTCGGGCCGGCGGTGAACGTGGACCGTCGCCTCTGTGATGACTCCCAGGCGGCCCTCACTGCCAAGGACCATCTCGCGCACGCTCGGGCCGGTGGACGTGCTGGGCACCGCGCGGGCCGCGAGCAGGCCCGCCGGCGTCGCCACGCGCACCCCGCGCGTCAGGTCCGCGACGTCGCCGTACATGTCGGACTGCATCCCCGATGAGCGGGTCGCGACCCAGCCCCCGAGCGTCGAGTGCGAGAAGCTGTCCGGGAAGTGCCCGAGCGTCCATCCCTGCGCGTTCAGCTGCTCCTCGAGCCTCGGTCCGAGCACGCCGGCCTGCACCCGCGCCAGTCGTGACCCGGCGTCGATCGACAACACCCGGTCCATCGCGCCAAGGTCGACCGACACCACGGTGCGCGTCTCTCCCGGCGGAGCCTCGAGGCTGCCCGAGATGCTCGTCCCCCCGCCGAACGGAATGACGACGGCATTGGCGTCGACGGCTGCCCGCAGCACCGCCGCCACCGCCTCCTCATCGCCGGGACGGACGACCACGTCGGGAAGCCGGCCGAGGTCGCCGGTGCGACTGCGGACGAGGTCGCGCAGGCTCTTGCCGCGCGCGTGAACGAGGCGATCGAGGGCGTCGGTGGAAACCTGATCGCTGCCCACGGCCCGCTCCAGGGCGTCGCGCAGATCGGGCGGCAGCGAGGGCTCGGGGATGTCCAGCTGCTGGAAGCTCACGGGCCGAGATGTGGCGTCCGCGGGGTCTACCGCGATGTGGCGCTGGATGAACGGGCCGAGGGACGGCTTGTCGTGATGCGTGAACGACACGCCCTCGTCCCCCCAGCCCCACCACTTCATCCCGGCCATGTCAGCCCTCCGGTAGCCCTCGGGGGAACCATACGTAACGGGCCGTCGTCTACATTGGGCGCCCCGCCGCCGGCATGGCCATCGACCCTTCCCACGTTCCCGATTTCGAACATCCGGTTTCGGATGTGCTTCGCGAGCGGGAGCGCCGCGGCTCGGAGCCCGGCCGGCGCGCCGACCCACACCGCGTGGCGCTCGTGATCGAGGGCGGCGGCATGAGAGGGGTGGTCTCGGCAGGGATGACCGCCGCGATCGAGCGCTACGGCCTCACCCGCTGCTTCGATCTGGTCGTCGGCGCATCCGCCGGCGCGATCAATGGCGCCGCGCTGATCGCCGGGGTGGCTCGCCACGGCGTGGCCACCTACGCCGGGCCGTTCGCCTCGCGCTCGTTCGTCAATCCGGCCCGGGTGCTGCGCGGCGGGCCCGTGATCGATGTCGACTACGCGCTCAACTACTCCTCCTCCGACCTCGACGCCGCTCGGCACGAGCGGGTGCTGGACAACCCGATCGCCCTCCACTGCGTCGCGGTAGATGTGGAGACGGCGCAACCGGTCGATCTCTGCGGGATGCGATCGAAGCAGGAGCTCTGGGCGGCGTTGCTCGCCTCGACCCGTATGCCCTGGGCCGGCGGGCCGCCCGTCGAGATCGCGGACAGGCGCTACGTGGACGGGGGCCTCGGCTCCGCGATTCCCGTGGCCGAGGCCGTGGCCGCGGGCGCGACGCACGTGCTCGCGCTGCAGACGCGCCCGTACGGGGTGCCGCGCAAGAGCACCTCGCGGATCGCCGACCGGCTGATCGAGCGGCACCTGCGCAGCCTCAACCCGGCGCTCGTGACCCTCTATCGCGATCGCGTGCCCGGCTACGAGCGCGTCGTCGAAGACATCGCCAGGCGCTCGCTGGACGCAGGCGCCGGGCCGCCGCACCTGCTGGGGGTCCGGCCTGCGGCGGGAACGCCCGTGGTCGGGCAGCTGGAGCGCCACTCGGCCGTCCTCGCCGCGGCGGGCGCGGACGCGGACCGGCTGCTCGAGCGGACGCTGCGTCTCGGCGGCGGTCGCCGGACGGCGCCCGCAGGCTGAGCACGGCCCGGCCGGCGCCCGCACGCCTTCACTCGCCGCGTGCCCACTGCATAGATGCCGCGATGTAGCTGGTAAGGGCGGTCCTTCGCCAGCCGGTGGCGGCTTGCCGGCATGTCCGCGATCCGAACGTCCGCACTCGCACTCACGGAGGTGGGTGCCTTAGTTTCTTGTTGTATAGCCCCCACAACCTCAGGCACCCTTCGATCCTGACCAGCCCGAGGCGCACCAGTCGGTTACGAGTATTACCTCTTTGCGCGCCGTTAGCCCGACGCCGAGTGCCACAAGCCTCCGGCCCCCGCGTGCCGCCGCTCAGCCCTCGAGCACTACCACCACGCGATCGACGTGCTCCTCGGGGAGCTCCACGAGCAGAAGCGTCAGCCCTCGGTGCAGCGCTTCGACGTCGCGCTTGGCCGTTGCCTCGTCGAGGCCGGCGTCGGTCAACAGGCGGATCGCCCTGCGATGGCCCGTGACTCGAATCCGCTCCACACCCTCCGGATAGCTCACCAGCAGGTCGCGCTCGGAGTCGGCGAAGCTCCCGCCGCGCTTCTGGCCTCCGGCGAATTCGCCTTCGGGCGAACCCTGCGGCTTTGGCGGGCCAGCGAACTCGCCAACAGGTGCGCCCGGCTCGGTCGTACCGGCGAACTCGCCCACCGGCTCCGTGTTGGCGTCGCGCTCCTGCTCGGCCATGAGGACCAGTACGTCCTCTCCGGGGATGCCCGCGCCGATCACGGCACGGACCGCCTCCAACGCCTCGCCGTGCGAATCGTACGACCGGCAGAGTGCAGCCACCGCTCCTCCTTCGTTGTGAACTGGACGAACATACAGCGTTAGGAGCGGCGCTTGGCGCTAATCGCTGGTGGGGCTGCGCTCGATGCCCTCGCTGAAGCGTCGCTCGACCTTTTTCTCAGGCGAGTCGGGCAGCTCCTCCTGGCCCTCGCTGAAGCGACCCTCCTCACCGGGCTCGCCGTGGCGCTGACCGCGGGCGAAGTCAGGATCGAGGTTCTCCTCGGGCGGGTCGGGCTTTTCCTCGTGACCCTTCTCGAAGCTGTCCTTCTGCTCGGGCTTGGCGGGATGACTTAGATCGTCCATGGTGCCCCTCTACCCGCGCACACGGGCGATAGTCAGCCCGCGTGGACTGGGCGTTTCACGAGGCCCTCCCCCACCGCCCAGTCGATCGTGCGCCGGAACGTCTCCGCCACGGGCGTGTAGCGCAGCCCCAGTTCCCGCGCCGCGCGCGAACCGTCATAGCGATGCCCGTGCAGCAGCGTGCGCACCATCTCGCGGCAGACTGGCGGTTGCTTGCCGCGCAGGCCGAAGGCCGCCTCGACCAGCCCTCCGGCGAACGCGGCGACGGGGGGAGGAAGGAAGCGCACTTTGTGGCGCACCCCCGACAGCTCAGAGACGATGTCAAGCGCCTCGCAGGAGCTGAGCGTCGCCCCGTTCAGGACATAGCGCTCGCCGGGGACGCCGCGCTCGGCTCCGAGCAGGTGTCCCTCCACGCAGTCGCCGATGTCGACGATGCTGATGTGCGTGTCGACGAACGCGCGCAGGCGCCCGTTCAGGTAGGCGATCATGATCCGGCCGGTGCCGCCCGAGCGGCCGGGGCCCTGGACCGAAGAGGGGTTGACGGACACGAGCTCGACGCCCTCGCGCCGGGCCGCTGCAAAGGCCGCGATCTCACCCTCGTGCTTGGAGCGCTCGTAGATCGAGAGGTAGCTGCCGCGATGCGGAGAGCCCTCGTCCCCCACGGTTCCGGCGGCCTCGCCGAGCGACGCGGCCGAGGACGTGAGCACGATCCTGGGCACCCCAGCCCGGGCGGCAGCTCGCACCGCCGCCTCCGCGCCGCGCACGTTCACGTGGATCAGCGTCGCGGGGTCCGTGGGACACATCGTGTTGACGCCGGCTACGTGGTACACGAGCGCGCAGCCGGCCATGCCGGCCGTCATGACCTCCTCGTCGAGTGTGTCACCGCGAACGACCCGGGCCCCGCGGGCGGCAAGCGCGCTCTCGCCGGCATCGGAGCGCGCCAGCGCGACCAGCTCGTCGCCACGCTCGACCAGTCGCGTGGCCAGCGCGCCGCCTATCAGACCGCTGCCGCCGGTCAGAAAGACGCGCGTCAGGGCCTGTGGTCCTCTCGCGCGACCTCCGGAAGTGCGCGCTTCAGATAGTCGACCGCCGATGCGACGGTGATGGCGGCGGCGGCCAGCATGACCCACTCGTCGAGGAAGAGGCCCGCGATCGGCTCCCCGGGCCGCAGGATCGCGAGCGCGATCGCGAGGAACTGGATGCTCGTCTTGAGCTTTCCGAGCATCGAGGGCGCCATGATCTCGCCCTCGGAGGCGAGCACCCCGCGCAGCGCCATGACGAGCAGCTCGCGCCCGATGATGACCGCGACGATCCAGGTCGAGGCCCGGCCGACGTCGAGCAGGGCAATCAGCACGCCCGAGACGAGCAGCTTGTCCGCGGTGGTGTCGAGGAAGGAGCCGAGCTTGCTGGTGACGCCCCACCGGCGCGCGAGGCGCCCGTCCACCCAGTCGGTGGCGGCCGCCAGACAGAAGAGCGCCGCCGCAATCAGCTCAGACGACTCGTCCTCGCCGTTCAGGACCAGCCACATGACGACCGGGGTGAGGACGATCCGCATGGCGCTGCCCGCAGCGATCAAGCCGGCCGAGCGCATGCTGCTCCGGATCACGATCGGGTTTGCCACGAAACGCGCTGACTCTACCGCGCGCGGTCCGGGGCGGTGGCGTCCTGGGCGCGTTGGGGGAGGGCCCGGCGGGCGGCGGCGGCGGCGCCCTCGGTGTCGCTCTCGCGCAGCGCGGCCTTTACGGCCGGGATCCTGCTCGGCGCCATGCTGAGCTCGCGGACGCCGAGCCCAGCGAGCACCACGGCGGCATCGGGCTCGCCGGCCAACTCGCCGCAGACCCCCACCCAGCGCCCGTGCACTTCCGCGGCCTCGGTGACCGCGGCGATCAGGGCAAGCACCGGCGGCCGCGAGGCGTCGAGGAGGCCGGCGAGCGCCGCGTTGCCTCGTTCGGCGGCCATGGTGTACTGGGCGAGGTCGTTCGTGCCGACCGAGAAGAAGTCGACCTCCGGCGCGAACTGCGCGGCCTGTAGCGCGAGCGCCGGCACCTCGACCATGACGCCGACCTCGAGCTCCGCCCCGCTGCTCAAGCCGTCGCGCTCTTCGGCGAGCAGCGCTCGCGCCGCCCGTACCTCCTCCAGCGTGGCGACCATCGGGAACATCACCTTCAGAGGATGCTCCGCGGCCACGCGAAGGATCGCGCGCAGCTGGGTTCGCAGCAGCTCGGGCTCGGCAAGCGAGAGCCTGATTCCACGGCGCCCCAGGAATGGGTTGTCCTCCGGCTCCTGGCGCAGGAAGGGCAACGGCTTGTCGGCCCCCGCGTCGAGCGTGCGCACGACCACGGGGCGGCCCTCCATCGCGCGGGCGATCTCGCTCAGGACCTCGACCTGCTCGTCCTCGGACGGCGGCTCCGTGCGGTCGAGGAACAGGAATTCGGTCCGCAGCAGCCCCACGCCCTCCGCGCCCTGCTCGACAGCCCGCGCGGCGTCGGCAGCGCTGCCGATGTTCGCGAAGACCTCCACGCGGCGGCCGTCGCTCAGGGCGCCGGGTTCGCGGGCGCGTGCGAGAAGCGCACGCCGCGTTGCGTCGGCGGCCTCTTGCTGCGCCTTGCGCTCGGCCACGGCCTTGTCCCCTGGGTCGACGTCGACGGACCCCGCCGCTCCGTCGAGCACCAGCGTGGTCGCCTCCGCGATCTGCATGAGCCCTTGTCCCAGCCCGACCACGGCGGGGATGCCGAGCGCGCGGGCGAGGATCGCCGCGTGTGCCGTCGCGCCGCCGCGAGCGGTGGCGATCGCCCACGTGTCGCGAGGATCGAGGCCCGCGGCCTCCCCCGGCGTGAGCTCGTCCGCCAAGACGATCCCGGGGCCTTCCAGCGCCGCTCCCGAGAGCGCGCATCCGAGCCGGGTGAGCACCCGCCGGGACACGTCCTCCACGTCCACCGCCCGCTCGCGCAAGTAGGGATCGTCGAGACCCCTGAAGGCGGCGGCCGCCTCCGTCGCGGCCGCCTGCCAGGCCCGCGCCGCACCCTCCCCCTCCTCGATCCGGCGCAGCGCCGGAGCGGTGATCGCGGAGTCGCCCAGCAGCACGGCATGGGCGCCGAAGATCTCCGCTGCCTCACGGCCGCCACGGGCGGTGACGGCCGCGCGCACCTCCTCGAGCTCTTGCGCGACCGCGGCAAGGGCCGTATCGAGGCGCGCGCGCTCGTCGGCAGGTGTGCCGGGCGGATCGTCGCCGACGACGGGCTCAGGCACCCGCAGGCGGCGGGCGGGCCCGATCGCGATGCCCGGTGAGGCGGGGACACCGCGAAGCCGCGTCCCGGCCCCGGGTGGCCCGGCCGCCTGGTCGTAGTCAGGCGGCGCCGGGTCCGGCTCGGCAGCGCCAGGGGCCGCCAGCTCGTCCTCCACCGCGTCTCCGAAGTTCTCTGCCGCGAGCGCCCGCACGGCGTCGAGCGCCCGGGCAGCCTCCGCGCCGCGCGCACGCACGACGATCTCGTCACCCTGACCCACTGCCAGGGTCGCGAGGCCGACGAGGCTGCGCCCATCCGCCGGACCGCGGGCGCGGGTCGCGTTGGAGACCTCCACCTCAGTGTCGAGCCCGCCGAGCGCGCCCACGAAACGTGCCGCGGGACGAGCGTGTAGGCCGAGCCGGTTACCGACCTGCAGCCGCAGCTCGCTCGCGGGGCCGGCCTCGTCTCGCGAGCCGTCCTGGGATTGCTCAGCCTCGGGCTCGTCGTCCTCCAGCTGCGCGCTCTTCATCCTCAGCGCGCCCCTCGCCTCGCGCGCCACCTCCTCCAGCGACGCGCCGGCTCCCGCCAGCGCCGCCGCGGCCACGCAGCCCTCCACGAGCGGCGCCTCCGAGAGCATGATCGGACCGCCGCCGGGCTCGGCCATCTCCACCGCCATCTCGGCGCTCATGACCGCGCTGCCGAGGTCCATCAGCACGAGCACGCCGTCGGGCGAGCGGGCTCGCTCGACGGCCTGGCGCACGCGCTCGGCATCCGTGCCGATCTCGCCGGACTCCATCCCGCCGGCCGACTCGATGGCCACCTCGGCGCCGCCCATCTCCCGGGCGAGCTCCATCACGCCGTCGGCCAGCGCCGCGCTGTGGGAGACGATGACGAGGCCTACCACGGAGCGGTGAGGCCCGACGCACGGTGGAGCACCTCGACGGGATGCACCGTGCGCACCCCGGTCGCGTGCTCGATCTGCCAGCGACAGGTCTCGGAGTCGCACACAGCCCGGTCCGGAGCGGCTGTCGCGATCTCGGCGAACAGGCCGGCGCCCACCTTCATCGCGATGTCGTACTTCTCGCGCTTGAGCCCGTAGGTGCCGGCGACGCCGCAGCAGGAGGCACCCGTCTCGATCGTCAGCAGCTGCGGTACGAGGGCGAGCAGGTCGAGCGCCGGCTTGCCGATGCCGTGACCCTGCTGCTGGCACGGAGCGTGGTATGTGACGGTCTCGGCCACCGGCGCGAAGTCGACGTCGAGCTCGCCGCGCTCGTGCATTGCCAGCAGGTACTCGCAGATGTCGAAGACACGCCCGGACACGACCTGCAGATCCGGGTCGTCGCTCATACCGAGGATCTCGAGGGCCTCGCGCTTGAGCATCAGGCTGCAGCTCGTCGATGTCGCGACGATGTCGACTCCCTCGCGGGCGTAGGGGGCGAGCCGGGCCGCCAAGCGGTGGACGTAGCCGCGCGCGTCGTCGAAAAGCCCGTTCGACTGCAGCGGCAGGCCGCAACAGTCCTGCTTGGGCACCTCGACCGCGAGCCCGTTGTGCTCGAGCAGCGCCACCGTCATCTCGCCGAGTTGCGGCTCGTAGTAGTTGGTGCCGCAGCCGTGGAAGAAGGCCACGCGGCGCGACGCCGCCGGCGGCGGCCCGTGACGGCGTGCCCAGCGCTGGAACGTGGCCCCGGCGAAGCGCGGCATCGGCGCCCGGTGGTGGATCCCAACCGTCCTCTCGATCGCCAGCCGCAGCAGCCGGTTCCGCATGCTCCAGTTGACGAGCGGCGCCACCGGCGTCCCGAGCCTCCCGGCGAGGGTCGGGCGGGCCAGGATCCGGTCGCGTGGCTTGACCCCCTGGGTGGCCTTCAGCCGCGCGCGCGCCTGCGTGTTGATCTCCGCGATGTGCACGCCCTGTGGGCACACCTGGGTGCAGATGCCGCAACCCGAGCAGTAGTCCAGGGAGGCGTCGGGCGACGGCTCGTCGTGGATGCGGAAACGCTCGGCCTGCGGGCCAACGTACTTTGGCCCAGGGAACAGCGGCGTGACGTTGGAGACTGGGCAGTACGTCTCGCAGATCGTGCACTTGACGCAATGGTCGAGCGACCCGCGCATGAGGTCGCCGAGCACGTCATGGTTGTCGTGGACCGCCACCGCGATCAGTTCCCCGCGGCTCCAGCCGGAGAGCCGGCGGCACTCGATGCCGCGCGGACGAGCTCCGCCGCGCGATATCCGGTGGACAGGCTCAGCCCGTCCCCGCTCTTCTCGCGCCACGGTTCGGCCCCGGCCAGCGTCGCCCCCGCGACCAGGACGTTCTCGTAGAGGCGGTCGCCGTCGTCGTCGACCGGCCGCAGCTCGGGGTCGACCGCCACGCCGGCGCGCGCCATCGGATGGTCGTCGAAGTAGCCCGGCCGGAAGCGCTCCACGCCCGGCTCGGGCACACCGGTGACGGGAAGACCCAGCGCGGTCTCGCGCGCCCTCCAACGCGAGTCGAGCTCGAGGCCGCCCGAAGCGAACCCTCCCGTGGCGAGCACGACCCAGTCGGCTCCGCGGCGCTCGTCGCGCAACCCGACGCGGGTGTGGAGCGAGCTCACATGCCCGCCGTCGTGCTCGGCTCCGGTGACCACGCTGTTGAGCACGACGCGCCCGCCAGCCCGGCGGAGCGCATCGTGCAGGCTCTTGTGGACCCGCATGCCCGGTACCGACGGGGGCAGCGTGGAGATCTCGAACACCGTCCGGCCGAGCCGGTGCTCGAGCTCGGTCCACACGCCGTGCGGGTCGGCGATGCCGAGCACGGCCGGGAACGCGGCGCGCTCCTCGGCCCCGAGGCGACCGACCACCTGCGCCGTGACCTCTGCCCTGAACGCGGGGTCGTCGAAGGCGCGTGCGAACGCCGAGCGCGTTCGCGTCCGCACGTCCCTCAGGCACGAGGTCGAGTTCCACGCCGCGCGCCTCGATGCCCGCGCGCGTGAGCATGTCGCCCGCCAGCACAGGATGGAAGTCCTTGAGCGCGCGAAAGCCGACGATGAGGATCGGGGCATCGCGGCGAAGGTCACCGCCGGACATCGTCTCCGGCACGACGGCGGACGGGCGGGCCACTCCGACCGCGGTCGGCAACAGGAGGTTCTCCTCCAGCGCCGCCCGTATAGGCGTATGGCGCCAGCGGTCCGGCCACAATGCGGGCCTTGAACCAGTCGACGGCCGCGGCCACGCCGTCGGCGCCGACGAGCGCATAGGGATGCCCAGGCCGGGCGTCGACGCAGTGCGCCGACCGCCTCGGCGGGCCGCTCGACCCGCTCGGGCGCGTAGCCGAGGATGTCGATCGTCCCCGCGCTCAGATGCGTCGCGCCGACGCCCTTGGCCAGCACAAGTACGCGCGCGCCCTCCTCCGCGAGGCGCACTGCGGCGGTCAGCCCGGCCAAGCCGGTGCCGACCACGATGACGTCGTGATGGCTCACACCCCGACCTCTCCGTCGGGCAGGTGCTCGACGTCGAGCAATCCCTGGAAGATCCAGTCGTCAAGGCGCGCCTGGCGCAGCTGGTCGCCGTAGAGGATCGGCCAGACGCCCTTCCAACGCTCTTGCAGGAAGCCGCGCAGCGATGCGGCTGCCTCGGCGCCGTCGAGGTGCCCGACGCCGTGCAGGATCCCCGTGGCCCGGTAGATGCAGAAGCCACCCTGGCAAGGGCCCATGCCCAGGCGAATGCCGCGCCGGATATCGTCCAGGTTGGCTGTCCCGCGCCGGCGCATGGCCTGCTCGAGACGACTGCGGCCGATCAGCTCGCACTCGCAGATGAGCTGCTCGTCCTGCAGCGTCGACTCCCGCCGCCGCAACCGCGAACCGAGGGTGTAGAGCTCCCCGTCTTCGTTGCCTGGGGGGCGCTCCTCGTGCGTGCGGCACGGACGCACCGTCTCGAGCTGGGCGCACGTCGCGTCCACGATGTCTTGGGCCATCAGGCGCAGGGTCGTGAGCTTGCCCCCGGACATCGTGAGCAGGCCGTCGACGCCGTCGCGCTTACGGTGGTCGACGACGGCGTGTGTACGACTCACGTCGCGCGTGTCGGCAACCGCGTCGGCCTTCTCGTCCTGGAAGAGCGGGCGCACGCCGGCCCATGCGCGCAGCGCGCGCGCATCGCGAAAGCCCGGCACGAGCCGCTCGCCACCGTCGAGCATCTGGTCGACCTCGTCCTGGGTGACCGGGATCTCGTCGGGGTCGGCCGCGCGGATGTCGGTCGTGCCGATCACGCTAACGGTCCGGATCGGCACGATGATGTCGCCGTCGGCCGGCATCGTGCAGCGGTTGATCACGGTGTTCACGAGGCGGTGGTTCATGGCGATCATGATCCCCTTGCCGGGTATGACCCCGAGACCCTCTATCCCCGCCATGTGAGCGATCTGGGCGGCCCATGCGCCCGAGGCGTTGATCGTGAATCCTGCCTCGATGTCGAGCTCCTCCCCGGTGAGCTCGTTGCGAACGCGCGCACCCGTAACCGCATCGTCCTCCAGGTGCAGGTCAATCACGCGGTGATAGGTCAGAATGCGCGCGCCGTGCGCCGAGGCGCCGCGAGCGAGCGACCAGACGGCCTTCCATACCTCGATCGACCCGTCGGGCACGGCGAACGCGCGCAGGATGCCCGGGTTCAGGCGCGGCTCGCGCCGCAGCGCCTCGGCCACATCGATCTCTTCTGCGGGCAGGTTGCACGCGCGGCAGCCGGCGAGAAACTGATCCCCGTAAGCGGGATCGTCGTCGGGCGTCGTCACGAAGAGCCCACCGGTGTCCTCGATGCAGTCGGGGATCACGCGGCGCAGAATCGCGTTCTCCGCAACGCATTCCTCGGCAGCAACCGCGTCCTTGACTACGTAGCGGCCCCCCGAGTGCAGCAGGCCGTGGAAGCGCCCGCTCGTGCCCTCGGCCAGGTCGGCGCGGTCGACGAGCACGACGTCGAAGCCCCGCAGTGCTGCATCCCAGGCAACACCGACGCCGGTGGCGCCGCCGCCGATCACCAGCAGCTCGGCCTGGAGCGTTGGCACCGCGCGAATCCTAATCGAGCGCGGTGCCGGCCGGGGGCTCCATAGGCTATGCCGCATGCCTGACGCGCAGATCGGGCTCGGCCTCGCCGCTCTAGGGCGGCCCGCGTACATCAACCTCGGCCATGGCGGGGATGTCGCCAACCCTTCCGTCGAGAGGATGGAGCGCACGGCCCATGAGGTGCTCGACACCGCCTATGAGGGCGGCGTGAGGGGGTTCGATGCGGCGCGCTCATACGGTCGCGCCGAGGATTTCCTCGCGTCGTGGCTCGCGAGCCGCGAACTGCGGCCGGGGGACGTCACGGTCAGCTCGAAGTGGGGCTATCGCTACACGGCCGGCTGGCGCGTCGACGCGGCCGAGCACGAGGTCAAGGACCTGTCCGCCGAGCACTTCCGAAGGCAATGGCGCGAGACCCGCGAGCGGCTGGGCGACTACGTCGGGCTCTACCAGATCCATTCGGCCACGCTCGACAGTGGAGTGCTGGACGACCCCTCCGTGCGCCGGGAGCTCGACGCGCTGCGCGCCGGCGGGATCAGGGTCGGCCTGACCGTCACGGGGGCAGACCAGGCAGCCACGATCGAACGCGCCCTCGCCACGGGTGGCTTCGACGCCGTGCAGGCGACCTGGAACCTCCACGAGCGCTCAGCCGAGCACTCGCTTGCGCGTGCGCACGAGGGCGGACTGCGGGTCTTGGTCAAGGAGGCGCTCGCCAACGGGCGGCTGACCGCGCGCGGCGCAGATGAGACGCTGGCGGCGGTCGCTCGCGAGCGGGACACCAGCGAGGACGCGGTCGCGCTCGCGGCGGCGCTCGCACGGCCGTGGGCGGGCGTCGTGCTCAGCGGAGCGGCGACCGTCGCCCAGCTCGAGAGCAACCTCACCGCGCTCGACCTCGCCTGGGACGACGGCCTCGAGCAGCGGCTCGCGCGCCTGGCCGAGGAGCCGGCGGCGTACTGGGCTACGCGCGCCGAGCTCCCCTGGACCTAGGCCTTACCTATCCCTCGTCGGCGTCGAACCAGTCGAAGGTGCGCGTGACCGCCTTCTTCCAGTAGGTGTAGTACTCGTCGCGCTTCGCCGAGTCCATCGTGGGCTCCCAGCGCTTGTCCTCGACCCAGTTCTCGCGCAGGTCCTCGACCTCGTTCCAGAACCCGGTGGCGAGCCCGGCGGCGTAGGCCGCGCCGAGCGACGTCGTCTCCGGCACCTTCGGCCGGATCACCGGCACGCCGAGCAGGTCGGCCTGGAACTGCATCAGCAGGTCGTTGCCGACCATGCCGCCGTCGACCTTGAGCGACTCGAGCTCCACGCCGGAGTCGGCGTTCATCGCCTCGACCACCTCGCGGCTCTGGTAAGCCGGTCGCCTCGAGCGTCGCGCGGGCGATGTGCCCGGCGTTCACGTAGCGGGTCAGGCCCGCGATGACGCCGCGCGCGTTCGACTTCCAGTACGGCGCGAACAGCCCCGAGAACGCCGGCACGATGTAGCAGCCGCCGTTGTCGTCGACCGACTTGGCCAGCTCCTCGACCTCCGGCGCGGCCTTGATCATCTTCAGGTTGTCGCGCAGCCACTGCACGAGCGCGCCGGTGATCGCGATCGAGCCCTCGAGGCAGTACACCGCGTCCTGGTCGCCGATCTTGTAGCCGACCGTCGTCAGCAGGCCCGTACTTGGACGGCACGGCCTCGGTGCCCGTGTTGAGCAGCAGGAAGTTGCCCGTGCCGTAGGTGTTCTTGGCCTCGCCGACCGCGAAGCAGGTCTGGCCGAACGTGGCCGCCTGCTGGTCGCCGAGGATCGCCCGCGATCGGCACGCCGTGCGAGCGCGCCGCCGGCCTTGACCTCGCCGTAGACCTCGCTCGAGGCCTTGATCTCGGGCAGCATCGACGTGCGGGACGCCCATGACGTCCAGGATCTCGTCGTCCCACTCCAGGGTCTTGAGGTCCATGAGCATCGTGCGGCTGGCGTTGGTGACGATCGGTGATGTGCAGGCCGCCGTCCGTGCCGCCGGTGAGGTTCCAGATCAGCCAGGTGTCCATGTTGCCGAACAGCAGGTCGCCCGACTCGGCCCTGTCGCCGCGCCCCGTCGACGTTGTCGAGGATCCAGCGGATCTTCGGACCCGAGAAGTAGGTCGCGAGCGGCAGGCCGACCTTCTCCTGGAAGCGGGCCTGGCCGCCGTCGCGCGAGTACTCGTCGACGAGCTTGTCGGTGCGCGTGTCCTGCCACACGAGCGCGTTGTGCACCGGCTCGCCGGTGGTCCTGTCCCACACCAGCGTCGTCTCGCGCTGGTTGGTGATGCCCGACGCCCGCGATGTCGTCGGCGCTCGCGCCGGCCGACTCCATCGCCTCGTCGATCACCTCCTGGGTGCGCGACCAGATCTCGGTCGCGTCGTGCTCGACCCACCCGGGCTTGGGGTAGATCTGCTCGTGCTCCTTCTGGGCGACGCTGACGACCTGGCCGCCGTGGTCGAAGATCATGCACCGCGTGCTGGTCGTCCCCTGGTCGATTGCTGCCGCGTACTTCGCCATCAAGCTCCTTTCGGTCTTGGTCTTGGGTGAAGGTGTCCGGCAGGCGATCAGCCGGGGTAGAACACGTCGAACGCGAGCGCTCCGAGAACGCCGCCGATGAGCGGGCGCCACCACCGGGATCCACGCGTAGCTCCAGTCCGAGTCCGCCCTTGCCGGCGATCGGCAGGATCGCGTGCATGATCCGCGGCCCGAGGTCGCGCGCCGGGTTGATCGCGTAGCCCGTCGGGCCACCGAGCGAGAGCCCGATGCCGAGCACCAGCAGGCCGACGAGCAGGCCGCCGAGGCCGGTCGCCGCCGTGTCCGGGTTGGCGAAGAACGCCAGCACGCCGAACACGAGCACGAACGTCCCGATGATCTCGCTGATGATGTTGGTGCGCGGTGTTGCGGATCGCCGGCGCCGTGCAGAAGCACGCCGAGCTTGAGTCCCGGGTCCTCGGTCTCGCGCCAGTGCGGCAGGTACGACAGCCACACGAGCGTCGCGCCGATCATCGCGCCGACGAACTCGCCCGCCGAGGTACTTGGGCACGTCGCTCCACTCGGTGTCGCCGATCGACCGCGAACCCGAGCGTCACCGCCGGGTTGAGATGCGCGCCGCTGAACTGCCCGACCGCGAAGACACCGACCATGACGGCCATGCCCCAGCCGAACGTGATGACGATCCAGCCCGCGTTCTCGGCCTTGGACTTGCTCAAGCAGGACCGCGGCGACCACGCCGTTGCCCAGCAGGATCAGGAGCGCCGTCCCGATCACCTCAGCTCCGAAGATGCTCAAGAGCCTCTCCTTCCTCTCCTTGGACTACCGGACCCAGCGCGCGCCAGCCTAGTCCTGCCGCTTCCAACATGTCAAACCGGACTTCGGATGAAGCGAATCGTGCGCGTGATGCGGAGGTTTTCGACACCCCGGGCCGGGCGCCTCAGGCGAGCCGCCGAACGTCGTCGCCGCCGTCTCGAGCAGCAGCTGCGACGACGTCGCGCCCGGATCCTGATGGCCGACGCTGCGCGGGCCGAGGTAGCTCGCGCGGCCCTTGCGCGCCTCGAGCGGGATCGTCGCGCGCATCCCCTCCGCGGCCGCGTCGGCCGAGCGGCGCAGCGCGTCGCCGAGCTCCGCGCCGTCCGCCCGCGGCCTTCAGCGCCTCGACGCGCGGGCAGCAGCGCGTCGACCATCGTCTTGTCATCCGGCTCGGCCTTGCCGCGCGCCTGGACGCCCTTGACGCCGGCCTCCAGCGCCTCGGTCCAGCCGGCGAGGTCGAGCTCCTCCTTGCCGGCCGTCGCGGTGCCCATCTGCAGGAACAGCGTCCCGTAGAGGGGGCCCGGCGGCGCCGCCGACGGTCGAGACCAGCGTCATCCCGACCGCCTTCAGCAGCGCGCCGATGTCGTCGCCCTCCTGCGCCGTCGAGCTTCTCGACCGCCTTGCGCATGCCGCGGTCCATGTTGGTGCCGTGGTCGCCGTCGCCGATCGCCGTGTCGAGCTTGACCAGCTCGGCGCGGTGCTCGGCGATCGTCGGCCGCGTAGGCGTGGATCCAGTCGCGGACGTCGGTCGCGGTGATGCTCAGCCGCCTCAGCCGACGCGCAGCGCCGGCGTGTCGCACGGGCGCGTCCCACAGCCGCGTCAGCTCGTCGTCGAGCTTGAGCAGCGTGATCGAGCAGCCCGCCATCTCCAGCGAGGTGATGTAGTTGCCGATCAGCTGGCGCTCGATCGTGATGCCGCGCTCGCTCGAGGAACTTCGTCGAGCTCGCGGTAGACGATGTAGAGCTCGATCAGCGGCGTGCCGCCCATGCCGTTGACGAACGCGAGCACCTTGTCGCCGGACTCGTACGGCAGGTCCTCGACGATCGCGGTCGCGAGCCGCTCGACGATGTCCGCCGCCGGACGCGAGCTTCTCGCGGTAGCGGCCCGGCTCGCCGTGGATGCCGATGCCGATCTCCATCTCGTCGTCGGCGAGCTCGAAGCTCGGCTCGCCGGAGCCGGGCGTGATGCACGGCGTCAGCGCCATGCCCATGCTGCGGCCCTGGCCGTTGACCTTGCGGCAGAGCTCGGCGACCTCGGCGAGCGACTTGCCCTCCTCGGCGGCCGCGCCGCAGATCTTCTCCGCGATCACCGTGATGCCGACGCCGCGGCGGCCGGCGGTGTAGAGGCTGTCCTGGACCGCGACGTCGTCGTTGGTGACGACCGCCTCGACCTCGATGCCCTCGCCCTTGGCGAGGTCGGCGGCCATCTCGAAGTTGAGCACGTCGCCGGTGTAGTTCTTGACGATGTGCAGCACGCCGGCGCCGCCGTCGACGGCCTTGGTCGCCTCGAGCATCTGGTCGGGCGTCGGCGAGGTGAAGACCTCGCCGGGACAGGCGGCGTCGAGCATGCCCGGGCCCGACGAAGCCGCCGTGCATCGGCTCGTGGCCCGAGCCGCCGCCGGAGATGATGCCGACCTTGCCCTGGACCGGCGCGTCGGCGCGCACGATCACCATCGGGTCGTGGACTGCACGCGCACGCCGGTCGCCGTGCGCCGCCTCGATCCCCTCCAGCGCCTCGCGTGACGACCGCGTCCGGGTCGTTGATGAGCTTCTTCATCCTGCGCTCTCCTCCAGCTCGAGGGTCACCGGCTGTCGCGACCGGGACCGGACCTGCGCGCGAGCCGGCGCGGGCAATCGTCGTCGAACGCGGAGCGATTGCGCGGATGCGTCGCTCGGGCGACCGGCGAGGGCTGGTCCGGGACCGACTCGGGCGGCGATCGGGCGCGCTGTCGGAAGCGCCCGGTGCGCCGCGCTCGCTCGCGATGGCCTCGTGCGCCTCGAGCGCCTCGTGCGATGCATCAGCACGTCGTGCATGTCCGCCGGGTCGCGACCGTCCGCGGGGCAGGCCCTTGCGCTCCCAGAACTCGCGCACCTCGTCCATCACCTCGCGCCGCGTCGGCTCGGCGTCGCGCGGCCGGATCGGCTCGCCGAAGCGGACCTCGACCTTGTGGCGGCGGGAGAAGAAGCGGCCGGGATCGCGCTTCGGCCAGTTCTGGCCGGGCGGCATCGCGTCGTGGGTGCCGCTGACGTAGATCGGGACGATGTCGATGCCGTGCTGCGCGGCGATCACCGCGGCGCCGGAGCGGACCTTGCCGATCTCGCCGTCGCGCGAGCGGGTGCCCTCGGGGAACATCAGCAGGTTCCAGCCCTCGTCGATCAGCCGGTCGACGTGGTCGGTCGCGCCGTTGCCGAGCCCGCCGCCGCTGCGGCCGAGCGGGACGGTGTTGAACAGCAGCGCGACGCCGTTGGCCTTCCAGCGCTTCTTGTAGAAGTAGTCGGCCGCGGCGGCGACCGCGGTGCGGTTGCGCCACTTGCGCGGCATCGCGCGCAGGATCGTCGGCGTGTCGAGGTGGCTCGAGTGGTTGGCGACGAAGACGACCGGCGAGCGAGCAGCGTCGTCGAACACCTCGCGCCCGACGACGCGGCTTGCGCGTGTAGAGGTCGATCATCGGGCCGAGGACGAACGCGCAGGAGCGCCGCGCGCGCCGCGCGCGCGTAGCCGCAGCGCGCCCACGAGACGTCCATCTTGCGCGTACTGGCGCGCCAGCTCGCCGCCGCGCGTGCGCAGCTCGGTGCCCTTCGCTGCGCAGCTCGGCGCCGCGCGTGCTTGAGCTCGCTCCGTCAGCTCGGGCACGCGCTCGCGCAGCTCCGGCACGCGCTCGCTGAAGCTCCGGCACGCGCGTCCTTGATCTCGCTGCTGTGCGCCCTGCCCTGCTCGATGGCGCGATTGATTCGTCCGTCCCCCATGCCACCACGTACCCCACTACGAGGGGACGGTTTCTCCCGGTCTCGAGATCTACCGCGAGTTGATGTGGATCTCGCCCGTGCGGCCGTGAATCACCCGTTCGCCGGGCGGGTCCTTGAGGACCTCCAGGCCGACGACGACCAGCAGCGCCGAAACCGCCACCACGGCAACGAGCCGGAGAGCGTCCCTTCGTGTCCTTGCGCGCCGGGTCCGCCGGCGCTCCTCGGCCACCACCGGCCCCAGCAGCTCCGACACGGTCGACACATCCAGCCCGAGCCCGCGCTCTCGGCAGAACGCCAGCACGGCGCCGGCGCCCTCGACCTCGATGACCTCCGCGCGGTAAGCCTCCGCCAGGCGCTCGAGCAGACGGGCGTTGCCGCGGGGGGCGAGGAATAGGACGTACGGCCGCGCCAGCTCGGCGCGAAAGCCGTCCTCGTGGACCTCGATCGCCCCGCGGGCCTCGACGATGCCGGGGACATCGCGCCGGAACGCGAGCACCCGGCGGGCAAAGCGCCGCGACGGATGCCATGCATGAACACCGCAGTCGCACCCCGCGCTTGGGGGCTCATGGCCCGACGATCGCGCACACGTTGCCTTCAGCCAGGCGCCGCCCGGCGGCCAGATGGCGCGCTGGTGAGGGCCCGCGAGCCGCTCGGCGCCGGCCTCGCCGACCACGGTCCAGGTCCGCAGCCCGTACAGCGGAGTTGGAACGACCGGAGTGTCGCTCACGAGGGCCCCGCGAGCTCGGGCGCATGGGCCGGCTCACGGGGGTCCGGACACGGCTCCTTCTCCTGCGGAAGCGGCACCTGCACGACCGCCGGTGGCTCAACCGGCTCCGAGATGATCCGTCGCGAGGGACCGTCCAGGCTCACTGCGTAAATGGTCCCGCTTTCGGCCCTCGCTGGCAAGGGGGTTGGCGCCATTAGGCATGGCCGGCGGGCGCCGCGCGGCGCAGCTCATTGCAGGTCTTACGGCATCGCTGGAGCGGGCTAGAAGTCGTACCTCTCGTCCTGCAGGAGCCTGAACAGCTCGCGCGCGGTCAGCGCCGTGTCGGGGAAGTCCGAGAACACGCCGTCGATCCCCAGCCTGTAGAAGGCGAGATACTCCTCGACAGGCCCACCGGGGTAGCCGGTCGGGAACGCGTCGTCCCGGAAGGTCCACGTGTGGATCAGCAGGCCGTGCGCATGCGCACGCTGGATCAGGTCGGTGGGCGGCTTGACGTCCCCGCCCCCTGAGCCGGTCGTCGGGATGATGTACACCTTCCACGGCCCGATGCCGTCCGCGTAGGTCTTGATCTCCGCAAGGCCCTCGTCCGTCGCGAAGAAGCCGAACGTCCGGGCCTGCAAGACCGGATTGCCGGAGACGGTCCAGTCATAGGGCCGGTCGAAAGGCGCCGCATACGTCGGGTTGCCGGTGATCGGGTCGGTGTCGTTCGCGTCCACCAGCTGGACCAGCCGGACCGGGGTCATGGTGTTCAGCAGCTTCAGGTTCGACTGCTCGAACGACTGGATGAACACCGGCGACTGGCGCTGGTTCAGGCCCTTGCGCTTCAGCACCGACACGAGCCGGCCGCTCGAGCGGCAGGCCGAGGTCCTTGTGGAAGGTCGGGTGCTTCGTCTCGGGGTAGATGCCGACCGTCCGGTCGTGCTTCTTGGACTTGCGCTTGACGAGCGCGATGACCTCGCCGAGCGTCGGAACCTTGAACTTCCCGTCGAACTCGGTTGGGCGTCCGCCACGGGTCTGCTTCGCGCCGAGGGTCTTGATCTCGGCCAGCGTGAAGTCGGAGGCGAAGAAGCCTGTCGTCGCAAAGCCGTCAAGCATCTTGGTCGTCTCGCGGCTTGCGAACTCGGGATGGTCCGCAACGTTGGTCGAATCGCGGGTCGCGGGATCCGTGTCGCCGATGAACGGCTCGTGGCGGGCGATCAGGTAGCCGTCCTTCGTCGCCACGAGGTCGGGCTCGATGTAGTCGGCGCCCAGCTTGATGGCGAGCGCGTAGGACTTGAGCGTGTGCTCGGGCAGATATCCGCTGGCGCCGCGGTGGCCGATGACGAGCGGCTTGTTCTCCTTCGAACCGTGAGCCAATGCGGTCGGGGCGGCAAAGGCAAGGAGCGCGACCACCCCCAGCAACATCCGGATCATCCAGCTTGCGCGAGCAGTCCTCATGAAGGTCCCTTCTGGCCGGGTGCGAGCCGAACCTACCTCAACCCGCCGGTCCGCGTCGAGTGCGCCTTACCAACTCCTAACCAAGCGCTGTCCGAGCGCTCACCGCGCCCTGGCCGGTGGCTGGCAGGCGCTGCTCGATGCTGGCTCCCATGCGCAAACTCATCACTCTCACACTCTCGATCCTGCTCCTTGGCCTCTTCGCCGCTGTTGTCTTCGCGGCTGTCGATTCCGGTGACGATCCGTCGTCGGCGACCGGCACCACCGAGACCACGGAGACCACCACTACCGACGACACGACCACCACTCCGGGCGACGACGCCGCGGAGGACATCTCCGGCCCCTGCGACGAGGCCGAGCACGCCAACGACCCCCGCTGCACCGGCGCCGACGCTCCGGCCGATGACGACGGCACCCCGGCTCAGAGCGGCGAGGACATCTCCGGCCCCTGTGACGAGGCCGAGCACGCCAACGATCCGCGCTGCACCGGCGCGGGCGGCGACGCGCGTGGACAACTCGCGGACCCGGGCAGCGTCGGTTCGGGACACGGCAACGACGACGACAACTCCGGCCACGGCGGTGACGACGACCGCTCCGGCCACGGTGGCGACGACGACGATTCCGGGCACGGCGGCGACGACGACAGCTCCGGCCACGGCGGCGGTGGAGACGACGACTGACTCGGGCAACGGTGCGCCTGCCTAGCATCTGACCCCATGCCGGGCAGGCGCACCATCCTGATAGTCGAGGACGAGGAGTCGATCACCGTGCCGCTGGCCGAGGCCCTCGACCGCGAGGGCTTTGACGCCGAGGTGGCAGGCACCGTGGCGGGCGCACTCGAGCTCGCCGCTCGGATCCGCCCCGACCTCGTCCTCCTCGACGTGATGCTTCCGGACGGCTCGGGCTACGACGTCTGCCGTGAGCTTCGGCGTGACTCCTCGGTCCCGATCATCATGCTCACCGCCCGCGGCGAGGAGACCGACCGCATCGTCGGTCTCGAGCTCGGGGCCGACGACTACATCGTCAAGCCCTTCAGCGCCCGAGAGGTGGCGGCGCGGATCCGCGCGGTGCTCCGCCGCGCTGGCGCGCCAGAGTCGCCCGGCGAGGACGCCGGCCCGCTCGATCTGGGCGAGCTGCGCCTCGACCCCGCCCGCCGCAGCGCCGCTCTGAGCGGCACCGAGCTGGACCTCACGCGCCGTGAATTCGATCTGCTCGAGCTGCTGATGCGCGAAGCGGGCGCGGTGGTCTCGCGCGAGCGGCTGATCGACGAGGTCTGGGACGTCAACTGGTTCGGCTCGACCAAGACCCTCGACGTGCACGTTTCGAGCCTTCGCCGCAAGCTGGGCGACGACTCGGCCTCGCCGCGGTTCATCCACACGGTGCGCGGCGTCGGCTTTCGCTTCTCCGGGGCCGCCGAGCTCGAGTCCGGGCAGTCGCCGTGAGCCTGCGGACGCGATTGCTGGCCGCCTTCGCGTACGTCCTCGTCCTCGTGATCGTCGCGCTCGAGGTGCCGCTGGCGCTCAACCTGTCGCGCCGCGTCGATGCCGAGATCCGCAGCGAGGCCCAGGGCCAGGCCCAGCTGCTGAGCGCGAGCGTGTCCGGGAGGCTCGACGACAGCGAGGAGCTCGACGAACTGGTCTCGGACGCGCGAGAGCGCCTCGGCGGACGGGTGATCGTCGTCGACTCGCGCGGACGGCTCCTGGCGGACTCGGCCGGGACGCGGCCTGCGCTCGGAGTCCTACGCCAGCCGACCGGAGATCGCCGCCGCCCTTCGAGGAAAGCCCACACAGGGCGAGCGCCGCAGCGATTCGCTTGACCAGAACCTGCTGTTCACCGCCGTCCCCGTGGTGCAGCGACGGCCGGCGCATCGGAGCGGTGCGTGTCACCCAGAGCGTGGAGGCGGTGGACGAGCGAGGTCCGCAGCGACGTGATCGCCCTCGTGGGCGTAGGCGTGCTGGCGCTGGCTGCTCGGGCTCGGCGTGGCCTGGCTGCTGGCGGGCTCGCTCGCGCGCCCCCTGCGTGGGTTGGCGGGAACGGCGCGCGCGGTCGCCGGCGGCGATCTCGACGCTCGCGCGCGCGTGGAGGGCTCTTCCGAGCAGCGCGAGGTGGCCGCGGCCTTCAACGAGATGACCGAGCGCCTGGCGCGCGCACTGCGCGCCCAACAGGAGTTCGTCGCCAACGCGTCGCATCAGCTGCGCACGCCGCTGACAGGCCTGCGGCTGCGCCTCGAGGCCGCCGCGCTCAAGAGCCGCGACCCCGAGGTGGAGCGCGACCTGCTTGCGGCGGAGCGCGAGACCGAGCGGCTGGCTCGCCTGCTCACGGAGCTCCTGACGCTCGCGCGCGAGCGCGAGCGCCCCGAGCCGCAACCGGTTTCCCTAGCGCGAATCGCCCGCGAGGGCGCCGAGCGCTGGTCCGGCCCGGCCGAGCAGTCCGGGCACCGCTTGCGCGCCGTCGGCGACGGGGAGCCCGTGGTCGAGGCGACCGACGCGGATCTCGCGGTGATCCTCGACAACCTCGTGGAGAACGCACTGCGCTACTCGCCCCCGGAGACCACGGTCTCCATCGAGTGGGGCGCCGAGGGCGACACGGCGCTGCTGGCCGTGCTGGACGAGGGTCCCGGGCATCGCGCCCGAGGAGAACGAACGCGTCTTCGAGCGCTTCTTTCGCGGCGAGGCGAGCCGCGGCGGGACCTCGGGCACGGGTCTCGGGCTGTCGGTGGTCGAGGCGCTGGCCCGGCGCTGGGACGGCGCGGTCGCGCTCATCCCCCGCGCCGTCGGGACGCGTGCCGAGCTGCGGCTGCCGCTCAGGCCGGGCGTGAGCGAACCGAATCCTGACCGCCAGCTTCACGATGCCTTACCCGGGCCGGGCTAGGGTCGAGACATGAACTTCCGCAGCATCACGGTGGGCGTCGCGCTTGCCATCTTCGGCCTCGGCGCCGCGGTCGGCATCGGCCTCGCGGCCAACTCGATCTCCGGCGACAGCGTGGGGCTGTCGGCCGAGCCGCTGAGCCCCGGCGACACGCTCGCGCCGCCCGCCGCCGACGCACGCCGACTCGCGCTCGCGCGCGGGCCGAGCGCCGGCGTGCAGCGCGCCGTCGGGCTGCCCGCCGGCGCGCAGCGCGGCGCGAGCGCCAGGCGGCGTCTCCGCCGAGCACCACTCCGGTCGCGCCGCCCACCACCACCGACGAGCTCGAGACCGGCGACGACAACTCCGGCCGCGGGAGCTCGGATGACCGAGACTCGGACGACAGCGGCTCGGACGACAGCGGCTCGGACGATTCGAGCGGCGGCTCGGACGATTCGACCAGCGGCTCCGACGACTCCGGCGGCGACTCGGACGACTGACCCGCGTGCGCCGAGGGGCGCTCCTGACGTTCGCCGCCACATAGGCGGCAAACGTCAGTCGCGTGGCTTCGGCGCGACCTCGTCGCTGGCGCGGCACGCGCCTTACGTTGAGCACAACTATTGTCGTCAACGTCAGTCGCGTGGCGGCGGTCGGCTATATGACCGCGGACGCGGCCTCTAGGCAGACGGGCAGCGCACAGGCACCGAGCGGCCCGGCTCGCAGGCAGCGATCCAGGCGCAGCGGCGGCCGGGCGCCGGAGCGGATGCCGATCCGGGTGTACTTGCCGATCAGATTGCGCTTGCGCACCAGTATCTCCAGGCGGATTCCCGCGGGCAGGCGGCGCTCGAGACTCTGGATGTGAACGAGCCGCTTGCGCGCACGCCTGCGCAGTGAGCGCAGCGGACAGCCTTCGCCGCGGCAGCGAACCGTCACGATCGCGCCGCGCGGGCCTCGCACGGTCAGCAGCCGGACCCGCGCCCCCCAAGGCAGGAGCCGGCCGGCGATCCGCACGACCGGGAAGGGACGCATCAGCGCCGGGGCGATCTGGGTGACGTCCGCCGGCGGCGCCGGAGGGATCGCCGGGATCGGCGGGGCGGCGGGGCCGGCGCCGGCGGTGGCGGCGGCGGGACGGGAGACGGGCGGGGGAACCGGGGTGGGCTCAGGGTCGGGCTCGGGCGAGCGCTCGCCCACGACGACGGTCTTCGTCACAACCGCCTTGACCTCGCCCCTCAGTATCACCCGCATCCGCACCCGCTTCTCACCGGGCGTCGAATACGTGTGCCGGACCGTCGCGCCTCGTCTCTCGAACACTCCGAGGGGATCCGCGTCGAAGTCCCACTGGACCCCGGCGCCTCGATAGTCCCTGCTCAGGACGGCGCGATAGACGGCGCGCTGGTCCTCCAAGGGCGTCGCCGGGGAAACTGTGAAATCCGCCGTCGGATCCTGGGCGAAGGCGACACGCGCCAGCGCCGCTGCGGCCAGCGCGGCGAGCAGGACGATCCAGACGGTTAGTCGTGCTCGGGGGCGGAATGAAGCGGCGAGCATGCCTCTTTCTCAGGTCGGCAACAGGCGAAGCCCAGGTGAGCGTATGGTACGCCCCCAGACGAGTTGGCGGCGATGTACTCGATCACCACGTCGAGCAGGGCGTCGCCGGGCTGGAGCACGTCGGTGCCGCTGGCCAGCACCGTGTAGCCGTCGCCGCCACCGTTGAACATGAAGTCGTCGGTGACGATGCGGACGGTGTCCGCCGGCCGAGCGGCGTCAGGGTCCCGCCCGGCCCGTCCGGCGCCAGCGCGATGCCGTCCACCACGGCGGTCGTGCCGTCGCAGTGGAAGTTGATCTTCGAGCCCCGAGACCTGTGGGAAGCGCCCCGTTGCGATTGTCGTGTTGCACACCGGGCTGAAGCCGTTGAGCAGCGCTTCGGTGAGCTGTGCGCCGGCGAGCGTCAGGATCACCGTTCTGTTGCCGAACGGGAGCACGGCGAACACCTTGCCCCAGGTGACCTCACCGGGCGCCTCCCCTGCCGGCGACGGCGAGACGACCAGGTCCGCGCGCAGGCCTCCCGAGTTGGTCAGCGCGGCGTCCACGCCGGGATGCTCGGCGCGCATCGCGTCCGCCACGAGGTTGCCCATCGCCGACTCGGTCAGGCGGTCCGGGTCGCGCAGATGTCGATCGCCTGCGTCCCGATCACCTTGTGCGGAGCACCGCCGTCTCGGCGTTGGCCGCGTCGAACGATCGCCTGCACGTCGGGCCGCGCGGCCACGCCGAGGTTCTTGGCGATACGCGTGGCGGTTTCCCGCCCAGACGACGTCCGAGCCCTTGACCATCAGTTGCGCCACGGAGTGACTGGCTCCCGCGTTGAAGCCCTCCACCACCGGGATGTGGCCGACGACGGTGCTGGCCGGCCGGTGGGTGTGCCCGGCGATCACGAGGTCCGGTCGCGCCGGCGGTGGAGGGCCGAACCGTCAGACCCTGACCGCTCCAGGCGTGCCGTCCTCCACCTCGAACGCGCGAACCGTGTGGGTTGACTGCCGGGTCTCGGCCTGAGGTAGAACGACTCGGGCGGTACGGCCCCCTCGGCATAGGAGATCTGGTGATGCGGCGACGGCGCAAGGTGACCCTGACGTTGGTGGGCTCGATTCTGCTTGCGAGCCTCGCGCTGGGGGTTCCGGGGGTGCAGGCCCACGGCAAGGACAAGCCCTCGAGGGTGCTGATCATCATGCTCGACCAGGCGCGGCCCGACACGATCAAGCGCTATGACATGGACAACGTCAAGGCGCTGATGCGCGACGGAGTCAACTTCCCCAACGCCCTCGTCGGCCACATGGCGGCCGAGACCGTGATCAGCCACAACGTGATCACCAGCGGCCTGTTCCCGAAGCACATGGGCTGGTCGAACGAGGTCTACCGCGACGTAGACGGAGTGCTCGGCACGGCGGGCGACTACTACGTCACCTCGAGCATGTCGTGCATTCAGTTCCAGGCTCTGATCGAGCACGGCCAGTACAAGAAGCTGCAGGACTACCTCGACGACCGGTTCGGCTCGGCGTCGAAGTTCGCGTCGATCGCCCAGAAGAGGACCTCCGTCTGCACGGCCGGCCACACCTCCTCCGCGGCCGACGGCGACCAGACCGACCCCGAGGACTTCATCTTCCAGATCCGCGGCCTCGCGTCCTCGACCGCGTGCGACACCGAGTACAAGCCCTCGAGCTGGCGCGAGCCCGAGTTCGTGAGCGGCAGCCCGGCGCCCGCATACCTCGGCCTGTTCCCGTGCAGCCGCTGGTCCACCTGGCAGGAGGCCGGGGCGTACGGCACCCGTGACAGCCTGCCCGCTGCCATCTATCCGCTCGACGGCGACCGCTTCGTGCCCGGCCGCGACGACCTGCACGTGGGCGGCGACAACTGGTCCGCCGACGCCGCGATCCGCGTGATCGAGGGCGATCCCGACTGGCACGGCATGCTGGTGAGCCTTGGTGCGATCGACAAGATGGGCCACATGTGGGGACCCGAGGACAACGTGACCGGCCCGCCCGGCTCGGACGAGCAGATAAGCCACCTTCCATTCGCGGCGAAGAACGCCGATGCGCAGGTGGGACGTATCGTTGACGCGCTGCGTGCCAAGGACATCCTCGACGAGACGCTGATCGTGGTCACGGCCGACCACGCCGCCCAGACCGGCCGGCCATTCCTCGGCCGTTTGGACGGACCGCTCCTGCCGGGCGGCGTCCCCTGCGACAGCGTGAACGGCTCAAGCGGGCTCCGCTCCGACTGCAACTGGTACTACGGCCAGGACGCCAACGAGAACTACCGCGACCCGAGCCCGGCGGTTGCCGCGCTGCGCGCCGCGCTCACGCCCCCCGGCGGAGATCCGGTGGCGGACACAAACCTGGCCTTCTCATACCAGGACGGGCACGTGGCTGCCTGGCTGAAGGACAACTCGCCGGCGCGCAAGCGCCAGGCGGCGGCAGCGGCGCTCAACATGCCGGGGGTGATCGCCACCTACCGCCTCAACGACGCCCAGAACCGCTATCGCCTGTTCGACACCAACCCCATGGGGAACGCCGAGCGGCGCTGGTTCCTCAGTCACGCACAGGAACTGGTGGACACGATGGCGGCCCCGTTCGGGCCGGACGTCGTGGCGCTCCTGAAGACCGACGTCACCTACGGAGTCATGGGCGACCACGGCGGCCACAACCGCCTGATCCAGAACATCCCGATGGTCTTCTCAGGCCCCGGGGTGGGCTCGAAGGACTCAAAGAAGGAGCTGCGGCTCGTCGACGTCCTACCGACCGTGCTCGACACGATGGGCATCGACTACGACCGGCGCGACTTCGACGGCGAGGCAGTGGAGCTGGGCCGCGGCCACTAGGAGACGTCGAAGCTGAGCATCATGCCGCTCTCGTGGTGCTCGGCGATGTGGCAGTGAGCCATCCATCGGCCGGCGTTGGTCACGTCGAGCAGGATGTCGACCGTCTCGCCGGTCCGCACCAGCACCGTGTCCTTCCAGACCAGGTTCGGCTCGACCACCCCGTCGCGGCTGAGGACCAGGAAGCGGCCGGCGCCGTGGACGTGGAACGGGTGATGCATCGGATGGTCGCCGGCCATCTCGTTGAGTAGCCGGATCTTGACCTGGTCTCCGACGCGGAAGTGCCAGTCGATGGCCATGTTCTCGGCGTCGGTCTCGCGGTCGATCAGCTTCCAGCGCATGTTGGCCGGGGTGGTCATCCGGTTGACGTCGACCATGTCGTCTTCCCACTCGATCCCGTCGGTGCCCGCGTGGTCGTGGTGGTGGTCGTGGTGCCCATGCTCGTGGTGGTCGTGCCCGTGCTCGTGGCCGGCCGCAGCCGCCGCAACGAGCTGAGCCGGCAACAGCTTCATCCCGCAATCCGGGCAGTGGCCGGGCTCCTCGCTCGTGACCTCGGGGTGCATCGGGCAGGTGTAGGCGACCGGGCCGTCCCCCTCGGCCGCCCCCATGTCCATCTCCGCGATGAATGCCAGGGTCTTGTCGGGCTCGGCATCGACGTACGCCGCGATCCGGTCGCGCTCGGCGACCATCTCGGCGTTGGTGCGCAGGACCTCGAACTGCTCCTCCAGCGACGCCTCGGCCCGATCCTCGCCGACCGTGATCGCGGCCAGCGGATAGACCCGCTGCGGGGTGCGGTGCTCCAGCGTCAGATCGCCGGCCTCCTCGAACATCACGTCGACCACCACTCGCTCGGAGGGAGCCAGAACGACGTCGTCGACAAACCGCTCGTGCTCGACGCGGCCGCTGTCTCCGCCGACGAGCTTCATCCGCGCGCCGGGCAGCGCGACTCGGAACACGCGGGTGTTGGCGGTGTTCGTCAGATAGAGCCGCACGACCTCGCCGAGCTGAGCGGTCAAGGAGAGATCGGGCTCGCCGCTCACCAGCAGCACGTCGCCGAAGCGGCCCATCGCCGCGTGCGTCGTCTCGGTGCGGCTGAAGGGCGCCACCTTGCCGTCCTCCAGAAGAATGTCGTCGAGCGTCAGCACCAGCTCGCGGTGAACAGCCGGCCAGTAGTCGGGGTCGGCCGGGTCGACCAGCACGTTGCCGTACAGCCCAAGCTCCTGCCCGTAGTCCTCCCGGATGTGCGGGTGGTACCAGTACAGCCCGGGATCGGGGAAGGTGACACGCGCGGAGAACTCTTCGCCCACCTCCATCGGACGCTGAGTCTCGTGCGTGCCGTCGTAGCGGTTGTCGAGGCGCAGCCCGTGCCAGTGGACCGTGGCTTCCAGGTCGCCCCGGTTCTCGACGTTGACGACGACCTCGGAGTTCTCCTTCACCTTCAGGGTCGGCCCCGGTATCGAGCCGTTGTAGGCCAGCATCCGCACCCTGGCGTCGCCGAGATCCTTGGCCACCGGCGTGATGCGCAGGTCGAAGCGGTCGCCGTCGGCCAGCTCGACCACCTCGGGTGAGCGTGCCTCGGGAAGGCCTGCGGCGTCGGTGGGGAATCGATCTGTGGTGCTCATCTTCTCTCCTGTGAATTGGCGGTAAGCAACGTGGGCAAGCCCGCTCGCGACGCATCGATCCGTTGCGCGATGTACTCCGCGTCTTCGGCCACCCAGCCCAGCAGCGCGGAGCCTCTGGTGTGCTGCCAGGACAGGCCGAGGAAGTAGAGCCCGGGCGAGTCCGTCACGCCGCGCTGGTGGATGACGCGGCCGTTCTTGTCGAACACGGGAACATCGATCCACGAGTGATCGACTCCGAATCCGGTCGCCCAGATGATGCTGCGAGGCTCGACGTCGGTGCCGTCCTCGAAGCTGACGGTCGATCCCGCGACGCCCGCGGCCCGCCCGTGGAGCTCGACCCCGCGGCGGCGTAGGCCCCGGGGGGTTGATCCCACGAGCGTGTCCCGCTCGGACATCCGGCGCCCGATCCGCGACTGCGTCGTCTTGCGAATCAGCCCGGTCGCGTCGAGGTACCAGAACAGGTCGCGGCCGAGGATGCGCTGCGGCAGCGGCATCTGACGCGTTCCGATCGACAGGTGGACCTCGCGCGAGGCGGAGAGCTCCTCAGCGATCTGGAACCCGGTGTTCCCGCCACCGACCACCAGAACCGGCCCATCCGGGATGGACCCCGGCGCTCGATAGGCGCTGCTGTGGAGTTGCACCACACCTGCGTCGAGGCGCTCGGCGAAAGCCGGCACCAGCGGCACCTGGAACGGGCCGGTGGCGACCACCACCTGATCGGCCTCGTAGGCTCGGTCCTCGACGTCGACCAGGTAGGCGCCCTCGCGCTTGCTGATCGCGTGGACGCGGCTGTTGAGCTCGACCGGCAGGTCGAAGTGACGGGCATAGTCGCTCAGGTAGGCCGCGACCTCGTCGCGGCCGGGGTGGCGCTCCGGATCGCCCGGGAACTCAAGGCCGGGAAGGCCGTCGTAGCGGGCCGGCGTGAACAGCTTGAGCGAATCCCAGCGCTCGCGCCACGCGGCCGCCGGCTCTCCGGCCGCTTCCAGGATCGTGAAGTCGCGCTCTTGACGGGCCAGGAAGTAACCGATCGCCAGGCCGGCCTGGCCACCACCGACCACGATCACCTCGCGGTGTGCGGTCACGCTGGGATCGGTCAGGTGCTGATCGCTTCCGGCGACGGACATGTGTCTCGGTTCCTCTCGGCTGGATGCAGCGCCCTGTGGCCGCCGCTCGAGTCAAAAATGGGTATCGCGGACGCCGCCCGCGACGGTCTGGACACTCGCCGCGGCGGCCGCCGCGGCCCCCGAAGGAGGCACTACGGCAATCATCCTCGAATCTAGCCGCCGATTGGACGAGCGTCTACTCCAAGAGTGGGCCGCGCAATCTACGCTGTAGACTAAGATCTCTACGCTGTAGAAACGGTGGAAGGGCCAGTGGAGACGGCTGACGCTCTGTTTCGTAGCGGTCGCCTGCGAGAGGCGAGTGGGTCGTACGTCGCCGCGCTGAGCGATCGCCCCGCGGACGCGACGCTCCTGAAGCGACTCGGCGACCTTGCTCTCTATGAGAATCGCGCGGACGATGCGGTGCGCTACCTGAGCCAAGCCTTCACTCACAGCACGCGCTTCAAGCGCCGCTGGCCGCTGGCTACCGCGATCAGGGCACAGCTCGGCATGGCCCACTACCGGAGCGATCGCTTCAGGGACGCGTCGAGGGAGTTCGCGGCGGCTGCGGGCCGGCTGCCGGTCGGTCCGTTTCGAGGCCTGGCAGGCGTGGCCCGCCACCTGGCGGCGTTCGGCGACGACCGCCCGTACCGGATCGACGGCCCGCCGGTCACACGCTTGGAGTTCGTGGTGACCGACCCGTTGCCCACCGTGGAGCTGGTAGTGAACGGTGGGCCTCCGGCCAAGTTCTTCCTCGACACCGGCGGGGCGGAGATCGTGCTCGATGCCGGCTTCGCGGCGCAAGCGGGGGCCACTCTGGTGAGCGAGCTGAGCGGCGAATACGCAGGTCGCAGGCGAGCCAGGACTGGACTCGGCAAGGTGGACACGATCCAAGCCGGAGAGCTGCGGATCAGCGATGTCCCGATCCACACGCTCGATCTCCGAGCGCTGCCCGAATACTTCGGAATCGACATCAGGGGCATCCTCGGCACGCGAATCCTGATGCATTTCATGGCCACGATCGACTATCCCGGCGGCGCGCTGATCCTCCGCCGTGGGCTGTCACAGCGGGGCCGCGAGCTCGGTCATCGAGAGACCACGCGAATCCCGTTCTGGCTTGTGGACACCCATCTCATCCTCGCCCGCGGCAGTTTGAACGACCTACCCCCCACGCTCTTCTTGGTCGACACCGGATTGGCCGGCGCGGGCTTCCTCGCGCCCGAGAGCAACCTGCGCAGGGCAGGTGTGGCGGTCGACTGGTCACGGGCGCGGGAAGGGCTTGGCGCCGGCGGACCGGTGACGGAGACGGACGTGGTGATCGACACGCTCACGCTGGGCGAGGGCGATCACGCAATTACGCACCACGCCGTCGCCGGAACCGTGCAGAAGAAGGCCCCATCGATTCTCGGCGATCGGCTCGGCTTCGACGTGGGCGGGCTGATCTCGCACGCGTTCCTTCGGCCACACGCACTGACCCTGGACTTCAAGACCATGTGCCTCGTCGTCGACTCGCCTTCCGACCCATGAATGCTCGACGGGTGCTCACGCGCGAGCGAGCGCTCGCCGCGGCGCTACGAGTCGTGGACCGCGACGGGCTCGACGGCCTGACAATGCGCGCCCTCGGCCGCGAGCTGGGCCTCGATCCGATGGCGGTCTACCACCACCTGTCGAACAAGGCCGCCGTCCTCGACGGCGTCGTGGAAGCGGTGATCGGACAGGTGCCGGTGGACGTGCCACGAGATGCGCCCTGGACAGAGCAGCTTGCGAGCCTGGCCCGCGGCTACAGGGCCGCTCTACGCAGACATCCGAACACTCTCCCCGCCGTCGTCACGCGCCCGGACATCAGCCCCGCCGCGCTCCGTGTCCTCGATACCGCCCTCGGAATCCTGCTCCGGGCGGGATTCGATCCGGCAGGTGCGCTGGCAGCCGTTCACGCCACGTCGTGCTTCGTGATCGGCCACGCGCTCGACGAGTCCGGTCTTCCCACGAGTGTCGAGGAGGAGCGCGCGCTGGGCGAGAGCGCCGCGCGCCAGCGCGACCTGCTCGAGACCGGGTCATACCCGAACCTCGGCCAAGCCGCCGCCGCGGCGGGTCTCGTCGGGCCGGACGACAGCTTCGAAGCCGGCCTGGGCGCCCTGATCGCCGGCTTCGAGATGCGCCTCCCCCCTGCCCAGGACATCGGTTGACCGGTCGCCTCGCGCTGTTGTTCAAACTGCGGGTGTGGCCTGGCCGCTCGTGGGGCGTGATCGTGAACTGGCTCTGGCCGGCGAGTTGCTGTCGGACGGGTCGACCGGTGGAGTGGTCGTGGTGGGGGCCGCCGGGGTCGGCAAGACGCGGCTGGCAGCAGAGGTCTCCCGAGTTGCCGCATCGCGCGACTGTGCGGTCGAGTGGGTGCGAGCAACGCGCTCGGCGGCGACGATCCCCCTCGGGGCGTTCGCGGCACTTGTGCCCGCCGCGCCGGACAGCACTTCAGAGGGCGGCGCCGAGCTGCTGTCGCGCGCGCGTCATGCTCTGGCTGAGCGCACCGGCGGGCGTCGACTGGTGCTGTGCGTCGACGACGGCCAGCTGCTCGACGACGCCTCGGCCGCCTTGCTGCATCAGCTCGTGGCGGCTCGCGAGGCCTTCGCCGTGGTCACCGTTCGGCGGGGCGAGCGGGTGCCGGATGCGCTGCGGGCCCTGTGGAAGGACGAGCTGTGCTCCCGGCTCGAGCTCGACGCCCTCGCTCGCGATGACCTGGAGCGCCTCCTCGTTGAGGCGCTGGGCGGACCGGTCGATGGACCGAGCGGCCACGCGCTCTGGGAGCTGACGCGGGGCAACGCGCTGTTCGCGCGTGAGCTGGTGCGCTACGGAATCGAGCGGGGCGCGCTGACCGAGCAGGGCGGTATCTGGAGCTGGCGCGGCGACATGGCCACGGGGATGCGGCTGAGCGAGCTGGTCGAGGCCAGGCTCGAGGCGCTCGAAGCCCCCGAGCGACGCGTGCTCGAGCTGGTGGCGATCGGCGCGCCGCTCGAGATCGGATTGCTGGAACCGGGCGAGCTGCCGGCACTCTCGTCGCTCGAGGTCCACGAGGTCGTCGAACGCCGCGAGGACGGCCGGCGGCGGGCGATCGACGTGGCGCATCCGTTGCACGGGGAGGTCATCCGAGCGGGACTCACGCCAACCCGCCTGGAAGCAATCCAGCGACGGCTGGCCGAAGCCGTCGAGGCGCGCGGGGGGCGGCGTCGCGAGGACCTGCTCAGGCTCGCCGTGTGGCGGCTCGATTCCGGCGGGGCCGGCGATAGCGACCTGCTCGAGCGCGCGGCAGGCCAGGCGCTGGCGGCGCTCGACCTGGTCCTCGCCGAGCGCTTGGCGCGGGCCGCGGTCCAGGCGGGCGGAGGCTTCGGCGCGCGCCTCTTGCTGGGGCGAGCGCTTGCCGGCGCCGGTCGCGCGGAGGAGGCTCACGCGCTGCTGGCGGACGCTGGAACTGCAAGCCGGCAGCGACGCCGAGCGAGCCGAGGTGGCCATCGCGATCGCCAGGAACGCGTTCTGGGGACTCGAACGGGCCGCCGAGGCCGACGCCGCGCTGCGGCGCGCCGAACGTGCTGTCTCCGACGATGAGCTGCGCGCCGAGCTCGCCGCGCAGCGCGTCAGGCTGGAGGCCGCGCACGGCCGGCCCGCCGAGGCGCTGGCCGCCGCGCTCCCGCTGCTCGAGGACGCGAGCGTGCGCGAGCAGGCGAGGCTGCCCGCGGTCCTCGCCGCGGCCGAGGCGCTGCTCTCGTGCGGCCGGACCGACGAGGCCGTTGCGCTGACTCAGGCCTGGGAGCCGGTGGCGCGCCGCCACCGCGAGGAGCTTCCAGTCTTGGAGTCGGTGCTGCTGAGCATGCGCGGGCTCGCCTTGCGCTTCGCCGGGCGTCTGGTCGAGGCGACCGAGACGTCGCAGGGCGTCTACGCGCTCGCGCTCGACACGCCGCTCGGCGCAGACCGCGGCTGTCGAGGCGGCGTCGCTCGGCTTCATCTGGCTGGCGCGGGGCAGCGTGCGGACGGCGCTGCGCCGGTTTCGCGAGAGCGCGGCGCTGCTGCGCGACGCCGACCCGTCCGGGATGCTGGCCTGGGCGCTCGCGGGAATCGACCCAAGCCGCAGCGCAGGCCGGCGAACCCGACCTGGCTCGCCAGACGGTCGCGGAGCTCGAGCGCACGCCGCTCGGGCACAAGGGCTTCGAATTCGAGCTCGGGCTGGCGCGGGCGTGGAGCGCCGCGGCGGCCGGCGAGCACTCGCGGGCGCGCGCACTCGCGCGCGAAACGAGTGAGTTGACGCAGTCGCGCGGCCAGGACGGGTACACCGTGCGCGCGCTCCACGAGCTCTGCCGCTTGGGTGACGCCGCCTCGGGCGCGCCACGGCTGGCCCGCGCTCGCCGCGCGAGGTCGACGGATCGTTCGCGGCCAGCGCCGCCGCGCACGCCGAGGCCCTCGTCGCCCGCGACGGGCCCGCTCTTCTCGACGTCGCCGAGCGGTTCGCCGACCGAGGGCGCGCTGCTGCGTCGGCTGCCGAGGCCGCGGACGCCGCCGCCGCGGCGTTTCGCGATGCCGGTCGCGACGCGAGCGCCCGCGCGGCGGCGGCGCGCGCCGCCGTGCTGCTCGACGCCTGCGAGGGCGCGCGACCACCGACGCTGCTGGGCGGGCAAGTGGTCGGACGAACTAACCCGGCGCGAGCGAGAGATCGCCGTGCTTGCCGCATCGGGGCTGAGCAGCCGCCAGATCGCCGAGCGGCTCGTCGTGTCCGTGCGGACGGTCGACAACCACCTCCAGCGCGCCTACCGCAAGCTCGGCGTCACCCGCCGCCAGGACCTCGCCCAGGTCCTCGGCGGCGCACCTGAGTAGACGCGGCCGCCGAGAGTTGAGTAGGCGAGTGCTCAGGTCGGTTCGCGGCTCGCCGCAACCATGGCCGCCATGAGCAATGCGACCTCACACACCGAAGTGCCCGTGCCGATCGTGAGCGCCAGCCGGCTCGACAGCGGCGATCGCCCTGGCCCGGCAGGGTGTCGAGTGCCTGCTGGTCGAACGCAGGCGCGAGCTGTCGGGCCTGCCCCGCGCGACCGGGATGAACCTCCGCGCGATGGAGCTGATGCGCTCGTGGGGACTGGAGGAAGAGGTCCGCGAGGGAGCAGTCGACGTGGAATGGAAGGGATGGGTAGGCAACACCCTGAGCTCCGCCGGCTCCGTGGCGCCGCTCGGCTGGCCCAGCCGAGCGCAGAGCGCGGTGGTCAGCCCGACCAAGCCGGCGTGCGTGGCGCAGGACCACCTGGAACCGGTGCTCCTTCGTCATCTCGCTTCACTCGGCGCCGCCCGCGTGCAATTCGCCACCGAGGTCACCGCCGTGGAGACCGGTGCGAGGGGGTCCGCGCCGCTCTGCGCGACGTCGCCACGGGAGAGCCGAGGACGGTTCACGCGCGCTACCTCGTTGGCGCCGACGGCGCGCACAGCGCGGTACGAACGTCCTTGGGCATCCCGATGCACGGGCCCGGCGATCTCGACCGGGCGGTGACGGCGCTGTTTCGCGCGCCGCTGTGGGACCTCCTCGGCGAGCGCCGCTACGCCCTCTACGACATCAACCACCCCGACGCCGCCGGCATCATCCTGCCCGCGGGCCGCGGTGATCGCTGGCTGTACGGCACGCGGGTCCGGCCCGGTGGCGAGCATCTCGCCGGCGCCACGGAGGAGCAGCTTCGGCGCCGCATCCGGGCCGCCGCCGGCGACCCGGCCCTGCAGCCCCGCATCGAGCGCATCGGCGCGTTCACCTTCGCCGCCCAACTCGCGGAGCGCTTCCGGAAGGGCAGCGCTTTCCTCGTCGGAGACGCCGCGCACCGGATGACGCCGCGGGGCGGTAACGGAATGAACACCGCCATCCACGACGGCCATGACCTCGGCTGGAAGCTCGCCTGGGTACTGCGGGGTTGGGCCGGGCCCGCGCTGCTCGACTCCTACGAGGCCGAGCGCAGGCCGGTGGCCGAGCACAACACGGCACGCTCGGCGGACCCGGAGGGCACGGTTCAGGATGTCGCCCAGGCGACCCATGCCGACATCGGAGGCCGGATCGCGCATGTCTGGTTGCGCTCATCGGCGGGCCGGCGCTCCACGCTCGACCTCCTCGGCGACGGGCTGACCCTGTTCACCGGACCGCGGCGAGCGGCGTGGGAGGCAGCCGCGGCCGCCGTACCTCGGCCCATGCCGCTCGTCGTGTACGGGCTCGACCCGATCGTCGCGCGCGCCCTCGGCATCCGCGGCGCGGGCGCGCTGCTGGTCCGACCCGACGGGACGCCCGCCGGTTGGTGGCCAGACGACGCTCACGCCGGCGCCGCCCTGCGCGTGGCGGTGGCGAGCGGCTCCGCCGAGGAGCGCGGGCGCGGCCTCAGGGCGCCGGGGGCGGCAGGGCGGCCGCGAGCCGGTCGAAGCGCGGGACACCTAGTCCGCTCGCCCGGTCATAGCCGGGAGCGGCGCTGAGCGCGGGCACCCTGGGCACGTAGCCGTTGGAGCCGGACACGACGTCGAAGAGCGTGTCCGGCGCGCTGGTCTCCAACGCGTAGAGAAGGCCGTTCACGGGCCCGAGCGGTGGCCGCCCGGCGGCGCGCTCGTTTGCGCTGAGAACGGCGAAGCCGCCCGCCAGCAGCGGGGCCGAGGCGCTCGTGCCGGCGTCCTCTACCCAGTTGCCGTTGAGCACCACCGGCCAACCCGGGAGCATCGAAGCGTGGGCGGAGACGTCGGGCACGGCGCGCTTGGCGCCGGGTACCGTCAGCCCGCGCTGGTACGCGGGGCGCCGCGAGACGGCCGAGAGCCCGCCGCCGCCCGCCCCTCCGCCGTTGCCCGACGTGAGCCACTCGAGGTCGTTCCAGACGACTTCGTCCGCGCGCGCGTTTGCGCTGTCGAGGACCAGCCTGGTGCCGCCGACCGCGGTGAGGTACGGAGAGGAGGCCGGCCAGGTGACTGCCCGGAACGGCTGGCCGTTGCAGGTCGAGCCGAAGTCGCCGGCCGACGCGAAGGCGCCGACTCCCGCAAGTCCCAGGCGCACGAGCAGCGAGTCGAAGAGCACCGCCCCGCGCGCGAGCTCCGCTGGGCACGCGCTCCGCGGACGTCGCGCTCACATTCCCCGTAGGAGAACGAGAGCGCATCGGGCAGGCGGGGCGCCGCCAGCACTTCGGCAATGCCGAGGAACCAGAGCTGGCTCGCAAGCCATACCTGACTGAATGTCGCCGACCCGAGCCCCGGCGCCATCCCGCGCACGAGGGCGAGGTCCTCCTGCGGCTCGAACGAGCCTCGGCCGAACGGACGTGCCTGGCCGTCGGTGAGCAGGGTGCGCGTGGCCAGCGCCGGGAGGCCAAAGCATTCGGCGGCGCGGGCGATGTCCGGCGCGGGGATGCCCTCCCCCGCGTTCACGATCGCCACCGATGCGTCCGCGCCGGGACCGACCGAGTCGAGGCCGTAGGCGCTGCGCACCTGCGCGAAGCTGTAGGCGCCGGTGGCCTGGGCGTCCGCGCAGCCACCGGTCCAGGTGCCGGCGTTAGCGGGCGCGGGGGCGGCCGCCGCGCGGCCGTCTGCCGCAGCGCTGCCCGGTTTGAGCCGGGTCGAGCGGCTGAACGAGGCGACGACCTCGCGGACAAGCGGCCGGAAGCCCTTGGGAAGCCGAAGCGGTCCTCTGCCCGTGACGAAGTAGCCGTTGGCTATGACGTCGTTGTCGAACTGGCGCCGGATGCGCACGCCGAACAGGCGCTCGAAGCGGCGCACGGTGCCGCGCACGCGGGCGAACACGCGCGAGCGGTCGACGCGCGCCGAGAGCCCATGGCGCCGGGCCACGCTCCGCAGCGCGGCGACGGTGCGCCGGCTCGCGCCGTAGCGACGCGCCACCTGCCGCGTGCTCAGGAACCGCCGGTAGGTCGGCGAGCCGGGCTGGCTGACCGCGGTAAAGGCGGCGCGCGCCTGGGCCTCGGGCCGCTCGAGCCCGAAGTAGAACGTGATCTCGGGCGATCGGGCCACGGCGGACACAGCGCAGGAGCCCGCCACAGCGAGTGCGAGCACGAGTGTGACCGCGATCCGGGCGACGGCTCGGGACGCCCGCTGTCCTTCGACGGCAACAAAGAGCACGCCGGTAGTAAACAGGTCGATTAGGCTGCGCCGGCCATGCGCATCGAGGAGTCCGTTCAGATCGCCAGGCCGGCGGACGAGGTGTGGGACGCGATCGCCGACTATTCCTTCGACCTTCAGTGGCGCAAGGGACTTCGCGAAATGACGCCCGACCCGCCGGGACCGCCGTCGGTGGGCACCAAGGTCCGCGAGGTGGTCCATTCCGCCGGTCGCGACTTCAGCGCCGACACGGTCGTAACCGAGCTGGATCCGGGCGCCTCGTATCGATTCACGGGCAAGCGGAACCATCGGCGGTCTCGCCGGCGGACGGACCGTGCGCCCCACCCCGAACGGCGACCACGCCGTGTTCACCTACACCATCGACCTGGACCCCAAGGGCGGGATGCGGCTGCTTGGCCCGCTGCTCGCGCCGATCGTGCGCTCGGGCCTGAAGAAGGATCTCCAGGCTCTCCGGGCGCTTCTCGAAACCCGTTAGGCCATTCGGCGAAGTCCGCTAGGCGGCTCTCTGGGCGAGCGCGGGTTCCTCCACGTCCTCGGCTTCTACGTGGGTGACCGGCAGCCCGAGGCCTCGCGCCTTCGCGGGCAGATCGAGGTGAAGCCACCGCGACAGGCGTCTCGGGAGGGTTGACACGACGATCTCGTCGAAGTCGCCCCCTCCGAGCGCGTCCTGGATGGCGGCGAGCGGGTCGGCGTCGCCGACCTCGCCGCTGACCTCGAAGCCGGCGGCTTCACTCAAGGGGCCGCGTGCCGCCTCGAGTGCAGCTCGAGCCTCGACGCGGCCGGCCACCTCCGGATCGACGACCCGGTGCAGCCCCCGCGGAGTGGCCGGCACGACCAGGTGGAACCTGACCGCGCCGGCCTCCCCAAGCCGCTTGACGATGCGGCACATGTGGGCGCCCGTGGCCGTGCGATTGGCCACCAGCAGGACTGAGCTCGGTTCCGGCATTGCGACCTCCCGGCCATAGTCGAAAGTATCAATCGATACAAGCGAACCTGACAACAAACGTCCATCGGACTTTGCCGCTCACCCATTGAGTGCTATCAATGCATCGGCCCAAAAGCCGCTGACAGCTTGATGGGTCGCCCAGGGAAATGGCCATAACGCTGACCCAGCTGCGCAGCTTTCTCGCGGTCTACCGGACCGGGTCGGTGACGGGGGCCGCCGACGAGCTCGTCGTCACCCAGCCTTCGGTCTCGGCCGCGGTCTCGGCGCTGTCGCGCGAGCTCGAGGTCGAGCTGACAGAGCGCGTCGGACGAAGCATCCGCCCGACACCGGCCGGCGAGGCCTTCGCCCCCTACGCCGCCGATGTCATCGGCCTGCTCGAAGAGGGCCGGCGAGCCGCGGGCGAGGCCGGCCAGAGCGCCGGGCGAGAGCTGCGCATCGCCGCCGTGACGACGGCCGGCGAACACATCGTCCCAGCGCTCATGGAGGCGTTCGTGGCGCTCCACCCGGAGGTCAGCCTGAGCGTCCACGTCGGCAACCGGCAGGACGTTTTCGACCGCCTTCGGACCCATCGGTCCGACCTTGCGATCGGCGGCCGGCCGCCGGGCAAGGGCGTCGTGGGCGAGCCCTTCCTCGCCAATCCGATCGTGATCATCACGGCAGCAGACGACGCGCTGGCCGCGCGGCGCTCGGTACCCATCGAGGAGCTGGCGCGCAGGCCGTGGCTCATGCGCGAGGAGGGGTCCGGCACCCGCACGATGACCGAGGACTTCCTCGCCGGGCACGACGTGCGCCCCGCCCAGTTCACGCTCGGCTCGAACGGCGCGATCAAGCAGGCCGCACGGGCCCGCCTGGGTGTCGCGATTCAGTCGCGGCTCGCGGCGCAGCTCGAGCTGGACCTGGGCCTGCTCGCAACGATCGAGCCCGCCGTGTCGCTGCCCAAGCGCGACTGGTACCTGCTCCGTTCAGAGCATGGCCCGATCAGGCCGACGGTCCGAGAGTTCCTTTCGTTCGTGCGTGGCGAGGGCCGGCGCGTCGTGGAGGGCGCCACGCCGGCGCCGCGGCCTTAGTCCGCGGGCGTCACGGCCTGCGCCAGCCGCTCGGACTCGCTGGGCTCGGGAGCAACTTCGACCACCGTTGGCGCGGGTGCCCGCGCTCCCCGTCGCGATCGCGGCCTTCGCGGTCACGAGGTGGTAGAGGATGATCAACTGCACCAGCGCCAGCGACTCGGAGCGCTTGAGGTCGTTGTTGATCGTGAACTGGCCGAGGCGGTCTGAGCGCAGGTGCGACGCGAAGTGGAGCTTCTCCCAGATCGCCTCCTCGATCTTGGCGGCCTCGTCGCGCTCGATGTCGCCCGGGATGTTCAGCAGCACCTCGGAGCCGCGCTGCTCGGTCGTGATGTCGCCTTCGCCGCCGCCGACGACCGGCGAGAGGTCGGGATGCGGAAGGCCCTCGCGCAGCACGAGCTCGGCGTCGAGCGAGTTGGGGTCGCCGTCGTCGCCCTCCCGAAACGAGACCACCAGGTCCGCGTAGCGCTCTTGCGGGCGGATGAACTGGGCGGAGTCGGGCTCGCGCCGGTCGAGCTCCGCAAGGACCTCGTCGGTCGTGTAGCCGCGCCGCGAGCAGTCGCGCTGGACCTTCCACCTGCGTCGCAGCTCCTCGGGCGGCGCCAGGTAGATCCGCACGTCGTAGCAGTCACGCATGTCGGGGGCGTGGTAGCCGAGCAGGCCCTCCACGACCGTGAAGGACTTCGGAGTCACGTGGACCGGCGGGCCAAAGGTGCCGTCGGCGTGTCGGTAGACGGGCTTGAGGATCGCCTCGCCGGCACGGAGGTGCCTGAGGTGCTGGCCCATGATCTCGATGTAGTTGCAGTCCGGAGTGAGGGGTGTGATGCCGCGCTCGGCGCGCTGCTTTCTGTCGTAGCGGTGATAGTCGTCGGTGGAGACCGCCGTCACCTGCTCCTCGCCCAGGATCCGCACGAGCCCTCGCGTCAGCGTGGTCTTTCCCGCCGCGGAGTCGCCGACGACGCCAAGGATTATCGGGCGCGGCACTCCGTCACCCCCCTCATGCGAACACCGAGCTCTGCAGGATGTCGCCTGCCTCGAGGGTGATGAGGTCCTTCTTCGTCAGCTTCGTGTCCGAGTCGAACAGCCGAGTGGCCTGCCGCATCCGCGCGCGCTCGATGGCGTTGCGGATGCTGCGACCATGCGCGAAGCGCGGCTGATCGAGGCGTCGCTCGATGTACTCGCGCATGGCCTCGGCGGCCTCGTCGCTGAGCGCGTAGCCCTGTTGGCCGACCATCAGCCGGCCTATCTGCATGAGCTCGCCGGCGTCGTAGTCGGGGAAGCTGATGTGGTGGGCCACCCGCGACCCCATCCCGGGGTTGGCCACGAAGAACTCCTCCATCGGCTCCTTGTAGCCGGCCATTACGACCACCAGGTTCTGGCGCTCTGCTTCCATCACCTGAAGCAGGACCTCGATCGCCTCCTGCCCGTAGTCGCGCTCGTTGTCGGGGCGGTGCAGGTAGTAGGCCTCGTCGATGAAGAGGATGCCGCCGATGGCGCGTTTGACCACGTCCTTGGTCTTCGGCGCCGTGTGACCGACGTACTGGCCCACCAGGTCGTCGCGGGTGACCGAGATGAGGTGGCCCTTCTCGATGTAGCCGAGGCGATGCAGGATGTCGGCCATCCGTAGCGCCACGGTGGTCTTCCCCGTCCCCGGGCTGCCGGTGAGGCTCATGTGCAGCGTCGGGGGCTGGGAGCTGAGATTCATCTCCTCTCGCAAGCGGTCGATCACGAGCAGGGCGGCGATCTCGCGGATTCGCCGCTTCACCGGCTCGAGCGCCACCAGGTCGCGATCGAGCTGCTCGAGCACCTCGTGGACACGTGATTGCTCCACGACTGTCCGAACGTCGGCCTCTCCGTTGGAGACCGCCTCGCGGAAGTCCACCGAGTCGATCGCCGAGCCCGCCGTCGCGCCCTTGGCCGGACGGATGACCTTGCCCCCGAACTCATCCGAGAAGGAGGGCGAGCTGCGGTCAGCCGCCGGGTCGAGCGGCCTGCCTGTCGTGTCGAGGCCGCGAGGACTCACGACGAGCCATCGCGCCCTGCGTTGCCCGAGTCCCGGCCGGTCGTGCCGTCCTGGACGGCCGCCGGGTCGCGGGTGCTGGCCAGGTCGCTCTCGTTGCCGTAGCGGCGCCCGATCGGGTCCTCCTGGGCGTACGGATGCAGTGTGTAGCGCATCTGGCGATCGGCCTTGTCCTGGCGCTCCAGGCGAAAGCCGGGCTCGTCGGCAGGGCGGTTGACGATGAAGCTGAGCGCCGAGGTCTGGCGCCCGAGCGAGCTGTCGTAGGCGACCACCTTGATGTAGTGGTTGGGGTACGCCTCGCGGCAGGCGTTAACGTCACGCATGGCAACGTCGGCCTCGCCCGGCTCGAGGTCGAACTCGGGCTGGCGCCACATCTCCCAGTAGCTGTTGCGCGGGTGCGGGTCGTCGGTGTACTCGACCATGATCGCCCAGTGATTCGAGAGCGCGTAGTCGATCTGCGCCTCGATCTCCTCGTCGGTCAGATCGGGCAAGAAAGAGAAGGTGCCTTGTGTGATCCTCATCGGCTCGCTGTCGTCGTGGCGACGATGTCGGGGGTATCGGTCGATTCGAAGTCGAAGGTGATGTCCTTCCACACCTCCAGCGCGGCGTTCAGCTCGGGGCAGCCCTTCGCCGCATCCCTGAGGATGTCGGGGCCCTCCTCGTAGTAGTCCCTGCCCTCGTTGCGCGCCTTGATCATCGCCTCGACGGCCACGCGGTTGGCGGTGGCGCCGGCGGCGATGCCCATCGGGTGCCCGATAGTGCCGCCGCCGAACTGCATCACCACGTCCTCTCCCAGGTAGTGCAACAGCTGGTGCATCTGGCCGGCGTGGATGCCGCCGGAGGCCACCGGCATCACCGGGGCCAGCGAGGCCCAGTCCTGGTCGAAGTACAGACCGGTCTCGGGGTTGGCCTTGTTGAAGCGCTGGCGACAGACGTCGTAGTAGCCCCTGATCATCCCCGGGTCGCCCTCCAGCTTGCCGACGACGGTGCCGGCGTGGATGTGGTCCACGCCGATCATGCGGCACCACTTGGCGATCACTCGGAAGCTCACCCCGTGGGTCTTCTGGCGCGTGTAGGTGCCGTGACCGGCGCGGTGGAGGTGCAGGATCATGCCGTTCGCCCGCGCCCACTTCGACATCGACTGCATGGCTGTGAAGCCGATCGTCAGGTCCTGCATGATGATGATGCTGCCGAGCTCCTTGGCGAACTCCGCCCGCTCGTACATCTCCTCCATCGTGGCCGCGGTGACGTTCATGTAGTGGCCCTTGATCTCTCCGGTCACGGCCTGGGCGCGGTTCACCGCCTCCATCGCATGGATGTAGCGGTCGCGCCAGCGCATGAAGGGCTGCGAGTTGATGTTCTCGTCGTCCTTCGTGAAGTCGAGTCCGCCGCGCAGCGCCTCGTAGACGACCCGGCCATAGTTCTTGGCCGAGAGGCCGAGCTTCGGCTTGGTCGTGGCGCCGAGCAGCGGGCGCCCGAACTTGTCCAGGTACTCGCGCTCCATGATGATCCCGTGCGGAGGGCCCTGAAAGGTCTTGAGGTAGTGCGGCGGGATGCGCATGTCCTCGAGGCGCAGCGCCTTGAGCGCCTTGAAGCCGAAGACGTTGCCGATGATCGACGAGGTGAGGTTGGCCACCGATCCCTCTTCGAAAAGGTCGATGTCGTAGGCGATCTTCGCGATGTACTGGCCGGGAGTGCCGGGCACCTCCTCGCAGGAGTAGGCCTTGGCCTGGTAGTGCTCGTGCGGGGTCAGGCGGTCGGTCCAGACGACTGTCCAGGTCGCGGTCGACGACTCTCCGGCCACCGCCGCGGCCGCCTCGATCGCGTCCACCCCGTCCTGGGGGGTGATCCGGAAGGCGCACAGGATGTCCGTGTCCTTGGGCTCGTACTCGGCATTCCAGTAACCCATCTCGGCGTACGGCGTGACGCCCGCCGCCCAACGGTCCCTCTTGTTCGTTCCGTTCCCGGTACTGGAGCTCATGCTCTGTTCCTCACTCGGTTGCCGATGTCGACGCTATTCGAAGGACCGTGAGGGCGCAATTGAAAACTTAAGCCGTATCCATAGGGTTTGCTCTATGCCGCCAGCGCCTGCTCGAGCTCCTCCGTGTAACGCCCGAACCGCGCCTCGCCGTTGCAGCGAACGCGATGGGCAAAGGACCGCTGGGCCGCGTCGGCGTTACGCTCCTCGCCCGCCCAAACGGCGAGCGGCGTGGCCTGCAGCGCCCGCCCGTAGGAGAAGCTGAGCTGCCAGGGGGCGCCGCCGATGGCGTTCATCGCGCTCAGGTGAGCGCTGGCCCGCTCGTCGCTCTGGCCGCCCGAGAGGAAGGCGATCCCCGGGACCTCGGTGGCGACAACCCGCCCGAACAGCTCGAGCGTGCGCTTCACGACCTCGTGGACCCCTGCCTGCTCGGGACAGTCGGAGCCCGACAGGACCATGTTCGGCTTGAGCACCATCCCGCTGAGCAGCACCCGCTGGCCCCGAAGCTCTGCGAAGACCTCGCGGAGCGTCGCCTCGGTCACCTGCTGAGCGCGGTCGATCTCGTGGGCGCCGTCCATCAGCACCTCGGGCTCGACCATCGGCACGATGCCGGCCTCCTGGCAAAGCGCGGCGTAGCGGGCGAGGGCGTGGGCGTTCGCCCGGATGCAACCACGGCTCGGCAGGCCGTCCCCGATCGCGACCACCGCGCGCCACTTCGCGAAGCGCGCGCCGAGCTCCCGGTACTCGGCCAGGCGTTCGCGCAGGCCGTCGAGCCCCTCGGTGACCTTCTCGCCGGCGGCTCCGGCAAGCGGCTTGGCGCCGGTGTCGACCTTGATCCCGGGGATCATGCCCCGGGCGGCGAGCAGATCCGGGAAGGCCGTGCCGTCGGAGGCCGCCTGGCGGATCGTCTCGTCGTAGAGGATCACACCGCTGATGTGGGCCCCGATGCCGGGGGTGGTCACGAGCAGCTCGCGAAAGCGCAGGCGCGTGTGCGGGCTCGACTCGGCCCCGACCGACTCGAGCCGCGTGGTCATCGTGGCGTTGCTCTCGTCGGCGGCCAGTATGCCCTGGCCATCGGCGACGAGCGCGTGCGCCGTTTCCTCGAGCGACCGGCGGTGCTCAGTCATGTGCCCACTCCTCTTCCCTCGATCACGAGCCGGACCGAGCCGTCGGCGATCACGATCGACTCGGTATACGCCTCCCCTTCCGACACCCACGGGGCGCGCAGAAGCGGGCCTCCCGTGATTCCGGTTGCAACGAAAAAGCTCCTGCCGCTCACGAGCTCGTCCAACTCGTAGATGCGCTCAGAGTCCAGGCCCGCTTGGGCCACCGCCCTGGCCTCGTCGTCGCGTTGGGGCGCGAGCCGCCCCTGCATCCAGCCGCCCGATGCCTGTGCAGCGCAGGCCGTCATCAACCCTTCGGGGGTACCGCCGATGCCCATCAGGAGGTCCGCCTGGCCGGTTGACAGCAGCGCGGCGAGCGCTCCGGCCACGTCCCCGTCGGGAGGCGAGATCACCGACGCGCCGGCTGCGAGGACTCGGCCGATCAGCCCCTCGTGGCGCGGTTTGTCGAGCACCACCACGCGCAGATCGGCGACGGCCTTCCCCAGCGCTGTCGCCAGGGTGGACAGGTTGTCCTCGGGGCGCCGCTCGATGTCGATGGCGCCGCGTGCGGCACCGGGGGCCACGAGCTTGTCCATGTAGAAGGAGGGCCCGAGCGCCGCCATCGCGCCCGGCTCGGCGATCGCGATCGTGGCGAGCGAGCCGGGAACGCCCTTGGCGCACAAGGTCGTGCACTCGAGCGGGTCGACGGCGATATCGAACTCACGAGCGCCTTGGCCGAGCTGCTCGCCGACGTAGAGCATCGGGGCGTCGTCCTTGGTCCCCTCGCCGACCACGACGGTGCCGCGCCCGGGCGCCTCGCCGAGCACGGCACGCATCGCATCGGTCGCCGCGGCGTCGGCCGCTTCAGGGTTGCCACGGCCCACCCAGAGCTGGCAGGCGAGGGCCGCCGCCCGGCTGGCGGCAAGCGCGCTGCGCTCGAGCAGCGCCAGCTCATCGGGCGATTGAGGGCCGGCCGCTCCCTGGCGGCGGTCCGGCATCGTGTTCTGCACCCACTGAGCCTAGGGGCGATTACTTCGAAGAGCTAGCGGATGTTGTGGGTGTTACTTAGAGAATCGACTATGACTGGGCGCACCCGCCGGCTCCTGACGGCGCCGCACTCCTGGCGCAATGGCCGTAGCGCCCTAAGACGCGGGGGTGGCCACCGCGGCGCTCTCCGGGAGCGCTCGACCAGGCGTTGCGCGCATCGGGGCGGGCATGAGCGCCGCGCCCGCGATGACGAAACAGAACGCCAGAGCGCGGGCGGCGATGGCGAGTGGGCCCGAGCCGATCGGTTCGGAGAAGACGAGGATTCCGCCGATGATCGCCCCGAGGTTGGCTGCCACCGACGTGATCGCGATCACTTCGACGCCGTAGCCGAGCTGCAGGCTGCGGGCGGAAGCGTAGAACGCGATCACCCCGGCAATGAGCGCGGTAGCAAGCCACGGGCTGACCAAGCCGAACATCGGTCCCGGGGGCGCCTGGGTGAGGTACTTGAGAGCGACGTCGGACACCCCGAACAGCGCGCCGGCCGCGGCGCCGAGGAGCAGGCCCTCCCAGCGCGGTGCGAGGTGGCGGCGGGTGGAGACTCTCACCAGCACGGCACTGACCACGGCGATCCCGCCCTCGACCGCGAGCAGAGGGGCAAGCGAAGCGCTGTGCGGGTCGGTGGCGCCGCCGCCGGTAAACCCGATCACCGCCAGCCCGACGGCCGTGATCGTTACGCCGGCCCACTGGCGGCGTCCGAGCTCAAAACCAAAGAAGCGCTCGGCGAACACCGCGAGGAATACGAGCCCGCCGGAGAGAACGGCCTGCACGATCGACAGCGGCGCGAGCGCGAGCGCCCCCACGTGCAGACCCCAGGCCACGATGGCCACCATCCAGCCGATCAGAAACCAGCGGGAGTGGAACAGCCCGGCGGCGCTGCGCACGAGATGGCGGAACTCGATCGCCGGAGCGAGCACACACCCGCGCTGCTTGAACAGGAATGCCAGGTTGGTGGCCGCCGCAGATGCGAGCGCGAGGGTCAGGCCGACGATCACAACGAGCCCCTACGCGCTGGTTTTCGCCGGCTGTCCGGCAAGCACGGCCAGCAGCTCGCCGATGTTCTGCTCGCGCGCGAGCCGGTCGGGGAGCGGCAGGTGACTTTGGATCGTGTAGTAGTTGCGCCGGCCGATACGGGTTCGCGAGATGTAGCCGGCGTCGGCGAGCTCGACGACGATGCGGTGCGCGGCACGCTCGGTGATCCCCACTTCCGCGCCGATCTCCCTCAACCGTGTGCCGGGGTCGCGCGCGATACAGAGCAGCACCTGGGCGTGGTTTGTCAGGAACGACCACGCAGGGATTACGCCCCGACCCATGATCCTAGATTAGCGTTTCTAGACTCATATCTCCCCCATTGAGTATTGTTGCCTGCGATGTCGTTGGCGCGGATCGCCGCCCAGCCCACCGCGCGCCTTCGAAGCTACGCCCGCCGGCGCCGTACCGAGCTGACGGTCGCGGCGTCGATCGCCGCAAGCCTGGTGTTCGCCGCCGTGCTCGTCTACCGGTGGGACGACCTGGCCGCCGGCATCCAGGGCGCCTCGGCAACTGTCGTCGTGCTCGCCGTGGTGCTCCAGATCGTCGCCCTCCTCTCGCGTACGGAGGCGTGGTACGTGTGCGTGCGCGCTTCCGGAGGCACCACCGGCCGCCGCTGCCTCTATCGCGCATCGAGCATGGGGTGCATCGGCAACCTGCTGAACGGCCACCTTGGCGCGGCAGCAAGGATCGCGACGCTGCGCCGGTCCGCGCCCGAGCAGAGCCCGCGCGTCCCGGCCCTGATCGCGGCCGAGCTCCCGATCCTCACGACCGAGGCGATGCTCGCTGCGCTGACCTCCTTCACGCTGGTCGGGCCGCTCGGACTCCCATGGTGGATCCCATTCGCGTGCGTGGCCGTGGTGGTCGGCCTGAGCGTAGGGGTGCGCAGCATCGCGCTCGCGAAGGACGGCTGGCTCGCCAAGGGCCTGGCGGTGATGCGCAGCCTCGAGGGGCGCAACCTCGTCTTCGGCTTCGTCCTCGTCGCCGTGTTTGCGCAGATCGCCCGCAACTGGCTGCTCCTGCACGCGGTCGGGGTCGACGCCTCGCTCTTCGATGCGGTTGCCGTGCTGATCGCCGTCGTCACACTCGGCCAGCTGCCGTTCGGACTGAGCGTCGGCGCCGCCGCAAGCGTGCTGATACTTGGCCCGCAGGGCGTGGCTGCCGCCGCGGCCGCGGGCGTGCTCCTGACCGCGACGGGAACCGTCGGCGGGCTCTCCTTTGCGGGGTGGGCGGCCGTCGACCGGCTCGCGTTCGGGCCGAACCGCAGGGCCAGGCTTTCTCCCCCGATGCCGCGTCCGCTGCCGATCTCGGCCGATTGAGCTCCCACCCAGGCCTCGACGAACCGGTCCGGCGCTACTTCGCCCACGCCATCCGCGCCGGCGCGTCGCTCGCCCCGGGCGTGCGGCTGGAGATGAAGGGCCGCGTGAAGGCCGACCTGTGGCTGCCGTTTCGAGCTCAGGAGGAGGCCGACGGCCGCTCGTTCGCCTGGCGCGCCCGCGTCGGGCTCGGACCGTTGACGGTGGTGCGGATCGAGGACAGCTACGCGCGCGGGATCGGGAGCACCGAGGGTCGGCTGTTCGGCCGGCGCCGGCTCTTTCACTCCTCCGACGAGGACACGGCGCGCTCGGCCGCCGGCCGAGCCGCGCTCGAGAGCGTGGTCTTCGCGCCCGCCGGCGTCCTACCGGAGCGCGGAGTCGCGTGGCGCGCCGAGGACGAGGACAGGATCGTGGCCCGCTTCGACCTGCCGCCCGAACGCCCCGAGGTGGAGCTGCGGATCGACAACGAGGGCGCGGTCAGGAGCGCGAGCGCCTCGCGCTGGGGCCCGGTCGGCAACGGATCGTTCGACTACATCCCCTGCGGCTGCGACGTGCACGCCGAGCAGGACTTCGGCGATCTGACGATCGCGAGCAGCCTGACCGTCAGCTGGGGCTACGGGACGCCACGGGAGGCCCCGTTCTTTCGCACCGAGATCACCGCGCTCGCGCGGCTCTGAGCGGCCCTACAGCGGCTCGGCGGGAATCTCCGGCTCGGGACTCGGCGGCGAGTCGGGAATCTCGGGACCCTTGGGGTCGGGGCTCGGTACCTCGGGCGCGCCCGGCTCGGGGGTCTCGGGGCTGCCCGGCGGGTTTGGCATCGGCTGGTCGGGCTCGACCGGGCCGGGAACCTCGAGCAGGGGGACGGTCGCGGAGGTAGTGGTCATTGGCCTCCCGCTACCCGGCGGCTCGCGGGGGAAACGGCACGAGTGGAGGCGACCGCCGCACGGGCCTCGCGCTCGTAGCGGTTGGCCCGGTAGGCGGTGCGGTCGCGGCTGAAGGTCGAGGGGCGCGCGTAGGAGAGCCACATTCTCAGCGGCTCGTGCTGCTCCTGCCAGAGGTGGCAGAGCTCGTGGACGACCAGGTCCTCGTCGAGTGGGGCTCCCTTCACCAGGATCCGGCGCGCGATCGCATAGCCGCCAAAGCGCCGAAAGCCCGGCACCCGAAATAGCCACGGCACCACGTGGATGCGCACACCGGACATGTCGACCGGCTCGGGGTAGAGGCCGAGCCGGTCGAGCCTCGCCTTGGCCCGGGCCAGGACCTCCGCCTCGCCCGCGGGCCTCACCGCCGCTTGCGCCTGGCCGCCAGGGGACCGGTGAGTCGACAATCGAGTCTGGTCAGGTCGCCCCCAGCATCTCGTCGAGCAGCTCGTTGACCAGCTCGTCCGCGCGCGCGTTGTGCTCGCGGCGCACCGAGCGGACCGCCCATTTGTCGAACGAGCGCAGCGTGCGCATCGCTTCGAGGAAGAGGGGCTTCAGGCCGGCGTGCTTGACCTTGTACTCGCCCCCGATCTGGCGCGCCACGAGCTCGGAGTCGTTGATCACCTCGACCTCCGATGCGCCGAGCTCGCGGGCGAGCTCCAGGCCGAGCAGCAGGGCGCGGTACTCGGCGACGTTGTTGGTGGTCTCGCCGATGTAGGCGTTGCGCTCGCCCAGCGACTCGCCGCCGCCCGAGGTGGCCACGGCCGCCACGGCGGCGGGGCCGGGATTGCCGCGCGACCCGCCGTCGACGTTTACTACGACCTTCAACCGCCGGACGGCGCGTCGATCGCCGGGAAGCTGCCCTTGGCCCGCTGGCGGCGGCGGTCCTCGTATGACGGGTGGTCGCCGGGGTTGCCGCCCTGGGCGCGCCGGTCGATGATCACCTCGACGTTCGGGTCCTCGCGGTAGTAGTCGGCGAGCTTGTCGTACAGCTCGGCGGCGAGCGCCTCAGGCACCACGCAGTAGATCACCCTTCGGAACCTCCATCGGTCACGGCGTGGCCCGCGAGCACGCGGCCGTCGCTGTCGAGCGTCGCATTCCAATCCCGCAGCGACTCTTCTATCTGTTCTATCTCTTCACCCTTGTCGAGCATCATTACCGGATCGCCCTCGTCGCCGAGGTCCACCCGGTAGCGATACCAGGAGAGCTCCCAGGCGATCACGACGGAGACCTGGCTCCCCTGGCCGGTGTCGGGCTGCGTGCTCACGTGCGGCGTTCCGAGCGTGCGAGCGAGCCCGGCGATCGTGCGCTGGTGATCGGAGCCGTTGAAGAGGTCGAGCGCGCGGTCGATCTTCGCCTCGGCGGTCGTCGGCACGGCGCGAACGTGGCGCGGGTCCTTGGGGCGCGAGCGCGGCCGGGGCGGCAGCGGAGCGTGGGGCGAGCCCCCGGCCTCCTGCGACTCGCCCCCCTCGCCGGGGCCGAAGCTCGCCTCCATCTCCTCCATCTCGGCCTGGGCCGGCGGCTCCGGGCGGCGCCGCCGCATCCGGCCCAGCAGGCCTCCGCGCGGCTCGGAGCGCGGCATGCGCTGCGGCATGTCCCCGGCCGCCGATTCGCGGATCCAGCCGGCGTGCTGAGCGCGCACCGCACACAGGTCGCAGACCTGGTGGCGGTGCCCACCCGGTGCCAGATAGGGCTCGGTGCGCTCGCCCTTGAGGATGGTGCGTCCGCATACGTCGCAGGTGACGGCGTCGTGGACCGGCCTTAGCTCCTTCTTCATCGCGCCCGATGATAGGGCTAGGCCTTGACCACCTCGGCCTCGCGCTGCATCTCTTGCACGACCGCCTGGGCGATGTGAGCGGGCACCTCCTCATAGCGGGCGAGCTCCATCGTGTACTCGCCCTGGCCCCCGGTGATCGCTCGCATGTCGGGCGCGTAGCTGAGCATCTCCGCCATCGGGACCTCGGCCTTGACCTCGGTCAGGCCACCGTTCGGCTCCATGCCGAGCGGCCGCCCGCGGCGCGAGTTGAGATCGCCGATCACGTCGCCCACGTACTCCTCGGGCACCGCGACCGTGACCGTCATGATCGGCTCCATCAGCACGGCCTTGGCGCTCTCCATGGCTTCCTTGAAGGCCATGGAGCCGGCGATCTTGAAGGCCATCTCCGAGGAATCGACAGAGTGGTGCTGGCCGTCGAACAGCCTCACCCTGACGTCCTGCACGGGGAAGCCGGCGACCGTCCCGTTGCTCATCGCCTCCACCACGCCCTTCTGGACGGCCGGGATGAACCCGCCCGGGATCACGCCTCCCTTGATGGCGTTCACGAACTCGAAGCCCTCCCCGGCGGGCAGCGGCTCGAGCTCGATGTGGCAGTCGGCGAACTGGCCGCGACCGCCGGTCTGCTTCTTGTAGCGCGCGCGCGCCTTGGCGGAGGTCTTGATCGCCTCGCGATAGGGCACGTGCGGCTGGTGGAGCTCGACCTCGGCGCCGAAGCGCTCCTTCATGCGCCCGACGATCACCTCCACGTGGATCTGGGTGATGCCCGCCAGGATCTGCTCGCCGGTCTGCTCGTCGCGGTGGAAGTCGATCGTGGGATCCTCTTCCTGGAGGCGACGCAGCGCCTGACCCATCTTGTCCTCGTCGCCCTTGGCCTTGGCCTCGATCGCGAATGCCATCACCGGGCGCGGCATGCTGGGCAGCTTGAGCGGGATCTCGGCGTCGTGGGCCGCGAGCACGTCCCCCGCGTGGGTCTCCTTGAGCTTGGCCACCGCGCCGATGTCGCCGGGGCCGAACTCGTCGGCGTGCTCTGTCTCCTTGCCCTGGGGCACGAGCAACTGGCCGATCCGCTCCTTGGTGTGGGCGCGGCAGTTGTGCACGTGCGAGTCGTGGCTCATGACGCCCTGGTAGACGCGGAAGAGGTTGATCCGCCCGGCGTACGGGTCGGCGAGCGTCTTGAAGACGAAAGCCACCATCTCCTTGTCCTCGTCGGGCTCGAGGGTGACGCCGTCTAGGTCCACCGTGCCCTTCTTGGCGGGCGAGGGCAGGTCCTCGACGAGGGCGTCGAGCAGCCGGTTGACGCCGAGGTTGCGTGTGGCCGCGCCGCACGTGACCGGGAACAGGTGCCCCTCGGTCACCCCGGTCTTGAGCGCGCTGACGGTCTCCTCATGTGAGATCTCCTCGCCCTCGAGGTAGCGCTCCATCAGCGAGTCGGAGACCTCGGCCACCTCGTCCATCAGCTTCTCGCGGTACTCCGCTGCCTGGTCGGCGAGCTCGTCGGGGATCGGGATCTCCTCTGAGTTCTCGCGCCCGGCACCGTCGTAGCGATAGGCCTCCATGTCGATGAGGTCGATCACGCCCTCGAGCTCGTGCTCGGCGCCGATCGGGATCTCGGTGGCGACGACGTGTGGCCCGAAGGCCTGCTTCAGCGCTTCGAGCGTTCGGAAGAAGTCGGCGCGCTCGCGGTCGAGCATGTTCACGAACACGGTGCGCGAGAGCCCCAGCTCCGAAGCCCGCTGCCAGAGCCGGCTCGTGCTCACCTCGACGCCCATCACGCCGTTGACCACGAAGACCGCGCCCTCGCAGACGCGAAGCGCGGCAAGCGCGTCGGCGACGAAGGAGGGCTCGCCGGGGGTGTCGATCAGGTTGATCTTGCGGCCGTCCCAGCGAAACGAGGAGAGGCTCGCGGAGATCGACATCTCGCGCGCCTTCTCGTCGGACGCCGAGTCCGACAGCGTGGTTCCGTCAGCCACCGAGCCGAGCCGGTTGATCGCTCCGGCCGTGAACAGGAGTGCTTCGTTTACAGAAGTCTTCCCGCTGCCTCGGTGGCCCACCAAGGCCACGTTGCGGATCCTCTTTGGCGATTCGTGCGCCATAACTCTCCTTCCATCGCTGATGCTGCCCCGGTGCGCTGAGACTACTGCGACGCGCGAGCCGGCGAACCGGTCGTCAGTACTTCCCGACGATCTCGGTGTGCGCGTCGCGCGGCGGGCGCTTGTAGTCCTCCTGCTTGGGGCGCACCGGCAGCTCGATCGGCTCGGGCAGCACGTCCTCGTAGGGGATCGTGTCGATCAGGTGGGAGATGCAGTTGAGACGAGCGCGACGCTTGTCATCGGACTCGACCGTGTACCAGGGCGCGTCGGGCGTATGCGTGTAGCGGAACATCTCGTCCTTGGCCCGCGAGTACTCGACCCAGCAGATCGCGGGACTTGATGTCCATCGGACTGAGCTTCCAGCGGCGGGTGGGATCCGCCGAGCGCTTCTGGAAGCGGCGCTCCTGCTCGGCGTCGCTGACCGAGAACCAGTACTTGCGCAGGATGATGCCGTCGCGAACCAGCATGCGCTCGAGCTCGGGGCAGCTCTGCATGAAGTCCCAGTACTCCTCGTCGGTGCAGAAGCCCATCACCCGCTCCACGCCGGCGCGGTTGTACCAGGACCGATCGAACAGGACGATCTCCCCGGCGGCCGGCAGCTCGGCGACATAGCGCTGGAAGTACCACTGCGTCTTCTCTCGATCGCTCGGCGTGCCGAGCGCGACGATCGAGGCACCGCGCGGATTGAGCGGCTCGACGATGCGCTGGATGACGCCGCCCTTGCCGGCAGCGTCGCGGCCCTCGAAGACCAAGACCACGCGAAGGCCGGCCTGCTTGACCCAGTGTTGGAGCTTTACGAGCTCGAGCTGGAGCCTGGCGAGCTCGCGCTCGTACTCCTTGCGCTTGAGCCGCGGGGGGAAGCCTCGCTGTCCTCAAGATCGGCCCAGGCCGGTGCGTCGTCGCTCACGGTCTACCTCTGCCCGCGTTTGCGCCGCTCTACGCAGGGGGCCGCGAATGATGTGGTTTTCGCCAGCGGTGCCTTAGCTTGTTGTTGCATGGCCCCCAAACCTAAGGCACCGTCGGGGCAGCCGGGACTGACGCCCGTCGAGGCCGACCCCCTTTAGCTGCAGTTTCCCAGGAACCCGGCACCCTAGGATTCCCGCGAGAGGGCCGAGTCGAGCGAGTCGTGTACCGCCGCCACGCTGGCCACCTCGGTCAGCTCGAGCACGCGGCGGAGCGGCGAGGCGGCAGGGAGGACCAGGCGAAGCTCCTGGCGGCGGCGGGCGAGGCGTCGCGAGAGGTCGAAGATGACTTCGATCGCGGCGGAATCGAGGTACCTGCAGCCGCCCAGGTCGATGATCAGCGCATGCGCGTCGTTGGGGACCGACTCGACGATCTCCTCGCGCACGTACGCGGCGTTGGTCATGTCCACCTCGCCGCTGAGCTGCGCCACGACCGTGCCGGCGTGCCGCTCGATCGCGATCTCGGCCGCGGTGGTCATGCAGCCAGCCGCCGTCTCATGCGCACAACGGTACCTGTGGATTCCGTGGAGACCTCGACCTCGTCCATGAGGCCCTCGATGATCTTGAGGCCGCGCCCGCGGTGGGTGCCGCGACGGTCGCGCCAGGTGCCGCTGTCGCGCACGGTGGCCACGAGCTCCCCGTCCCGCATCGCGGCCTCTACCTCGAAGGTGGCATCGCCCGGGCCGTAGGCGTGCTCGATCGCGTTGCCGGCTGCCTCGCAGACGGTCAGCGTGATCTCGTAGGTCTCAACGTCGCTCGCCCCCACCGCCATCAGGAAGCGGCCGAGCCGGCGCCGCAGGCCGCCGAGCGACCCGGGCTCGGCCGGCAGCGACACCCGCATCCGCTCGCCGGCCACCGACCGGCGGCGCACCGCGAGGAGCGCCACGTCGTCGCTCGGCACCTGCTCGCCGAGCACGGCACCCAGCACGTGGTCGCACAGCCCCTCCAGCTCGCCCTCGGCCCGCCCCACCGCGTCGGCCAGCTCGCTGAGGCGATGTTCGAGCGGCACGTCGCGCCGCTCCACCAGCCCGTCTGTATAGAGCAGCAGAGAGGCGCCGGGCGCCAGCACGGCGGTCGCCTCGCGAAACAGGCCCGGTTCGGCGGCACCGATCGGCACCGAGCGCCCGCCCTCCAGGAAGTGGACGCCGCCGGGCCCCAGCACGAGCGGCGGCGGGTGACCGGCGCTCGCGAACCGGATCTCGCCCGTCTCGCGGTCAAGCACGAGGTAGAGGACCGTCGCCATCGCCTCCTCGTCACCGCTGAGCACGAGGCGGTTGACACGCGCCATCACCTCCGCCGGCGACGCCTCCGCCACCCCATAGGCGCGGAACGCGTTGCGCAGCTGGCCCATGAACTTTGCCGCGCGCAGCCCGTGACCGACCACGTCGCCGACCACGAGCGCCACCCGCCCGTCGGGGCGCTCGAGCGCGTCGTACCAGTCGCCCCCGATGGCGGTTCCGCGCGCGGCGGGCAGGTAGCGCGCGGCGATCTCCAGACCCTCGATGCGCGGCAACCGCTCGGGCAGAAGGCTGCGCTGAAGCGTTTCCGCGATCGTGTGCTCGCGCTCGTAGACCTCGCGCAGGCGCGCCTCCATGGTCTTGCGCTCGTGGATGTCGATCGCCGTGCCCACGTACCCGGCGAAGCGCCCGCCCTCGTAGCGCGGCACGCCGCGGTCGACAATCCAGCGGTAATCGCCCTCCCGGCCGCGCAGGCGGTACTCGTGTTCCCACGGCTCGCGCCTGGCAAGCCGCTCGGTCCAGGTGCCGAGCACCGCCGGGGCGTCCTCGGGGTGCACCCCGAGCCTCCCGCGGTGGCCGAGCTGGTCCTCCAGTGCTGTGCCGGTATAGCGCAGCCAACCCTCGTTGACGAACGTCACGAGCCCGCCGGGATCGGTGGTCCAGATCATCACCGGTGCGCTGTTGGCTAGCTGGCGAAAGCTCGCCTCTGACTCACGCAAGGCGTCCTCCATGCCCTTGCGCTCGTCGATGTCGGTAGCCGTTCCCACGTAGCCGACGAAGTCGCCCTCGGCAAAGCGCGGAGTGCCCACCTCGAGCACCCAGCTGTGGCCGCCGCGGCCGTTGGTGAGCCGGTACTCGAAGCGGAACTCCGCGCGCCGGGCGACCGCGGCGCGCCATTCGGCGAGCATCTCGGCGCGGTCATCAGGGTGGGCGCACATCGCGAACGTATCCCCAAGCTCCTCCGACAACGTGCGGCCGGTGAATCGCAGCCAGCCCTCGTTGACGAACGTGACGTCGCCCTCGGCATCGGTCATCCACATGAGGGCCGGCGTGGTGTCGGCCAGCTCGCGAAAACGGGCCTCGCTGTCGCCCACGAGCTCCTCGTGGCGGGCCCGTTCCGCGGCCGCGCCGAGGACGTTCGCGAGCGCTTGGAGGAAATTCGCGTCGTCCGGGCTGAAGTGCTGGGGCGTGCGACTGTTCGCCCCGAGCACGCCGAACAGGCGCTCGGGCGACCCGATCGGCGCGGCCATCGCGCTCACGATCCCAAGATCGCGTTGGAGGGCCGAGGCGCCGAAGCGCGTCTCTGTCGCGAAGTCGACGATCACGACCGGGCCATCGGCGTGGAGGGCGAAGCCGGGGAGCTCCTCCTCGCCCGCGTACAGCACGCCGCCCAGCACGCCATCCGGTAGTCCGTGGCCGCCGCGCACCAACAGGGCGCGCCCGTCCCCGGTCAGCTCCAGGACCGATGCACAGTCGGTGCCGAGCTCACGGGCGGCGGACTCGACGGCCTCGCCGATCAGATCGTCCAGCGGCGCTCCCGCCAAGGCACGCTGGCCGAGCTCGGCCACGGCGGCCTGCTGATGCGCCCGAGTGGCCACCTCGTCCCGGTAGCGATGAGCTCGGCGCCGAAGCATTTTCCCGGTGACCTAGTCGGCTTCGGCCAGCGGGTCGCCCTGCAGGCGGGACTTCAGACGCAGCACCGCCTTGGTGTGAAGCTGCGACACGCGTGACTCGGTGACGCCGAGGACCTCGCCGATCTCGCGAAGGGTGAGGTTCTCGTAGTAGTAGAGGGCCACCACGAGCTTCTCGCGCTCCGGCAGCCGCGCAATCGCGTCCGCCAGGCGGTCCTTCATCTCGGTGGTGTCCATCTCGGCGGCGGGGTCGGGCGCGCTCGGGTCCTGGATCGTGTCCAGGAGCGAGACCTGGTCTCCCGAGGAGTCCGAGACCGTCCAGAGCTCGTCAAGCGCGACGACCGACGAGTTGGAGATGCGCACAAGCGACTCCTGGAACTCCTCGACCGACACCTCGAGGGAGTCGGCCATCTCCTGGTCGGTCGGCGCACGGTGCAGCTTGTGCTCGAGCTTCGCGTTGGTCCGCTCGATCTCGCGCGCCTTGGTGCGCACCGAGCGGGGCACCCAGTCGAGCGAGCGGAGCTCGTCGATGACCGAGCCCTTGATGCGCGTGATCGCGAACGTCTCGAACTTGATCTCGCGCTCGGGCTCGAAGCGCTCGATGGCGGAGATCAGGCCGAGCAGCCCGTAGGAGATGAGGTCGGACTCCTCCACGTGGGAGGGAAGTCCGCTCGACATCCGGCCCGCCACGTACTTGACCAGGGGGGCATAGGCGAGCACCAGTCGCTCGCGTGCCTTCTCGTCTCTCTCGTCCTTGTAGCGGCGCCAGAGGTCCTTGAGCTCTATCGCCTTGAGGTTGGTCTCCAAGTAAGCCCTTCGTTCACGCGCGCGGATGAGAGCGCGAGTACGCCTTTTTGAGGCGTCTCGACTCTACCCGAGTGTAGGTCTGAGTCGTGCTGATAGAGGCGTGGCCGAGCAGTTCCTGGATCGTGCGCAGGTCGGCGCCCCCCTCGAGCAGGTGTGTGGCAAAGGAGTGGCGCAGGGTGTGCGGGGAGATGCCCAGGCGGCGCGCCTGGAGCTTCAGGCGCCGCCGTACGTCCGAAGTCGAGAGCCGCCTGCCGCTCTTGGACAGAAAGAGCGCTGAGCTCTCTCCGACGTGCAGCGTGGGGCGCGCGCGGTCGAGATAGCGCTCGAGCGCGCGCCAGGCGTGCTCCCCGGCCGGAACCACGCGCGTCCTTGCCCCCTTGCCCTCCACGCGCACCTCCTCGGCGTCCGGGTCAACGCTCTCGACGTCGAGGTTCACGAGCTCCTCCGCGCGCAGCCCGGCCGCATAGGCGAGCTCGAACATGGCTCGGTCGCGGACGTCCAGCGGGGTCGTGCCGGGGATCCGCTCGAGCAGCTCGGCCAGCTCGCCGGCCTTCAGCACCGCCGGCAGATAGGCGTCCTGCTTGGGGCTCGAGACCAGGTCGGCCGGGTTGGCCTCGACCTCTCCTCGCTCCAGCAGATAGCGATAGAAGGTGCGGATCGCGGCGAGCTTGCGCGCCACCGTCGACTTCGCCGCCCCGTTCTCGCCCAGCACCGCGGCAAAGCGTCGCAGCTCGCGGTGGGTGAGCTCGCGCGGAGCCAGCCCGTGCTTTGCGGCCCACTCCCCGAGCTGGCCGAGATCTACGCCGTACGCGCGGCGGGTCTTCTCGCCCATGGCGCGCATTCGCTGCCAGTCGTCGAAGCCGGCCAGCGCGCGGCTCCAACCCGGGCCGAGGCCACTAGCCTCTGCCGACGTGGGCGCGTTCTTCGTCAACACCGAGGATGGGCGGGTGGCCACTCGAAATCAGCTTGCCGATGCGCGGCTGGTGGATTGCGATGGCAAGCCGGGCCGCCCCTGGCACCCGATCCAGGGCCCGAGCGACGCGTCGACCATGTGGTACTCGGTGCTTCGCAAGCGCGAACGGGGTGTCTTCATAGGCACGCTCTGCATTCGACACACCGACCGCCGGACCTTTCTGGAGGATCGCGGGTGGGAGGAGATCCCGATCGAGCAGATCGGGATCGAGGCCCGGGGCCGTCAGGCTATGTAGATCGGCGCTCCCACCGGGACGCGGTCGTAGAGCTCGATCACGTCCGGGATCGCCATCCGGATGCAGCCGTGGGATGCGGCGCTGCCGAGCGAGTAGGTCTGGTCGGTGCCGTGGATCCCGGCCCCGTCGAAGATGCCCAGCCAGCGCGCCTTGAGCGGGTTTTCGGCCACGCCGCCCGGCACGACGGTGCCCGCGAGGTCGCCGGCCCAGTCGCTGTTGGGCACGCTCCAGGCGGGGTCAACCGCCTTGTTCTGGATGTGGTACAGCCCGGCCGGAGTGTCGAATCCCACGGCGCCCACCGCCACCGTGTACTCCTTGACGAGCTTGAGCTTCTGGTAGTAGCGGAGCTTGAAGTTGACCCGGTCTGCGACCAGCAGCGTCGGGTACTTGCGGGCCAGCTCGGCCTGGGTGACCTTTGGCCGCACGATCCGCACGGGCGCCTTGACGGTGCGGGCGACCCCCGGGACGGTCAGCGCCTGGGCGAGCCGCTCTTGCAGCAGTGGCCCCTTGACCGCGATCCCCTTGCGCTCCTTGACCTTCTCGAGCGACGGGAAATCCACCTCGGCGTCCTGCGCCTTGCGGTTGAGGCTCTTCCGCACGCGCGCCACGAGCCCCTGGACGGCGGCTTCGTCGTAGGTCACGCGGGCGGCGACCTGGGCGTCTTCATCCCCGCCGGTGAGATCTCGGGCCACGCGGCTGAAGATGCTGCCGCTGCGGCTGGCCTCGAGCGCCTCGTCGACCATGCCGTCGACGTCTGCCTGCACTCCGGCGTCCTCGGCCGAGAGGTTGAAGCGCCGTTTTGCCCTGCGTACCGCGATCGGCTGCTCGAGCGGCTCCTTCAGCCGGCGTTCGATCAGCAGGCGCGCGTCCGCGGTGCTCATGCCGCCGACGTCGATGCCGGCGACGGTCACGCCCTCGGCGATCAGGTCCTCGCGCGACGAGTCGTACGCGTAGGCAGCGACCGCGCCTCCCGCGAGCAGGAGCAGGAGGACGGCCACGAGGATGAAGGACTTCTGCCTCATGGGTGCGGAACCAGCATCAGTCTAGGGCGCGCTCCAGCGGACAAATGCGCCTGAACGCGCACTTGCGCCTAGGAGCCCCGCTCGGAGCCCTCCGCCGGCCCGAGGGCGATCGCGTCTTCCGCGGTGGCGCTCCGCTCGGCCTTCTTGACGCGTTCGGTCGCCTTCAGAGCCGCCTCGGCGGCCCGCTGCTCGGCCTTCTTGGCGCGGTCCAGGGCCTTCTGGGCCGTCTGCTCAGCGGCCTCGGCGCGCTGCTCGGCCGCCGTGAGGCGGTCTTCGGCGTGGGTGAGCTCGACCGCGCGATCGCCGTGGCTCCTCCCGGTCGCCTTGTCGCGCGCCGTCTTGACGTGCGGGCTCCAGCGCAGGAACTCCTCGACCTCGCGCTCATAGCGGTAGGGCTCCTGGGCCCCGCTCAGCATCGGGTTCAGGCGCAGGTGCTCGCCGAGCTTGAGCACCGCCTCCCGGCTTGTGTAGCCGTAGTCGAAGCCTGCCACCTTGAAGCGCCGGTTGTCGACTCCGCGCCCGTAGCGCAACTGGTTGAGCGCCTCGGGGGGCACCTTGATGCCGATGCGCCGCAGCGCCGAGGCCGCGAGCCCCGTGCCCCACGGCGGCAGCACCGGCGCGTAGGGCTTGCCGAGCAGGCTCGCGATCTCGCTCAGAGCGAGCACGCCGTCGCCGGCGACGTTGTAGACGCCTGGGATGTCGTGCTTGACCGCGTGCTCGAGGGCATGCACCACGTCGTCCTCGTGCACAAACTGGTAGCGCGGGTCAAAGCCGAGGATCATCGGGACCGCCGGCAGCGAGAACAGGCCGATGTGCGAGGTGCGCACGTCCGGCCCGAGAACGTTTGCGAAGCGCAGCACGCTGACGGTGGTGTCCGGGTTGTGCTCCTCGAACGCGGTCAGTGATGCCTCGACCTCGCCGATGTCGCGCTCGATCGGTGTGCGCGGCGGATGCGGGCGGCGCATGGTCTCGTCAAAGAAGGCGGGGTCGTCGCGCTCGCTGCCGTAGAAGTGCGTCGATGACTTGAACACGACCTTTCGTACGGGCGAGTCGCCCGAGCAAGCGGCAAGGATGTTCATCGTCCCGATGATGTTGTTCTCGTGCGCCTTCGACGGGGTCGTCGTCGAGGAGTCCACGACGAGCCGCGTATCGACGACCGTGTCGATCTCGGCCGCCTCCACCACGCGACGCAGCAGCGCGTGCTGGGCGCTGACCTTGACGTACTCGGTGCGCTCGAGCTCGACCTGAGGCTCCTCGTTGTCGACGCCGATCACCGCCTCGACCTCCGGGAAGGCCTCGAGCGCTTGGGCGAGGCGCCCACCCCAATAGGTGGACAGCCCAGTAAGCAGGATCCGGCGCGAGTCCATCGCGCCCGGCCGGGCCAGTTGCCCACGCGTCGCCCTCGTCATCCGAACCAGACCGACTTGCGCTTGGCGAGCATGTCCCAGAGGTTGTCCTGGATGCGAGCGCGGATGTCGTGCGCCACCGTCTGGACGAGGGCCTTGTCGTCCTGCATGCCCTCCTCGTCGAAGCGGATCGGCTCCAGAAAGCGGATCTTGAACTTCGCGGGGAGGTAGCCGAGCATCCCCAGCAGGCCGAAGTGCGGGAACGTCGGAGTGATCGGGAAGTAGAGCAGCCCGGTCATGCGCTTGAGCAACCCGAGCTGCGCGAACACCGGTGCGGCCTCCTCGGCCCCGACCACGCACACCGGGACGATCGGCGTGCGTGCGCGCATGGCCGCCTCGACGAAGCCGCCGCGGCCGAAGCGGCGCAAGCGATAGCGGTCCTTGTAGAGCTTCTCGGTGCCCTTGCGGCCCTCGGGGAACACGAGCACGAGCTGCTCCTCGTCGTAGAGCAAGCGGTGCACGTTCGCCGGGTGGGCGGCCACGCAGCCGAGCTTTGGGAGCAGCGTGGAGAAGCCCGGGTAGCCTTTGAAGAAATGCTCGATCGTGATGTTGACGGGCCGCGGGTGCGGGTGCTCCTCCTTGATGGCCTTGGAGATCATCGCGGCGTCGGGAGGGAGCGCGCCGGAGTGGTTTGAGACCAGCAGCGCGCCGTTCGTGGCGGGCACGTGCTCGATTCCCTCGACCTCGGCGCGAAACCAGTAGCGGTAGAAGAACTCGGCGGCGGTGGCGTCGAAAATCCCTTCGATCCGCTCCGAACGCCCCCAGTCGTTCAGGCGCCGCTCGGGCTCCACGCCGGGCAGGTGGCGCTTGAGCGTCTCGGCGGGCACGAGCGCCGTCTGCGCGGGCTCGCGCTCGCGCATGGACAGGGTCGTGCGGCTGCCGTCGGCCATCGCTTCGAGTGTTGCAGACTCGTCCTGCCCGGCAGGCGTCAGCGGACTTGGAGTCTTTCAACGGCCACGATCGTCTCCTGCTCGGCGGCGATTCCCCAGCCCGGCGTGCCGTCGCCGCCGAACAGCTCCTCCACCACCGCGGTGGGGCCCGGGTGGCCGCCGCGCGCGTCGTGAAAGGCGACCACGCCGCCCGGCTCGACGAATCGGCTCCAGAGGCGCCAGTCGAGCCGGCACGCCGGCTCGGAGTGATCCCCGTCGATGAACACGAGGTCGAGCGGCTCTGACCATTCACGCGCCGCCTCCTCGCTCGTCGTCACATGCCAGCGCAGCGCCGGACCGCCGCGGCGCCGCGCCGCCCTGCTCACGAGCGCCCGCACGGCGCGCTCGTCGGCGGGCTGCCACCAGTCCATCCCGGCGCCGAACGGCTCGACCAGATCGAGGCGTGCACCCTGCGGTAGGGCGTCGATGAGCACAAGCGCCGAGGAGCCTTCGTAGACGCCGATCTCGAGCGCGTGACGGCGCCCGCTCGCCAGCTTGCGCAGAAGCGCCGACTCGGACGGCGAATGCATGGTGCGCGGCGGTACGAGGCCGGCCCGGAGCGCGATCGGGCGCAGGCGGGCGCTGTTGCGCCAGGCGTCGGGAGCGCGGCGCCGGAGTGCTTTCGGCAGCGCCATTGGTGGACCTAGCCGATCCGCTCGAGCACCGGCTCGAGCTCGGTAGCCAGGCCAGTCCAGTCGCGCGCGCCGATTACGCCGTCGCGGCCGACCAGGTCCTCGTTCCAGGGATGGATGATCGTGGCCGGCAGGATCCCGGCCTGGCGGGCGCGCGCGATGTTGGCCGGACTGTCGTCCACCAGCACGTCTATGCCGAGCTCAACGCAGCGGGTGACCTTGTCGAAGGAGCAGTGAAGGTCGTCGTACGGCATGCCGATCTGCTCGAGCCAGCGAGCGGTGGCCTCGGCCGTCTGCGGGCGGCGGTGGCTCGTGACGTGAATCCAGTGGCCGCGCTCGTGCCAGTCGCGCACGGTCTCGACCGCGTTGTCGTAGGGCACCCCGGCGAGGATGTTCTCGTCGGAGTGGCTCTCCTCGACGCAGTGGACGACCGCGTCGCGCTCCAGGACCGTGATGCCCCAGTCACGCTGGTCCTCGTAGGGCAGGTCTACGCCGTAGCGCTCCTTCACGATGCGCCGGAGCAGATCCCAGTACTCATGGAGGGTTGAGTCGATGTCGAGCGCAATCTTGGCCACAGGCCTACCCTAGAAGTGTCATGCCGAAGATGTTCGTCCCCACAGCACGCCCGGCCAGCGTCCGAGCCGCTCGGCGCGCCGGCGACGGCTACGGCGGAACCGCCGAGCCCGACTGGCGGCTGATCCCGTGGGCAGACCATCTGCACCAGATCGACGTCGACGGCACGCCAGTGAACTACGTCGACCTCGGATCGGGGGATCTCGAGCCGATCGTGTTCGTCCACGGTCTCGGCGGCCAGTGGCAGAACTGGCTCGAGAACCTCCCGCGCGCAGCCCTGGAGCGGCGCGTGATCGCGCTCGACCTGCCCGGCTTCGGCTGCACGCCGATGCCGCGCGACAAGATCACGATCCCCGGCTACGCGCGCTGGGTCGATGCTCTCTGCGAGCGGCTCGACCTGGGGCGCGTGGACATCGTGGGCAACTCGATGGGCGGCTATATCGCCACCGAGGTGGCGATCCAGTTTCCGCAGCGGATCGACCAGCTGATCATGGTTTCGGCGGCCGGGATCACCAGCGCCGACCTCGTGCACCGGCCGGTCCTGACACTGGGCCGGATCGCCGCGGCCATGGCAACCCACGGCGCGTCGCGCCAGCGGCCGATCGCATCGCGGCCGAAGTCGCGCCACATGGCGCTTCTGCTCGTCGCCCGCCACCCCTCCCTGCTGCGCGCCGACCTCGCCTACGAGGGCTTCTTCAAGGGGACCGGCAAGCCCGGTTTCGAGGACGCCCTGCGCGCGAACCTCGAGTACGACTTCCGCGACCGCCTGCCCGAGCTTCGCCAGCCCACGCTGATCGTCTGGGGCGAGAAGGACTCGATCATTCCCGTCAAGGACGCGCACGAATTCGAGCGCCTGATCCCCGACAGCCGCAAGGTCGTCATGAAGGACACCGGCCACATCCCGATGGCCGAGCGCCCGGGCGCCTTCAACGACGTGATGATGGAGTTCCTGGCCGAGACCGGCCCGGCGGCGGCAAAGAAGACGCGCGACGGCGAGTCGCAGGCGGCCTGAGCGGGGCCGTTCGCTCCGCGGCGCCGGGAGGACCCGGCCGAACGCGAGCGGCCGAGCCGCCCGGCTTACGTTTGCCGCCTATGTGGCGGCGAACGTAAGTCGCGTGCGCCCGGGGAGCTCGCAAAGGCTGCGGCGCCCGGCGAGTCGCAGGCCGCCTGAGCCGGCGGCGCGCTCAGCCGGTGACGGCACCCTCGGCGGCGGAGCCCACCAAGCGCGCGTACTTGCCGAGCACGCCGCTCGTGTAAGCGGGGGCGGGCGGCTCGTAGCCCTCCATGCGCCCGGCGATCTCCTCGGCGCTGAGCGCCACGTTGAGCTCGCGCCGATCGACGTCGAAGGTGACCGTGTCCCCGTCCCGCAGGGCGGCGATCGGGCCGCCGCGCGGCGCCTCGGGCGCCACATGGCCTGCCATGAAGCCGTGGGTGGCGCCGGAGAAGCGGCCGTCTGTGAGCAGGGCGACCGAGTCGCCGAGGCCCTCGCCGACGAGCGCGGCGGTCACGTGCAGCATCTCGCGCATCCCCGGGCCGCCGGTGGGCCCTTCGTTTCGGATGACCACGACCTGGCCCGGCAGGATCGACTTCGCCATGACGGCGGCGAACGCCTCCTCCTCGGACTCGAACACGCGCGCCGGGCCGGTGTGCTCGGTGCGGCCGTGACCCGACAGCTTGACCACGCAGCCGTCGGGCGCGAGGTTGCCGCGCAGGATCGCGAAGCCGCCGTTGGGCTTGATCGCATCGTCGGTGTCGCGGACCACGTCCTGGCCCGCCGTCTCCTCGGCGAGGTCGGCCACCTCGCCGATCGTCTGGCCCGTGACGGTGACGCTGCCGGTGTGCAGCAGGCCGGCCTCCTTGAGGCGCTTGATCACGAGCGGCACGCCGCCGGCGCGGTATAGGTCCGTTGCCACATAGCGGCCACCCGGCTTGAGGTCGCACAAGAGCGGGGTGCCCCACGCGATGCGGTCGAAGTCCTCGAGCTCGAGCGGCACGCCCACCTCATGGGCGACCGCGAGCAGGTGCAGCACCAGGTTCGTCGAGCCACCCGACATGGCGCCCGAGGCGATCGCGTTCTCGAGCGACTCCTTGGTGATGATCTTGCTCGGGCGCAGGTCGCGCTCGAGCACGTCCACCACCAGGCGCCCGCAGTCCTCGGCGACCTGGCCCTTCTTGCCGTCCTCGGCCGGGACCATCGAACTGCCCATCGGCGAGATCCCGAGCACCTCGAAGGCCATGGCCATCGTGTTGGCGGTGAACTGGCCGCCGCAGGCGCCGGCGCCCGGGCTCGCGTGGTTCTCGAGGTCGGTCAGCTCGTCGTCGGTCAGGTCGCCGGCTGCGTGGGCGCCGATGCCCTCGAAGACATCCTGGATCGTCACGTCCTTGCCGCGCCAGCGGCCGGGGGCGATCGAGCCTCCGTAGAGCATCAGGCCCGGCACGTCGAGCCGGGCCAGCGCCATGACGCACCCGGGGATCGTCTTGTCGCAGCCCGAGAGCGCGATCACCGCGTCGAACATGTGGCCGCGGGCGACCAGCTCGATCGAGTCCGCGATCACCTCGCGGCTGACCAGCGAGGTCTTCATGCCCTCGGTGCCCATTGTGATGCCGTCTGAGATCGCGACCGTGTTGAATTCCATCGGGGTGGCGCCGGCGGCACGCACGCCGTCCTTGACCCGCTCGGCCAGGCGGCGCAGGTGGAAGTTGCAGGGCATCGTCTCGGTCCAGGTGTTGGCGACGCCCACGATCGGCTTCTGGAGGGCCTCGTCGTCGAAGCCGACGCCCTTCAGGTAGGCGCGCGCCTGCGCCCGGTCCGGGCCATCGAGGATGACCCGGCTGCGGCTGCGGGGGTCGGCCTTGCTCACTTCGTGCGCGAGGGGACCTTGCGGCGTCGGTCCCACTCGGCGAGGCGCCAGAGGTCGCGGCGCACCCGAGCCGGATCGAGCTGGCGACCGACGAGGTGCAGGTTGGCGCGGCGAATCACACGATCCTCGTCGGAGGTCAGCGCCATCCACTTCGCGAGCACGTCGTCGGAGGCGGGTAGGCGATGCCGCCCGCCGCTGCCGGTCAGGTCGGGGAACTCGACGCAGTACTCGGACAGAAGCTGGCCACTCGCCGGGACGAAGGCCAGGATCGGCTTGTGCGGGTAGACCAGGTAGGCGTACGCGGCGGCGTTGGCGCCTCCGCGATCGGCCTCGCGCCGGGCGTGCTTGCCGCCGACCCGGATGAAGCCGAGATCGCGGTACATGGCCCACTCCTCGTCGTTGACACACGAGCGCAGGAGCTCGCGAGCCCGCTGCTCGGCGCGGCGCTCGCGGCCGGGGTCATAGAGATGGAGCTCGTCGAGCGGGCCGACCGTGCCGCGCGCTGCCGCGCGCCGGGTGCGCCACGCCTTGGCCTCGCGCGCGATCAGGGGGGTCGCCAGGACGAGCGCGATCAGTGCGAGGGCGAGCAGTGCCAGGAGCACCTGAGCGCCTCCTCAGCCGCCGGATGCGCGCGGGAAGAAGATCACGCGGTCGGCGCCTTGCGGGATGTCGCCGTAGCTCTTGACCATTCGCGCCTCGCGACGGCCGCTGCCCGGATGGGTGGTGGGAACGGCCGCCCACATGCCCTCGTCGAGCTGGCGGCGAAACTCCTCGATCAGCCGCTCGTGCTCCTCCCGCACCCGCGGATCGCCCTCGGCGAGCAGGACCTCCCCGTATCCGGGCTTCATGCGTAGGAACTTGATGTGGTCTCTCCCAGACGCTCTTGAATCGGCTGTGCGCGCGTGCACCACCCGCCGCGTGCGGCGGCGACTCGGAGCATTATGGCACCGGCGCTCCAGCTGCTCGGCCTGCTACTCGGCTGGCCCGCGCCTCCGCTAGCCCGAACACGTCCACCGGGCCGGCGCCATGGCCGAGGCCGCGCAATCCGTTGCGGACCGCCTCGGCCGCGATCGCCTTGGCCCTTCGCGACGCCTCGAGCGGCTCGAAGCCGAGGGCGAGGTGCGCCGCCAGCGCCGACGAGTGAGTGCAGCCCGAGCCGTGCCCGGCGCCACCGGGATGGCGCTCACCCGGGATCTCGACAAGCCGGTCGCCGTCGAGGAAGAGGTCGGCGGCCGCCTCTCGGTGACCGCCTGTGACCACGACCGCGCGCGGGCCGCGCGCCAGGATCGCGCGAGCGAGGAGCTCGGCCTCATCGCCGCCGGGCGCGCCCGGCCGCGCCTGCACGCGCGGCTGCTCGGCTCCGGCGAGGACGCGCGCCTCTGGAAGGTTCGGGGTCACGACCGTCACGCGCCGGAGCAGGCGCGTGCGCAGGACCTCCTCGGCGTCTTCGTCGAGCAGCCGCGCGCCGCTCTCGGCGACCATCACGGGGTCGAGCACGATGGGAGCGTCGCCGACGAGGTCGAGCGCGCGGTCCACCGCGGCGATCGTCTCCGCGGTGCCGAGCATGCCGATCTTGACCGCGTCCACGCCGATGTCCTCGACCACCGCGCGGACCTGCTCGACGATGGCGTCGCGGGGGCAGCGGATAGACCCCGGTGACCGCCACGGTGTTCTGAGCGGTGACGGCGGTGATCGCCGTCATGCCGTGGACACCGCAGCGGGCGAACGCCTTGAGATCCGCCTGGATGCCCGCGCCGCCGCCGGAGTCCGAGCCGGCGATCGACAGCACCGTGGGTGGCGAGCGAGCGATGTGCATCGGCTCACGGGTCCGCGCAGGATAGGGCCGAGCGCCCGCTCCCAGCCGTCGAGGCTCCGGCGCACCAGGTAGCCATCGGCTTCCAGGCGGGCGAGCGCGGCCCGCGCCTCGGGCCGTCGACGAGGCCGACGGCGTTGGCGATCGCAGCGACCGAATCCAGTCCTCTCGGCCGCCTCGAGCACGTGCGCGCAGGCCGGGATCCTCGGGTTCGCCGGCAGGCTGTGGGACGGCGCGGGCGGATGCTTGCTCCCACGCCGAAGAGCTCGTCGAGCACGTCCTCGGTGCTGGTGATCGGCACGGCACCGTCGCGCAAGAGGCCGTTGGTGCCGCGCGGCCACCCTGGAGGTCACCCTGCCCGGGCACCGCCGCCACGGAGCGACCGAGGTCGCGCGCGAAGTCCGCGGTGATCAGGCTGCCGCTCGGGTCGGCGGCCTCGACGACCACCGTCAGGCGAGCCAACGCGGCCATGATCCGGTTGCGGGCCGGAAAGCTCCAGCGAAACGGAGGCGTGCCGGGCGGCAGCTCGGACAGCACGAGGCCGTTCTCGCGAACGCTGCTCGTGCAGGCGCCGGTGGCGACGCGGGTACGCGACGTCGGGACCGCACGCGAGCACCGCGAACGCCGCGCCTCCGCCCTCGAGGCAGCCGCGGTGCGCGGTGGCGTCGATTCCCAGCGCGAGCCCGCTCACCACCGGCACGCCGGCTGCTCCGAGGCCGCGACCCAGAGACGCGCGCCACCTCGGTGCCGTAGGGGCTCGGGTCGCGTGTGCCGACGATCGCGACCGCCGGCTCGGTGCACAGGAGCTCGAGCGCCCCATGGCGCCCGGCCGCGAACAGAGCCGCGGGCGGGTCGTCGAGCTCGCGCAGCGCACGCTGGATAGCTCGGCGGCGTGACGGCAGAGCGCCAAGACCTGCGCTCGCCCCAGCCGCTCGCGCTCTGCGTCCGGGTCGAAGCTGCTCGAGGTCGAGCGCGATCTGCTCGGCGCGCTCGGCCTGCGACCGCCGCCAGCAGATCGGACTCCGAGAGAGCCAGGATGCCGGCTGTCCGCGGCCCGCGGCCGGTCGAGCAGGCCGGCGATGCGCGGCGCCAGCCGGGCCACGAGAAACGCCCGGCGCAGGCACGCGTCGCAAGCGGATTCCTCCACGTGCGCTCATGCGGCCATCAGTCCCACGCCGTCCAGCCGGTAGGAGAGCGCCTCGTCGAGATCGCCCGGCTGCACTACGTCGCGATCGGCCAGGTCGGCGATCGTGCGCGCGACACGGAGCACCCGGTCGTGGCCGCGGCCGCTCAGGTTCAGGCGGTCGCGCGCCGGCGAGCAGGCGCGCCGTGAGCGCCGCGTCGAGCGGGACGGCGGCCGCGTCAGGCGGCCGTCCATGTCGCCGTTGCAGAGCGCCCCGCGTGCCGTGGAGCCGTCGGCGCTGGTGCTCGCGGGCGGCGACCACGCCGCGCCGTACTTCGCTCGAGGCGGCGCCGGCTCCCGCGTCCTCCACGAGCTCGAGCGGCGGCACCTGCTCGACCTGGCAGACGAGGTCGATGCGGTCGAGCAGCGGTCCGCTGAGGCGGCGCTGGTAGCGCGCCCTGCTCCAGCGAGGTGCAAGCGCAGTCGTCCGGCGGGCGCGCGCACGGGCAGCGGTTGCAGGCCGCGACCACGATCGCGTTCGCCGGGAACTCGAGCGTGCGCTGGCCGCGCATGATCTCGACCCGGCCCTCCTCGAGCGGCTGGCGCAGAGCGTCGACCGCGCTGCGGGCGAACTCCGGCAGCTCGTCGAGGAACAGCACGCCTCGATGCGCGAGCGTGACCTCGCCCGGGCGCGGCCGGCTGCCGCCGCCGACGAGGCCCTGAGCCGAGATCGTGTGGTGCGGCGCTCGGAAGGGGCGCTCGGTGGCGAGCCGCCCGGTCCCGATCCCGGCCGCGCTGTGGACCTGGGTGATCTCCAGCGCCTCCTCGAAGCTGGGCGGCGGCAGGATGCCCGGCAGCCGCCGCGCGAGCATGGTCTTGCCGGCACCGGGCGGCCCGATCATCAGCAGGTTGTGACCGCCGGCGGCGGCGATCTCGCAGGGCTCGCTTGGCGTCCTCCTGGCCTCGCACGTCGGCGAGGTCGACGGCATCGGTGCCAGCACCGGCCTCCGCGTCGGGGAGCTCGGGCCGAGCGGGGTCGGGATCCCAGCGGCCGTGCAGCAGGTCGGCGAGCCGACCGAGCGTCGGGATCCCGCGGACCTGCACTCCCTCCACCAGCGCGGCCTCGGCGGCGTTCTCCGCGGGCACGAGCAGATCGCGAAAGCCGGCCTCGCGCGCACCGAGCGCGACGGCCAGCGTGCCCCTGACCGGCTTGATGCTCGCCGCTCAGCGAGAGCTCGCCGCACAGCGCGTAGCGGGCGATGGCCTCGATCGGCACCTGCTCGGTCGCCGCCAGCAGGCCGAGCGCGATCGCGAGGTCGAAGCTCGGGCCGGCCTTGCGCACGTGCGCGGGCGCGAGGTTCACCGTGATGCGCTTCTGCGGGAACTCGAGCGCCGAGTTGAGAACGGCCGCGCGCACGCGCTCGCGTGACTCGCGCACGGCGCGGTCCGGAAGGCCGACGAGCGTGAACGAGCCGAGCCCCGGCCGGACGTCCACCTCGACCGTCACCTCCTGGCTGGAGACCCCTTCGAGGGCGAAAGTGGCCACGCTGGCGAGCATGCCGGCGACGCTAGCGCCGCCGGCGGTTACGCGTGGGCACGCGAACGGTAACGATTGTGCTCCAACCTGCGCCGGTGCGCGGCGGCGCGAGAAGTTGCACTTTCGTTACAGCCGTCACCCACGCGTGCGAGGGCGCGTCGTACGGTCGCCTCCATGTCCGAGACCGATCGACGTCGTCTCGTAGGCGCCCTCGGCGAGGACCTCGCGCGGCGTCACCTCGAGGCGCGCGGGCTTCGAGGTGATCGATGCGAACTTCCGCACCCGGCTCGGCGAGCTCGACCTCGTCGCGGTGGACGAGCGCCGGCTCGTCTTCTGCGAGGTCAAGACGCGCGTCGTAGGACGGCCCTCGGCGGGAGCTCGGGCCGTTCGCGGCGATCGGCGCGCGCAAGCGCCGCAGGTGCGGCTGATGGCCCGCGAATGGCTCGCCGCGCTGCGCCATGCGACCGCCCCTGGCGCCCGGAGCTGCGCTTCGACGCGATCGGGATCGAGCTCGACGCGCGCGGCCGGCTAATCAGCCTGGAGCACCTGGAGGGGGCGTTTTGAGCTGGCAGTCATCTCAGCCCTCGAGAGCCAGCTGGGTGTAGGCGATCGACTGGAACGACATGCGGTGCAGCGGCGAGACGCCGTGCTGGGCGATCGCCGCGCGGTGCTCGGGCGTCGAATAGCCGACGTTCGTGTCGAAGTCCCAGTCGGGGTGGCGCGCCGCCGCCTTGCGCATGTAGCGGTCGCGGCTGACCTTGGCCAGCACCGAGGCCGCGGCGATAGCGGCGCTGCGGCAGTCGCCGTCGATCACTGCGCGCTGCTCGAATCCGAACTCGGGCACCTTGAAGCCGTCGACCAGGCAGACGCGTCCCGCCGCGGGCCACCCCGAGCAGCGCGGTGCGAAGCGCCTCGAGGTTCGTGTTGTGAAGCCCGCGCGCGTCGATTCCGCGCACGCAGCGAGAGACGATCACCGAGCGAGCGGCGGCGCGCAGCACGAGTGGGTAGAGCTCCTCGCGGGCCTCCGCGGTGTGCTGCTTGGAGTCGTTGAGGCGGCTCGAGCGCCCGGCGGTCGGAGAGCGTCAGGCGCTCGAGGTCGAAGAGGACGGCGGCGGCCACGAGCGGGCCGGCGAGCGAGCCGCGGCCGGCCTCGTCGGCCCCGGCGATGTAGCGGCAGCCGATGTCGCGGTCGAAGGCGAACAGGCGGCGTCCGCTGGTCTTGCGGCGCCGGGTGGCCCGCCGGGCGCGGGCGCCGACCGACGAGGCGGCGGACGCCGACCGCGCCGCTGCTCTGGGCTGGTCGGGCTCGGTGTCGGCGCTCGGCGGCTTGCCCACGCTGGAGGCGATGATAGGACGACGCTCGGCGGAAGGCGGCGCTCGGCCGGCCGGGCGCTGCTAGAGCAAGCCGATTCTGCCGGGTGGCCAGTAGGTCGCGAAGGCCTGGCCGATCACCCATTTCTTGGGGATCGGCCCCCACTCGCGACTGTCGGCGCTGGCGCCCCGGTTGTCGCCCATCATGAAGTAGTAGCCCTTCGGGATCGTGATCTCCTCGGGCAGGTTGCAGCTCGCGCAGCTCTCGCTCGAGCCTGGCGAACGACTCGTTCTGGCGCTTGCCGTTGATGTACACGGCGCCGCCGAGGACCTTGATGTGGTCGCCGCCCACGGCCACGACGCGCTTGATGAAGTTCGTGTCGGAGCGGTCCTCGGTCGGCTTCGGGCACGCCTCTTGATCGGAGTGCTGGACGCCGCACGAGTTGGCGTCGGCGCCGGCCGGCGGCTTGAAGACGAGCACGTCGCCGCGCTCATAGTCACTGAAGTTCTTCGACAGCCGGTCGACCAGCACGCGCTGCCCGATCTCGAGCGTCGGGACCATCGACTCGCTCGGGATGCGGAACGGCTTGACGAGGAAGGCCTGGATCCCGAGGGCGAGCCCGAGCGCCACCGCCACGATGGTGACCAGCTCGATGAGCGAGCCGGCGGTGCTCTTTTCCTTGGTTCGGGCCACCCTGCGGGGACGGAGCCTACGGCTCACCTAGTTGGGGCGCCGCTCATCCGGCTGGTCGGCGGCCGGCTCGCTCTCGGCGTCGGCGGAGGCGGTTTCGCCGTCCGCGGCGTCACCCTCTGGTGCAGCGTCGCCGGCAGGCGCAGCCTCGCCGTCAGGCGCGGCGCCGGCCTCGGGAGCAGCCCCACCTTCGGGAGCGGCGCCATCGGCGGCCTCGTCGGCGGCCAGCAGCGGCCTCACCGTCGGGAGCGGCGCCGCCGTCGGGGGCATCGCCGTCGCCGGCGGCCTCCTCGGCAATCGCGGCGTCGGCGAGCTCCTCCTCGCCGGGGCGTACTGCATCGTCGGGCGGCATCGCGCCCTCGACGTAGGCGTCCTCGTGGGCGGAGCCGGTCCAGCGGCGCTCCCGCACGCGCGCGCGCGCGACCCACGCGGTCGCGCAGGTAGTAGAGCTTTGCGCGGCGCACGTCGCCGCGAGAGGCCACCTCGATCTGCTCGATCTTGGGCGAGTGAAGCGGGAACGTCCGCTCCACCCCCACGCCGAAGGACTGCTTGCGCACGGTGAAGGTCTCGCGCGCTCCGTTGCCCTGGCGCTTGACCACCACTCCTTCGAATACCTGGGTCCGGCGGCGTGTGCCCTCGACCACCTGGAAGTGGACTCGCACGCGATCGCCCGCCTGGAAGACGGGAACGCGACGCAGCTGAGCGCGCTCGAGACTTTCGATGACTCCGGACATAAAAGAGGCGCGACCCGCCGGGTGGCTGTCGCGCGTGCGGAGAATGGTAGCGAAGGGATGGGCCGTTGGACCGGCGACTCAGGCGCTGCCGCGGCGCGCGCGCGCCCGGCTCTGCTCGAGTCGCCACTCGCGCACGCGGGCGTGGTCGCCTGACAGCAGGATCTCCGGCACCGCGTGGCCGCGCCACTCGAAGGGGCGGGTGTAGTGCGGGTATTCGGGGGCTCCGTCGAGCGCCGCGCTGAAGGACTCCTCGATCGCGCTCTCCTCGTGCCCGAGCGCACCCGGCAGCTTTCGGAGCACCGCGTCGCAGACCACCATGGCGGCCAGCTCGCCGCCGGAGAGCACGTACGGCCCGATCGAGACGCACGTCGGTCGCCAGGTGCTCGTGGACGCGCTCGTCGAAGCCCTCGTAGCGCCCGCAGAGCAGCGTGAGCTCGCGCTCGGCGGCAAGCTCGACCGCGAGCGCGTCGTCGAAGGGCCGGCCGCCCGCGGCGAGCGCGATCACGCGCCGCCCGACGGGTGGGGCCTCGCCGTAGCGAGCGGCCAGCGCCGCCTCGACCACGTCCACTCGGAGCACCATCCCGGCCCCGCCGCCATAGGGCGTGTCGTCGACCTGGCCGGCCTTCAGCGGCGTCGATGCACGCAGGTCGGCGAACTCGACCGAGTGGCCGAGCTCGAGCGCGTTGCGCACGTGGCGCTGCTCGGTAAACCACGACGAACCAGCCCGGGAAGAGCGTGAAGATGTCGATCTTCATCCCGAGGAAGCGCTCGTTGATCACGATCGCGTTCCCGTCGATCGAGCTGATGGCGTCGGCGACGAACGGGACGAGCGTGCCGTCCTCGAGCTCGAGGAGCGAGCACGATGGACCGTCGAGCACCCGCACCACCTGGCCGTGGCCGGGCACCGCGCGCCCGACCAGGTCGCCGGCGAGCCACTCGCCCTCCGCCAGCTCGTCCTCCACCAAGAGCAGCTCCCCGCGCAGCGAGCGCGGATCGTCCACGCCCGGCGAGACGGATCAGCGGGCGCGCATCGCTGCCTGCACGCCGCGCGACCGTATGTGTGGACGACCCCACGCTGACGGTCGTGCCGAGCGCAAGGGGGTGCTTGGCGACCTCCACATAGAAGCTTCCGTCGAGGCCGTGTGGCTTTCCCACTCGGCCGGCGGTCACGAGGGTCAATCGACGACGTCGACCAGCACGCGGTGCCCGTCGCGCACGGCCGCTGCCTTCATCACAGTCCGCAGCGCGGCGACGGTGCGGCCGCCGCGGCCGATCACCTTGCCGGCGTCGTCGTCGGCCACGTGCAGCTCGAGGACGATCGTGCCGTCGTCCTCGTCGAATCCCTCGACCTCGACCTCGTCGGGCTTGTCGACGAGCGCCCGGGCGAGGTACTCGAGCAGGTCCTCCACCCGCTACTCCGACGGGTCGGAGGAAGCGGCGGCGCCGCTCTTGGCGTGCGCCTTCATCAGCTGCTTGACCGTTCCCGTCGGCTGGGCGCCGAGGCCGATCCAGTGCTGAAGCCGCTCCTCGTCGATCGAGATCGTCGAGGGCTCGGTCTGCGGGTTGTAGTGCCCGATCGTCTCGATGAAGCGGCCGTCGCGCGGCGAGCGCTGGTCGGCCACGACCACGCGCCAGATCGGATTCTTCTTGCTGCCCACTCGGGTGAGTCGCACTCGTACGGACATAGAGCGGTGAGAGGTTCAGCCGCGGCCGCCGGCCAGCTGCTGCAGGTTGGGCATCTTGCCGCCCGACACCTGCTTCATCAGCTTCTTCATCTGGGCGAACTGCTTGACGAGCTGCGACACCGCCTGCACGTTCGTCCCCGACCCTCGCGCGATCCGGCGCCGGCGCGACCCGTCGATGATCTTCGGGTTTGCCCGCTCCTCGGGGGTCATCGACAGGATGATCGCCTCCAGGCGGTCGAGCTCCTTCTCGTCGACGTTGAGGTTGCCGAGCTGAGCGCCGACGCCGGGCATCATCTTCAAGCAGGTTGCCGATCGGCCCCATGTTGCGCACCTGCTTCATCTGCTCGAGGAAGTCGTCGAGCGTGAACTGCTCCTTGCGGATCTTGCGCTCGAGCTCGACCGCCTGGCGCTCGTCCATCTGGCGCTCGGCCTTCTCCACGAGCGTCATCACGTCGCCCATGCCGAGGATGCGCTGGGCCATGCGATCGGGGTGGAAGCGCTCGAAGTCGCCGAGCTTCTCGCCGGTGGAGGCGTACAGGATCGGCTTGCCGGTGACCGCCTTGACCGAGAGCGCCGCGCCGCCGCGCGAGTCGCCGTCAAGCTTCGACAGGACGACGCCGTCGAAGTTCGCGACCTCCGCGAACTGCTCAGCCACGTTGACCGCGTCCTGGCCGGTCATCGCGTCGACCACCAGCAGCACGTTGTGCGGCTTGGTGCGCTTCTTGATCTCGGCGAGCTCCTGCATGAGCTCCTCGTCGACGTGCAGGCGGCCGCTCGTGTCGACGATCAGGGCGTCGCGGCGGTCGCGCTTGGCCTGGTCGAGCGCCCACTCGGCGATGTCGACCGGGTCGCGGCCCGTGCCCTGCTCGTACACGTGGGCGCCGGCCTGGCCGCCGACCTTGACCAGCTGGTCGACCGCGGCGGGCCGGTAGACGTCGCAGGCCGCCACCGCCACGTCCATCTTGTGCTCCTCGCGCAGGTGGCGCGCGAGCTTGCCGCAGGCGGTGGTCTTGCCCGAGCCCTGCAGGCCGGCCATCAGGATCACGGTCGGCCCTGGCTTGGCGAGTGCGAGGTCGCGCCCCGCCCCGCCCATCAGCGTCGTCAGCTCGTCGGAGACGATCTTCACCACCTGCTGGCCGGGGTTGAGCGAGTCGAGCACGTCGTGCCCGAGCGCGCGCTCCTTGACCGCCGCGGTGAACTGCTTGACGACCTTGAAGTTGACGTCTGCCTCGAGCAGCGCCAGGCGCACCTGGCGCATCGCCTTGTTGACGTCGTCCTCGGTCAGCTTGCCGCGTGAGCGGACGTCGCCGAGGGCTGCCTGGAGGCGGTCGGAGAGAGCGTCGAACATGCTCGGGGAAGGCTAGATGACTGATTCCAAACCCGTGCACCTTCGGATGACGCGCCATACCGGCGCTGGTTCGCCACCCGCGTCCTCGCCGATAGTTCTTCAACTATCGGCTTCGTCCGCGTGCGCCGCCCAGCTTGGTCTGGCGCGCCCCCGAAGGCACACGGATTCGAAATCAATCATCTAGTGCCTGCGTGCAAGAGCGCGATAGGTCCGCGGGCGCGGCTCGCTGCAGAGCGCGCACTCGCCTCCGGTAGCTTGTCGCGATGGACAAGCGCCGGCTGTCGACGTGGCTCTCGACCCGCCTGCGTCAACCCTCTGGTCAAGGCGGCCGCCCGCGCCGGGCTCCCGCTCCCCGGCGATCGTGATCCTGGAAACGACGGGCCGCAGGTCGGGCCAGCCCCGGCGCACGCCGGTCGGCCGGGCGCTGGAGGGCGACACGCTCTGGGTCGTGGCCGAGCACGGCCTCGGCGCTTCCTACGTGCGCAACATCGAGGCCGCATCCGCGGGTGCGGGTGCGCGTCGGGCGGCGCTGGCGCAGCGGGACCGCGCATGTGCTGGCCGGTGACGACTGGCGTGCGCGTCAGCGGCGGATGCCCAACCGGATGAACTCCGCGGTCGTGCGGCTGATGGGCGACCGAGCCCGTGACGGTGCGGGTCGATCTCGACTAGGGCCGGGCGGTGCGGGCGGCGCCGGCGGGGGCAGCGGCTTGTCGCCGGCGCGCTCTCCCCGGGGATCATCGCGCCGAGGTTGCCCAGCGCCTGGGTCACCTCGCTCGGGATGATCCAGACCTTGTTCGACTCGCCCTGGGCGATCTGCGGCAGCACCTGCAGGTACTGGTAGGCGAGCAGCTTGGGGTCGGCGTCGCCGCGGTGGATCGCGTCGAACACCGTCTCGATCGCCTTCGACTGGCCCTCGGCCTGGAGGATCTGGGCCTCGCGCTGGCCCTCGGCGCGCAGGATGGCGCTCTGCTTCTCGCCCTCGGCGGTGAGGATCTGCGACTGCTTGACGCCCTCGGCGGTGAGGATCGCCGCGCGCCGGTCGCGCTCGGCGCGCATCTGCTTCTCCATCGCCTCCTGGATCGAGGCGGGCGGGTCGACCGCCTTCAGCTCGACGCGGTTCACGCGGATGCCCCACTTGCCCGTCGCCTCGTCGAGCACGTGGCGCAGCGCGGTGCTGACCTTGTCGCGCGAGGTGAGCGTGTCCTCGAGCGTCATCCCGCCGACCACGTTTCGCAGCGTCGTGACGGTCAGCTGCTCGATCGCCGAGATGTAGTCGGCGATCTCGTAGGTGGCCGCCTTCGGGTCGGTCACCTGGAAGTAGATGACCGTGTCGATCTGGATCACGAGGTTGTCCTCGGTGATCACCGGCTGCGGCGGGAACGAGACCACCTGCTCGCGCAGGTCGATCAGCGGCCTGACGCGGTCCACGTAGGGGACGACGAGCGCGAGCCCGGCGTCGAGCGTGCGGTGGTAGCGGCCGAGCCGCTCGACGATCCCGGCGCGCGCCTGCGGCACGATCCGGATGCTCCGCGCCAGCGTGATGAGCACGACGGCGGCAACGACGATGAGCACGATCAGGGTGGCCAATTCAGGGAGCCTTTCTTCTTATTCCGACACGAGCGCCGTGGCGCCGTCGATCTTCATGACTTCCACGCGCGTGCCCGTCTCGATGACCTCGTCCTCGTCGTAGGTGCGGGCACTCCAGATCTCTCCGCCGATCTTCACCTGGCCGCCGCGGCCGTCGACGCGCTCGATCACCTCCGCGCGGGCGCCGACGAGCGCGGCCGTGCCGGTCCGTAGCCGCGCCGGCGTGCGGCAGGTGGCGGCGGGCGATCGGGCGCAGGACGAGCAGCGACGCCAGCGACACCGCGATGAACACGATCCACTGGATGCCGGTCCCGCCGCCGGCGAGCGCCGATGACCGAGGCCGCGACCGGCGGCGACGGCGATCGGGCCGAGGAAGAAGCTCAGCGTGAAGATCTCGCCGACGGCCAGCACCCCCGCCGCGATCATCCACCAGACCCAGTCGTCCATTCGCGCCCGATCCTTAGGGGTGGGCCCCGGAGCGGCTGCCAGCAACCGCCCGCGCGCCCCGCGCAGCCGCGTGGCGAGCAGCGAGCGTGCCCGGCCGCTGTCGAGCGCGCAGTTGCGCGGGCGCGAGAGCTCGCCGGACTCGGCCGGTCGCGCGGCTCCTGACCGCCGAGGGGTCGTGACCCTGCGGCGGCGCGAGCAGGCAGGCGAACTCGTAGCGGTCGAGCGCGTCGGCGCCGGCGACGTGGAGCACGCCCGCCGGTCGAGCTCGGCCAGCTCGAGCAGGGCGCCGGCGAGATCGCCGACATGGGTCGGGCAGCGCACCTCGTCGCGAGAAGAAGACAGCGCCGGGGTCGGCGGCCAGGCGCTCCTGCGGACCGGGTTCGGCGCCGCCGTAGAGCAGCGAGGTGCGCACGCACCAGGGCCTCGGGGTGCGCGGCCCGCACCGCCTGCTCGGCGTCGGCCTTCGCCCGCCCGTAGTCGTTGATCGGCCGCGGCTCGTCGTCCTCGTCGTAGGGGCGCTCGCTCTCGCCGTCGAAGACCACGTCGGTCGAGAGGTGGACGCAGCCGCGCGCCACAGCCGTGCGCGGCCGCCGCGGCCACCGCGACGGCGCCGTCGAAGGTGGTCGCGCGGTCGTCCTGGCGGTAGGCGGTGTGGATGACCGCCGCCGGGCGCAAGCGCTCGAAGGCCGCGCGAACCGCTGCGGCGTCGCGGACGTCGAGCGCAACGCCGCGTGACCCTGCCCGAGAAGTAGGTGCCGACGGCGTCGGGGCGCCGGCGCAGCAGCTCGGCGCCGAGGTAGCCGCTGCCCCCGGTTACGAGGAGCACGCGTCGAGCGCGCGCGCGACGTCCGCCACCAGGTCGGCCGTGTCCTCGATCCCGGCCGACAGGCGCACGAAGCCCTCGGACACGTCGTCGCCGCGCCAGCGCGCGCGGCGCTCGGCGGTGGAGTGCACGCCGCCGAAGCTGGTCGCGTCGGTGACCAGCTCGGCCGCCGCGAGGAAGCGCTCGGCGCGCTCGCGCGTGCCGAGGTCGAAGGAGACGACCATCCCGTAGCCGTGCATCTGCCGGCGCGCCACCTCGTGCCCGGGATCGCCGCGAGGCCGGGGTAGTGCACGCCCGCCACGTCGTCGCGCCCGGCGATCAGCGCGGCAAGCGCCTGGGCGTTGGCGCAGCCGCGCTCGACCCGCAGCGCGAGCGTCGGCAGCGAGCGGTGGGCGAGCCAGGCCTCGAACGGTCCGGGAATCGCGCCCGACGTTGCGCCGCCAGTCGCGCAGCCGCTGCGCGCGCTCGGGGTCGCGCGTCGTCACGTAGCCGAGCACGAGGTCCGCGTGGCCCGTGATCTGCTTGGTGGCGCTCGTCATGACCGCGCCGGCACCGAGATCGAGCGGGCGCTGCAGCAGCGGGCCGGCCGTGGTGTTGTCGACCACGCGTCAGCGCGCCCGCCGCCTGCGCCGCCTCCGCCAGCGCCGCGATGTCGTAGACCTCGAGCTTGGGGTTCGACGGGCGACTCGAGCCAGAGCATCGTTGCGCCCTCGAGCGCGCCGGCCGAGCTCGGACGCCGGGGCCAGCCGCACCTCCACCTCGTTGTCGCTCCAGGTGGGCCGCCGCGAAGCGCCGGACGTTGAGGTAGCACGAGGAGTCCACCGCGAGCACCGAGCCGGGCCGAAGCTCGGTCAGCAGCAGCGCCGCGACCGCGGCCATGCCCGACGGAAACAGCACCGCCTCGGCGCGCTCGAGCTCGCCGAGCGCGTGCTCGTAGCGCTCCCAGGTCGGGATTGCCGTAGCGCCCGTAGACGAAGGCCGAGTCCTCGGGCTCGCCGCTGAAGTGAAACGGCGCCGCGAACACCGGCCCGGGCAGGAACGGCTCGCCCTGCGCGGACCTTCGGCAGCCCGGCCCGGACCACCCGCGTGCCGTCGCCGTGCTCGCTCATGGCTCGAGGATCGCGCGCGCGAAGTCGTCGGCGTCGAACGGGCGCAGGTCCTCGAGCGCCTCCCCGATCCCGATCAGCTTGACCGGCACCCCCAGCTCCTGGGCGATCGCGAGCGCGATGCCGCCCTTGGCCGTGCCGTCGAGCTTGGTGAGCGCGATGCCGGTCACGTCCACGGCCTCGCGGAACAGCAGCGCCTGGCGCAGGCCGTTCTGGCCGGTGGTGGCGTCGATCGTCAGCAGCGTCTCGTGCGGAGCGCCGGGCGCCTGGCGCGGCGATCACCTTGCGCACCTTGCGCAGCTCGTCCATCAGGTGCTGCTGGGTGTGCAGGCGGCCGGCCGTGTCGCAGATCACCACGTCGTGCCCGCGCGCCTTGGCCGCCTCGATCGCGTCGAACATCACGGCGCCCGGGTCCGAGCCGGCCTCGCCGCGCACGATCTCGCAGCCGGCCCGCTCGGCCCACAGCGTGAGCTGCTCGGCCGCCGCGGCGCGGAAGGTGTCGCCCGCGGCCAGCAGCACCGACCGGCCGAGCTCCTTCTGCAGGTGCCAGGCGATCTTGCCGATCGTCGTGGTCTTGCCGCTGCCGTTCACCCCGACCACCAGGATCACCGTCGGGTGCTCGGTCAGCTCGATCGTGTCGCCGTCGAGGCGCGCGGTCTCGGCGAGCAGCTCGCGCAGCCGGCGCGAGAGGTCCTCGCCGCCGGTCAGCTCGCCGGACTCGGCCTCGCGCTCGAGCCGCTCGACGATCACCGCGGTGGTCGGAGCGCCGACGTCGGCGTAGATGAGCGTCTCCTCGAGGTGCTCGAAGGCCTCGTCGTCGAGCGACTGGAACACCGTCGCCTGGAGCTCGGCGCCGAGCGCCTCGCGCGTCTTCGACATGTTCTCGCGCAGGCGCCGAAAGAAGCCGCGGCGCTCGGGCTCGGCCTCGGCCTCCGGCGGGGGCGGGGCGTCCTCGCCGGTGACGAAGAGCTCCTGCCAGGTGCGTGCCACGGGCGAGCCTAGGCTGCGCACTTCGTCCACGTCGGCGCCGCCGAGCCTGCGCGAGATCACCCGCGAGATGCCGTCGCCGCCCATGCTCACGCCGTAGAGCGTGTCGGCGGCGTCCATCGTGCGCTTCTGGTGGGTCACGACGATGAACTGGGCGCGGTCCGAGTAGCGCTTGACGAGCTCGAGGAAGCGGTCGATGTTGATGTCGTCGAGCGCCGCCTCGACCTCGTCGAGGATGTAGAACGGGCACGGCCGGGCGAGGAACACGGCGAACATGAAGGCGAGCGCCACCAGCGACTTCTCGCCGCCGGACAGCAGCGACAGGCGCTTGGTCGACTTGCCGGGCGGCGTGACCTCGATCTCCACGCCCGGCCTCGGGCTGCTCGCTTTCCTCGTCTCGGGTCGGGCTCGGGGGCGTTCGGCGCGTCCTCGCCGGCGATCACGGGGCGCGGGGCCTGCTCGGCCTGCACGAGCCGCAGCCGGCCGCGGCCGCCCGGGAACAGGTGCTGGACCACGTCCTCGAAGTTCTTGGCCGCGGCCTCGAAGGTCTGCTCGAAGCTCTCGCGGATGCGGCGGTCGGTCTCCTTGATGAGGCCCTCGAGCTCGGCGAGGGCGGACTCGAGGTCGCTGCGCTGGGCCTCGAGCTCCTCGACGTGCTCCACCGCCTCGTCGTACTCCTGCTTGGCGAGCGGGTTGACCGGGCCGAGCTGCTCGCGGCGCCGTGCCAGGCGCTCGACGCGCATGCCCGAGCGCCTCGCGCTCGTCGTCGGGCAGCGCCTCGGTCGCCGGCTCGGGCGCCAGTCCAAGGCCCTCCGGCGATCTCGGACAGGTCGCGCTCGACCTCCGCGGCCGTGTCGCGCACCTGCTGGGCCGCGACCTCGGCGCCCGTCACGGCCTCGCTGGCCTCCCTCAGCCGCGCGCTGGAGCTCGGCCTCCTCGTGGGCGCACGCGCGCAGCGCGGCCGCCGCCTCCTCGCCGCTCGCCGCATGCAGCTCGAGCTCCGCCGCGAGGCGCGTCGCGCCGAGCGCTCGACCGCCTCGCTCGCGGCCGCCAGCGCCGCGCGGCGCGCTCGCCGTCCCGGGCGATGCCGGCGTCGCGATCGATGCCCGTGCGCAAGCCGCTCGAGGGCCCGCTCGCGCTCCGGCTGCGCTCGCCCTCGACCGCTCGGCCAGCCGCCGCTCGGCCCGAAGGTCGGCGAGCAGCTCGGCGCGCCGCACGGCCCCCGGGCCCTCGTCGGGCGCCTCGCGCCGGCGCGCCATGACCCACTCGGCGCGGCTGACGCAGCTCGGCGGCCTCCGCGACCTCGCGGGTGGCGCGCCGCAGCGCCACGTCGGCCTCCTCGCGCGCGACGTCGGCCTCGGCAGCGGCCTCGGACGGCTCGGCCCGCGCCCGCCCGGGCCTCGGCCTCGTCGGCGACCGCCGCCTCGGAGGCGGCGATCAGCCCGTCGCGCCGCCGGCGCTCCTCGAGCACGCGCTCGGCGCCGCCCACCGGGGCCTGCGAGAGCTCGCCGGTCGCGCCGTCGAGCGAACGCCCCGAGCGGGTGACCGCGACGCCGGTGAAGGAGTCCGGCAGCGCCGCCAGCGAGTCCACGACCCAGACGCCGCGCCAGCAGCCGCTCGGCAGGCCGCCGCCACCTCGGCGTCGGGCCGCACCTGGGCGAGCAGCCGCTGCGCGCCGGCGGCCGGGAGCGGCCTCGCCGTCCGCCCGGGCGTCGCGCTCGACGGCCGCGGCCAGACTCGCGACGAGCGCGGTCCCGCCCTTGTCGCCGGCGCCGTCGAGCAGCCGCTCCCCGGCCGGCAGGTCGTCGACGAGCGCGGCGGCCAGGCGCGGGCCGAGCGCGGCCGAGAGCGCCAGCTCGTAGCCGGGCTCGACGTCGAGCGACTGGGCGAGCGTCGCCGAGCCGTCCGCCGCCGAGGCGGCCGTCCGCAGGAACTGGTTGACCGCAGCGAGCTCGGCACCGGCCTGCGCGGCGCGCGCCCGGCCGGCCTCGACCGCCAGCTCCGCGCGCGCGGCGCTCGGCCCGCGTGCGCTCGACCTCCGTGCTCGGCGGTGTCGAGCAGCGGCGCGCGCCCCGGCCGCGATTGCCTCGAGGCGCTCTCGCTCGGCCTCCGCCTGCGCGCGCTCGGCCTCGAGCGCGTCGATCTCGTCCGCGCAGACGCGCCTCGCGGTCGGTCTCGAGGCGCCGGATCTCGCGCTCGAGCGAGCGGATCCGGTCGGCCGGCGTGGAGCGCGTCCCAAGTGGCCGGCGCGGTCCGCGTCCTCGTGCGCGTCCTCCGGCGGGCGCGGCAGCCGCTCGTCGGGTAGCGGGTCGGCCGCCGCGGCGGCCTCGCGCTCGAGCCTCGGCCTCGAGCAGCTCGAGCTGGCGCACGCGGCGCTCGCGTCGCTCGGCGGCCGCGTGGGTCTGCTCGCGCACGCGCTCGAGGCGCATCGAGATCCGCTCGGCGGCCGACCGGGCGGCGTAGGCGCGCGCCTGGAGTCGCTCGCGATCACGGCTCTGTGCGGCGAAGGCCTGCTCGGCCTGCTCGCGGCGCGCGCGCCACCTCGGCCAGCTTCGCTCGGCCTCGTCGCGCTCGCCGCGCGCGCCGACGGGCTCGCTCCTCGGCGGCGGCCAGCGCCTCGCGGGCCGCGCGTGCGGAGTCTCGCGCCAGCGCGTAGCGCGCCTCGAGCGTCTGGCGCTCGAGGCGCTCGTGGAGCTCGGCGGCCTCGGCCTGGCGCTTGAGCGGCCGCAGCCGCGAGCGAGCCTCGCGCTCCACGTCGAGCGCGCGGCCGAGGTTCTCCTCGGTGCGCTCGAGCTTGAGCTGGGCACGGCGGCGGCGCTTGCGGTGCTTGCCGAGCCCGGCGGCCTCCTCGATCAGCAGCCGGCGCTCGCGCGGGCGCGAGAGCACGATCTGCTCGACCTTGCCCTGCGAGACGACCGAGTGCATCTCCTTGCCGAGCCCGGAGTCGGACAGCACCTCGATCACGTCCACCAGGCGGCAGCGCGCGCCGTTCAGCCGGTACTCGCCCTCGCCGTCGCGGCCCAGCCGGCGCACGATCGAGATCTCGGAGAACTCGGTGGCCAGGCGGCCGTCGGAGTTGTCGATCACGACCTCCACCTCGGCCGCGGCCGAGCCCTGCACGCCGTGGCCGCCGGCGAAGATCACGTCCTTCATCACCTGGCCGCGCACCGCCAGCGGCGACTGCTCGCCGAGCGCCCACAGCACGGCGTCGGTGATGTTCGACTTGCCTGAGCCGTTCGGCCCCACGACCACCGACACGCCCGTGCCGAACTCGAGCTTGGTCCGGTGCGGGAAGGACTTGAAGCCCTTCATGGAGATCGAACGTAGGTGCATCAGCCGGCCACCGCCTCGTCCAAGCACGTCGAGCGCCTGCAGCGCGGCTTCCTGCTCCGCGCCCTTCTTCGTCTTTCCCTCCCCGCGCCCGAGCTCCTCCCCCGCCACCTCGGCCACATACGACGAACGAGCGATCGTGAGCCGGCCCCTCCTCGGAGACCGTTCGGTACACCACGACCTCGGCCCGCCGCGCCAGGCGCTCCTGGAACACCGACTTGTAGTCCACCGGGTGCTCGAGCGACTCGTCGATCTCGGCGGCGAACGACTCGACCACCGCCAGTGAGGTGCGCTCGAAGCCGAATGCCAGGTAAGCCGCCCCGATGATCGCCTCGCAGATCGAGGCGAGCACGCGCTCGGACTCCAAGAGCATCTCCGCGCTGCGCCCGGTGGTGCCCGCGGGGGCGGCGCTGAGCAGCTCCTCCGCCACGCCCAGCCCGCGCGCCACCCGTGCGCACGAGGCGCCGCTGACCGCCTGGGCGCGCACTTTCGTCAGGCGTCCGGCCCCGTAGCGCTCGAAGCGCGGGATAGAGGTGGGTGGAGACGGCCAGGCTCAGGACCACGTCCCCCAGGAACGCGAGCCGCTCGTAGGACTGCGAGCGGTGCTCCACCCACGACGCATGGGTGAAGGCCTGCCGGCGCAGGTCCTCCGGCAGCTCGCCGAGCAGCGCTGCGAGGCTCTCAGTGCTCGAGCTCCGCGGCATGGGCGGCGACGAAGTCCGCGGCCTGTCCGACCGTCTGGATCCTGGTCGCCTCCTCGTCGGGAATACGAACCCCGTAGCTGTCCTCGAGCTCGACCACCAGCTCGACCAGGTCGAGCGAGTCCGCCTCGAGGTCCTCTCGGAAACGCGTGTCCTCGCCGATACGCCCCGCATCCACCTCCAACTCGGTGGCCAGGTGCTCCCGGATGCGCTGAAGGACCTCCGCTCTGGTCACGGCCCGGCGACCGTAGCAGCGGGCGCGGACCTCAAGGCCCCGGCTGCCTCGAGGGCGGCCGTCGTGCGTCCGACCATGTCCTCCTCGACCGCGCGGTGGGCGAGCCGGACCGCGCTCTCGATCCCGAGCGGCCCAAAGGAGCCGTGCGCCACCACCACGGGCTTGCGCAGGCCGAGCAGGATCGCGCCGCCGGCACGCTCGGGATCGAGCTGGTCGCGCAGGCCGGCCAGCTTGCCCTTGACAAGCAACCCGCCGAGCGAGGAGACCGCACCCGAGCGGATCGCGTCGCGCACCGCCGCGCCCATCGCCTTGGCCGTGGCCTCGAGCACCTTCAGCGCGACGTTGCCGGTGAAGCCGTCGGTCACGATCACATCCGCCCCCGAGGTGGGCAGGTCGAAGCCCTCGACGTTGCCCACGAAGTTCAGGCTGCCTTCGGCGAGGCGCTCGTGAGCGACGAGCACGTCCGGGCGTGCCCTTGCCGGACTCCTCGCCCACGCTGAGCAGACCCACGCGCGGGCGCTCCAGCCCCTGCACCGCCGTCCATGAAGCCGGCGCCCATGTAGGCGAACTGGACGAGGTGCTCGGGGCGCACCTCGACGCTCGCGCCGGCGTCGAGGAGCAACACGTCCCCGTGGGGCAGCGGCAGCAGCACCGCGAGCGCCGGCCGGAACACGCCGCGGATTCGCTTGATAGCGAGCGTTCCCGCCGCCAGCGTGGGACCGGTCGAGCCGGCGCTCACCAGGGCGTCGGCGCGGCCGTCGCCGACGGCGCGGGCGGCCTGCACGATCGACGCGTCGCGGCGCGCGCGCACGGCGGCCGCCGCCGACTCGGCGCCCGACTCGATCGCCTCGGGGGCGTCGACGACCTCCGCCAGCGCTCCGGCGCCCGAGAGCTGCGAAGCAGGCCCGAACAGCAGCACGGGCAGCCCGCAGCGGCGGACGCCCTCGGCGACGGCGCCCGGGCCCTGGTCGGCGCCGTTGGCGTCGACCGCGACCACCGACTACTCGTCGATGTCGGTATCCGGCCTTTGCACGACCACCTCGCGCCCGGCGTACGTGCCGCAGTTCGGGCAGACGCGATGAGGCCGGCGCGGCTCGTGGCAGCGCGGGCACCGGCTCAGCGCCGGAGCCGTGATCTTGTGCTGGGAGCGGCGCTTGTTGGTGCGCGAGTGGGACTGTCTTTGCTTGGGGACGGCCATCGGGCGGAGAGGATAGTGATCCGCGTGCACTCGGCCGGGCCGAGCGCTTGCGGCCGGTACCCGAGAGGCTCGGGGCTCTCGGCGTCGGGCTAACGGCCGGCAATGAAGTAACACCCGTAACCCGCCGGTGCGGCGTGGGCGGTCAGGCTCGAGGGGTGCCTGAGGTTGTGGGGGCTATGCAACAAGAAACTAAGGCACCCGCGAGCGCGAGTGCCCATGGGAGTGCGAGTGCTGACGCCCGGATCGCGGCATCTATGCGGTGGGCACTATCCGGCCATCCGGCCCCACCCCCTACTCGAGCTTCAGCTCGCGCAGCGCGGCCCAGCGCGGGTCGGGCTCCTTTTCGTGCACGTGTCCGGGTCCGGCCTCGTTGAGGTTCTCGCCGCACACGGCACAGAGCCCGAGGCACTCCTCGCGACAGACGATCTGCGTGGGCAGCGCAAGGGCGAGGGCGTCGCGCGCCCAGGCACGCACGTCGAGCTCGCCCTCTTCCAGGTAGGGGGAGCTCAGCTCCTCGCCGCCGCCGGGCTGGTCGACCTCGCGCGCGTCGACCTCGATCGCATGGCCGGCCTCGTCGAGGCAGCGCATGCACGGCCCGATCAGCGCGGCCTCGAAGCGCAGCCGCAGCGAGTAGCCCGAGGTCGTGCGCGAGACGTCGATCCGCGCGCTCACCGTGCCACCCGGGACGGAGTAGCTCTGGCCGCCGAAGTCAAAGCCGTCGACGGGGACCTCGAGGTCCAGCCGCTTGCCCTCCCCGGAGGTGAGCCGCAGCCGCCCGAGGTTGAAGACCTCAGTGCGCTGACTCATGCCGCCGGGCTCAGCTCTGGCCGATCAACTCGACCCGGTATCCGTCCGGGTCGCGCACGAAGCAGATGAAGGAGCCCTCGGTGCGCCCGCCCGGCCGGTAGGGCGGCTTCTCGGGCTCGATGCCGTCACCCGCGAGCTTCTCCAGCGTGCCATCGAGGTCCTCGACCGCAAGCGCAATGTGGTTGTAGCCCGTGCCCAGATCGTAGGAGTCCACGCCGTGGTTGTAGGTCAGCTCGAGGACCGGGTCTGCGCCGGGCAGGCCCATGAAGACGTTGATCGCCTCGTCGCCGATCGGCATCCGCCAGCGCTCCTCGAAGCCGAGCTTCTCGTAGAAGGAGATCGAGCGGTCGATGTCGCCGATGCGATAGCACGTGTGCAGGTAAGAGGCCATGACCAGATCCTACGGATCGAGCTCGTAGTAGTCGCCGGCGTCCTCGACGTAGATCTGGCCGGTCGTCGAGAGCCCGGTGGGGGCGTCGAGCGTCCCCGCCGCGATGCTGATCGTGTCCCGCCCGGGCGCGTCCCAGAAGAGGCTCGAGCCGCACTCCGAGCAGAAGCCGCGCCGGGCGTTGGCGGCGCTCCGCGGGCTGTCAATCCAGCGCAGGCCGCGGTCGGCGATCAGGCGCAGGTGCTCGCTGCGTGCGGCGGTCATCGCGCACACGTGCCCGTGCCAGCGCCGGCATTCGCGGCAGTGGCACAGCCACACGTCGCGCAGCGGCCCGTGGACCTCGTAGCTGACCGCGCCGCACAGGCAGCGCCCGGTGGGTGGTGTCGCCGCTTCGAAGGCCATGCATCAGATCCTCGCAGCGCGGCATACTGGCGCCCGTGCTGAGGCTCATAACCATCCCGATCAGCCACTACTGCGAGAAGGCGCGCTGGGCGCTCGACCGCGCCGCGATCGCCTACCGCGAGGAACGCCACGTCCAGGGCGTCCACCGGCTCGTGTCGCGGCGCGCGGGCGGCTCGGGCACGGTGCCCGTGCTGGTCACGCCGGACGGCGCGCTCGGAGAGTCGGCTCAGATCCTCGACTGGGTCGACGGGCGCGCCTCCGCGGAGCAGCGGCTGTTCCCCGAGGAGCCGGGCGCGCGCCGCGAGGTCGAGGGCCTCTGCCGGCGCCTCGACGAGGGCCTCGGCCCGCGTGGGCGGAGGCTGATGTACGTCCACATGCTGGCTGAGCGCCGGCTGGCGCTGCGCTTCAACAACGCCGGTGTCCCGGCCTGGGAGGCCCTGGCGATGCGCTACGGCTGGCCCTTCGCGACCCGCTTCCTGACGCGCGAGCTTGGCATTCGCCCGGGGGTCGAGGCCGAGGACGAGCAGGCGGTGTGGCGCGAGTTCGACTTCGTCGCGGACAGGCTCGCCGATGACCGTCCCTACCTCTGCGGCGAGCGCTTCGGCGCGGCCGACCTGACCTTCGCGGCGCTGTCCGCCGCGCTCGTCATGCCACCCGAGTACGGCGTTCCTCTCCCGCAGCCGGAGATCCTGCCGCCACCGACCGCGGAGCTTGTCCGGCGCGTCCGAGACCACCCCGCGGGACGCTTCGCGCTCACCCTGTTCGCGGAGCATCGCAGGGCCTCTCGCCCCTCCAGCTAAGACCCGCTGCCGACCTCGGCCTCTTCGTGCTCGCGGCCCTGCAGCCGATCGCGGCCGCGCTGCACCGCCGCGATGAACTTGGTCAGGTTGACCTCGAGCGTGTTCAGGATGTCGTCGGCGTAGTCCTCCGCGCCCAGGCGGATCTCGCGCTCGCGGGCGCGAGCGTCCTCGATGATCTCCTCGGCCTGGCGCTCTGCCTGCTTGACGACCTCCTCCTCGGAGATCAGTCGGGTCTGCTCGTCGCGCGACTCCTTGACGATGCGCTCGGCCTCCCGCTTGGCTTCGGCGAGCATCTCCTGGCGCTCCTTCACGATCCAGCGCGCCTGCTTGATCTCCTCCGGGATCGTCGCGCGCATCTGGTCGAGGATGTCGTAGACCTCTTCCTTGTCCACGCGCACCTGATCCGTCAGCGGGACGGGCTTGGCGTTGTGAATCGTGTCGTCGAGCTTGTCGATTAGGACGAGTACGTCCATGGGCGGTTCCTCAGTTCTTCACCGCTTGAGTTCTTCCTGCAAGCGAGCGGCGACACGGTCGGGCACGAGGCCGTTCACGTCACCGCCAAACATTGCCAGTTCCTTCACTCCACTCGAGGAAAGGAAGCTGAACTGTGGCGCTGCCATCAGATAGATGCTCTCGATGTCCGGCGCCAGCTTTCGGTTGAGCTGGTTCATCTCGAACTCGTATTCGAAGTCCGAGATCGCCCGCAGCCCCTTGACTATCGATTTGGCGCCGTGCTCCCGAGCGAAATCGACGAGCAGGGTATCAAAGGTTTTTACCTGCACATTCCCGTATTCCGCCACCTGCTCCTCGATGAACGCGACTCGTTCCTCCGCACCGAAGAGGGTCTTCTGCTTGCGCACCGGCTGGTCGACCACCCCCACGACGAGCCGGTCGAACACGTTCGCGGCCCGCCCGATGATGTCGAGGTGGCCGAAGGTGATGGGGTCATAGGAGCCCGGGCAGACGGCCGTGCCGCCGTTTCGCTCAGCGGCCATGGATCGCGATCCGGGTGTCGCCGTAGCTGCGCTCGCGCAACAGCGGGAACGAGAGCTCGAGCGGCCTGCGCTTGTCTGATTCGGTCACGATTCGGGCGTCGTCGGAGGTCACCGCCGCCAGGCGCTCGGCGAGCGCCCCGGCCAGACGGGGGGCCGAATCATATGGCGGGTCGCAGAAGACGAGGTCGAAGGTGGCCCGGCACGCGGCCAGGAACCCCATGGCGTCCTGCCTGCGCACATCCCCCTCGATCCCCAGCTCGTCGAGGTTGCGCCTGATCGTGGCGGCCGCCTGGGCATCGCGTTCCACGAACACGGCGGACGCCGCGCCGCGCGACAGCGCCTCGATCCCGAGGGCACCCGAGCCCGCATAGAGGTCGAGCACGCGCGCCCCGGACACGTCGCCGAGCATCGAGAAGAGCGCCTCGCGCACGCGGTCGGCGGTCGGCCGGGTGCCGGCGCCGCGCGGCGCCCGCAGGCGGCGGCCGCCAAACTCGCCGGCGACGACCCTCATGCGGGGATCGGGTCGAGCTCTGAGCCGAAGCGCGCCACCACCGCCTCGCGCAGCAGGCCGTGCTCGGGGCGCTCGAGCCGGGGATCGTCGAGCAGCAGGACGTCGGCGCGGTCGCGCGCGCGGACGAGCAGCTCGGTGTCCTCGGGGAGCCGCGCCACCTTGAAGTCGGGCAGGCCGTGCTGGCGCGTGCCGAGCACGTCGCCGGCGCCGCGCAGCTCGAGATCGATCTCGGCCAGGCGGAAGCCGTCGCGCTCGTTTGCGATCGCCTCGAGGCGCGGCAGCCGCGGGTCGCCGAACAGGATGCAGAGCGAGGCGTGCTCGCCGCGCCCCACCCGGCCGCGCAGCTGGTGGAGCTGCGAGAGCCCGTAGCGCTCGGCCGCCTCGATCAGCATCACCGTCGCGTTGGGGACGTCGATGCCCACCTCGATCACGCTCGTGGCGACGAGCACGTCGGCCTCGCCCCCGGCGAACGCCTCCATCGCGGCGGTCTTCTGCTTGGACGGCATCTGGCCGTGGATCAGCTCCACGCGCTGGTCGCGGAACTCGCTCGTGCGCAGGCGCTCGAACTCCGCGGTGGCCGCCTTGGCCTGGAGCGCCTCCGACTCCTCGACGAGCGGGCAGACGACGAAGCACTGGCGCCCGGCGGCGATCTCCTCGCGGATGCGCTCGTATGCCGCGTGCCCGCGCCCGCGCGCCGTCCACCACGAAGGTCTCCACCGGGCGCCGGCCCTTCGGCAGGGTGCGCAGGACGCTGGCGTCGAGGTCGCCGTAGGCGGTGAGCGACAGCGTGCGCGGGATCGGCGTGGCGGTCATGTGCAGCGCGTGCGGGGTGAGCCCCTCGGGCGCCTTGGCGTCGAGCGCGGCGCGCTGGCGCACCCCGAAGCGGTGCTGCTCGTCCACCACGACCACGGCCAGGTCGCGGAACTCGACCGGCGCCTCGATCAGCGCGTGCGTGCCCACCACGAGCTGCAGCTGGCCCGTGGCCAGGCGCGACGAGCAGCTCGCGCCGCCGTGGCGCGCCCGTGGAGCCGGTCAGCAGCTCGAGCGCCAGAGCGCCCCCCAGCAGCGAATCGAGCGTGCGGTGGTGCTGCTCGGCGAGCGTCTCGGTCGGCGCCATGAGCGCGGCCTGGGCGCCGTTCTCGACCGCCCGCAGCATGGCCTGGAGGGCGACGACCGTCTTGCCCGTTCCGACCTCGCCCATCAGCAGCCGCTGCATCGGGCGGTCCTTGGCGAGGTCCTCGTCGATCTCGCCCATCGCCCGGACCTGGTCATCGGTGAGCTCGAACGGGAGCGACCAGCGCCAGCGGTCCACCACGACGCCGCGCGCGTCGAGCGGCCGCGCGCGGCGGCCCTCGCGCCGAGCGCGGCGCCGGCCGGCCACCGCGAGCTGGAGCAGGAAGAGCTCCTCGAACGCGAGCCGGCGACGCGCGCCGAGCTCGTCCTCCTCGCGGTCCGGGAAGTGCGCCGCCGCCAGCGCGGCCGGCCGGTCGGGCAGGCGCTCCTCGGTCCGCAGGCGCGCGGGCAGCGGCTCGACCGAGGCGAGCATCCGCGGATAGGCCTCCCACATCAGCTCGCGCAGCTTCGACGCCGCTGATCCCCTCGGTGGCCGGGTGGACCGGCACCAGCCCCACCGTGTGCATCGGCGCGACGTCCCCGAATGGCTCGAACTCCGTCACCCAGAACTCGCCGCGGCGGCGCAGCTTGCCGTGAAGCAGCACCGTCGCGCCGTCTCCGAGCTGGCGTGCGATCCAGGGCTGGTTGAACCAGACCGCCACCGCGGGCCGCTCTCGTCGAACACGCGCGCCTCGACGCGCTTGCGCCGGCGGTCGCGCATCGGCTTGACGCTCACCGAGCGCACCGCCACCGCCACCGTGGAGTCCTCGCCGAGCGCGAGGTCGCCGATCAGCCGCACGTCGCGCCGGTCGCGGTGGGCGTGCGGCAGGTGCTCGATGAGGTCGCCCCAGGTATCGATGTCGAGCTTTTCGAGCGCCTTGGGCCCGTCGATCGCGCTCCGCGAGCAGGCTCGGCTTCGGATAGGAGCGGACTGGGCGCGTCTGGCGGCAGCGGGTCCTTCGAGGCGAAGCGCCTCACTCCGCGCAGAGCAGCCACCACCAGGCGGGCTGGCCGCCCTCGTGAAACTCGACCTCGACCCCGTCCGGGACGTGCGACTCGACGTCGGCGCGATCGAGCGGGGGGCGGTCGCCGGCGAGGCACGTGACGAGCTCGGCGCCGTCGGCCAGCCTGGCGAGCGTGGCCGCGAGCGTGTGCGCGGGGTCGCCCCAGGCCACGAGCTCGCCGCCCGCGTAGCCGACCGCGTCGCCCGCGGCTGAAGCGGCCCTGGGCGTCGTCGCGCGCCGCGGGCGCGACCCCGCCGATGCTGCAGCGAGCCCGCCGCTCTCGCGCACCGCTTTGCGCGTTCTCGTCGCAGCCCGCCGCGGGTCGAAGGCGAGCAGCGCGACCAGGCCCTCCTGGGGCGCGGTGGTGTGGCACGACCTGCGCCGGCTTGTCCGACAGCCCGGCCGCGCGCTCGGCGGCCAGGATCACGTTCGGGCTGTTCGGCAGAACCACCACCTCGGCTCCGGGCGACGCGTGGATGCCGGCGAGCAGCTCGTAGGTCGAGGGGTTCATCGTCGCTCCGCCGTCCACCACCAGCACTCCGAGCTCCTCGTAGAGCCGCTTGACCCCGGCGCCGCTCGCCACGGCCACGACCGCGCACCTGGCCTCCACCGCCGGCCTCGCCAGCGAGGCGCGCCGTGCGCTCGGCCACCTGCTCGTGCATGTCGGCCACGTCGAAGCGAGACACCTCGCCGACCGGCTCGAAGAGCGCGACCGCCGCTCGGGCTCGTCGGTGTGCACGTGCACGCGCAGCGTGCGGTCGTCGCCGACCACGAGCACCGAGTCGCCGAGGTCCTCGAGCAGCGGCGTGAAGCCGGCCGGCGTCGAGGCTCTGGCCCGTGACCGCGAAGTTCGTGCAGTAGCGAAAGCTCGACGACTCGTGCTCGGGCCGGTGGAGCGCGGCCGGGGCGTACTGGTGCTCGAGCTCGGGCGCGGAGTCGCCCGCAGCGCCGCGAGGCACCCGGCGATGATCACCGTGAGCCCGTAGGCGCCGGCGTCGACCACGCCCGATTCGCGCAGGATGGCGAGCTGCTCGGGCCCGCGGTCCACCGCCTCCATGCCCGCCTCGAGCGCGTTCTCGAGCACCTCGGCGAGCAGCTCGTCCTGCTCGGTCGGAGTGGCATCGGGGACCGAGCCGGCGCACGTCCATGTGAGCGAGGTCGTGGGCCACTCGGCTTGCCATCGCCCGCACCGCGGTGAGCATCGTGCCCTCCGCCGGGTCGCGCACCGACGCGTAGGCGGCGTCGGCCGCGCGCGCGAATGCCGCGGACACGAGGATCGGATCGACCAGCTCGCCGGGACGCGAGGCCAGCTCCTCGGCCGCGCCGCGAACGATCTGCGACAGGATCACGCCGGAGTTGCCGCGCGCGCCGAGCAGCGCAGCGCGGGCGACGGCGCTGACGATCTCGTCGCGCCCGACGAGTCGATCGACTCGTCGTCCATGCGGTTGAGCTCGTCGAGCACCGCTCTGAGCGTGAGCGCCATGTTGTCTCCCGTGTCGCCGTCGGCGACCGGGAAGACGTTGAGGTCGTTGACCTCCTGGCGGCGGTTCTCGAGCTCCGCGAGCGCGGCGGCCACCACGCGGCGGAAGCGGACCAGGTTCTCATCGGGCACGGGTGTGTTGTACACCGTCATGCGGCGGTGATACCCGCCCGCGGGATCGTCACGCGTGCTTGGTGACCTTGCCGGCCTTGAGGCAGCGCGTGCAGACGTACTCGCGCGTGGGCGAGCCGCCAACGGAGATGCGGACCTTCTGCAGGTTCGGGTTGAAGCGCCGCTTGGTGGCCACCATCGAGTGGCTGCGGCTGTTCCCGAACGCGGGGCCCTTCTTGCACACGTAACAGACCTTTGGCACGGCGAGTCAGGCTAGCAGCGACCGTGCCGCGCCCAAGCGCGGCCTCGATTCCCGCGCGCGGTCCACGTCGAGGTGCGTGACGGCCCGGACGCGGCCGTCCGGCGTGCCCGACAGCTCGACCCCGCGCTCGGCCATCGCCTCGACGAAGCCGTCCGGCGCCGAGAAGATCACGATGTTCGTCTGCGGGGCGACCACCTCGCAGCCCAGCTCGGCCAGGCCGTCGCCAAGGACGCGTGCGTTCTCGTGGTCCTCGGCGAGCCGCTCGACGTTGTGGTCGAGCGCGTAGAGGCAGCCCGCGGCGACGATGCCCGACTGGCGGAACGCTCCGCCCATCTGCTGCTTCCAGCGCCAGGCCTCCTCGATCAGCTCGCGCGAGCCGCACAGCACGGCCCCCACCGGGGCGCCGAGCCCCTTGGTGAAGTCGATCCAGGCGGTGTCGAAGCCGCCCGCGTGCTCGGTCGCGGGGGCGCCCGATGCCACCACGGCGTTCATCAGCCGCGCGCCGTCCATGTGCGCGCGCAGCCCGTGCTCGCGCGCCACCTCCAGCACCGAGCGGATGGTCTCGAGCGGCCACACGCGCCCGCCGCCCATGTTCGTGGTCTGCTCGACCGACACGACCCGCGAGCGCGGCATGTAGCGCGAGTCGGGGCGGATCGCGGCGCGCACCTGTTCGGCGCGTGAAGATGCCGCTCTCGCCCTCGAGCGCGTGGATCATCAGCTGCGCGTTGCTCGCCGGGCCGCCGGCCTCGGCGATGATCGGATGCGCGCTTCGGTCGAGGATCAGCTCGTCGCCTCCGGGCCGCGCGTGCAGCCGGAAGGCGATCTGGTTGCACATCGTCCCGCTGGGCAGGAACAGCCCGGCCTCCTGGCCGAGCAGCTCGGCCACGCGCTCCTGGAGGCGGAGCGTCGTCCGGTCCTCGCCGCGCTGCTCGTCGCCCACCTCGGCGGTGGCGATCGCCTGGCGCATGCCCTCGCTCGGGCGCGTCTGGGTATCGCTGTAGAGGTTGACCGGGTCCACGCCGGGCGCCAGCCTACGCGGACAGCTCGCGGCGCATCGCCACCATGCGCAGCACGGCCCGGGCGGCGTCCTCGCCCTGATGGCGCTTGCCCCGCCCACCCGGGCGAGCGCCTGCTCCATCGTGTCCACGGTCAGCACGCCGAAGGCGCACGGCACCCCGGTCTCCAGGCCGCACGCGCGCGATCCCGCGCGCCGCCTCGTCGCAGACGTACTCGTAGTGGTCGGTCTCGCCGCGGATCACGGCGCCCAGGCAGGCGACGCCCGCGTAGCGGCCCGACTCGGCGCAGTACTTGGCCGCCAGCGGCAGCTCGAACGCCCCGGGCACCTCGTGCACGTCGACCGAGCCGCCCGCCTCCGCGAAGACGCGCGTGGCGCCCTCGACCAGGCGGCGCGCGAGCTCCTCGTAGAAGCGCCCCACACAGGCCGCATAGACGTCACTCACCGGCGCGCTCCGCCTCCGCCTCGGCCTGGGCCTCGGCCTCGGCCTCTGCCTCTCGCTCGCGATCCTGCACGCGCTCCTCGTGGATCATCTCCTCGTCGAGCGCCAGGCCCTGGTGGTGGAGCAGGTGCCCGAGCCGGTCCTTCTTGGCCCGCAGGTAGTCGCGGTTGTGGTCGCCCGGGGCGTGCTCGATCGGGATCTGGTCGGTCACCGAGAGACCGTAGCCCTCGAGGCCGACGATCTTCTTCGGGTTGTTGGTGAGCAGGCGGATCGAGCTGAGACCGAGGTCCACCAGGATCTGCGCGCCGATGCCGTAGTCGCGCAGGTCGGCCGGCAGGCCCAGCTCGAGGTTGGCGTCGACCGTGTCGCGCCCCTCCTCCTGGAGCTTGTAGGCGCGCAGCTTGTTGAGCAGGCCGATGCCGCGGCCCTCCTGCGCGAGATAGAGCAGAACGCCGCGCCCCTCCTCGCTCGATTCGCGCCAGGGCGTCCTCGAGCTGCTGGCCGCAGTCGCAGCGCAGCGAGTGGAACACGTCGCCGGTGAGGCACTCGGAGTGGACTCGAACGAGCACGTCCTGCTCCCCGTCCACCTCTCCCTTGACCATCGCCACGTGGTGCTTGTCGTCGACGAGCGAGCGGAAGCCGAAGACCGTGAAGTCGCCGAACTTGGTCGGCAGCCCGGCCTCCACCACGCGCTCGACCAGCTTGTCGTGGCGGCGCCGGTAGGCGATCAGGTCGGCGACCGTGATCATCTTCAGCCCGTGCCTGGCGCAGTAGCGCTCGAGGTCCGGCACGCGCGCCATCGTGCCGTCGTCGTTCATCACCTCGCAGATCACCCCGCTCGGGTTGAGGCCCGCGAGCCGCGCGAGATCGACCGCCGCCTCGGTCTGGCCGGTGCGCTCGAGCACGCCGCCGACCTTGGCCTTGAGCGGGAAGATGTGGCCCGGCTGGACCAGGTCCCGGGGCCGGCTCGAGGGGTCGATCGCCACCTGGATCGTGTGCGCGCGGTCGTGCGCCGAGATGCCGGTCGTGATGCCCTCGCGGGCCTCCACCGAGACCGTGAAGGCCGTCTGGAAGGGCGACTCGTTCTTGGCCGCCATCAGGTCGAGCCCGAGCTCGTCGCAGCGGACGGGCGTGAGCGCCAGGCAGATCAGGCCGCGTCCGTGCTTGGCCATGAAGTTCATGGCCTCCGGCGTCGCGAACTGGGCGGCCAGCGTGAGGTCGCCCTCGTTCTCGCGGTCCTCGGCGTCGCAGACGACGACCATCCGGCCGGCGCGGACGTCCTCGAGCGCCTCCTCGATGGTGCTAAATGGCACTCCGCTCATCTGTTCAGCTTCTCCACGTACTTGGCCAGCACGTCGACCTCCAGGTTCACGGTCTTGCCCGGCACGGCCTCGCCGAGCGTCGTGCGCTCGAGCGTCTCCGGGATCAGCGAGACCTCGAAGGCCTGGTCGTCCACGGCGCTCACGGTGAGCGAGACGCCGTCGACCGCGATCGATCCCTTCTCGACCACGTAGCGCAGCGAGATCGGACGCCGCGGACACGCGCACGACGCGCGAGAAGCCCTCCTCGCGCACCTCCTCCACGCGCCCCGTGGCGTCGACGTGGCCCTGCACCATGTGCCCGCCCAGCCGGTCGCCGGCCCGCAGCGGCAGCTCGAGATTGACCTCGTCGCCCTCACCGAGCGGGGCCGAGTGAGCTGCGGCGCAGCGTCTCGGGCATCACGTCGGCTCGAAAAGATGCGCCGTCCGGCTGCACGGCGGTCAGGCAGACGCCGTTGACCGCGACCGAGTCGCCGGATGAGAGCTCGGCAGCGAGCGGCGTCTCGACCTCGAGGCGCCCGTCGCGCAGCGTACGGACGGTGCCCTTGCCAGCGACGAGTCCGGTGAACACCCCACCAGTCCTTGAGCCGCGCGACGATCAGGACATCGTCATCGATCCGCTCGAGCTCGATGTGAAGCGCGCGCGGCGTGGCGGACATGCTCTCGATGCCGATCCCCTCGATCGCGGTGCGCGCGTCGCGTCCGCCGCTCATGATCGGTGCGACGAACATGCGCGCCTCGTCGATCTCGCCCGCCTCGAGGAAGGCGCCGGCAAGGTGCGGCCCGCCTTCGAGCAGCAGCGACTGCACATCCAGCGCGCCGAGCTCGTCGAGCGCGCACTGCACGCGGGCGCCCTCGTTCTGCCCCGTCGCGACGATCACGTCCACTCCCGCCGACTCGAGGCTCTGCACCGAGGTGCGCGACGCGGCGCGCGAGCAGACCACCGTGACCGGCACCTCGCCCGCGCCGCGGACGAGCTGAGAGTCGAGCGGCAGCCGCGCCTCGGAGTCGAAGACCACGCGGCGCGGCTGACGTGCGACTCCTTCGATGCGCGACGTGAGCCGCGGATCGTCGACGAGAGCGGTTCCGATCCCAACGGCCACGGCATCCGACTCGGCGCGCCAGCGGTGGGCGCGGGCCCGGGACATCTCGCCGGAGATCCACTGCGAGTCGCCCGTGCGGGTAGCGACCTTGCCGTCGAGCGTCATGGCCGACTTGAACACCACGAGCGGGCGCCCCGTGCGGGCGTGCTTTCGAAACGGCTGGTTGAGCATGCGCGCTGCCTCGGCCAGCTCGCCGTTGACCCACTCGACACCGATGCCCTCGTCACGCAGGATCCCCGGCCCGCGCCCGGCCGCCTTCTTCGACGGATCCTCGGATGCGATCACGACGCGCGCGATGCCGGCCTCGATGATCGCGTCGGTGCAGGGCGGCGTGCGCCCGTTGTGGCAGCAGGGCTCGAGCGACACGTACAGCGTGGCCCCGGCCGGATCCTCCGCGCAGGCGAGCAGCGCCATGCGCTCGGCGTGCGCCTCCCCGGCCGGCTGGGTGGCGCCCTCGCCGATCACGCGGCCGCCCTTGACGATCACCGCACCGACCATCGGGTTCGGGCTCGTCTGCCCGCGAACCTGCTCCGCGAGCTCGATTGTTCTGAGCAGATGCCGGGTTCGATCAGGCAAAGTTGACTCCCGAGTCAAAGATACCCGTCCCCCGCCACCTCCCGGAGCGAATTGCGCCGAAACAGGCCGAACCTCGTGCCGCGCGGCGGGCTGAGCCAGGTCGTCGAGTACTTCGCGAGCATGAGCGCGCGCGCCGGCCACCAGGCGCCCACCGGCAGCGGGCCCCCGTTGCAGGATCCGCCCGAGTACCCCGGCCGGCCGATCCACAGGTAGGCATCCACAAGCGGATGAACGGTGGCCGTGGTCGGCGGGATGCCGAGGCCGCGCTTTAGCGGATGACACCAGACGTTCATCAGGCGCCCGCGCCCGTTTCGCCAGTGGACCGGGCCGCGGCCGTTGGCTGCCGTGTTGACGATGAACGGCTTGCCCCCGACGCGCCGCGAGATCCTCAGGCCGTGGCGGACGTTGGACCTAGTCCAGTCGTAATGGGTGACGTTCAGCATGAACCCGCGCACCTTGTGGATGCCGATGTAGCGCAGCTGCTTGGCGGTCCGGCGCGCCGGCTCCCAATCGGAGGCGCCCGCCTCGAGGTAGACCGTTGCATTCGGAAGCGTCGAGAGGACGTCGACGCCGTAGCGCAGCAGGTCGAGGCGGTTCCGGCGCCAGCGTGGCCCGAGGCAGTCGATCGTCCCGAGCGAGTCGGGTTCGAAGGCGATCACGACGCGGTGCGATCCGACCATCTGAGCGAACGCGCGATACCACTCGCGCGTTCGTTGCGTCCTCGGTTGGACCGCCTCCCGCGTAGTCACCGCCACACGCGTTGCCCTGGTGGCGCATGACGGCGACCAGGGGCACCGCGCCCTCGCGCTCGGCGTCCGCGATGTGGTCGCGCACCCATTCCATGCGGCTGAAGCGGCCGAACCACTGGAACTTGGGCCGCCCGGCCACCTCCCACATCAGTTGCGCGCGGTGGCGCCTCCCCTGGCGGCGGTAGCGCTGGTACTGCAGCCACGCCGGATGCGGCGCCTTGTTGACGTACCAGCTCTCGCCGAGGAGCGGATTTGGCGCGGCCGGATCGACGCCGCGCCGGTCGGTGGTCTGGGCCGAGGCGGCGGGGGCGGCGACGAGCAGGGCCAGGCAGAGAGCGAGCAGCGCAGTTAGGGTCCTCACGCTCGCCCAAGGTAGCGGCTCCCCGGGTCCCACTAGCGTTCCGCCGCGTGCACCGCCTGATCCTGGCGCTGATCCTGCTCGCCGGCCTCGCCCTGCGCGTCTGGAACAACGACTACGGCCTGCCGTTCGTCTACTCGATCGACGAGGCGTCGCACTTCACAAACCGGGCCGTCGAGATGTTCTGGCAGGACCTGGACCCGGGCTACTACCAAAACCCCTCCGGGTTCACCTACCTGGTCTACGCGCTCCTGCGTGCGCTCTATGGGCCGCTCGGATTTGCCTTCGGGCTGCCCTACGGCAACGTCACCGAGCAGTTCAGCAAGGACCCGGGCGAGATCTGGGTCGCCGCCCGGACGCTCGCCGCCGTGCTCTGCATGGCCGGCGTGGCCGCCACCTATGTGGCCGGGCGGCGCCTGTGGGGGGTCCGCGAGGGGCTGATCGCGGCGGCGGTGCTGGCATTCGCCTTCCTGCCGGTCGCGTATTCGCGAGTGGCCGTCACCGACGTCGGCTCGCTGGCCGGCGTGGCGCTGGCGCTGCTGTGGTCGGTCCGCGCCGCCCAGGACGGACGAACGCGCGACTACGTGCTCGCCGGCGCCGCGGCCGGCCTGGCCGTCGGCTTCAAGTACACGGCCGGGCTCGTGTTGCTGGCGCTCGGTATCGCCGCACTGGCGCGGCTGCGCGCAGATCGCTGGCGGGCGCTCGGCTCGCTGGCGCTGGGCGGGCTCGCGGCCGCCGTGGTCTTCGCGCTGCTCAACCCATACCTGTTCGGCTCATTCGACGACTGGTGGGCGGACCTGCGCGACCAGGCCGACGTCGCCGCGAACGACCCGAAGCCCGGGCAGGAATCCGGCGGCGTGGCGCTACTACCTCGACAGCCTGACCTGGGGGCTCGGGTTCGCCGGCATCGCCGCCGCGCTCGGCGGCGCCGTGCTGCTGCTGCGCCGCGACCCGGTGCGCGCGCTGGTGCTGCTGTGCCTGCCGGTCGCGCTGTTTGCCTACCTCGCGCTGCAGTCGCGCTACTTCGGGCGCTGGCTCCTGCCCGCGTACCCGGCGCTCGCGCTGCTCGCCGCGGCCGGGGTGGCCGGCCTCGCCGATCTGGCGCCCGAGCGGCTTCGCAGCCGCGGGTGGGCGGGCGGCGCTCTGGCCGCCGTGTTGACCGGCGTGGTGATCGCGCAGCCGCTGGCCGCGGACGTCCGCACCGCGGTCGTGCTCGGGCGCGAGGACACCCTCAGCCAGGCGCGTACCTTCCTCGACGACCGCTTCGCGCCCGAGCTGCGCGTGTCGATCGAGCCGGCCGTGCCAGGGCGCTACTTTCGCTCGAACCCGGAGGGTCGCCCACCGCCGTGGCTCACCCGCTGCGCCGAGCGCGACGGCTGGACCGAGCCCGGCTGGTCATACGCGGTCGCCGGCGGCCGGCGTGTGTGTGCGCAGTACAAGCCCGGCCTGTTCGTGCGGCCCGACGGAGGCGTGCGCGCCTCGGCCTACCAGGCCGTGCTCGGGCCGGAGGTCGTGGACGACCTCCGCCTCTACGGCTACTGCCACGTGATGACCGTGAACGTCGTACGCGAACGCGCGGAGAGGGACCCCCGGGCACGCGCCTACTACGACCGGCTCGAGCGCGAGTCGACGCTGGTGCGCGAATTCAGCCCATACGACGACGGGGCCGAGCCGGTGCCGTTCGACTTCGACCTCTCCTACAACTACTACCCGCCCCAGTACGAGCGCCCCGGCCCGACCGTGCGCATCTACCGGCTGGACGACTGCGAGCAGGCCTACGGGCCGCCGCTGATCCGGATCCCGCAGGCTGTGGAGCCCGAGCCGTTCTCATGCCAGAACCGGGGGCTCGCGCCCCCCGGACCCCCGCTGATGTCTGGCCGGGCGGCGGAAGGCGGCTACCCGAAGGCGCCGAGGGCGCGCAGCGAATAGCGCTTGTAGTGACCGTAGGTGGTCCCCGCCGGGGGCGCCTCCCAGTCGGTCGCGTAGCTCGAGTACATGAGGCCACGGTCGGCCCACCAACTGCCGATCGGCAGTGGGCCGCCGTTGCAGGCGCCGGCCGAGTAGCCCGGCCGGTTGATGTACATGTACGCGTCCACGAGCGGGTGAGAGGTATCGGTTGTGGGCGCCGGGCCCAGGCCGCGCAGGCCCGGGTGGCACCACACGTTGATCCGGCGCCACATGTGCTTGGAGCGGTTGATCCACCTCTTGAAGTGGAGCGGGCCGCGGCCGTTGTAGCTCGTGTTGATGATGAAGTGCTTGCCGCCGACCCGGCGCGAGATGTCGAGGCCGTGCTGGATGTTGTAGCGCGTCCAGTCGTGGTGGGTGACGTTCAGCATGAAGCCGCGCACCTTGTTGATCCCGATCGCCTTGAGCTGCTTGGCCGTCCGCTCCGCCGACTCCCAGTCGGACGCTCCGGCCTCGAGATAGACCGTGGCGTTGGGCAGCGCGGCGAGCGCCTCGACGCCGTGGCGCAGCATGCGCAGGCGGTCGTCGCGGCGCCGCACGGCGAGGCAGTCGAGCGTTCCGAGCGAGTCGGGCTCGAAGGCGATCACCACGCGTGCGTCGCCGACCGCCTCCGCGAACTGGTCGTACCATTTCATCGTGCGGCGGTCCTCCGCCAGCCCACCGGCGAGGTAGTCGCCGCCGCAGGAGCGGCCCTGGTGGCGCATGACGACCATCAGCGGCACAGCGCCCGGCTGGTCGCACTGAACGCGATCCAGGAAGCCGCGCACCTTCTTCTGCATGCGCGGGCTGGTGAAGCGGCCAAACCAGCGAAAGCGCGGCTCGCGCGCCAGGCGCCAGATCGTGTCGGCCTTGTCGGTCTCCCCGGAGCGCTTCCACTGGCGCCAGGACATGTAGGCCGGCTCCATGCGGTCGACGAAGTACTTGGTGCCCACGAGCGGGTTCGGCAGCGACGGGTCGACCGCGCGCACGTCGAGCTCCCGCGGGTACACCTGCGGGGGCGGCGGGTGATCCTGCACGCACTCGGCCCAGTCCTCGGGGTACTCGCCGACCGGCCCGGGCGGCACGCCCGTCCGGCGGCTGGGCGAACTCGGCCGGCACGAGCGGGCCCTCGGGGTAGACCACGGGCTCCTGCGCCGAGGCCGAAGAGGCCACGACGAGCGCCACGATCAGCGCAAGGAGTATCGATCCGAGACGGGTCATCCTGCTGACCTGATCGGCACTAGAGCGGGCCCCTTACGCCTGGCAGGGCGCGCTTCTGGACGCCTCGCCTAGGTCATTCGGCTTCCGCTACTGTCAGCGCCCGCATGCGCCTGAGTCGCCGCCGGTTTCTCCAAGCGGGCGCCGCAGGGGCGGCGGGTACGACGCTGCTCGCAAACGCGGGCTGCTCGATGGAGGAGAGCGGCGCGAGCGCGCGCACAGAACGTCCTACTGCTGATCGTCGACAGCCTGCGACCCGACCACGTCGGCGCGTACGGCTCGCCGCAGATCAGGACGCCGAACGTCGACGCGCTATGCGCCCGTGGCCTTCGCTTCAACCGCGCCTTCCCCGAGGCGATGGTGACGATCCCCGCCCGCCGCTCGATCTTCACCGCCAAGCGGATCTTTCCGTTTCGCGACTTCGTGCCCAACGAGGAGCTCGGGCAAAGCCCCGGGTGGCTGCCCATCGACGACACCGGGCGCACGTTCACGAGCGAGTTTCGGCGGCGCGGCTACTGGACGGCCCAGGTCTCTGACAACCCGCACCTGGGCTTCACGAAGGCATTCGAGCCCTTTCGCAAGAGCTTCGACCACTGGAAGTCGGTGGTCGGCCAGTCGGGCTTCTACCGCTCGCCCGAGACCATCCCGCTGGAGGTCGTCTACGACTGGCTGCCGCCCCCGCTGCGCGACGACCGCTACGTGCCCGGCATGCGCAAGTACCTGGCCAACTCGGGCGGAGGCGTCAACGAGGAGGAGACCTGTGCCGCGCGCCTCTTCAAGCAGGCGGCCGACACGCTCGACGACGGCACGCCTGCGCCAGCCGTTTTGCCTGACCGTCGACTGCTTCGATCCGCACGAGCCCTGGAGCCCGCCGCCCAAGTACGTCGACATGTACAAGGACCCGAGCTACGAGGGCCCGAACATCGGCGTGACCAAGTACGGCTTCGCGCGCAACTTCAGCGACGCCGAGATTCGCCACCTTCACGCGATCTACGCGGCCGAGGTCACGATGACCGACGCCTGGCTCGGCCACTTCATGGACCGCTTCTACGAGCTCGGGCCTCGACGAGAACACGGTGATCGTGCTGCTCTCAGACCACGGCTACCTGCTCGGCGAGCGCGGCTACACCGGCAAGGTGCCCTCACAGCTCCACCCCGAGCTGGCCCAGGTGCCGTTCGTGATCGTCCACCCCGACGACCGGGCGGCGGGCGAGACCAGCACCTACTTCGCCTCGACCCACGACGTCGGCCCGACGCTGCTCTCGATGGTCGGCCTCAAGCCGCCCGGCTGGATGGAGGGCACCGACCTCTCCCCCGTGCTCGACGGTCGCCGGCCGGCCGAGCACGCGCGACTTTCACTACGGCGGCATGTACAACCGCTTCTACATCCGCACCGACGACTGGGTCCTGATCGGCGACAACCGCGGCGCAGGAGCGCACCCTGTACAACCTGCGCGCGGACCCGCACGAGTTCTTCGACGTGGTCCGAAGCAAAACCCGAGGGTGAGCGAAGAGCTCTACCGCACGGTCCTGGACGCGGCCGGCGGGCCGCTGCCCTACTACGAGTAGGCGATCACCGCCACGCCGGCGGCCACGAGCGCAGCCGGCACCAGCCGGCGTGGCTCTCCCAGGAACAGCCAGGCAAGCAGGGCCGCGATCACGACGCTCGACTCGCGCACCGCCGCGACCGGCGCCGGCGGCGCCAGCTGCAGCGCGGCGAGGATCATGGCGTAGGCGCCGAAGACGGCGGCGGCGGTCAGACCGGCGTCGCGGGCGTCAGCGCCGCCCCGAGCTGCGAGCCGCGCCCGGCGACCAGAAGCGCCCCGCAGTATGCAACCGCGCAGGGAGCGGTAACGAGGAATAGATAGGCCAGCGGCTCGGCGTGCTCGACGCCCTCGCTGTCGACCAGCGTGTAGCCGGCGATGGCAAGCCCGATGGCAAGGCCGAAAAGCACGTCCCGGTGCGGACGCTCGTGGACTTCCTGACCGTCTGGGACAGAAAGCCGCCAAGCCTCGCGCGGGCGGGCCAGCAGGACAACCCCCGCGGCCACGAGGACGACCCCAACGGCCGCGAGCACCGACACCCCCCTCCCCAGCCCAACCACGCCCAGCACCAGGACCACGACCGGGGCCGACCCGCGCGCCACCGGGTACACGACGCCGAGCTCGCCGCCACGGTACGCGCGAGCGAGCAGGACGAAGTACACGAGCTCCAAAACCGCCGACGCCGCGATATAGGGCGCTGCCGAAGCCGACACCCCGCCCGTCACGAGCGCCGCGGGCGCGAGCAGCAGCGTTCCGAACAGCAGCAGCGCCCCGGTGGCGGCGACGCTGTCGCGCGAGCCCGCGAGCAGCACGTTCCAGCCGGCGTGGAGGACCGCCGCGCCCAGCGCCAGGGCGAGCGCACCGCCGGTCATGGGCCTAGGAGTGCAGTGGCTCCTTCATGGCATCGGTGTCCGGGGCCTCGATGTAGGGCTGCTGCTCGTCCTGCTTTTCCTCCTCGTGGTACACCGACTCGGCGTTGACCGCCCAGATGTCGTGGTCGGTGCCCTTGACGAGGTTGTCCACCGCGCGCATCGCGGTGAGCATCGAGTGGTCGGAGTTGTTGTAGCGGTGCAGCCCGTTGCGGCCGACCTGGATGAAGTTGTCGAGCCCGTCGAGCCAGGAGCGGATCGTCGAGACGCGCTCGGCGTACTCGGACGTCGTAGATCGGGTACGCCTTCGGCACGCGCTCGACGAATCCGAACTCGAGCTGGTCGGCGCGCGCCAGGCCGAGCTTCTCGAGCTCGTGCATGCCCAGCTGCACGAGCTTCGTCGTCGTCCATCTCCCACAGCTCGTCGCCCTCGAAGCAGAAGTACTCGAGGCCGACGCAGGCCTTGGTCGGGTCGGGCACCATCCACGGGCTCCACGAGCGGAAGTTCTGGATGCGACCGACGTTCACGCTCGGGCTCGTGGATGTAGATCCAGTTGTCCGGGAACAGGTCCTCCCCGTCGAGCACCACGCGCGACCGTGAGGAAGTCGCGGTAGCGCACGCCCTTGGCCGCGGCGAGCACCTCGGGCCGCGGGCTGCGGATTCGGCCATCCCGACCATGTTTCGCAGCGGCAGCGAGGAGATCACCGCGGCGGGCTCGAAGTCTTGCTCGCCGGCGATGACACTCGCACGCACTTCTCGCCCTCGAAGTCGAGCCTGGTGACCTTGTGCGTCGAGCAGCACCTGGCCGCCGAGCTCGCGGATGTCGTCGGTCATCGTCTCCCACATCTGGCCGGGGCCGTAGCGGGGGTAGTTGAACTCGGAGATCAGCGACTTGATCTTGTTGCCCTTGTTGCCGAAGAAGGCCGACTTCGCGGCGGAGAAGAACGACAGGCCCTTGATCCGCTGCGCCGCCCACTCGGCGCGGATCTCAGACGTCGGCACGCCCCACAGCTTCTCGGTGTAGGACTTGAAGAAGTGGTTGAAGAGGCGCTTGCCGAAGCGGTTCGAGACCCACTGCTCGAACGTGTCCTCGCTTGCCCTTCGGCTTGATCGCCGCCCAGAAGTAGGAGAGCAGGCAACGCGTCAGCTCGACCGGGCCGAGCTTCTTGATCACGTCCGGACCCTCGCAGCGGGTACTCGAGGAACTTCTTGTTCCAGTAGATGCGCGACATCCGCGGGCGCTTGAGGAACTCCTCCTTCATGATCTCGTGCCAGAGGTCGTCGACCTCCTTGACCTTGGTGAAGAAGCGGTGGCCGCCGAGGTCGAAGCGGTAGCCGTCGCGCACGGCGGTCTTGGCGATGCCGCCGACCTGGTCCTCGGCCTCGAGCACGATCACCGGGAGCCCCTGCTTGGCCAGCAGGTATCCGGCGGTCAGGCCGGCGGGGCCCGCGCCGAGAGATCACGGTGGGCTTGCTCGCGCATCTCGGGGCGGGCGATCTGGGTCGTTGCGTTGTTGTCGGTCATCCGGTTTCGGCCTTCTTCTCGTAGAGCACGCCACGCACTCCGATGCGGGTGGCGCGGCGGTAGAACGGCGGTACGGCGTTGACCACCTCGAAGCGCTTGTCGGCGGCGAGCGCCGCGCCCCACTGGGCGGCCCGGCGCCTCACGAGCTGGGTCCACGGCGCGTCCCAGTCGTCTGCGCGAGTGGTCACAGGATGCACGATGAGGACCCGCCCGCCGAGCGTCGAGGTTATCAAGCAGGGGGTCGAGATTCTTGGCGGGCGTGGCGTCCTGGAGCCGCTCGTCGGCGTCGGTCCAGTCCATCACCCGGTCGTTGTCGACCGCCCCCAGGGGGCTGGCGAATCTCAGCTTGGGCGTCCCGCCGAGCTGCTCGAGGTGGTAGGCGAGCAGCGGCCCCTGCTCGGGCTGCATGGAGATCACCAGGTCGTCTTCCTGGAGCTCGGACGCGACGGCCTCGCGCAGGTCGGAGGCGTTCGACTTGTTCTCGAGCCCGTAGGAGCGCGGGATCGCCCAGATCCCGAGAACGATCACGAGCGCCACGAGGCCGAGGTTGCCCGAGCGCGCCAGCCCGAGCGCGGCGATCAGCAGCATCGGGCCGAGCAGAACGCCCGAGGTAGCGGGTCGTCCACGCCGGTGAGACCTGCGAGACGAGCCAGGCGATTGCCAGCGTGGCGAGCACGGTCACGGCACCGGCGATCACGGCGGTTCGCTCCTTGTCCTCCACGCGGCGCGCGATCACCGCGGCGACCCCGGACCCTCCAGCCAGCAGGAGCGCGACCGTCGGTGTGCCGCCGCCGAGCAGCGACTTCGAGATCTGCACGGGCGCGCCGAAGTTGCGGCGGGTTGAGCCAGGGCGCGCCGGTGTGCTGGACCTGGTGCAGCAGCGTCGGCACCCACGGCAGGTAGAGCAGGCCCGCGAAGCCGAAGCCGATCAGGGCGTCCTTCCAGAAGCTCGAGCGCACCTCGGACACGTACCAGCAGGGGGCGAGCGCGCAAGCCAGGCCGGCGGCCAGGAAGAGGCCCCAGTTGTGCGTGTAGAGCATCAGCGCGAGCAGCACGGCGAACAGCGGCAGGTACTTGCGCCGCCCGAAGGCGAACACATGGAGGAAGGCCGCCGTGGCGAGCAGCGAGCAGCACCAGCATCAGCGAGTACATCCGCGTCTCCTGGGCGTAGCCCGTGAGGAACGGGTTGACCGCGCAGAGCGCCGCGCAGATCAGCCCGGCGCGCCGGCCGAACAGGCTCCAGCCCGCCCACATTCCCGCCCGGCACCGCGATCAGCGCGATCAGGACCGAGAGCGCCTGGGTGTCCGCCGGCCCGGAGCCGACGAGATCCATCCAGACCGAGCAGCGCCATGTAGTAGAAGGGCGGCGAGCCGTCGACGCGGAGCACGCCCGGGATGTCGAACAGCGGCTGCGAGGCGATCCCGATCGAGAGCCCCTCGTCCATCCACAGCGACTCGCCCAGCGAGTTGGTGCGCAGGAAGAACGACACGGCGAGCAGGAGCAACAGCACCGCGGCGGGCAGCACGAAGCTGTGCGGCAGCGACCGAACGCTCGGCAGGGGACGGAATCTTTCAGCGACGCTGGCCAACTCGGCGATCCTAGTGAGCGGGCTGGAGGGCCCCGCTCAGTCTCCCGACTGCGGCCGCTGCGGGTCCCCGATGACCTCGAGCGGCGCGTCCTTGGTCGCGGTGTTGCCCGCCGCTCCTCCGGTGGGGGCGAACGGGCTTGCCTTGGGGCAGTCCGAGCGGCCGGCGGGGGGCACGGTCAGAAGCCGCCATTTGCCGTTGGTTGCCACGAGCCGGTAGCGATCGTCGGTCGGCTTGGTCACGAGCGGGCCGTCCGGCACCGTGCGCGTGCGGAAGGTCGCCCCCGGCGGCGGTGTGATCTTCCAGCCGACCTGGATTCCGTGGATGCCGAGCTCGTAGGCGACCATCTGGGTCTGGAAGGGACCGCTGTAGATGCCGCCGCAGGCGAGCAGCGCGTCCTTGCCGCCCGCCTCGCCGACCAGGCCCTTGAGGTCGTGCCAGAGGAAGGCCTCGTGCTCGAGGCCGCCGCGCACGCGCGCCGTGTTGTCGGCCTTGGCCACGATCGTCGGCGAGGCCACCACCACGCCCAGCAGCAGCGCCCCGATCGTGACCGGCCGCGCCCGCCGGGCGCCGAGCCGGCTCGCGGCGAGCAGCTCCACTCCCTGCAGCACTCGCACAGCTCCCACGCCGCCAAGCACGCACACGATGGCCGTCGTGACGATCAGGTAGCGCTGGTTGCCGGCGAAGCCGGCCTCGGTCATCGCCGCCACGAGCACGAACCAGGCGAGGCCGAAGGCGGCGAGCGCGAGCGTGACCCGTTCGCGGCGATAGCGAAACCACATGAAGCCGGCGAAGCCGACCGCGATGATCGTGCCGAGCTCCACGGGCGCGATCGTCACGCTCGCGAAGCGCTTGAGCAGCGCAACCGACGGGATCTCCTCGAACGCGGCCGAGCCCGGGTTGGGTGCGTTGGCCCGCGAGCCGGCGCGCAGTGGATCGCCGGAGCCCCACCACTCGGGCAGGAACCAGCAGACCGGAATCAGCACCGCGAACAGGATCAGCCGCGCGCGCAGCTCCGGGTTTCGAATCCACAGCCAGAGCCCGTAGAGGCCGAGGAAGGGCCATGCCTCGGGGCGCAGCAGCGCCGCCAGGAAGCCGAGCAGCAGCGCGTGGTCGCGGCGGCCGTCGAGGTGGCGCTCGAAGGCCCACAGGACGATCGCCGCCAAGCAGCGGCTCGGAGTTTCCGAGCGCGGCGTCGCGCACGTACTTGTTGCTCGAGAAGAGCGCGAGGAACGCGCAGATCCCGGCGAGCGCTCCATAGATGCCGCCGCCGATCAGCCGGGTGGCCATTCGGTATGCCATAGCGCAGCCGAACAGCCCGCCCGCGCGCGCGATCCACAGCCACAGGTAGGGCGCGAGGTCCTGGCCGAAGAGCGAGAACGGCGCGGTGAACAGAATCGGGAAGGGCTTCCACGACGGGCCGCCCTCGGTCACGAGGTCGAGCTGGACGATCTCGCGTCCCCAGAGGATCCACGCCCAGGGGTCGTAGGTCGGTGTCGACGGGACCAGCAGGGACACCGCCGACAGCGCCAGGCAGCCCGCGATGATCGGCACCATCTGCGCGGCGTGCGAGCGCTCGGCGCCGGCGGCGGCGTCGCGCGGCGGGTGTCCGGCTGGTGCCGCCGTGCTCACGACGGCGGAGCGTGTGGAGCTGTGCCGAGAAGGCCCGCATCGACGCGGGCTTACGCGGTGGGGGTGGCCTCGGCGCGAGGCGCCGCGGACGTGCTCTCGGCGCGCTGCGCCACGGGCTCGGGGCGGGTCTCGAGCGTGGGGCGGGTCTCGAGCGTGGGGCGGGTCTCGAGCGTGGGGCGGGTCTCGAGCGTGGGGCGGCTCTCCAGCTTCAAGGCCGTGCGGATCCGCGACCAGCCGCCGTAGCGCGTGACGAGCACGACGAAGCCGACCACCGTGATCGGCACGTAGAGCACGAAGCGCAGCATCAGCAGGTACGCCACCGATGCCGAGCCGGCGGCCCCGAGCCTGCTGGCGCCCCAGGCCACCGCGGCGTCGAAGGTCCCGATCGACCCGGGCGCTGCCGGCAGCGCGGCCACGAAGTTCGTGAGCGCGACCAGGTAGAGGGCGCCGGTCATGCTGATGCCGAGATCCACCGAGCGGGCAACTCCGTAGTAGACGCCGGCCTCGACTGCCCAGAGCACGAACGTCGCGGCCAGCAGCAGGATCCCCTCGCGGGCGAGCATCGCCCGGGGGGCGTCGGCCAGCGGGCGCAGCCACTCGCGCACGCGCTCGAAGACGTGATGGCGGCGCAGCACCCAGATCGCTATGCACGCCGCGACGAAGACGAGGAAGGTGATGCCGGCGGCCAGGATCGGCCGGTCGGTGGGCAGCACCCCGGCCCCGAGCACGCCGTAGACGGTGACGACGAAGATCACGCCGAGGGCGATCACGTCGAGGATGCGCTCGGCGATGATCGATCCGATGATCGTCCGTTTGCTGGCCGTCGTGCGGCCGGCAAGCAGCACCACGCGCAAGGCCTCGCCCGCGCGCGCGGGCAGCACGTTGTTGCCCATGTAGCCGACGGTCGTGAGCGCGTAGCACTCGATCCGCCCCGCCTTGATGTGAGCGAAGCGCAGGATCCAATACCAGCGCTCCCCGCGGATCACGGTCGCCACGGCATACAGAGCCACGCCGAACACAAGCCACGCCACCGCGTCGGCGCCGGACGGAAACTGGGGCGAGTCCTGCTTGGACGCCCACCAAACCACCGCGGCGAGGGCGACGATCGAGACGAGTGCTTGGATGAGGGCGAAGCGTCGGTTCATGGCGGGCGCGCCGCACCGGAATGGCGAACGGCGAAATCGGCAGCCTAAGACCGGCCGGGGGCCGCCGGTCGATGCAGCACTGTAGCGATTACCCCGTACGGCTTCTTCGCAACCGGCCGCCCCAAACGGTGTTCTCGCGGGGGCCGCCGCTACCCTCCGTCGCCGCCCCCCGGACCCTTGCGCTCGCCAGTCCTCACCCCGGTTGCATTGCTCTGCGCGCTTATCGCGTCGCTTGCGCTGCCGTCTGCCGGATCGGCCCAGGGCGGTGGCCCGGGTCCGCCCAGCGGCCAGCCCGCCCCGCCGCAACCGACCCCCTCCCCGGAGCTGTCTGTCGAGCGCCCGGGCGGCAGGCCGCTCATCTACGAGGGCCAGCCGAGCCGCCAGCTGCTCGGCGGCACCTGGTACTTCCGCCAGGACGACGCCTTCGTGGGCGACTCCGAGCGCTGGTTTGCCCAGCGCGACCTGATCGGGTGGCAGGCGATCCGCGTCCCGCACAACTGGAACGCGAAGGACACGCTGCTCGACAAGGCCTCCGTTGGCTGGTATCGCAAGGAGTTCACGCTCCCGGCCTCGCCGAAGAAGGCAAAGCACTTCTGGAAGGTGCGCTTCGAGGGCTCCAACTACCGCACCAAGGTGTGGCTCAACGGCAAGGCGATCGGCGGCTTCACCGGCTACTTCCCGTTCGAGGCCGATCTGGACGGCCTGCGCAAGGGACGCAACACGCTGGTCGTCAAGGTCTCCTCGCTGCGCAGCAAGACCGACCTGACGCACTGGCGCGCCGCCGCGTTCAACGGGTACGGAACGGGTGGCTGGTGGAACTTCGGCGGCCTCCTGCGCGAGGTGTACGTCCGCAGGATCGACACGATCGACATCGAGGACGTGCAGGTGGTGCCGCGGCTGCGCAAGGTAGGCGGCCCCGCCAAGGTCGAGGTGCGCGTGGCGCTGCGCAACCTCACGCGGCCGCGACGAGGACGTCGCGCTCGGCGCTCACCGTCGACGGCGAGCGCGTCACGAACAAGCCCGAGACCGTGCCTGGCCGGCGGCAGGCGCGAGCTCACCACCCGCTTCACGATCGACAGGCCGCGGCTGTGGCAACCCGGCAGCCCCAAGCTCTACGACATGACCGTAGGGGCGCTGGTCGGTCGTCAGCGCCTCGCCAGCTATCGGCTGCGCTTCGGGGTGCGCAAGCTCGAGACGCGCCGCGGCGGCGTGATCCTGCTGAACGGCAAGCGACTCAACCTGCGCGGAGCGAGCATCCACGAGGACGACAAGGACGAGGGCGGCGCGCTCTCGCAGGGCACGCGCAACCTGCTCGTCTCGCGCCTGCGCGACCTCGGCGCGTCCGTCACCCGTTCCCACTACCCGCTGCACCCGGCCTTCCTCGAGGCATTCGACCGCTACGGGATCCTGTACTGGGTCGACGCCCCGGTCTACCAGCTCCCCAACAGCTTCTTCGACCAGGCCGCCGTGCGAACGAGCGCGCTGCGGGCCGTCGCCCTGACGGTCCGCAACAACCTCAACAACGTGTCGGTCATGACCTGGTCGCTCGCCAACGAGCCGGCCGGCAACCGCCCCGAGCTCGGCGCGATCGGCAGCGGGCTCGCGCGCTACATCGCCGAGGGCGCGGCGGCGGTCCGCGAGCTCGACGACACGCGCCTTGTCGCGATCGACCGCCAGTCTCGCTTTGGCGAGCCGCCGACGCATCCCGCCTACGCCAACCTCGACGTGCTCGGGGTCAACGAGTACTTCGGGTGGTACGACTCGTTCAAGGCCGACCTCCCGCGCGGCGAGACCACAACCGACGAGCTCGGCCCGTACCTCGACGAGGTGCACGCGGCCAACCCGGACCTGCCGCTCGTGGTCACGGAGTTCGGCGCCGAGTCGCTTCGCCCCGGCCCCGTCGAGCAGCCCGGCACGCAGGAGTTCCAGCGCAAGTTCGTCGTCGACCACCTGCGCATCCACGCCTCGAAGCCCTACGTCGCGGGCTCGATCCACTGGGCCCTGCGCGACTTCCGGGTGCATCCGACCTGGGTCGGCGGCGCGCCGGTCGGGTGGACCAGCCCGCCGTGGAACAACAAGAGCCTGATCGACGAGACGAACGCCCGAAAGCCGGCCTACTTCGACCTGAAGAAGCGCTTCCGCAAGACCCGGGCACTTCGATGAGACGGCCGCTGCTGCTCTGCCTGCTACTCGTGCTGTTGCCCGGGTGCGGCCTCGGCTCCGACGACGCCGGCGGCGGCGCCGACGACTCCGACAAGCGAGCGGTCGCCATGGAGTGCTTCGAGGAAGAGGGGATCGACGCGCGGCTCGAGGGTGAGGAGGGCGCCGAGGAGATCGTGATCGGCGAGGGCAGCGGTGCGCCGCGCGTGACGTTCTTCCTAACCTCGGGGGAATCCGAGGCGGCCCAGTTCGAGGGTGACGGCGAGGGCGCCGAGCAGATCGGGCCCACGCTGCTGTACGTCAACGAGGGCTCGGACGAGCTGCTCGAGGACGTCGAGCTCTGCCTGGCCGAGCTCTAGTGAGAAGGTCCACTAGCTGGCCGATTCCGAAGCCGTGCAGCCCCGGATGTCGGGCGTTTGGGCTCGGGCCAACGGCGGGCTATAAGGGGTGGGACGGGTCGCCGCGGCGCTCCCCGTGCGGCCGATTTTGGGCGCCGTTGTCGAGTTAGCGGGCGCTGGGACCGCTAACTCGACAATGACCGGGCCCGGAGCGTTTCCGGTCACCCCTCGCCCCGAGATCGCTCAGGTCACGACGCGCAGGAACTCATCGAACACTTCGACGTAGCGGTCGACGTCCTCGGCGCTGTGGGCGACCGACACCGTCGGACCCAACCACCACCCCGACTCCCAAACGCCACGGTTCGCCATGAACACGCGGATCAGCGCCCGCAGGTCGGGGTCGTCGGCGGCTCGCGAGCCGGGCGCCGTCGGTGGGCGGCTCGTGCACGAAGAAGTACGAGGCGTGGGCGCCGTACTGCACCACGCTCCAGCGCAACTCCGCCCTGCTGATCGCCGCCGTCAAGCCGGCGGCCATCCGCGCGCCGAGCGAGGCGGTGTGCTCGAACGCCTCCTCGGTGAGGACGTCGAGGAGGGCCGCGCGCCCGGCCGCCATCGAGAGGGCGTTCGCAAACAGCGTGCCGCCGGTCGCGACCTCGTCCACGACGACCCCGACACGACCCGTGCCTCCTCGGGCGGCGCGATCAGCGCGGCGATCTCGTCGCGCATTCCGTAGGTGGCGAGAGGAACGCCCGCCGCTATGGCCTTGCCGAGCGTGAGGAAGTCCGGTTCGAGCCCCCACTCCCGGGTGAGGCCGGCGTAGGCGCACACGAGCGTGTGGGTCTCGTCGATCGCGAGCAGGGTGCCCGAGTCGCGGGTCGCCTGGCGCAGCGCCTCGTGGTATCCCGGCTCGGGAAGCAGGAACCCGGCGTTGGTCATGGCGGGCTCGGCCAGCACGAGCGCCACGTCGCCCGGCTCGAGAGCGGCCTCGAGCGCGGCGACGTCGTTGAACTGCACGATGCGTCCCTGCGCGGCGATTCCCCGAGGCAGACCCCGACTCTCGGGAACCACCTTGCCGTCCTCCTGGACCACCAGCGTCGCGTCGCCTTCGCCGTGGTACTTGCCGTCGAACATCAGCACGATCTCCCGTCCCGTCAGCTCGCGCGCGAGCCGGATCACCTCGGTGTTCGCCTGGGTGGCCGAGAGGGTGAACTGCCACTTCGGCAGCCCGTAGCGATCAGCGAGGTGCTCGGCGACGGCGATCGCGTCCTCGCCCGGGAGCAGAAACTGGTTGCCGAGCTTCACGCGCTCGCGTACGGCATCGACGACGGGGCGCGGCGCATGGCCGCAGAAGGCGCTCATGTCCGCCACGTACATGTCGAGGTACGTGTGGCCGTCGACGTCGGTGAAGCCGGCGCCCTCGCCGTGAGACACCCAGACCGGCGGGTGGTCGTACAGGTCGTCCATCCACGCCATCGGCACCCCACGGGGCATCGAGCGCGCGCGCCTGCTCTGCGAGCGCCATCGACCGGGGCCGTTCGGCGGCGAAGCGGGCGTTCTCCGCCTCCTCGAGCTCTCGCACTCGCGCTGAGTCGATGCCAGTCAGGTCGGCGCCCGCGATCAGCCGACCTCGAAAACCTCGACCTCGTTGCGCCCGCGCCTGAACGAGTCGGGCGGCACCATCACGGATACGAGCTCGTTCTCGTCGCCGCTCACGAGCGTGAAGGTCTCGCCGACGCCCACGATCGTCCCGTTCACGGCTACCGCGATCTCGCGGCCGCCGTCGCCGTCGCCGCTCACCCGCCCGAGCACGTGGACGGGCACGAAGGGCCCGTCGAGATCGACGTCGCGATAGTCGGGCGCGTAGGACAGCTCGACGTCGAGCGGCGTGAGGCCGGGAGCGCTGGAGCTCTCGCCGATCAGCTCGGGGTTGGGGCCGATCTCGAAGAAGCGGTCCTCGCGGCCGGTGCCGAGCAGGGCCAGGCGCTGATCGCGAATGGCGTCGCGCTCGCGCTCGAACTGCTCGGCCGGGATGCGCAGCTCGTCGAAGCTGTTGCGGATCAGGATCCGCAACTCGTCGCGGTTCTGCACCTCGTCCGAGAAGGCCGACTTGCCGTCCATCTTCACCTTGGGGTCGAGGTCTGAGCACGTCGAAGATGGTCGGGAGGATGTCGATCGTCTCGACCCACGCGTCGTCGACCTCGCCCTTGTTCTGGCCGGGCGCCTTGATCAGCAGCGGCACGGGCGCGATCTGGGCGGCGGTCCGGCGGTTGATGCGGCGGCGCTCACGGCGCTGCTCGAAGGCCAGCCCATGGTCGGCGGCCACAACGATCAGCGCCTTGTCGTAGAGCCCCTCCTCCTTCAGGTGCTTCCAGAGCTCCTGCAGCTCGTGGTCGGCAAAGCCGGCCTGCAGGTAGTGGCGCTGAATCAGGACGTCGATCTGAGATTGGTACTCGAAGGCCTGGTTGGACAGGCCCGGGATGGCGTCGTTTGCCTGGCGCCGGTAGCGTCGCCCGTCTGGCAGGTACTGCCAGGGCACATGCGGGAGCAGCGTGTGCTTGAAGGCGAGCTGCGGCTTGCGACCGGCATCGATTCCCTCGATCCAGCGCTCGAAGCGCGCCTGGCGGCCGCCGTTCAGGTTCGCGCGCGTGTGGCGCTCGGCCGGATCGTCGCCGAGGTCCGGCGCCTCCTCGCCGCCGCCGAAGTTGCCCCAGTTCTCGGACACGCTCGCCAGGTCGGCCTCGATGTCGGGTGGCGAGACCACGTGCAGCCAGACGAGCCCGAGATCCTCGGTCATCGACCCGAGCCTGCTCGCCATAGCCCTCGTCGAGGCGCTCGTCGGTGCAGATGTCGCGCGAGCAGATCGAGGTCGCCTCCTCGGAGACGTTCATGCGGTGGGTCTTGGCGAACAGGGAGAAGATGCTGTTCGGGTGGTCCGACGACGTCGGCAGCTTGTCCTCGGAGGGGAGGTTGCCGTCCATGATCGCCGGCTGGGCGCGCTCGGTGGAGTCGTAGACCGTGTAGGCGTTCTTGAACCAGGTCGCGCTGCGCGCGAGCTCGGCGAAGCCGGGATAGCGCTCGGCGTCGATGCGGCCGCGGTCGTCCTCGAGCGTGTAGGAGGGCAGCTCGTCGAGCAACACAACCACGATGGGAGCCTGGGTCACGCCGCCGATCGTGCGCGCCTGGGCCTCGTCGGGAAAGGCGATCTTCGAGATCGGATTGGTGAACAGGAACAGCGCCAGGAAGACGACGGGTGCCGGCGACAGGATCTGCAGGAACGAGCGCACGGGCTCGGCCCGGGCGTAGAGAACGGCGACGCCCACGCCGATCGCAACCGACAGCACGATCAGGACGAGGTCGGAGGAATCGAAGGCTTTCTTCAGCGCCTGCGCGGCGATCAGCGCGACGAGCGCGGCGATGAACGCCAGGTGGGCGCCGCTGCGCGCGGCTGCGCCGGCCAGCCCGACCAGGAGCTCCACGGCAAGGAGCACCGCCGGCGGCAGCAGGACGAGCAGCAGCGAGAAGGAGATCACGTCGAAGCCCGACGAGCCGCGGGCGGCGAAGAACTCAGGGTTGTCCTTCAGCAGGTCGAACAGCGGCTGGGCTACAGCGAAGGTCCACAGCACGGCGAGGTTGAGGTAGGCCCAGAGCGGACTCTGGCGCGCCCTCCCCCGCTGCACCCGCTCCGCCGAAGCTCCGGCGTCCGTCATCCCCTCTTCGGACGCGCGAAATAGAGCACGCGCGTGCCCGACTCCAGGCGCTCGGAGCGCTCGACCTCGAACGCCTCGCCCAAGGTGCGCTCGAAGAAGCCGAGCTCGTAGTCCGGATGCAGGCCGTCGCGCTTTCCGGCAAGCAGCTTCTTGACCATCGGGTCCTCACGGGTGGGGAACTCGATCACGAGCGCCGCGCCGAGCGAGGCGAGCCAGTCCACGAACTCCTTGACCGGGACGTTCGCGCTGATCGCGACGTGGTGGACGAGGGCGAGCGCCAGCACGAGGTCGGGCTTGCCCCGGTCGGGCATCGACTTGCGCTCGAGACCGCGCCAGCCGAGGCCCGGCGACGGGTCGGCGAGGTTCATCGTGAGCGTGAGGATCTGCTCGTTGGCCTCCTTGCGGAGGTCGCGGTAGAGCAGCTCGACCGGTCCGTCGTCGGCGTCGACTGCCACGACCGTCTTGGCGCCCTCGGCCGCTATGCGCGAGTAGCGCCCGTTGTTCGCGCCGATGTCCCAGACGAGGTTCCATTCACGCGAGGTAGCCACCTGGCGGACGAAGTCGTCCTTTCTGGCGGCGTCGTCGTCGGTGTAGCTGTTGCGCTCGCCGTATGCGGTCCAGACGCCCTTCGGCGGGTCCCACTCGAGCCGCTCGACCAGCTTGCGCATCTTGCGCACGTTGGCCACGAACAGCTCCTTCTTGAAGACGCGCTTGACCTCCCGCTTGACCTCGCCGGACCGGTCCGCATAGCGCGCCTCGAGCTTCGCGTGCAGGAAGACGTTGGTGAAGAAGCCCTTCCGAAAGCGGTCGCGCAGCGAGCACATGGCGCGCATCTGCGCCGGCGTGATGCCGTCGATCGAGCCCCGCAGCCAGGGGCGGAAGGTCAGGTCCTTCGCCGACTGCAGCATCAGCGGATAGAGGTAGAGCATGCAGAACTGCCGGTAGCCGATCCAGGGCTCGCCGTCGCGGATGCGCTCGAAGGAGCCGACGTCGACGAACACCGGCCGGGCTCCCTTGAACTGGACGTTGTAGGGCGTCGAGTCCTTCAGGACCAGGTCGTGGTCGAGCGCGGCCAGCAGCAGGTCGAGCTGCACGAGCGCCGCGTCCTTGAGCATCGAGTACGTCCACTCGTAGGGGTAGGAGACGAACGGGATGCGCTCGTGGCGAAGCACTCCGGCCGGCTCGTGGACGAGCAGCCCCCGCACGGCCGCCGTGTCCTGGGCGAGCTCGGTGCCGACGACGCGCTCGTCCTCCAGCAACCCGGTTTCGCGCAGCGCCTCGAAGTCGCTCAGGCCGTCGGCCGAGAGCGCGCGGTAGACCTGCTCGCCCGCGTAGAAGACGCGGCTCTCAGGGTCGCGAAAGGAACCGGGCTCGAGGTTTGCTTGCGAGGGGGACGTGGTGCTCATGACAACGAAAAAGCGGCCAAACGGCCGCTGACAGTAGTAGAAGCAAACGGGCGCGCCCGCGGCGCGCCCGTGGTCTGAAAGCTGCCGCCCGGCCTTCTACGCCGAGTCGGTACCGCGCGCGTCGGCAGGCGTCGAGGCCTCCGGCTCGTCCTTGCGGATACGCAGGAACCTCAGAATGCGGTTCCAGTAAAGCTTGGCGGTAACGGCGACCGCGGCGAGTCCACCGGCGATGATCTGAAGGATCATGCTCCCGCTGCCGGGATCCAGATATGCCAGAACGGTGCTCATCGTCGAAGGTGCTCCATACAGCCGGGGTCGAAAACAGCCAAACCGCAAGCACTCGGGGGAGCACCTGCGGACCGAACGCAGGCTAGCAGAGGTTGCCTACCCGTGAACGCGGAGTTGCTACCTCGTTACTACCCGGTTGGGCGCGTTCCTGCCCTTCGATTGACGAATGTGAAATCCCTGCAAACGTGCGGTAAACGCCACCCGGCGAGCGCGAGGCGTCCGGGCGGTCTTTACGCTAGGGGCGAGCGCCCATGAAGCTCATCATCCAGATCCCCTGCTTCGACGAGGAGCACACGCTTCCGGAGACGCTCGCCGACCTGCCCCGGCAGGTCGCGGGCATCGACGAAGTCGAGTGGCTCGTGGTCGACGACGGGTCGAGCGACCGGACGATCGAGGTGGCGCGCGCCGGCGGCGTCCAACACATCGTCCGGCTCACCAACAACAAGGGGCTCGCGGCGGCCTTCCAGGCTGGGCTCGACGCCTCGCTCAAGCTCGGCGCCGACGTCATCGTCAACACCGACGCCGACAACCAGTACGACGGCCGCGACATCCCGAAGCTGGTCGCGCCGATCCTGGCCGGGGACGCCGACATGGTCATCGGCGACCGCGAGACCGACCACGTCGAGGACTTCTCCCCGCTCAAGAAGCGCCTCCAGCGCTGGGGCAGCGCCGTGGTCAGGCGCGCGTCCAACACCAACGTGCCGGACACCACCTCGGGCTTTCGCGCTTACAACCGCGAGGCCGCGCTGCAGATGCAGGTGGTCTCCAAGTTCACCTACACGCTCGAGTCGATCATCCAGGCGGGCAAGATGCTCGTGGCCGTCGACCACGTCCCGATCCGGACGAACGCAAAGACGCGCGAGTCGCGCCTGTTTCCGTCCATGTGGGCCTACGTACGGCGCAACACCGTCTCGATCTTCCGCATCTACACGCTCTACGAGCCGCTGCGTGTGTTCCTGGCAGTCGCCGCCGTGTTCGCGCTCATCGGCGCGGTGATCTGGGCGCGCTTCCTGTGGTTCTACCTGTTCAGCGACGAGCCCGGTCAACACCTGCAGTCGCTCATCCTCGGCTCCACGCTCTTCATCGTCGCGGTCCAGCTCGCGGCGCTCGGCGTGGTCGGCGACATCCTCGCCGGCTCGCGCCTGGTCCAGCAGCGCATCCTCGAGCGCGTGCGCAGGGTGGAGCTCCACCTGGGCGTCGAGCCCTCGCACTACGAGCCTGGCGCCGGGCCGACCGGCCAGGAGGCCACCACCGGCGCGCGCTCGGGGCGAGCCACCGGCAAGACCGAGGAGCGAGAGGCGCTCAAGCTGTGAGCGGCGCCCCCGCCGCCGGCGCGGTCGCCGACGTCCCGACCGGCAACACCTTCGACAAGTACGGCTCCACCAACCCCGTGGTCAAGCGGCTCATGGGCGGCTTCCACGGCACCCTCGACGCACTCTGGGAGCAGGCCGCGCCCGAGTCGATCCTCGACGTCGGATGCGGTGAGGGCGTGCTCACCTACGAATGGGCGCAGCGGCTCGGGGACGGCCGGGTGGTGGGCATCGACCTCGACGATCCCAAGCTGAGCTCGGAGTGGGCCAAGCGCGCGCGCTCCAACCTCGAGTTCCGCGTCGAGGAGGCGACGTCGCTGTCCTTCGCCGACGGCGAGTTCGATCTCGCCTGCGCGATCGAGGTGCTGGAGCACGTGCCGGAGCCGCGGGCAACGCTCGCCGAGATGGCCCGCGTGGCGCGCGGGCACCTGCTCGTGTCCGTGCCGCGGGAGCCGCTCTGGCGCGGCCTCAACGTCGCGCGTGGCGCGTATCTGCGTGAGCTCGGCAACACGCCCGGTCACGTGAACCACTGGACGAAACGCGCGTTCGTCTCGCTCCTGTCGCAGTACGGCACCGTGGAACAGGCTCGCTCGCCGTTCCCCTGGACGATGCTGCTCGTCCGTGTCGGCTGAGCCAGCGGGCGCGCGCAGCTACGGGCGCGGCGCCGCGATCCTCTCGGTGGGGATCGGCGTCACCGGGCTGATCACCTTCGCCTACTTCGCGCTGGCCAGCCATTCGCTGCCGGAGAACGAGTACGGGCACATCACGCTGCTGTGGTCGGCGGTGTTCATCACCGTCTCGGTGCTCTACCGGCCGGTGGAGCAGCTGCTGTCGCGCACCATCGCCGACCGCGACGCGCGCGGCGTGGCCGGCAACGAGCACCTGCGCGTGGCGGCGACGATCCAGCTCGCGCTGGGCGTGCTGTTCGTGGTGGTCGCGCTGGCCCTGCGCGGTCCGATCGAGGACGATCTCCTCGGCGGCTCGGACACGCTCTACTGGATCCTGATCGTGACCGTGCTGGCCTACGCGGCCAGCTACTTCGCCCGCGGCTTCCTGGCCGGCCACCACCGCTTCGGCCTGTACGGCGGCCTCGTGTTGATGGAGGCGAGCACGCGCTGCCTGTTCGCGCTCGCCGTCGCCGTCGGGATCGCCGAGGGCCAGGACGCGGTGGCGTTCGGCATGGCAGCCGCACCGATCGTGTCGCTCGCCGTGGTGCCGTGGGCGCTCGCGCGCCGCCTGCGAAGCGAGCCGCCGGCGGCCGCAAGTGCCGAACCGGCGCCCGAGGCCGAGGTCGAGGCGAGCCTCGAGCCGGAGTTCACGCTGGCGCGCGGCTCGGGCTTCGCCGTAGCGGTCCTCCTGATCATGCTCAGCGAGCAGACCTTCCTCAACGCAGGCCCGCTGCTGGTGCAGGCAAACGAAGGGGCGCAGGGGGCAGCGCTCGCGGGCTTCACCTTCAACGTGCTGCTGATCGCGCGGGCGCCGCTGCAGCTCTTCCAGGCGATCCAGACCTCGATCCTCCCTCACCTGACGCGCATGCGGGCGAGCGGCGAGGCCGACCCGTTCCGGCGCAGCGTCAACCTGACGCTCACGGCGATCGCCGGCTTCGCCGCATGCGTGTCGCTGGCGATGCTCGCGATCGGCCCGCTGCTGATGGACCTCGCGTTCGGCGGCGACTTCGACTACGAGCGCGGCGGGCTCGTGCTGATCTCGATCGGGATGGGGCTCTACCTGGCCGCGGCGACCCTCAACCAGGCGCTGCTGGCCCAGGGGCGAGCGCCGCTCGCGGCGGCGGTGTGGCTCGCGTGCGCGGCCGCGTTCTCCCTGTTCCTGCTGTTGGCCGACTTCGACGATCCCGTGCTCGCCGTCGAGATCGCCTTCCTCGGCGCCGCCGCGGTGTTGTGTGCGCTGCTTTACACCCTCTACCGGCGCGCCTGAGATCCTTCCCCCGCGTGCCCGAGACGCTGACCATCCCTGCCCGTTTCAACGGCCCGCCGGGCTCGGCGAACGGCGGCTACACGGGCGGCCTCGTGGCCGGGCTCGTGGGCTCCGAGGTGGTCTCGGTCTCGCTGCGCGCGCCGCCGCCGCTCGAGCGCCCGCTCGCCGTGGTGCGCGACAACGGGCGCGTCGAGCTGCGCGACGGCGACACGCTCGTCGCCGAGGGCAATCCCGACGAGCTGCTGCTCGACGTGCCCGACCCCGTCAGCCCCGCGGACGCCGCCGCGGCGTCGGAGGCGGGGCGGGAGCACTGGTGTGCCGTACACCCCTTTCCCACCTGCGTCGTGTGCGGCCCGGATCGAGCCTTCGGCGACGGCCTGCGCGTGTTCCCGGGCGAGCTTCGCGAGGGCGTGTTTGCCGCCGAGTGGACGCCGGACGAGTCGATCGGCGACGGCGCCGGGTTCGTAGTCCCGGAGTGCGTCTGGGCGGCCCTCGACTGCCCGACCAGCGCGCCGGTCGCGAACTTCGGCGAAGGCCCGCCGATGGTGCTCGCCCGCCTGACCGCGCGACTGGGCTGTCCGGTCCGGGTGGGCGAGCCGCACTCGCTGGTGGCGTGGCCGCTGGAGGTGGACGGCCGCAAGCGCCAGGCGGCATGCGCGCTGTTCGACTCCGAGGGCGTGTTGCTGTGCGCGTCGCGCGCACTCTGGATCGAACTCAGGGAGTAGTGAAAGCACTATCGGCGAGGACGCGGGTCGCGGGTAGGCCGAGGGGCAAGGGGGGCGCGTCGGGCTGCCTGGGCAATAAAGGGTTGGCCCGGAAACGCGCTTCGAAACTCGTTCATTGTCGAGTTAGCGGTCCGAGCAACCGCAAACTCGACAACGGACGCCAATCCGGCCGCACCGAAGCACCGCGCCGGCCCGTCCCACCCTTATAGCCCGCCGTTGGCCCGAGCCCAAAGGCGCGCCATCCAGAGGTACATCAATTTGGAATCAGTTCATCTAAGCTCGATCGATGGCCCTGCACTACCGCACCTGCCCGTTCTGCGAAGCCACCTGCGGCCTCGAGATCGAGACCGACGGCAGGGAGGTGGTCTCGGTCCGCGGCGACGAGGACGACGTCCTCAGCCGCGGGCTTCATCTGCCCCAAGGCGTTCGGGCTCAAGCAGCTCCACGAGGATCCGGACCGGCTGACCGCGCCGCTCGTGCGTCGCGACGGCGAGCTGGTCGAGGCGACCTGGGACGAGGCCTTCGAGGAGATCGACCGCCGCCTGTCGCCGATCCTCGCCGAGCACGGCCGCAACGCCGTCGCCGTCTACGTCGGCAACCCGAACGCGCACAACCTGTCGCGCGCTGCTGTACGGGCCGGTCTGGCTGCGCGCGCTCGGCTCGCAGAACATCTACACGGCCTCGACCGTCGACCAGATGCCCAAGCAGGTGTCGGCGGGCCTGATGTTCGGCACGATCCTGTCGGTGCCGGTGCCGGACCTCGACCGCACGCGACCACCTGCTGATCCTGGGCGCGAACCCGCTGGTGTCCAACGGCAGCCTGCTCACGGCGCCCGACATGCGCGGCCGGCTGCGCGGCATCCGCGAGCGCGGCGGCAAGGTCGTGGTCGATCGACCCGCGCCGCACGCGCACCGCCGAGGAGGCCGACGAGCACCACTTCATCCGCCCCGGCACCGACGCCCTCCTGCTCGCGGCACTCGCGTGCACGCTCGTCGAGGAGGAGCTCGCCGACCCCGGCGAGCTCGCGGAGCACGTCGACGGGCTCGGACGAGGTGCCGAGAGCTCGTGCGCGAGTTCACGCCCGAGCGGCGTGGCGCGGCGCGTGCGGGATCGACGCCGAGCAGATCCGGCGGCATGGCGCGCGAGCTGGCCGGCGCGCCGAGCGCGCCGCCGTCTACGCGCGGATCGGGACCTGCACCCAGGAGTTCGGCACGCTCGCGAGCTGGCTGGTCGACGTGCTCAACGTGCTGACCGGCAACCTCGACCGCGAGGGCGGCGCGATGTTCCCGCGCGCGGCGGCCGGCGCAGAGAACTCCTCCGGCACCGCCGGGCAGCGGCAAGGGCGTGCGCTTCGGGCGCTGGCACAGCCGCGTGCGCGGCCTGCCCGAGACCTACGGCGAGCTGCCCGTGGCCTGCCTCGCCGAGGAGATCGACACGCCCGGCGAGGGTCAGGTGCGCGCGCTCGTCACCGTCGCCGGCAACCCCGTCGTCTCGACTCCGAACGCCGACCGCCTCGAGGCGGCGATCGAGGGTCTCGACTTCATGCTCGCCGTCGACATCTACGTCAACGAGACGACCCGCCACGCGGACGTGATCCTGCCCGCGCCGGAGCCGCTCGAGAAGTCGCACTACGACCTGGCGCTCTACCAGCTGGCGGTGCGCAACGTGGCCAACTACTCGCCGCCGGTGTTCGAGCGCACCGGTCCGGCCGAGTGGGAGACCTTCCTGCGCCTCGCCGGCATCGTCGCGGGCCAGGGGCCGAACGCCGACATCGAGGCGCTCGACGACCTGGTGATCGCGACGCTCGTCCAGCGCGAGATCGCCGACCCGGGCTCACGGATCGCCGGACGCGATCCGGCGAGCTGCTCGAGGCGCTCGAGCCGCGCCGCGGGCCCGAGCGGATGCTCGACTTCATGCTGCGCGTCGGCCCCTACGGCGACGGCTTCGGCGACGACCCGGACGGGCTCACGCTCGACCTGCTCGAGCGACACCCGCACGGCGTCGACCTCGGCCCGCACAGCCCGCGGCTGCCCGAGGTGCTGCGCACGCCGTCGGGCAAGATCGAGCTGGCGCCCGAGGCGATCGTGGCCGACCTCGAGCGGCTGCGCGGCCGCGCTCGGACGCGCGGCCGAAACGGCGGGCTCGATGCTTGATCGGCCGCCGCCAGCTGCGCTCGAACAACTCCTGGATGCACAACCTGCCGGCGCTCGTGAAGGGCAAGGACCGCTGCACGCTTCACGTCCACCCCGACGACGCCGAGCGGCTCGGACTCGACGACGGCGGGCGCGCGCTGGTCAGCTCGGCGCGTCGGCGCGCTGGAGGCGCCGGTCGAGCTGACCGACGGCGATCATGCCCGGCGTCGTGTCGATCCCGCACGGCTGGGGCCACGACGCGCCGGGCGTTCGAATGGGCGTGGCGAGCGAGCACGCCGGGGTCAACACCAACGTGCTGGCCGACGAGTCGCAGGTGGACCCGCTCTCGGGCAACGCGGTGCTGAACGGCATCCCCGTGGAGGTCGCGCCGGGTTAGGTCCCGACGCGGCCGAGTTCCGGCGCTGTCCTGAGTTGTGGTTGCAGGGCAACCACAAGGCAGGACGGTGGGCAACTAGATCCGCTGCAGCATGCTCGAGCCGCAGTTGCGGCAGATGACGTCCGCCGTGTCCGACATGCGCGCGATCGTCGAGTGGGCGCCGCAGTTCGGGCAGCCCGAGCGCAGCTCGAAGCGGCGCAGGCAGTAGACGCAGCGGTAGCGCCCGGCGAGGTTGGTGCCGCGCAGCGAGGGCTCGCCGCAGGACGGGGCAGTGCGGGTCCCAGCTTCTGCTCGTCACCGGCAGCGTGACAGGGACCTACCGTAACGGCTCAGCCGGCGAGCCGGCCGGAGTGGCCGCGCAGCCAGTCGGCGGCGGCCATCGGCTTCCTGCCGGCCGGCTGCACCTCGAGCAGCTCGAGCGCGCCCGGCGCGGCGCCGTAGAGGAGCTGCCGCGTCGCGCGCGCTCAGTCGCCCCGGGGCGACGTCGTCGACACCGGCCGCGAGCGCCGCGCGGCGCACGCCGAGCCGCTCGCCGTCCGGGCAGCTCGAGGTACGCGCCGACGTGAGGGGTGAGCGCCCGCACGCGCCGCTCGAGCTCGTCGGCGGCGCGGGCCGGATCGAGCAGCCGGTCGGCCGGACTCGATCTTCTCGGCGTAGGTGACGCCCTGGTCTCGGGCTGCTCGCGGAAGGGCGGCTGGAGTCGAGCGCCTCGACGAGCAGCTCGCCGCCGAGCGCCGGCCAGCCGCGTCGCCAGGCTGCCGTAGTCGTCGTCGGGCCGGATCGCCTCGGCGCGCTGGAGGCACATCGGCCCGGCGTCGAGCTCGGCGATGGGGCGCATGATCGTCACGCCGGTCTCCTCGTCGCCCGCCTCGATCGCGCGCTCGATCGGCGCCGCGCCGCGCCAGCGCGGCAGCAGCGAGGGGTGCACGTTGAGCATGCTCGTAGCTCGGAGAGCAGCGGCTCCTCGATCAAGCGCCCCGTAGGCGCAGATCAGGACCGCCTCGGGCTCGGCGGCCGCGATCGCCGCGCGCGCCTCCTCGCCGTTCACGTCGTCGGGCTGGATCGGTCTCGATGCCGAGCTTCGCCGCGCACTCGGCCACCGGCGGCGGCGCCAGAGCGCCGGCCGCGGCCGCGCGGGCGGTCCGGGCGGGTGACCACGAGCACCGGGCGGTGTGGCGTCAGCGCGAGGCTGCTCGAGCACGTCGACCGCGAAGTCGGACGTGCCGAGGTAGACGGTCCGCACGCGCTCAGCCGCCGAGAGCGACGCGCGAGGCCACCGGGTAGCGCGGCGCCGAACTCGACCAGGCGCCCGGCCACCGCCCGCTTGAGCGAGGGAATGTCGGGCAGTCTGCGCCTGCGCCCGATCGACCGCGGCGCTGCGCCTCCTCGCGAGCCCTCCTCGGCGAGCCGCAGCAGGAGCGGCGCCTGCACGTTGGCGAGCGCGCTGATCGAGCCGGCGCCCTTGCCCTCGAGCGACTGCCGCACCAGCCGCTCCGAGCCCACGAACAGCCGAAACCCGTCGTGGGCTTGCGCCACGTCGAGGTACTCGGCGTGGCGCTCTGGCGAGCCCGGTCGAGTCCTTCAGCCCCGCGAGGCCCTCGCCCGCGAGGGTGTCCACCAGCTCCGGACGAGAGGTCGTTGCCGGTCCGGTCCGGGAAGTTGTAGGCCAGCACCGGCGTGCCCTCCACCGAGGCGAGCACGGCGCGGTAGTGGGCGAGCAGGGCCTCGTGGTCGTGGCGGAAGAACCAGGGCGTGATCGCCATGACGGCGTCGGCACCCGACCCCGCCGCCGCCCGCGCCAGCCGGGTGGTCGCCGGTGTCGAGGCCCGCCCGACGTGCGCGATCACCTCGATCCGCCCCTCCGCCGCCTGGACCGCCGACGCGACGACCGTGGCCACCTCGGACTCCTCGAGCAGTGCTCCCTCGCCCGTGGTCCCGGCGGCCACGATCGCCGTGCACCCCGTCGTCCATCAGCAGGCCGAGGTGCAGGCGCAGCGCGTCGAGATCGACCCAGCCGTCCTCTCCGAACGGCGTGGTCAGGGCCGCATGCACCGCGTAATCCGTCATACGACCACCACATGCAGCGTGCGCGGCCCGTGCACGCCCTCCACGCGGTTGAGCTCGATGTCCGAGGTGGCCGACGGGCCCGGCCACGAAGGTCAGCGGGCGGCCCTCGCGGACGGCCGGGGCGAGCCGCTCGACGGCCTCCGTCACCAGATCGACGACCTGTTCGGTCGGTCACGACGCAGAGGTGGTAGTCGGGCACGAGGGTGAGCGCGCGGCGGCCCTGCCCCGCGCCGCCGTCGAGCACGATCACGCCGGTCTCGGCAATCGCCAGCGCGCACCCGGTGACGGCCCCGTCGAGCTCGTCGAGCTGCCGCGCGGTCAGGCCGTCGTCGTCGACCAGCTCGACCCCGTCCGGGCGCCACTGCGCGGGCAGCCCGTCGGGCGCGACCATTCGCTCGGCGCCCTGCTCGCGGCACAGCCGGGTCACGACGTCGCGCACCTCGGCCCCGGCGGCCGGGTGCACGCTCGCCCGGTACTCCCCCACGCGCTCGGCGAACACGGCGACGATCTCCTCGCGCGAGCGCTCGGAGCGCTGCCGGTAGTCGCGCGGGATCTCGACGGGCGCGGGGCGGTCGGCGAGCGCATGGCGGATGCGGCCGAGGACGGTCGAACGGGCATCCTCGCTCCCTCTCGGCAGCGGCCTCCAAGCGAGCGGAGCGTCCTTGCGCCGGGCGCGCCGACGGGGGTGGTCGCCCGGTCCCCGCGCTCGCGCCGCCACCAGTCCCGGAAGGACTCCTTCGGAGGCTCGCGCAGATCGCGCGTCGCGCTCCAGCCCGACAGCGGCCAGGGCAGGTGAGCGATGCGGCCCTTGCTGGCGAGCGGGCGGGCCCCCACCCGCGCGGCCGCCTGCGCCCGCTCGAAGGCACGGCGCGACGAGAAGGCGCGGAACATCGCGTTCATCGCGACCTTCTCGGGCTTCCACGAAGGCTCGGTGTCCACCACCCGCCCGCGCAGGTGGACGAGCACCCGCGGGATGTCGATCGCGACCGGGCAGACCTCGTAGCAGGCCCCGCACAGGCTCGAGGCATACGGCAGCGTGCGGCCCTCCTCGAGCCCCTTGAGCTGCGGCGTGAGGATCGCTCCGATCGGCCCGGGGTACACCGACTCGTAGGCGTGGCCGCCGGTTCGCGAGTACACCGGGCAGACGTTGAGGCAGGCCGAGCAGCGGATGCAGCGAAGCGCCTGGCGCCCGACCTGGTCGGCGAGCACGTCGGTGCGCCCGTTGTCGATCAGCACGAGGTGGAACTCCTGCGGCCCGTCGCCCGGGCGCACGCCGGTCCAGAACGACGTGTACGGGTTCATGCGCTCCCCGGTGGACGAGCGCGGCAGCAGCTGCAGGAACACCTCCATGTCGCGCCACGACGGCACGAGCTTCTCGATCCCCATCACGGTCACGAGCACCTCGGGGAGCGTCGTGCACATGCGCCCGTTGCCCTCGGACTCGAACACGCAGACCGTGCCGGTCTCGGCGACCGCGAAGTTGGCGCCGGAGATCCCGAGGCGGGCCGACAGGAACTTCGCACGCAGATGCACCCGGGCCGCCTCCGCGAGCGCCGCCGGCTCATCGGTCAGGTCGGGCAGGTCGAGCTCGCGCGCGAACAGCTCGCGGATCTCGGCGCGGTTCTTGTGGATCGCGGGCACGAGGATGTGGGACTGGACGTCGTCGCCGAGCTGGATGATCAGCTCCGCCAGGTCGGTCTCCACAGCGCGCACGCCCGACTTGGGCCAGCGCCTCGTTGAGCTTGATCTCGTCGGTGGCGATCGACTTGACCTTGACCACCTCGTCCACGCCGTGGGAGCGCGCGATCCGGCAGACGATCTCGTTGGCCTCACCGGCGTCGCGCGCCCAGTGCACCGTCCCGCCGGCGGCCGCCACGGCCTCCTCCAAGCGGGCGAGCTGGTCGTCGAGCGAGGCCAGCGCGGCGTCCTTGACCGCCTGCCCTGCCAGCCGCAGCTCGCTCCAGTCGGGCACCTCGCCCACCACCGCGCGCGCGCTTGGCGCGGATCGTGCCCGTCGCCTTGGCCAGGTTGCGCCGCAGCTGCGAGTCGCGCAGCGTGACGCTCGCCGCCTTGCGGGAAACCGCCGCTCATGCCGCGAGCATCTCAGCCAGGTGCATGCAGCGCACGCCGGTGCGCTGGCGCGACAGCGCGCCGTCGATGTGCATCAGACACGAGTTGTCGCCGGCGCAGACGATCTCCGCGCCCGTGTCGAGCACGGCGCGCACCTTGTCGGCCAGCATCGCCGACGACACCTCGGCGTTCTTGACGGCGAAGGTGCCGCCGAAGCCGCAGCACTCGTTGGACTGCGGCAGCTCCACGAGCTCGATCCCGCTCACGGCCCGCAGCAGGCGCAGCGGCCGGTCGCCGACGCCGAGCTCGCGCAGCGAGTGGCAGGTGGGGTGGAACGTCACCCGGTGCGGGAAGTGGGCGCCCACGTCCTCGACGCCCAGCCGGTCCACGATCAGCTCGCTCAGCTCGTACACCGGCGGGCCGTCCTCGCCGGCCAGCTGGTGGCGCAGCATCCCGGCGCACGACGCCGAGGGCGTGACCACCGTCTCGGCATCCCCGAAGACCCGCGCGAACCGCCGCGCCAGCGCGGCGCCTTCGCGCGCGTAGCCCGAGTTCATGTGCATCTGGCCGCAGCAGGTCTGCTCGAGCGGGAAGTCGACCTCGCACCCGAGCCGCTCGAGCAGGCGCACGACCGCACGGCCCGTCTGCGGGAACAGGGTGTCGTTGAAACAGGTGACGAAGAGGCTTACTCGCACGCTCGGGTTACCGCTTTCGGTTTCTCCACCGGCTCAACCGGGCAAACCCCCCGACAGCAACGGCAGACGAGGGAGAGACGGCGTGTACACACAGCAGTTCGATCCGGTTTCTGACTCACTCGGGCTCAGCTCGATCTTCGCAGTGCTGCCGGTGCTTGCGCTGTTCATCCTGCTCGGCGGCCTCAAGATGGCCGCCCAGTGGGCCGCCCTGATCGCGCTCGGCGTCGCCATGCTCGTCGCGATGATCGTCTACGGGATGCCGGTCGACCAGACCGCCCTGTCGGCCAGCCAGGGCGCCGTCTTCGGCCTGTTTCCGATCATGTGGATCGTCGTCACGGCGATCTGGATCTACAACATGACCGTCGAGACCGGTCACTTCGCCGTGCTGAGACGCTCGTTCGGAGCCATCTCGAACGACCAGCGCGTGCAGGCCGTCATCATCGCCTTCTGCTTCGGCGCGCTGCTCGAGGCGCTCGCCGGCTTCGGCACCCCGGTGGCCATCACCGCCGTCATGCTGATCGCGCTCGGCTTCAAGCCGATCAAGGCCGCCTCCGTCGCACTCGTGGCCAACACCGCTCCGGTGGCGTTCGGCGCGATCGCGATCCCGATCGTCACGCTGGCCGAGATCACCGGGCTCCCCAAGGAGGACCTCGGCGCCATGGTCGGTCGCCAGACGCCCTTCCTGGCGCTCGTCGTCCCGCTGATCCTGATCGGCATGGTCGACGGCGCGCGCGGCATCCGCCAAGCGTGGCCCGTGGCGGTGGTGGGCGGCCTCGTCTTCGCCTTTGCGCAGTTCGGGACCTCGAACTACATCTCGGTCGAGCTGACCGACATCGTCGCCGCGCTGGCCTCCACGGCCGCCCTGGTCGCTGCTCCTGCGCGTGTGGGAGCCCTCGGAGCCGCTGCTCGGCGAGGAGGCCGAGTCCGGTGGGCGCTTCTCGCGGCCCGCCGTGGCCGGAAGCGAGGTGCACGACCCGGCGATGGAGGAGGAGGTGCGGCGCCGCGACGACTCCATCAAGGATCCGCCCTCGCGACGTCCTGCGGGCCTACTCGCCCTACCTGATCATCATCGCCGTCTTCTCGATCGCCCAGATCCCGGCGGTCAAGGACGCGCTTGCCGAGTCGCCCTGGACCACCACGTTCCAGTGGCCCGGCCTCGACGTCCGGAGCCCGGACGGCGAGCCGCTCAGCTCGCTCACCTACAACTTCAACTGGCTGCCGGCGGCCGGCACCCTGCTGCTGATCTCCGGCCTCATGACCATGGCGGTCCTGCGGGTCACGCCGCGACGGTCGATCAAGGTGTTCGGCGGCTCGCTCGACCAGCTCAAGTGGGCGATCCTGACCGTATCGGCCGTGCTGGCGCTGGCCTACGTGATGAACCAGTCCGGCCAGACAATCACGCTCGGCCTCTGGGCGGCCGGAGCCGGGCGACTTCTTCGCCTTCCTGTCGCCGCTGATCGGCTGGCTGGGCGTGGCCGTGACGGGCTCGGACACGTCGTCGAACGCGCTCTTCGGCGCGCTCCAGGTGACCGCCGCGAACGACGCGGGCATGTCTCCGACGCTGCTCGCCGCGGCGAACAGCTCGGGCGGCGTGCTCGGCAAGATGGTCTCGCCGCAGAACCTCGCGATCGGCGCGGCGGCCGTGGGCCTGGCGGGCAAGGAGGGCGACCTGTTCCGTAAGGTGCTCGGCTGGAGCCTCGCGCTCGTCCTCGTCATGTGCGTTCTCGTCTATCTGCAGTCGACGCCGGTCCTCGAGTGGATGGTGGTGAAGTAGCCGCCACCGCCGACCTGACTCCGCTCGTCGGCGAGCTGCGCGCCGCGCTCGGCGGCGAGCACGTCATCACCCACGAGCACCAGCTGCGCACATACGAGTCCGACGGCCTGCTCCAGTACGCGGTGACGCCCGGCGCGGTGGTGCTGCCCGGCTCGACCGAGGAGGTGCAGGCCGCGGTGCGCGCCTGCCACCGCGCCGGCGTGCCCTTCGTGGCGCGCGGCGCGGGCTCCGGGCTGTCGGGCGGCGCGCTGCCGGTCGAGGACGGCGTGCTGATCTCGCTCAGCCGCATGCGCCGCATCCTCGAGGTCGACCTCGACAACCAGCGCGTGCTCGTCGAGCCGGGCGTGACGAACATCGCGGTGTCCCAGGCGGTCGGACCCGACCACTTCTACCCGCCCGACCCCTCCTCGCAGATCGTCTGCACGATCGGCGGCAACGTCGCCGAGAACTCGGGCGGAGCGCACTGCTTCAAGTACGGCTTCACCACCAACTACGTGACCGGCCTCGAGCTGGTGCTGCCCGACGGCGAGCTCGCCTGGCTGGGCGGCAAGGAGCTCGACCCGCCGGGGCTCGACCTGCTCGGCGCCTTCGTCGGCTCTGAGGGCACGCTCGGCATCGCCACCAAGATCTGGCTGCGGATCGTGCCCAAGCCGGAGTCGGTGCGCACGCTCGTGGCCTTCTTCGGGTCGACGGTCGAGGCCGGCGAGGTGGTCTCGGAGATCGTGTCCGGCGGGCATCGATCCCGGGCGCGATCGAGATGATGGACAACCTCTCGATCCGGGCCGCCGAGGGCGCCACCGACGCCGGCTACCCCGTCGACGCCGGCGCGGCGCTCGTGGTCGAGCTCGACGGCTCGGAGGCCGAGTGCGAGGCGCGCTTCGACGAGGTGGTCGAGATCTGCGAGCGCGCCGGCGCCGACTCGATCCGCGTGGCGAAGGACGAGACCGAGCGCGAGCTGATCTGGAAGACGCGCAAGGCGGCCTTCGCGGCGATGGGCCGGATCGCCCCCAACTACTACGTGCAGGACTCGGTCATCCCGCGCACGCGGCTGGTCGAGGTGCTGGGCCGCATCGAGGAGCTGGGGCGCGAGTACGACATGCAGGTGGCGAACGTGTTCCACGCCGGCGACGGGAACCTGCACCCGCTCGTCTGCTACGACGGGTCGGTGCCCGGGCGAGGCCGAGCGCGCCGAGGAGTGCGCGGGGATGATCGTCAAGGCGTGCGTGGAGGCGGGCGGCTCGATCACGGGCGAGCACGGCGTGGGCGTGGACAAGAAGCGCTACATGCCCGAGCAGTTCTCCGACGCGGACCTCGGCGCGTTCCAGCGCCTGCGCTGCGCGTTCGACCCCGACCAGCGCGCCAACCCCGGCAAGGTGATGCCGACTCCGCGCCTGTGCGGCGAGGTGCCCGGCGAGTACCGCCGCCATCCGCTCGAGCAGGCGGGCCTGGCGGAGCGCTTCTGATGGAGGCCCGGACCGCCCGGCGCAGCGCGCCGTCGTCGGCCGAGGAGGTGGCGCGGGAGCTGCGCGCCGCCGACGAGGCCGGCGAGAGCGTGCGCGTTCGCGGCGCGGGCACCAAGCTGGCCTGGGCGGCCGCTGCGGAGCCGTCGCTCGAGCTCTCCAGCGCGCGGCCTCGATCGCATCCTCGAGCACAACGCCGGCGACCTGACCGCCGACCCTCGAGGCGGGCGTGCCGCTGGCCCGCGCGCAGGAGGCCTTCGCCGAGGAGGGTCAGATGCTGTCGCTCGACCCGCCCGGCGCGGATGCCACCGTCGGCGGAGTCGTGGCCGCAAACGACTCGGGGCCCCTGCGGGCCCGCTACGGCGGGGTGCGCGACCTGGTGGTCGGCATGCGCGTCGCGCTGGCCGACGGCACGATCGCCAAGAGCGGCGGCAAGGTGATCAAGAACGTCGCCGGCTACGACCTGGCGAAGCTCTTCGCCGGCTCGTTCGGCACGCTCGGCGCGATCCTCGAGGTGTCCGTGCGCCTCCACCCGCTATCCGCCCGCGACCGCCACGGCGCTCGGCCACTCGTCCGACCCAGGCGTCCTCAGCCGCGGCGGCGCGTGCGCTCTCGCACGCGCGCCTCGAGCAGCTCGGCCTCGACGTCCGCTGGGCCCACGGCGACGGCGCTGGTGCTGTCGCGTTTCGGCGGCGCGGCGCCGCTCCCGCAGGCCGAGGCGGCCGAGCGCGTCCTGCGCGAGGCGGGCCTCGAGACGGAGCTGCGCGAGGACGACGACGGGCTCTGGGAGGCACAGCGCGAGGGCCAGCGCTCGCCCGTCGGGCTGGCCGTGAGGGTCTCGGCGCTGCAGACCGACCTGGAGCGACCTGCTCCGGGTGGCGGATCGCCACGGCGCCACGCTCGTGGGCCGGGCGGCGCTCGGCCTGCACTGGGTGCGCCTCGACGACGGCCCGGCTGCCGACCTCGTCGAGCGAGCTGCGCCGGTCGTTCGTGACCGCGGTGCTCGACCGCCCGCGCCGGCCTGGAGGTCGAGCGCGACGGCCGCGCTCGACCCGGGCGCCGAGACGCTGGTGCGCCGGGTCAAGGAGCGCTTCGACCCCAAGGGGACGCTGGTCTGATGGCAACCGAGCCGATCAGCCTGGGACGACACGCGCGCACCGCAGCTCGAGCTGATCGACGACTGCGTCCACTGCGGCTTCTGCCTGCCGACCTGCCCGACCTACGTGCTCTGGGGCGAGGAGATGGACTCGCCGCGCGGGCGGATCGTGCTGATGAAGCAGGGCCACGAGGAGATCTCCGCGCCGCTCGTGGGCCACCTCGACAACTGCCTCGGCTGCATGGCCTGCGTGACCGCCTGCCCGAGCGGCGTGCAGTACGACAAGCTGCTCGAGGACGCCCGCGCGCAGGTCGAGCGCAACTTCGAGCGCCCGCCGCTCGAGCGCGCCCACCGGCGGCTCGTGTTCGAGCTGTTCACGCGGCCCGGGCGGATGCGAGCGTTGGCGCCCGGTGCGGCGCTGGCGCACCGGCTCGGCCTGCCGCGACTCGCGCGCCGACCGCGCGTGCGGAAGGCGATCCCGAAGCTCGCGGCGATGATCTCGATGACCCCGGACGCTTCGGCCAAGCGGGCGCTCGGACGGCTGCCCGAGCGCTTCGACGCTCGTGGCGAGAAGCGCGGGACGGTCGCGCTGCTCCAGGGCTGCGTGCAGCGCGTGTTCTTCGCCCACGTCAACGAGGCCACTGCACGGGTGCTGGCCGCGGAGGGCTTCGAGGTCCACGTGCCGCGCCTGCCGCGCTGCTGCGGCGCCCTGCCGCTGCACGCCGGCGCCGACCCCCAAGCGCGACAGCTCGCCAAGGAGACGATCGAGGCGCTCGAGGGCTATGAGACCGTCGTGGTCAACGCGGCCGGCTGCGGGTCGGCGATGAAGGACTACGGACACGTGCTGCGCGACGAGCCCGACTGGGCCGAGCGCGCCGAGCGCTTCGCGGCCAAGGTGAAGGACGCGACCGAGCTGCTCGCGGGCCTCGAGCCGCGCGCGCCGCGCAAGCCCGTGGCGATGAAGGTCGCCTACCACGACGCGTGCCACCTCGCGCACGCCCAGAAGGTGCGGGCGCAGCCGCGCGAGCTGCTCGCGCACGATCCCCGACCTCGAGCTCGTCGAGCCGCGCGAGTGGGAGCTGTGCTGCGGCTCGGCGGGGATCTACAACCTGGTCAAGCCCGAGCCCGCCGCCGAGCTGGGCGAGCGCAAGGCGCGCAACCTGCTCGACACGGGCGCCGAGGCGGTGGCTGCCGCCAACCCGGGCTGCGCCCTACAGATAACCGCGCACACGGAGCGGCTGGGCCGCGCGCTGCCGGTGCTGCATCCGCTGGAGCTCCTGGCCCGCTCGATCGGCTAGATGGAACAGTCATCTAGGGGTCTGACCCTACGGCAGCGCCCACTCGTGCACGGGCTCGTTGGCGTGCATGAGCTCGCGGTAGAGCACCGTCATTCGGCGCAGCGCCTCCAGGCGGTCGAGCTTCTGGTCCTCGTAGAAGCGGTGGAAGGCGCCGGCCTGCCAGGAGGCGCCGTTCTGCATCGTCACGCAGCGCCGCTCGATGATGCCCAGCAGGCGGTCGCGGTCGGCGGCGTCGATGCCCGCGCTCTCGAGCCCCTCGTGCGCGGCCGGCAGCAGGCGCCGCAGCACGAGCTCGGTGGCCGGCACCTCACCGACGCCGGGCCAGTAGAGGCGAGCGTCGATCCCCTCGCGCGCTCCGGCGTGGAAGTTGTCCTCGGCCGCGGAGAACGACATCTGCGACCACAGCGGGCGCTCCTCGGCCACGAGCGTGCGGATCAGCCCGTAGTAGAAGGCGGCGTTGGCGCAGATGTCGACCACCGACGGCCCGGCGGGAAGCAGCCGGTTCTCGACCCGCAGGTGCGGACGGCCGCGCACGACGTCGTAGATCGGCCGGTTCCAGCGGTAGATCGTCCCGTTGTGCAGGCGCAGCTCGGGCAGGCCGGGCGTGTCGCCGCGCTCGAGCGTCTCGACGGGATCCTCCTCGTCGCACACCGGCAGCAGCGCCGGGAAGTAGCGGACGTTCTCCTCGAAGAGGTCGAAGATCGAGGTGATCCAGCGCTCGCCGAACCACACCCGCGGGCGCACGCCCTGCGCCTTGAGCTCCTCCGGCCGCGTGTCGGTGGCCTGCTCGAACAGTGCGATGCGCGTCTCGCGCCAGAGCTCCTTGCCGAAGAAGAACGGCGAGTTGGCCGCGACCGCCACCTGCGCGCCGGCGATCGCCTGGGCCGCGTTCCAGTGTTCGGCGAACGCCTCCGGCTCGACCTGCTGGTGCAGCTGCACGCTCGTGCAGGCCGCCTCGGGCGCGATCGTGTCGGCGAACGTCGAGAGCCGCTCCGACGCCGCTGATCGAGATCTCCAGGTCCTCCCCGCGGGCGGCGAAGATCTGCTCGTTCGAGCAGCTCGTAGCGCGGGTTCTCGCTGAAGCTGTCCGCGGTCAGGTGCGGCTTCGCGGATCGTGGGCAGGATCCCGATGATCATCATGTGCGCGCCCACGGTGCGCGCGTTGCTCCTCGGCGCAGTTGAGGCTCCTGCGCACCGACTCCTCGAGCTCCGAGAACATCGCGCCCGTCGAGCATCCGCGGCGGGATGTTGATCTCGACGTTGAACTGGCCGAGCTCGGTCTGGAAGTCCGGCGTCGGCGATGGCCTCGAGCGCCCGGGCGTTGACCATCGCCGGGTCGCCGGCGTCGTCGGTCAGGTTGAGCTCGATCTCGAGGCCGACCGAGCGGCGCTCGGCGTCGAAACGCGCCTCGCTGAGCATGCGCGCGAAGACGTCGAGGCAGGTACGCACCTTCTGGCGGTAGCGCTGCCGGTCCTCGCGCGAGAAGTCTGTCGCGGTGACTTCCTGTCCCACGGGCTAAGTGTTCCACGCCCGGTCAACCGGGGCGTCGTTGCCGCACACGGCAATCGATCATCTAGCCTCGGCGGCTCATGTCGAGTCAGTACATCTTCACCATGTACAAGCTGTCGCGCGTCCATCCGCCCGACAAGAAGGTCCTCGAGGACATCTCCCTGTCGTTCCTGCCGGGGGCGAAGATCGGGGTCCTCGGCGCCAACGGCGCCGGCAAGTCGACGCTGCTGCGGATCATGGCCGGACAGGACACCGAGTACCGCGGCGATGCCCAGCTGGCGCCGGGCGCCACGGTCGGCCTCTTGGAGCAGGAGCCGCAGCTCGACCCAGACAAGGACGTCCGCGCCAACGTCGAGGACGGCGTTCGCGAGCTGCGCGACCTGCTCGACCGCTTCAACGAGCTGGCCGCCAACTACTCCGAGGAGACCGCCGGCGAGTTCTCGCGGATGCAGGACAGGATCGACGCCGCCGACGCCTGGAACCTCGATACGACCCTCGACGTCGCGATGGACGCGCTGCGCCTCCCGCCCGGCGACGCCGACGTCACGTCGCTGTCCGGCGGCGAGCGCCGCCGCGTGGCCCTCTGCCGCCTGCTGCTCGCCGCGCCCGACCTGCTGCTCCTGGACGAGCCCACCAACCACCTGGACGCCGAGTCGGTGGCCTGGCTCGAGCGCCACCTCGAGGACTACAAGGGCACGGTCGTCGCGGTCACCCACGACCGCTACTTCCTCGACAACGTCGCCGGCTGGATCCTCGAGCTCGACCGTGGCCGCGGCCTGCCATTCAAGGGCAACTACTCCGCGTGGCTCGAGCAAAAGCGCGCGCGGCTCGAGGTCGAGGAGCGCCAGGAGTCCGCTCGCCGGCGCACGATCGCCCGCGAGCTCGAGTGGGTGCGCGAGTCGCCCAAGGGGCGGCGCACCAAGGCGCGCGCCAGGCTCAACCGCTATGAGGCGCTGCTGGCCGAGGACCAAAACGTCAAGCTCGACCAGGTCCAGATTCACATCCCCGCCGGTCCGCGGCTCGGCAGCCTCGTGCTCGAGACAGAGGACCTGCGCAAGGGCTTTGGAGACCGGCTGCTGATCGAGGATCTGTCCTTCTCGCTGCCGCCCGCCGGGATCGTGGGCGTGATCGGCCCCAACGGCGCCGGCAAGACGACGCTCTTTCGCATGATCGTCGGCGAGGAGGAGCCCGACTCCGGCGCGCTGCGGCTCGGCGAGTCGGTCGAGCTCGCCTACGTCGACCAGTCGCGCGACGCGCTCGACGCCGACAAGTCGGTCTGGGAGGAGATCTCAGGCGGCCATGACCAGATCAAGGTGGGCGAGCGCGAGATGAACTCGCGCGCCTACACGTCGGGGTTCAACTTCAGGGGCGCGGACCAGCAGCGCAAGGTGGGCGCCCTCTCTGGCGGCGAGCGCAACCGGCTTCACCTGGCCAAGCTGCTGCGCCGTGGCGGGAACCTGCTGCTGCTCGACGAGCCCACCAACGATCTCGACGTCGACACTCTGCGCGCGCTCGAGGAAGCGCTGCTCTCGTTCGCCGGGTGCGCGGTGATCATCTCGCACGACCGCTGGTTCCTCGATCGCGTGGCCACGCACGTGCTCGCGTTCGAGGGCGATTCGCAGGTCGTCTGGTTCGAGGGCAACTTCGAGGCTTACGAGGAGCATCGCCGGGGAAGGTTGGGCGCTGAGGCCGACCGGCCGCATCGGATCACCTACAAGAGGCTGACGAGGACCGCATGACCGCTCCGCTACAGATCGATGCCCCGCTCCACGCGCGCTATGACGAGGTGCTGACCGAAGACGCGCTCGCCCTGGTCGGGCGCCTGCACGAGGAGCTCGACTCGCGCCGGGTCGAGCTGCTGCGCGCACGCGAGGAGCGCCAAGCCGCGCTCGACGCGGGCCAGAAGCTCTCGTTCGTCGGTGCGCCCGAGGACTTCACCATCGCTCCCGTCCCGGCCGCGTTGGCCGACCGCCGCGTCGAGATCACCGGGCCGACCACCCGCAAGATGGTCATCAACGCGCTCAACTCGGGCGCGCGCGGCTTCATGGCGGACTTCGAGGACTCGAACTCGCCGTACTGGTCGAACATGATCGGCGGACAGGTCAACCTCGCCGATGCCGCGCGCGGCTCGATGGAGCACGAGGAGAAGGGCAAGCAGTACCGCCTCGAGGACGAGCACGCGGTGCTGCTGGTGCGCCCGCGCGGCCTGCACCTGCCCGAGCGCCACCTGGCGGTCAACGGCGGCCATGTGGCGGGCGCGTTCGTGGACTTCGGCCTGTATGTCCACCGCAACGCCGAGGCGCTGCTCGAAGGCGGCGCCGGACCGTACTTCTACATCCCGAAGCTCGAGTCCCACCGCGAGGCTGCGCTGTGGCACGACGCCTTCGTCATCGCCGAGACGGCGCTCGGCCTCGACCGCGGCACGATCAAGGCCACCGTCCTGATCGAGACGATCCCCGCCGCCTTCGAGATGGACGCGATCCTCTACGAGCTGCGCGACCACGCGGCGGGCCTCAACGCCGGGCGCTGGGACTACATCTTCTCGATGATCAAGCGCTTTCGCTCGCGCCCGGAGTTCGTGATGCCGGATCGTGCCGACGTGACGATGACCGTGCCGTTCATGCACGCCTACTCCGACCTGCTCGTAAAGACCTGCCACGCCCGCGGCGCGCACGCCATGGGCGGGATGTCCGCGGTGATCCCGAGCCGTACCGACGAGGAGGCAAACCGCAAGGCCTTCGAGGCCGTGCGCTCGGACAAGGAGCGCGAGGCGGGCGCCGGCTTCGACGGCACCTGGGTCGCCCATCCCGACTCCGTGGCGGTCGCAACGGAGGCGTTCGACGCGGTGCTCGGCGAGCGGCCCAACCAGGTGGAGAAGCTGCGCGGCGACGTGTCGGTCGAGGCGGAAGACCTGCTGTCGGTTGCCCAGACCCCGGGCGAGGTGACCGAGACCGGACTGCGCTCGAACGTAAACATCGGCATCCAGTACATCTCGTCGTGGCTGCGCGGCAACGGGGCGGCCGGCATCTACGGGCTGATGGAAGACGCCGCAACCGCGGAGATCTCGCGGGCGCAGATCTGGCAGTGGATCAAGCACGGCGAGGTGCTCGACGACGGTCGCCCGGTGACGGCCGACCTCGTCCGCACGCTCGCCGGCGAGGAGCTCGACAAGATCCGCAGCGAGATCGGCGACGACGAGTGGTTCGAGCGCGAAGGCCGCCCGGAGCTGTCGCGCTCGCTCTTCGAACGGGTCGCGCTGAGCGGCGACGAGTTCGTGGAGTTCCTGACGCTGCCGGCCTACGAGGAGCTGCTGAAGCTCGAAGGCTGAGCGGATGCGGCTCGTCCTCGCCGCGTAGGATCGCCATCGCAATGACGCCGGACGCGCGATCCGAGGTGCTGTGCGCGGGCATCGTGGTGGCCGACGCGATTGCGTCGCCGGTGGACGAGGTGCCCGAGACAGGGCGACTCGCGCTGGTGGACTCGGTCGAGCTCCACACCGGGGGCTGCGCACTCTCGACAGCGTCCGCCCTCGCGCGGCTCGGGGTAAGCACGGCCCTGTGCGGCTGCGTCGGAGACGACTTGTTCGGCGGCGTGCTCGCGGGCGAGGCCGTGGCGCGCGGACTCGATACCACCGGGCTGCGGGTGAGCGACGAGCTGACCAGCGCCTCGGTGGTCCTCGACGCGAGCGACGGCGAGCGGACCTTCCTGCACAACCCCGGCGCCAGCGCTGCGCTCACAGCCCACGATGTCGAGCGCGCGCTCAAGGCGTGCGGAGCGCGCTGGCTCCACATCGGCGGCGCGCTCGTGCTGCCCGCCCTGGACGGCGAGCGGCTGGCCGAGCTCCTGAGTGGAGCGGGCGGCCACGGCGTGGGCACCAGCCTCGACCCGGTCTTCGACGCCACCGGGTCCTGGGAGCGCCTGCACCCCTGTCTGCCCCACCTCGATGCGATCTGCCCGAATATCACCGAGGCACGCGGAATCACCGGCCAACGCTCCGCGGAGGACTGCGCGGCGTGGCTGCGCGACCGTGGAGTCGACAAGGTGGCCATCAAGATGGGGCGGGACGGCGCGTACGCGCTCGACGCGCAGACGGACCGGCACGTTCCTCCCTTCGAGGTCACCGCGAGGGACGAAACCGGCGCGGGAGATGCCTTCGCCGCCGGCCTGATCTGCGGGCTGCTGCGAGGGTGGCCGCTCATCCGGGCGGTGCGGCTGGGCAACGCAGTCGGCGCGCTCTCCACCACCGGCATTGGCGCCAGCACCGCCCTGCCCGACCTCGAGGAGGCCCTGGCGCTATGACCGCGACCGCCCGGATGAACCGTCTCTTCGCCGCCGACGGTCGCTGCTTCGACGTAGCCGTCGACCACGGCTTCTTTGGCGAGCCGCGCTTTCTGGCCGGCATCGAGGACCTGGATGCCGCGCTCGACGTGCTGGTCGAAGCGGCGCCGGACGCCATCCAGCTCTCGCCCGGCAGTGCCCGCCTGCTCCAGGCTCGTCCCGGCCCCAAGCCGGCACTCGTGATGCGCACCGACGTCGCCAACGTCTACGGCCCCAACGTCGACGCGGGCGGTCCTTACTTCTCCGAGCTCGTGCCCGAGGCAGTCGACCAGGCGCTGCGCGTCGACGCCGCGTGCGCCGTTGTCAACCTGCTCTGGATCGACGGCCTGCCCGAGCTGCACCGGCAATGCCTTCGCAATGTCGCCGCGCTCAAGGCGCGCTGCGAGCCGGCCGGGATGCCCCTGATGGTGGAGCCGCTCGCCATGCGCCCCGGCGAGGCCGGCTACGGGGTCAACGGCGACGCCGTGCGCATCCGCGCGATCGTGCGCCAGGCGGTCGAGCTGGGGGCCGACATCATCAAGGCCGATCCGACCGATGACCTGGGCGACTACCCGAGCGTGATCGAGGTCGCCGGCGGCGTCCCGTTGCTGGTTCGCGGCGGTGGCCGGGCGTCCGACGAGGAGGTCCTGCGCCGGACCCAAGCCGTGATCGAGGCGGGCGCGGCGGGGATCGTCTACGGGCGCAACGTGATCCAGCACGAGCGCCCGCGGGAGATGACCGGCGCGCTCATGGGCATCGTGCACTCCGGCCTGTCCGCCGAGGACGCGCTCGCGCGGCTGGATGGCTGAGCGCACCGTCAACCTCGGCCTGATCGGCGGCGGGCTGATGGGCCGCGAGCTCGCGAGCGCCGCGGCGCGCTGGATGCACCTCGGCGAAACGGGTGTCAGACCGCGGCTGGTCCACGTCTGCGATGTCTCGCCCGAGGTGCTCGCCTGGTACGAGCGCCTCGCCGATGCTCCGCGGCGCAGCTCGGACTGGCGCGCGGTCCTCGCCGATCCGGAGGTCGAGGCCGTCTACATCGCCGTGCCGCACAACCTCCACGGCGAGCTCTACGTGGCCACCCTGGACGCCGGCAAGCACCTGCTGGGCGAGAAGCCGTTTGGCATCGACCTCGACGCCAACGAGACGATCATGAATGCGATCGCGGCGCATCCCGGCCTGCTCGTGCGCTGCTCTTCGGAGATGCCCTTCTTCCCCGGCGGGCAGGAGGTCTGGCGCTGGCTCTCGGCGGGGCGCTTCGGACGTCCGATCGAGGTGCGCTCGCTGTTTCTGCACTCGACCGACCTCGATCCCGGAAAGCCGATCAACTGGAAGCGCCGCGCGCAGACCAACGGCGCCTACGGCTGCCTCGGCGACCTCGGGATGCACGCGCTGCACCTGCCGCTGCGAGCGGGCTGGCCGCCGCTCGACGTGCGCGCGCTCCTCGGCGACATCGTCACCGAGCGCCCCGACTCCGACGGCAACCTCGTGGCCTGCGACACCCCCGACAACGCGATCCTGCTGTGCCGCGCCGAGCACGAGGGCCACGATTTCGCGCTGCGCATCGAGACCAAGCGGATCGCACCGGGCCACGGCAACACCTGGACCATCGAGATCGACGGCACCGAGGGCTCGATCGCCTTCACCACCAAGCACCCGAAGACGCTGCGCACGATGCGCTACTCGCCCGGGGCGCGGCAGTCGTGGGAGCTGACCGACCTCGGATCGCAGTCGGCATACCCGAGCATCACAGGGGCGATCTTCGAGTTCGGCTTCTCCGACGCGATCCAGCAGATGTGGGCGGCCTTCCTCGACGAGCTCGCGCACGGCCGCGAGGGGATGCGCCAGCCCTTCGGGTGCGTCACGCCCGGGGAGGCCGCGTTCACCCATGACCTGTTCACGGCCGCCCTGAGGGCGAACGCCGAGCGCACCGTCGAGCGCGTCGAGCCGCGCCACCCGCTGTAGGCTGCCGCGCCGACCCGGTGCGGCCGACCTGACGGCCGGGAGCTAGGCGGCCTCTTCGCGCTGGCGCTCGGCCTCGCGCAGCTCGCGAAGCGCGCGCTTGCGCTCGTCGCGCGTGGTCCGGTCGAGCATGAGCACGCCGTCCAAGTGGTCCATCTCATGCTGGATCACGCGCGCCTCCAGGCCGGAGGCCTCCACGAGGCGCCGCTCGCCCTGCTCGTCCTGCGCGCGTACGCGGACGTGCACAGAGCGCTCCACGTCGACGGCAACGCCAGGGATCGAGAGGCAGCCCTCCTCCCCGGGCTCGAGGTCATCGCTGGCCCACTCGAGCTCGGGGTTGGCGAGCGCTATGAGCGGGGCGTCGGGCCCCACCCTGTAAACGAGCAGCCGCTGTGAGATGCCAAGCTGCGGCGCCGCCAGGCCGATGCCGATTGCGTCCGCCATGATCCCGGCCATCCGGCTGACCTGCGTGCGCAGCGAGTCGTCGAAGCGGTCGACGGGCGTGGCGCTCGACTTGAGCACCGGATCGCCGAGCTTGCGGATGAAGGACATCGCCGCGGCGCGGCGCGCCTCCAACTCGGGATCGAGCGGGGGCGCCTCCGGCTCCTCGAGCGGCTCGACCTCTTCGATGTCCTCGCCCATCGCGGCGAGTTTATCTAGATGATTCGTTCCGAATCCGCGTGCCTTCGAGTCCACGCTCCCGAGTTTTTGTTTGCTCTACAGAGTCAATCGCGGGAGCGTGGTCCATGGAGCCGATTCTGCGGGCCCGCCGAGGGCCCTACTGCGGGTCCACGTCCACCGCAAACGACGCGGCGGCGTGGGCGCGGTCGCCCGCCACCCGCTCCACCGCGTCGCGAACGGCGACTATCGCCGGGGCGCGTTCGCGCGAGCGGATCACGAGCTGGGAGCGGTGGCGACCCTGGCGGCGAAACAGCGGCGCCGGACCGAGCACCGGCACGCCCGCGGCCTCGACCGCCTCGCGCACGGCCCCAGCGGCGGCGAGATCGGGGCCTGCCTCGGTTGCCGAGCAGACGACCCGGATCAGGTGCCCGTATGGCGGGTAGGCGAAGGCCTCCCGGCGCGGCAGCTCGCCGGCGATGAACCCCGAGGAGTCGTGCGCGGCGGCATGTCGCAGCGCACGGGCATCCGGCTCGAGCGCCTGCACGATCACCCGCCCGCCGCGCTCGCCGCGCCCGCTGCGGCCGGCGAGCTGGGCCACAAGCGCGAACGTGCGCTCCTCGGCGCGGAAGTCCGGGAAACGCAGCGTGGCGTCGGCGTCGAGCACCACGCCGAGCGTGACGTCGGGAAAGTCGTGGCCCTTGGCCACCATCTGCGTTCCGACGAGCACTCCGGCCTCGGCCTCTTCGAAGCGGCGCAGCACCGCGGCGATGCCGCCGGCCGCCGCGACGTCCGAGTCGAGCCGGAACACCGGCAGCGGCGCCACGAGCGCCTCCAGCTCGCCCTCGAGCTGCTCGGTGCCCGCTCCGTGGCGAGCCACCGACACCGACTCGCAATCGGGACACCCGGCGGGTGCTCGCTCGCGGTGGCCGCAGTGGTGGCAGGCGACAGCGCCCGCGGCCTGGTGGAAGACGAGCGTGACGTCGCAGTTGGGGCACTCCCAGACACGCCCGCAGAGCCGACACGAAAGGAAGTTCGACCAGCCGCGCCTGTTCAGCAACACGATCGCCTTCTCGGCGCGCCGGCGGACCCCGTCGAGCTCCTGGCGCGTGCGCTCGTGAAGCGGCCCGGCGGTGCCCGTCATCGAGACGATCTCGACGGGCGGCAGGCGGCGGCCGTCCACGCGAGTTGCGAGCTCGAGCCGCTCGTAGCGCAGGAGGCTCTCCGGCCGCGGCGTGGCGCTGCCGGCCACGAGCACGGCGCCCTCCTGGCCGGCCCGGTGCTCGGCCACCACGCGGGCGTCGTAGCGCGGATCGCCCTCCTGCTTGTAGGAGCCGTCGTGCTCCTCGTCGACCACGATCAGCCCGAGCTCAAGGACCGGGGCGAACACGGCCGAGCGGGGCCCCACGCACACCCGCGCCTCGCCGCGGCGCAGGCGCCACCACTCGTCGTAGCGCTCGCGCGGCGAGAGGCGCGAGTGCATCACGGCCACCGCGTCCCCGAAGCGCTCGACAAAGCGGCCCGCGGTCTGGGGCGTCAGAGCGATCTCGGGGACCAGCACGATGGCCGAGCGTCCGCGCTCGAGCGCGGCGGCCACCGCCCGCAGGTAGACCTCCGTCTTGCCGCTGCCGGTCACGCCGTGCAGCAGCAGCGGGGCTGAGGGCGCGCCGAGGCGCCCCACGATCTCGTCGAGGGCGCGGGCCTGGCCGTCCGTGAGCTCAACCGGGCCTGTGCGAGCGCCCACGCCCGCCACGCGCGGGCGGCGTGGCGGCTCGGCGGCGTTCTCGAGCCGCACGAGGCCGCGCCGCTCGAGGCTGCGCAGCGTGGAATGGTCCGCTCCGGCGCGCCGGGCGACGGCAGTGACGGCGGCCGCGCCGCCGGCCAGCGCGTCGAGCACGGCCTGCTGGCGGTGGCCGAGCCGGTGCTCGGAACCGGCCCGGGCGCGCCCCTCGTCGGTGAGCGCGGCGCGCAGCGAGCGGCGCGGGCGCAGCGGCCGTCCGGAGCCCGTGCCCGTGCCCGGCGGGAGCACCAGCGCGAGGCCGCGCGCGGGAGTCGAGACGTACTCGCGCGCCACCCAGAGACCGAGGCGAACGAGCGACTCGGGCACGTCGGCCTCGAGCGCGGACAGCGGCTCGGCCAGGCGCTCGGGCGCGAGGTCGCTCTCCTCCGCGAGGTCGACCACCACGCCCAGCAGGCGCCGCCGTCCGAACGGCACCACGAGCATGCTCCCTACACCGACGCCCTCCAGCGCGCCCGACAGCAGGTAGTCGAACGGCCCACGCAGGGCGCGCGCAGGGGTCAGCGGCTCGACCTTCGCGATCACGTCTCGAAACTACGGCGCAAGCCGGACGGCGCGGGCCGCAAGGCAGGGCACGTCAGGCGGCAGCGAGACTCTCCACAGCGAGCTCTGACTGCAGCACGTGCTCGAGCGCCTGCACGCAGCGCGGATCGAACGCCGTTCCGCTCTCGTCGTGGAGCAGACCGAGCGCCCTGTCCAGCGTCCACGCCTCGCGGTACACGCGGGTCGAGAGCAGCGCGTCGAGCACGTCGCACGCGGTCAGGATGCGCGTCTCGAGGTCGAGGTCGGCTGCGCGCAACCCATGCGGGTAGCCGGCGCCGTCGAGGCGCTCGTGATGGTCGCGCACCAGGCGAGACACCTGTCGGGGAAAGCCGAGCTGGAGCACGAGGTCGTGGCCGTGCTCGGGGTGGCGGCGGATCACCTCGTACTCCGCGGCGGTCAGTGCGGCCGGCTTCTGCAGGATCGCGTCCGGCACAGACAGCTTGCCGATGTCGTGCAGCAGCGCCCCGATCGCCAGGTCGCGCAGCCGTGCCGGCGCCAGGCCGAGCCTCTCGCCCACCGCCACCGAGCGCAGCGCCACCTGGCGCGTGTGCTCGGCCGTGTAGGCGTCCTTCTCGGCCAAGCGGGCGAGCAGCACCCGTACCGTCGACCCGAGGAAGGCATCCGCGGCGGACACGAGCTCGGTGGCGCCCAGGTCGCCGGCCAGCGGCCGGCTCTGTGCGCCGCGGTGGAGATCGAGAGCCACGGGCACCGCCACCATGCCGATTCCGATCAGCTCGAACGCGTGCCCGAGCCACCAGCCAAGCTCGCGCCAGTCCATCAGCAGCGCGGGCACCAGCGCGGTGGCCAGCACGACTGTCCCCGCCACGACAAGCAGATCGGCGCGGCGGCGCGTCAGCAGGAAGGTGCGCCCGGCGCGCAGCGCGATCACGAGGTAGAAGCCCCCGGCCAGCACCAGCGTCACGATCGCTGCGGGGCTGTCCGGCTCCGGCACGGACGGCACCAGGCCCGACACGAGGATCCCGACGGCGCCGAGGCCGACGATCGTGACGAGCAGCACGGCCTGGAGGGCCAGCAGCAGCCGAACCGCGCCCGGGCCGCGCAGCTCGGGGACGGCCGCAAGGGCGAGCACCGCCCCGCCGACGGGCAGCGTGGCGGCGCCCGTGAAGGCGATGACGCCGTTGTCGCCCACCAGCATCCCGGGTGTGGTGATCCCGTGAACCGCAAGCAGAGCGGCCATCGTGGAGAACGCCGTGCCCACGATGACCGCGCGGCCGTCGCCGCGACGGGCCCCGACGATGGTCAGCGCCACGGCCGCCGCGGCGGCCAGGCCGGCGCTGATCGCGATCGGGAGGAAGTGCACTTCGGCCGCGATGTCCACCTCACCGCGCCCGAAGAAGTGGATCAGTGCGACCGGGATCACCGCACAGGCGCCAAGGAGGGCGGCCAGCGGAAGCACGCGATCTCGAATCGTGCCACGCATTGGCCCTTCTATCGGCGGGGGCCGCACCGCCCCTGAGCGCTTTGCGCAAGCGGCCGGCTCGGCCGGCGCGCAACGTTCCGGGTTTGCGCTGCGACGATGTCCGCGTGGCGATCGACTTCGAGGCAGAGGGCCTGCTGGAAGGCGCGGGCGACGAACGCGCGCGCCGGGCCCGGCTCGAGCTGCTCAACACGCTCGAATCCGAGGGCTTCGAGCTCGACGAGCTGCGCCGTGCCGCCGCCGAGGACCGGCTTGCGCTGCTGCCCGTCGAGCGCGTGCTCGCCGGGGAGGGCCCGCGTTACACCCAGGAGGAGCTCGCCGATGAGACCGGCCTCGAGATCTCCTTTCTCCACGACGCGCGGCGCGCCGTCGGCGCCCCTGCAGTGGAGCCCGGCCAGCGTGTCCTCACCGAGGAGGACCGCGATCTCGCCCGTAACGCGGCCGTCCTGCTGCAGAGCGGCCTCGACAGAGACAGCTTCCTCGAGCTGACGCGCGTCATGAGCCGGGCGATGGCCAGTGTGGCGGCCGGCTTTGCCGCGATCTGGGGTGAGGCGCTGATGCGCCCCGGCGACACCGAGCGCGACCTCGGGCTGCGCTACGCGGACTCGCTTCGGAACCTCGGCCCGCTCGCCGGCCCCACGCTCCAGCACATGCTCAACCTGCGGTTGCGCGAGGTGGTGCGCCAGACCGTCGTCGGCCAGGCCGAGCTGCAGAGCGGCCGGCTTCCGGGCGCCCAGCAGATCGCGGTCGGCTTCGTCGACATCGTGGGCTTCACGCGCCTCGGCGAGGAGGTGCCGCCGGAGGAGCTCGGTGCGGTCGTCCACCGCTTCGAGCGCACCGTCGAGGACGCCGCCCGGCCGCCGGTCAGGTTGGTCAAGACGATCGGGGACGCGGCCATGTTGGTGGCGCCGGAGCCCGCCCCCGTGCTCGATGCCGTGCTCGGCCTCGTCGACGAATCGCGCGACGCCGAGGAGCGCCCGCTCCTGCGGGGCGGCGTGGCGAGCGGCGAGGCCCTGCCGCGCGCCGGCGACTGGTACGGGCGGCCGGTCAACCTCGCCTCCCGGCTCACCGAGTTCGCCCGGCGCGGGAGCGTGGTGGCTTCCAAGGAGGTCCACGACGCCGTGTCCGACCGCCACGCGTGGTCGTTTGCGGGCAGACAGCGCCTCAAGGGGGTGAGCGGCGAGGTGGAGGTGTTTCGGGTGCGGAGCGCCACACCGGACCGCCCCCAGGACTTATAGTCGACGCGGTGCAGCCCTCAAAGGAGCTTCCGGCTCGCCGGGGCTCGGCCCGAGACCGGATCCTCGACACCGCCTACGACCTGTTCAGCAGGCACGGCATTCGCGCGGTGGGCGTGGACAGGATCATCGCCGTCTCCGGCGTGGCGAAGATGAGCCTCTACCGGCACTTCCGGTCAAAGGACGAGCTCGTCCTCGCCTTCCTCGAGCAGCGCGAGCAGCGCTGGACCAAGGACTTCATCCTCGCGGAGGCGGAGCGCCGCGGACACACGGGCGCCGAGCGCCTGCTCGCCATCTTCGACGTCTTCGACGAGTGGTTTCACGTGCCCGGCTTCGAGGGCTGCTCGTTCGTCAACGTGCTGCTCGAGTTCGACGACCGCGAGCACCCCGTGCGGCGGGCGAGCATCGAGCATCTCGCGAACATCCGGGACTTCCTGCGTGAGTTCGCCCAGGCGGCGGGCGCCGAGGATCCGGAGGCACTCGCTCGCGAGTGGCACATCCTCATGAAGGGGTCGATCGTCGCCGCGGCCGAGGGCGACCTCCGAGCCGCGCAGCGCGCACGCCGGCTGGGAGAGCTGCTGCTCGAGCGCGAGGGCGTCGCGCCGCCGGCGCAGCCGGCCCGAACCTAGGCGCCGGCCGGCGCCGCCTCGCGCTCGCCGAGGCCCGCGGCCTGGCGCAGCTCGTCGGCCTTGTCGGTCTTCTCCCAGGTGAAGTCGTGGTCCTCCCGGCCGAAGTGGCCGTAGGCCGCGGTCTTCTGGTAGATCGGCCGGTGCAGCTTCAGGTAGTCGCGGAAGGCACCGGGGCGAAGGTCGAAATGCTCGTCGACCAGGCGCGCAATGTCGCCGCGGCCGATCCTCTCCGTTCCGAAGGTCTCGACCATCACCGAGACGGGGTGCGCCACGCCGATCGCGTAGGCCACCTGCACCTCGCACTTCTCGGCCAGGCCGGCGGCGACCACGTTCTTGGCCACATAGCGCGCGGCGTAGGCCGCCGAGCGGTCGACCTTCGACGGGTCCTTGCCCGAGAAGGCGCCGCCGCCGTGGCGCGCCATGCCGCCGTAGGTGTCGACGATGATCTTGCGCCCGGTCAGGCCGGCGTCGCCGACGGGGCCCCCGATCACGAACTTGCCGGTCGGGTTGACCAGGAAGTTGCGCGCGCCCTTGTCGAGCAGCTTCTTCTCGTCATACAGCTCGCCCGGCAGGATCGGGTGCACCACGTGCTCCCAGAGGTCCGGCTTGATGAGCGTCTCCGAATCCACCCCGTCCTTGTGCTGGGTCGAGATCAGCACGCGCTCGATCTCGATCGGCCAGCCGTTCTCGTAGCGGATGGTCACCTGTGTCTTGCCGTCGGGGCCCAGGTAGGGCATCAGCTCGGCGCGGCGCACCTCGGCGAGCCGGTGAGCCAGCTTGTGGGCGAGCGAAATCGGCAGCGGCATGAGCTCCTTGGTCTCGCGCGACGCGTACCCGAACATCATTCCCTGGTCGCCGGCGCCCGCCACGTCGAGCGCGTCGTCGTCGGCCGGGTCGGTCCGCGCCTCGAAGGCCTGGTCCACGCCCTGCGCGATGTCGGGCGACTGCTCGTCGATCGCCGAGATCACGGCGCAGCTGTCGGCGTCGAAGCCGTAGCGGTTGCCCGTATAGCCGATCTTGCGGATCGTCTCGCGCGCGATCTTCGGGATGTCCACGTAGGTTTCCGTGGTGATCTCGCCGGAAACCACCACGAGGCCGGTGTTCACGAGCGTCTCGCACGCCACGCGCCCCCCCGGATCCTCGGCCAGAACGGCGTCGAGGACGCCGTCGGAAATCTGGTCGGCGACCTTGTCCGGATGGCCCTCGGTGACCGACTCCGACGTGAACAGGAACTCGTTGTCTGAAAGCGGCTGCGTCGTCATGAGGCCGGAAGGCTAGCGGGAGTTTCGCGAGGTTCGGGTAGGAATTACGGCATGCACAGATGGCAAACCATCATCGAGCCCTTTCGCATCCACGCGGTCGAGCCGATTCGCCTCACGAGCCGCCAGGAACGCGAGAGCGCGCTGGGCGACGCGGACTGGAACCTCTTTCGGCTGCGGGCCGAAGACGTGCTGATCGACCTGCTGACCGACTCTGGCACCGGCTCGATGTCCGCCGAGCAATGGGCGAGCATGCACCGCGGCGACGAGAGCTACGCCGGCTCGCGCTCGTGGTTTCGCTTCCTCGACGCCGTGCAGGAGCTGTTCCCGTTCAAGCACGTGATCCCCACCCACCAGGGCCGCGCGGCGGAGAAGATCCTCTTCAGCGCGATCGCGCGCCCGGGCACGACCATCCCGAACAACACCCATTTCGACACGACCCGCGCGAACGTCGAGTTCACCGGCGCCGAGGCGCTCGACATCCCGATCCCCGAGGTCCACGTGCCCTCGGTGCGCCACCCCTTCAAGGGCAACATGGACGTCGACGCGCTCCGGCGGGTGCTGGCAGAGCGCGATGTCCCCGCCGTGTTCGTGACGGTGACCAACAACTCGGGCGGCGGACAGCCGGTGTCGATGGCCAACCTGCGCGAGGTCCGTGAGGCCTGCGGCGACACACCGCTCTACCTTGATGCCTGCCGCTTCGCCGAGAACGCGTGGTTCGTCAAGGAGCGCGAGGAGGGATATGCCGACGTCCCGGTGGCGGACATCGTCCGCGAGATGGCGGCGCTCGCCGACGGGATGACGATGTCGGCCAAGAAGGACCCGCTCGGAAACATCGGTGGCTGGCTCGCGCTCAACGACGACGGCCTGGCCGAGCAATGCCGCAACCTGCTGATCCTCACCGAGGGCTTTCCCACCTACGGCGGAATGGCGGGCCGCGACATGGACGCGCTCGCCCAGGGCCTGACCGAGGCGGTCGACGAGGACTACCTGCGCTACCGCATCCGCTCCACCCAGTACCTCGGGGAGGCGCTCAACGAGGCCGGCATCCCCGTCGTGCTGCCGGTCGGCGGGCACGCCGTCTACATCGACGCCCGCGCCCTGCTCGACCACATCCCGCCGCTCGAGTACCCGGGGCAGACGCTGGCGGTCGCCCTCTACCGCGAGGGCGGGATTCGCGCCTGTGAGATCGGCACGGTGATGTTCGGCCTGCAACCCGACGGCAGCGAGGCGCCGGCGGCCATGGACCTGGTCCGACTGGCCATCCCGCGCCGCACCTATACGCAGTCGCACGTGGACTACGTGATCGAGGTCTGCCGCTTCGTCGCCGACGGCGCGGCTGGGCTGCGCGGCATGCGCATCGTCGAGCAGCCTTCGGTCCTGCGCCACTTCACGGCGCGCTTCGAGCCGCTCTAGCGACGGTCGCCGGTGCGCCTCGAACGGCTCGCGCCGGCGGTCTTCGTCGCGCTCTGGTCGGCCGGCTTTGCCTTCGTGGCGCTGGGCCTCCCCTACTCCGAGCCGCTCACGTTCCTGGCCCTGCGCTACGCGCTGGTGGTCGCGGTGCTCGTCCCCGCGCTGGTGCTCATGCGCCCGCCGCTGCCGGCCACCCGTCGCGACTGGATCGACCTCGTCGTGGTTGCGCTACTGGTCCAGACGAGCTACTTCGTCCTGCTCTACCTCGCCCTCGACCTCGAGAAGTCGGCCGCGACGATCGCGCTGGTCGTCTCGCTTCAGCCGATCCTGGTCGCGCTGCTCGCGCCGCGCTTCGCCGGAGAGCGGGTGACCGCCACGCGCTGGGCCGGTCTCGCGCTCGGCCTCGCCGGGGCGGCGCTGGTGATCGTCGCGCGCTCGTCCGTGGTCGCGCTCTCGGCGGCCGGGCTCGCGTGCGCCGGCGGCGCATTGCTGTGCATCACCGCGGGCACGCTCTACGAGACTCGTTTCGGCAGCGAGCACCACCCCGTGAGCGCGAACGCGGTGCAGTTCGCGATCGGTCTCGCTGTGACGCTCCCGCTCGCGCTCGCCTTCGAGGGCCTGCGAGTCGAATGGACAGCGGATCTGGCGATCTCGCTCGCCTACCTGGTCCTGGCCAACTCGCTGGTGGCCATCACGCTGCTGCTCATGATGATCCGGCGCGGCGAGGCCTCGCGCGTCTCCGCCCTCTTCTTCCTGGTCCCGCCGCTGGCCGCGTTGATCGCCTGGGCGGTGCTGGGCGAGTCGCTGCCCGGAGCGGCGTGGATCGGCATGGCCCTGGCCGCGGTGGGCGTGGGGATCGCTACGAGGAGCGGCCCCGACTCGTCTTGAAGTCGATCACCAGCGGCACGCCGTGCAGGCTCCAGGTGTCGCGCAGGCGGTTTTCCAGGAAGTAGGCGTAGTCGCGCGTGACCTGGCCGCGGTTGTTGACCTGGATCGCAAAGCGAGGCGGGCGCGTCTCGAACTGCGCCATGTAGTACATGCGCAGCCGCTTGCCGCGCACCGACGGCGGCTCGCGCTGTGACTGCAGATCGCCCAGGAAGCGGTTGAGCTCGGACGTCTGGATCCACTGCGAGGAGCGGTCGGCGATGTGCAGCGCCTCGGCAGTGAGGCGCTTGAGGCCGCGTCCCGAGTGCGCCGACACCGCCATCACCTGCGGGCGCTGGCGCAGCTTCTTCGTCACGCGGGCCTTGGCGTCCTCGAGGTCGGTCTCGGTCAGGTCCCACTTGTTGAGGGCGATCACCGTTGCGCACTTCTTCTTCATCGCCATCTCGGCCACCCGAAAGTCCTCGCTGGTGACCCCCTCGCTCGCGTCGCAGACAACGATCGCCACGTCCGCGCGGTCGGCCGCCTGCTCGGAGCGCAGCTGGGCGTAGTAGTCCACGGTGCCCGCGACCTTGGTCCGGCGGCGCAGCCCGGCCGTGTCGACCAGGACCACCTCGCGCCCGTCGAAGTCGATCCGCGTGTCGATCGAGTCGCGCGTCGTGCCGGCCACGGGGGTGACGATCACGCGCTCCTCCCCGAGCAGCTTGTTGAGCAGCGAGGACTTGCCGACGTTCGGCCTCCCGATCAGCGCCAGCCGCGTGGCCTCGGCGGCCTCCGCGTCGCCCTCCGGCAGGCGCTCGACGATCAGGTCGAGCAGGTCGCCCGTGCCAAGGCCCTGCGTCGCCGAGACGGGCATCGGCTCGCCCAGGCCGAGGCCGTAGAACTCGGTGGCCAGGCCCTCCTGGCGCCCGTCGTCGACCTTGTTGGCGGCCACGATCACGGGCACCGGGCCGCCGCGCAGCTCGCGTGCCAGCTCCGCGTCGCCGGGGCGCAGCCCGGCGCGGGCGTCGACGACGAGAATGGCGAGCTGGGCGTCGGCGAGCGCCGCCAGCGACTGGCGGCGGATCTCGTCCGACATGGCGTGCTCGCCGGCGCTGTCGACCCCGCCGGTGTCGATGAGCGTGAAGCCGAGCCCGTTCCACCAGGCCTCGACCTCCTTGCGGTCGCGCGTCACGCCGGCCTGCTCGTGCACGACCGCCTCGCGCGTGCCCGACAGGCGGTTCACGAGCGTCGACTTGCCCACGTTCGGGTAGCCGAGGACGGCGACCTTGGAGCGCTTCATCGTGCTGCCGCGACCAGCTCGGCAATGCGCTCGACCACCTGCTCGACCGACAATCCCGTCGTGTCGAGCTCGATGGCGCCAGGGGCGACGCGCAGCGGCGAGTGCTCGCGGGTCGAGTCCTGGGCGTCGCGCAGCGCCTGGTCGCGCAGCACGGTCGAGGCGTCGGTGCCGAGCTCCCGCGCCCGCCGGCGCGCGCGCTCCTCGGGGCTGGCGGTGAGGAACACCTTGATCGCCGCGTCGGGCGCGACCACGCTTCCGATATCGCGGCCCTCCGCCACCCAATCGCCGCCCGCGAGCAGGTCGCGCTGCTTTTGCGCGAGCGCCTCGCGCACCCGCGGGTTCACGGCCACCCGCGAGGCCGCTTCGGAGACCTCGGGTGCACGGATCGCCTCGGTCACGTCCTCGCCGTTTGCGATCACGCGCTTGCCGAGCTCGAGCTCCAGCTTCTCGGCCTGCTCGGAGGCCGCGCCTCCGTGGCGCAGGGTCATCAGGCCGACGGCGCGGTACATCGCCCCGGAGTCGAGGTATGTGAAGCCGAGCGCCTGCGCGGCGGCGCGGGCCACCGTGCTCTTGCCCGCTCCCGCGGGTCCGTCGATCGCGACCACCATCTGAGCGGTGAGGCTATAGACGGCTGCGCAGGCCCAGACCCTTCGGCGCCGGCTCCAGGTAGGTCTGCCGCGCGCCCCAGCCGGCTCCGGCCGCGCGCAGGTGGCGGCGCAACAGGGCCAGCGGAACGGCGAGCGGGACCACCCCGGCGCGGTAGTCCTCGATGGCGTCCTGGAGCTCGGCGCGGTCGGCGCGCGACACGCCGCGCTTGACGTGGCCGGCCAGGTGCTCGAGCACGTCCTGGTGGCGGCCGGGCGTGCTCTGGGTCCTGAGGGCGCGGGCGTGCAGCTCGGCGTAGCGCTCGGCCACCTGCTCGCGGGCGAGTACGCCGGCGTCGGCTACGAGGCGGCCGAGCTCCCCCGCGAGCGCGGGATCGTGGGCGCGGACCAACATCTTCTCGGCGGAGTGGAACTCGACCAGGTCCGCAGGGGTCCAGCTCCCCTCCAGGAACTCGCGCACTCGCGCGTGTCCGAAGGCGCGCTCGACGAAGCGCTCGCGCAGGCGCGGGTCGCGCAGCCGGCCCTCCTCCTCGGCCGCGAGCAGCGGCAGGCAGGTGAGAAGCGCCTCGGCGAAGAGGCCGCGTCCGGTGGCGGCCGGCGAGCCGTTCTCCTCGTAGACCTTCACGCGCTCGAGCCCGCACGACGGCGAGCTCTTCTTGAGCACATATCCGTCGAGGCCGGCCGCGGCGATTCGCTGCGCCGCCGCGCGCGACCACGTGCGCATGCGGTCGCTGAGGTCGGCCCCGCTTGCGGGATCGACAAGGCGTATCTCGCCGTTCACGCGGGCGAGCCGGATCGCCGGGCGCGGGACCCCGAGCCCGATCTCGACCTCCGGGCAAAGCGGGACGTAGCGAACGTGGCGCGCGAGCTCCTCGGTGAGGAAGGGATCGCGCTTGTGGCCTCCGTCGAAGCGGACCTCCTGGCCCAGCAGGCAGGAGGAGATGCCGATGCGAATCTCCATCACAAGGGGATACGTATCAGGCCAGCAGCGAGCGCAGATCCTCCTCGAAGCCGGGATAGGACACAGCCGACGCGTCCATCCCCACCACCTCCACCCCGCCGGTCGAGGCAAGCCCCGCGACGGCGCCGAGCATCGCCAGGCGATGGTCGCCGTGCGAGTCGATCGTTCCGCCGGCCAACGGGGAGCCGTCCCCGCGCACCGCAAAGCCGTCGGCCGTCTCCTCGATGTCCGCGCCCAGGCCGCGCAGCCCCTCCACCACGGCGCCGATGCGGTCGGATTCCTTGAAGCGAAGCTCTCCTGCGCCCTTGACGACGGTCTCGCCCACGCGAACGCGCCCATCAGCGCCACCAGGGTCAGCTCGTCGATCGCGAGCGGGACCTCGCCCGGCTCGACCACGGTGGCCTCCAGGGAGCCGGAGGCCACATCGAGCTCGCCGACCGGCTCGGTGTCCGCCTCGGCGCCGGGCTCCTCGAGATCGCCCAGGATCACCGCCCCCATGCGCTGGGCGATGCGCAGAAACCCCGTGCGTGTCCAGTTCAGGCCGACGTTCGACAGCACCACCCGCGAGCCGCTCACGAGCGCGGTCGCGGCGACGATGAAGGCCGCCGACGAGGGATCGCCCGGCACGACGATCTGGTCCAGCTCGAGCTCGTCCACCTGGGAGACCGTGATCCGCAGCGCACGTCGCGCTCGAGGGGCACGCGCGCGCGGCGCAGCATGCGCTCGGTGTGGTCGCGGCTCTGGGCGCGCTCGTTGAGCGTGGTCGATCCGTCCGCCAGCATGCCGGCGATCAGGACGCAGGACTTGACCTGCGCGCTCGCGACAGGCATGTCGTACTCGATCCCGGTGAGTGCGCCGCCACGCACCGTGAACGGCGGGAAGCGGTCCTCGCGCGCCTCGACCCGCGCGCCCATCGCCCGCAGCGGCTCGGCCACCCGGTCGACCGGGCGGCGGCGGATCGAGTCATCGCCGTCGAGCGTCCAGACGCCGCCGGGCTGCCCGGCGAGCCAGCCGGGCAGCAGCCGCAAGAGCGTGCCCGAGTTGCCGACGTCGAGCAGGCCGCCGGTGGCCTCGAGCGGGGCATGCAGGCCCACGCCACGGATCACCACCGTGCCGTCCGGCTCTTCCTCCACGCCCGCCCCGAGCTTCACCAGGGCGTCGAGCGTCGAGCGCGTGTCGGCCGATCGCAGGTAGTTGCGCACAGCGACGGGCTCGTCGCTCATGGCGCCGAACAGCGCCGCGCGGTGAGAGATCGATTTGTCTGCCGGCGGCGTGTAGTCGCCCCGCAGCGGTCCGGAGGGCTCGAAGCGGCTACACCGCCGCAAGCGTCTTGCCCGCCAGCTCGGCCACGGCCTCGAGCTTGCGCAGGTAGTCCGCGAACGACTCGGCGTAGAGCGCCTGGGGACCGTCGCAGATCGCCTCGTCCGGGCAGGGGTGCACCTCGACGATGACCCCGTCCGCCCCGGCGGCGGCCGCGGCCAGCGACAGCGGCTCCACCAGCGACCGCTTGCCTGCGGCGTGCGAGGGATCGACCACGATCGGCAGGTGGGTCAGCTCACGCAGCACCGGCACCGCCATCAGATCGAGCGTGAAGCGGTAGCTCGGCTCATAGGTGCGGATGCCGCGCTCGCAGAGCATCACGTTCGGGTTGCCCTCCTTGAGGATGTACTCCGCCGCCATCAGCAGCTCCTCGAGGGTGGCCGACAGGCCGCGCTTGAGCAGGACCGGGCGGCCGGCACGACCGAGCTCGGTAAGCAGGGTGTAGTTCTGCATGTTGCGTGCGCCAAGCTGGATCACGTCCGCCACCTCGAGTACCGGCTCGAGGTCGCGCACGTCCATCAGCTCGGTGACGATCGGCAGGCCCGTCTCCTCCTTGGCCTCCGCGAGCAGACGCAGGCCGGCCTCGCCGAGGCCCTGGAAGGAGTAGGGCGAGGTGCGGGGCTTGTACGCGCCGCCACGCAGCAGCTGAGCACCCGCATCCCTGACTGTGCGGGCGACGTCGATCATCACCTCGCGTGACTCGACCGTGCACGGCCCCGCGATCGTCGCGAAGTGGTCGCCGCCGATCAGGCGCCCGTCGATCTCGACGATGGTGCGCTCGCCGCGGCGGTATTCGCTCGAGGCGAGCTTGTAGGGCTTGAGGATCGGGACCAGGTGGTCCACGCCATCGGCGCCCTCGAGGCCGAGGTTGGCCACGTGTTCGCGGTCGCCGATCGCCCCGATCACGGTCACCAGCTCGCCCTGCGATATGTGGGCGTGCGCGCCGACGGCCTCGACGCGTCTGATGACGGCGCCGATCTGCGCCTCGGTCGCCCCCTCTTTCATCACGATCATCATTGCTGTCCTCTCAAGCGTGGCAGATAGTGCTGGGAACGGCGTCCGGTGAGGGGCGCGCCTCCGTTCGGAGAGACGCGGCGGGGCTGGGGTCAGCCGAGTGGCCGGACGCCTAGATAAATCGCCAATAGCGCGCAAGCCGACCGGCGCCAGAGGAGGCGCTGATCGTGAAAGTCGGCTGTGCGGCCTGCAACATCGCGGTCACTTGTACCACTTATCGGCGCGAAGCCGCAAGGGCTTAGCCCGCCAGGTCGCTTAGAGCAGCTCGTCGAGGGCCGCGAGGAAGCGGTCGTTCTCGCTGCGCGTGCCGTAGGTGACGCGCATCCGGCCCGCCTCGCCGAGGGCCCCGCCGGCGCGCACGATCACGCCGCGCTCCGCCAATCCGCCCACCACCTCGTCCTCGTCGCGCTCCCCGAGCGACACCCAGGAGAAGTTGGCCTGGCTGTCGGTCGTCTCGAGGCCGCGTGCCTCGAGCTCGGTCTCGACGTGGATGCGCTCGATCGCCGTCTGCTCGATCCGCCGCTCGACCTCGTCCTGGTGGTTGAGCGCCTCGGTCGCCGCGGCCTGGGCCAGGGCGTTGACCGAGAAGGGCTGGCGCACGCGGTCGACCGCGAGGCGAAACGACTCCGAGCCGAGCGCGTAGCCCACGCGCAGCCCGCACAGCCCGTAGACCTTCGAGAAGGTGCGCAGCAGGACGAGGTTGGGGTGGCGCTCGAGCAGGTCGATCGAGTCGCCCGGGTCCTGGAGCAGCGAGAACTCGATGTAGGCCTCGTCGAGGATCACGGCCACGTGGCGGGGTAGCTCGCCCACCCAGTCGTCGATCACCGCGGGCGCCAGCGCCGTGGCGCTCGGGTTATTGGGGTTGCAGACGATCACGAGCCGGGTGGCGGCGGTGACCTCGCTCGCCATGGCCTCGAGGTCGTGCTCGCCGGCGTCGTTGAGCGGGACGGTGATCGCCCGCGCGCCCGCCATCGCGGCGAGGTGGGGGTAGATCGAGAACGACGGCCAGGCGTAGACGACCTCGGCGCCCGGCTCGAGCATGGCGTCGGCGGTGGCGAGCAGGATCTCGCAAGAGCCGTTGCCGACCGTGACCTTGCCAATCGGCAGCTCGCTGCGCTCGGCGATGCGCTTGCGCAGGGCGTGCTTGGCCGGATCGGGATAGCGGTTGAGCGTGCGCAGCTGGGCCTCGACGGCCTCGAGCACCTGCGGATGCGGCGCGAACGGGGTCTCGTTGGAAGCGAGCTTGACCAGGTCGCCCTCGAACGCGTAGGTGGAGGCCGCGGGATAGACCGGGATGTCCTCGATGCGGCGGTTGAACTCGATGCTCACTGCGCCCCCTCCAGGTCGCGCCGCAGCGCGACGGCCTCGCGCAGGTAGACGTGGCGCGGCGGCGTATCGGGATCGGCGTAGCAATGGAGCATGATCCGGATCACGCGCGGCAGCGCGCCGGGCACGTCGAGCTCGCGGGTGCACAGCAGCGGCACCGAGCTCAGCCCGAGCTTTCGCGCCGCGACCGCGGGAAACTCGGCGTTCAGGTCGTCTGTCAGCGTGAAGATGCAGCTGACCATGTCGTCAGGGGCGAGCGCGTTTCGCTCCATGACTTCGCGCACGAGCTCCTCGGTGGCGGCCAGGATGGCCGCAGCCTCGTTCTCGTCGACGGTGATCGCGCCCCGGAGCGCTCGCAGCTTCACGGCGGCGGATTCTTTCAGTACGCTGCATTCGCGATGACCTCCGGTCGCCGAGTAGCCGGCGCCACCGCGCCCCAGTAGCCCGCCGTGAAGGTGGGTTGGGCGGTGGCACGAAAGCTGCCAGTAGCGCAACCGAGAGGAATCCTCGATGGACAGCTTCGACGCCCGGACCGTCATGGCCGCGCGGATCGCGAGGGAGTGCCCGGGGGCGATGCGGCCGCCGGGCGAGTCCGTCGCGGCGCCTCCTGGGCCGGTCGCCGCGCCGCGTCCGGCTCCCAGCGGGTCGCTTGGGCTCGGGCGAACGGCGGGCTATAAAGGGTGGGACGGGTTGCCGCGGCGCTCCCTTTTCGGCAGCGTGCTGACTTTGCTGGTCAGTGGCCACTAAACCCAGGACGGTGCGCCTCGCTCGGGTTGCCGGCGGCGCTCCCGTGGCCGGACGCCCGGCGCAGCCGCTCGACCTCGGACTCCTTGAGCCGGCGGCTCTTGCCGAGCTCCAGGCCGCGCAGCGCCAAGGGGCCGAAGCCCACCCGCTCCAGCGCGATCACTCGGTGTCCCACCGCCTCGATCATGCGACGCACCTGGCGCTTGCGGCCCTCGCGGATCGTGACCTCGATCACCCCGGGCTGAGGCTGGCGTACCCGCGCGGGGGCGGTGAGCCCGTCCTCGAGCTTCACTCCCTCGCGCAGCGCGCGCAGGGAAGCCGGCGACACGCGGCCGGGCTGCACGCGGGCGCGGTAGACCTTGTCGACGCCGTAGCGCGGATGGGTGAGGCGCTCGGCCAGCTCGCCATCGTTGGTCAGCAGGATCAGCCCGGTGGTGTCGGCGTCGAGGCGGCCGACCGGATACAGCCGCCGGCGCGAGCGCACCAGTTCGACGACCGTCGGGCGGCCGTGCGTGTCGCGGGCGGTGGACACCACCCCGGCCGGCTTGTTCAGCGCGTGCACCTCGCGCGGCTCGGGCTCGATCGCCTGCCCGTCGACGCTGACGGCGCTCGACTCGTCGACGTCGCGTGCCGGATCGGTCACAACCTCCGCGCCTACGCTCACGCGCCCCTGCGCGATCAGGCCCTCGGCCGCGCGCCGCGAGGCGACTCCCGCATGGGCAAGGAACTTGGCGAGGCGCACCGACCCAGCGTAAGGGCCCGGCGGGCCGCTCAGCCGACCGGTGCCGGCTCCCGCGGAGTACGCGAGTGCCCGGCCTTGATCGCGTACATCGAGGCATCGGCGGCCGAGAAGACCTCGTCGATCGAGCGGACGTTCTCCGAGAAGGGCGCGTAGCCGACGCTCGTCTTGAGGGGCAGCCCGCCGGGTGTGGTGACGTGCTCCGAGATCGACCGCTCCAGCGACCGGCAGATGCGCTCGGCGTCCTTGGGCGTCGCCTTCGGCAGCAGCACGGCGAACTCGTCGCCCCCGGTGCGCGCGACCACGTCGGTGGCGCGCAGGCGCTGCTTGAGGACGCCGGCCACGGCGGCCAGCGCGCGATCGCCGGCTCGGTGGCCGTGGGTGTCGTTTACCGCCTTGAGGCTGTCCACGTCGAGCACGAGCAGCGCGCCCTCCATGCCGTAGCGCCGCGCCATGGCCACGTGGCGCTCGAGCAGATCCCCGAAGCGACGGCGATTGAGGAGGCCGGTGAGGGCGTCGTGGTCGGCGAGCCTGCGCAGGCGGCCCTCGAGCGCCCGCGCCTCGGTCACGTCGATGCCCGTGGCGACGACGTGGGTGACGGTCCCATCGGCTGCGGTGAGCGCCGTGTTCGACCAGGAGATCTGGCGGAGCTCTCCGCTCTTCATGCGCCAGTGGAGGTCGAGGCTGACCGGGGACTCGCCGCGAGCCAGCGCCGCCCGCACCTCGACGAGTTGTTTCTGCTCCTCCTCTGGCACCAGCCTGAGCATGGCCTGAGGCCTCATCAGCTCCGCCGCCACGTAGCCGGTCAGGCGCTCGCACGCCCGGTTCCAGCGCACGAGCTCGCCCTTGGCTGTGACAACCACGATGAGCGAGGCGGCGGCGTCGAGCACGGCGTCGAGTAGACGCTCGCCCGAGGCGGGGACGGTGTCGTGAGCGGGGGCGGACATTTCGGGACGTACGTTGCGACTCATAGTTGCCTTCGGCACCCTGGCCAGGACCTTGAGGCACACTTCCAAATGTGGATCTATTGCTGTTGCGAGAAGCGCTCGAAGCGCGGGGCGAACCGGCGTTTCGCGACCGGCAGATCTGGGAGTGGGCGGCGCGCGGAGCGGGCTCGTACGCGGAGATGACCAATCTGCCGCTCGAGCTGCGCGATGCGCTCGCCGGCGCGGTTCCGTTCTCCTCGCTCGGGCTGGCCCAGGAGGCGCTGGCGCGCGACGGCACCGAGAAGGCCCTCCTCGAGACCGCCGACGGACGGCCCGTGGAGGCGGTGCTGATGCGCTACCGCGACGGGCGGCGCTCGCTGTGCCTGTCGAGCCAGTCCGGCTGCCCGCTCACCTGCAGCTTCTGCGCTACCGGCCGGATGCGGTTCGGGCGCAACCTGACCGCGTCCGAGATCCTCGACCAGGCGCTCCACTTTCGCCGCAACGAGGCGGTCGACCACGCGGTCTTCATGGGCATGGGCGAGCCGCTCATGAACCTCGACAACGTGCTCGCGGCCTGCGAGCGGCTGCCCGAGATCGGGATCGCCACGTCGAACACCGCGATCTCGACGGTCGGCTGGCTGCCCGGCATCCAGCGCATGGCGAGCGAGGGTCCGCCGGTGCGCCTCGCCCTGTCGCTGCACGCAGCCGACGAGGCGCTGCGCTCAGAGCTGATGCCGGTCAACGATCGCTATCCGCTGCGCGACGTGCTCGGCGCCTGCGTGCGCTGGCACGAGCGCCGGCGGCGTCAGGTGTTCGTCGAGTATCTGATGCTCGACGGCGTCAACGACCGCTACGAGCAGGCCGTCGCGCTGGCCCGGCTGCTCGAGCCGCGCCACGCCTTCAAGGTCAACCTGATCCCCTACAACCCGACCGAGGCGGGCTTCGCCGGGTCAGGCCGCGACGCGATCGCCGCGTTTCGCACCGCCCTCGAGCGGCGCGGCGTCAGGACCACCGTCCGCCTTACCCGCGGGCGGGAGATCGCCGCCGCCTGCGGGCAGCTTGCCGCCCGCGGCTGACCGCGGCGCGCCACGGAAAGCGGCCCTCGGCGGCGAGCCAGGAGCCGCCGGTGATCGCGACCAGGCCGACCGCCGTGGCCACGGTGAAGCTCTCGTCGAGCAGCGTCACCCCGTAGACGATGCTGAAGCCGGGCGCGATGTAGCCGACGAGCGAGGCCTTCGAGGGACCGTCGCTCGAAACGAGCGAATAGAAGATCACGAAGGCCGCGCCGGTGCAGAGCACGCCGAGGGTGAGCAGCGAGCCCGTCGCCGCCAGGCTCGGCGCGTGCGGCGGCAGGTTGAGCGCGGCGAGCGGCGCCATCAGCACAGACGCCGTGGCGGCGGTCGCACCGACCATCGCAACGGGTTCGATCCCGCGCACGCGCCGCTTGACGAACCACGCCCCGACCCCGTAGCCGAAGCTCGCCAGCACCACGAGTAGCCCGCCCACGAGCGCAGCCGTGCCGCCGCCGGCGTCGATGCCCAGCAGCAGCGCCACGCCTCCGATGCCGATCGCCACACCGACCAGGCTGAGGCCGGAGGCGCGCTCCTCGCCCTCGAGCGTGAACGCGAGCAGGAAGGTGAAGATGGGTGCCGTGGCGACGAGGATGCCTGTCAGCGAGGAGGAGATCTCCTGCTCGCCCACGGCGATCAGCAGCAGCGGGCCGCCCATCTGCACCACCGCCAGGACCAGGATCGCCGAGGCGTTCTCGCGCAAACCGGCCAACGCCCTCGTGTGCGCGGCCAGCGGCAGCAGGACCAGCGCGGCGAGCGCGGTCCGGACGAAGACGATCACGGCCGGCGCCACGTCGTCGTCGAGCGCGACCTTGATGAACAGGTACGAGGCCCCCCAGAGGGCCGAGAGCGTCCCGAGCAGGATCCAGGATCGGCGCGACATCCGGCTCCTAGAATCGCAGACTCCTCCCATCAGTCCAAATGAAGACTTCTGCCTCAAGCGATAAGCTGGACTGATGCTCGACGTCCGCCGTATGCGAGTCCTGCGCGAGGTCGCGGCGCGCGGCTCGTTCTCCGCCGCCGCCCAAGCGCTGAGCTTCACCCAGTCGGCGATCTCTCAGCACGTGGCGGCGCTCGAGCGCGAGACAGGCACGCAGCTCGTCGACCGGAATGCCCGCGGCGTCCGCCTGACCGAGGCGGGCCAAGTGCTGGTGGGCCACGCCGACGCGATCCTCGCCCGCATCGAGTGCGCCGAGGAGGACCTGGCGGCGCTCGCGGGACTGCGCGGCGGTCGCCTGCGGCTGATCTCCTTCCAGAGCGGCGGCGCCACGCTGGCGCCGCGCGCGGTGGCGTCGTTCCACGAGCGCCACCCGAGCGTCGAGCTGTCGATGATCGAGGCCGAGCCAGAGGAGGCGGGCGTCCGCCTGCGGACCGGTGACGCCGACCTGGCGCTGGTCTACGACCACGCCTCGCTCACGGACCTGCTTCCCGCCGACCTCGAGCTCGTCCACCTGCTCGACGACCGCTACGAGGCGATCCTGCCCGCCGGGCACCGCTTCGCGCGGCGCCGCCGGCTGTCCTTGGCCGACCTCGCCGAGGACCCCTGGATCGCGTCGACCGGCGCATGCGGATGTCGCCAGATCACGGAGAGCGTGTGCCGCGAGGCCGGCTTTACGCCGCGTGTCGCGTTCGAGGCCGACGAGACCACCGCAGCGCAGGCGCTCGTCGCCGCCGGCGTCGGCGTGACCCTGCTGCCCCGGCTCGCGCTCACAGCGCTCCACCCCGGCGTGGTGGCCCGCACGCTGTCGGACGCGCCGGTCCGCCGCGTCTGGGCGGCGCGGCTGGTCGGCTCCTATGCCTCGCCGGCCAGCGACGCGATGTTGCAGACGATGCAGGACGTCGCGGACGAGTTCCGCGAGGCCAAGCTCGAGCTCGCCGCGAGCTAGACGCCCACAGCGAGCTAGATTGGTCTCGAATCCGTGTGCCTTCGGGTGCGCGTCAGACCAAGCTGGGCGCCGCACGCGGTGGCCATCGAGCGCCGGTAGGCCGGCGGGCAAGGGGGCGCGTCGGGGCTGCCTGGGCAATAAAGGGTTGCCCGGAAACGCCTTCGAAACTCGTTCATCGTCGAGTTAGCGGTCCCAGCAACCGCTAACTCGACAGCGGACGCCCAATCCGGCCGCAGCGAAGCACCGCGCCGACCCGTCCCACCCCTTATAGCCCGCCGTTGGCCCGAGCCCAAGAGGCACGCCAGCCAGAGGTGCAGGGATTTGGAATCAGTCGCCTACTAGAGGCCCACAGGCTCCAGCCCGCGCTCGCGCGCTGCCGCGAGGATGAGCGCGAGCGCGGCGGTTGTCGGCGCCGCGCTGTCGCGGAAGGCGTAAAGCGGCGAGTCGTGCAGGAGCACGATCGTTCCCGCCGTCAGATCGCGCACGACCAGGTCGGCGATCCGCTCGGCGGGCACCGGCTCCCAGTCGCAGCCCCAGCCCGACCAGTAGACCGGCGTGAGCCCCGCGCCCAGGCAGGCCGCGTGCGAGGCGGCGCTGAAGCGGCCGTAGGGCGGGCGAAACAGAGTTGCCTGCACCCCGGTCGCCTGCTCGACCGCGGCGCGGGCGCGCTGCAGGTCGGCGGCGGGCTCGGCCAGCGTCTCGTGCTCGACGTGCACATGTCCGTGCAGCGCGACCGTATGGCCGCGCGCGGCCAGCTCCCGTGCGAGCTCGGGGTGCGCTTCGACTCGCTCGCCCACGAGAAAGAAGGTGGCCTTCGCGCCCTCTCGGTCGAGCACATCGAGCACCGCCGGCGTGGCCTCGGGGTCCGGGCCGTCGTCGAAGGTGAGGGCGAAGCGCTCGCCGGCGGGCTCCAGGCGCTCGAGCCCGGGAAAGCGGCGCCAGCGCTCCTCCGTGTCGCGAAACTGCCGGAAGCTCGGCACCGGGAGCTACCCCGGCGTGGCCCGGGCGCGCTGTTCGCCGGCGCGAAGCAGGCGTTCGCGCAGCTCGCCCTCCTGCTCGGGCGAGGGGTCGAAGCCCATCGGGTCGGGCAGGGCCTCGAGACCGGACAGGCCGAACAGCTTTTCGAAGAGCTCGGTGGAGCGGTACAACGTCGCGCCGAAGCGCGAGCGACCCGACTCCTCGATCAGCGCCCGCTCGAGCAGCGTGCCCACGGCGGACTCCGATGCCACCCCGCGGATGCGCGCGATCTCCGGGCGCGAGACCGGCTGGAGGTAGGCGACGATCGCGAGGCACTCCGCCTGGGCCTGGGTCAGCGGCGGCGTGCGCGGCTTGGCGAGCAGGCGGCGCGCGGCGCGCTCGGCCACCGGGTCGGTGGCCAGCGTGAAGCCGCCGGCGACCTCGCGCAGCACCACCCCGCGATAGCCCTCGGCGTAGTGCTCGCGCAGGCGGGCCAGCGCCTCGACGATCTCGCCCTCGGAGACCTCGGAGGCGTCGGCCAGGCGCTCGGCCGACACGGGCTCGGACGAGAGAAACAGCAGCGCCTCCACGGTACGCGCGAGATCGTTCATGCCGTCGCCTCGCCCGCCACCGGCCGTGCGGTCGCGGGCACCACCGTGATCGGGCCGAACGGCACCTCCTGCTCCCATTCGGCCTCGCCGGCCTTGTAGAGCTCGAGCAGCGCGAACAGGGTGACCGCCTCGGTCAGCCGGTCCGCGCCCATGACGGCCTCGTCGAAGGAGAAGCGCGCGCGGGTGGCGAGCAGGTCGCGCAGGTGGCGCAGGCGCTGCTCGACCGACACGGTGGGGCCGCGCACATGGCGAAGGTCGAGCGGCGCGGGCGTGCGCAGCAGCTCGCCGATCGCCGCCACCAGGCGCTGCGGGTCGTAGGCAGGCTCGGCCGCCTCGAGCGAGATCCGGCGCAGCTCGGGCGGCAGCGGCGCCGAGCGGTAGCGGTGGCCGTGCTCGGCGGCGAGCCGGTCGCGCAGGTGCTCCGCGGCGCCGCGATAGCGGTGGTACTCGAGCAGGCGTGCGAGCAGCTCGTCGGCCGCCTCGCCGGGGTCGAGGTCGAGCCCCTCGTCCTCGTCGCTCGGGAGCATCAGCCGCGACTTGAGCTCGAGCAGCGCGGCGATCAGCACGAGGAACTCGGTGGCGGCCTCCAGGTCCAGCTCACCCGAGCGCTCCAGGTGCTCGATGTAGGCGAGCACGACGTCCGCGAGGTCGACCTCGAGCAGGTCGATCTCCTCCCTGAGGACCAGCGTCAGGAGCAGGTCGAAGGGCCCGTTGAAGACCTCCAGGTCGAGGTCGAGCGTGGCGATCGCCATGCCCGCAGATTAGACCCGCCGTCCGACGTTGACGTCTACAGGTAAATGCTCACGTCCGCCATGGTGAGCGTCCAGAGCAGGGCGAATGCCAGGACGATCAGCAGCGGACGGACAAGCGGGCGCTCCAGAAGCACCTTCATGCCCTTGTGATCGGCGCCACAAGGAAAAGCATTTAGCCCGGTGGCCCGATTCCCATCACCTGGCGTACCTCGGCGATCGTGGCCGACGCGATCTCACGGGCGCGCTCGGCGCCCTCGGCAAGCGTGCGCTCCAGGCCGGCCGGGTCCCGGCGCAGCTCGCTGTAGCGCTCGCGAACCGGGGTCAGCAGCTCGACCACGGCGTCCCCCACGGCCTGCTTGAACGCGCCGTAGCCCTCGCCCTCGAAGTCGCGCTCGACCTGGCCGGGCTCGATCCCCCGCGCCACCGCGAGGATCTCGATCAGGTTGGTGATCCCGGGCTTGTCCTCGCGGCGGACGATCTCGCGGCCCGAGTCGGTCTCCGCGCGCTTGAGCTTGCGGATCACGTCGTCCGGCTCGTCGTCGATGTAGATCAGGCCCGCCTCGGTGCCGTAGGTGGTCGACATCTTCACGCCCGGCTCCTGCAGGTCCATCACCCGCCCCCCGACACCGGGGATGACGTGCTCGGGTTCGACGAGCACGTCGCCGTAGGTCGAGTTGAAGCGCCGCACGACTTCGCGCGCGAGCTCCACGTGCTGTCGCTGGTCGTCCCCCACCGGGACCTGGTCGGTCTTGTAGAGCAGGATGTCCGCCGCCATGAGGACGGGATAGAGGAACAGGCTCGCGCGCACGAGCTCCTGCTCGCGCGCCGACTTGTCCTTGAACTGGTGCATGCGCTGGAGGTCGCCGTAGGAGGTCACCGACGACAGCAGCCAGCACAGCTCGGCGTGCTCGCGCACGTCGGACTGGCGAAAGAGGATGCAGCGGCCGGGATCGAGCCCGGCCGCCATCAGCATCGCCGCCGTGTCGAGCACGTAGCCGGGCAGTGCGACGGGATCGTAGGCCACGCCCGTGGCGTGCAGGTCGACGATGCAGTAGATCGCCGGGGTGCCGCGCTCCTGGCCGTCGAGATAGCCCTGGATGGCGCCGATGTAGTTGCCGATGTGCTTGCGCCCGGTCGGCTGGATGCCGCTGAAGATGCGCACGGGGCGGGCAGTCTAGGGGCGCAGCGGTGTCAGGACAGCGTGCCCACGACGACCGCCACTCGCTCCACGGCGTTGTTCGCGTAGCCCTTGAGGTTCCACCGCGGCTCGAGCGGCTGGGCGTTGCCCAGGGCGTCGGTGGCGCGCGAGCAGAGGACGTGCTCGCCGGGCTCGGCATCCCACGCAAAGCGCCAGCCTCGCCACGCGGCCGCGCCGAGCGGCTCATCGAGCTCGGCGTCGGTGAAGGTCGCGCCACCGTCCGTGGACACCTCCACGCGCTCGATCGCCCCGCGACCGGACCAGGCCCGGCCCCGAAGGGTGACCGGACCGGGCTGCAGGTAGCGCTCGCGGGTCATGAAGTCGGGCACGCCGGGCGGCACCATCAGCGAGCGGGTCTCCATGCGGGTGAGCGGCTCGCCGGGCCGGCCCTCGGCGTCGTACATGCGGTAGGCGACGGCGTTCTGGAACCCGTCGAACGGCTCTGTGAGCGCCGTGATGCGGCACAGCCACTTGACGTTCTGCATTCCGTACCAGCCCGGCACAACCAGCCGCAGCGGGAAGCCGTGCTGGGGCGGCAGCGGCCCGCCGTTCATCTCATATGCCAAGAGCGCCCCCTCGGCCGCGGCCGCGGGCATGGCGCGCTCGTACGGCCCCTCGACGCCGTCCTCCAAGCCCCGGTCGAGGCCGCCGAACAGGAGCTCGACCGCGTCCGTCCGTACGCCGGCCTCGTCCAGTAGCGGCGCCAGCGGCGTTCCCGCCCACTCGGCGGTGCCGACCGCGCCGGTGAGCCAGGGCTGCGAAATCGGGCGCGGGGAGAGCAGCGCGCGGCCGTTGCCCGCGCACTCGAAGGTCATTGGCTGCGATACGCGCTCGCGGGCACGCAGATCGTCGAGCGAGAGGCTCAGCGGACGCTCAACCTCGCCGTCGAGCTCGAGCCGAAACGCGTCCGGGTCGACGTCCGGGATGTCGTAGTGGATCAGCAGGTAATGCAGGCCGGCGGGCGTGATGTCGTGCCGCAGCGCCTCGAGCGGGAGCGCGTGGTTGCGGGCGGCGAGGCCGAGCTCGGGCTCACTGATGCCCTGATCCATATCGGCCGTGCCGGGCGGCACGGTGGCCATCTACATCGCTCCTGTGCCGCCGGCCGCGGCATCGGCGGCGCGCTCCGGGTCGCCGGGGTTCTCGGCGTCCGGGCGCCAGCGGACGACCGGGCGCTTGGCCGCGCCGGCCTCGTCGAGGCGGCGGACCGGCGTGGTGTAAGGGGCGTTGCGCGCAATCGCGGGGTCCTCGGCCGCCTCCTCGAGGATCGCCCGCAGGACGTCGGCGAAGTGGTCGAGGCGCTCCTTTGTCTCGGTCTCGGTGGGCTCGATCATGAGCGCCTCCTCCACCAGCAGCGGGAAGTAGACGGTCGGCGGGTGCACCCCATGGTCGAGCATGCGCTTGGCGATGTCGAGCGTCTTGATCTCGAGCTTCTCCTTCGCACCGCGCGCCAGACACGACGAACTCGTGCATGCAGGTCCGGTCGAAGGCGATCGGCAGGTACTCGGCGAGCCCCTCCTCGGCCAGGCGCGCCTTGAGGTAGTTGGCGTTCAGGACCGCGATCTGCGACGCCTCCTTGAGCCCGTCCGCGCCGAGCGAGCAGATGTAGGCGTAGGAGCGCACGAACACGCCGAAGTTGCCCTGGAAGCCGCGCAGCTTGCCGATCGACTTGGGCCGGTCGTGGTCGAGGTCGAAGGCCGGGTCCGAGCCGTTCGCGCCCGCCCGGCGGACCACCTGGGGCGTGGGCAGGAAGGGCTCGATGCGCTCCGCCACGGCGATCGGGCCCGCGCCCGGGCCGCCACCGCCGTGCGGCTGGGTGAACGTCTTGTGCAGGTTGAAGTGCACGATGTCGAAGCCCATGTCGCCGGGCCGCGCGATCCCCATGACCGCGTTCAGGTTGGCGCCGTCGTAGTAGAGCGTGGCCCCCACCCCGTGCACGATCCGCTCGATCTCCTCGATGTTGGTGTCGAAGAGCCCGAGCGTGTTGGGGTTGGTGAGCATCAGGCAGGCGACGTCGTCGGTCGCCTTCTCGCGCAGGTCGTCCAGGTCGACGCCGCCGTCCTCGGCGGTGCCGACCTTGACCACCTCGTAGCCGGCCATCGTCACCGTGGCGGGGTTGGTGCCGTGAGCGGTGTCGGGCGTGAGCACCTTGGTGCGCTGCTCGCCGTGGTCCTCGTGGTAGGCCCGCGTGAGCAGCAGGCCGGCCAGCTCGCCGTGCGAGCCGGCGCTCGGCTGCAGCGAGACGTGCGGGAGCCCCGCAACCTCGCCCAGCGCTCCCTGCAGGCGCCACATCAGCTCGAGCGCGCCCTGGGCGTACGCGGGGTCCTGCAACGGATGCAGGCGCGCGTGCCCCGGGAGCGCCGCCACGCGCTCGTGCAGCTTCGGGTTGTGCTTCATGGTGCACGACCCGAGCGGGTAGAAGCCCTCGTCGAGGTGGAAGTTCTTGGAGGAGAGCGTGACGTAGTGGCGCACGAGCTCGGGTTCTGAGATCTCCGGCAGCGCGGCCGGCCGCTCGCGGATCTGGGAGGCCGGCAGCAACTCGTCGACGGGTACCTCGGGCACGTCGCTCCGCGGGGCGCAGAACGCGCGCCTACCTTCCTTCGAGCGCTCGAACACCGTCAGCGTGTCGGCGGTCGCGCGCGGGTCGAGGCTCATGCGACCACCCCCTCGCGGGACGAGGCGACGATCGCCGCGAGGCGGTCGATGTCCCTCTTGCTGCGCCGCTCGGTGATCGCCACGAGCAGGCCGTCCTCGTACTCGGGGTAGTCGCGCCCGAGCCGGTAGCCCGGGTTGATCGCCTCGGCGCGCGCGCGCTCGAACAGGCCGTCGAGGTCGGGCACGCGCACCGCGAACTCGCGCACGACGGGCCCGGGGTTGATCGCCTCGAGCCCGAGCTGCCGGCGCGCGTAGTGCGTGCGGCGCAGCATCAGCTCGGCCAGCTCGACCAGGCCGCGCCGGCCCAGCCAGGACAGGTAGACGACCCCCGCGAGTGCGTTGAGGGCCTGGGCCGTGCAGATGTTGTGCGTGGCCTTCTCGCGGCGGATGTGCTGCTCGCGCGTCTGCAGGGTGAGCACGAAGCCGCGCCTGCCGTCGGTGTCCCGCGTCTCACCGGCGATCCGGCCCGGCATCTTGCGCAGGAAGCGCTCGGCGGCCGCGAAGAAGCCGAAGCTGGGACCGCCAAAGTCGAGCCGATTGCCGAGTGTCTGGCCCTCCCCGACGCAGAGGTCGATGCCCTGCTCGCCCGGAGGCTTGAGGATGCCGAGCGCCAGCGGGTCGGCGGCGCAGACGGCCAGCGCGCCGGTCGCCTTCGCCGCCTCGGCCAGCTCACCGAGCTCCTCGACCGTGCCCAGGAAGTTCGGCTGCTGGCAGAACACCGCCGCGGTGTCGTCGTCGAGCGCGGCCGAGAGGGCCTTCAGGTCGGTGGCGCCGTCGCCGTTCAGCGGGATCTCCTCGACCGTCATCCCGTAGCCGGCGGCGTGGGTGCGCAGCGCCGCGCGCGAGTGCGGATGCAGCCCGCGGCTGGCCACGAGCTTGGTTCGGCGCGTCTCGAGCTTCGCGAGGTAGCCGGCGGCCGCCACCGCGCTCGGGCCCTCGTAGACCGAGGCGTTCGACACCGGCAGGCCGGTCAGCTCGGAGATCGCCGTCTGGAACTCGAACATCACCTGAAGGCCGCCCTGCGAGATCTCGGGCTGGTACGGGGTGTAGGGGGTCAGGAACTCCGAGCGCGAGAGCAGGTTGTCGATCAGCGCGGGCACGTAGTGGTCGTACATGCCGGCGCCGAGAAAGCTCGTCTCGGCGTCGCAGTGGCGGTTGCGGGCGGCGAGCGCGGTCAGGTGGTCGTTGACCTCGAGCTCCGAGAGGCCGGCGGGGAGCTCGAGCTCGCGCCCCAGGCGAACCGACTGCGGAATGTCCGCAAACAGATCCTCGAGCGACTCGACGCCAATCGCGTCGAGCATCGCGCGGAGGTCTTCGTCTGTGACTGCGGTGTAACGGCTCATCTAGGGGTAGTACGACGTTAGCTACCCGCCCGGCCGAGCCCTCAAGCTACTGCAGAAGCTCCTTGTAGGCGTTCGCGTCGAGCAGCTGATCGACCTCTGCCGGGTCCGACAGGCGGACCTTGACCATCCAGCCCTCCCCGTAGGGGTCCTCGTTGATCTTCTCCGGTGAAACGGCGAGCCCCTCGTTTACCTCCACGATGTCTCCCGAAACCGGAGCGAACACGTCGGAGACGGCCTTGACGGACTCGACCTCCGCGTACGGCTGGCCCTTGGAGACCTGGTGCCCGATCTCCGGCGGGTCGAAGAAGACCACCTCCCCCAGGGCGTCCTGCGCGTACCAGGTGATCCCGAACGTCGCCTGATCGCCCTCGATGCGCGCCCAGTCGTGGTCCTTGTGGTACTTCAGGTCGTCGGGGTAGCTGGCTTCAGCCACTGGACTCCTCTCGTTGATAGAGCGGCCGCTCGCGCACCTCGGCGGGGCGCAGCTTGCCGCGCACGTCGATGTCGATCGCGGTGCCCGGCTCGGCGTCGGCCACCGGAACGTAGGCCATGCCGATCCCGATCTCAAGACACGGCGACAGGCTGCCGCTGGTGACGACGCCCTCGCCGTGCGGCGCGTTGACGGGGTTGTCCTGGCGGGGGATGCCGGGGCCGGTGAAGGCGAACGGGACGAGCGTCTGATCGGGCTCGACTCGGCGCAGCGCCTCGGCGCCCACGAAGTCCGTGTCGAGCTTGCAGCACCACCCGAGGCCGGCCTCGATCGGGTTGCGATCCTCGGACAGGTCGTTGCCGTAGAGGTGGAAGCACACCTCCAGGCGCAGGGTGTCGCGCGCGCCGAGCCCGGCCGGCCTGACCCCCGCGCCGAGCAGCGCGTCCCAGACCGCGACGGCGCCATCCGGGGCGATCATGAGCTCGCAGCCGTCCTCGCCGGTGTAGCCCGTGCCACAGACGAGCGCCTCGACGCCCGCCACCGTAAGCTCGGCGGTACGCATGCGCTTCGGCAGCTCGGCGCCGGCGATGGTCGCCAGTGCGGCGCGGGCATTCGGACCCTGGACCGCGAGCATCGCCCAGCCGGCGTGGGCGTCGGTTACCTCGACGTCGAAGTCCGCGGCCTGGCGTCGAAACCAGGCCAGGTCCTTCTCGTGGTTGGAGGCGTTCGTAACGGTGAGGAAGCGCCCGCCGTCGAGGCGGTAGGTGAACAGGTCGTCGAGCACCCCGCCGTCCTCGCGGCAGAGCACCGAGTACTGGGCCCCGCGCTCGGCGAGCTTGGAGAGGTCGTTGGAGAGGACGTGTTGAAGGAAGTCCTGCGCCTGCGGGCCTTCGGTCTCGATCTCGCCCATGTGCGAGACGTCGAACATCCCGGCGCCGGTGCGCACGGTGACGTGCTCCGAGCGGATGCCCTCGTACTGGACCGGCATCTCCCAGCCGGCGAACGGAACGAGCTTCGCGCCCGCCTGCTCGTGGCGCTCGAACAGAGGCGTGCGGCGAAGGGTGTCGGCGGCGGGGGCCAAGCGCCCGGGAGGCTACATGCCTCACCGAGCGCGAGTTGACAGCCGCGTGCGCGACTCATAGCGTCGCCGCCTAATGGATTCGGTGCAGGCGGGCGCGGCTCGGTCGGCGCGACCCGCCGACTACGGAGTGAGCTCGATGACCGCGCGTCTCGAACGCGTTCTGGTCCGCCGTCCGGCGCTCACCGGCGACTGGGAAGCCGCGCAGTGGCGACGGCCGGATCCAGACCTCCTCCAGGCCCAGCACGAGGCGTTCTGCGCGCTGCTAGCCGACCTCGGCTGCCGGGTGGAGGTCGCCGAGGCGCTGGAGGGCCTCGTGGATGCCACCTACGTGCACGATCCGTTCGTCATGACCCCCGCCGGCGCGATCGTGCTTCAGCAGGCCAAGCCGGTCCGAGCGGACGAGCCTCGCGCGGCCGAGCGCGACCTCTCGCGCATCGGGGTGCCCGTGACCGGCCGGCTGACGGGCGAGGCCCGTTCCGACGGCGGCGACAAGCTGTGGCTCGACGAGCGGACGGTCGCGCTCGGGGCGACCTACCGGACCAACGAGGAGGGTCGGCGCCAGTTGCGCGAGCAGCTCGGCGTCCAGAACATCGCCGTCGAGGTATTCGACCTGCCTCACGACCGGGGCCCGAGCTCCGTGCTGCACCTCCTCTCCCTGGTCTCTCCCGTGACCGACGGCCTGTATGTGGTGTTCGAGCCGCTTGCGCCGGTGCGCCTTCTCGAAACCCTGCGCGAGCGAGACATCGAGTGGGTCGCGGTGGCCCACGACGAGTACGAGCGCATGGGCACGAACGTGCTCGCCGTTGCGCCTGGCGTCGTGGTGGTCGCCGAAGGGGCCCCTGAAGTGCGCCGCGCGCTCGAGGGCCGCGGCTGCGAGGTGCACGAGTACGCCGCGTCGGAGCTCTCCATGAAGGGAGACGGCGGACCAACCTGCCTGACGGCGCCGCTGTTGCGCAGGGCCGGCGAGCGCCGGTAGCTCATCGGGGCCATTGGGAGCGTCGCGCGGCTGGGCAACGAAGGGTTGGCCCGAACGCGCTCAAGATCCGGTCCATCGTCGAGTTAGCGGGCCCAGCGACCGCTAACTCGACAACGGACGCAAAATCCGGGCGGCCACAGCGGAGCGCCGCGAGCAACCCGTCCCACCCCTCTTAGCCCGCCGTTGGCCCGAGCCCAAGTCAAGGGTCGAGCAGCGCGGCCGCCACGGCCAGCGCCACCTGCGCGCGGCTGGGCAGCGACTCCGCGCTCAGCCACTCGTTCGGGGTGTGCGCTCCGCCGCCGCGCGGCCCGAGGCCGTCGACCGTGAGGGCGATCGCAGCGGCCATGTGCGAGGCATCGCTCGCCCCGCCGCGCTCGGCGGGCGCTATCGGGCGATTCAGGCGCGCGGACGCACGCTCCAGGAGCGGCCCGGCAGCGCGACGGGTGTCCATCCCGGGCCAGGCCCGGACGAGTGTCGTGTCGAGGTGCACCTCGTCGACCTCGACGGGCACGGCCGCCAACACGGGGTCGAAGGCCGCCAGCCGGTCGGCGCGCAGGTCGCAGACCAGCTCGCCCGCGGCCGGGACCACGTTGAACGCCTCCCCCGAGCGCATGATCGTGGGTACCGCCGTGAGGCGATCGGCGCCGGACGGGTCGCTCTGGGCCGCGATCCGCTGCGCGGCGGAGGCGAGAGCCAGCAGAGCGCTACGTCCCTTGTGCGGCGCCGAGCCCGAGTGGGCGGGGCGGCCGTGCGCCTCGACCCGAAGCGTGCCTGCGGCCTTTCGCTTGACGATCACCGCCTCGTCGCCCGAGCCGGTGCGCTCGCCCGCTTCGAAGCACAGGCAGGCGTCAAAGCCGGCAAAGCGCTCGGCATGGCGGAAGGCCTCGGTGCGCCACTCCTCGTCGCAGACCACGAGCAGCGCGATCTCCGCGTAGAGCTCCGGGCGGCCGGCCAGCTCGCGCATGAGTCCCAGTGCAAGCGCCACGCCGCCCTTCATGTCCACCGCTCCGGAGCCGACCAGCCGGTCGCCGTCGCGCTCGAGCCGCCGGTGGGATGCGTGGGTGACGACCGTGTCCAGATGTCCGAGCAGCAGCACGCGCTTGGCGCCCGTGCCGCTGAGCCGCCCCACCAGATCCGGGGCGTGCCCGCGACTCGAGCAGTCGATCCGCGCGACCTCCCCCTCGGGCGGCATGAAGGCCACGCAGAGCGCGACGGCCTCCTCGGCGCCGCCCACGTCGCCGGACGGCGTGGATACCGCGACGAGGGCCTCTAGCTCGCGCTCTGCCGCCGGCGCGACCCGCGCGGCTGCCTGCTCGACCCAGGGATCCACGCTGCGGGCGGGTCAGCCGGCGGGGCGGCCGATGCTCGCCTCAGTCCTTGAGGAACTCGGGTACGTCGATGTCGTCGTCGGTGATCTCGAGCGACTTTCGCTGGCGGTCGTCGAGCGACACGTCCCGCCTGCGCGGCTCGCGCCGGCGGCCCGTCGAGTCCTCGGTGAAGAGCGGCAGGCGGCTCGGCCGCTCGAACCCGGTGGCGATCACGGTCACCCGGACCCCGTCGCCCATGCCGTCGTCGACCACCGCGCCGAAGATGATGTTCGAGTTCTGGTCAGCGGCGCCCTGGATGATCTCGGCCGCCTCGTTGACCTCGAACAGGCCGAGGTCGGTGCCGCCGGTGATGTTGAGCAGGATCCCGGTCGCCCCTTCCACGGACTGTTCGAGCAGCGGGCTCGACACGGCGTTCTTCGCCGCCTCGGCCGCGCGGTTCTCGCCCGAAGCCTCGCCGATTCCCATCAGCGCCGACCCGGCGTCCTGCATGATCGTCCGTACGTCGGCGAAGTCGAGGTTGATCAGGCCGGGCGTCGTGATCAGATCCGTGATGCCCTGGACGCCCTGGCCGAGCACGTTGTCGGCCTCGCGGAACGCGTCGAGGATGCTGGTCCGGCGCTCGACCACGGCCAGCAGCTTCTCGTTGGGGATCACGATCATCGTGTCCACCTGCTCGCGCAGGCTGTCTATGCCCTCGACCGCCTGGCGCATGCGCTGGGTGCCCTCGAAGTCGAACGGCTTGGTCACGACCCCGACCGTGAGCGCCCCGACCTCCTGCTTCGACACCTCGGCGATCACCGGCGCGGCGCCGGTGCCGGTGCCGCCGCCCTCGCCGGCCGTCACGAAGACCATGTCCGCGCCCTTGAGCGCCTCCTTGATCTCGTCGCGGCTCTCGTTGGCCGCGCCGTAGCCCACCTCGGGGTTTGCGCCCGCGCCGAGCCCGCGCGTGAGCTGGTCCCCGATCTGAAGCTTGATGTCGGCGTCGCACATCTGCAGCGCCTGGGCATCGGTGTTGACGGCGATGAACTCGACGCCCTTGAGACCGGCGTCAACCATGCGGTTGACCGCGTTCGTGCCCCCACCGCCAATCCCGACCACCTTGATGACCGCCAGATAGCTGCCTGTGTCCATGGGGCCTGCTCTCCCTCTCTACCTTCCGAAGCTCAAGCGATCATCGAGGGTTTCCCGAATCCCGCAAGGACCGCACTGTAGGCGGGGTTCGCCGAAAGTGTCAACCGTCCTCGCAACAAATCTTGCACCAAAGCCCTCAACCGCTACTTGAGAGATTGTAAAGACCTCTACCCCAGCTTCAGTGTTGGCTCAAGGCGTCGTTGGCGCCGTGGCGCCCCCCTCCGCCCCTGTGCTGACGGGCGGTTGGGCGGGCTCGGGAGCGCTCGCCGGCGGGGTCGTGACCGTGCCCGCGGGCGGCGTGGTGGGGTTGGGCGCGGCGGTCGCCGGAGCGTCTGGGGGCGTGGCCGGAGCTTCGGTCCCGGGCGCCGCGGGAGCTCCCGTCGCCGCCGCGCCGGCCGGGGGGGGAACGGTCGTCGCGGTGTCGCCGGCGGGGGCCACGGGCGCGACCGTCTCGGCGGGCAGCCCTCCTGCCGCGGGCCGGCCCGGGATGCGCAGATCGATGTAGCTGGCCCCGCGGGCCTCGGGATCGGCCAGCACGCGCGCAGCCGCCGCCCACTTGGCCCGGGCCCGGCGCGCGTCGCCGAAGATCAGCTCCGGCCCGTCGCGAAGCTCGGCCACGAGACCCTCCGGGGCGCGCTTCTCGATCTCCTCGACGCGGGCGCGCAGCCTCTGGGGCGCGGCCCCGGCGACGGCGGCCGCGGCGCGAGCGGCGGCATCCTGCAGCCGGTCTCCCGCGAGCACGCCGTCGACCTCGACCGCGGGCAGCTTGCCCTCCACCGGCAGTCCGTGCAGGATCGTCCCGTCGCCGGCGACCGGAACCTCGCCGTCGTCGCCCACCGCCATGGCGGCCGGCTGGTGCTCGATCACCCGCACGCGCAGCCCGTGCGGGAAGTCCGTCGTGATCTCGAGCTCGCGCACGACCGGGTAGGGCGCGACGGCGCGCTCGAGGCGCTCGCGGTCCACGTTGAGGGTGGTCATTCCCCGGGCCGTCGCGCCGATGGCCATGCGCACGCGCTCGGAGTCCGCGGTCGTGAGGCCGGTGACGCTCACCTGCTCGACCGCGACGAAGGACGAGTCGCGCAGCCAGAACCGGTAGCCGGCGAGGAGCGCGAGGCAGACGAGAACGAGCGCCAGCAGGCGGCGCCGCAGCCGCGGGGACGGGGTCGGCAGCGAGCGCAGGCGCGGGCGGCGGCGAGCGAGCGTTGCCGCCAGGCCGCTCACCGCGACGGCCCTTCGGGCCACAGGGCCGACAGCGTCGGCCTCGCCGAGCACCTGCACCTCTGGCTCGAGCTCGACCCCGAAGCGCGCGCGCACGCGGCGCTTGCCCTCGGCCATCAGGGCGATCACGTCGGCGGTGCTCGCCTCCCCCGGGTTCTCCACGAAGTTGGCGTGCTTGTCGGAGAAGCGCGCGCCGCCGACCTGCAGCCCGCGGCAGCCGGCCTCGTCGAGCAGCACACCGGCGCTGCGTCCCTCGGCGCGCGGGTCATCCGGGTTCTTGAAGGTGGAGCCGAACGTCTTGATGCCCGATGGCTGGGCCGCCTTGCGTGCGGCCCGCATCTCGGCGAGCGTGGCCTTGACGCTCTCGGGGGCGGCGGGCGAGAGCGCGAACGACGCCCGCGCGACCACCTCGCGGGGCCCGAGGTTGGAGCGCCGGTAGCTGAAGCCGAGCCGATCGGGCGTGCGCCGCTCGGTTGCCCCGGGCGTGGCGACCTCGACCCACTCGAGCACGCGCGAGAGGTCGCCGCCGTAGGCATTGGCGTTCATCTTCACCGCGCCGCCGACCGTTCCGGGGATGTTCACGCCGAACTCGAGCCCGCTCAGGCCCGCGCGCGCGGCCCGCGCCGCCGCCTGCGGCAGGCGGGCGCCGCCGCCGCAAACCAGGCGCCGGTCATCCTGCTCGATCGTGGCGAGCGAGCCGTCGAGCTTCATTGCAAGTCCTCGGAATCCCGCATCCGCTATCAGGAGGTTCGAGCCCGAGCCGACCACTCCTACCGCGATCTCGATCGCGCTCTGCCCAGCTCGAGCAGCTCGGCGAGCCGCTCGGCGGAGTCGGGGCGAGCGAACCAGTCGGCCGGCCCACCGGTGCGAATCGTGGTGAGGCGGGCGAGCGGGTAGTCGCGCTCGACGCCCGTCGGGCGGCCCGCTCATCCCGTCAGCCCTCGGGCGAGATCGTCGATGTCGCCGGCCCCGAGCGTCACCAGCAGATCGCCCTCGCGCAGCTCGCCGCGCAGCATCCGCTCGGCGTCGGCCCGCTCGGGCAGCCACCAGACCGGCCGCCCGGCAGCCGCGTCGGCGGCGGCGCGCGCCACCAGCAGGCCGCTCACCCCTGGAAAGTCCTCGGCGCGCTCGCGTGCCGGATAGACGTCGACCACCACGACCAGGTCGGCCAGGGCGAGCGCGCGCCCGAACTCGCGGGCCAGCATGCGCGTGCGTGAGTAGAGATGCGGCTGGAAGCACGGCAACGAGCCGCTTGGGCTCGAGCGTGCGCGCGGCCTCGAGCGTGGCGCGCACCTCGGTCGGGTGGTGGGCGTAGTCGTCGTAGACGAGCGCGCCCGTGGCCGTACGGCCGTGCGCCTCGAAGCGCCGGCCCGCTCCGGTGAAGCTCGCCAGCGCGGGCGCCGCCTCGGCGGAGGTCAGCCCCGCCGCCGGCATGCCGCCAGCGCCGCCAGCGCGTTCAGCACGTTGTGGCGGCCGGGCACGCGCAGCTCGACGACCGTGCCCTCCAGCGCAAAGCGCGACCCGCCCGCGGTCAGCTCGAGGTTCTCGGGGCGAAGCTCGCCGGCCTCGATTCCGAAGGAGAGCGTGTCGCCCGCGAACTCGAGGCCGGCGCCCGCTACCCGCAGCGCGGCGGGCTGCGGCGAACTCGGCGAAGGCCTGCTCGAGCTCGCGCAGGCTCGCGTAGGTCGAGTGGTGATCGAGCTCGATGTTGGTCACCACCGCGACCTCCGGCTCGAGCGCCAGAAACGAGCGGTCGGACTCGTCGGCCTCGATCACCGCCCAGTCCCCGTGCCCCAGGCGGCGTTCGTGTGCGCAGAGCGCAGCTCGCCGCCGATCAGGAACGCGGGGTCGCGGCCGCACTCCCGCAGCGCGTGGGCGGCCATCGACGCCGTGGTCGTCTTGCCGTGCGTTCCCGCGACGGCGATCGTGCGCTTCATGCGCCGAGAGCTCGCCGAGCAGGTCGCCGCGGTGGAGCACCCGCGCGCCGGCCGATCGACGCGGCCGAGAGCTCGGGATTGTCCTGCGGGATCGCCGTCGACACCACCACCTCGGCTCCGGCGGGCAGGTTGGCCGCGTCGTGGCCGACCCGCGGCTCGATGCCGGCCGCGCGCAGGCCCGCGAGGTAGCCGGACTCGGCCGCGTCCGAGCCCGTCACGCGCGCGCCGAGGGCGCGCGCCACCAGCGCGAGGCCGCTCATCCCGGCCCCGCCGATCCCGATGAAATGCAGGCTGCGACCCGCAAGCGGAGCGTCGGTCATCGGCGCCGGACCTTATTCTTCGTACATGTCGCACACCGCAACTTCGCTCGGCGCCGCCTTCGCCGAGGCCTACACCTCGAGGGACCACGAGCGGATGAGGCAACTGCTCCATCCAGAGGTGGACTTCCGCGCGCTCACGCCGAACAGGGTCTGGGAGGCCGGCGACCCCCAGACCGTGATCGACGAGATCCTGGAGCGCTGGATCGAGCCAGACGAGCAGGTCGAAGAGCTGATCTCGGTCGAGACCGGCACGGTGGGCGACCGCGAGCGGGTGGGCTATCGCTATCGCCTGACGAACGCGAAGGGGACCTTCCTGGTCGAGCAACAGGCCTTCCTGAGCGAACGCGACGGCCGGATCGGGTCGGTGCGGCTCCTCTGCTCGGGCTCGCGGCCGCTCTAGGATCCCGCCAGCTCCAGCAGCTCGGCGGCGATCCGCTCCGCTGCGTCCGGCCGTGCCACGGCGCGCGCTGCCTTGGCCATCACCGCCATGCGCTGCGGCGCGGCCAGCAGGGCACCGACCTCGCGCGCCAGCCGGGGGCCGTCGAGCTCGGCGTCGCGCACGACCACCGCCGCCCCGGCGCGCTCGATGTAGCTCGCGTTGAGCGTCTGGTGGTCGGCGGTCGCGTGCGGGTAGGGCACGAGGAGCGCGGGCAGGCCCGCGGCGGCCACCTCCATCACCGATCCACCCGCACGCGCCACCACCAGGTCGGCGGCCGCGAGCGCGTCGGCGAAGGGCTCGATGTAGGGGTGCAGGTGGTAGTGCGCCGGCGAGCCGAGCGAGTCGAGGCGCTCGCGCAGCTCCGGGTGGTCGCGCCGCCCGCAGGCGTGCAGCACCGCGCTCGGTGCTGCGGACCCGAATGCGTCGAGGGCCGCGTCGTTGAGGCGGCGCGCTCCCAGCGAGCCGCCGAACACGAGCACGCATGGCTCGTCGGGGCCGATCTCGAAGCGCCTGCGCGCGGCCGCCCGGTCCGCCCGCCCGGTGGCCGCGGGCACCGGCCGTCCGCTGACCACCCACTTCGATCCGCCGCGGCCCTCGATCGGGAAGGTGAGGAACACGCGGCGGGCAAACGGCGCGAGCAGCCGGTTCGTGACGCCGAGGTGGCTGTCGGCCTCGGTCAGCACGAGCGGCAGCCGCAGGCTGCGCGCGGCGAGGCCGACCGGGCCGGCCACGTAGCCGCCGGCGCCCAGCACGGCGTCGGCGCCGAGCTTTCGCAGCAGTCCCCGCGCTCGTATCGAACGCCGCGCCCGCCATCAGCAGCGCCCGTGCCGCCCGCAGCGGGTTGCGCCGGTCGATCCCGGCCACGCGCACGCGGTGGAACGCATAGCCCGCGGCCGGGACCAGCTCGGCCTCGGCGCGCTCGCCGCCGATGAACTCGACCTCCGCGCCCCGCTCGCGAAGCGCCTCAGCGACCGCGAGCGCCGGCACGACGTGTCCGGCCGTCCCGCCGGCCGCGATCACGATCCTGGGCACCTCGACCTCCCTCGATCGCCTCAAGCCGCGGCTTTGCCGGCGCGCGGCGCGCGGCCTTGCCACCGGTGGCCGCCACGTTCAACAGCAGGCCCATCGCGCCCATCAGCACGATCAGGTTCGTGCTCCCGTAGGAGAGGAAGGGCAGCGGGCACGCCGGTCAGCGGGGCCATCCCCATCACGGCGAAGAAGTTGAGCGTCGCCTGACAGAGGATCAGCGACGTGATGCCCGCTGCCAGCAGCTTCGAATACAGGTCGCGGGCGAGCTTGGCGGCGCGCAGCCCGGCGTAGCCGATCATCCCGTAGAGCAGGATCGTGCCGAGGATCCCGATCAGCCCGAGCTCCTCGCCGATGATCGCCAGGATCATGTCCGTGTGCGCCTCGGGCAGGTAGAAGATCTTCTGGACCGACTCGCCGAGCCCGACTCCGAAGAGGCCTCCCGAGCCGATCGCGGTGAGCGCCTGCACGGCCTGGAAGCCGGTGTCGCCCGCGTCGGAGAACGGGTCGAGGAACGACGTCAGCCGCGCCCGGCGGTAGGGCTCGATCAACACCATCAGCGTGGCGAGCGTGCCGAGCAGGCCGAGGATCGTGCCGAGCACCCGGACCGGGGTTCCCGCGGCCACGAGCAGCGCGCCGATCGCGAAGCAGATCACCATCGCCGTGCCCATGTCGGGCTGCTTCAGGAGCAACGCGCAGCCGGCCCCGACCACGATCAGGAGCGGCTTGACCAGCCCGCCGAGCGTCTTTGTCGACTTCGGCCGCGCCGCCAGGACCTGGGCCGCGTAGAGCACGAGCGAGACCTTCAGCAGCTCCGACGGCTGGAACTGGAGCGGGCCCGCGCCGAGCCAGCGAGTCGCGCCGTTCACGGTCACGCCGAGGCCCGGCAGCATCACCGCGAACGTCAGGCAGAACGAGGCCACCAGCAGGACCGGCGTCACGGCCCGGACCACCCTCAGGCCGTGCCGCGAGGCCGCGTGCAGGACCACCAGCCCGATCAGCCCGAAGAGGACGTAGCGCTTGAGGTAGAAGGAGGCGTCTCCGGAGCCCGCCAGCAGCGACTCGGCCGAGCTCGCCGAGTAGACCATCACCGCCCCGCCCGCGAGCAGGCAGAGGGTGGCCGTGTAGAGGATCGAGTACTCGACCGGGCGTTTGCGGGCGGCGGCGCGCGTAGCCATCCGGCCCTCCTTCGACGCCCGTCCGCGGATTCATGCTCGCGGCACGAGCGCCCGGAAGCGGTCCCCGCGCTCCTCGTAGTCGCGGAACTGGTCGAAGCTCGCGCAGGCCGGGCTGAGCAGCACCACATCGCCGGGCTCGGCAGCCGCGGCGGCCGCCCGCACCGCCGTCTCGAGGTCGCCGCTTCGGTGCAGCGACACGCCGGTGGCGGCGAGGTCGGCGCCCAGCCGCTCCGAGGCCTCGCCGATCAGATAGCAGGCCCGGCAACGCGCCGCCACCGCCTCGCGCAGCCCCTCGAACCCGCCGCCCTTGAGGCTGCCGCCGAGGATCGCGTGCACGCCGCCCTCGAACGACTCGATCCCGCGCCGGGCCGACGACACGTTGGTGGCCTTCGAGTCGTTCACGTACAGCACGCCGTTCACCGTCCCCACCTCCTCCAGCCGGTGGGGCACGCCGGCGAAGCTGCGCAGCGCCTCGGCCACGGCGCTCGGCCGGCACCCCGCTGACGAGCGCGGCGGCCGAGGCGCCCATCGCGTTCTCGAGGTTGTGCGCGCCGCGCAGGCGGATCTGATCGGGGTCGAGCGGTAGCTCGCTCGGGTCGCCGAAGGTCACCCGCCGTGCCGCGCCGGGCAGGTCGACCCCCTCCGGGGCGACCGCCACCTGGTCCGGCCGCTGGCGCGCGAACAGGCTGAGCTTGGCCGCGCGGTAGTCCTCGAAGCTGCCGTGGCGGTCGAGGTGATCCTCGCTCAAGTTGAGCAGGAGAGCGGTGTCGGGCGCGAACTCGACCGCGTCCTCGGCCTGGAAGCTCGACACCTCGCAGACCACCGTCGCCTCGGGGCCGATCTCTCCCACAAGCGTGGACAACGGCGTCCCGACGTTGCCGGCCACCGCGACCGGCAGCCGCGCCTCGCGCCAGATCGCGCCGAGCAGCTCGACCGTGGTCGTCTTGCCGTTGGTGCCCGTGACCGCCACGAAGCGGTTGGGCAGCAGCCGCCATGCCAGCTCGAGCTCGCCGATTACGGGCAGGCCCTGCCTGCGAGCGGCCGCGATCACCGGCGCCTCGTTCGGCACGCCTGGGCTCTTGATCACGCTGGCCACGCGCTGAAGCAGGCCGACGCCCTCGGTATCGAGGTACGCGTCGATGTCCGCGGGCACGTCGGGGTGCCCGCTGTCGCTCGCGATCACGGTGCCGTGCTCGCGCAGCACGCGCGCCGCGGCCACCCCGGAGCGCGCGAGGCCGACGATCAGGTAGGGCCCCTCGGGTAGCGCGGGCCTCAAGGAATCGACTGCTGGTAGAGCGTGAACCCGATCGCCGCGCAGACCGCCGCGACGATCCAGAAGCGCAGGATGATCTTCGTCTCCGACCAGGCCAAGAGCTCGAAGTGATGGTGGATCGGCGCCATCAGGAAGACGCGCTTTCGAAAGCGCTGGAAGGCGAAGACCTGGATCGCGACCGACAGCGCCTCGATCACGAAGATCCCGCCGATCACGATCAGCAGGATCTCGGTCTGGGTGAGCACGGCCAGGCCGGCGATCGCGCCGCCGAGCCCAAGCGAGCCGGTGTCGCCCATGAACACCGAGGCCGGGAACGAGTTGAACCACAGAAAGCCGACGCAGGCGCCGATCAGGCACGCGCACAGCAGCGCGAGGTCGAGCTGGACCTCGCCCTTGGTGATGAAGGTCATGGCCGTGAAGGCGAGGAACACGATCGCGCAGCAGCCGGCCGCGAGGCCGTCGAGCCCGTCGGTCAGGTTCACGCCGTTGGTGGCCCCCGCCAGGACCAGGAAGATCAGGACCGGGTACGCGTAGCCGAGGTTGACGGACGCGTCCACCACGCGCAGCTGCAGCGTGTCCTGGATGTGCACGTACTCGGTAACCACGAGCCAGAGGGCGATCGCCGTGAGCGCCTGGACCAGCAGCTTGGTCTTGCCCGAGATGCCGAGCGAGCGGCGCTTTCGCAGCTTGGTCATGTCGTCGGCGAAGCCGAGCGCGGCCATTGCGAGCGCCGTTCCGAGCACGGCAAGGCTTGCGGCCCGGTACTCGGAGAGGATCAGGAAGGGCACGCAGACGCTGAGGAAGATCACAAGCCCGCCCATGGTCGGCGTGCCGGCCTTGCCGTGGTGCCCCGCCGGGCCCTCCTCGCGGATGTGCTGGCCGAACTCCTTCAGGCGCAGGTACTCGATGAAGCGCGGCCCGAGGAACACGCACACGAGTAGCGAGCCCATGCCTCCGATGAGGACCTCTCCGAGCATTCCTAGTCGAGCACCCGCTCGAGCCCGACCGACCGCGAGCCCTTGATCAGCACGCGGTCTCCGGGGCGCGCGAGCTCCTCCAGCAGCGCGCTCGCCTCCTCGGGGCTCGCAACCGGGTGGGCCTCGCCGTCGAAGCCGCCGGTGTAGCCGAGCGCCTCCTCGCCCACCGCCACGAGCATGTCGATTCCCACGCTTGCGGCGTGCGCGCCGATCTCGCGGTGGAAGCCCTCGGAGCCGGGCCCGAGCTCGGCCATGGTGCCGAGCACGGCGATCCGGCGCTCGGCCTCGCTTGACGCGAGGTGGTCCAGGGCGGCGCGCATCGACATCGGGTTGGCGTTGTAGCAGTCGTTCACCACGGTCACGCCGCCGGGAAGCTCGACCACCTCGCCGCGAAGCGACGAGAACCGCACATCGACGCGGCCGCCCACTTCGATTCCGAGTGCGCGCGCGGCTGCCACGGCCGCCAGCGTGTTGAGCAGGTTGTACGGCTCGGAATAGGGCAGGTCGAGCTCGACCGTCTCCATGCGCGCCTCGATCTCGGCCAGGCCGCGGTCGAACGACAGCAGGTGCACGTCGCCCCCCGGCCCGAAGGTCCAGGTGTCGAGATCCTGCTTTCGCAGGTGACGGTCGAGCAGCGGCTCGCTGGCCGGCACTACGCACGCGGCGCCCGGGCGCAGGTCGCGAATCAGCTCGGCCTTGGCTGCCGCGACCCGCTCGACGGTGCCGAGCAGCTCGAGGTGCACGGGGCCGACGTTCACGATCACGCCGGCGTCCGGCTCGGCGACCGCCACGAGCTCGGCGATCTGGCCCTCGCCGCGCATGGCCATCTCGAGCACGAACGCCTCCGTGCCGCGACCGGCCTCGAGGATCGTCAGCGGCAGGCCGATCTCGGTATTCCAGTTCTCACGGCTCGCATGTGTCACGAGGCGCGTCTTCAGCAGGGCGGCCAGGATGTCCTTGGTCGACGTCTTGCCGGTGGAGCCGGTGACGCCGAAGACCTTGGCCCCGAGCTCACCCCGCCAGGCTCGCGCGAGCGAGTGCAGGGCGGCGAGCGGATCCTCGACCGCGACGACCGCGGCGTTCGTACAGGCGGAGTGGCCGACCGTCTCCTCGGCCGCCGCGACCGCCGCTGCGGCGTGCTCGGGCGAGACCACGACGCCCCAGGCGCCCTGCTCGAGCGCAGCGGCCGCGAAGCGGCCGCCGTCGGCGGCGGTGCCGCGCAGGCCGACGAACAGGTCGCCGGGCCCCACTTCGCGCGAGTCGATCACCGCCCGCTCGGGCCCGGCGCGCTCGGGCTCGCCGGCGGCCAGGTCGCCGCCCGCGGCCCGGGCGAGGCGGCCGGCGGAGAAGTCGATCATGCGCGCGCTCCCAGGCGCGCCCTCAGGGCTTCGCGGACGACGCTCACGTCGTCGAAGGGCTCCTTGCGCCCGTCCTCGAACTCCTGGCCCTGCTCGTGGCCCTTGCCGGCGATCACCACGACGTCGCCGGGCTCGGCGCTCTCGATGGCCAGCGCGATCGCCCGCCGGCGGTCGGTCTCGCGCGCCGCGCCGGTCCCCGCGCCCGCCATGATCTCGTCGATGATCGCGTCGGGCTCCTCGCTGCGCGGGTTGTCCGAGGTCACGAGCACGCGGTCGGCCAGCTCGCGGGCCGCGGCGCCCATCGCGGGGCGCTTGCCGCGGTCGCGGTCGCCGCCCGCCCCGAAGACGACGTGGAGGCGCCCGCGCGTGACTTCGCGCGCCGCGCGCAGCACGTTCTCGAGCGAGTCGGGCGTGTGCGCGTAGTCGACGAGCACGCCGAAGTCCTGTCCCTCGTCGACGGCCTCGAAGCGCCCCGGCACGCGGCCGAACCGGGGCAGCGCCGCCGTGATCTCCGCCGCGGGAACGCCGAGCGAGCGCGACGCGGCCACGGCGCCGAGCACGTTCCGCACGTTGAACAGCCCGACCAGCGGCGAGCGCAGCTCGAGCTCGCCGTCGGGGGTGCGGCAGCGAAAGCGCGAGCCCGTCAGGTCGAACTCCACCGCGTGGGCGCGATAGTCGGCATCGCGGTCGATCGCGAAGGTCACGCTGTCCACCTCGGCCGCGATGCGCCGGCCGTACTCGTCGTCGGTGTTGACCACCGAAGGGGCGGCGCCCGCCGAACATCCGCCGTTTGGCCGCGAAGTAAGCCTCCATCGTCTCGTGGAAGTCGAGGTGGTCCTGCGTGAGATTGGTGAAGATCCGGCACGCGAAGCGGATCCCTGCCGCACGCCCGAGCTCCAGGGCGTGGGAGGACACCTCCATCGCGCAGGCGCGGTCGCCCGCGTCGAGCATTCGCCGAAACGTCGCCTGGAGGTCGATCGCCTCGGGCGTCGTGCGCTCCACCTCCTCCTCCGCTCCCCCGATCACGCGTTTGACGGTTCCGAGCAGGCCGCAGCTCGTGCCGCTCGCCTCGATCAGGTGACGGACCAGGAAGGCGGTGGTGGTCTTGCCGTTCGTGCCGGTGATACCGACCACTTCGAGCTCCGCCGTCGGATCCCCGTAGAAGCGCGCCGCAACGGGTCCCATGGCCGCGCGGACGTCGTCGACGATCAGCTCCGGCACTCCCAGCCCGAGCCCGCGCTCGCAGACGAGCGCGACCGCTCCACGCTCGATCGCATCGGCGGCGAAATCGTGGCCGTCGGCCCGAAAGCCGGGCACGCAAAAAAAGAGCGTCCCTGGCGTGACGCTCTGGCTCGAGTAGGCGAGGCCCGATATCTCGACCTCGGGGGCCCCCGGAGATATATCCCCCATCAAGGTGTTGAGAAGCATGGAGGGACGCCCAGGATAACCCGTGGGGTTGTCGCCTCCTTGCATCAAGCGCTCACGTTTCTGGCCAAACGTCCGATACCAAACACGTGAGCGCACCAGCCCTGAGCGCGCTCGCTCGGCTCGCCGAGCGAAGGTTTGCAAGCTTCTCCGAGGCTGCTGACGCCATGCTCGAGCTGCTCGAGTCCGAGCTCCCTGGCGGCTCCGTGCTGGTCGGCCACGTGGATTGGGAGGGCGGCGAGTACCGCCTGATCGACGTCCGCGGCGAGGTGGCGAGCGAGCTTCCGCCCGGTTCCGTGCTTCCCATCGCCACAGACGGCAAGGACGCGGGCAACGGACTGCTCGATCGCGAGACCCTGGCCTCGCTGTCGGTCCGCAGCTACCTGGCCGTGCCGCTCGAGACGAGCGCCGGGGGCGGCGCGATCACGATCTGCGCGCTCGCCTCCGGAACCGATGTCTTCAAGCGCTCGCACCTGGACCTGATCGCCGTGGCGGGCCGCCTTCTCACCTACGAGTGGGAGAGCGTCAAGTGGCGCGCCGACCTGCGCCGCCTCAGCGAGCGCCTGCGCGACCCCGAGAGCACCGACTCCCTCACCGGGCTGAACAACCGCACGAGCTTCATACAGGTGCTCGAGCGCGAATGGCGCCTCGCGGAGCGCGGCGCCGCCGAGTCGTTCATCGTGGGCGTCCGCTTGGTCAACCTGGCCGAGATCGGCGAGCGCCACGGCGAGGGTCTCAAGGAACTGGTGGTCAAGGACGCGGCCGAGGTGCTCGAGGCAGCCATCCGCCGCTCCGACCACGCCGGCCGCCTCGCTGACGACTCCTTCGGGGTCGTGCTCGTCGGCTGCAAGGGGCTTGAGGGCGCAGAGGCGTTCTTCGCGCGCTTCGAGCAGGCACTCGAGCGAGCGACCCTCGAGCGGCCGTGCTCGCTCGAGGTCCACTTCTCGGTCAAAGCGCTCGGCGAGTGCGATTCCCCCGAAGCCGCGCTCGAGGATGTCGAGGCAGCCATCCCGGCATGAGCACGCGCACGAAGAAGACTCCGGACAAGGCCCCCAAGGGCGTCACCCCGCCCACCGCCGCGGGCGGCCGGCAGGGCTTTCTCAGCGACGTGATCGTCGAACTCGGCTTTGCGACCCGCGAGACCGTCGAGCAGGCCGTCCGCGCAGCGCGTAGCCCGGGCACGACCGTTGCCCGCGTGCTGGTCGAGATGGCGGCGATCTCCGAGGGCCAGCTCGCCCAGGCGATCGCGGAGCGCTACGGGATCGACTACATCGACCTCGAGGGCTTCGCCGTCGATCCCGCGGCGGTGAACCTGATCAAGCCGACCGCCGCAAAGCGCTACCAGGCCGTGCCCGTCGGATTTCTCGGCAAGGGCCTCCTCGTGGCGATGGCCGACCCGGCCGACGCGCTCGGCGTGAACGACATCGCGGTGATGACCAAGCTCGAAGTGCGTCCGGCCGTGGCGGCGCGTCCGGCCCTCAACGCCCTGCTCGAGGCGCTCCCGCTCGAAGAGGGGTTCTACGACGACGACGACGACGAGGCAGTCCCCGCGAACGGCAACGCCGAGGTGGACGTCGAGAGCGTTTCCGAGGAGGAGATCGAGGCACCGGCCGCGCCCAAGTCTTCTGCCTACTTCTGGCAGGACAGCGATGGCGACGAGATCCCCGAGGGACTCGGCGAGTCCTCCGACGGCGAGGATGGCGACCCCTCGCAGCTGCGCGACGACCTAACTGCCCTCAAGCTCCAGCTGGCCGGCGCCGAGGCGCGGCTCACTGGGAAGGGCAAGAGCAAGGACCCCGACGTTTCCGGCGTCGACCCGCACGTGACCGAGCTGCACGCCAAGCTCGCCGAAGCGGAGGTCGAGCTTGCGGACGCCCGCGTCCGCGTGCGCGAGGCGAAGGAGGTGAGCGCCGAGCTCGAGACGCTCCGTGAGGCCCTGGCGGCCGCCGAGGAAGGCCTCGACCAGGCCAGCGAGCGTGCCCGTCAGGGCGAGGAGGTATCGGCCGAAGCGGAAGAGCTGCGAGCCAGGGTGGCCGAGCTCGACAAGGAGCTTGCCGCCGCGCGCGCGCTCGGCAAGGACGCCGAGCGGCTGCGCGAGCGCGCGGACTCGATCAACGCCGAGCGCGACGAGGCCCGCGAGCTCGCCCGCGACGCCGAAACCGAGCTGCGGCGCATCCGCGCCGACATCGACGTTCGCAGCGGCGAGCTCGAGACTCTTCGAGCCAAGCTGACCGACGCCGAGACCGAGCTGGTGCGGGTGCGCGCCGAGGTCGACACGCGTGGATCTGAGCTCGAGTCCATGCGTACGCGGGCAGAGAGCGCCGAGGCGGAGGCCGAGAGCGCGATCAAGCGCGCCGACGCCTCCGAGCGCGAAGTCGAGGAGGCTCATCGCGAGGTGGCCGAGGGCCAACGCCTGGCCGAAGAGCTCGAGGCCTCAGAGGTGCGCGCCGAGCAGGCCCGCGCGGCCCTGACTGCGCTGCGCGAGGAAGCAGAGCGCGAGCGCGAGCAGTGGGCCGTCACAGAGCGCGACGTGCGCGAGACTCTGGCCGAGCAGGAGACGCGGCGGGCCGAGCTCGAGGGACACCTGTCGGAGGTCGAGAGCTCCGCCTTCGCCGCCGAGCGCGCCTTCGAGGAGCTGCGCGTTGCCCAGGGCCGCATGCGCGGAGCGCTGCGTGCCCTGGCCGACCCGGACGCCAATGCGGATGCTCCAGAGTCTTCCGAGCAAGACTGAGTACCGGCTCACGCCCCCGGACCCCCGCTGATGTCTGGCTAGACTGATAGGACGGGGCTCACGCCCCGGACCCCCGCCGATGTCCGGCCGCGCTTGGCTTCTAGCGCGGCGGAATCTTCAGGTAGGGCAGGGCGAACTCCATGATGCGCTCGAAGGCGGGCGCGGCGACCGTGCCGCCGTAGATGTCGCCGCGCGGCTCGTCCACCATCACCGATACCAGCAGGCGCGGGTCCTTAGCCGGCGCGTAGCCGATGAACGAGGCGACGAAGTCGGTCTTCGAATAGGTGCCGTTCTCCGCCTTCTCGGCCGTGCCGGTCTTGCCCGCGAGCGTGTACCCGTCCACGGCGGCCTCCTGTGCGGTCCCGCCCGCGCTCAGCACGCCCTCGAGCATGTGCGAGACCTGACCCGCGGTGCGCTTCGAGAGGACGCGCTTGGGCGGCTTGCGGTCCCCGGCCACGATGTAGGGCCGGCGCTTGAGGCCGCCGTTGGCGATCGCGGTGTAGGCCGCGGCCATCTGGATGGGAGTGACCGAGATCCCCTGGCCGATCGGCATGTTCCCGATCGACGAGTCCGAGTAGTTCTCGACGTCGAGCACGATGCCGCGATCCTCGCCGGGGAGGTCCACGCCGGTCGGCTTGGCGAAGCCGAAGCGCCGCACCCAGCGGTCAAAGCGGATCTTGCCGAGCCTGAGGCCGATCATCACCGTCCCGACGTTGGAGGACTGGGTGAGGATGTCGGTCGTCGTCAGGGTCCCGCCGCCGCCGTCGTGGGCCTCGCCAACGACGCGGTCGGCCACCTGGATCGTGGGGCCGACCTCGAACGAGGTGTCGGGCGTGACAAGCCGGTCCTCCAGCGCGCCCGCGACGGTGAAGGCCTTGAAGGTCGAGCCAGGCTCGTAGTTGAACTGGACCGCCCGGTTCTTGCTCGCATACGTCGGCGAGCCCCCCACGTCGTTGGCGTCCACGCGCGGCCAGTTGGCGAGCGCGAGGATCGCACCGGTGCGCGGGTCCATGACGAGCGCCGTGGCGCCGGCCGGGGTGTAGGCCTGGCCGACCTCGCTCATGACGGCCTCGACGCGCTCCTGGATCGCGGCGTCGAGGGTCAGCCGCACGTCCTCCCCTGACTCGGCGCGGTCGGTCTCGATCAGGCTGACGGGCTCGCCCAGGGCGTCCTTCACGACGCGGCGGTGCCCGTCGTCGCCGGCCAGCTCCTCGTCGAGGGCGTACTCGATTCCGGCCAGGCCGGTGTTCTCTACGCCGACGGTTCCCAGCACCTGCGCGGCGAGGTGCCCCTGCGGATAGGTGCGCTTGGGCTCGAGCACGGTGTCGATGCCCTCGATGCCGAGCTCGCCGATCCGGTGGCCGAGCGAAGCGTCCATCCGGTGGCGCAGGTAGACGAAGCTCTCGTCCCGGTCGCTGAGCTTCTCCAGCAGCTCCTCCTCGGAGCGGCCGAGCAGCGGGGAGAGCCGCGCGGCGACCCCGGCCGGGTCGTCGATCAGGAACGGATGCGCGAACACGGTCACGGCGTCCTCGGACACGGCAAGCTCGACTCCGTTGCGGTCGAGGATCATCCCGCGCCGGGCGGTGATCTCGAGATCCTCGACCTGCTGCTGGAGCGCCCGCTCGCCGAGCGAGTCGGCCTTGACGGTGCCGATCCAGACGGCTCGCAGCGTGGCGGCGCCGAGCAGCAGCAGGAAGAGGGCGAACAGGAGCCCGATCCTGCGCTCGACCAGCCTCACGGCTACCCCTGCCGCGCCGCTCCCGCCCCGGGTGGCCTCATTCCACCACTCCCGTCGCCGTCTGAGTGCCCGGCGGGGTCGTGGTGGCGGTGGTCGGCGGCGTGGCGGTAGTCGGCGGCGTCGTGGTCGAATCGGGGGCGGTCGGGTCGGTCGTGGTGGCGGCCGGGTCGCCCGTCAGGGAGGGGTCTGTCGTGGGCAGAGCCGGGTCGGGCAGGGTGGTGACCGGGGCGGGCGCCACGTAGGTGAGGTTGGGCGCCGTCATGCGCTTGGCGGCGTGGGTGGCGTCGAGCCGCGGGTGCGACTCGAGGTAGCGCACCTGCCCCGGGGCGGGCAGCACGAGGCCGAGGCCGGCGGCCGTCTCCTGGATGCGCTCGCTGCTGGCGAGGCGTGCGACGTCGAGGCGCAGCCGCGCGTTCTCCCGCTTGACCTGCGCCGCGCGCTCGGCAACCTGCGTTATCTCGCGGTTCATCTGGAGCAGGTCGACGTTGAAGAACACGATTCCGGCCAGCAGCACGCCGACGAGCGCGATCCAGCTGCGTCCGTGCAGCAGGGCGTCGAGGATGCGGGCGCCGCCGGGCCTGACCGCAGCCTTGACCTTGCCGTGGCCGGAGGCGCGGCGGGCCGGCTTGCGCGCGGGAGCGGCCGGCCTGCGCGCGGGAGCGACGGGGCGGCGGCGGGCGGGCTGCGGCCGGGCGGGCGCCGTGCGCGCCGGCGCGGCACGCGCGGCGGCAGCGCGGGCCATCAGGCCTCGTCCCCGGGCTCGAGCTTGCGGGCGGCCCGCAGCCGGCCGGACTTGGAGCGCGGGTTCTGCGCTACCTCGCCGGGGGTCGCCGCAACGGCGCGCTGGGTCAGCACCTCCGCCTCGGGCTCGTGGCCGCAGACGCAGACCGGGAAGTCGGGCGGGCAGATGCAGCCGCGCGCCTTCTCGGCGAAGAAGCGCTTGACGCGCCGGTCCTCGAGCGAATGGAACGAGATCGCGGCCATCCTGCCGTCGCGGCGCAGCAGCTCCCAGCCCGCCGGCAGCGCGCGGTCGAGCGAGTCGAGCTCGCCGTTGACCGCGATACGCACCGCCTGGAACACGCGCTTGGCGGGGCTGCCGCCGCCGAAGGCTCGCCGCACTGCGGCCGGCAGCGCCGCCTCGATCGCCTCGACGAGCTGGCTCGTCGTCTCGAACGGGCCGCGCTTGCGGCGTCGCACGATCTCGCGCGCGATCCGGCGCGCGTTGGGCTCCTCGCCGAGGCGCCGGAAGACCTGCGCCAGCTGGCGCTCGTCCCAGCCGTTGATCACCGCCCGTGCGTCGAGCTCCTGGTCTGGGTCCATGCGCATGTCGAGCGGCGCGTCGTATGAGTAGGAGAAGCCGCGCTCCCACGCGTCCACCTGCATGGAGGAGATGCCGAGATCGAGGTAGACCACGTCGGCCCCGAGCTCCTCCTCGACGAGCAGCGCCAGTGCGTCGGCGTAGTCCATCCGCAGGAAGCGCGTCTCGCAGGCGATCTCGTCCGCGAGCTCGTCGAAGCGAGCCTGGGCCGCGGGGTCGCGATCGATGCAGACGAGCGTCCCGGTCGGGCCGAGGCGCTCGGCCACCAGGCGGGCGTGGCCGCCCGCGCCAAACGTGCAATCGACCGCGACCTCGCCGGCGGCGGGAGCCGTGAGCTCGATCAGCTCACCCGCCAGCACCGGTACGTGCACGCGACTCATGTCAAGAAGGATCGCCAAGCCGCTCGGTCACCTCCTCGATCTGGGCGTCGAGGGACTTCTGCTCGCGAGTCCAGCCAGCCTTGCCCCAGACCTCGAGGTGATCTCCCACCCCCACCACCACGACGTCCTTCTCGATCCCTGCGTGCGCCAGCAGCGGTGGCGGCAGCGTGACGCGCCCGCTCGCGTCGAGGTCGATCTCGAAGGAGTTGCCTTGGTAGAAGCGGCTGAGCTTGCGGTACTGCGACCCCATCGGGTTCAGGCCGCTCAGGGCGCGCTCGATGATCGCCTCGTGCGTGTCCGGGGTCCAGATCGCCACGCAGGTCTCGGGATCCTTGGCGAGAACAGTGCCGTTGGCGAAGGACGCGCGGAACCGAGCCGGGATGCTGAGCCGGTTTTTCACGTCCAGCGAGTGCTCGAAGTGGCCCCGAAATGCCAACGGTCATATCCCTGAGGAAGAGTTCTGACCGGAGTGGCGGAGTGGGAGGAGCCCCGCCACTCCGGTCGATTTGTCGTGGGCACCGTATCCCACTTTGTCCCACCAAGCAACACCTTTCCCCACTTTTCCGTCCGATGGGGGTGTCGTCCCCCTCAACCGGATCGGGTTTTTGGCTCTGTGAAGCAGTGTTGAGGACCCAAGACCCGGTGGGAGACCGCCGTGCGCCGCGCCGCTGGGCGGCTCGTCCTGCAAGGTCCGTTGCAGGTGAGCGGCTGGACTCCACTGTCCTGCCCTGCTGTTCCCCTGCAACACCGAAGCAGGACAGTGGCGAGAAATCGCCCCTTTCGACCGGCGCTAGAGGCCGAGCACGGCGTCGCCTGCGGCGCCGGCGCCGCTGCCGTCGAGCAGCGCCGAGAGCAGCGCGGCGGCCACGAGCAGGAGCACCGATGGCACGAGCAGCAGGGCGACCACGAGCTGGATCTTGGGTCCCGCGCGGGCGGCCTCCTCGCGGGCGCTTCGCGCGAGGGCAAAGCGCGCGTCGCGGGCCTGGGCCGCCAGCGTGTCGGCCAGCGGCGCGCCGTGGCGCCTCGAACGGTCGAGAGCCGCCACCAGCGCCCGGACCTCGGGGAGCGGAGCCCGGGCGGCAGAGCTCGGAGAGCGCCGCCTCGAGCGGGATACCGAGCGTGACGGCCCTGCCCGCGGTGAGCCATTCGCCCGCCAGCGGGCCGCGGGCGCGGGCGCCAACGTCCCGCAGCGCGGCGGGCAGCGAGCGACCGGCCTCGACGCTGACCCGCAACAGGTCGAGCAGAGACGGCAGCTCGCGCCGGATGCGCCGCGCGCGCTCCTCTGCGCGCCGCACCAGCCACAGGTCTGGAGCCAGGAAGCCCGCCGCCGGCGCCGCCGCGACGAGCGCGACCCCGAGCCGCCCGGGGGCCACCGTGGACAGGATCGCTCCGGCCACGCCCCCGGCGACCGCCGCGCCGACCTTGGCGGCCATCAGCTCCCGGGGGCCGAGCCCTCCTGGCCGACCCGCGGCGGCGATCCTCGCGTCGAGATCGCGCGGCGCGCGGACGCGCGCCGGGCGCACCCGTCCGCCGGCACGGGCGAGCAACCGCAGCAGGCGTGGACCGCGGGCCGGTGGGGCGCGCCCACCGCCGGATGCGGCGCGCCCGGCCGGGGGCCGGGCGAGGAGCCCCGCTCCCATCACCGCAGACGCGCATGCGGCGAACGCGAGCACGACGGCCGGGCTCACGTGCGCGCCCTTCCGAGGCGGCGGATCGCCACCGCGGCCACCACCTGCAGGACGACGGCGATGCCCACGAGCCAAGCCGTGAGGAACGAGCTGATCAGACCGAGCGCCCAGCCCGGGCTCGCGAGCTCGGCGAGCAACGCGCCGCCGAGCGGCAGCAGCACCACGAGCAGCCCGGTGAAGCGCGCCTGGGCGGTGGCGGCGCGCAGCTCGCCCTCGAGCCGCGAGCCCTCCTCCATGGCCCGCGCGCTGTCGCGCAGCAGGCGCGCGAGGTCGCCGCCGGCGCTGCGCTGAAGCAGGCAGGCGGCCACCACCGTGTCGAGCCGCGGCGAGCGGACCCGGGAGCGCATGGCCTCGAGCGCATCCTCGGTGCGCGCGCCCGCGCCCAGCTCGGCGGCCGTGCGGCGCAGCTCGTGGCCGGCGGCGCCGGACGCAGAGCGAGTGGCCTCGACGAACGCACCGCGCAGGGAGTGCCCGCCGGCGAGAGCGTCGGCCAGCGCGAGCGCCAGACCCGGAACCTCGAGATCGACCGCGCGCCTGTAGCGCTCGCGGCGGGCCCGCAGGATCCCGGCCACCGCCCACGGGCCGCCGGCAGCCAGGACGACGCCGGCGAGCGGACCCGCCAGCAAGGCCCCGACCCCGAAGGCCGCCCCCGAGCCGGCCAAGAGCAGCCGCCGCCGCTCGGGCGCACCGGGATCGCGGCCTTCGCGCCCGAGCGTGACCACCGCCTCCACCAACCCCGCGAGTCCGCGCGCGGCCACCGCCCCCCGGGCCATCGCGCCGGCGCCGAGCAGATCGCTTGCGGCGACCGCCCCCGCGCCGCCGGCCACCAGCGCAAGCGCAACCGACGCGCTCACGCCGGCCCGTCCCGCCGCAGAGTCGCCACCCGCTCCGCCAGCCGACCCTCCCCGGGCGGGCGTAGCCCGCCGCCGCGGCGATACAGCTCTCGGACGCCGGCCCCGCCGGCGACCCTCACTACCTCGGTGACCGACTCCACGGCCCGGGCGCCGTCGGCGAGCCGCGCTTGGTGGACCACCAGATCGAGCGCGCTCGCCGCCTGCTCGCGGACAGCGCCATGGGGCAGGCCCACGCCGGCCATGAGCGCCAGCGTCTCCACCCGCCGCAGCGCGTCCTCGGGCGAGTTCGCATGCACGGTGGTGAGCGACCCGTCGTGGCCGGTGTTCAAAGCCTGCAGCATGTCGAGCGCCTCTCCCCCGCGCACCTCGCCGACCACGATCCGGTCGGGCCGCATTCGCAGCGCGTTTCGCACGAGCTGGCGGATCGTCACCTCGCCGCTGCCCTCGAGATTGGCCGGCCGCGCCTCCAGGCGCACCACGTGGCGCTGGCGCAGCCGCAGCTCGGCCGCGTCCTCGATCGTGACGATGCGCTCCTCCCCGGGGATCGCGCCCGACAGCGCGTTGAGCGTTGTCGTCTTTCCCGAGCCTGTGCCGCCGCTGACCAGCACCGACGCCCGCGCCGCCACGCACACCGCGAGGAACTCCGCCAGCTCCGCGGGCAGCGTCGCACCGGCCACCAGGTCGCGCAGCGAGAAGCCCTCGCGCCGAAAGCGCCGGATCGTCAGGCAGGGCCCCGAGAGCGACAGCGGCGGGATCACCACGTTCACACGAGAGCCATCGGCCAGCCGCGCGTCACACAGCGGCGACGCCTCGTCGACCCTGCGTCCCAGCGGGGCCAGCACCCGCTCGATCGCGTGCAGCAGCTCCGCGTCGCCGGCGAACTCGACCGCCACGCGCTCGAGCCGTCCGCGCCGCTCGACGTAGACCGAGCCAGGTCCGTTGACCATGACCTCGTCCACCCCCGGGTCGGCCAGCAGCGGCTCGAGCGGGCCGAGCCCGGTGGCGAGCAGCACCACCCGTGCCGCCAGCTCCGCGCGGTCGGCCTCGGGCAGCGGCGCCGCCTCGCGCTCGACCAGCGAACGCACCTCGTCGTCGAGCGACCCGCCCGCCGTCCCATCGCGCGCGCGCTCCACCAGCCGCGCCCGCAGCGCGACCGCCAGCTCGTCCAGGGCCTCCACCCCCGGCAAAGGGACGAGCGGGAGGAATTCGCCCCTCCCGCGCGAGATGATTGGTTCCAAATCCCTGCACCTTCGGATGACGCGCCTCTGGCTCGGGCCAACGGCGGGCTATAACGGGGTGGGACGGGTCGGCGCGGTGCTGCGCTGCGGCCGGATCGGGCGTCCGCTGTCGAGTTAGCGGTTGCTGGGACCGCTAACTCGACAATGAACGGGTTTGAAGCGCGTTTCGGGCCAACCTTTATTGCCCAGGCAGCCCGACGCGCCCCCTTGCCCGCCGGCCTACCGGCGCTCGATGGCCACCGCGTGCGGCGCCCAGCTTGGTCTGGCGCGCCCCCGAAGGTACACGGATCCGGAACCAATCATCTAGCCTCGCGCCGATGGAAGCCCTGACGCCCGCCCTCCCGCTCACCGGCGGCTGCATGTGCGGCGAGGTGCGCTACGAGGTCGACGCCCCGCTCGAGGCCGCCGGATATTGCCACTGCACGCGCTGCCAGCGGCGAACGGGCGGGTCGGCCTCGGCGAGCGCCCGCGTGGCGCCGGGCTCGTTTCGAATCGCCCGCGGCGAGGGGCACGTCGAGGTGTACCGTCCGGCGGAGGGCTTCGAGAAGGCCTTCTGCTCGGGCTGTGGCTCGGCCCTCTTCAGCCGCAACCCGTCCGACCCCCAGCAGATCGGCGTGCGCATGGGCACCTTCGACAGCGATCCCGGCATCCGGCTCTCCTATCGCCAGTTCGTCGCCTACGCGGCCGCTTGGGAGCCGATCCCGGACGACGGCCTGCCCCGCTTTCCCGAGCGCCGGACGAGCTGACCGTGGACCTCACCCTCCTCAACCTGACCGAGCCGACCGAGGTGCGCAGCTTCGACAAGGGCCGCTTCGAGCTCTACGACGTCGGCCCCATGACGCTCGGCCGGGCAACCTACGAACCCGGCTGGGTGTGGTCCGAGCACGTGGGAGCCGCGACCGGCGAGAGCCTCTGCCGGGTCGAGCACGTCGGGCTCGTCCTGGGCGGCCAGGCCGCCGTGAAGATGGCCGACGGCACCGAGAAGGTCATGCGGGAGGGCGACTTCTTCTTCGTCCCACCCGGCCACGACAGCTGGGTCGTGGGCGACGAGCCCTACGTGTCACTGCACATCATGGGCAGCGAGAGCTACGCCGCGTGACCATGCGCCTGCACGACTACGACGCCTCGGGCAACTGCTACAAGGTGCGCCTGCTGCTCGCCCAGCTCGGCCGCGAATACGAGCGAGTGCCGGTCGACATCTTCGGAGGCGACACGCTCACGGACGAGTTCGGCCGTCTCAACCCCGTGCGCGAGACCCCGGTGCTCGAAGAAGACGGCGCAGACCCGCTTCCAGAGTCGAACGCGATCCTGGTTCACGTTGCCGACGGGACCATGCTGCTTCCCGTCGACCCGGCCGAGCGCGCGCAGGTGCTGCGCTGGCTCTTCTGGGAGCAGTCGGAGGTGATCCCGGCCATCGCCGGCCTGCGCTTTCGCCTCGCGACCGGTCGCCTCGCACCCGACAGCCCGAGCGCCGAGCACCGCCGCGCCGCCGGCCGCAGCGTCCTCGAGGTGCTCGACGCGCATCTCAAAGACCGCAACTTCATGGTCGGCGGGCGCTACTCGATCGCCGACATCTCCCTCTACGCCTACCTGCACGTGGCGCACGAGGCGGGCTTCGACCTCGCCGAGCACCCGGCCGTCCAGAGCTGGCTCGAGCGCGTGGAGCAGACGCCTGGTTTCATGAACGACCTCGCTCCGTATCCGCCGAACTCCCAGGTCGGCAAGAGCAACTCCATCTACGACTAGACAGGCGGTCTGGCGGGTAGCCACGAAACCGATGCCTCGCTCAATCTGGAACGGCACCATCAGCTTCGGCCTCGCGCATGTGCCGATCAAGCTCTACTCGGCGACCGAGTCGAAGACGGTCAGCTTCCACGAGGTCCATCTCGCCGACGGCGCGCGCCTCGAGCACAAGCGCATCTGCTCCAAGGAGGACAAGGAGGTCCCCTACAAGGAGGTGGTGAAGGGCTTCGAGGTGTCCCCGGACGAGTACGTCGTGCTCGACAAGGCCGAGGTGGCCGCCGCCGCGGGCTCGCGTGGCAAGGTGATCGAGATCGAGGAGTTCGTGCCCGACGACGAGATCGATCCCGTCTACTTCGAGAAGACCTACTACGTCGGCTGCCGCGACGAGGGCGAGGCCTACCGCGTCTTCCAGGAGGCACTCAAGCAGACCGGCCGCGTCGGAATCGGGCGCTTTACCTTCCACAACCGCGAGTACCTGGCGGCCGTGCGGCCGCTCGACGGCGTGCTGGCGCTGCACACGATGCGCTTTCACGACGAGGTGGTGCGCGGCAGCCAGCTCAAGTACGACAAGCCTGGAAAGGGCCCCGGCAAGCAGGAGGTCGAAATGGCCGGGCAGCTGGTCGATTCGCTCTACCGCGACTTCGATCCGACCGACTACGAGGACACCTACCGCGAGGCCGTCCTCGAGCTGATCGCGCGCAAGGCGAAGGGCGAGGAGATCGAAGCGGAGGAGCCCGAGCCCGAGGAGGACACGTCCGACCTCATGAGCGCCCTCAAGGCGAGCCTGAAGAAGGGATCCTGAGCATGCCGCGCACGCTCTGGAACGGATCGCTCTCCTTCGGCCTGGTCAACGTGCCGGTGCGCCTGACGAGCGCGGCGCGCGACCTCGACCTTCACTTCCGCCAGCTCCACGAGAAGGACGGCTCCCCGATCGAGCAGCGCCGTTACTGCTCCGAGGAGGGGAAAGAGGTCGAATGGGAGGAGGTCGGTCGCGGCTTCGAGCTCGAAGACGGCGACCAGGTCGTGCTGACCGACGAGGAGCTCGCCACGGTCCAGCCGCGCAAGACCCGGACGATCGAGGTCGAGGCGTTCGTCGACAGCGAGGATGTCGACCCGATCTACTTCGCTCATCCCTGGTTCCTGCTCCCGTCCGGTGACAGCGAGGGCACGCTGCGCGCCTATCAGCTGCTCGTGGAGGTCATGGAGTCGACCGGCCGAGCCGCGCTGGGGCGCTTTGTGATGCGCACCAAGGAATATCTCGTGCTGGTGCGCCCGCGCGACGAGCGTGCTCGCGCTGACGACGCTGCGCTTTCACGACGAGGTGCGGCCGACCGACGAGATCGCACCGGGCGGGCGCAAGCCGGCCAAGGCCAAGCTCGAGCAGGCGGTCGCCGTGATCGAGTCGCTCTCCACCGACTGGGAGCCGGAGCGCTACACCGATTGCTATCGCGAGCGCCTCACCGCCGTGGTCGAGGACAAGAAGAACGGCAAGCGCGTGAAGGCGCCCGAGGAACGCAAGGAGCCAAAGCCCGCCCCCGACCTGATGGCCGCGCTCCAGGACACGCTCGACAAGCTCGGCTCGGGCAAGCGCGACGGCCGCGGGCGCTTCGAGCGCATGAGCCGCGAGGAGCTCTACGAGCGCGCCCAGGCCGAAGAGGTGCCCGGCCGCTCAAAGATGTCGAAGGACGAGCTGATCGAGGCGCTGGCCGGTTAGCCGGGGTAGGCGACTCGCGTGGGTGTGCACGAGCCACGCTCCCGCGCTTTTCACTGCATAGCGACGAAAAACTCGGGCGCGTGAGCGAGCCACGCCCGCTCCATCAGTCCGAGAAGCCCTGCGGGTCCCTGACCGCGCGCTCGTGCAGCGCGGGGTCGATGTTGCTGCCCGTGACGATCAACACCACCGGGCCGGAATCGCCCCCGACCCGGTCGAGCGCGGCCAGCGCGGCGGCGGCCGAGCCCTCCACGCGGATGCCCGCCGCGGCGTAGGCGCCCACGGCGGTGGCGATCTCGCGCTCGGAGACCTCGACGAACGGCGTGGCGAGGCCGACGAGCTCCTCGACCGCGAGCGGGATCGCCACCCGTACGGCCATCCCGTCCGCGAAGGTCGCGCAGCGATCGCACTCGACCGGCCGCCCTTCGGCGACGCTCCAGGCCATCACAGGCGCCTCCTTGGCCACGACGCCGATGGCGCCGCGGCCCACGCCGCGCGCGACGCCGATCAGGAGCGCTCCGTTCCCCACCGGGACGACCGTCCGCGCCGGGCGCTCGCCGAGCTGCTCGACGATCTCGCGCCCGATCGCCTCGTAGCCGCTGAACTGGGCCGGCTCGGCTCCGTCCTCGAAGAACGGCAGGCCCTCGGCCTGCGCATGCGCGCGCGCCAACTCCTTCGACTCGTCGAGATCGGCGCCCTCCTGGCGCAGGTCGGCGCCCAGCCCGTCGAGCACAGCGAGCTTGGTCTCGCTCGCGACGCGCGGAACGTAGACGACCGCCCGCATTCCCGCGCGCTCCGCGGCCCAGGCGGTGGCCGCCCCGTGGTTACCGGTCGAGGCGGTGACCACCGCCTCGGCGCCGCGCTCGCGGTAGGCGCGCAGCGCCGGGAGGGCCCCGCGCCACTTGAAGGCGCCCAGCTCGTGGAGGTCCTCGCGCTTGAGCCAGAGCGGCCGGCCGCCGCCCAGCGCGGCGGGCGCTTGCTCGAGCGGCGTCGGCAGGACAGGCTCAGGCTCGGACATACTCACGTGACTTCATGACGGGACTCGAATACATGATCGCCATTCGCGACGGCACGCACCCGCCGGCCCCGATCCAGGAGCTGATCGGCTTTCGCCTGGTGGAGGTGGACGAGGGCCGCACCGCGTTCTCGCTCGTGCCCGACGGGCGCCTGCTGAATCCGATCGGCACGGTGCACGGCGGCATCGCCGGGCTGTTGCTCGACAGCTGCATGGGAGCGGCGGTGCACACCACCTGCGCCGCCGGCGAGGGCTATTCGACGCTCGAGACATCGTTCAACCTCGTCCGGGCGATCACGCCCGACACCGGGGAGATCGTGGCGGCCGGGCGGGTGCTTCACCGCGGCGGGCGGGTCGCGACGGCCGAGGGCGCCGTCCGCCGTGCGAGCGACGACAAGCTGGTCGCCCACGGCACTTCCACCTGCCTCATCATCGCCACGGGCTAGCCTCAGGGCGAATGAGCGCAACCGCCGACCCCGCACTGCAGGAAGCCACCTGGAACCTCGACCCGCTCGTCGACGGCCGCGGGCCGGACGGCGTCGAGGAGCTGTTGAACGAGGCGCGCGAGCGCGCGGCGAAGTTCGCCGAGCGCCACCGCGGGCGAGTCGACGAGCTCGACGCCGCCGGCCTCGCCGACGCCATGCGCGAGCTCGCCGCGATCTTCGACCTGGCCGGGCGGGCGGGCTCCTACGCGATGCTCCACTTCACGCTCGACACGACCGACCCGCCGCGAGGCGCCCTGATCCAGAAGGCGCGCGAGCTCGGGGCGGCCATCGAGACGCAGCTGCTGTTCTTCGAGCTCGAGTGGAACCTGCTGCCCGAGGAGCCGGCGGAGGAGCTGTTGGCCGCCGGCGGGCTCGACTTCTGCCGCCACCACCTGCGCACGCTGCGCCGCTACCGGCCGCACCAGCTCACCGAGCCCGAGGAGCGCGTCGCGACCGAGCTCGACGTGACCGGCGCCTCGGCGTTCCGGCGCCTCTTCACCGAGCAGATCTCGTCGGTCGAGGTGAGCCTGCCCGACGCCGCCGAGGCGATCTCGCTCGAGGAGGCCCTCAGCCGCATGCAGGACTCAGACCGGGGCGTGCGCGAGCGGGCAGCGACGGCCATCACCGAGGCGCTGCGGCCGGGGCTGCGCACCCGGGCGTACGTGTTCAACACCCTCCTCGGCGACAAGGCGACCAAGGATCGCCTGCGCGACTACCCGCATTGGCTTGCGGCGCGCAACCTCGCCAACGAGGCCGGCGACGAGTCCGTCGAGGCGCTGGTCGAGGCGGTGGTCGGCCGCTATGGGCTCGCCCGGCGCTGGTATGGCCTCAAGGCCCGCCTGCTTGGCCTCGACAAGCTCGCCTACTGGGACCGCATGGCCCCGGTGGGCGAGACCGAGGAGCAGATCCCCTACGACGACGCGCGAGCCATGGTCCTCGACTGCTACTCGACCTTCTCGGACGAGCTCGGCGAGGTGGCGGGCGAGTTCTTTGCCAACGACTACATCGACGGTCCGCCGCGACCCGGCAAGCGCGGCGGCGCGTTCTGCTCGTACACGGTGCCCTCCCGCCACCCCTACGTGATGCTCAACTACACATCGCGCCCCTACGACGTCCTCACGATGGCTCACGAGCTGGGGCACGGGGTGCACGCCTCGCTGGCGCGGCCCCAGGGGATCTTCCAGTTCACGACGCCGCTGACCATGGCCGAGACCGCGTCGATCTTCGGCGAGACGATCGTGCTGGAGCGGCTGCTCGAGCGCGCCGGCGGCCCGGAGGAGCGCCTCTCCCTGCTCGCCGGCTCACTCGATGGCGCCGTGGCCGCGGTGTTTCGGCAGATCGCGATGAACCGCTTCGAGCACGCGATCCACACCGCGCGGCGCGAGAGCGGCGAGCTCGCCCCCGAGCGCTTCGCCGAGCTCTGGCTCGCGACCCAGCGCGACCTGCTCGGCGACTCGGTCGAGCTGAACGCCGACTACGGGATCTGGTGGTCCTACGTTCCGCACTTCGTCGACACCCCCGGCTATGTGTACGCCTACGCCTACGGCCACCTGCTCGCGCTCTCGGTCTATCGCCGCTATGAGGAGGAGGGCGAGGGCTTTGTGTCGTCGTATCTCGAGCTGCTGCGCGCCGGGGGCTCGCGCCCGCCTGAGGAGCTCGGGCAGATCGTGGGAGTCGACCTCGCCGACCCCGGCTTCTGGAGCTCGGGACTGGACCTGATCGAGCGCCAGCTGGAGGCCGCCGAGCGCGCCGCCGAGGAGGCCGGCCGGGGTCGATGATCGACACCGTCGAGGAGCGCATCGCGCTGCCGGTGGGCGAGGTCGCGCTCGCTCGCCCGCGTGACGCGGAGGCGCTGCTCACCGAGGAGCGCTTCGAGGATGAGGAGTTCATGCCCTACTGGGCCGAGCTGTGGGCGAGCTCGCTCGCGCTCGCCCACGACGTGGCCAGGCGCTCCCTGCGCGGTGCCCGCGTGCTCGAGCTGGGCTGCGGCCTGGGGCTGCCGAGCATCGCCGCGGCCCTGGCCGGCGGTCGCGTGCTGGCGACCGACTGGTCACCCGACGCCGTGGCGGCCACCGCCGAGAACGCCCAGCGCAACTCGGTGCGGATCGAGACCGCGGTGGTCGCCTGGGATCGCCCCGCTTCGATAGTGGAGCGCGGCCCGTGGCGCTTCGTGATCGCCTCGGACGTCCTGTATGAGCGCCGCAACGTGAAGCTGCTGCTCGGCCTGCTGCCACAGCTCGTGGACGTGACCGGCGAGGTGCTGATCGCCGATCCCCAGCGCGCGATCGCAGAGGACTTCCTGGAAGCGGCCGCGGCCGGGTGGAAGGTGCGCACGACGCGGAGCTCGCGGTCGGAACGCAGCCGCATCCACCACCTGCGCCGCCGCGACGATTGTCCAGCGAACCGTTACTGACGGTCCAGCCACAACCAACTGACAGTTCAGCCTGTGGGAAGGCGGGCCAGCTCTCGATAGAGCTGGCCGGCGGCTGCCTCGCCGAGGCGCAGGCTCTCGAGCCGGTAGCTCTCGTTTGGCGCGTGGAAGGCGTCGGCGGGGAGAGCGAAGCCGCTCACGATCGTCGCTATCTCGCGCTCGGCCAACACGGCCAGCAGCGGCAGGGTGCCGCCGAGGCGTACGAACGCGGGGGCCCGGCCACAGGCTCGCCCGATCGCCTCTGCGCCGAGCCGCAGAGCCGGATGGCCCGTGTCGAAGAGCGCCGGGTCGGCCAGCGTCATGTCGATCGACACCTCGGCGCCCGGCGGCGCGGCCTCGCGCAGCAGCCGCTCGAGCACGGCGCCGATCTCGCTCGCTCGTTGCCCCGGCGCAAGGCGCACGCTGACATGACCCCGGGCCAGAGCCGGCACGATCGTCCGCGGCTCCCCCAGGGTCACCATGTTCACGTCCACCGCCGTCTCGGCGCCCGTGCGGTCGTAGAACTCGCGCCCGGCGCCCGGCGCCGCGGGGTGCGCGCCCACGGCGGCGATCAACTCGTCGCCGGCCGGCAGTGCCTCCCACCCCTCGCGCTCAGCCTCGGGGGGCGCTTCCACGCCGGCGCTCAGCTCGGGCCGCACGCGGCCCTCCGAGTCCGGAGCGACCTCGGCGAGCATGCGCAGGAGCACGTGGCCGGCGTTTAGCACCGCGCCCCCGTAGATCCCCGAATGCAGGTCGCGCTCGGCCACGCGCACCTCGACCCCGGCCTTGACCATCCCGCGAGCGGCGGAGGTGATCGCGGGCGTGTGCTCGTCGACCATCAGCGAGTCGAAGACGACCGCGCAGTCGGCCTGGTCCTCACCCGCCTGAAGTCGCTTGAGGACCGAGCCGCTGCCGATCTCCTCCTCGCCCTCGACGAGGAAGCGCACGTTCACCAATAGCTCGCCCGCCCGGGCGAGCTGACAGGCCACGTGGAGCAGCGGCACGAAGTTGCCCTTGTCGTCGGCGGCGCCGCGCGCGTAGAGGCGCCCATCGCGTTCGGTGGGCTCGAACGGCGGGCTGTCCCAGTCCTCTCCTGGACCGGCTGCCTGGACGTCGTAGTGGCCGTAGGCGAGGACCGTCGGCGCGCCGGGGCGCGAGCAGCGGAGCTCGCCGACAGCCATCGGATGGCCGCCGTCGATGGTGACCGCCTCGGCGCTGCCGCCGGCCGAGTCGATGCGCTCGCAGACCCAGCCGCAGGCGCGCTCCAGCGCCGCGGCGTCACCGCCGCCGGTCGAGACCGACGGGATTCGCAGCCACTCCTCGAGCTCTTGGCGAAGGTCGGGCAAGGCCGGTGCAGTATGCCCGCTCGCGTAGCATCGACGCCCATGCGCCGCCTGTTCCTGCTGGTCTCGGCGGTGGTGCTTGTGGACACGATGTTCTTCGCCGCCGTCGCGCCGCTCCTGCCCTTCTACTCGGACGAGCTCGACCTCTCGAAGACCGGCGCCGGCGTGCTCACGGCGGCCTATCCGGCGGGGACGTTCGCGGGCGCGCTCCCGGCTGGCTGGCTCGCGGCGCGCTGGGGCGTGAAGCCGACCCTGCTCGCCGGGCTCGGCCTGCTCGGCGTCACGAGCCTCGCCTTCGGCTTCGCGAACCACATCGTGCTGCTCGACGCGGCGCGCTTCGTCCAGGGCATCGGCGGCGCGTTCATGTGGGCAGCGGGGATGACCTGGCTCGTCTCAGCCGCGCCCGCGGACCGGCGCGGCGAGCTGATCGGGTCGGCGCTCGCGGCGGCGATATTCGGGGTGCTGCTCGGGCCGGTGCTCGGCGGGGCGGCCACCGTGGTCGGGCCAGAGGTTGTCTTCAGCGGGGTATCGGTGGTCGCCGCGGGCCTCGCCACGTGGGCCTGGCGCACTCCCGGCGTGCCGCCCGCGCCGAGCCCGGGCCTCCCCGCGCTGGTGGGGGCGCTGCGCCGCCGCGACGTGCTGGCCGGCTTTTGGCTCTTCACGCTTCCGGCGCTGTTTGCCGGGGTGATCGAGGTGCTCGCGCCGCTGCGGCTCGACGAGCTCGGCGCGACGGGCGCCGCGATCGGCGCGATCTTCCTTGTCACGGCGGCGGTCGAGGGCGTGCTGAGCCCGGTCGCCGGCCGCATCTCGGATCGCCGCGGGCGCCTCGTCCCGATTCGGTTCGGGCTCGCCGGCGCGGTCGTGATGGCGGCGCTGCTGCCACTGCCCAACGTGGCCGTGATGCTCGGGGTGGCGATCATGTTCACCTTCGCCGCGCTCGGAGCGTTCTGGGCGCCGGCGCATGGCGCTGCTCTCCGACGCGTCCGAGAACGCCGGTCTCGACCTCGCGCTGGCGTTCTCCATATCCAACCTCGCCTGGGCGATCGGGCACGTGGTGGGAAGCTCCGCCGGCGGCGCGATCGCGGATGCGACCGCGGACGCCGTGCCCTACGGCATGCTGGGCGTGACCTGCGCGGTCACGCTGATCGGCGTTGTCTCACTGGGGCGCAACGCCCCCGCGCGTTCTCCCGCAGCGCCCTGACTTCTACGGGCAGTTCGGCCAGGGCGACGTACCGGCCCGGCGGTAGAGCTTCAGTGCAACGCGGTCCTGAACGGCCTCCGGGGCGTCGGCAGGATCGCCCTTGCCGCCCAGTGCGCGCCAGGTGCCGAGGCTGAACTGGAACTTGCCGCGGTAGGTCCCACCCGCCGAGACGGCCGCCGGGTTGCCACCGGACTCACACTCGGCGATCAGGCGCAGGATGCGCGGCAGCCGCACGTCGCTCGAGCCGCCGACGGAGCGCGCGGCGCGACTGCCCTCAGCCCGAGCGCGGCGCGCGTCTGCGGTCCCACCACGCCATCGACCAGGAGCCCCTTCCTGCGCTGGAAGCGCTTGACGGCTCGGTGGGTCTGCGGGCCGAACACGCCGTCGGCGGGGATGCCGAGGGCGGCCTGGATCTGCTTCACGGCGTCGCCGCGGTCGCCGCGCTTGACCATCTCCTCGCCGGCCGCCGCCGACGCGGTCACGCGATCCGCGGAGGCGGTCGCTGTGGTTCCTGCAAGTGCCAGCGCGATCAGGACCACACACTAGACGGATCGCCGTCAGTGGGCGCACGGCATTGACAACGGGCTGCAAAGTCCTGGATCCCCTTTCCAATGCCTACGAGGTGAGCTGACGGGCTCGCGCCGGAAAGTGGCGCTACGCGGCGTGGTCGCTGCGATTCGCCCCAGGAGCCGCTCGCGACGCGCGCGTCCGGCTCCAATGGGTCCCCCGCTCTCCGCCATCGGGACGGCGGAGACTCGGCAAGTTCTCGACTTGAAGGCTGTTATCCAAGCAGATCGAGCCCCAAACCACCGCTTCGGGCAACGCGAAGGGCCTAGTGAGTGACGCCGAGCAGGTCGTCGACGACCGTGACGATGTCGACGGGACCACTCTCGGAGGCGCGAACGAAGCGCGTGCTCTGCCGCTTGGGGACGGGGGGCGGAACGGGCGCAGGCGGCGGCGCAGGCGTGGCCGCGGCCGGAAGCGCGGGCCGCTCCGGCCGCCGTCGCCTCAGCCAGATCGCCGCCGCGACGGCGCCGAGGACCAGCGGTGCTGCGCGGGCCAGGAGGCGGAGCGGCATCCAGGCGAGCCTACACCCGGCCCCGGGTAGGCTGCGAAGCATGGACCTCGGCCTGAGCGGAAAGGTGGCGCTGGTCACCGGCGCCTCGCAGGGGATCGGCTTCGCGGTCGCCCAGGCGCTCGCGGACGAGGGCGCGCAGGTGGCCGTCAGCTCGCGCTCCCAGGACCGGATCGAGGCCGCCGCGAAGAGGATCGGGGCGCGTGCCTACGTGCACGACACCAACGATCTGGACGCCGGCCCGGCTCTCGTCGAGCGGATCGAGGCAGAGCTCGGACCGCTCGCTGTCCTCGTCACCAACACCGGCGGCCCGCCGGGCGGGGACCCGCTCGAGTTCACGCGCGAGCAGTGGCAGGACGCCCACCGCGAGCTGATGCTCGGCCCGATGGCGCTGATCGAGGGGACCCTGCCGGGCATGCGCGAGCGCGGCTTTGGCCGGATCCTCAACATCTCCTCGACCGCCGCGCGCGAGCCGATCCCGGGCCTGATGCTCTCGAGCGCTCACCGCAGCGGCATGCTCGCCACCTTCAGGACGCTCGCGGGCAAGCTGGCGGCCGACGGGGTCACGCTCAACACGATCCTGCCCGGCCGGATCGCGACCGGCCGCCTGGAGAGCCTCTACGGCTCGCTGGACGCAGCGGAGGAGGTTGCTCGCGAGGAGGTGCCGGCGAAGCGGCTCGGCCGGCCCGAGGAGATCGCCGCGGCGGCCGCCTTCCTGTGTTCGACCCAGGCCGGATATGTCACCGGACAGGCGCTCGCGGTGGACGGCGGGCTCACCAAGAGCACCTGAGCGCCGCGGTCACAGCGAGGCGCGTCCCAGCAACACACGGTTCTCGTCCCAGCGGTTGATCTCGCAACCGTTGACGCGGTCGAAGCGGGCATCGACCCGCTCCCCGCGCAAGTCGCCGCTCACTCGCGCGGTGGCCGGGCCGCCATAGAGCTCCGCGCAGGCGGTCGCCGGCGGGACCGGTGCGAGCCGAGCGGGCGTGAGCCCCGCGAGGCGGCGGCAGAGCGCCGACCCTTCGCCGAGGCGCGCGCACTCGATGCGCCGCACGCGGGTGGGCCCGTCCTTGCCCTCGGAGCGCACCGTCACGGTCAGGCTCGCGCCCTCGGGTCCGGGCGTTGTCTGCCCGCCCCCGTCCTGCTCGTCGTCCGAGCCGCAGGCGGCGAGCAAGAGGCAGCAGACGAGGACGGCCACCGGGCGCATGTCTCGTATACGCCCGGTGACCAATCTCGTCACATGCTCATGCGGCCAGCGAGGTCGCCGGCTCGGGCTCGAGCGCGAGCTCGAGCACCTCGTCGACGGTCATGACCGGGTGGAAGGTCATGGCCTCCCGTACCTCCTCGGGCACGTCGTCGAGGTCGGCGCGGTTTCGCTCGGGCAGGATCACGTCGGTCAGTCCCGCCGCGTGGGCGGCAAGCACCTTCTGCTTGAGGCCGCCGATCGGCAGCACCCGTCCCTGGAGGGTGACCTCGCCCGTCATCCCGACTGTGTGGCGCACCGGCCGGCCGCTCAGCAGCGACGCCAGCGCCGTGGTCATCGTGATGCCCGCGCTCGGCCCGTCCTTGGGGATCGCGCCCGCCGGCACGTGGACGTGGAACTCGCGCTCGTCGAACGCGTCCTCGTCGATGCCGAGGCTGCCTGAATGGCCGCGCACATAGGAGAGCGCAATGCGCGCCGACTCCTTCATGACGTCACCCAGCTGACCCGTCAGCACGAGCCCGTCCTTGCCCTTCATTCGCGTCGCCTCGATGAACAGGACGTCCCCGCCCGCGCCGGTCACCGACAGGCCGGTGGCCACGCCGGGGACCGCCGTACGCTCGGCCGCCTCCTGGAAGAAGCGCTGACGCCCGAGGGCCTGGCGAACGTCCTCGACCTCGATCGCCACCGGCACCGTCGCGGCGCCCGAAGCGATCTTGGTCGCTGTCTTTCGCAATAGCGTGCCGAGCTCTCGTTCCAGCCCGCGCACCCCGGCCTCGCGGGTGTACTCCGTTACGAGCGTCTGCAGCACGTCGTCCGAGATCGACACCTCGTCCTCGCGCAGGCCGTTGCGCTCGCGCTGGCGCTTCCACAGATAGCCGCGCGCGATCGCGACCTTCTCGACGGTGGTGTAGCCGTCGAAGCGAATGATCTCCATCCGGTCGAGCAGCGGCGCGGGGATCGTCTCGGCGAGGTTGCCGGTGGCGATGAACACCACCTGCGAGAGGTCGAGCTCCACGTCGAGGTAGTGGTCGCGGAACGAGTGGTTCTGCGCGGGGTCGAGGACCTCGAGCAGTGCGGCGCTCGGGTCGCCGCGCCAGTCGGCGCCGACCTTGTCCACCTCGTCGAGCATGATCACCGGATTCATCGTTCCGGCGTCGCGCAGGGCGCGCACCAGGCGGCCGGGCAGCGCGCCGATGTAGGTGCGCCGGTGGCCGCGGATCTCGGCCTCGTCGCGCACCCCCCCGAGCGACATCCGGACGAACTCGCGCCCGGTCGCACGCGCGATCGACTCGCCGATCGACGTCTTGCCCGTTCCGGGCGGGCCGATCAGCGTGAGGATGGCGCCCGAGCGCTTGTCCTCCTCGATCCCGCGCTCGGTGCGCAGCTTGCGCACCGCGATGTACTCGACGATGCGGTCCTTCACGTCCTCGAGCCCCGCGTGGTCTGCGTCCAGAACCTCGCGCGCGTGCACGGGGTCGAGGCGCTCCTCGGAGCGCCCGGACCACGGCACGGCGATCAGCCAGTCGAGGTAGGAGCGGATCATCGAGGCCTCGCCGCCCTGCTCGCCCACCCGCTCCAGCCGGCCCAGCTCACGCTCGGCCTGCTCGCGCACGTGCTCGGGCATCCCGGCTTCCTCGATCTTGGTGCGGTACTCGTCGAGCACCGATGCGTCGTCGTCGCCGAGCTCCTTGCGGATCGACTCCATCTGCTTGCGCAGGAAGTACTCGCGCTGTTGCTTCTCGGCGCCCGACTGGACGTCGTCGCGGATGCGCCGGCGCACCTGGAGCTCGGCCAGGCGCTCGCGCTGGAGGCGGAGTGCGAGCTCGAGGCGATCGGGCACGCCGAGCGTCTCGAGCAGCTCGATCTTGTGCTCGTAGGTGAGGTCGGGCGCGTAGCCGCTCGTGTCGGCGAGGGCGCCCGGCTCGGTGATGGAGCGAACGAACGCGGCGATGCGCCCGTCGTCACCGCGCAGCTCGAGGATCTCCTCGACCACCGCGCGGTACTCGCGCTCGAGCTCGCGGGTGCGCCCGTCGACCGGAACGTCGTCCGGGTGTGGCTCGACCTCGACGCGCAGTGCGCCGGTGGAGTCGGTGCTCGCGGCGCCGATACGGCCGCGGTGAATACCCTCGAGCGCGACCGCGCGACCGCCGCCGGGTAGGCGAACGCGGTCGACGACGTCGGCCACGGTGCCGACGCTCGCGAACTCGTCGCCCTTGCGTGGCACCAGGACCACGCGGTCCTCATCGCCGGCCTCGATCGCCAGCGTCACGGACATGTTGGGGAAGACGACGGAGTCGTCGACCGGAATCAGCAGAAGTGTCTCAGTGGCCATTTGCGTCACCTACTTACGTTGGGTAAGGAAAGTTTAGCGACCGGCCCGGTGGCCTTGAGGGCGCCCGCGCGCCAGAAGTCGGCAATCTTCCTGCGTCGCCGGGTAGCTTCCGGCTTGACACCACTACACGGAGGTAACGAGAGATGCCGAAGCGGAAGGCCGACGCGCGCTGGGACGGGTCACTGCAGGACGGCAACGGGACGATGCGGCTCGCAACGCGCTCGTTCGAGGGGCCCTATTCCTTCCAGTCTCGCTTCGAGGAAGGCGACGGCACGAATCCCGAGGAGCTGATCGCGGGTGCCCATGCCGGGTGCTTCTCGATGGCTCTTTCCGGAGAGCTGGGCCGGGCCGGCCACGACGCCGAGAGCGTCGAGACGACCGCGACGGTGCACGTCGAGAAGGTGCCCGACGGCTTCGCGATCACCCGCATCGAGCTCGACACCCGCGCGCGCGTGCCCGGAATCGAGGACGACGAGTTCCAGCGCCTCGCCGAGGCCGCAAGGAAGGGCTGCCCGGTCTCCCAGGCGCTCGCGGCGGTGGAGTCGATCGAGCTGAACGCGACCCTGGAGAGCTAGGCCGCCCGGTGAACGACCTGCCCGGCATGGGCGAGCGGCCGCGCGTCAGCGCCGTCTACCCGGTGGCGCGCGAGGCCGCTGCGCTGGCGGCGGCCGAGCTGGTCGAGCCCGGTATGACCATCGGGCTCGGGTCGGGCCGGGCGGTATGGAGATTGGTCGAGCTGCTCGGCGACCGCGTGCGCGAGGGCGGCGATCTGGCGACCGGCAGCGGGCCGGCGGGCACCCGGCTGCGCGCCGCGGTGGCCTCGGCGAGCACCGACGAGCGCGCGCGGTCGTTCGGCATCGAGGTCGTGGAGCTGGACGGGACCTTCGAGCTCGACCTGGCCCTCGACGGCGCCGACGAGGTCGACCCTCGGCTGCGACTGCTCAAGGGCGGCGGGGGAGCGCTGCTGCGCGAGAAGATCGTCGCGTCGGCGGCGCGGCGCTTCGTTGTGGTCGCCGAGACGCCAAAGAAGGTGGAGAGGCTCGGCCAGCACTTTCGCCTGCCGATCGAGGTGACCCGCTTCGCCTGGCGCGACACGCGGCGCAGGCTCGCCCGGCTGCTTCCGGAACCCGAGCTGCGGCGCCGCCAGGACGGCGACTCATACCTGACCGACGAGGGACACCTGATCCTCGACTGCGCCATACCGGCCGGGATCGACCTCGACGAGCTCGGCCCCGCGATCAAGCGGGTGCCGGGCGTGGTGGAGCACGGCCTCTTCATCGACATGGCCGAGCGCGCCCTGCTCGGCAACCCGGACGGGTCGGTCGAGGTGGTCGAGCCGCCCAAGTAGCTACCGCTCAGAGCTCCGCCTCGGAGACCGCGAAGCCGCGAGCGCGCCGGCGGTCGGCCGGCGGGCGCACCAGCAGGCGGACCTCGCGGGCGAAGTTCTCGACGGCGGTGAGATATACGGCCTGGCGCAGGCTCGACCCGCAGCGTGGCGAGCGCGGTATCGGGCGGGGCCTCCTCGGAGCCCGCGGGCGCGAGCTCCGTGCCGCCGGCCGCGCGTAGCTCGAGGAGCTCCACGTCCTCGAGCGCGACGAACGTGCGTCCTGCGCCCTCGGCGCGCTGGGTCGTGACCAGCACGTCGACCCGCGACCCGGCGCCGGCTCCGGCGAGCGCGGCGCCGCCGGTGACCCCCACCTCCAGCGTGCGCTCTCCGGTCTTCAGGGGCCGCCGAGCACCGTCCGCGGCTCCTTCCAGCACCCCGATCGTCACGTACGACCCGGCCGCCAGCGCCACCGCCGTCCGCGCACCCGCCAGCCGGTCGGCGGCTCCGAGCGCGTCCGCGGGGACATAGCGGGCCGGCACCCGCTCGACCGCGAGGTCCCGCGGGCGCAACGTGCTCGCCCGGCGCAAGCTCGCGGGCCGCCACCACCACCGAGACGAGCGGCCCGACCTTCTCCTCGACGCTGCGCTCGCGCTCGTGCACCGAAGACGCGGCGAGGCCGCCGCAGACGAGTGCCAGCGCAAGCAGCAGAAGGCCGCGCCGCCGGCGGACCTTCATGCCGCGAGGCGAGCACGATCGTCTGCGGGATCGGGGCCCGCCGCGGCGGGAAGCTCGAGCGTGGCCGAGGTGTCTCGCGCGCCTGTATCCACCCGCAGGCTGGCACCCAGGTCGCGGGCCGCGCGGGCAGCTATGCCAAGCCCGCGACCGCGCCCGGCCAGAAGGTCGTCCAGCTCGGGGGGCCGGTTCGGGTTGCGGATCTCGAGGCGCGCCCCGACCTGGTCGGCCTCCAGCTGATCTCAACCGGGCCGGTTCCGTGCTGGGCCGCGTTGGTCACGAGATTCGTCACCACCTGGGCCAGGCGCGCGGAATCGGTGGCCGGCGCGGCCGTGCGGGCGCGGTGGCGGCGCGGGCGCCGGCGCGCCCTCTCGAGGTCGGCCAGCCCGGCGATCGCGCGGTCCAGCTGGACGTCGAGCAGCGAGGCGAAGGCCCGGGTGGCACCGGCGCGCTTCATCCGCTCTGCGGCGAGGCCGATGGCGGCCGCGGCGCCGCGCAGCTCGTGTTCGGCGTCGGCCACCAGGGCCAGGCGCGAGCGCAGGACCGCGACCAGGCACGCCGCCAGCGCCCAGCCGGCTATGGCAAGCGCCCAGCTCACAGGGCCTCCGTCAGCCTGTAGCCCACGCCGCGCACGTTCACGACCCACGTGCGCGGAGACGCCTCGAGCTTCTTGCGCAGGCGACAGGCGTGGGCATCGAGCGTGCGCGTCTTGCCGGCAGATAAATACCCCCACACGTCGCGGAGCAGTTCCTGCTTGCCGTACACGCGAGTCGGCTCCTCCGCGAGCGCGTGAAGCAGCGCGAACTCCTTGGCCGAGAGCTCGATCCGCCGTCCGGAGAGGCGCACCGCACGCGTGACCGGGTCCAGCGTCAGCTCGCCCACGCGCAGGACGCCCTGGCCGCGCCGCCCCTCGGCGCGGCGCAGCAGCGCGCGCACGCGCGCCAGCAACTCGGCGTACAGGAAGGGCTTGCAGAGGTGGTCATCTGCCCCGCGCGCGAAGCTGCGCACACGGTCGGCGTCCCCGGCCCGGCCGCTCAGCACGATCACCGGGAGGTCGGGATCGAGGCGCGAGGCGAGGCCGTCGGCCGAGCGCAGCCGGTCGAGCAGGACGAGCCCGTTCCCGTCCTCGAGGCTGAGATCGAGCACGACAAGCGCGGGCTGGCGCACCTCGATCGCGCGCAGGCCCTCGCCCACCCCGCCGGCGCCGGCCACGCGGAAGCCGTCGGCCGCGAGGTTGTCGAGCAGGAAGGAACGGGTCAGCTCGTCGTCCTCCACCACCAGGATCAGGCGCTGGTCGTCCACATCCACAAGAAGGACCTTGGCGCAGAATCTCGCCCCGTTTGCGCAGGTCTCGCCCAGTGCCGACCCGAGCTCGCGATGGGGTCCGGTGAGATTGGCGGGAGAGCGTCCAACCCTGGTGCGCCTGGCTCGAGCAGGACGTGATCGGCGTTTTCGACCACGTACACGGCCTACCTCCTCGACCGCCGCCGGGACTACCTCGGCTTCACTTCGCCGACGCCGCCGACAGTGAGGATCGCCCTCACCACGCCGCCGCCTGCGATCTCGTAAGAGAGGCTTGGCCGGGCTGATGTCCTCTCGACAGCGCGATCCCGGTCAGTATCTCGCGCACGATCCGCTCGGCCGCCAGCGCCGTGATGTCTGCGGAGCCGATCGCTGTGGGGATCACCTCGACCACGTCCGCCCCGACGAGGTCGAGACCGGCTGCGGTCTGGCGGCAGGCCCCGAGGAGGTCGCTCAGGCTCATGCCGCCGGGCTCGGGGGTGCCCGTGCCCGGCGCGAAGGCCGGATCCAGGACGTCGATGTCGACTGTCAGAAAGACCGGGCCCGGTCCGACGCGCTCGATCGCTGCCGCCATGACCTGCACCTATGCCGCTGCTCGCGGACCTCGTGCATGAAGAAGCTCGTGATTCCGCGCTCGGCTTGCCAGGCGAACACCTCCTCGCCCGGCCAGTAGCCACGGAGGCCGATCTGGACGTAGCGCTCCGGCGCCACCAGACCGGCCTCGACCAGGCGGTACATCGGCGTGCCGTGCGACTTCTCGCACGCCGAAGACCTGGCTGCCGGTGTCGGTGTGGGTGTCGAAGTGGACGAGCCCCACCGGCCCGTGGCCCCGAGCGCACAGCACGCACGTCGGGATAGGTGATCGAGTGATCCCCGCCCAGCACGATCGGGACGCATCCGGCGGCGACGACCTCGCTCACCGTCTCGGCGATCGCCCGGTGCGTTCGGAGCGACGTCGCCGGGCAGCACGGGCGCGTCGCAGAAGTCGACGATCCGCAGCTCCGCGAACGCGTCGACTCTTCGCCTCGAGGTGCGGGCCGGGCGGGCAGCTCGCGGCCCGAATCGCGCGCGGGCGAAGCGCGTCCCGGAGCGATCGGAGACGCAGTCGATCGGTCGGGGCCCCGACGATGGCCACGTCGGTCCCTTCCAGATCACGAGCGTCCTGCGTCATCGGCACACCGCCGAAGCTGAGCGGTCCGGCGAAATCCGGCTTCTCTCCGTACTCGCGCCAGCGCTGCACCGGGTCGATCACGGCGCCACCTCCGTCTTCGAGCAGAGCGCAGGTCGTGGCTGCTCGCGCGCCCACCGTGGGATCTCAGGTGCAGAAACGTCCGTGTACAGCGTGCGAGCCCGTACTCGTAGGCGGCGGCACCCAGATTGGTGCCCGCCATGAAGATGAGCGCGTCGGTCGAGGAGACCGAATCGCTCAGGAACACGGCGCCGAACGCGCCCGCATAGTAGGGCACCTCCTTCGCGATCTCGGTACCCACGTAGCCGCTCGCGGAAGCGATTCTCTGGGTGCGGAGACTCGCGCCAGCCTGAGCTTCGCCAGCTCATACGCAGCCTTTGACAGCACGTTGGTGCTCGTCCCGGTCTCCTCCAGCAGCGTCCAGTTGGCCTTGAGGTTGACCCATAGGCCGCTCCCCAGAGCAGGTAGGTCCCTGCGAGAAGTACGAGCAAGAGCGAGTGGTCGAGGCCGCGTAGCACGTGAGACGCCGCCAGAAGGACTCCGGCCACGGTGGCCACCCCATCCAAGGCGTAGGTCGACACCGCTGTGGCGAGGAGGGTCATGGCCCATCTCCTTGTCCTCGCCCACCTTTGTCCTGTTCTCTGCCCTAGCGGGGCCTCAATCGAGCCGGGCGCGGCTCGTCATCGCTCGAGCACCCGTCACCGTGGCGGTGCCACCGAAATGTGCGACGGCGATCGCGGCCGCGGCGTCCGGATCGAACGGCCGGCAGGAGAAGACGTCGATGAAGCACCGGCCGAAGACCTCGTCGGCGTGGATCGTGATCGAGCTGGTCTCGATGAACTGCATCGCCGACCAGCCCTCGAGCTCGTCGTCGCCGAAGCGGTCGATCATCAGCGCGCCGTGGGCGCGCATGCCGATGGCGGCGATCAGGGTCGGTACGAAGCGCCGGATGCTGTCGGGATCCGCGAGCCGGCGCCGCTCGCAGCCGTGCAGGTCGATCGCCGCGAGCATGCCCCATGGGGTGTACGTCCGCCCGGCGCGCTTGGTGCGGGCCATGGTGGAGGTCTGCTGGGGCGCACAGTCGCGCACCGTTTCGCGCTCACGATCGACCAGCACCCGGCGCAGGAGCTTGCCCGGGGGCGACTTCGGCACCTGCGCGACGACGGTACCGCCGCCCTTGGGCAATGACACCACTGGGCGCTCGAACGCTTGGTCCACGAGTCCGAAGGCGCGCTGCGGAGTCAGGTCCTGGGTCCACGGAGCCCTACCTCGACGACGGGCTGCGCGGCAAGTGGGGCAGTGCGGGTGGGCACCGTGCTCCTTCTTTCTCGGCGGCCACGCCGGGTTCGAGGATCCCCTTGAGCAACCTATTGAGCACCGGCGAGCTTCGCTACGTGGACCCTCCGTAGGCTTTGGGTATGACCGGCGACACGCTCAGCGCACGGCGCCGCACCAGCGATCAGGACGCCCCGAGCGACCTGCTCGAGCGGGACGCCGAGCTGGAGCAGATAGCCGCTCTGCTCCGCGGCGCGCTGGACGGGTCGGGGGGGTCCGTGGTGATCGAGGGCGCCCCAGGGATCGGCAAGACGTCACTGCTCGAGAAGGCGGCGGAGCTCGCCCAGGCGGACGGCATGACCCTCCTTCGCGCACGCGGCGGCGTGATGGAGAGCGAGTTCGCGCTCGGCGTGGTACTTCAGCTCCTGGCCCCAAGCATCGAGGAGCTCTCCGGCGACGAGCGCGAGAGGGTCTTCGCGGGTGCCGCAGGACTGGCGCGGGCGCTCTTCGAGGAGGTCCCAGACCGAGCGGCGGCGGACGATCGCCTCTTGGCGCGCTTCCACGGCCTGCACTGGCTCTGCGCGCGGCTGGCGGAGGAGCGGCCGCTCGTCCTGCTCGTCGATGACGCCCACTGGGCGGACGAGCAATCGCTCCGGTTCCTGGCCTATCTCGAGGCGAGGATCGAGGAAATCCCGGCCTGCATGATCCTCACGGTGCGGACGGGGGAGGCCGCGGCGGCGCCCGCGGCCTTGTCCGGGCTGATCGAAAGCGAGCGGCTGGTGGTGGTGCGGCCGCGCCCGCTCAGCCCGCGGGCGATCGGGCAGCTCGTGCGCGCCCGCCTCGGTGGCCAGGCGACGGGTCAGGTCTGTGACGCGTGCGCCCGTGCGACGGGCGGAAATCCGCTGCTCACGCGTCAACTGGTCGCTGCGCTCGAGGAACGGGCCGCGGAGCACGCGGACCTCGACCCCGGCTCGGTCGCAGCGGTGGGCCCGCCGTCCGTCGCCGCGTTCGTGGCCGCACGCCTGCGATCGCGCTCGCAGACCGTCACTGCGGTAGCGCAGGCGCTGGCGATCTTCGGCGACGATGCCTCACTGGCTCACGCTGCGGAGCTTGCAAAGGTCGATCGCCAGGCGGCGGCCGACGCGGTCGACGCGTTGATCGAAGCCGAGCTCCTGTATCCGGGGCTTCCGCCGAGGTTCGTCCACCCGATCGTCCAGCAGGCGCTCCAGGAATCGATCCCACCGGCGAAGCGGATGCGGCTGCATCTGGCCGCCGCTCGTGCGCTGGCGCGAGACCCGGGAGGGTGCGAGCGCGCGGCCGCTCACCTGCTGGCCGCGGCCCCCGCCGGCCCCGTGGGTGAGCGATGGGCGTTCGATGCGCTGACAGACGCGGCGCGACGAGCCGAGAACCGCGGCTCTCCCGAGCAGGCGGTCCGATTCCTGCGCCGTGCGCTTGAGGAGGACGCCCCCGCTTCGCTGCGGCGGTCGCTCTTGCTCGATCTCGGCGCGGCCGAGTCGGCGGCCCGCATGCCCGAGGCGGCCGGCCGGATGGAGCAGGCCGGACGCCTGTCGAGCAATCCGGCCGAGCTCGCGCAGGCGGCGCTCGGCCTCTCGATGGTGCGCTTCCTGGCCGCCGAGCTGCCCGAAGCAGTTGCCGCCTGCGAGGAGCTCCTCGAGGCGGCCGGCGACCTCCATCAGGAGCTGCGCTTGGGGCTCGAGTTCCAGGCCGCCGCCAGCCGCCTCGTGGGCGGGCTGCCGAGCGCCGAGACGTTTGGGCGGCTGCTGGCACTCGAGCGCGAGGTGAGTCGCGGTGAGACAGCGGCCGAGCGCAGCCTGCTAGCCATGATCGCGCTGGTGTTCGCCTCCACCACGGCCCGCAGCGCAAACGAGGTCGCGGCGCTCGCCGAGACGTCGTGGGGGGACGGCCAGCTGCTCGTCGAGGTCCGCTCCGAGCACCCCGCGCTGGCGGCCCCCGCGACGTCGATCGCTCTGACGGCCGCCTCCGTCGCGATCGCGCTCGCGGGGAGATTGAGCAGGGCGATCGAGGTCTGGACCGCGGGCGTCGAGGAAGGAAGGGCCCGGAGCTCGACGGTCCTCTACTCCAACTCGCTCGGCTCGCGCGCCTCCGGCCGGGTCTGGAGCGGCGATGTCCGCGGCGCCGAGGATGACGCAGTCGAGGCCCTGGCACTGCTCCCCGCCGACGACCCGATCGTCCGTCCCACCGTGCTGTCCGCGCTCACCGACGTCCACATCGAGCGCGGCACGCTCGCGCAGGCGGCGGCGTTCCTGCACGAGGCCTGGCCGCCCGGCGAGCTCCCAGCAATGTTGAGCGGCTGCCAGGCGCTCGCCTCACGCGGCCGGCTCGCACTGCAGCTGGGCGATGCGAGCGCCGCCCTGAACGATCTCGAGGACGCCGGCCGGCGTGCCCTGGCGATCGGATACATCAACCCGATGGCGCTGATGTGGCGCAGCTATGCGGCAATCGCCGCGGCCCGGCTCGGTGAGCGCGACCGGGCCGCTGAGCTGATCGAAGAGGACCTCGAGATCGCGCGCAGGTTCGGAGCGCCGGAGTCGATCGGCGAGGCGCTGCGGGTACGGGCGCTGCTCGCCCCGGCCGGGGAGATGGCCGAGCGGGCGCGCGAGGCTGTGGACGTGCTCGCCGGCTCCGAGCTCCGCGTGGCACACGCACGGGCGCTAATCGACCTGGGCGCCGCGCTACGGCGCGGCGGCCATCGGCGCGACGCACGCGATCCCCTTCGCGAAGGGCTCGACCTCGCCAACCGGTGTGGATCGGTGGTTGAGACCAATCGGGCGATCGACGAGCTGCGAGCCACCGGCGCGCGCCCTCGCCGCCCCGCGCTCCGCGGCGTCGACTCGCTCTCGCCACAGGAGCGCCGGATCGCGGCGATGGCCACCGAGGGGCTCGCGAACCGAGAGATCGCCGAAGCTCTGTTCCTCACCCGGCGCACGGTCGAGATGCACCTCACAGGCGTCTATCGCAAGCTCGGCGTCTCCGGCCGGCGGGACCTGCCGGCGGCGCTCGCCGCAAAGCGCTAGCACCGCCGCCTGCAACGCGGTTGCCAGGCGGCGCGCGTCGCCCACCGGGACTCTTGCCCGCTCCACCAGCGGGATTTCACGCTGCGGATAAGGACACGACGGGCTTGCAGAGGTGGTCATCTGCCCCGCGCGCGAAGCTGCGCACGCGGTCGGCGTCCCCGGCCCGGCCGCTCAGCACGATCACCCGGGAGGTCGGCATCGAGGCGCGAGGCGAGGCTTGCAAACCGCGTTGCATCGCTCCCGGACGTGAAGGAAACGGCCGTAGGATGACGACGCCGGACGGGAGGTCCGGCACGCGACCATGGACACTGCACGACGTGGCAACTATGAGTCCGGCTCGGACTATGTGCTCGAGTACGGGGAGCTTCGCTTCACCTTCAACGAGCGCGACTTCACCGAGCGCGTCGAGCAGGCGGCCACCAAGCTCGGCTTTGTGGGCGGTCTCCTCGGAGACGACGAGCGCGAGGACCTCGTCAACCTCGCGGTAAACGGCGAGGTGCCCGAGCCGCACTCCGAGCTGGGTTCGCACATCAACGACTGCTGGGGTGACCTGAACGGCCCCTCGGAGCGCTCGCTCGTGCATTGGATCCGCAGACTTGTGTTCCGCGGCGCCTGGCTCGACCAGCGCGTCATGGAGGGCGAGCTCGAGGTCGTGTTCGACGAGACGACCAACTCGTTCGGCTACGCCCAGCCGGATCGCAATCTCGAGCTGATCGAGCTGTCGCCCGAGCCGAGCTGGCACCAGGTCGGCTACAGGCGCTAGCCGCACGCTCCCGAGCTTTTCTCTGCGTGGCAGCGAAAATCGCGGGCGCGTGGCTGCCCCGCGCTTCTACCGCGCGGCTGTGTGGGGGCGACAGTCAGCCCAGGCGGTCGGCGCGCAGCGTCGCGCTCTCGGCGGACACCCGCCCGCCGCTCTCGAGCACGACCCGCGTGGTCGCCCAGCGCAGCGCTTCGCGATCCTCGCCCGTGGCGGCCACGATCGTGAGGCTGCCGCCCTCGGCGGTTGCGCGCCCGGCACCGAACACGCGCCTGCGCACTCCCGCGGGAAGCGCGTCCAGCGCGTCGATGACGACCGCGGCGTGGCCGCCGCGCTCGGCCTGGCGCTTTGCCCGCTCGACGGCCAGCTCGGCCACCTGCGCCTGTGCCTCGGGAGAACGGTCGAAGCTTCCGCCCATCACCGGCAACCCGGTCTCGTTCCAGTCACCGATCTCCTCCGGCCGCACGCCCGCGAGCACCACCTGAAGGCCCACGTCGGGGTGGCTTTCGGCCAGCGACTTGGCCAGCTCGCGCAGGAGGGACGTCGCCCCCGCGCCGGCGGGGCCGGTCACGGCCACGCGCGAGCCCTTGCCGAATGGCACCGCGTCGAGCGGACCGGACGCGTTCAGGCGCTCGGACGGCAAAGACCGGCGTCATGTCCGCGAACGAGGGCCGCTCCTCGGGTGGCTCGGCCTCGGTTCCGTTCACCTGTTCGACGCGGATCAGCGACGGATGGCGCTCGTTTCGGCGCGGCGGGCGCACCGGCCCGCTCACCTCGTCGCCCGAGCGCAGCTCGCAGCGGCGGATCTGGGCCGGCGAGACGTAGACGTCCTCGCGCGATTGCCCGGATGGATCGAGCCGCAGGAAGCCCGAGCCGTTCGCGAGGATGTCGAGCAGGCCGCTCGAGATCTCCTCGTCGGAGACCTCGTCTTCCACTACCTCCGGCTCCTCCTCCCCGGCAGGGCGGCGGCGGCGGCGCGACCGCCCACGGCCGCGGTCCTCGTCCTCGGCGACCGCCACCGCCTCGTCCTCGTCCTCGTCCTCGTCCTCGTCTTCGTCTTCGGCGCTCTCGTCGGTCGGCGTGCCTTCGCTCGTGTCCTCCGACGTGTCCTCGCTCGTGTCCTCGGCGCGCTCGTCGTCGTCCGACTCCTCGTCCGGCGGTCCCTCCGGCGCCTCGTCGGCCGGCGCCTCGTCGGCCGACGCCTCATCGGGCTCGCGCTCGGGCTCGACCGCCTCCTCCCCGCCCTGGGCGCCCAGAATGGCCCCGATCAGGTCGGCCTTGCGCTTGCTGCGAAATCCCTCGAGTCCAAGCTCGGAGGCGATCGCATGCAGGTCGGCCAACGGGCTGGCTTCGAGCTCTTTGCGTTGCAGGACTGGCATCGGCCGAGCACCCTAGCGGGTCGGTAGGCGGCCCCGAAGGGTGCACACCTCACTCGTCTTCCTTCACCGCGTCCAGCACGAGCTCCATCAGCCGCGCGAGCGCTTCGTCGACGTTCGCGTTGTCGATGATCGCGACGCTCTCCGAGCGCGCCCGCGCGCAGAGGTGGTCCTGGAGCACGCGGATGTCCTCGAAGCGCGCGAGGTAGCGCTCGGCCGGGCGTGTGCCGGGCCGCAAGGAGAAGTGCGCGCGGTGGAGGTCCGGGTCGTCCACAACGACGAGCGCCTCGACCAGCACGCAGCTCTCGCGTACGCGCGGATGGACCCCGCCCGGCACCACGTGCACGCCCTCGACCACGACCGGCTTGCCCTCGTTGGCCGCGCGCTCCACGATCGCCGCGATGCCGGTGCCGACCCGCTCGGCCTGGTCGCGATAGCCGGGGATGCCCCCCGCCTCGAAGGCCGAGTGGTGCACGGTGGCCATCGCCTCGGGCGTGAAGAACGCGCGCAGGACCTGGCGGATGACGTCCGTGGGTATCACCCGGTTGACCCCCAGGCGGGCGCCCAGCATGCTGGCGAGCGTCGACTTGCCCACCCCGGTGGTGCCCCCGATCAACACGACCAGCGGGCGATCGAGCCGGTCGAGCCTGCGCCAGCGCCGGTAGCGGCTCGCGGCCGTTCTGGCCCTCCTCGGCGAGCAGGACCTCCTCGGCGAGCGAGTGCAGGGCGCCGACGTCGATCTCTGCCTCTCCGCGCTCGCCGAGCTTGCGCTCGATCAGCCGCGCCAGCTCGAAGGCGCGCTCCTGGGAGAGCGCGGTGGCCGACAGCGCTTGGGCCATCAGCCCCTTGCTGTAGGGCAGGCCGTGGCCCTTGTGGACCACGATCGTCTCAGTCACGGGCCAGCTCCAGCAGCGCGTCGTCGACCCCGTCGACTCGGTTTCGCACGAACACCACGCGCGCGTCGCGCTCCCGCGCCCACCGGGCAACCGTGTCGATGGCGGCCGCCTTGAGCTCGGTCAGGTACACGTCGCAGCCTTCGGCCGCGGCGCGCTCGAGGTCGCCCGCCAGGGCACCACGGCGGGCCAGGTTCGTGGACAGCACAACCGGCTCGACTCCCTCGCAGGCGCCGGCGCCGGTCGTGAACAGGGCCACCCGCGCGTCCGCGGGCAGCGGCTCGGCGGGCTGCGGGCAAAGAGCGAATCGCTTCGCGCCCGGCGGCGCGGGGGCGCCGTCCTGGGCGAGCACGAGGTCGGCCCGCAGCAACCGATACTCGACCATCGGCTCCGGTTCGCCGAGACCGACGATGCAGATCGTGCGGTCGACCTCGACGGGCGGGATGCACGCACCGGACCCCTCCAAGATGATCAGCCCCGGCGAGAGCGCAGCGGCCAGCGCCGCACCCGCTGCCACGTTCGACTCGGCGGCCTGGCCCGTGAGCCCGCCGCCGACGCGCCGGCACCCGACGGTCCGCACGCCCGCCAGCACAGCGTCCTCGAGGTAGTCCGAGGCGGCATGCCCGCCGGCCTCGACGATGGCCACCAGGTCGTCGAGCGACGGGCCGGGCTCCGCCACCACCGGCTCCGCGGGGCCACCCCTGCCCATGCAGACGATCACCGGGTCGCGCTCGCTCAGAAGGCGTGCCAGGTGGCACGCGAGCGCCGTCTTGCCGGTGCGCTTGCCCGTTGCGATCACGGCGACCTTGAGGCCGGCGAAGTCGACCGGTTCATAGCGGGGAGGGTCGAGCCGCAGGCCCGGCGCCTCGTAGGACATGCCGAGATGGAGCACGAGGGCGGCGAGCCTCAATTTCGCTCCAGGCCCGAGGACGGGCTCGTCGGCCAGGTCCACCACCGCGTCGGCGTGTGAGGAGAGTCTGCGCAGAGCCGAGTCCGGATCGCCCTCCACCGGCCGCCCGTAGTGATCGCGCAGCGATCCCGCCGTCAGCTTTTCCTCTCCGCCGCAGAAGACCACCCCGGCGAGCCCGCGCTCGGCCTCCAGACGGGCGAGCGCGTCGCGCACCGCGGAAGGGTGGTGCTCGCCGTCGATCAATGCGATGACCGCCACGCGCGCATTGTGGCCCCCAAAGCAACACGGCCGCCCTGAGGGACGGCCGCTTCGCGAACTCGCGCGTGGGTGCGCAGGCGCTAAGCCTCGCGCGGCACCTCGCCCCTCCACGAGCCGGTGGCGGTGCCGCGCGCCTCGATGAACTCCTTGAAACGGCGGAGGTCACGCTTGAGGCGGCGGTCGTCGGCGCCGAGCGCAGAGCCGACCTGTTCCGCGATTCCGTCGGGGGCCCAGTCCATCTGGACCATGATGCGAGTGGTGTCGTCGTCGATCTTGTGGAAGGTGACGACGCCGGCGTTGTCCTTGCCGTCCACGTTTCGCCACGCCACCCGTTCTTCGGGCGTCTGCTCGGTGATCTCCGCCTCCCATTCGTGGGTCTGGCCGCCGAAGCTCGCCACCCAATGCAGGTGACGGTCGTCGCGCTGCTCCACGCGCTCGACACCCTCCATGAAGCTCGGGAACTCCTCGAACTGCGTCCACTGGTCGTAGGCCTGGCGGATCGGGACCTCGACCTCTACCGATTGCTCGATCGTTTGCGTTGTCATGTTTATTCCGTACCCATGCCCTGCGTGCGCTAACGGCGCGAGCCACTGCCGCCACTCGTGCCGCCACCCGTGCGCTGTCTCGCCCAACAGCGACTGGTTCTTCTCGTACTCGTAGGTGCGCGGATCGAAGGAGAGGATCGCGTCCTGCTCGTGGAATGGGTACTTCCGATACACCGTCACGCGCTCCGTGCTCGCCTCGACGACGTTGTAGCAGGGCTTTGTCTTGCCGCGCAGGCGTGTGGTCGAGACGGTCCCGGCGTTGACCACGAACAGGTTCTCCAGGCGCCACGCGTAGGGCACGTGCTTGTGTCCGGAGAGGACGAGGTGGACGTCGGCGCGCTGCAGGCACTCGAGCGTGTCGCCCGCGTCGTGCACCACGTTGCGCTCGCGCCCGGTGCCAGGCACCGGCAGCAGGTGGTGGTGCAGCACGAAGATCCGCAGGAACGCCTCCCGGGACGGCGAAGCCCTCCTCGATCCACGGATAGCGACCGCGCCCGATCACCCCGTTGTCGAGGTCGGGCTCGGTGGAGTCCACGGAGACGATCGACACCCCGTCGAGGTGCAGCTGCGCGTTGCGCTCGCCGAACAGCTCCTCGAAGTGCACGTAGCCGACGTTGCGCGAGTCGTGGTTGCCGGGGATCACGATCATCCGCTCGCACGCGATCCGGTCGAGGTACTCGCGCGCCAACTCGTACTCGGCGCGCAGGCCTTCGCCGGTCAGGTCGCCGGAGACGATCACCACGTCCGGCTCGAGCTCGTTGACCTCGACGATCGCCCGGTCGAGCAGGCTCGGAACGAAGAAGGGCGAGCCGCAGTGCAGGTCTGAGAGCTGGCCGATCGTGAAGGTCTTGCTCACACGGCCTCCCTGCGCAGGTCATCGGCGAGCTGAGGTCGCGCGGCGCCGGGCCGTCGCGCAGCGCGGCGCGCACGAGCAGGTAGTCGCGCGCGCCGGCCACGTCGTGCACGCGCAGGATGGCGGCCCCGCCGTCCACCGCGCAGCCGAGCGCGGCAAGCGTCCCGGCATCGCGCTCGGCGGGCGCGCGCTCGGTCAGCGCGCCCACGAAGTCCTTGCGCGACACGGCGAGCAGCAGCGGCGGGCCGAGCTCGGGCGAGCTCCGGCAGCCGGCGCAGGACCTCGATCGACTCCGCCGGCGTCTTTGCGAGGTCGATGCCGGGATCGAACACGAGCTGCTCCTCCCCCACCCCGCGCTCGACGGCCAGCGCCGCCCGCTCACGCAACAGGCCCGCCACGTCAGCCACCACGTCGTCGTACTCCGGATAGCCCTTGACCTTCGGAGGCAGGCGCGTGTGGGTGATCACCAGGCGCGCCCCGAACTCCGCGCAGGCGTCCGCCAGCTCGGGATCGCTCAGCCCGCTCACGTCGTTGACCATGCTCGCGCCCGCAGCGAGGGCGGCGCGCGCCACCGGCGCGCGCCAGGTGTCGACCGAGACCGCCAACCCCTCGTCCGCCAGCCGCTCGATCAGCCCCACCACGCGCGCGATCTCCTCCTCGACCGTCACGGCCGGGCGGTCGGTGCGGCCGGACTCGCCGCCCACGTCCACGATCGACGCTCCCTGCTCCACCAGCGCCCGGGCTCGCTCGACGAGCTCGTCGAGCGGCTTCGGTCCCTGGCGATCGGAGAACGAGTCGGGCGTCGCGTTGACGATCCCCATGAGCAGCGGCGCGCTCATGCGGCCTCCTCGGGCGCCGCGCCGGCCTGAAGCGGCGCCTCTTCGCGGCGCTCACCGGCCGCGGCCGGGCGGCTGCCGCGGGGCACGAGCCCCTCGAGGCGCACCAGCTCTGCCCAGTCGTCTCGCTCGCGCGCCTGGCGCGCATCGTCCCAGCCGAGCTCGCCGGCCATGGCGCGCGCCACGCGCTCGAGCTCCTCGGAGTTCGGATCGCTCAGCCTGCGGGCGTCGAGCAGCCCAGCCGGGTGCGCCGCAGCAGGACGTCGCCGAGCGAGCGCGCCTGCTCGTGCCCGGCGGCGAAGGCGGCCTCGGCCACGAGGTCGGGCAGCTCGGGGCTGATCCGCTGGGCCAGGCGCGGCGCGGCGGCCGCCAGGCGCAGCACGTCGGCCGCGGCGTGCCCGTAGCGCGCGGCCAGGTGCACGCGGCTGTCCTCCTCCACACCCGGGACCTCGGGCAGCGCGTCCGGGTCCTCGGGCTGTCCGATCGGGATCTCGTGGGTGCGGCAGGGCGCCTCGCGGCCCTCGCGCTCGACGATGCGGTCGACGGCCAGCTTGGCCATCCGCCGCCAGGTCGTGAGCTTGCCGCCGGTGATCGTTACGAGGCCGGAGCTCGTCTCGTACAGCTCGGCCTTGCGCGAGATGTCCACCGACTTCTTCGGATCGCCCGTCGAGATCAGCGGGCGCACGCCGGCGTAGGCGCCGGTCAGGTCGTCCGCCGCCAGCTCGGTCCCGAAGAACGCGTTGAGCGCCTCGAGCAGGTAGTCGATGTCGGCGGCGCCGGCGGGGACGTGCTCGAGCGAGCCCTCGTAGTCGTTGTCGGTCGTGCCCACCAGCGTGCGCCCGAGCCAGGGCAGGACGAAGATGGTGCGGCCGCTGCCGGCGGGCACGATCACGCCCGCGTTCACCGTCAGGAGGTCGCGCGAGACGATGATGTGCGTCCCGCGGCTGGGCCGGATGCGCGGCATCTCCTCGGCGTCGTAGAGCTCGTCCGGGCGCAGCCGGTCTGCCCAGACGCCGGTCGCGTTGACCACGTTCGTGGCCGTCAGCTCGAACTCGCCGCCGCCCTCGGTGTCGCGAACGAGCACGCCGGCCGCGCGCTCGCCGCGCTCGATCAGCCCCGTGACCTCGCAGCGGTTGGCGCACACCGCGCCGAAGCGCTCGGCCTCGCCGAGCACGCTCAGCACCAGCCGCACGTCGTCGGTCTGGCAGTCGTAGAAGAGGTAGGCGGCGGTGGGGTCGCGGCCGTGCAGCGCGGGCGCCATCGTGAGCGTCTCGCCGCCGTCGACGATTCGGTGGCGGTCGGGGCTCCACTCCTCCCCGTCCTCGCGGCCGCGCCGCCGCGACATCACGTCGTACATGTTCAGCCCGACTCCGATGAGCCGGTCGGGCCGCTTGCCCTCGAAGCTCGGCACGAGCAGCGGCAGCGGATGCACCAGGTGCGGTGCGAGCCTGACCATCAGCGAGCGCTCGAGCAGCGCCTCGCGCACCAGCCCGAGGTCGAAGTTCTGCAGGTAGCGCAGCCCGCCGTGGATCAGCTTGGAGGAGCGGCTCGAGGTGCCCGCGGCGAAATCGGACTTCTCGACCAGCGCCACGCTGTAGCCGCGCGAGGCCGCGTCGAGCGCCACCCCGGCGCCGGTGATGCCGCCGCCGACCACGACCAGGTCGAACGAGTCGCGTTCGAGGGAGGCGAGCGCGTCGGCGCGCGGGATCACGGCAGGAACGTTACGTAGTCGCCCGTCGGCAGCCGCTCGGGCGGCTCCTTCTCCTGGCGCGCCCGGCCGAGGTGGATCAGCGCGAGCGGGCGCTCGCCCTCGGGGACGCCGAGCGCCTCCAGGCCCTCGCGCGTGCGCAGCACGTCCGGGGTGCGCCAGTAGCCCGCCAGCCCGCGGGCGTGCGCGCCGAGCAGCACGTAGGCGATCGCGGTCGCCGTCGCGCAGAGATCCTCCTCGTCCTGGATCGGATCGTCGGAGCGCACCTGGGTCGCGACCACCAGCGTCGGGGCGCGGTCGAGCTTGGCCGCCGCCTCCGGGCCGGCCGCCTGCTTGAGCCGCGCGAGGGCCTGCGGGTCCGAGCACGCGAAAGCGCCACGGGTTGGTGAGATTGTGGTTGGGAGCCCAGCGCGCGAGCTCGAAGAGCTCCTCGAGTGTCTCGCGCGACACCGGCGCCGGCCCGTAGGCCTTGTGGGTGCGGCGGGTGCGGATCGCGTCTTCGAGTTCCATGCCGCGGTTAGTCTGCCAGTGTGGCCCAGGGGACCGTGCTCATAACGGGAGCCTCGAGCGGGATCGGCGAGGCGACCGTGCTTCACCTCAAGGAGCTCGGCTTCGACGCGGTCGGCGCGGTCCGAAAGGACGAGGACGCCGAGCGCCTGCGCGCGGCCGGGGTGCGCGGCGCTCAAGCTCGACGTGACCGAGCCGGACTCGATCGCAGCCGCGCGCGCCGAGCTGGGCGAAGGCCCGCTCGCCGGCCTGGTCAACAACGCCGGCATCGCGGTCGCCGCGCCGCTCGAGTTCCTTCCGCTCGACCAGCTGCGGCGCCAGCTCGAGATCAACCTGGTCGGGCAGCTTGCCGTGACACAGCAGTTCCTCCCCGCGCTGCGGGCCGCCCGCGGGACGATCGTCAACGTCAGCTCGATCGGCGGGCGCGTGGCGATGCCACTGGTTGGCGCGTACGCCATGTCGAAGTTCGGGCTGGAGGCCATGAGCGACTCGCTGCGACGCGAGCTGCGCCCGCACGGCGTCGACGTGATCGTGATCGAGCCGGGCGGCGTCAAGACGCCGATCTGGAGGAAGGGCGACGAGCTCGCCAGCGACATGCGCGCCGACGATGCCGCCCGAGACCCAGCGCCTCTACGGGCCGTTGATCGACGGCCTGCGCAAGGCCACGGACAAGATCCAGCAGGAGCGCGGGATCGAGCCGCGCGAGGTGGCCGAGACCATCGGACGGGCCCTGACCGCCGAGCGCCCGCGCGCCCGCTACCTCGTGGGCCGCGACGCAAAGCTGCGCGCCCCCGCGGCGATGATCCTGCCCGACCGCGTGATGGACAGGCTGATCGCGCGGGCGCTGGGCGGCGGCGCCAAGCGCTGAGCCCGCGGCGTAACTTCCGGCTTCGCGGCGGTTTGACCAGGCATGCGCCGCCTCCTGCCGCTCGCCGCCGCGCTCGCTGCGCTTCCCGGCGCGGCACAGGCTGCACCCGGCGGGCGCCTGCTGTTCGATGACTCCCGCCTGGCGGACGCGTGTGGAGAGAGCTGCGAGGAGACCGGTCCGCCGGCCTCGTCGATCTTCTCCATGCGGGCGAGCGGCAAGGGGTTTCGGCGCCTGGCCCTTCCCTGCGCGAACGCTCACTGCTCCTGGGCCGCGCCGGTGCCTTCGCCCGACGGCCGGACGATCGCGCTGCCCGGGCTCTGGCTCGTCGATCACGACGGGAAGAACCTGCGCCGGGTGCCCGGACTGGACGCCGACGTGAGCGATGCGGCCTGGTCGCCGGGCGGCACCCGGCTCGCGTTCAGCTGCTTCTGGCGGATCGAGAACGGCGGATCGCAGAGCGACATCTGCACCGTCGCGCGCGACGGCTCGGAGTTCCGGCGTCTGACCGCCACGGGCGCCGGCGAGCCGACCTGGTCGCCGCGCGGGCGGATCGCCTTCGTGAGCCCGATCGTGTACCAGGGGGCGCCGCGGCTGTGGACGATGCCGGCCGCCGGCGGCGCGACGCGGCCGGTCGCGGCGGGGTTCGCCCGCGCGCCGAGCTTCTCGCCCGGAGGCTCGCGAATCGTCTACGGCTGCAGCGGCGGCATCTGCATCGTCTTTCCGGACGGCAGCGGACGTCGCAAGCTGGTGCGCTTCGGCAGCGCCCCGACATGGTCGCCGAACGGCAGGTGGATCGCGTTTGTCGGCCAGAACGGCATCTCGCGCATCCGGCCCGACGGCACCGGCCGCACGCTGATCAGCCGGCGCTCATACCCCTACGACAACCTGGCCTGGACGCGCACGCCGCATTAGGCGTCCATCGTCGACTTAGCGGGCGTGGGGACCGCTAACCCGACAATGGGCTGCGGCCGAGTCGGTCACGCCGAGCGACGGCGCGGCAGGCGCGCCCGCAGCTTGGGCGGCAGGAGCCTGCGCCGAAACACCCAGACGAGCCCTCCGGCCGCGGCCACCAGCAGCGCCACAAGCCAGAGCGCCGGGCCGCCGCCCTCGTCGTCGCCCCCCGCGTCTCGTGGCGGGTCGAGGCGCAGGCCGGTGTCGCGGGAAGGCGGCGACGCCTCGCCGGCGGCCGGCGACGGCTCATCGCCGGCTGTCGTGCCGGTCGAAGGCGTGGCGTCCCCGGCGCGCGCCTTCTCCCCCGCCTTCGCAGCCGCCGCCGACCCCTTATTGCTTGTCTTTCCGCCCTGGCCCGCAGGGGCCGCCGGAGCCACCTCGCCGCTCTCACCCGCGCTCGTCCGCGGCTTTCGCTCGGCCCGCGGAACGGCCGCGATCGGCAGCGGCGTGCGCTCGAAGGCCATCAGCGCCTGAGCGGTCACCCAAACAGGCGTCTGCGTGCTCGACGACGAGTAGGACACGCTGCCGTTCGATCGCTGCAGCCCGCGCAGGTAGGCGAGCGAGCGCGACAGCGTCGCGCCGCCGGCGCCCGCGGCCACCAGCCCCTGGATCGCGTAGCTCGTGGACTGCGCGTTCGAGCTGCGTCCCTTGAACTGGCCGAACCCGCCGTCGTCGTTTTGGTTGGCGCGCAGCCAGGCCACCGCTCTTGTCGCCGCCCCGCCACGCGCCCGGCCCACGGTCGAGAGGGCCTGCAGCGTCGCGCCGGTCATGTCGCTGTCGCTCGTCGAGGACGGCGCCACCCCGAAGCCGCCGTCGGCGTTCTGCGACGAGACGAGCCATGACACCGTCGCCTTGCCCGCCGGGACTCCCGCCGCGCGCAGGGCGATCACGCCAAAGGCGGTGTAGCTCACGTAGCCCGCGATCGAGCCGTTGCCTCGGCGGCGAGACTGAACAGCGGCTACGAGATCCTTGCCCGCGAAGTCCCGCGCCGACAGCCCGGCCGCCTCGACCACGAGGATCGTGCGCTCGATCTCGCCTACGTCCTTGAGCGAGGCCCCGCCGCGTGCGACATAGGCCGCCAGCGATCGCCCGCCCGGGCGGCGCAGGTCGCGCGGGTTGTGGCCCGCCGCGGCCAGCCCGAGCCCGGCCCAGCCGCTGAAGAGCGGGCTGGAGGACGCGCCCGCGACCGGGCCGAAGCCGCCGTCCTTGTTCTGGGTTCGCGCAAGCCAGCGCTCGGCGCGGTCCGCCGGCGACGCCGCGCCGCGCGGCGGCCGGGCAGGCCCAGGGCGAGCGCCAGCAGCAGCGTCGCGGCGGCCGCGCCCACGGGAGCGCGCCAGTGCACCTCGAGGCGGCGGCGGTAGCGGCGCAGGGCGCGGATGAACACCGGGCCGATCAAGAGGCAGAACACGACGTTTCCGATCGCATGGGCGAGGTTGTAGGGGAGCGAGCTTGCCGACAGCGCCAGATAGGTGTCGAGGTCCTGGTGGGCGGCGAGGGTGAGCTGGTAGAGGTCCATCCAGGCGCCGAAGGCAAGTCCGGCGAGCCCGCAGACGGCGGCGAGCGCCAGCCGGCTCGGGCTCGCGGCCGCGCATCACGAGTGCAAGCGCGGCGCCGGCGACTCCGACCGCCCCCCAGCCGACCATCTGCCACGGGGTCCAGGGACCCTGGGAGAGGAAGACGTTCGACACGATCGCGGTGACCGCCCCCACGGCAAAGCCCGGCACCGCCCCGAGCGCGTAGCCGGCGAACAGCACGATGTCGGTTGTCGGCTTGACGTTCGGGATCGCGGCAAAGGCGAGCCGGCCGACCACGGCCAGAGCCGCCATCGTCGCCACCAGCGCGAGGATCCGGGCGGGCGGCTTGTCGCGCTCGTACCAGCCGAAGCCGGCGATCAGGGCGAGCGCGAGCAACACCAGCGAGGCTGCCTGCCAGCTCACCGGGACACCTCCGCGGCGCGGCGGCGCCCGATCAGCGCCGCGCCCTGCTCGGCCAGCAGCGCCGCGCCGCCGGTCGCGCGGGCCACCTCGGTCGAGAAGTGGCGCCCGCCGCCGAGCACCTCGCCCGGCGCGCCGTCGCCGATCACGATGCCCTCGCCGAGCAGCACCACGCGATCCGCGAACGACGCCGCGAACTCCGTGTCGTGGGTGGCCACCACCACGGCCGCCCCGGCGTCCGCCAGCGCGCCGATCCGCTGCGCGAGGCCGTTCTTGTGGGCGCGGTCCATCCCGCGAGTGGGCTCGTCGAGCAGCACCGCCGCGCACGGCTCGCCCGCGAGCACCACCTCGAGCGCGAGCCGCTGGCGCTCGCCGCCCGACAGGTCGCGCGGGTTGGCCGCCTCACGGCCGGCCAGGCCCGCCGCTGCCACTCCCTCGAGGCCCGCGTCGTCGACCGCGTGCTCGTGAATCAGGTAGTCGCCCGGGTTCTGGAGCAGCAGCGCCACCTCGCCCGGCCCGTTCGATTCGCCCGCGTGTGGGCTCGGCGAGTCCCTTCGCCAGCCGCAGCAGCGTGCTCTTGCCCGCGCCGTTTCGGCCCATCAGCGCCACCCGGTCGCCCGGGGCGCAGCTCGAGGTCGAGGCCCGCGCAGCACCGTGGGGCCGTCCTCGATCTCGAACCAGACGCCTCGCAGCGACAGCGCGGCGGCGGGCTCGCCGTTGCGACGCCCAAACCACCTTCTGCGGGGATGGTGGCCGGCCGCGGGCGGCGGGTCGGCCTCGAGCTGCTCGATCCCCGCCTCCCTCAGGCCCGCCTTGGCCTCCTTGACCGACGCCGGCCGCTCGGGCAGGCCGGCCATCGAGAAGAGCCTCGCGGCGGGAGTGGCCAGCACCGGCATCGCGTCCGCGGCCCAGGCGAGGTAGTCGCGCGGCGCGGCGTCGCAGGCCACGCGCCCGTCCACCAGCGCGATCACCCGGTCGGCCGCGGGCATGCAGCGCTCCAGCCGGTGCTCGGCGATCAACACGGCGGTGCCCCAGTCCTCGTTGAGGCGCCGCAGCAGCCAGACCAGCTCGTCGCCGGCCACGGGGTCGAGCTGCGAGGTCGGCTCGTCGAGCAGCAGCAGCTCGGGGCCGTGCACCATCGCGGCGGCGATCGCCACGCGCTGCAGCTCGCCGCCGGACAGCGTGTCGGTGCGCCGGCCGAGCAGGTGCGCGACGCCCAGCGCCAGCGCGGTCTCCTCCACCGCGCGGGCCACGGTGGCGGCCGGCTCGCCGCGGTGTTCGAGCGGCAGCTCCAGCTCGGCGCGCACGCCGCCCATCACCACCTGCGTCTCGGGCTCCTGGAAGACGGTGCCGCACACGGCCGCCAGCTCGCCCGGTCCGTGCGTCGCGCACGTCGAGCCCGCCGACCTCGAGCTCGCCGTCCGCCTCTCCGCCGTAGAAGTGCGGGACGAGACCGCAGAGCGCCCGCAGCAGCGTCGACTTGCCCGAGCCCGAGATGCCCGGCGAGGACGGTGAACGTGCCCGGCTCGAGCTCGAACGAGACGTCCCGGAGCGAGTTGCCGCGCACGGCGTGTCGCCCGCGGCCGGATAGGAGTAGCCGAAGCGCTCCGCCCGGGCGATCGGGTCAGGCACGGCGGACCCCCATGCGCGCGCCTCGGCCGGCGAGCGGGGCCAGGCCGAGCAGCACGAACGCCGCCGCCAGGCCGAACTCGGCCGGGCCGAACGCGACGTCGAGCGTGGGATAGGCCTCGGCCTCGCCCACGCCCGCGAGCGCCCCGGCGATTGCCAGCGCCGCGACCGCGAGCGCGGCGGCGCCGATTCGCAGATCGTGCCGAGACCATGGGCGGCGCCCGCGCGCCGGGCGCCCGGCGAGCGCGTAGCCGCGGACCTCCAGCGCGGCGGCCACGTCCACGGCGCGGTCGAGCGAGTTCGCCATCGCCGCGCGCACGACCGCCAGGCGCCCCGGCGGGCGCGGGCGACAGCGGGCGGCGTCGCCCATGCGCGTGGCGTCGCGCGCCAGCACCGGCACGAGTCGCGTGGCGAGCGCGGCGGTCAGGGCCGAGCGATAGGAGACGCGCCGAAGTGCCTTGAGCAGCTCGTCGGGATCGACCGCGGCGGACATCAGCCCGCCCAGCGCCGCGATCACCACGACGATGCGAAAGCCCATCATCGCCCCCTCCGCCGCGGCCTCCAGGGTGACGTCCCAGCGCCGGCCGAGGAAGTCGCCGCCGCGTACGAGCAGCGTGTCGCCGCCCTGGTAGACAAGCGCGTTGACCGTCGCCAGGAGCAGCGCGAACGGCAGCGCCAGCTTCAGCGAGCGGCCCACCTCTCGCCCAACCCCGGCCGCCACCGCCGGCCACGACGATCCCGCCGAGCACACCCGCGAGGACGAGCGGGCTGCGGTAGAGCGAACCCGCCAGCGCGAAGGCGCAGCAGAACGCGGCGCCCACGCCCGCGCGCGCGGAGTGGAGCGCGCTCGGACGTTCGCGATAGACGGGAATGAGGCTCATCGCCCAGCCAGCGGTAGCTTCTCAACCGTAGCACCCGGTCACGGCGACCGCGAACGCGTCGCGCAGCAGGTCCTCCCGCAGTGCGGCGCACGCCGGCGGCCAGTCCCTTCTCGTCGAGCGCGGTCACGAGCCAGACCAGCTCGTCGTCGAGCGGGCGCAGCGCCGCCACGAGCGCGGTGCCGTCGCCGGGACGGACCGTCCGCGCGACCTCGCCGTCGGCGTCGAGCAGCTCGAGCGACCGGCCCTGGCGGTCCAAGCGCGCGAACACGCCGCTTGCGCTCCGGCCCCTCCTCGAGCGTCGGCGCACCGCGCACGATCCGAGCCGCGGGCCAGCGGGCGACGACGAGGCGCGTGACGGTCTCGGTGCCGGGCGCGCCGAGCGAGGACCCGGACACCGGCACCCCCGTCTCCTCCAGCGCCTCCTTCGCGTCGCGGCAGGGCTCGGTCTGAGCCTCCTCGCACTCGACTCGCACCGGGCGCCGCTCGCCCTCGGACCCGCTGCGAAACGGCTCCGGGAACGCTCCCACGATCGCGGGCACGCGCATGGCCGCCTCCCAGTGGCGCAGGTCCCACTGCACGCGATCCCCGGGCGACAGCTCGTACTCGGCGGCGCCGACGTCGGCCTCCAAGCCGTTGACGAAGAAGAACCAGTCGCGCCGGCCGCTCGACCCCTCGCCGGCAACGCCGTCGATGGCCTGGACGAAGCGACCGCCAAAGCGAGTGTCGACTCGAACTCCGAGCGCAGCAGACGCATGACCGTCTGATCCTCTCGCAGCGTGTCGGTGCTGACCGAGCCGAGCTCCGCGCGGCCGAAGTCGCGCGTCACCCGCAGGCTCGCACCGCCCGCCTGCTCGTCTCCCGCGCCGAAGCCACAGCCGGCGAGGAGCAGCGCGCAGGCGAGCGACGCGAGGGCTCCGCCTCACGGCACCGCGACTCGCTCCGCGAACGAGCGGACCAGACCGTCGCCGCTCGGCGACGACCCGGTAGCGTGCCCGCCGGAAGCGCCAGGCGGGCCGAGCCGTCCGCGGCGGTCGCTGCCGACACCCCGCCGGCGCTGACCGTCGCGCCCTCCACCGCCACGCCGTGGCCCTCGTCGTCGTAGCCGCGCACGCCGGCCACGACCGCGCCCGGCTCGGCGCGCAGCCTCAGCTCGAGAGTGCGCTGGCAGCCGCCGTTTCGCAGGCGGCAGTAGAACCAGGTGACGCTCTGGCCGCTTGCGCAGCCGGCCGTTTCCGAACGGGCCGGTCGGGTCGGCGGCGCCCGCGGTGGCGGCACGCCGGCCCGACCTTGTAGACCCAGCCGTTCTGGCCGCGGTTGACGTCGCCGCGGATCGACTTCACGAACAGGCCACCGCCGTCGCGCGGCCCTCGAGCGAGCACGAGCCGAAGTCGCGCAGGCCAAGCCGGCCGGGCTTGCTGCGAACGAGTGCCGCGAGCGCCGTGCGCGCGCCCGGCCGTGCAGGTCCTTCCCGCCACGCGCACGCTCGCCGCGCGCGTGGACACCGTCTTCGTGGCGGCCGAGCCGTCGCGGAACACCACCAGCTGGCGGACCTTGGGCGGGGCCGCCTGCGCCGGGCGGCCCCGCACAGAGCGCCACCAGCGCGGCGATGAGCGCGACGCGCTTCACGGCTGCGGCGCCACCGCGTCCACCTCGACGGGGCCGCCTCCGAGCGAGCGGATGCGCAGCACGTGGTTGCCGTCGGCGAACCTGCGGCTCGTCCAGAGCACGCTGCGGTTGCGGCCGCGGCCGTCGAGCTCGAGCACGCGCGACTTGCCGGCCACCGACACGCGCAGGCGCCCGCCGTCTTGCGAGCTTGCGCCCGATCAGCGCGACCGAGCGGCCCTTGAAGCGCAGCGTGGCCGTCTCGCCGGCGGTCGTGGCCTTCATCACCGTCCGGCCCCAGGCCGCCTGCCTGCTGCATCCGCTTCCAGCCGCGCGAGAAGCGCAACAGTCCGCGGTCGCGGTCGTCCACCGGCAGCACCAGCGGGTCGGTCTCCACCGAGTGTCCGGTTGGCCGCGCGGTCGACCGCGGTGATCCGGAACTGGTAGGCGTGGCCCGAGTCGCCGCGGAAGTGGACCCCGGTGAGCGTGGTGCGATCGACGATCGACTTCCACTCGCCCGGGCTCGATCTTGCTCGTCCGCAGGCCGTTGGCCACCTCGCGAACGTCGACCGAGTAGTACGACACGCCGGCGCCGGTCGAGTCGTCGGCCTGCCAGGAGACGAGCATCGTGCGCGAGCGCCCGCGCTCGCTGGCCAGGCGCTTGCCCGGCAGGGCGATGGCGAGGGCCGGGCGCCGTCTTGTCGGTCGAGGTGCAGGGATCGGCACCCAGCGGGTCGACGCAGAGCACGAGCGTGTTCGAGCGGATGGAGTCGGCTCGCTCGGCCTTGAGCCTGTAGATGCCGGCCTCGCCGAACGAGAGCGTGGTCTTGCCGTCAGCGCCCGGTCGCGCTGCCGTTCACGGTCGCGCCCGCCTGGGGCGAGCCGTTTGAGCCATCGGTCACCTGCACGGTCACCGGCGCGCCGATGGTCGCCGAACCCGGCCCTGAGAGCTTGAGCGCGCCCGTCTTGCTGAAGGCGTCGAAGACCCAGAGCACCTCGTCCCCCTGGTTGACCTTCTGCTGACAGCCGCCCACCAAGGCGAAGGTGTAGTTCACCAGCAAGCCCCAGAACTGGGTGGAGGTCGCGCTCTCGCCGCCGACCTGGCTGACGAGAAAATCGCTGAAGCCCGGATTCCAAGCGGCGTCCCAAGCGAACCCGTAGGTCCGAGCGCCGTCGTCGAGGGCCGCGGTGGCAACCGGGCCGGGTGTGGGGCTCGCCCCGCCGTTCGTGCCGTCGCAAACCTGGGGTCCGCCGCTGGACGGGGTGGTGATCGCGTGGCCGTCGGTGGTAACCGGGCCGTCGAAGATGGTGGTCGTGGCTCCCTCGACGCGAAGGTTCACGGACACCGGAGCAGCGCCGGCCGCCGGCGCGGCGACGGCAAGGACAAGGAGCGCGGCGGTTACCGCGCGTCGGATGCGATTGGACATTGGGGCCACCCTTCCTCGAGGGTCGTATGGGCCGGCCGGGGCCAGGTCTCCTGGCTTTGGGCTCCACGCCGCGCCTTCCCGGGATGCCGGAGGCACCCCAGTGGCATCAGCGACGCTTCAGCGCCCGTTCACAGTGGCGGGACCGCGCCGGCTTTCGCACCGGACTTCCCTCGACCACCGGCCGATGAACGCCAAGAGCATACCCCCCGGCCGCGTGGGCGCGCGAGAATACGCCCGCTAGAATCGCCCGCCGACAAGCCGCCATCGTCTAGGGGACTAGGACGCCGCCCTCTCACGGCGGAAACCGGGGTTCGAATCCCCGTGGCGGTACTCGCGAGAAGGCCTGCGATCGCCGCGTTTCGCTCGCCTGGTTTGCTTGGGCTCGGGCCAACGACGGGCTATCAGGGGTGGGACGGGTTGCCGTGGCGCTCCCTTGTGGCCGTGGCGCTCCCGCCGCCCGCTTGGGCGTTCGTTGTCGAGTTAGCGTTCCCCGGAACCGCTAACCCGACAATGGAGCTGCTTCGAGCGCGTCGCGCGATTCAGCGCGCCCGGATGCGCAGCACCTCTCCCCCACCCGGCGAACCCGAGTTGTTTGTGACAGAGCCCGTCCCTGCCGACAGCTATCCCGCCCGGCATGAGCTCCGAGCCCGACTGGGGCCCGGCGAACGTCCTGCGCGGACGCCGCTAGCTCGCCGGCTGCCGCTCGGCGGGCCGGAGCTCCGCCGGGCGTTGAACCTCGTCTGCCCAGTCGATCAGCGACGCCACGTGCTCCTCCGAGAGGCCCGAGCCCGTGTCCACCGGGATCAGCAGGGTCGGCGCCTTGCGGCGCTCCGCCCATTCCTCGTGCGAGGGATCGAAGTTGTCATCGAGCCAGGCGGCCGGCCGGTTCCCGGCGTAGCGGCTGATCGCCTTCGTCTTCCAGTCCGACGAGCCGAAACGAGCCTTGCCTCCGAAGCTGATCACAGGCAACTCCTCGGTGAGGCCGAGCAGCAGCCGCAGGCTCTGGTTGGCGCGGTGCTCCCAGCCGGTGGCCCAGACCAGCTCGAAGTGCCTCTCCAGCTCGCGAACCAACTGGCCGGCCCGGTCCGGCACATAGAGCGCGCCGATGCCGAAGTAGTGCACGTTGCCGGGGGGCGGGCTCGGCGCGAGCGGGCTCAGCGCCAGGACGCCGTCGACGTCGAGGAACAGCAGCGGGCGCTCGCCGATCTGCCGCCGGGCGAGGAGCGGCGCGGCCAGCGGCGCGCCTGAGGATCGCAGCGCAGCGACGGCTGCCAGGGTCGCGATCGCCAGCGCCGCCAGGAGGAGCAGCTCGTAGGGAGTGTCGTCGCCGCCGGTGTTGAAGGGGTCGAGGAATTCCTCGGGTCCGCCGGAGGCCGAGACTCCACGCACGTCGGACCCGCCTTCGGGCGTGCCGGGCTTGGGCTTGGCGGACGAGCCGGGCTCTCCGCCTCCCCATGCCAGCTGCTCGCTGCCATTCGCGACCGCCATCACACCGCCCGCCGCCGTTCCGCCGGCGCCGCACTGCCCGGTGTCGCGTGCCTCGCGCAGCGCTCGCAACGACGCGCGCTCCAGTTGGATCACCGCGGGGATGCCGATGCCGAAGCGCCGCGCGATCACTCGGCGCGAGAGCGGCCGGCCGCTCCCCAGTCCGGCCCTCAGCGAGAGCTCGCGACGCGCCAGCGGCGGCAGCGCGGAGATGCAGCCCTCGGCGTCGGTGAGCGTGCGCCGCAGGCGACGGAGCTTGCGTCCGCGCAGCGGTTGATCCCACAGGCGTCGAAGCCTCGGGGACGTCGCGCGCCGGCCGGCCCCCGGCTGCCCCGGACCACCGGCGGCCGCCGCGCCCGCGGCCGCCCCAGCTCCTGTCGCTCCGAGCCCATTCACGAGCTCCTGGAGGCCGGCGAGAGCGGACTGAGAGGATGGTGCCGAGCCGGACCCCGGCTGCGAGGACGGCGAGCCGCCGGGCAGCGAGACCTTAGGGGCGGAGTTCTTCGGAACCGAGACGCCCGGCACCTTCGGGACGTTGACGTTGGGACCGGCACTTCCCGGACCTTCGGGACCGGGACCTTCGGCACGTCGACCTTCGGGACCGGCACCTTCGGGACCGGCACCTTCGGGACCGGCACCTTGGGGACGGGCACCTTCGGCGCGGGCGCCTGAGGGACGGGGACCTTCGGGACGGGGACCTTCGGGACCGGGACGCTCGGAACCTGGACGTCGGGGACGGGCGCGGGAACGGGCGGGAGGGCGGGCGTGGGCAACGGGCCGACTTGAGCTACGACGACGTCGCCGTGCATGGCGGCGACGGCAAGGACCGCCAGCACGAGTGGAATCCTGCGCCTCCGCTGCGGACCTCGCCCCAAGAACGTCAACCTAGCCCCCCTGTCTCGGCCACGCATGACCATTACCCACTTCTCGCGAAAAGCCACCACCCTTGGTCCAAACTCGGTGCCTGCGAGCCTTGCACCCGTGGTCCGGTAACGACACGTTCACTCCCCCTTCACCGCGCGATAACCGGCCGGAGGCAAGATCGGCCGACACTCAACTCGAGATGGAGAACACGGGCAGGCTTCTCTTCGTCGCCCTCGTCACCTGTTACCTGCTCGGGCGCATCTTTGGTGCCGCGGCGAGCCCGGTGGAGGTGGTCGTTTACGGCGTGACCGCCGCCTTCGGGCTCGAGTATCTGGTGGCGTCGTGGGGCGGTCTCTGGCAGCGTGGCTGAGAACGCCTCGGGGCGCTTTCGCCGACGTCGGCGGTGCGCTAAATTCGAGTAGCTTGGACGCTCACCGCACAGATGTCCTGAAGGCCTCACCGCGGATGTTCGATTCGGATCTGCTGGATCGCCTGTCGCGCATCCACCCGATGGTTCCGCCGGTGATCTTCGTCCCCGCGATCGGCGTTCTCTTCGTCGTGGGCGCCCGCGAGCTGACCACCGCCGGGACGCTCGGGCTGCTGCTCGCCGGCTGGCTCTTCTGGACGCTGACCGAGTACTGGCTCCACCGGCTCGTTTTCCACTTCGAGCCCGAGGAGGGTCCGGGCGCTCGGCTGCACTGGATCATCCACGGCGTCCACCACGACCACCCCAACGATCCGATGCGGCTCGTGATGCCGCCCTCGGTCAGCGTGCCGCTCGCGGCCGCTTTCTACGGGCTGTTCGCGCTGGTCATGGACACCGCCTCGGCGAACGTCTTCGCATCGGGGTTCCTCCTTGGCTACCTGATCTACGACATGACGCACTACTACGTGCATCACCACCGCCCCAAGGGGAAGCTCGGGAGGCTGCTTCGCGAGCTCCACATGCGCCACCACTTCCAGGACGACACGCGCGGTTTCGGCGTCAGCGCGCCGTTCTGGGACTACGTGTTCGGCACGCCGCTGCAACGGGGCAAGTAGTCCACCGGACATGTCCCCGATTTGAGGCAAATCGGGGCGCGGCCGAGAACTCTCGTCTGTGAGGCCCAAGCGTCAGGTCGAAGAGCTCGAGCAGCAACTGGCGGCGGCCCACCGGCGACTCGCCGAGGTCGAAGCCGAGCTGGCCGGGCAGAGCCGAGCGCGACACGCTCACAGGGCTCCCGAGCGAGGAGGCCTTCGAGCGGCGCCTCCAGGCCGAGGTCGAGCGTGCGCGCCGGCACGGCCGGCCATTGTCGGTGGGTGTCGTCGACGTCGACGGCTTCCATCAGATCAACGCAAGCCACGGGCGCGAGGTGGCCGACGATCTGCTTTGCACGGTCGGCGGCATCCTGGAGGAGGCGACGCGGGTGAACGACGTCGTCAGCCGGACCAGCGCGGACGAGTTTTTCGTGATCCTTCCGGAGACCGGGGCGCGCGCCGCCCACCTCGCCTTCGAGCGCATGCTGCTCGAGCTGGAGGCCGCCCGCGTCGGCCCGGTCGAGTGCGTGCCCGTCTCGGTCGGGATCGCCGAGTGGGTCCGGCCGCTGAGCGCCGAGGCGCTCACGCTCACAGCCGTGGAAGCGATGCAGCGCGCCCGGGCCTCGGGTGGAGGGCGCATCGCCGAAGCCGGCGAGGCCCTCCCCGACCGGGCGACGGGAGGCGAACCGGTCTCGGATGCGGTCGCCGGGCTTGCGGAGGCGCTTTCGGAGCGCGACCGCTACACGGGCGAGCACTCGCACTCGGTCGTCGAGCTGGCCGCGCAGGTCGCGCGCGGGCTCGGGATCAGCGAACGCGAGGCCGAGCGCATCAAGGCGGCGGCGCTCCTGCACGACATCGGCAAGGTGGCCATCCCCGACGAGATCCTCCACAAGCGCGCCGAGCTCGACGAGCGCGAATGGAAGGTGATGCGCGAGCACCCTGTCATCGGGGAGCGAATCCTGCGAGCGATACCGGGCCTCGGAAGCGTCGCCCGCATCGTTCGCCACGAGCACGAACGCTGGGACGGGCAGGGGTACCCGGACCGGCTCGCAGGCGAGGATATCCCGGTCGGCGCCAGGATCATCCTCGCCTGCGACGCCTACCACGCGATGATCTCCGACCGCCCCTATCGCAAGGCGATCACACATCCGCAGGCCATCCGCGAGCTGGCCACCCACGCCGGCAGCCAGTTCGACCCGCAGGTCACCGAGATCCTGATCGGCTGCCTCTACAGCAGCCGGCTGCTCGGCGCCGCGCGCACGGATGCGGAAACCGCTCAGGCCGCCTGAGCCGCTGGAACCTGCCCCACCGCCTGATACCCCGCCGTACCCTGATAGCCGCCGTTGGTCGGCGCCCTGCAAACCCGACAGGCGCCCGCAACGGACGCCCATGCGGCTGAGAGGAGTCGAACCTCCACGAGCGTTAGCTCACCGCCACCTGAAGACGGCGCGTCTGCCATTCCGCCACAGCCGCGTGGCGACCCAAGCCTAGCGCGGCACCGACAGCTGGGCCGCAAGCGGCGAGTGGTCGCTCAGCCGCAGGTCGCGGCGCCACTCGTGCGCGTAGCGGCAGTCCTCGACACCTATCTGCTCCGAGACGATCAGGTGGTCCAGGCGGTAGCCGCCGCCGTGGCGCGGCCACTCCCACGAGGGCTCCTTCGACGCGAAGCCGTTGACCTCGCGGAACGCGTCGCGAAAGCCGTGCGGCTCCAAGCCGCGGATCAGGGCCGACTCGGCGGCGTCCCAGCGCTCGCCGCGGTCGGGGCGCAGCTCTTCCGGTGCGGTCGCGAGCGAAGGTCCAGACCCCTCCGTCGGGGTGCTCGCGCCGGGGAGTGTTGAGATCGCCGCAGAGCAGGCGCGGGTGGGCGGCGGGCGCGGCGAGGTGACGGAAGACCGCCTCGTGCGTTCGCACCTTCGCGAGGCCGGGCTTCGGGCTGACCGGCGAGTGGACGTTCACCACCTCGGCGCCCGACTCGAGGCGCGCGGAGAGCACCCGCTCCGGCCACGGCACGTCGGCCACGTCGACGAGGGCGAACGCCTCGCGCGCGGCGATCAGGACCGCGAGCGGGCGCGAGCTCTCTCGCGCGCGCGGCATGTCCGCCACCTCGACGCGGTAGCCCTCGGAATCCAGCCGCTCGATCCACGCCGACGCGGTCACCGGCGTGATCTCCTGCAGGCAGATCACGTCGGCTCCGAGAGCCAACACGACATCCGCCTGCTCGTGCAGTCGCTTCTGTCTCCCGGCCAGGTTCCAGGACAGCAGGAGCATCGAGGGCGCCGAGAATAGAGTGGGTGGCCAAGACGACCGAAAGGACCGACAGATGCCGTACGAGGTACCGCCCCTGCCCTACGACTACGCCGCGCTCGAGCCCCACATCGACGAGGCCACCATGCGCGTGCACCACGACAAGCACCACCAGGCCTACGTGGACAAGGTCAACGCCGCGCTCGAGGGCACCGACTTCGCGGACAAGCCGATCGAGGACGTCAGTCGCGAACCTCTCACAGGTACCCGACGACAAGCGCGGGCCGGTTCGCAACAACGGCGGAGGCCACCTGAACCACAACCTCTTCTGGGAGTCCATGTCGCCCGACGGCGGCGGCGAGCCCGATGGCGACCTGGCCGACGCCATCAACGACGCGTTCGGCTCCTTCGACGATTTCAAGACCAAGCTCAAGGAGGCCGGCGTGGGCCAGTTCGGCTCGGGCTGGGCGTGGCTCGTGCACGACGGCTCCGGCCTGGCTGTGGTCTCGACCCCCAACCAGGACAACCCGATCACCGACTCAAAGACGCCGCTGCTCGGCGTCGATGTCTGGGAGCACGCCTACTACCTGAAGTACCAGAACAAGCGGCCCGACTACATCGACGCGTGGTGGAACACGGTCGACTGGTCGAAGGTGGCGGAGCGCTACTCCGCAGCCGCGAGCTGAGGGACCACGCGTAGCGCCGGCGGCCGCCCCTGGGCGACCGGCAACTCGACCGTCACGGTCGTGCCCTGGCCGGGCGCGGACTCGAGTGCCACCGCGCCGCCGGCGCGCGTGACGATCCCATGGATCGTCGCCAGGCCGAGACCCGGGCCGTGGTCCGCGGACTTGGTGGTGAAGAAAGGATCGAAGGCACTCGCCGCAGCCGCGGCGGCCGGCATGCCGGCGCCGTCGTCCTGCACGGTCAGCCGGACGCACGGGCCGCCCTCGGCTCGCGTGCCGCTCTCGGCGACGATCTCGAGGCGGCCGCCCAGCGGCATCGCGTCGCGCGCGTTCAGGGCCAGGTTGACGAGCACCTGCTCGAGCTGCACCAGTGCCCAGAGTCACGGCCGGGAGGTCGCTCTCCATCCGGATGTCTAGCTCGATGTGCCGCACCGACCGCCCGGCGCAGCAGCCTGCCCGGCGGAGTCGAGCGCCGTTGCGACCTCGACCGCCTCTGGCACGGCGTCGTTGCGCCTGCTGAAGACCAGCAGCCGGTCGACCAGGTCGCGCGCCCGCTCGGCCGCCCGTCGGATCTCGGCCACGTCCTCGCGATGAATGTCGCGCTCGGGCAGGTCGTGGAGGATCAGGCTCGCGTAGTTGACGATCACGGCGAGCTGGTTGTTGAAGTCGTGCGCGACGCCGCCGGCCAGCTGGTCGATCGACTCGAGCCGGCTCGCGCGCTCGAACTTCTCCTGGAGGAGGTCGGTCTGGCGTTCGAGGCGGACGCGCTCCTCGGCTCTGAGACGCTCGGCGCGGCGCGAGCGGACGATCCACAGCAGCGCGGCGCTCTGGAGGGCGCAGACGAAGGCAACGGCTGCAAGCAGATATGTCACGGGGGGAACTTCGTTCCCATCGGCACCAAATCGGATGGGCTTGATACCGACGGAGAGCTTAAAGGCAGGCCTCGGCGAGGCCACCTATCCTTGGCGTCATGGACTGGGTCGGACACGCGCGGGCCACGCTCGAGCGCGACGGCTATCGCGTGAGCGCACCCCGCTCGGCGGTCGTCGAGTGCCTCGCGGACCTCGGCTGCAGCGTGACCGCGAAGGAGATCGCCGACAACCTGCGCGAGCGCGGCAACGACGTCGGCGTAGCGTCGATCTACCGCACGCTCGACCTGCTGCACAACCTGAGACTCGCGCGGCGGGTCGACATGGCCGAGGGCGTCGCGCGCTACGAGCCAATCGACCCGAGCGGCGAGCACCACCACCACCTCGTGTGCCAGTCGTGCGGCGACGTGACGGCATTCGAGGACCGCGACCTGGAGCGAGCGATCGCGAGCCTCTCCGAGCGCGTCGACTACGCGGTCGACGCACACGACGTGACGCTGCGCGGCGAGTGCCCCGCCTGCCGAGCGGCCGGGGCCTGAATGCTTGCCTGACCGCCCCGGCGGCGGGTAGTTGCGCCGGCTCGATCGGGAGATCGCCGCCTGCGTCGCGAAGGTGCCGGCCGCGAAGCGCAAGCTCGTGACGACGCACGACTCGCTCGGCTACTTCGCCCGCCGCTACGGCATCGACGTGGTCGGCTCGGTCATTCCCTCGCTCTCGACCCAGGCCCAGCCCTCGGCCGGCGACATCGCGGACCTCGTCGACCAAGTGCGCGACGAGGGGGTGGAGGCGGTCTTCCCCGAGGCCGAGACGAGCGAGCGGCTCGAGCAGGCGCTCGCGCGAGAGGCGGGCGCGCAGGTGGGAGATCCGCTCTGGGCCGACACGCTCGGCGGCGAGGGCAGCGGTGCCGAGACCTACGTCGACGCGACGGCGTCGAACACCGCGGCGCTCGTCGAGGGGATGAGCGGCGGCGCGGTCAGCTGCCGGCCTGCGATCTAGGCGCGTGCCGCAGGTTCCGGCCTGGGTGCCGGAGCGGGCGCCGGCTTGTCGTCGAAGTAGTCCCCACCCTCGATGCTGATGTGGGGGAGGATCCGGTCGAGCCAGTGGGGCAGCCAGATCGTCCTCCTGCCGGCGACCGTGATCAACGCGGGCACGAACAGGCACACCACTACCGCGTCGATTACGACCGCCGTTGCCAGACCGAGGCCGAATTGCTTGATCGTCGGGTCGCCGTTCAGGACGAAGCTGCCGAACACACAGAACATGACGGCCGCCGCCGCCCCGATGATGCGTCCCGAGTAGCCGAGCCCCTCGATCACGGTCGCGCGAGCGCCCTTGCCCTCCTTGAAGTGCTCCTGGATCTGGGTCAGCAGGAAGACCTGGTAGTCGGTCGAGAGGCCGAACAGGATCGCGAACATGATCAACGGCACGAAGCTCACCACGGGTATCGAGCCGTCGAGTCCGATCAGGCTCGAGGCAAATCCCTCCTGGAAGACGAGCGTGAGCACCCCGTAGGCCGCTCCGACCGAGACGAGGTTCATCACGGCTGCCTGAGCGGGGATCAGCAGGGAGCGGAATCCCACCAGCAGCACCAGGAAGCTGAGCGCCGCGACCACCAGGATGACCAGCGGGAGCTTGCTGGTGATCTTCTCGGCGAGATCCACATACGCGGCTGTGGTGCCACCCACGAAGGCCGTCATGTCCTGGCCCTTGGTCGCCTCCGGGATGGTGGTGTCCCTCAGGCGCGAGACCAGGTCCTCGGTGGCGATGTCGGACGGCGCGGTCGTGGCAATGAGCGTGTAGACGGCCGCGGTTCCCTGCTTGTTGACCAGCGGCTGCGTCACGGAATCGACGCCCTTGGTCTTCTGGAGGTCCTTGCGCAGCGTCTGGAGGCGCGGGTCGGTCGCCGGCTGCTCGGCCTTCTTCTTCTTGTTGGCGAGCTCGTTGGACTGCTTCTGCGTCTGCTGCTTTGCCTCCTGCTCGCGCCTGCTGCTGGGTCGCGCCCTCGAGCAGCGCCTGCTGCTCGATCTGCTGCTGCTGCTGCTGCAGCTGCTTCTCGTTCTGACTGATCGTGTTGAGGTTCTTCTGGTTCGGCTTCGCGGGCTTGCTGAGCTGGGTGGAGATCAGGAACGGCCCGTTGGTGCCCTCCCCGAAGCCCTTCGCCGATCAGGTCGTAGGCCTGGCGAGCGGTCGTGTCGGTCGGCTCTGCCCCCACGTCCTCCTGGCCCAGGTGCATCGACAGCGTGGGTATCGAGAGCGCGAGCAGGATCGCCAGCACAGCCGACGATCACCGGCCAGCGGTGATTGGCGATCCCCGTGGCCAGCCTCGTCCACAGTGGGGACTGCACCTCGTCGGCGCGAGCCTTGCGGAACGGCAGCTTGAGCGCCGAGACGTGCGTTCCGAGCAGCGCGAACAGGGCCGGCAGCAGGGTGAGCGCGCCAAGGATGGCGAAGGCCACCGCGATCGCCGACGTGTAGCCCAGGGTCGTGACCAGCGGGATCCCGGCGACCACGAGCGCCAGCAGCGAGATCGCAACAGTGCCGCCCGCGAACAGGACCGCGCCGCCCGCGGTCGCGAGCGCACGCGCAATCGACTCGTGGACCTCCATGCCCTCGGCGACCTGTGCGCGGTGCTTGGTCACGATGAACAGCGAGTAGTCGATCCCGACCGCTAGTCCGATCATGGTCGCCAGCGTGGGCGCGGTCGTGGGGATGTCGGCGATGTGGCTGAGGAGCGTCACGACGCTCAGGCCGCACAACAGGCCGAGCACGGCGGTGAGGATCGGCAGCCCCGCCGCCACGGCGGAGCCGAACACGAGCAGCAGGATCACCATCGCGGCGGCAATCCCGATCTTGTCGCTGGCCCCGGTGTCCGGCTTGGAGAGCTCCTGGCCGACGTAGCCGCCGATGGCCACCTGCAAGCCCGCCTTCTTCGCCGGATCGGCGGCGTCGAGCACCGCGTTGCCCTCGTCCTCGGTGATGCTCCCCTGGCCGACGTCGAGCGCGACCGATATGTAGCCGATCTTGCTTGTTCTTGCTGAGCGCGTTCTTTCCGGCGTCGCTCAGGGGGCTTACGGCCGCGGTCACGTGCGGCGTCTTCTTCAGGGCGCTCACCGACTGCTTGATGGCCTTCGAGTACTTCGAGTCGGTCAGCTTGCCGCTGTCGGTGGCCACCACGAGCGGGTTCGTTCCGTAGGCCTGGCTCGGGAAACGGCCGCTCAGGAGGTCGGTGGCGCTCTGGCTCCCGGTCCCCGGCAGGGTCACGTTGTTGGTGGTCTGCGAGCCGGCGCCCTGGGCGGCAATCACCAGAGCGACGACGAGCACCAGCCAGAGGCCGAGCACCACGAAGTGCCAGCGCGCGCACGCGCGACCGAGTCCATAGAGAAGGCCAGTCATTCGGATCTCCTTGCCCCAATCAGGGGAGAGCGACGCGTGCCAAGGGTATGCCTGGCCGACGGGGCGCGCAAGGCTGGGGCGCTATCTGGCGCGAGCTGTCAGGCCGAGTCGCGGCAGCTGGGGCAGGTGCCCCTGAGCGTCACGTCGTGCGCGCCGACCGAATACTCGACTCGCCCGGCGAGCCGCTCGATCACCCGCTCGAGCTCCGGTCCTCGAACGCCTTCGTCTGGCCGCAGCGGTCGCAGACCAGGTGGTGGTGATGCTCGCCGTTCGGATAGACCGGCTCGTAGCGCGCCACGGGCTCGCCAACGTCGACGCGGCGCACGAGCCGCATGTCGTCGAGCAGCTGGAGGGCGCGGTAGATGCTCGCGACGCCGACGCCGACGCCCTCGCCGCGCTCGCGCAGGCACTCCGAGATTTCCTGCGCGGTGACGCTGCAGCCGAGCTCGTTGAGCGCGGAGACGACCGCGGCGCGCGGGGCGCTCACGCGATAGCTCGACAAGCAGAAGAAGGCGGCCGAGAACCCGGCCACCGACCCGCGGCTCACGAAGCTGACCAACGCGATCAAGAAGACCGACGGCATCAAGACCGTCTCTCCGCCGGTGCTCGACAAGAAGGGAACGGCCGCCGTGATCACGGCCACGGCGACCACCGCGCCGTCGTCGAGCGAGACCGAGGACCTCGTCAACACGCTGCGAAACGACACGATCCCCAAGGCGACGAAGGACGACAACGTGACCGCCTACGTCGGCGGCCAAACCGCCGGCTCCATCGACCTCGCCTCGCGCATCAGCGACAAGCTCCCGTCGATGATCCTGATCGTCGTCGGGCTCAGCTTCCTCGTGCTGATCCTGGCGTTCCGGTCGATCCTCGTTCCGCTGAAGGCAGCGCTCGCGAACCTGATCTCGGTGGCCGCGGCCTACGGGCGTCGTCACCTTCGTCTTCCAAGAGGGCCACGGCGCCTCGCTGATCGGACTCGATGGCCCCACGCCGATCGCGAGCTACGTGCCACTGCTGATGTTCGCGATCCTGTTCGGCCTCTCGATGGACTACGAGGTGTTCCTGCTGACTCAGATCCAGGAGCACTGGAAGAGCTCGGGCGACGCCCGCAAGGCGGTGATCGACGGGCTGGCGAACACCGGCCGGGTGATCACCTCGGCCGCGCTGATCATGGTGTGCGTCTTCTCGAGCTTCATCCTCAGCGGCGACGCGATCGTCAAGCAGTTCGGAGTCGGGCTGGCGGTGGCGATCGCGATCGACGCCACGATCGTGCGCTGCCTGCTCGTCCCGGCTGTCATGACCCTCTTTGGCAAGGCCGCCTGGTGGTTCCCGGGCCCGCTCGAGCGCCGCATGCCACACATCAGCGTCGAGGGCGAGGAGTACTTCAAACGCATCGACGCCGAGGCGCGGAAGGCCGAGGCCCCCGCCTCCGTCTGAGCCGGCCGTTAGCGACGCAGCTCACGCGCCCGCGCGACATACCCTGCGCGAGCGTCCGCGCGTTCGCGCGCATCGCGTCGAGGTACGTCTCGGCGCCCGAGCCGCTTCCGCCCAGGCTGTCGGTCCAGAGCTCGCCGCCGACCTCGGCGCCGGCCTCGCGGGCGATCGCCTGCTCCAGATCCTCGAGACACGGCCGCTTCCGGAAAGACGGCGTTCACGCCCTCGTCCTCAATCTGGCCGACGAGCTCGTCGACCTCCTTGGCCGACGGCTGGGCCTGGGTGGAGAGCGACGGGATCACCGAGCCGATCACCTCGATGTCATAGCGGGCCGCCAGGTAGCCCAGCGAGTCGTGGGTGGTCACGAGCTTGCGCTGACCGGCGGGGATGCGGGCCATGCAGCGCGCTATCTCGCGGTCGAGGCGGCGCAGCTTGGCCGTGTAGGCCCTGGCGCGGCGTGCATAGCCCGCGCGACCCGCCGGGTCGGCGGCGGTCAGGCTCGCGCGGATGGCCTCGACGGCGAGGATTGCGCGGCGCGGGTCCTGCCACCAATGCGGATCGGCGCCCGGGCGAGTGAACTCGATCAGGTCCACGGGCTCCGTATCGGCGCCGCTGCTCTCGACCAGATCGCCCAGCCAGTCGTCCACGTCTCCGCCCGAGCGAAACACGACAGCTCGACTTCGCGATGGCCGCGGCGTCGCTGGGACGGGGCTCGTAGCCGTGGGGATCGGCGTCGGGCTGGAGGATCGCGTGGAGGTCCACGCGCGGCCCCCCGACCTCGCCAACGAGATCGGCGACGTGCGTGGTCGTGGCGACCACACCGACCCCGCCCTCCCCCCGCCGGCGGACTGCGATCCGCAGCCCCCGAGCAGTAGGAGAAGCACCGCTGGGAAAGCCAATCTGCGCATACCTGTAGAGCAGCGTACTGAGAATCGTTATCAGCGCCGAGCGCCCGCTCAGGACCGGCCCGCCCGGGCCGATAACGCGGGCGAGGACGCTCTTGCTGCCCAATTCCCGACTGATCTCACGCTTCCAAGCGGCTGCCCGCGTGGCCGCTCTCTTTGGCATGCTGCTCGGCGCGGTCGTGCTGTTGGGCTGGACCCTTGGCGCCGACCCGCTCAAGAGCGTCTTCCCCGGCCTGGTCACCGTGAAGGCCAACGGCGCGATCTGCTTTCTGCTCTTGAGCACCGCGCTGTTGCTGGTGATCGACGCGCACGCGTCCCGTCGTCAGGTGCGCGCCGCCCGCGTGGCGGCCGGCGCGGCCGGCCTCCTCGCCTTCGCCGTCTTCACGCAGTATCTCTCCGGATACGACCTGGGAATCGACGAGTTGCTCTTCGCCGAGCGAAGCGGTGCGCTCGACACCTCCTTCCCCAACCGCATGGGTGCGAACACCACGGTGGCGTGCATGCTGTTCGCTGCCGCGATCTGGCTGATCGACGCCCGCTGGGGCAAGTTCCGGCCGGCCTCCGTGCTCGGCTTTCGCCGTCGCAACGATGGGTGTTGGGGCCCTGGTCGGCTACGTCAGCGGGACCGGCAGTCTCTACGCGCCTGGGACCTGGAACTCGATGTCGGTTCCCGCGGCACTCGGCTTCGTGGTTCTCGGCGGGGGTTTGCTCGCCTCGCGTCCCGGGCGCAAACCGGTGCGGCTGTTCGTGACCGCGGGCGCGGGCGGCGCCCTCGCCCGGCGCCTTGTCCCGGTGATCATTCTGGCGCCGATCCTGCTCGGACTGGTTCACCTCGGGGGTCAGGAGCTCGGGCTCCTCTCAACTCGCACCGGGACCTGGTTGTTCCTGGTGGGACTGATCGGCCTCGTCCGTGCCCCTGGTCTACACCTTCGCCCAGTCGCTCGATTTGGCCGACGCCGTGCGCCTGCGCACCGCGGCGGCGCTACAGACGTCGGAAGCCCGCTACCGGGCGCTCGCCGAGAGCGCCGTGGAGGCGATCGTCTCCACCGACTCGGACGGCCAGGTCGTCTTTGCAAACGAGGCAACCGAGCGCGTCTTTGGATGGGCCCCTGACCAGCTCGTTGGCAGGTCGCTGACGGAGCTCATCCCCGAGCGCTTGCGAGACGCCCACCGGGAGGGCGTGCGCCGTTACCTGCTGTCGGGCTCGGGCAACGTCGTCGGCAGGACGGTCGAGCTGTCCGGCCTCACCCGCGCCGGCCTCGAGTTTCCGCTCGAGCTGTCGCTGAGCTCGTGGGCCGACTCAGACGGCGTCTTCTTCACCGGGATCATGCGCGACGTCACCGCACAGCGCGCCGCGGGGCGCATGCTGGCCGCGAAGTATCGCGTGACCCGCGAGCTCTCGCGTCCGCTCACGGTCGCGGAGGCGCTGCCGGCGATGTTGCGCGAATCGTGCCAGGGCCTCGACGGGCATGTGGGCGCGGTCTGGCTCGAAGACGAGGTGAACAACGTGCTGACGTTCGCGGCCGCCTGGGCCCCCTCAGCCGCTCTGGCGACCCGCTTCGAGGAGCTGTACGGAGACTTCGTCTTTGAGCCGGGCGCCGGGCTTCTGGGGAACGTATGGCAGAGCCGCCAGGCCGAGTGGATCGCCAGTCCCAAGGAGGATCCGCGCTGGAAGCGCCGCGACCTGATCGAAGAACTGGCCCTGCAGACCGCGGTCATGGTCCCGATCGTGAGCGACGACCACTCGCTCGGCGTGATCGAGTTCTTCGGCCTCGACGAGCACCAGACGCCCATGGAGCTGATCGAGACGCTCGAGGCGATTGGCACGGAGGTGGGGCTCTTCGTGCAACGGCGGCGCAGCGAGCACGCCCTGGCGGCGAGCCGCGACCTGCTTCAGGCGATCCTCGACAATGCCTCTGCGGCGATCTACGTCAAGGACCTCGAGGGCCGGTTCCTGGTGGCCAACGACGCGTTCTCGCGTCTGTATGACCTGTCCGGCCCCGATCTTCTCGGCCGCACGGCGATCGATGTGCTGCCCGACGGCCTCGGAGCGTCAGCGCACGCCACCGACCGCCAGGTAGTGGACACCCGCGAAGCGGTGGAAAGCGAGAGCGAGCTGTCGGTAGCGGGCGTTCTCGAAACCTTCCTGACGCTCAAGTTCCCGCTGCTCGACTCCACCGGCGAGCCCTACGGAATCTGCGATATCTCAACCAACATCACCGACCGCAAGCGCTCCGAGGTCGAGCTCGCCAGAGCCCGCGACCATGCCCTGGCGGCCACGCGGATGAAGTCCGAGTTCCTCGCCAACATGAGTCATGAGATCCGCACGCCGATGAATGGCGTGATCGGGATGACGGAGCTGCTGCTCGAGACCGTCTCTCGACCCGAGCAGCGCGACTACGCGCAGACTGTGCGCTCGTCGAGCGCGACGCTCTGCTCACTCATCAACGACATTCTCGACTTCTCGAAGATCGAGGCGGGCAAGCTCGACCTCGAAACCCGACGGATTCTCGACCTGCGCGACACCTTCGAAGACGTCGGGCCTCTGCTCCGCGATTCAGGCGCATGCCAAGCGGCCTGCGAGGTGATTCCGCTGCTCGACCCGAGCCTGCCCGACCTCGTGCGCGGTGACGCGGTCGCGTGCGGCAGATGCTCTACAACCTCGTGTCGGCAACGCGGTCAAGTTCACCCAGAGGGCGAGGTCTGAGCGATGCGCGTGCGCACATGGACGATACCGAGGAGCGCGTGCTCGTGCGCTTGCGACGTCCGCGACACCGGCATCGGGATCCCGCCAACGCACTCGCGCGCTCTTCGACTCGTTCACCAGGTCGATGCTTCGACCACGCGCAAGTATGGTGGCACGGGTCTCGGTCTGTCGATCGTCCGCCAGCTCGTGAGCTCATGGGCGGTGAGATCGGCGCCCCGTCGAGCCGGAGGGGGCTCGGTCTTCCACGACGATTCCGGTTCGACGCGCTCGGGCTCGATCCCGCCGAGCTCGAGGCCTTCCAGCCGCGCGCCGACCTGCACGGGGTACGCGGGCTGTCGTCGACGACAACCCGACGAACCGCCGGGTGCTCCTTGGCCAGAGCTGGGGCATGCATGGACGCTCGCCGAGCGACGCGCACGAGGCCTGGCCTCATGCGGAGGCCGCGCAGAGCGGTGAGCCCTTCGACAGCGTAGTCGCCGACACCAAATGCCCGGCCTCACCGGCGCGAGCTCGGCGCGACATCTGGGCGAGCCCGCGCTGCGAGCCACCCATCTGGTACTCATCACCGCTCCGGCAGCCGACGACCGCGTCGTCGCGTGGCGAGTCGGATTCGACGACTACCTCCTAAGCCCGTGCGCCGCGCGACCCTCACCGACGCGCGATGGTCCTCAGGCGTCCGGCGCGGCCTGTACCCGTCGGCGGCCGCGGACGACGTCATGCCCCCGCGCCCGCGCGGCCGCGGCCCACGCCGCGCTGGTGCTCGTGGCCGAGGACAACGAGGTCAACCAGTTGCTCGCCGTGCGCCTCCTGGAGAAGCTCGGCTATCGAGTCGACGTGGCGGCAACGGCGCGACGCCGTCGACGCGGTGTCGGACGGCGAGTACGAGCTGGTGCTGATGGACTGCCAGATGCCCGTGCTGGACGGTTATGCCGCAACACGAGCGATCCGAGCGCCGAGCAGGACGACGGGCGGCACGATCCCGATCGTGGCGCTGACCGCGCACGCGATGAGCGGGCCGACCGCGAGCGTGCCTCGCCGCCGGCATGGACGACTACCTCGCCAAGCCGATCGACAGCACGGACTTTGAGGCCGCGCTCACGCGTTGGGTTCCGCTTGATCCGCCAGTGCCCACGCTCGCGCCGGCACCGCGAGCCGCCGTGCAGCGCCCGGCGGCGGCAGGCCCCGACTCGATGAGCGACGACACGGCCGCGGTCGACGTCGAGGCGTTCGAACGCCTCAAGGCCGAGCTTGGTGATTCGGACGTCCTGCCTCAGCTCGTCGAGCTTTTCAAGACCCACACGCCGGGGCGCCTGGAGGCGCTGCGCGCCGCGGTCGAGTCCGGCGACCCGGTGGAAACCCGAAAGACGGCGCACGCCCTTACCGGCAGCGCCCGGACCCTTGCCGCCGGACGGATGGCGGCGCTCTGCCGCGACCTCGAGCAGCAGGCGAAAAACGGCTCGCTCGAGCGAGCGGCGGAACAGACGGAACTAATCGAAATGGCTTTCGCGGAAGCCCGCGATACGCTCCAAGCGAAGCTGGAGGAGGTAAGAGTATGAGTGTGAAAGTGATAATCGCGGACGACGATCAGCTCGCCCGCACTCTGATCGAGGCGATCGTCGACAGAGACGAGGAGCTCGAGCTGATTGGCTCTGCCGCGGACGCGGCCGGTGCAATCGAGCTTGCCGCCGAGCATCGTCCCGACGTGGCCGTGCTCGACTGGGTAATGCCGGGTGGCGGCGGGCCGCAGGCGGCCCGCGACATCGGGCAGTGCAGCCCGGACACGCGGATCGTTGGCCTCACGGCCTCGGACACCCAGGAAGCCGAGCTCGACATGCTGCGTGCCGGCGCGAGGAGCTTCCTGGTAAAGGGCTGCTCCCCCGAGGAGCTGCTGCGCACGATTCATACGGCGATGCGCCTGTAGCGCACGTTCTTCACAGCCTGGCGACAAAACCCCTGCAAATGGGCAATACGGTGCGGTCATGCGACTTGCAGACCGCCGCCACCTGCTCCCGGGCGCGGCCGCCTTCGTGGCCGCCTTGCTCGTCGCGCTGCTCGGCCTGAGCGCCGGGGCCGACGAGCCCGCTCCGAGCGTCCGGCCACCCCCGCGGGCCGACCGTCGAGCTTCAGCTGCTCGGCGTGAACGACTTCCACGGGCACCTCGAGCCGCCGCAGCCCGGCCTCGGTGGCGTGGCGTGGCTCGGCGCCTGGCTCGACCGCGCCGCGACGCTCGCACCCCGAGCGCACCATCCGCGTCCACGCGGGCGACATGGTCGGCGCCTCGCCGCTTCATCTCGAGCCGCTTCGCGGACGAGCCCACGATCGAGGCCGACCAACCTGCATGGGCTTCGACGTCGGGCACGCTCGGCAACCACGAGTTCGACGAGGGCGGCGGCGAGGCGCTGCGGCTGGTCGGCCGCGCGGACTACCCCTACGTCGCGGCCAACACGGTCACGCGCGACGGCGGCGAGCTGATCCTGCCGCCCTACGAGATCGTCGAGCGCGCCGGCGTGAAGGTCGGCTTCATCGGCGTCACGACCGCGGACACGCCCTTCTTCCTGCTCTCGGAGTTCGCGCGCGAGTTCCGCTGGCTCGACCTCTCCGACTCGGTCAACCGCTGGGTGCCGGAGCTGCGCCGCCGCGGCGTGGAGGCGATCGTGGTGCTCGCCCACGCCGGCGCCTTCCAGAGGGCGACGCCGCCGAGGGCGAGATCGTCGACGAGACACGCGAGATGGACGACGCCGTCGACGTGGTGGTGGCCGGCCACACCCACTCGCCCCTCGACCTCGAGGTGGACGGCAAGCTCGTGGTGGAGGCCTTCTCCTACGGCGTGGCCTTCGACCGGGTGCGGATCACGGTCGACCGTGCGACCGGCGACGTCGTCGCGGGCTCCGCCGCAGGTGCGGCGCACCCGCCACGACGGCGTCGCCCGGACCCGGAGCTGGCCGCGCTCGTCGACGAGGCCGCCCGCGCCGTGGCCCCGCTGGGCGACCGGGTGGTCGGGCGGGCGCGCGCTACCTCGACCACGAGCGAGTCGACCGGCTCGCCGTGGACGCCCAGCGCGCCTTCGCGGGCGCCGACCTGGCCTTCCTCAACCCGGGCAACACGCGCGCCGACTCGAGCGCCGGCCCGATCACCTACGCCGACGCCTTCGAGGTCCACGCCTACGAGCACCCCGTCTGGCGCTTTCGCATGCGCGGCGCCGACCTGCTCGCGCGTCTTGGCCGAGCGACCCGGACTGCTCGTCGCCGGCTCGCGGCGACCTCGAGCCCGAGGCCGCGTCTACACCGTCGCCGCCAACGGCATCGTGGCCGAGCGCGAGCCCTTCCGCACGGGACTCGCCGCGAGCTCGTCGGCACCGACCTGGAGGCGCTGGTGGCCTGGCTCGAGTCGCTAGGCGGCTCAAGCTCGATCGCTCTGGCCCGAGCAGCCGCAGCGCCAGCGCCGGGAACACCAGCACGGAGATCACGCCGCCGGCCACCAGGCCCGCCGCCGCCGCCGCTGTCGAGCTTGCCCAGCTCGACGCCGATCTGGGTCGCGGCCACGACGAACGACAGCGAGGTGGCCTGGAGCAGGCCCGCCGCGAGCAGCCTGCGGCGGGTCAGGAAGCGGCGGTACATCAGCGCCGGGAGGCCGCGGATCAGCGAGCAGCGCGATCACCGTGAGCGGCACGAGCACGAGCGTGCCGAGCGGACGAGAACAGCGCGTCGAGGTCGAGCCTCACGCCGCTGACCACGAAGAACATCGGGATGAAGACGCCGAAGCCGATGCCCTCGAGCTTGTCCTGCAGCCCGACTTCGCGCACCGCGCTGCTCGCGGTCGAGCAGGCTGACCATCGCCCCGGCCAGGAAGGCGCCCAGCACGACCTCCAGGCCGAACTCCTCGGACATGTAGACCAGCGCCGCCGAGCAGCAGGAACGCGATCCGCACGCTGATCTGCGCGCTCGTGCGGTGCATGCGGCACGATCGCCGCGCGCAGCGCGGCCCGATGCCCGCGCGCCCGGCCAGGACCAGCCCGACCGCCGCGACCAGCCCGAGGAACAGGAGCAGCAGCACCAGCGTGGTCTCGAAGCTCGGCGCCCGAGGAGGAGAAGAACAGCGACAGCAGGATCACCGTCGCGAAGTCGGCGAGCGAGGCGCCGGCGATCACGAGCTGGCCGAAGGGCGTGGTGGTCTGGCCGGCGTCCTTGAGCACCGCCACGACGATCCCGAACGAGGTGGCGGCCAGGACGATCGCCACGAGCAGCGGAGTATCGGCGAGCCCCGTCGCCGTCGAAGCCCAGGGCGACCATCAGGGCGAGCCCGAGCGAGAGCGCGAACGCCGCTCCCACCGTGCCGAGGTGGCGGTCGTCCTCGGCATCGAAGGCGATCTCCAGCCCGGCCAGGAAGAACAGGAACACGAGGCCCGACCTGAGAGAACACCTCGAGCGGAGCGTCGACCGTCACCCAGTCGAGCACCTGCGGGCCGATCAGGATGCCCGCGAGGATCTCGGTCACGATCGGCGGAACCCGAGGGAGCGGGAGCAGATCGACCAGCAGCGGCGCCGCCGTGGCGGCCGCCAGAGCGATCAACAGGTCGCTGTAGTCGAGCCCCTCGATGGGGCGCGAGTCTGACACCATCGCCCCGGGTGGAACGGCTCTGGGACGACATCAGCGACCGCCTACGACAAGGACATCCAGGTCCCGGGCAAGGAAGCCCACTTCCTCATCCTGCTCGCCTTCGTCTGCTCGTTCGGATTCATCCGCATCAGCGCCCACATGATCCGAGCTCAGGTGTCGTGGTGGCCGGGCAACGTCGAGACCAAGACCGGCACGCACATCCACCACATGTTCTGGGGGATCCTGCTGCTGATCACGATGGGCTACGTCGGGATCGCCACGAGCATCCCGGACCCCTGGTTCGAGCTGGTCGCGCTCGCCTTCGGCATCGGAATGGGCCTCACCATGGACGAGTTCGCGCTCTGGCTAAACCTCGAGGACGTCTACTGGCAGGAAAAGGGACGCGAATCGATCGACGCGGTGGTGGTCACCGTCGCCCTGCTGGTGATCGCCCTGCTCGGCCTGCGCTTCTGGATCGACGTGTGGGACGCCGTGCTCGTCATGACCGGCGTGCACCGCGGCAATGCCTGGCTGGCGATCCCGATTCAGCTCATAGGAGTCGCGTTCGCGATCGTGTGCTTTCGCAAGGGACGTACGCTGGTGGGACTGGTGGGGCTGTTCGTGCCGCTGGTCGCGGTCATCGGGGCTCTTGTTCCGCACCGCGAACCGGCGAGTTCCAGCCCGTGATCACCGGCGTATCGCGTTCGTAGCCGAGCGTCGAGATCGTCCCGGTATCGAGCTTGAAGAGGGCGCCGGACTCGGGGCCCAGACCCAGCCAGCGCGCTGTCAGCACCCGCAGCAGGTGCCCGTGGGCGAAGATGGCGGCATCGCCGCCGTGCGCGAAGCGCCCGCCCTGCGAGAAGCGCCCCGCCCCTCCCTGTGCGGTGCGCGGGCTGCCGAGCGCCGGCAGCTGCGCGATCACGCGGTCCACGCGCCGGCCGACGTCCGCCGCGGTCTCCCCGCCCGGGCAGCCGTCACGCCATAGATACCACTCCGGGCGCTCTTGGCGGATCTCCGCGGTGGTGATTCCCTCGTACTCGCCGTAGTCCCACTCGAGGAGGTCCTCGGTCGTCTCGACCTGGTCTCCGAGTCCGGCCGCGCGACAGGTCTCGAGCGCCCGCTGCATCGGGCTCGAGAGCACGCTCTCGAAGGTCCGGCCGGCGAACGCCGGGCGCAGGCGCTCGGCCTCCTCGCGGCCGTGCTCGGTCATCGGGAGGTCCGTGTGACTCGTGTGCTTCAGGTCGCGGCTCCACTCGGTCTCGCCGTGACGCGCAAGGACGATCTCCATGGCGCGGGAGGATCGCACGGTCCGTTGTCGGGTGCGCGGCGCTCAGGCCAGCGAATGCCTGGCGTCCGAGCGCTGGACCAGCCACTCGGTAGCTTCGCCGGCGGGGATCGGCCTGCTGATCCCGAACCCCTGGATCAGGTCGCAGCCCAGCTCGTTGAGGGCCGTCCAGGTGGCCAGGTCCTCCACGCCCTCGGCCACCACGCGCAGGCGCAGGGCGCGCGCCAGGTCGATCGTCGAGCGCACGATCGACGGCGTCGTCGTGGTCCGCGGTCATGGTGCTCACGAACGAGCGGTCGATCTTCAGCTCGTCGACCGGCAGCCGGCGAGGTGGGCGAGCGACGAGTAGCCGGTGCCGAAGTCGTCGAGTGCGAGCCCGACGCCGAGCTCGGCCAGGTCGCGCAGGACCTTCGCCGCGCGTGGGGTCGGCCAGATCGTGTCCTCGGTGACCTCCAGCATGAGTGCCCCGGCGGGGAGGCCGCGGCCTCGCAGCATCTCGGACACGTCGTCGGGAAGGCCCTGATCGAGCAGGTTGCTGGGCGACGAGGTTGACGCTGACGTCGCACCGGCACGTCCGCGTCGTGCCACGCGCGCGACTGCGCGACCGCCTGCGAGCACCCACAGCGTGAGCGCGCGCATGGTCCCGGCGCGCTCGGCGAGGGCGAGGAAGTCGCCGGGCCTGAGCAGGCCGTGCACTGGGTGCTGCCAGCGCACGAGCGCCTCGATCCCCGACCGACCTGGCCCGTTGCGCGCATCACAGTCGGCTGGTAGTGGAGCACAGCTCATCGGGCTCGATCGCTCGTCGCAGCTCGCCGCTGAGCGCGAGCCGCTCGCGCGAGCGCGCGTCGCCCTGGTCCTCGTAGACCTCGACGCCGGTCCGGTTGGCCTTGGCCTGGTACATCGCGCGTCCGCGCGCTGAACGAGCGCCTCGAGCGTCTCGTCGCGCTATCCGGAAACAGCGCGATGCCGACGCTTGCGTCCGAGCGCGAGCTGGATGCCCTCGAGCTCGTACGGACGGCCGATCGCCGAGCGGATTCGAGCGGCGGCGGCCTCGGTCGTCTCTGGCGGTCGGCGTCCGTCAGCAGTACCGCGAACTCGTCGCCGCCGAGCCGGGCCAGCACGTCCACGCGATCGGACACAACGGGGCAGGCGGCGCGCCACCTCCTCGAGCAGCAGGTCGCCGGCGTAGTGGCCGAGCGTGTCGTTTAGCTCCTTGAAGTCGTCGAGGTCGAGCACGAGCACCCCGAGCCGGCCCCCCTCGGCGGTGGCGGCGTCGAGGCGCAGGAAGAAATGGCGTCGGTTGGAGAGGCCAGTGAGGTCGTCGGTACGAGCCTCGAGGCGGCTCGAGTCGAGCTGGCGAGCATCGCGAAACGAGAGCCCGGTGCGGACGACGCTGAGCACCAGGGTGGCCGCCGCCAGCAGAACCGCGGCGGTCGGGATCGAAGCGAAGTGGTCGAAGACGAGCAGCCCGGTTGCGGTGAGCGTGAACAGAAGCGGCACCGCGAACATGGGCCAGCCCTCGAAGCTCGCGCCGCCCCGGTGGGGTGGCTGCCACGCGGCGAGGCCGATCAAGCCAAGGCCGGCTGCCCAGCCGAGATTGGTCAGGCCCTGATTGGCGAATTCTCCGCTCGAGACCTGATTCAGGTAGCCGATGTCGGCGGCGGCGAACGCCGTGAAGCCGGCGCCGAGCAGCAGCCACTCCCGCCCTGGGCGCCACCCGCTGAGGGCGAAGGCGGCGACCACCAAGCCGACCAGAAGGACGTCTCCCAGCGGGTAGGCGAGATTCGTGGCCACGGCCGCCGCACTCGTGCCCTCGAGGCCCGCGGCGACGACTCCGTGGATCAGTGCGATGCCGACCGCGGCGACGACGAAGCCCGCGAGCAGCCCGTCCAGCCATACGCTCACCGGGAAGCGGCGCATGCGCCCGCGCAGCAGCAGCCCCATGGCCACGTAGCCACCGGGATAGATCGCGAGCCACAGCGCATCCGCGATCGATGGGAAGGGCGGAGGCTGCAGCTCCTCGAGCCAGAGCGCCCAGACCAGAGCTCCGGCCACGTACATGGAGAGCGCGACCGCCAGCACCGCCCAGGCCGCGCGCTCTCGTTGCACGAGCAAGGCGCGAGCGCCGCAGAGAGCACACGCCGCCGCCCCCGTTGCGATCTCCACCGGGTTGCCGATCTGGGCCCAGGCGGCATCCCCAAAGCCGGCGAACACGTGTGCCGCCTGCACCGCGACACCGAGCAGCATGGCCGTCGCGCAGCCGAGCACAGCAAGGCGCCCCGCCCGCGGCACTTCGCGGGCCAGGAGCATCGGGGATGGGGCCATACCCCGTCAATCGGCGCTGGGACCGGCACCTGAAGGCTTTGGCGCGGCCGGCACCGGCCGCTCAACGCGACAGCCGGGCGAGCACCTGCTCGGCCTCGGCCGCGATCCGCTCGACAATCGCTCGCGCCGGCTCCTCGCGCGCGAGCGCGGCGGCCTGGCCGGCCCACATGGCCGACGTGTCGGGGGACACCTCACGAAGGGGCGCGGTGAGCGACAGCTGTGCCGGGTACGGGAGCGGGGCTTGCACCTCGTCGGTGATCCGGTTGCGCAGCGCGCGGGCGGGGCGCCCGCTGAAGTTGCGCGTGATCGTCGTGCGCTCGGCCTGCGTCGCCCCCAGGGCCTTGCGATAGGCCGCCGGAGCGGCGCTCTCGGCCGCGGGGACGAACCCAGTTCCGATCTGAGCCGCGCCGGCCCCGAGCGCGAGCGCCGCGGCCACGCCTCGCCCGTCCGCGATCCCGCCGGCAGCGATGACCGGAACCCCGACCGCGTCCACCACCTGCGGCACGAGCGCGAGCGTTCCCACGGGGCCGTCGTCTCCTTCGACGAGAAAGCTCGCGCGATGGCCACCTGCCTCGCCGCCCTGGGCGACAACCGCATCGACACCACGCTGCTCCAGATCGCTTGCCTCGGCCACGGTCGTGGCGGAGGCGAGGATGCGGATGCCCGCGTCTCGGCAGGCGGCGAGAGCGTCGGCGCCGGGCAGGCCGAAGATGAAGCTGACCACGGGCGGCCGGATCTCGAGCAGCGCTTCGAGGCGGGCCTCGTCGAACCCGATCGCGGGCACGGAGGGCTCGGGAGGATCGCCTACGCCCAGCTCCGCGAAGAGCGAGGCCACCCGGTCGCGAGCGGCTACACCCGCCGCGGCGGAGAACTCCGGGTGCTCGTGGCAGAAGAAGTTGAGCTGAAAGGGCCCGCCGGTGCGTTTGCGGACGGCGGCGGCCTCTAGTCGCAGCTCGTCCGGAGCGAGTATCGCGGAGCCGAGCGCGCCCAGACCGCCGGCCTCGGAGACCGCCGCCGCCAGCTCCGGAGTGGCGACGCTGGCCATGGGCGCCTGAAGGATCGGGTGCTCGATGCCGAGCAACTCGGTGACGGCCGTGCGCACCGGTCCGACACTACCGAGCGGGGCTCCGCACCGGCGGCTGCGGCGATGTTTCGGCCTCTATTTCAGGTTGCCGAGGGACTCCGACGCGGATGCCCAGCCACGGATAGGTGGCTGTGAAGAGCGTGTTGTCCTGCGGCTGCAGGCCGACCGCCGAGAGCCAGAGCTGGTAGACCGGGGCGTTGGCGATGCCGCCGTGTAGGCGTCTCCAGGTCCGCCCACCGCTTCGCCCCGACGGGGGCGGGGTGACGGTGTCGGTCCACTCCACGGCGTTGCCGCCCTGGTCGAGGGTCCCCCACGGCGACGTGGTCTCCGCTTGGCCCACGGTGCTGAGGCTGCCCTGATAGATCTTGGCGTAGTGCGTCGGGTCGATCCCGAACGGGTTCACCGTCGAGCAGGCGTCGGCTCCCGCGGCCTCGGGGCACCAACTCGGGGCCGGAAGGCTCGAGTCGTGGAAGGTGGCGAGCGGCTGCGTCGAGGCATTGGTTACGTCGCCGGCAGAGGGGTCGAGCGTCGTCGGCGAGGGCGCGGTCGCCGATCCGTCTCCGAACACGCCCGGATTGGTCGGGTACTTCCAGTAGGAGTACTGGCCTCCACCGCTCGGGTCGTAGTAGGCAGCTTTGACCCACTCGTCCTGGCTGGGCACGACAAAGCCTGACTTGCGGGAGCGAGTGGCCGCTCGCTTCGTCATGTCGTACATCCCGTGCTCGGTCTTCCTCGAGAGCCGGACGCGGTAGCTGACATAGCGGAACCCGGCCGCACTACTGGCGTTCTTGGAGACCACGCGGCCGTTGTAGAGCGAGTTGACGAAGCGCGCCGAGCGCAAGAAGTTGGCAAGCCGTAGGGCTTGTCGGCCCACTCCGGAGAAGCCACGGAGTAGTGGCGGCCCTCCGAGGCACCGGAGGCGAAGTTGATCTGCCCGTACTTGGGCCAGGCCGAGGAGCTCTCGTTGGAGCTGTAGAGGCGATGCCTGTTGCGGCCCAGCGGATCGGCCGTGTTGAGGAACGCGACGTACTGGGTGACCGTGACCTCAGGTGACCGATTCCATAGCGGTACTTGACCGCCCCGACCTGCTGGCAGGCGGGCTTTGCGTCAGGCGCGTCGGCGCATGACGAATAGATGGCGTCGGTGAACGGCACGATCCCGACCGATGGGTTGCCCGGGGCACCGACCCTGACGGTCTTCAGCGTGACGACGGCTGGTCTCGGAGCGGCCGCCGACATGGCGGGAAGGGCGAGCAGGATGCGGCCACGATGACCAGCGCAAGCGCCAGCCGAGATCGCGCGCCGCCGACGGTTCTTGTGCGGTTGGGCATGTTCCCGTGATCGACCCTCACCTGGGTTGCTTGAGGCTTTCGGGGCTGCGCGGTCTGTGCCGCTTCGCACTGAATGCGTTTCGGCCGGCCGGCGTTCTCGGGGGAAAGTGCCGACCCGAGAGGACGATTCCATGTTCGCCATCAAGCCCAAGCGCCTGCTCGCGACCATCGCGGTCATTGCCGGGCTGCTCGCAACCGCGGGCCCGGCCGCATTCATGCCGGACATCAACGACGAGGTCCTCGCGACCAAGAGCGAGGTCCTTATGGAGTCGCTCACCGTGAAGGGGCGCGCAGAGGAACCCGTCAAGATCATGCCCACGAAGGTCGAGGTTCCCAATCTGACGTGAGCCAATTGCCCTTTCTTGGGCCTGCCCGGCACGTTTGGGCCGCCCCTCTCCGGGCACAGTTCTCCTGGCCGATTCGGAGCTTCCACCGCTTCGGGTGGCCTGGGAAAGTAGGACGAGCGCCGGGCCCAGCGGCTCGGCGCTCGCCTCGTCTTGGCGGCGGCTTGGCACGCGCCGCGGGGCGACCCGCGCTCAGTAGTAGGCCGTTCGATGCCGATTAGAGGGGTGCTTAACGGCGCGCTGGAAGACCCAGCGGGTTAGGCTCGCTCGCGTAGGGTCACCGGAGCTCGGGGTCCCTGGTCAACCGACTAAGGGGTCACACGACTCAGGCCGCTTCGGCGCTCTGGTGGCCCTACGTCTGAGCCCGTGCTCTCCCACTCACGTGCGCGTGCCTACGGCGACCAGGTATTCCTGCTCGAAGCGCGCTTCGTCAGCGGTGCCGAGGTTCCACTCATCGCAGAACCGGTCGAGCGTGTCGTCGAACTCCGCGTCGCGGCCGCTCTTGGACGCGTTGGCGCGAGCGACGATCGTCGGGCCGTACTTCGCCTTGAAGTGCTCGCCGTAGTCGTGCGGACGCTCGAACGCGGTGATCTCCAGCATCTCGCGCTCGAACGTGCGCCACTGGACCTTGTCTCCGAACTGCGCGCGCACGTGGTCCTCGCCGCCCCACAGCGGCGGCGGCTGCGCGCCTTCGGGAGGCGGCGGGGCGAACGGCCCCATAGCCCGGAACAGCGCGCCGATCATGCCCTCGGGCGTCCAATTGAGCATCCCGATCGTGCCGCCGGGACGGCAGACGCGGGCCAGTTCGTTGGCGACGTCCTGGTGGTGGGGCGCGAACATCGCGCCGATCGATGACATGACGACGTCGAACGCAGCATCCTCGAACGGCAGGTTTTCCGCGTCGGCTTCGACCCATTCGAGCTCGACGCCCGGCCGACTTCGCGCGGCCTCGGCCCGCCTCGAACAACTCCGGCGTCAGATCGCTCGCCGTGACGCTTGCACCGCGCTCGGCCGCCGGAATGGATGCGTTGCCGGTGCCGGCGGCCACGTCCAGCACGCTCACCCCGGCACCGATGCCGCAAGCTTCGACGAGCCGCGGGCCGAGCGGCAACAGGAACGTCTCGACCATCGACGGATAGTCGCCCGATGCCCACATCGCGCGATGGCGTGCTTTGAGCTCGGAGTCCGACACAGTAGACACGGCAACTCCCCCCAGTCCGATTTGAGAGCCGAACGTATCGCCGCCGCGGCGCGCTGTCCAGCCGGCGCTTGAGTCGGGGCGACTGGCTCGATTGCAGCGCAACATGCCCCAACACGCTGTGAGCGACTGAAGGGACGTCCGGGCCGCTCATGGACGCTGTGTCGGCGAAGACTCACAGAAGGAGGGACGCGGACGCCCCAGGGGTGGTGGATGCCCATCGGTTCCATGCTCCGGCCGGCCGGGCCGATGTACGCCCTTGTGCACTCGGTGCCCATTGGCCGCGATCGGATCCGGCGGACCGTCAGCGGGGGCGAATGAGACGCTCGCAGCCGCGGACCTGGTCGCGGCGGTCGACGCGTGCCCGGTCGCGCCCGGGCCCGCAGCGCACCAGCTCGCGCTTCCCATTGCGGGCCTCGACGGAGTCGCTCCCAGGCCCGGCGTCGTAGGCGTTGACCCCAGGGCCGCCGACCAGCACGTCCTTTCCGCGGCCACCGATCAGCCGGTCAAAGCCCTGCTCACCGCGAAGCAGGTCGTCGCCTTGGCCACCGATCAAGCAGTCGTGACCGCCGCGGCCCCTGATGCGGTCCCTGCCGCCGAAGCCGAAGATGACGTCGCCCTCGTCGCTGCCCGTGAGCGTCTCGGATGCGCTCGTCCCCACGAGCGCCTGGCCGCAGCCGCCCGCTCGCAGCGGCTCGGTCGGATCGCCGCTGCCGTAGTCGCCGCCACCGCCGCCGCCCCCGCTACCGCCACCGCCACCGCCGAAGGCCCGCGGGATGATCACGGTGTTGCCCGTAACGGTGATGGCGGGCCCGCCAACTTGGGGGAAAGTCTCGTAGCAATTGATCGTGAGCTCGGGCTTGAGGTGCTGCTCGCGCCGGCGCGCGGACACCGACCACTCCTGCTTCCCCGACACGCTCCGCTGGCCCGAGGTGTCGACGACGCCGCCCACGTAGTGGCGCTCGTCGGTGTCCAGGTCGACCATGTAGAGGTCTCCGTTGTAGACCGGGGTCTTGCCTGATGCCACGTTCTGGCAGGAGGCGGTCCAGCTGATCTCGACGTTCCACTGATCGGCGCTCTTCCGCTCCTTGAGCAGTGCCGAGACCGTGGCAGAGATGGTCGGGGCGGCCGAGCTCGCGGCGGGCCAGATCACCGCGACCAAGGCGGTGCAGGCAAGGAGCGTGGCCAGCCGCCTGACGCTCACCTCTCGACGGTAGCCGCTGATCAGGCTCACCGCAAGAGCTCCAATGACACGACTCAGGCCCGGCAAGGCAGGCGGGCAGATCAACCAGGTCGAGGCGCACGGTGGCGGCGGCGACGACGTGATCGACGTGACCGCCTGCTGGCCCCGCCCCCGTTGCCTGGGTTCAGCCCTCAACGCGCAGGCGCTCCTCGTCCTCCGGGGTCGTCAACCCTCTTGTCATCGGCCGATTTGGCTCTGCGCTGCGGTTCTGCCTAATCGGGGCGACTGGATTTGAACCAGCGACCTTTCGGCCCCCAGCCGAATGCGCTACCAAACTGCGCCACGCCCCGTTCGCCACCAAGATAGCGCCCCGCAGGCAGAGGCGTACCCTGCGCGCATGAAATCGACTGCCATCTCCGTGCTCGTCGTCGCGCTCGCGCTTGCCGCGGCCGGACCGGCCGCGGCTGCCGATTGCGGCAACTACGGCTTCCCGCGAGGCCACCAGGGCGACAAGCCGATCTTCACGCAGGAGGAGATCTTCGGCGCCGGCGTGTTCGACATCCGGACACAGCAGACCCGTTGCCGTACCGCGCGCCGGATGGTGAGGTTGTTCTGGGCCGGCCGGTGGGGCGAGTGCGACCCGGTGTGCCGGCGCGGGTCCTACACCTGCCGCGACCGCCAGCTCGGCGACGAGTTCTTTCGCATGACATGCCGGGCCTCTCGCGACCGGTTGGTGCGGTTCGAGTTCGGCGCGTAGGCGTGGCGCGGCGGCTCGCGCCGCCGCGCCTGGCCTTAGGCCTTGGGGTGCTCGGGGAAGCTCGACTCCTCCGCGCCTTCGTTGATCTCGCCGCGCTGTGAGTCCTCGGGATCGCCGGACTTCAGCTTGTCGAGGTCACCCTCGACATCTTCCTCGCGCCCCTCTTTATATGCGTGCAGCGAGGTGTCGGGAGTAGCGTCCTCGTCGGTGCGATCCCGCTCGTCGTCGGGCATCGGTGGTGGTCGTCAGCGTCCCGGTCCGCGTGCCCGCCGCGCGGCGTTCCGAAACGAAACTCCCTTCCCGCTCAGATCGAGAACCCGGGATGGGTGGCGAACGCGTTGTCGATCACGACGTTCCCGCGCTGGCGGGCCCGTTCGCGCAAGGCCGACGTGGTGCGGGCGCCCTGCGCGTAGTACCACCAGAGGTACAGCGCCCCGTACATCCAGGCCCCCTCGTAGTCCCAGGTGGAGTCCGCGCCCGACTTCCCGCTGCCGAAGGTCGAGCCCGACGGGAAGTTGGCGTTGTGCGGCTTTCCTCCCTTGTGGCGCGCCTCGTGGATGAGCGTCTCGGCCCGGCCGGGGACGTCCTTGGTGTAGAAGAACCCCAGGTAGACGTCGACGAGACCGCCGCTCTGCGACCGGGCGATGGCCGTGCCGTCGCCGCAGAAGCACCGTAGGTCGTCGATGTTCTCGCGGACATAGCGGCGCCCCCAGTTGAGGATCGCCGAGCTGTAGCTGTCGTTGAGGTAGTCCTGAGCCGAGTAGGTCAGCGCGTAGCAGCCGTTGAAGGCCCGGGCCAGGGGCTTGTTGGTGTTGCAGCAGTCGTCCCAGCCCCAGCCGTCGTCCCAGTAGGCCTTGTTCCCGTTGAAGCCGTACGTGTTCCAGAAGTAGTCCACGTACGCCTGGTTGCAGATCACCGCTCCGTAGAAGTTGTCGCCGCTGACGTTCTTGTCGGGCACCGTGTATGTGCAGCTGGCCATGCCTCAGCCCTCCCCGCGGCCCAGGTCGTGCGAAGGCGGCTCGGACTTGGTCTCCGGGCTGACCACGAACCGGCCCCCCGTCGCCTGCGGAGCCTCGCGCACGTCGATTCGCTTGATCTTCAGCAGTTGCTCGTCGCCGCGCTCTTTCAGCAGCGCGCGGAGCTCCCGCTTGTCCTCGTCGGTCCCGGTGTCCATCAGGCCCTGCACGCAGGCCCGCCGGATGGAGAGCATCCGGTGCTTCGCGTGGCGCAGGAGCACCTTCCGCGCCTCCTCCACCCCATCGGCGCTCAGCCGGACGAGACCCTCGACCGCGGTGGTGCGGATCATCACCTCCTCGGTCACGGTGGAGATGTCGTGCGACTCCTTGGCCTTCTCGGCCGGGATCCTGGTGGTGATGACCCGGTTCAAGGCGGTCGTGGTCGTGGGCTCGCGCAGCTCAGAGAGCAGGTACACGAGCGACCAGCGATCGAGATAGCTGTCCTCGGGCAGTGCTTCGTATTCGGCGAAGAGAACGTCAACGGCCTTCTCGCCCTGCTCCCTGAGCGGCTTGAGGGCACTCTGGTATTCGTCCTCGGCGGCGTCGCCCACGCCACCCATCCGATTGACGGCCTCAACGATGAGCCCGTTCAGTCGCTTGTCCGTGCTCCCCCGAAAAGCAAATGGATGCTTGACCACCTTGGCATCCAGGGTGTCCGGACCGCCCAGGAACGGGGTGTCCGAACTCTTCCAGCTCGCCACTGTCGCCCACCTTTCACGGCCTCCGCGCGCTGCCGCCCTGACTCCTGGTAAAGCCTCTACTCCTCGAGGGAACGTGTCAAGACCGGCGGTTCAGGTAGCGCGCCTGCGACGGCGGAATGCCGTGGACGCGCTTGAAGGCCTTCGTGAACTGGCTCGGATTTCCATAGCCCACACGCTGCGCGATCTCCTTGACCGGAAGATCCGTCGTGGCGAGCAGGCGGTGCGCGTGGGACATTCGAATCCGCCGCAGGTATGAGCGAAACCCGAGCTCTCCCTCGTCGGCGAAAACCCGCTGGAGCTGCCTGGGCGATACCGCGACGCGCCGCGCCACCTCCTCGATCCTGATCGGCCGGGAGAATTCGGTGGAGAGGATTTCGACCGCGGCGTCAAAGGCCGTCCTGCGCGCCTGCTGCGTCGACTGCCGCTGGGAAGCCGGTCGCAGAGACCCCGCCCTCATCATTATCGCTCCCCTGAACCTGCGCTCCTCGTCGAATAGCTCAAGCGGCAAGGCCGGGTCGGTGCCGCCATCAGCGCCGCCTGGAGGAGGGCGAGCGGCTGATCCTTCATTCGGACGGCATCACGGCGCGCCGCACCGCGGACGGGCTGTTTGGGCTGGACGGCATCGAGCGAGCGGTTGCCCAGGCCGGGAGCCGTTCCGCCACCGCGATCGCAAGGGCGATCCAGGAGGCGGTCATGGCAGCCGCGGAGGACCCGCTTCAGGACGACGCGGTAGCGGTCGTGCTGGCTCCTACGTCCGATCCCGGACACCAGGCGGTTGCCCGCCGCTGAGACTGTCCTGTTTTTCGGGCGTGTCGTCGTCGCCGGGGACCGCCTCGACGCGGCCGGGGGGCATCCCGATCAGCGCGACCACGAAGGCGACGGCCATCACCCCGGCCATCACGTAGAACACAACTCGCATGGAGAGCGCGTAGTCGCTCTGCACCGCCTCGAACAGCTCGCGACGGCGCCCGCCGCCGTGTTCGGCGAAGCTCGATGAGCTGCCGCCTCCGCCGTGGCTGATCGCGTCCGCCACCTGGTCGGCACGCGCCTTCGGCACGCCCAGCCCGCCCAGGGTCGACTCGATGTTCGACTTGTTCTCGAGGATCAGCAGCGAGCCCAGAGCCGCCAGGCCGAGGCTCGCGCCGAAGTTGCGGGCCGTCTGCGTGATGCCGGTGACCTCGCCGTAGCTCGTCCGCGGCGCGCGATTGACGGCGTCGGTGCTGGAGGGACCGAGCATCAGGCCGATGCCTGCCCCGGTCAAGACGATGAACGGCCACTGCGTGTTGAGGTCGAGATCGGGCAGCTGGCGCGCCCACAGGACAAAGCCGATCGTCGCCAGCAGGCACCCGGGCACCACTGCCGGACGAGCTCCCCGGGCGTCGAGGATACGCCCGCTGATCTGCGCGGCGGTCGCAAATCCCGCGAAGAAGATCAAGAGGTAGAGGCCGGCCTCCGAGGCGTCCTGGCCCAGCGCGATCTGGGCGTAGAGGCTGGCGAAGAAGAACAGCGGCACGAACGCCATCGACATCAGGAAGAGGAGGATGTTGTCGACCGCGAAGCCGCGGTCACGGAAGATGCGCAGTTGGAGCAGCGGATCCTTCGCGCGTAGCTCGTAGGCCACAAAAGCGGCGAGCACCGCGATCCCCCCGGCGATACAGAGCCAGGTGACCGGCGAATCCCAGCCCCACGTCGACGACTGCTGCAAGCCGAGTATCGCCAAGCCCATGCCGCCGGCGATCAGCACCGTGCCGCGGAAGTCGATGGGTGCCGGGTGGCGGTCGTCGGCCGGCTTGGATACCGCGATCAGGACGAGCGCGATCAGCGCCACCGGCAGGTTGACCCAGAAGATCGCCCGCCAGGTGTACTCCGTCAGATAGCCGCCTGCGAGCGGCCCGACCGCGGTCAGCCCGCCGGTGACGCCGAAGAAGATCGCCGTCGCCTTGCCGCGCTCGCGCAGCGGGAATGCCGCGATCACGATCGCAAGCGCAGCGGGGAACATGATCGCCGCGGCAGCGCCTTGGACGACGCGGAAGGTGATGATCCAAGCCTCGGCGATGTCGCCGGTCGGGGTGGCGCCGCAGAGCGCCGAGGCGGCGGCGAAGCCGATCACCCCGATGACCACCATTTTCCGGTGCCCGGCGATGTCGGCGAGTCGCCCGCCGAAGGCAAACAGGGCGGACAGCGACAGCAGGTACCCGTTGACGATCCACTGGACGCCGGTGGAGGAGAGCGAGAGGTCCTTCTGCAGCTCGGGGACGGCGATCGCGACGATCGTCTGATCGATGAACGTCATCGCGACGGCGAAGATCATCGCCGTGAGGACGAGCCGCTGATTCTTCGGCGAGGCCAACCGGCGCACGAGAATACCTGCGGACGACGGACGGTAGGGAGGGCGGTCCAAGGCGAGCGTCCGTGCCGTCCGCAGCCAAGTCCCGCCGTGGGCGGGGAACTGCTGCCCCTCCTGGCCAGATCTTACCCGGGGCCTACGCCCGCAAGCCAGGCCGGCGTCGCCGGACTACGATCGGTCGACGGCACGGGACATCACTCCCCCGTGCCGAGGCCCCCGGTGGGATCTTCACAATCCTCCGGGGGCCGCTGCGATTCGGCTGGGCGCGGCGTCTTGCTACTCCCGAAGCCCGAGCGCTTCGAGGGCTTCTTGGCGGTCAAGGAACACCTCGGTCCGCGTGACCCGCCCCTCATGCAACGTCGAGACGTGGGCGACGGAGATCTCGACCGGCGCCCCACTTTGCCTGGCGATCCCGGACGTGCGGACGAACACCGCCACCTGGTCGCCGGCGTCGAAGAAGCGCTCCGCGTCAAAATCCCAGTCGACCCAGATCTCATCCATCAACCGCTGCCACCGGTGCACACCCTCGAGACCGCGATAGGACGTGGCGGCGTCGGGATAGATCGGTGGCGGGATCAGCTCGTAGTCGGCAGAGCAGTGCTCAAGGAATACGTGGTCGTACTCTCCCCGCCGCCAGGCGCCCCGGTCGGTGAGAAGCGCGTAGATCCGCCGCACGACCTCAACGTTCTCCAGCGACATCGCCCGCTCAGTATCGCGCCTCGAGCCCTCGTCGAAACAACCGAAGCAGCGAACCGCGAGACCAACTTGTCCCGCATCCGAGCCCGCCTCCCCGAGTCTCGGAACGACCCCTGCGGTAGCGCTAACCATCGTCACCGCCGCGTTGGTCGATGGCGGTAGCGCGGGATTCGTCCTTTTTTCCATTTGACGCTGGAATCGCCGGAGCGCAGACTGGAACAGAACGGGGGGTCGGGTGCAGCTTTCGGCCCGGCCCCTTCCCTTACATGCACATCGCCGTTCCCGTTCGTCAAAGCTGCCGCGACGAGGGCGGCGTGAAGGAGCAGGCCTCGCTGGGGGTGGGTGCCCCGAAATGGGCTTCGGCCCCGGCGTCGTCACCCTGGCCCGCTTGGACCCCCGAGGGGGGCGGGGGACGGGTCGGATCGCTGAGTCGGCGCATGTAATTACATAGGTAGGTCGCCGCAGACACGCGAACCACCGGCGCTCGTGTGACTCAGCGGCACGCCGTCTACCCTCTTAACCCCGTCCCACCTACCACAGTAGTCAGCGGGCTCTGACCAGACGGGTAACGAATTGGGTAAGATCGCTCTCTCCTTGTTAGTGCCGTGTAGCCAATTCGGGCACCCACCCCGCCCATCTAGCGCCCGCTACACCCCAAGGGGGGCAGGGAGGGACCAAACCGGGGGATTGTCAGATGCACATGCAGATTGGCATTAGACATTTGAACCCCCCAAAAGGGGGGCTGTTTGTCGGTACTCGCCGGGCTTTTCCGGCTTCGGGGGAACCAATTCTCGTGAACACGTCCGAATCGTCCCATTAAGGCAGCTGCCTCAAGGGTCCGCCGAGGGCCCTAGCGGGTTCGATTTTCTGACCGCATCCGTCTGCAATTGAGGAGGTCCACATGGCACAGGCATCGGCCCGCTTCGCTTTGAGGTGGAGGAGTGGCGGAAGTGCCGCCGTCATCCTCTCCGTCTGCGCGGCGGTGTTGCCAGTTGCTCCCGCGGGGGCCCACGACTTGGCGTGCGGAGACGTCGTCTCGGAGGATACAACGCTCGACCGCAATCTCTCGGACTGTCCCGCTGACGGTCTTGTGATCGGTGCGGACGGCGTCCGCCTGGACCTAAACGGCCACACCATCGACGGCGACGGCAGAGACGTTGGGAGTCCCGCGGACGATGGAGTCGACAACAGCGCTGGATTCGACGACGTGCGGGTGGTCAACGGTCGCATCCAGGAGTTCGAGGTCGGGGTTCGCCTCGGCAACTTCCCCAATTTCGGCGGCCCCGCCACCCGCAACCAGCTGCGCCGGCTGGAGCTGCTCGATAGCGACAACGGCGTGATGGTAATTGATTCGCATGGCAACCGGATCTCGCACAGCCGCGTCGACCAGGCCCCGGGGGGAGGGGGCATAGGCGTTTCGTTGGTGAATGGTTCCTCGGATAACGTCATCGCCGCGAATAACGTCACGGGCACCGGCTTTGGGATCGAGGTCACCGGACGTCGCAACCGAGTCCTGTCGAACCTGGCAAGCGAGAATTGTGTTGGGATCCACGTCTTCTTCGGGGATGACAACGAGGTTGTCGGGAACCGTTTGTTGGACAACAACTGTGTCGGAATCCAGCTCGCCGCGTCCCACACCAACCGGGTGGTCGCTAACCAGGTGCGCGGCTATGGCGAACAAGGTGTCCGGCTGTTTGGCAGCACAGGGAACCTGCTTGGCGGCAACCGGGTCGCCAGGACGATCGATATCGGTGGGTCGGTCGGGACCGACGGGTTCTGGCTCGACGAGGGTTCGGTGGACAACCGGCTGGTGCGAAATGAGGCCCGCTTGAACGCCGATGACGGCATCGACGTGGACGCAACCGGCAACCTGCTGGCGAGAAACCGGGCGACCCGCAATGGGGACCTCGGCATCGAAGCGGTAGCCGGTGTTCTGGACGGGGGCGGCAACCGCGCTACACGCAACGGCAACCCGCTGCAATGCACCGGCGTGTTCTGCCGCTAAAGAGTCGAGACCAGGGCGGCTGGAGCGCTACAGGTGCGCCTTGCGCGGGCTAGCAATGCGCCCGTCGGAGCGGAGAGTGAGCATGATCTTGCCCTTGTAGCCGAACTCGCCGTGGCGCCAACGGACCGCGCAACTCCAGCGGGACCGGCTCGTCCTCAAACAGGTCGCGAAGTACGTCTTTCTCTCTGACTGAAGCGGGCGACGGGGATCGAACCCGTACTGAGCTTGGAAGACCCGGAAGCGCCTTCCCGTCCATTCGCGTGGAGACTAGGCAAGGCTCTACAACACGGAAACAGCTGGCGGCGGCGACCCGGCGAGATGCGATGAGAGCACCCAGGACACCCTCTCGTTACCGCCCGGTTACCACGGATCTGCGCGCGACCCCTGGGAGTGCGCGTCGCGGGAAGCCCGCATCCAGCGGTCGCTCTCACGCGAAGGTACTAGCGAAAGTCGCCGCTAGTTAAGCAAGAAGCGCGCCTGCGGCGCGCGCGAAGGTCGGCCGCTCCGCTGTTCCTACGGCCGGCCTAGGACACGTAGGCCTTGCGCACCATGGCGGCCGTCCATCGGTTCGTACCGTGGGCCGGGGGGACACCCTTGCTGTTCAGGGCCTCGGCGATCTCGGCGAGGGACTTGCCTTTCGCGAGCAGCGTCCGGATCTGCGTCCGCCATCCATAGTCCCGGTTGTTGCACCAGATGTGGGACAGTCGAACGTTCTCGGGGACGAGGTGCCCGCCGGCCGACTTAAGGATCGGGTAGTGGTCGGGCGAGGGCGCCCACTTGGTGCGCGGCGTCGTGACCGGATCGAACGCGCCGCGCCCCTTGTGGTGGTAGCACTGCGGCATCTCGCACTTCAGGGCGAGGAGCTGGCCGCGCTCGGCCATCTGCACGAGGACACCCTTCACACCGAGCGCGCGGAGCTGGTCCGCGACCGAGCTATCCGCGCCGCCGCCGCCAGCTGCTGCCTTCGCCATCGAGTCACCCTTCCTCGTGTTGGACTCACCGTGAAGAGCTGGAGCGCCGTGGTTTCGCTCCGCTCCTTCAAGCGGGCGACGGGGATCGAACCCGTACTAAGAGCTTGGAAGGCTCTTGTGCAGCCATTACACCACGCCCGCGGGTGCCCTCAGGTTCTCACGATCCTAGCCACCGCTTCGGGTTCTGGACCATCATCTGGTCGAGTTGCTCGTCGGTCATTCCACGCCCCTTGAGCTCGGGGATCACCTGCTCGAAGAGGAATGTCATCGACCAGTCGGGCACCTCGTTTGCCTTGAGGTAGGCCTGGACCTCTGGCGGGAACCAATCGATCGTCGAGCAGTAGTCCTGAGAGAGGAACATGCGGTCTGCATAGCCGCGCTCGAGCAGGGTGAGGACGGTCTCGTTGCGCGGCTCGGTCGGCAGGAAGATGTCGAGCCCGTAGCGATCCATCCCGATCCAGCATCCGGTCTCGAGCAACTCCTCGATGTAGTCGAGATCGTCGGTGTCGCCGGTGTGGGCGACCTGGACCTTGGCCGGGTCGACGCCCTCCTCGCCGAGGATCCGCATCTGGTCGAGGCCAGTGCGGCTTGCCGGACGCGAGTGGGCCATGATCGGCTTGCCGGTTTGCACCGAGGCCCGTGCCACCGCGCGATGGACCTTCTCGATGTTCGGCGTGACTCCAGGCTCATCGGCGGCGCACTTGATGAACGCCGGCTTGACGGCGGTTCCCTGAATGCCGTTCTCGACCTCATGGACGAAGATCGCCGCGAGCGCATCCTCGTCGCGGTTCAGAAAGGGCTGCGGCAGGTGGTCGTAGGTGTAGATGCCCGTGGCCAGGACGACGTTCAGGCCGCTCTCGTCCGCCACGCGCTTCGAGAACGCGGCGTCGCGCTCGAGGAACATGGCGCTGGGCTCGACGACCGTCCGCACTCCGTGCCCCTTGACCCCGTCGGCGTCGGCGATCGCCGCCTGCCACTCCGCCTGCTCGTCGTAGAGGTGTGGGAACTGGAAGCGCGTGGCCTCGTCTGTGGTGCGGAAATGCTCGTGAATGAGCGTGAGGCCGAGGTCCTCGACATCGATCGATCCGCCGGTCGTCTCGACGTGCGGCATGCGGGTCTCCTTCCCCGGTCGCGGTCGGAAGCGGCACCCTAGATGATTGATTCCGAATTGCGGGACGTCGCTTTGCGAGGGAGGTTGGTGAGGGCGCCGAAGCCTGACGTTGCTACCGCAACGTCGACCAAGGAGGCCTCGTGCGCGCCGACCTCGACGCCCTCGTCACCGCACTTTACGTCTGGCTGGACGATCTCCTGCCAGAGCGCAGCGGTCCGGGCGCCCCGCCCAAGCTCAGCGACGCCGAGCTCGTCGCGCTCGCCGTCGCCCAGGTGTTGCTCGACTGCCCAAACGACCGGAGGTTCCTCGCCTTCGCCCGTTTGCGGCTCGGCCACTTGTTCCCCTACCTGCCAAAGCAGCCCGGCTACAACAAGCGTGTCCGCGCGGCCGCTCCCCAGATCCTCGCCGCGATCAACGCGATTGCCTTCAACTCCGACGCCTTCTGCGACGGGTTGCTGCTGCTCGACTCGACCCCGGTGCCGTGCGGGCAGTCGCGCGAGACTGCTCGCCGCTCGGCGCTCGCCGGCCATGCCGCTTCGGCTACTGCCGCTCGCACTCGCGCTTCTTCTGGGGCTTTCGGCTCTTCTTGCTGTGCTCGCCCGACGGGATGCCGATCGGCTTCGAGCTCGCGGCGGCCAACGTCCCCGAGCGCCGCGCGGCCGCCGAGATCCTCGAGCGCGTCTCGGTCGAGGGGCGCATCGTGCTGGCCGACAAAGGCTTCGCGGGGCGCGAGCTCGAGCAGCTGGTCACAGACCTCGGCGGCCAGCTCATCCGACCCGACCGCAAGGACGAGAGGCCGCGGTTCGGGTCGCTTGGCCGGATTAGGCAATGGATCGAGTCGGTGTTCCAGACGCTCAAGGAACAACTCTCGCTCGAACGCCACCGAGCGCGCACACTCACCGGCGTCGTCGCGCGAGTCGCACAGCGGGTGCTCGCCCTCGCGGCCGGGCTCTGGCACAACGAACAGATCGGTCAGCCGGGCCGCCACCTCACGGCCTACGCCCACTAATTGGGAATCAACCATCTAGACGCTGACGGTCAGGGCACTAGGGGTGCTCGACAGGAAAAAGCGGGGCAGCCAGGACTCGAACCTGGAATCGCCGGTTTTGGAGACCGGAGCCTTTGTCCATTTGGCCACTGCCCCAACGCAGCGATCGTAGCGCCAGGAGGCCGGCGAGAAGCTTCGAGACGTCCGGAGGGCATGGGAACATGTGTTCGTATGCGGTTTCGTTCCCAGAGTGAGTTCGAGAGTGCGCGTGGCCTTGGTGGCGCAAGGCCTCGACGTCACGACCGTCGCCCAGCTGATCGGCGTTCCCGAAGCACGGTTAGCAATTGGCGACGCGGGCGAGCCGTCGAGTATCACCGCGATTGGCAATGGCGAACAGCCGATGGCGACCCTTGCGACGCCGCTCAATACGGCTATCTCTTGGGCGTATACCTCGGCGACGGGTGCCTCAGCATTGGGCGGTCAGGGGCTGCAACCCTGGCCGTGTCACTGGATTCCGCGTACCCCGCAATCGTCACGGAGGTAGAAGGGGCCATGGCCGCGGTTTTCCCGCAGACGCCCCGACGCGCCCGTCACGCGAAAGGACGGCCGCTTGACGGTCGTTCAGCTGAGCCACCCGGCCCTCCCCTACGCCTTTCCCCAGCACGGCGTCGGTCGCAAGCACACCCGGCCGATCGGGCTGACCGGCTGGCAGCGGGAGCTCACCCACGCCAACCCACGCGAGCCGCTCTCGAGGCCTCATCCACTCGGACGGCTGCCGCTGCGTCAACCGCTTCAAGACCAAGCTGCCGAGCGGCCGGATCGCGGAGTACGAGTATCCGCGCTACTTCTTCAGCAACCTCTCCGAGGACATCCGCCGGATCTTCTGCGAGCACTGTGAGCTGCTCGGCATTCGCTGCACCCAGTCGAACCCGCGGAACATCTCGGTCTCGCACCGCAAGAGCGTCGCCCTGCTCGATGAGTTCGTCGGACCGAAGACCTGAAGATGCCGGAGGGCGGCTCAGCCGGCCAGCGCGCGCTCGATCCACTCGGCCAGGAACGGCTCGCTGATCTCCGCGTGGCCGCCGCTGCGCACCACCAACTCCTCGCGCTCGAGCGCCTCGAGCGCCTTCTGCACTGTCGAGGGCCCGGGCAGCGCGAAGCGCCGCCGGTAGGCCGCGCTCAGCGGGTGCCCCGAGTCCCGCGCGAGCGCGTGGAGCAGGGAGCGCTGCGCCGACGACGCGCGCCCCCACACCAGCGAGAAGTGCGCGTGCTCGGAGCGCAGCACCGCGGTCAGCGCTTCGTCGACCTGTGCCGACGTCGGCCGTCCGGCGCCGGTCCGTCACCTGCCAGAGGAAGTAGGCCAGCTCCTGTGTGGCATACGGATGCCCGCGGGTGATCGCCAGGAGGCGCGCCGACGGCCTCGGGCCTGATGCGGCGCCCGGTCGCCTCGAAGCGCTCAGCGAGGTAGCCCTCGAACGCGCTCGGGCTCGATCACGCCGAGCTCCATCTGCTTCGCGCTGCGCCAAAACGGCTCGTTCTCGTCGCTGAAGATGCGCTGCATCATGTGACGCTTGCTGCCGAGGTAGACATGGGCCACCTCAGGCTGCTGCTGGAACACCGCGCGCATCAGCTTCGGAAGGTCGCGGTCGATGTCGACGATCTCCTGGAACTCGTCGAGGATCAGCACCGCCTGGCGCTCGCGCTCGGCTCCGAGCCGGCCTGGCAGCTCGAGCAGCCGCTCGAACGTCTCGTCCAGATCCTCCGGCGTCCGGCCCGCTTCGAATGTGAATCCGAACGACCCGTCGTCGGGGTCGACCACGATCATTGGCGTGATGCGCAGGTGCTGGAACACCCGCAAACGCTCCTTCGCCCGAAACAGCGGCGATGCCACATCCTCGTAGATCGTCTTCGCCAGCTTCTCCGCGAGCCGTTCCCTCGTCGGCGTCGTCATCAGGTCGACCTGCGCGACCAGCACTCGCTTCTTGACGAGGCGCTGCGCGACCCGCCAGACCAGCGACGACTTGCCGTAGCGCCGCGGCGCGAACAGCACGACGTCCTGGCCATTGCGGATGTCCGCCTCGAGCTCGGCGATCTCGTCCTCGCGATCGGTGAACGCCTCGTCCAGCGCCAGCGCTCCGTAGCGGAAGGGGTTGCGTGAATCGGTCGCTGCCACGCTCTGATCATACTAAACGGCGTTACGCTACTTGGCGTAACGCCGCTTGGCGTGCCAGCTGGGAGGCGCCCGAGCACCTCCGCCCAACCGCTCGGGCGTGAGGGGCGCAGCGAAGCCGGCGAGAACCGGCTTGCGAGCTGTCTAGCGTCAACCGGGCACGGCGCGTAATGCTTGCACACCTCATGCGGGCGGAGGGAATCGAACCCCCACGCTCTTTCGAGCACCAGGACCTAAACCTGGCCTGTCTACCTGGTTCCAGCACGCCCGCAAGTCACCACAAGTGGGTCCGAACACAGGGTATTGTGATCGCGGTGGCCGACAAAGTCCTGATCCATCCGAACCGGGACAAGGCTGAGTCCAAGGCGACCAAGGCGGCGGTCGTCCTGCTGCTGCTCGCAAGCGCCGCACTGATCGCCGTCGTGATGATCGGCGGCTGGGAGCAGCTCCAGGGGGCGCAGATCGTCTCCGTCGCCTACATCCTCATCTACCTGGGAATGGCCTTCGTCGTAAGCCGCTGGAACCGGGGTGTGCTGCCGGTGGCGGCGGCGCTGGCGATCCTCTTCGCTGTGCTTGCGGGCGTGGCGGCGCCCGGCTGGTTCGAGCGCGACAAGGCCGGCTTCGACGACCCGACGCTCGAGCCCGCGCTACTCGGGATGCTGACCGTGATCATCATCCCGGTCCAGCTGCTCCTGATCGCCTTCGCGATGCGCGGCTTTCAGCAACAGTGGAACGTCGAGGTGGAGGTCACGAGCGATGAGGCCGATCGCTATCGCGGTGGCGACCGCAGCCTCGGGCACACTCAGCCGGCCTAGCCGACGAGCGGCGAGACTCCTACGATTGAACGCGCCCCTGCCCGGGTGGCGGAACGGCAGACGCTATCGACTCAAAATCGATTGCCCGAGAGGGCGTGTGGGTTCGAATCCCACCCCGGGTACTCAACCCAGCCCGTGCTTCTCCTTCGCCCACGCGCGGGTGGCCTCGTCCAGCGGCAGGAGCGGCACGAGCTCCTGCCACGAGATGGCCGCGAACTGAAACCGGCCGCCGCGGGTGTCGCCCATCGAGGCGACCGCCTCGCGCAGGACCTCCGGCCAGCCGGGCCAGTCGCCGCAGCCGGCGAAGTAGGGTTATCGGCGTCGTAGATCAGGCCGAGCACGCCCGGGCGGTCGCCTCCGGCGAGGGCACACGCCGCGGCCGCGTGGCGGATCGCCTCGTACGAGGGGCTGATCGGGCAGGGCGCGCCGTCCTCGCGCTCGGGCAGGCCGAAGAGCTCGGCGGCAGCGCCCCAGTAGGCGTCGCGCTGCTCCACGCGAGCCGAGCAGCGCATGTCGAGCGGTCCCACGCCGGCGCCGCGGCAGGCGCACGTGTCGATCCCGGGCTCGCGCCAGTTGGTCTCGATGCAGATGACCGCGCGCGTGTCCTCGACCAGCAAGTCGATGCTTGTCTGCCTCGGCCTCTCGCCCAGCAGGCTCGGCTGCGACCGTGTGCTCGAACTCGAGCCGAGGCTCGTCGGGCCCCGGGACGCCGAGCGCGCTCGAAGAGCCACGCCAGCGACGGGTCCTGTCGAGCTCCCACGCCGAGCAGCCCGACGGCGAGCGTCTGGCTCGACTTGCCCGACAGGTGCCGGCGCTCCCAGGCGTCGTCGGGCACCGCGCCGGCCAGCTCTTTCCAGCCCGGCGGCAACGCCGCACCGAGGTCGCGCGCCGAGAAGCGCTGGCCGCCGGCCAGATCGGGGTGAGCCTCGAAGTAGCGCGCGTAGTGGGTGTCCAGGCGCCGGTCATAGCTGCGCCAGGCGCGCGCGCACTCCGCGTCGATGTCCGCGCGCGACCACTCTTCGAGCGGCGCCGGAGCCAGCCCGGGGCGCCGGAGCAGCCCGGGGCGCCGGAGCAGCCCGAGGCGCCGGCGGCGGGACGACAGCTGCCGGCTCCGGGCTGGGAGCCGTCGCCGCGGTCGGGCCGGGCGCGGCCGCCGCCGCCCGGTTCGCCCCGAGCGCGATCGCCGCTGTGCAGAGCAGCGCAAAGAACGCGCCGAGGCGCCGGCCGACCTCGAACACGGTGTCCGCGGCGGCCGGCACCGGCAGGTCCGGAGGGTCGATCAGGCGAAGCACGATCGCGAGCGCCGACAGCGCGGCAGCGGCCACCACGATCAACGACAGCGAAGGTCGCACGCGGGCCGGCGCTGCGACCAGCGCGAGGGCGAGACCTGCGGTACCCGCCAAGAGCAGGTCGATGGCCGCAAACGACTCCCATGCGTTGAGGCTGCGCTGCCCGATCGTGACCGTCCGGTCCGAGTTCGGCAGCACGAAGCTCGCGTCGATCCCGAACCAGGGCAGGAACATCACCACCAGGAGCAGGAAGCCGCCGGCTCCGGCCATGAGCTCGCCGGTGCCCGGTCGGGATGGCTCCATGCGCTCGGGCACTCTACGCGCTTGCCCGCGGTTGAGGCGTCCGCAGGAGATACTGGGCTGCCGAGTGGACGCGCTCGCGGAAATCGACGCGCTCGTCGAAGCCGGGCGGCGCGCCCCCGGCAGCGACGCCGAGCGGCGCGCCGCGCCGTCGCCTCGAGCAGCGTCTGGCAAGCCTTGGGCGCGAGGTCGAGAGCGAGTCGATCGACGTCTGGCCCAACTGGCCGCTCGCCTACGCGATCCTCGCCGCCTTCGGCGTCCTGGGCAGCGTGCTCTCGGTCTCGATCCCGGTGGTCGGCGCCGTGCTCGCACTCATCGGTGCGCTGCTGCTGTTCCTCGACGCGGCCTGCTGTTGCCGACGGTGCGTCGCCTGCTCGGGCGCCGCGCCTCGCAGAACGTCGTCTCGTGGGGCGACCGCCGACAAGCCGGGACTGCTGGTGCTGGTCGCCCACTACGACGCCGGGCGCGGCGGCCTCGCGACCGAGCACCGGGACAGCACAGCGTCGCGCAGCCCTCGGCCGGCTGATCCGCCGCCCGATCGGCCCGCTCGAGCCGCTCTTCTGGTCTTCGGTGGCCGTGCTCCTGTGCTGCCTGCTGCGCCTGGCCGGCGTGAGCGGCGTGGCGTTGACGGTCGCCCAGTTCATCCCGACCGTGGCGCTGATCGTCGCCATCGCTCTGCTGATCGACGTCGCGCTCGCGGGCACCAAGGGCGGGGAGAACGACAACGCGTCGGGCGTCGCGCTCGCCCTGCTCCTGGCCGAGCGTCTCGGCGGGAGGCTCGAGCACTTCGACGTCCACGTGCTGCTCACGGGCGCCCAGAAGGCCGTGCGCCGCCGGCATGCGCGCCTTCCTCCGGCGCCACAAGCGCGAGCTCGCGCGCGAGCGAACCGTGATCGTCAACCTCGACGAGGTCGGCTCCGGCACCGTCCGCTACGCCAGGCGCGAGGGTCCGCTGCTGTCCGCCAAGGCGCACGTCCAGCTGATCAGGCTCTGCGACGAGATCGCCGAGGACGCCGGCACGCAGAGCGCCTCCGGCGCGGTGGTAACGCGCTCCCCAAGCGACGCCTACGCCGCGCGCGCGGCGGGTCTCCCCGCCGTCACGATCACCTGCCGCGGCCGCCTCGACTACGCCGCAGCCGCGCGTGGACGAACGGGCGATCGAGCGCGCGGAGGCTTTCTGCGCCGAGCTGATCGGAGCGGCTCGACGCAGAGCTCGGGCCCGACCTCCCGCGCCGGTCGAGGAGACGGTGCTCAGCGAGCCCGAGGGCCCGTGAGCTCCGACGCCCGCTCGACGAACCAGTCGAGCGCGGCGGGGTTGGCGAGCGAGTCGCGGCTGGCGGCCGTCGCGGGATCGCCGCCCAGCAGGATCTTCTTGACCGGCACCTCGAGCTTCTTGTTCGAGAGCGTGCGGGGCACCTCGTCGATCGCGACGATCTCGTCCGGCACGTGGCGCGGCGAGCAGTGCTCGCGCACGCGCCGCGCGGATCGTCGGCCGCCAGCTCGTCGTCGAGCTCGACCCCGTCGCGCAGCACCACGAAGAGCAGCATGCGCTCCTCCACGTCGACCACGAGCGAGTCCAGCACCTCGGCCACGCCCTCCACCGCCGAGTAGATCTCGCTCGTGCCCATGCGCACGCCGCCGCGGTTGATCGTCGAGTCCGAGCGCCCGTAGATCACGGCGCTGCCGCGCTCGGTGATCTTGATCCAGTCGCCGTGGCGCCAGACGCCGGGGTAGATCTCGAAGTAGCTGGCGCGGTAGCGCTCGCCGTCGGGGTCGTTCCAGAAGAAGAGCGGCATCGACGGCATCGGCCGGGTGATCACGAGCTCGCCCACCTCGCCGACCAGCGGGCGCCCCTCCTCGTCCCAGGCCTCGACCGCGGCGCCCAGGCAGCGCCCCTGCAGCTCGCCCGCGTACACCGGCAGCACCGGGATGCCGCCCACGAACGCCGTGCAGAGGTCGGTGCCGCCGCTGGTGGAGAACAGCCAGACGCCGGGGAAGTGCTCGTAGACCCAGTCGAAGCCCTCGGGCGGCAGCGGCGAGCCGGTGGAGCCGAGCGCCTCGAGCTCCGGCCAGGGCTCGGGCGTCGACGCCGGCCTTCATGCACGCGCCGATGAAGCCCGGCGCTGGTGCCGAAGTAGGTGACGCTTCGCCTCGCTCGCCAGCTCCCACAGCCGCTCGGGGTCGGGCTGGCCGTCGTAGAGCACGATCGCCGCCCCGGCCAGCAGCCCGCCGACCAGGAAGTTCCACATCATCCAGCCGGTGGTCGTGAACCAGAAGAAGCGATCGGCCTCGGCACAGGTCGGAGTGCAGGTGCGCCTTCTTGAGGTGCTCGAGCAGGATGCCGCCGTGGCCCTGCACGATCGCCTTCGGCAGGCCCGTGGTGCCCGACGAGTAGAGGACCCAGAGCGGGTGGTCGAAGGGCACGCGCTCGAACTCGAGCTCGGCCGGCTCGGCCAGCAGCTCCTCCCAGCCCGACGGCACCATCACGGTGTGCTCGAGCGAGGGGATCGCCGCCTCGATCTCGCGCACGCGCGGGCGGCGGTCGAAGTCCTTGCCCGCCGTAGCGATAGCCCTCGATCGCGATCAGCACCTTGGGCTCGATCTGCGCGAAGCGGTCGACCACCGTCGGCGCGCCGAACTCCGGCGCGCAGCTCGACCAGATCGCGCCGATGCTCGCGGTGGCCAGGAACGCGATCACCGTCTCGGGGCCGTTCGGCATGTAGGCCACCACGCGGTCGCCCTTGCCCACGCCGAGTCGCCGCAGGCCGGCCGCGCAGCGCGCCACCGTCGCGCAGCTCGTCCCAGATCAGCTCGGCCAGCGGCTGCGACTCGGTCGCGTGCACGATCGCGGTCGCGCCGGGCGGCCCTGGCCGAGCAGGTACTCGGCGTAGTTGAGCTCGGTGCCCGGAAACCACTCGGCGCCGGGCATCTCGGCCTCGCCGAGCACGCGCTCGGGCGCCGGGCCCACCTCGTACTCGTCCCAGATCGCGCGCCAGAAGCCCTCGAGGTCCTCGACCGACCAGCGCCACAGCTCGTCGTAGGTCGAGAACCCGCGCTCGCGCATGAAGCGCGCCATCTTCGAGTCCTCCAGCAGCGCTCCGGACGGCTCCCAGAGCAGCTTTCCCTCGGCGCATGGCGGGATTGTAGGTTTTCGCGGGTGCGCGCTCTCGTGACCGGCGCAGCGAGCGGCATCGGCCGCGCGATCGCCGCGCGGCTCGAGGCCGACGGCGCGCAGGTGCTCGCGCGTCGACCTCGCGCCGGACACGGCGGGCCCGGGCGAGCCGTTCGAGGCCGACCTGACCACGCGCGAGGGCAACCGCGGCGCCGTCGACGCGGCGCTCGAGCGCTTCGGCGGGCTCGACGTGGTGGTGGCCAACGCGGGCATGCAGCACGTGGCGCCGGTGGAGGAGTTCGGCGAGGACGACTGGGACCGCCTGATCGCGCTGCTGCTTGACGAGCCCGTTCCTGCTGGCCAAGTACGCCTGGGCCGCGCTGCGCGAGTCGGACGCCGGGCCGCTTCATCGCGTGGCCTCGGCTCACGCGCTGGTCGCCTCGCCGTACAAGGCCGCGCTACGTCTCGGCCAAGCACGGCGTGCTCGGCCTGGTCAAGACGCTGGCCCTCGAGGGCGCCGAGCGAGGGTGTCCTCGCCACGGCGCTCTGCCCGGGGTTCGTGCGCACGCCGCTCGTGGAGTCACAGATCGCCGACCAGGCGAAGGCGCACGGGGTGCCCGAGGAGCGCGTGCTCGAGGACGTCGTGCTGGCTCCGCACGCGGTCAAGCGCCTGATCGAGCCCGAGGAGGTCGCCGAGGTGGTCGCGTTCCTGGCCGGCCCGGGCGGGCGCGCCTTCAGCGGCGCCGCGGTGCCGATGGACCTGGGCTGGACCGCCCGCTGAGCCTCAGGCCCCGGCCGCCTGCGCGCCATGCGCGCGTGGCGCTCGCGCCGGCGGCGATCCTCGTCCGCCACCAGCGGCCCGCAGCAGCGCGCGCCCGGCCAGCGGCGCGAGACCCATCGCGGCGAAGGCGGCCTGCCACGAGACCGCCGCCGCGAGCGCGCCCAGCCCGAGCGGGACCGCCGGCGCCGGCGATGCGCATCAGCGTGTTCTGGAGGCCCATCGCGCGGCCGGCCTGGGCGCCGCCGGAGATCTCGGCCGCGGCGGTGAACGACAGCCCGTTCCAGCTCATCGCGAGCACGCCGCCCGCCATCAGCACCGGCACGCAGCATGGCGTCGAGGCGCGTCGGCGAGCGCCGCCGCGCCAGCAGCAGCAGCGCCGGCCACGCCGGCCAGGTTCCGAAACGGCGCGATGCGCTCGTCACGGCGGTCGGACCAGCGCCCGGCGAGCACCCGCGCGACCGCACCGCCGAGCTGGACCGTCCCAGCGCCACCGCAGCGCCGGTCGCCGACCAGCCGCGCTCGGAGAAGAGGTAGAGCACGAGCAGCGACGTCACGCCGACCTGGCCGACGATAAGCAGCGCGCTGGCCGCTGCCGAGCCGCCAGATGCGCGGGTCGCGCGCCGCGGGCGGCGCCGGCGGCGCCGCCGAGCGGCGCGCCGGCGGATCGCGCAGCCAGATCCCCGCGACGATCGACGAGAGACCGCCAGCCCGCCCGCCAGCACCAGCAGGGCGACGTCGACCGAGGTCGCCGCGGCCAGCGGCGGTAGCGAGAAGGAGGCGGCTGCCGCGCCCACCGGCACGGCCGTCTGGCGCAGCCCGAGAGCAAAGCCGCGCTCGGCCCGCGGAAACCAGCCGAACACGGCTCGCCCGCTGCCGCTCGTGGCCGCCGCCGCGAACACGCCGGCCACCAAGGCAGCCGCGAGCAGCGCGGCGATAGCCGCGCGCGAGCGTGGCCAGCGCGAGCGCGACGCCGCCCAGCGCCGGGCCGGAGGCGAGCACGAGCCGCTCGCCGATCCGGTCGGCCAGCACACCCCAGGCGTACACCGTCAGCACGGTCCCGGCGCCGAATGCGGTGAAGATGCCCGTCACCTGCACCAGAGTCAGGTCGAAAGCCCCCTGAGCGCCGGCCCCAGCGCGGGCAGGCCGCCCTGGACCGCCGCCATCGCGGCCGTCGATGCGGCGCCGATGGCCAGAACCCCCCAGCGATAGCGGGGCGGCTGGTCGGGGTGCACGTGCGAGGGCACCCTTCGAATCTAGTGGCGCCCCTAGACCGGAGTGACCGCGTTGCGCTTCGCCGGCCACGAGCGCTCGCGCGAGGCGTAAGCCGCAAAGCGCCTCACCAGCTCCGCGCGCAGCTCGCCCGGCGCCACCACCGCGTCGATCACGAGCTCCGACGCCAGGTGGAGGATGTCGATCTCCTCCTTGTACTCGGCGCGCAGCTCCTCGGTGCGGCGCGCGCGCTCGTCCTCGTCGTCGATCGCCTGGAGCTGGTTGTAGAAGACGGCGTTGATGGCGGCCTGCGGGCCCATGACCGCGATCTTCGCGTCCGGCAGGGCGAGGCAGGCGTCGGGGTCGAAGGCGGGGCCGGCCATCGCGTAGAGCCCGGCGCCGTAGGCCTTGCGCACGATCACCGAGATCTTGGGCACCGTCGCCTCCGAGACGGCCGAGATCATCTTCGCTCCCGCGCGGATGATGCCCTGGCGCTCGACCTGCGTGCCGATCATGAAGCCCGGCACGTCGGCCAGGAACAGCAGCGGCACGTTGAACGCGTTGCACGTCCAGATGAAGCGCGCCGCCTTGTCCGAGGAGTCGACGAAGAGCACGCCGCCGCGCTGCTTGGGCTGGTTGGCGACGATTCCGATCGCCCTTCCGTCGAGGCGCGCGTAGCCGACGATCAGCTCCTTGGCCCAGCGCTTGTGGACCTCGAGAAACGACCCCGCGTCGACCAGGGCGTCGATCAGCTCGAGCATGTCGAACGGCTTGTTCTCGTCGGCCGGGAGCTTCGGGAACTCGGCCGCCGGCGCTGCCGGCGGCGCGGCGGGCGGCTCCTCGCGCCAGTGGGAGGGGAAGTAGCCGAGGTAGCGCTTGGCGAGGTCGATGCCCTCCTCGTCGGACTTCACGAGGAAGTGCCCGCAGCCGGACACGCCCGTGTGCATGCGCGCGCCGCCCATCTCCTCGAGGCTGACTGTCTCGCCGATCACCATCTCCGCCATTCGCGGCGAGCCGAGGTACATCGAGGCGTTGCCGTCGCGCATGATCACGACGTCGCAGAAGGCCGGGATGTAGGCGCCGCCGGCGGCGCTCGGCCCGAACAGCACGCAGACCTGCGGCACGACGCCCGAGAGCTTCACCTCGGTGTGGAAGATCCGCCCCGCGCCGCGGCGGCCGGGGAACATCTGCACCTGCTCGGTGATGCGCGCGCCGGCCGAGTCGACCAGGTAGATCATCGGCACCAGGTGCTCGAGCGCCTGCTCCTGGACGCGGATGATCTTCTCGACGGTCTTGGGTCCCCACGAGCCGGCCTTGACGGTCGGGTCGTTGGCCATGAGCGCGACCGGGCGCCCGCCCACCGCGGCCATTCCGGTGATCACGCCGTCGGCCCCGAAGCCGTCCTGCTCCCAGTTGGCGAGCAGCGCGTCCTCGACGAAGGTGCCCGGATCGACGAGCCGCGCAACGCGCTCCCGCACGGGCAGCTTGCCCTGGTCCTTCGACTTGTCGTGGTGGCGCTGCGGGCCGCCCCCGCGGGCGCGCTCGAGCGCCTCCTTCAGGCTTGGCATGAGGGGCTGAATCTAGTCGCTCCCGGCTACGGCGTGGCGCGCAGCTGGGAACGCAGCCAGCGCCGGATCAGCACCTGGCGCAGCCAGATGAAGCCCGCGCCCGCCCCGGCTCCCAGGGCCGCAAGCGCAAGCGGCGCGAGCGGCGTCGCGCCCAGGACGAGCAGGCCCACGCCAGCGCCGGCCTCCGCGCCGATGATCGCGGCCACCACTTCGCGCCGCGCGGGCCTGCGTGGATCGGGTCCTTCCATGCCTGCGCCTTCTACCCGGCCCGGGGTGATCCTTTCCCCTGGGCCAAAACATTCAGCGCAGCTCGACCGCCACGGGCGTCTCACCCGAGTAGTCGTAGAAACCGCAGCCCGACTTGCGCCCGTACCAGCCCGCGGCCAGCATCTTGCGCAGCGTCGGCGGGCGGGCGAAGCGGCGCTCGCGGAACTCGTCGAACAGCACGTCGCAGATCGAGCCGAGCGTGTCGAGGCCGACGAAGTCGGCGAGCGTGAGCGGGCCCATCGGGTGCCCGGCGCCGGCCTTCATGGCCTCGTCGATCTGCGTCGATCGTGCCCACGCCCTCCTCGTAGGCGCGGATCGCGTCGAGCATGTAGGGCACCAGCAGCCGGTTGACGATGAAGCCGGCCTTGTCCGCGTCGCGACCGTCAGCTTGCCCGAGGCTCTTGCCGAACTCGAGGCCCGCCGCCGAGCGTCTCGTCGGTGGTGGTCACGCAGCGGATCACCTCGAGCAGCTTCATCACCTGCACGGGATTGAAGAAGTGCAGGCCGAGGAAGCGTCCCGGGCGGCCGGTCGCGGCGGCCTGGTCGATCACCGGCAGCGAAGAGGTGTTGGTGGCGAAGAGCGCCTCGGGCTTGACGATCGCCGTCGACCTCGCGCCACATCTCGAGCTTGGGGTCGAGGTCCTCGGTGATCGCCTCGATCACGAGGTCGCAGTCGGCGAGGTCCGCGTAGTCGAGCGTGCCCTCGATGCGGCCGCGCACCTCGTCCGCGTCGGCCTGCTCGAGCTTGCCCTTCTCGACCGCGCGGGCCAGCTGCTTCGTCGATCTTGCCCGAGACCCTTGTCGAGCGGTCCCTGGTCCACCTCGCGCACGACCACGTCGTAGCCCGACTGCGCCGCCACCTGCGCGATTCCGTGGCCCATGAGGCCGCAGCCGACCACTCCGACCCGCTTGATCTCCATTAGCCGCTGGGCAGCCTAGCACTGGGCCTTCTGTCGCACACGAGGACCGCGGCGCGCGTCCGCCACCTCGTGCTCAACCGGCCGGAGAAGCGCAACGCGCTCAACGGCGAGCTGATCGGCGAGCTCGGCGCCGCGATCGAGGCCGCCGCGGCCGACGACGCGACGTGCGCGTGGTGGTCGTGCGCGGCGAGGGCGCCATGTTCTCCTCCGGGCATGGACCTCAACGACCTGCGCGACCTCTCCGAGAACCCGAGCGGCCTGCGCAGCTTCCGCCGCCCGCTGCTCGCCTGGTGGAACCTGCTCGAGGAGATGCCCAAGCCCACGATCTGCCAGATCCACGGCGCGGCGCTCGGCGGCGCGTTCGAGCTGGCGCTGGCCTGCGACTTCCGCACGATGGCCGAGGACGCGGTGGCCGGGATCATGGAGGTGCGCGATCGGGCTGCTGCCCGACGTCGGGCGGCTGCTCGCGGCTGCCCGCCGTGGTCGGGCTCGGCAACGCCAAGGAGCTGATCATGACCGGCAAGGTCGATCGACGGCCACGAGGCGCACCGGATCGGCTTCGCGAACCGGATCGCCCCGGCCGACGCGCTCGACGAGGTCACCGACGCGTTCGCGAACGAGCTGCTGGCCTGCGCACCCGGGCGGTCGGCGCTGGCCAAGCGCGTGCTCGACGCGGCCGCCAAGCCCGCGCTGGCGCTCGACGCTCGAGCAGGAGGTGGCGGCGCAGGAGACGCTGGCGGCCAGCGAGGACTTCGCCGAGGGCGCGCGCGCCTTCTTCGAGAAGCGCGACCCGCAGTTCGCCGGGCGCTAGCGGCTGCGCCCCAACTGGGTTTACTGCCCTGCCATGCACCTGGTATAACCCAGATGAAGCCTCCGAGGCCGGTTTTCGGCACATGGATTCCCCCGACCCAGCCTCGGTTTGTAAGCGACGGGCCCGGACCACGGCATCCGGGCTCGTTGTCGTTGAAGGGGTCTGACCCCTATTCGCTCACGCCCCGCGGCGGGCCGCGTACGCGAAGGCCAGCGCCGCCAGCAGGCAGAGCCCGGCCGCCACCGCCCAGGCCGCCGGGTAGCCGAGCTCTGTCGAGAGCAGGCCGTACGCGGCCGGCCCGGCGGCCGCGCCTACGTAGATCCCGCGTCTGGGTGACGCCGGTGGCCGCGCGCGGGCGCCTCGCGGTTGTGGTCGACCACGGCCAGGTTGAAGAGGCCGGGCCAGCCCCAGCCGAGCGCGAACGCCACCACCGTCGCCGGCCACGAACGAGCGCCGCGACTGTCGATGGTCATCAGCAGCGAAGCCGGTCGAGCCCGGCCGCGAGCAGCCCCACGACCGTGGCGAAGCCGTAGTCGCGCCGGCGGTCGGCGCGCTGCGCCGAACGCCATGCGCGTGAGCAGGCTCACCGCGCTGCCCACCGCGGCGAGGACGCCCGCGGCGCCCTCGGCGATGCCGACGTCCACGGCCGAGGCCACCAGGTAGGTGCCGAGCGAGTTCGGCCCGGCGCTCGCCGAGCGCGGCGCCCGACGGCCGGTGAACAGCAGCGCGCGGCTCGGCCGCGGTGCCGGCGCGCGCGCGGCGGCGGCGCGACGAAGCTGCGCCGCGCTGCCGCCCGACCACCGCGCCACGGCCAGCGCCGCCACGCGCACAGATCGACGAAGGTCGGCGCGCCAGCCGAACGGCAGCGCGATCAGCGGCAGGGCCAGGCCGCTCACCAGCACCGCCGCCGGGATCGCCGACTGCTTGATCCCGAACGCGAGGCCCTGGCGGTCGAGCGGGACCTGGTCGGCCATGAACAGGTTGATCGCCGGCTGGGTGACCGCGTTCGACAGCCCGGCCACGGCGAGCAGCGCGAACAGCACGAGCAGCGACTGCGCCAGCGCGGCCACGCGCAACCAGGCAGGCGGCCGTGACCAGCAGGCAGCCGCGCATGGCCGCGCAGCGCGCCGACGCGCTCGGCGAGCCGGCCGCCGGGGCCGGCGCCGAGCGCCCCGGCCGCGAAGAAGACCGTCACGCCCGACGCGACCGCGGCGACGCTCACGTCGAGGTCGCCGCGGATCTGCAGCGCGAGCGCGCCGACCAGGAAGCCGGGCAGCACCGTCGCGGCGCCCGCCGCGATCGCGAGCGCCGACGGCGCGCGGCCAGCCGCGGCCTCGGCCCTACGCGGGGTTGCGGGGTTACGCCAGACCGACCACGTTCGCCATCATGATCACGCCGACCACGCACAGGACGATGCCGATGATGTCGAACACGGCGCCCGCCTTGATCATCCGCGTGATCGGCAAGAGCCCCGACGAGTAGACGATCGCGTTCGGGCGGCGTCGACACCGGCAGCATGAAGCCGTAGTTGGCGCCGAAGATCGCCGCCAGCGCCGGGATGGTCGGGTTGACGTCGGCCGCCGCGGCGATCGAGATGGCGATCGGCACCACGATCGCCGCGCTCGCGGTGTTGCTCGTGGTCTCCGAGATGATCACCGCCACGATCACGACCACGATCGTGACGCCGACGACCGCTCGAGACGCCGATCGCGTCCGAGATCGACGTCGCCGACGACCTCCGCCAGGCCGGTCTGGCTGAGCAGCGAGCCGAGCACCAGGCCGCCGCCGAACAGGATCACCGTGCCCCAGTCGATCTGGCTGGCCTCGTTCCAGTTGAGCGTGAACGTGCGCTGCGCCCAGTCGACCGGCAGCACGAAGAGCGCAGCGGCCGCGAGAATCGCCACGATGCCCTCGTTCGCCGCCTCGCTCACCTGCGACGTAGGCGTCCGAGTCGTCACCGGAGACGATGCCCACCAGCCCGGGCAGGAACCAGCCGATCAGGGCGAACGCGAGCACGAACAGCGTGTTCTTCTCGCCGCGCGTGAGCCGCCGAGCTTGCGGCGCTCCTCGCCACGTACTCCTCCACGCCGTCGACCTGCTTGACCTCGGGCCGGTTGAACAGGACGCAGATCAGCACCACGGCGACGAACATCACGAGCACGATCGGCAGCGCCATCACGAACCACTCGAAGAACGTGATCGGCTCGCCGGTCTCGGCCTCGAGCAGCTCGCGCCCGATCAGGTTGGGCGGGCTCCCGATCGGCAGCAGCAGGCCGCCGACGGTGATGCTGTAGGTGATCACGAGCATCAGCGCGGCGCCGAAGCGCAGCCGTTCTACGCGGTGCTCCCCCTCGGCCTGGTTCGCGACCATGCCGCCGACGACGCCCATCACGCCGAGCGCGATCGGGAGCATCATCGCCGCGCCCGGCGGTGTTCGACATGACCGGCGACGTGAGCGCGCCGATCAGGCCGAACGCCAGGATGATCCGGTAGGTGTTGCCGCCCACCCACGAGAGCGAGAGCACCCGGAAGGCGAGCCTGCGATGGAGCCCGTGCACCACCATCGCCTGCGCGATGATGAAGCTGCCGATGAAGAGCATCACCGTGTCGTCGGTGAACAGGCCGAAGACGACGTCGACCGAGCTGTCGTCCTCCGGCGGCGGCGGCGTGGCCTCGAGCAGCGCGCAGAGCGAGCCACCGCGAGCAGCGCGGTCATCGGGATCGGGATCGCCTCCGTCACCCACCACACGACGACGAACGCCAGGATGGCCGCGAGCCGATGCTGGTTGCCGTCGAGGTCGAACGGGATGAGCAGCATGGCCGCGAGCACGATCGGGCCCAGGAACAGGCCGACCGTGCGGCGCTGGCGCTCGAAGCGCTGCTCGGCCGGCGGACAGCATCCCTCCTGCTCGTCGAGAGTGCGGTAGGTCTCCGCCGCCCCGACCTCCTCGATCTCGTCGCGCTCCCGCTCTTCGGTCTCCGGTCGCCATGTGCGGGTCGTTACCCGCGTCGGCCTCCGGGCTATCGCGGAAATCGGCGCTATCCGATGCGCGCTGCCAATCCACCGGGCCCGGCCGTCAGCACATGGCTGCCGAGCGGGCGGCCGAGCACGCGCTGCGCCTCGCGCGCGCACGCCACGAGCGCTGTCGAGGTCGATGCCGGTCTCGTAGCCCATCTCGTGCAGCATCGACACGAGGTCCTCGCTGGCGATGTTGCCGGTGGCGCCCGGCGGCACCGGGCAGCCGCCGAGCTCGCCGAACGACGACTCGAACGAGCGCACGCCGGCCCCCAGCGCCGCCAGCACGTTCGCCAGCCCCTGGCCGCGCGTGTTGTGGAAGTGCGCGGTGAGCTCCACGTCCGAGCTCGAGGCCCGTCGAAGAACTCGCCGCACCTGGGCGCGGGTTGGCCATCCCGGTGGTGTCGCCGAAGGCGACCTCCTCGCAGCCGGCATCGACCAGCCGCCGCGCGATCGCGAGCACGCGCGTCGGGCGGCACCTCGCCCTCGTAGGGGCAGCCGAAGGAGACCGAGATCACGCCCTCGCAGCGCAGCCCCTCGTCGCGCGCCCGCGCGATCACCCGCTCGAGGCCGGCGAGCGACTCCTCGATCGAGCGGTTCACGTTCTTGCGGTTGTGGGTCTCGGACGCGGACAGGAAGAGGTTCACCTCCTGGAAGCGGTCGCGCAGCTCGAGCGCGTTGTCGAGCCCGCGCTCGTTCGGGATCAGCACGGTGACGGCCACGCTCGTCCGGGATGTCCGCGCGCCGCAGCACCTCGGGGCCGTCGGCGAGCTGCGGGATCACGTCCGCGCGCACGAAGCTCGTGACCTCGAGCCGCCGCACGCCGGTGCGGGCGAGCATCTCGACGAGCCGCACCTTGTCGTCGGTGGCGATGACCTCCGGCTCGTTCTGGAACCCGTCGCGTGGGCCCACCTCGCGGATGGCGACCATCGCTCCCGACGCTTTAGAGTCCTGGCAAGGCCCCCGCTCACGCCGAGCGCCTGCCCCGTGATGTACGAGGCGTCGTCGGAGGCGAGGAACGTGATCGCCGCGGCCACCTCGTCGGGCTGGCCGAGGCGGCGCAGGTTCGTCGAGCCGATCATGTTCTCCACGATGCGCTTGCCGAGGTCGCCGAGCGCCTCGGGCGCGCCCATCAGCAGCGGCGTCTCGATCGGCCCCGGCGCGACCGCGTTGGCGGTGATCCCGTAGCGGCCGTTCTCGATCGCGATCGCCTTGGTGAAGCCGATCACCCCGGCCTTGGCGGCCGAGTAGACCGCCGAGCCGCTCGATCCCACCCGGCCGGCCTCCGACGCGGTGTTGACGATCCGGCCGCGGCGGCGCTCCTGCATGCCCGGCAGCACCGCGTGGGTCACCGCGATCACGCCGCGCAGGTTCACCGCGAGCACGCGGTCCCAGAGCGCCGGGTCGGTGTTCGGTGAACAAGCCCCACTCGTCGTAGCCGGCGTTGTTCACGAGCACGTCGATCGGGCCCGAGGTCCGCCTCGGCCGCGTCGACGGCCGCGCGCGATCGAGTCGTCCGAGCGCACGTCCAGCTCGTAGGCCGCCGCCGTCGATCTCGTCCGCCACCGCGCTGCGCGCCGTCGAGGTTCATGTCGGTCACCGCCACGCGCGCGCCCTCGGCGGCGAGCCGGCGGCAGGTGGCGGCGCCGATGCCCGACGCGCCGCCGGTCACGAGCGCTGTGCGTTCCGCGAGTCGCAAACCGCGCGGCAGCCTATCCGTACGATGACGGCCATGGCGGTACGGATCGGCTACAAGGCCTCGGCGGAGCAGTTCGACCCCGTCGACGCTGCTCGAGTTCGCCGTCGAGGCGAGCGCGCCGGTCTCGAGATCGTCGCGGTGTCCGACCACTTCCAGCCCTGGCGCCACACGCGGCGGCCACTCGCCGGCGGCGCTGCCCTGGCTCGCCGCGGCCGGCCAGCGCACCGAGCGCGCCGTGCTCGGCACGAGCGTCCTCACGCCGACGCTGCGCTACCACCCGTCGGTGGTCGCCCAGGCGTTCGCCACGCTCGGCCTGCCTCACGCCCGGGCGCGTCTTCCTCGGAGTCGGCACCGGCGAGGCCATGAACGAGACGCCCGTCACCGGCGGCGAGTTCCCGGGCCGCAAGGAGCGCCGGCTGCGCCTGGCCGAGGCGATCGAGCTGATCCGCCGGCTCTGGACGCGAGGAGCGGGTGGACTTCGAGGGGCGACTTCTACCGCACCCGGAAGGCGACGATCTACGACCGCCCCGACGAGCCCGTGCCGATCTTCGTGGCCGCGTCCGGCCCGCTCGCGGCGAAGCTCGCCGGCCGCGTCGGCGACGGCTTCATCTGCACGAGCGGCAAGGACCCCGCGCTCTACGACGAGCTGCTCGGCAAGGTCGCCGAGGGCGCCGAGAGGCCGGCCGCGACCCGGCGGCATCCGGCGCATGATCGAGGTCAAGGTCTCCTACGACCGCGACCGCGAGCGCGCCTTCGACGAACACCCACCCCTGGGCGGCGCTGGCGCTGAAGCCCGGAGCAGAAGGAGGGCATCGAGGACCCGATCGAGATGGAGCGCGTGGCCGACGCGAACCTCGACCAAGCGCCCTCGCGCTTCATCTGCTCCGACGACCCCGAGGAGGTCGTGCGAGCGCATCGCGCGCGTACGTCGAGCTCGGCTTCGAGGACCTCGTGCTGCACGCTCCCGGGCGCCGACCAGCGCCGCTTCCTGGAGCAGTTCGGCGCGGACGTCCTCCCCCTGCTGCGGGATAGGCTCTACGGACATGGCGAACTCGCCTCGAACGGCCGCACCATCTTCATGTCCGGCGGCAGCCGCGGCATCGGGCTCGCGATCGCGGTGCGGGCCGCGCGCGACGGCGCGCGGTGGCGCTCATGGCCAAGACGGCGGAGCCGCACCCGCAAGCTGCCCGGGCACGATCTACACGGCGGCCGAGGAGATCGAGGCGGCGGGCGGCGAGGCGCTGCCGATCGTGGGCGACATCCGCGACGCCGACGGCGGTCGAGCGCCGCGGTCGCCGCAGACCGCCGAGCGCTTCGGCGGGCATCGACATCGTGGTCAACAACGCCAGCGCGATCAACCTCGCGCCCATGCGCGACCTGGCGGTCAAGCGCTTCGACCTGATGCAGCAGATCAACTCGCGCGGCACCTTCGTGGTCACGCGCGCCTGCCTGCCCCACCTGCGCGAGTCCGACCACGCGCACGTGCTGACGCTGTCGCCCCCGCTCTCGGCCGACCCGCGCTGGCTGCGCGGCCACAGCGCCTACACGCTCTCGAAGATGGGCATGACGATGCTCACCCTCGGGCTGGCCGCCGACGAGGCCGAGGCCGGCGATCGGCGCCAACTGCCTCTGGCCGCGGACGATCATCGCCACCGCCGCGGTGCAGAACCTGCTCGGCGGCGACGAGGCGATGGCCCGCGCCCGCACGCCGGAGATCATGGCCGACGCCGCGCACGCGATCCTGGTGCGCGACCCGCGCTCGTGCAGCGGCAACACCTTCATCGACGACGAGGTGCTGGCCGAAGCCGGCATCACCGACCTGACCGGCTACTCCGCCGCCGACGCGCCGAGCTGGCGCTCGACCTGTTCGTCGACGGCTGGCCCGAGGGCGTCCCGCCTGACCGCCGGCTGACCGTCGTCCTGCTCTCGGGCGGCACGGGCGGCGCCAAGCTCGCCCGCGGTCTGCTCGACGGCCGACGACGCTGGTCGTGGTCGCCAACACCGGCCGACGACGTGGAGGTCTACGGCGTGCACGTGTCGCCCGACCCGGACCTGGTCACCTACTGGCTGGCCGACGAGATCGACGAGCGCGGCTGGGGCCTGCGCGGCGACACGTGCGCGGTGATGGACGCGCTGCGCGGCCGCCGGGCGCGACACGTGGTTCCAGCTCGGCGACCGCGACCTCGCCATGTGCCTGGTCCGCACCGAGGCCGCTGCGCGCCGGGGAGCGGCTCACCGAGGCGCACGCCGCCGTGGTCGCGGCGATGGGCGTCGACGCGCGCGTGCTGCCGATGAGCGACGAGCCGGTGGCCGACCTGGGTCGACGGCGGGCGGGCGCTGGCTGCCGTTCCAGGAGTTCATGATCGTCGAGCGCGCCGCGGCGCCGGTGGACGGGCGTCGAGCTGCGCGGGCATCGAGCGGGCGCGGCCCGCCGGCGGCGGTGCTGGCGGCGCTGGCCGCGGCGCGAGCTGATCGTGATCGGCCCGTCGAACCCGGTGATCTCGATCGGCCCGATCCTCGCCCTGCCCGGGATGCGCGAGGCGCTCGCGGCCGCGCCGGCGCCGGTGGTCGCCGTGAGCCCGTTCGTCGGACGGGCGCGCGGTCAAGGGCCCAACCGAGAGCTTCTGCGCCTGGGCGGGCATCGAGACGAGCGCCGCCGGGGTCGCGCGCGCCTACGGGGAGGTGGTCGACGCGGTCGTCGCCGACGAGCCCGTGGAGGGCCTGCCGTGCCTCGTGACGGACACGCTCATGGACACCCCGAGCGCAGGAGTCAACTGGCACTAAAGATCCTGGAGTTTGGGAGGAACCTCGCCGTCTGACGGGCGGGCGGCCCGGCGTCGTCGCGCTACTCTCGCTGAGACTCGCCAGGCCGACGATGAGCACGATCGCGATCCTCCCCGTGAAGAGCTTCGGCGCCGCCAAGCAGCGCCTCGCCCCCGCGCTCGGGTCCGGCTCGCGGCAGGCGCTGGCGCAGGCGATGTTCTCCGACGTGCTCGCCTCGCTGCGCCGCGTCCGAGCGCTCGATGCGGTGGCCGTGGTGACCGCCGACCGCGTGGCGGAGGCAGCCGCCCTCGGCGAGCGGGTGCGGGTGCTGCGCGACACCGAGCAGGCGGGCCAGTCGCCGGCCGCGATGATCGGCATCCGCTACGCCCAGGCATGCGGCTTCGACCGAGTGCTGCTCGTGCCGGGCGACACCCCGCTGCTCGACCCGTCCGAGCTCGCGGCGCTGCTCCGGCGCGGAGCGCGACGAGCGGCTCGGAGTCGTGATCGTGCCCGACCGCCACGGCGAGGGCACGAACGCGCTGCTGCTCAGCCCGCCCGACGCGATCGAGCCGAGCTTCGGACCCGGGCAGCCTCGCGCGGCACGTGGCGGCGGCGCAGGCGGCGGGCGTGGCGCACGCGGTGGACCGCGTGCCCACGCTGCTGCTCGACGTGGACACCGGCGACGACCTCGCCGAGCTGATGGCGGTCCTCGAGCAGCCGGCGCGGCCAGGCGCCCTCCACGCGCGGAGCGCTGCGCCAGCTCGACCGCTCGCGGGCGTCGCGCCCGCCGGGCCGTGCCGGCCTGACCGAGCCGCTCGCCCTCCACGCCCTCGCGGGCGCTGCCCGACGTGCGGCCCGGGGACGACCTCGGCGCGCTGCTCGCGGAGGCGGCGCCGGCCGACCTCGCGGCGGCGACGTGCTCGTGGTCGCGCACAAGGTCGTGTCGAAGGCCGAGGGCCGGGTGCGGCGGCTCGAGGAGATCGAGCCGGGCGAGCGGGCGCGCGCGCTCGGCGGCCGAGCACCGCAAGGACCCGCGCCTCGTCCAGGCCGTGCTCGACGAGTCCGCCGAGCTCGTGCGCGCGCGCGACGGCGTGCTCATCTGCGAGACCCGCCACGGCTTCGTGTGCGCCAACGCCGGCGTGGACCAGTCGAACGCGTCGGACCCTGGGGAGCTGATCCTGCTGCCGGCCGACCCGGACGCCTCGGCGCGCCGCCTGCGCGCCGAGATCGAGGCCGGGCGCGGCGTGCGGCCGGCGGTGGTGATCGCCGACTCCTTCGGGCGCGCCTGGCGGCTCGGCCAGACCGACGTGGCGATCGGCGCGGCCGGACTGGTGCCGCTCGACGACTGGGCCGGGCGCCCCGACGGCTACGGTCGCGACCTGCGCGCGACCGTCGATCGCGGTGGCCGACGCGGTGGCCGCCGCCGCCGACCTCGCGCGCGCCAAGGACTCGCGCGAGCCCGCCGTGCTGGTGCGCGGCCTCGGCCGCTTCGTCGTGGACGACGACGGTCCCGGCGCCGCGGCGCTGCGGCGCCCGCGCGACGAGGACCTGTTCCGCTGATTTCTTCTCCACCGTCCTGTTCTGCTGTTGCTCTGCAACAGCAGGGCAGGACAGCGCCTTTCGTTTCAGCGCCGGGAACTCAGCTCGGCGGCTTTGGGCTCGGGCCAACGGCGGGCTATAAGGGGTGGGACGGGTCCGCGGCGGCCTCCCCATGTGGCCGGATTGGCGTTCGTTGTCGAGTTAGCGGTCGCTGGGACCGGTAACTCGACAATGGAGCGGGTTTCGGGGCGCGCCGCCGCCAAGGCCTGCTCCGGCGTGTAGCGTCCCTCCTGACGCCGCGAAGCACGGAGGGCATATGGCCACGCAGGAAATCACGAACGTCCGCCTGCTCGACAACTACGTCGGCGGCGCCTGGACGCCGGCCTCGCGGCGCCGAGGCGCTCGACGTCACCAACCCGGCCACCGGCGAGATGCTCGCCCGGGTGCCGCTCTCGGCCGCCGCCGACCTCGACGCCGCCGTGCGCGGCCGCGCGCGCGGCGCTGCCCGCCTGGCGCGCGGTCAGCGTGATCGAGCGCGGCCGGCGGCTGTTCGCGCTGCGCGAGGGCCTCGACGCGCCGCCGCGAGGACCTGGCCCGCTCGGTGACCACCGAGATGGGCAAGACGATCGTCGACGCCCGCGCCGAGGTGGCGCGGATGATCGAGATGGTCGAGGCGGCCTGCGCGATCCCGACCACGATGCAGGGCCGCATCCTCGAGGACGTCGTCGCGCAACGTCGACGCCGAGACCGTGCGCCAGCCGGTCGGCGTCTGCGCCGCGATCGTGCCGTTCAACTTCCCGGCGATGGTGCCGTTCTGGTTCCTGCCGTTCGCGATCGCCTGCGGCAACACGTTCATCCTCAAGCCCTCCGAGCAGGTGCCGCTGACGCAGCAGATCGCCTTCGAGGTGCTCGACGGGCTCGACCTGCCGCCCGGCGTCGTCAACCTCGTCAACGGCGGCCGCGAGGTCGTCGAGGGGATCCTCGACCACCCGGGCATCGACGCCGTCTCGTTCGTCGGCTCGGCGCCGGTCGCGCGGATCGTCTACGAGCGCGCGGCCAAGGCCGGCAAGCGCGTGCAGGCGCTCGGCGGCGCCAAGAACCACATGGTCGTGATGCCCGACGCCGTGATCGACAAGACCGTCGACGGGCATCATCGGCTCGGCCTTCGGCGCCGCCGGCCAGCGCTGCATGGCGGGCTCGGTCGTCGTCACCGTCGGCGAGGCCCACGACAAGCTGCTGCCGCGCGCTGCGCGAGGCCACCGAGGCGCTGACGCGTCGGCGACGGCCTCGAGGAGGGCGTCGACGTCGGCCCGGTGGTCTCGTGCGCCGCGCGCGACCGCATCCGCGGCGCGATCGACCGCGGCGTGGCGCGACGGCGCGAAGCTGGTCGTCGACGGGCGCGACGCCGACGGCGACGGCCCGCCGGCGGCGCCTTCGTCGGCCCGACGATCCTCGACGACGTCAGGCCCGAGATGGAGATCGCGCGGAGGAGATCTTCGGCCCGGTGCTCTCGGTCGTCCACGTCGACACGCTCGACGAGGCGATCGACGTCGTCAACCGCAGCCGCTTCGGCAACGGCACCTCGATCTTCACCGAGTCGGGCGCCGTCGGTGCGCCGCTACCGCCACGAGGTCGAGGCCGGGATGATCGGCGTCAACATCGGCGTCGCCGCGCCGGTCGCCTTCTTCCCGTTCTCGGGCTGGAAGGACTCGTTCCTCGGCGACCTGCACGCCCACGGCCCCGACGCGGTCGAGTTCTTCACGCGCAAGAAGACCGTCACCAGCCGCTGGTTCTCGAGCGGCCAGGGCGGCGGCGCGTACTTCGTCGAGCAGTAGCGCGTCTAGCGCCCCGCGGAACGGGCCGGTCAGCTCGTAGATCGCCCCGGGCCCGGGCTGGAGGTCGCTCTTGGCGAAGGCGCGCTGGGAGGAGACGTACATCCGCGAGCCGCTCGGGTCGAATGTCACGCCGGTCAGCTCCGAGCCGCGGTGCTGGGGACCGGTGATCGAGAGGAACTTCGCAACCCGGCGGTCCGGGCCGATCACCCCCATGTCGACCTCGTCGGTGGCGATGTCCTCGCATACGAACACCTCGCCGGCGCGCGAGCCCGTGAGCTGGTCGACGCGCAGCAGCGGCGCCTGCGCCGAAGCCAGGCCGTCGTAGACCACGCGGATCCGCTCCCTGGCGACGTCGTAGGCGTGCACGCGGTGGTCGGCCGTGGTCGCCAGGTAGAGCGTGTCGCCGGCGAGCCAGAGGCCCTCGCCTCGCTTGAAGCGAGTGGCGCCGCTCACCTGCCGGCGCGTGCGCTCGCGTCGCGCCAGCGGATCCGGCAGCGCCACCCACTCCACCCGTCCGCCGGAATCCACGCACGCGATTTCGAGCAGCCCAGCCGACAGGTCGGGCCAGCGCCGCGGCGTGTAGCGATAGAGGCCGCCGTCGACCAGGTCCTCGGTCAGATACACCCGCTTGCGGCGCGCGTCGACCGCGGCGGCCTCGTGCTTGAACGCTCCCATCGCGGGATGCGCGACCGCTCGCTCGCGGCCGGCGGGGTCGCACTCCCACACGCGCCCGTCCTCGACCTCCTCGCAGGAGAGCCAGGTGCCCCACGGCGTGGCTCCGCCCGAGCAGTTCTGGGTGGTGCCGGCGAGGATCCGGTAGGCGTCGCGCGGCTCGCCGGCCGAGTCGAAGCGGATCGCCGACGCTCCCCCCTCGATCGTCTCGGAGTTCGAGACGAGCACGAAGCCGCCCCTCGCGTCGGGGAAGGTGGCCATGCCGTCGGAGGCGAGATGCCAGCGGTAGCCGGTGGCCGCCACGGGCTGCTCGCCGCGCGCCACGATGCGCGAGCGAAAGCCCTCCGGGAGCCGCACCCCGTTCTCGTCCGGCGCCCCGAGCGGGCCGTAGCCGCGCCCGCGGCGAAGCGCGCCCGGCGGACGGCCGAGCCGAACAGGTCGTCCCAGAACACGCCGCCGAGCGCCGCGGCGGCCACGCCCCCGAGGCCGAGCCCGATGAACTCACGCCGGCGCACTGCCTCAAGACTCTCGCGGAGCGCGCGGACGACGGTGAAGATCGTGCGAAAGCGGTGTGACCAGCCTGCAACCGGCCTACGGCGAGGCCGCCAGCGCCACGCTCGCGACTGGCAGGTCGTAGCGGCGGCGGATGCCGTAGAGCGTGTCGCGCTCGGCGGCCGGGCGGCCGGCGGCGTGCGCGGCACCGATCAGGTCCTCGGGGTCGAGCCGCACGCCGTGCTCGGAGCCGGCCATGCGCGAGATCGACTCCTCCATCAGCGTGCCGCCGAGGTCGTTGACACCCCAGCGCAGCGACTCGGTGGCGGCGTCGAGCCCCATCTTCACCCAGCTCGCCTGGAGGCTCGGCACCGACCTGCCGAGCGCGAGCCGGAAGGCGGCGGTGTGCTTGAGGTTCTCCTCGCGCGAGATCGCCTCGATGCCGTGGGTGCGCCCGAGCAGCGTGTGGATACGGGATGAACGAGAGCGGCACGAACTCGGTGAACCCGCCGGTGCGCTCCTGCAGCTCGCGCACGACGCGCATGTGCTCGGCGAGCTCCCACGGCTCCTCGATGTGGCCGAACATCACCGTCACCGTCGAGCGCAGCCCCGCCGCGTGCGCGGCCTCGATGATCTCGACCCACCGCGCGACCGGCAGCTTGTTGGGCGAGATGCGCTGGCGCACCCCGTCGTGCAGGACCTCCGCCGCCGTGCCCGGCGTCGAGCCGAGGCCGGCTTCCTTGAGGCGCCCGAACACCTCCGGCAGCGGCAGCGCCCCGGCCATGAAGTGGACCTCCATCGGCGAGTATGCGTGCAGGTGCAGTTGCGGCGCGATCTGCTTGGCCAGGCGCAGCCAACCCTCGTAATCGGTGAGCGTCCACTGGGGATGGATGCCCGACTGCATGCAGATCTCGGTCGCCCCGAACTCGACCGCCTCCTCCACGCGGCGCGCGAAGTCGGCCTCGTCGTGCTCGTATGCGTCGGGCGAGCGCCGGCCCTGCCCGAAGCCGCAGAACGCGCAGCCCACCGTGCAGATGTTCGACAGGTTGATGTTGCGGTTGACCACGAACGTCACCGTCTCGCCGGCCAGCTCGCCACGCAGCTCGTCCGCCGCCTGGCGCATGTCCTCGATCGCCTCCGGCCGTGTCTCGGCGAACAGGGCCGTCAGCTCGTCGGGCGAGAGCGAGCCGCCGTCGCGCGCTCGCGCGATCGCACCCGGCACGAGCTCGCGGCGGATCGGCCGCTCCTCGCGCCGGCCCGAGCCGCTGCGCGGAATGAAGCTCCAGTACTTCAGCTTCACGAGATCGAGCACCCCCTGCTCGAGCCACTGTGGATCCATGTACTGCGGATACACGCACAGGCGCTCGGTGAGCGCGTACCCGAGCGGGGCGAGCCGCTTGCGCATCCTGTGCACCGACGGGAACGGGTGCTCGGGCGAGATGTGATCGCCGTTCGCCGACAGCCCGCCCAGATCGGTGGCGCCCTCATCGACCAGCGCCAGCCACCAGTCCGAGAGATTCGGCGGGATCTGGAGCCCGACGTCGGGCATGAGCCGCCGGCACTCGCGTACCAGCAAGCGCATGTCGTCGAGCGCGATCGGCGTGGCCCACGCAGGCGGCGGCGCCTCCTCGCCGCCCTCGCGCTCGCCGCGCTGAGCCTCGTCGGCGATCTGCGCCGGCTCGGCGCCGTAGTAGCGCGGATGCGAAACGAAGTTCTGCAGGATGACCTCCTGCAGGTGCCCGTGCTCGGCGTGGAGCTCCGCGAGCGCCTCGAGGGCCGCGATCCGCTCGTCGGGCGACTCGCCGATCCCCACCAAGATCCCGCTCGTGAACGGGATGCGCAGCTCGCCGGCCGCGCGAATCGTGTCGAGGCGCACCGATGGGTGCTTGGTCGGCGATCCCTGGTGGACCACCAGGTCGGGGTTGATCGACTCGAGCATCAGTCCCTGCGAGGCAGTCACCTCGCGCAGCCTGCCGAGGTCCTCGCGCGAGAGCGCGCCCAGGTTCGTGTGGGGAAGCATCCCTCGCTCCATCGCCCGCTCGCAGGCCCAGGCCACGTACGAGGTGAAGTCCGCGTGCCCGTACTCGGCAAGCCGCGCGGCCACCTCGGCGTTGACCTCCGGCCGCTCGCCGGTCAGCACGAGCAGCTCCTTCGCACCGCGGCGCGAGGCGTCGTCGAGGATGCCCTCGACCTCGACGGGCGAGTAGAGGTGGGCCCGGTGCGTCGCGAAGGCGCAGTACTTGCAGTAGCACCTACACGTCCGCGACAGCGAGAGCGTGTAGTTGCGCGAGAAGGTGACCCGCCGCATCTGTCAGCAGTCTACGGTTGGGCCGCCTCGGCCATCTCCCTAGGGTTCGACTCCGTGCGCAGGGTGCTTCCCGTCTTCGTCCTGGTCGCCGCGGCGCTCGCCGCGTGCGGCGGCACAGATGACGAGACGCCCTCCGCCACACTCGCTCTGGACTTCCAGCCGAACGCGGTGCACGCGGGTATCTACGCGGCCGTTCGCGAGGGTCTCGACGAGCGCCATGGGATCGACCTGCGGGTGCGCGTCCCCGCGGCCTCCACGGACTCCCTGAGGCTGCTCGCCGCGGGCCGTGCCGACGTCGCGGTGGTCGATATCCACGACCTGGGCTTGGCGCGCGAGCGCGGAAGCGACCTGGTGGGCGTCGGCGCGCTCGTCCAGCGCCCGCTGGCGGCCGTGATCGCCCGCGAGGGCATCGAGCGCCCGCGCGACCTCGAGGGCCGGCGGGTGGGCGTCACCGGCCTGCCCTCGGACGAGGCGGTTCTGCGGGCGGCCGTCGAGGCGGACGGCGGCAACTACGCCCGCGTCCGGCGGGTGACGATCGGCTTCTCGGCCGTGCCGAGCCTGATCGCCGGGAGCGTCGACGCCGTCGTCTCGTTCTGGAACGCCGAGGGCGTGACGCTGCGCCGGCGCGGCCTCGAGACGCGAGAGTTTCGCGTGGACGAATACGGCGCCCCGCGCTACCCCGAGCTGGTGCTCGTCACCACGACCGACACGCTGCGCGAGCGCCGCGCGCTGGTCGAGGATCTGCTGGCCGCGCTCGAGGACGGCACTCGGGTCGCACTGGCCGACCGCGACGCCGCTATTGGTGACCTGGCACGCGCATCGGGAGCCGACGAGCCGCTCGTGCGCGCGCAGCTGGCCGCCGTGGCACCCGCGCTGCGGCCGCCGGTCGCCCTCGACCGCGAGGCCCTGGAGGGGTGGGCGCGCTTCGACGCGCGCTTCGGGATCCTCAGGCGCCGGCCCGACGTGGATCGGGCCTTCCCGCCGCTCACGCCCTGACGCCGGCAGCCGCGGTCAGCCACCGGCCAGCAGGCCCGCGACCAGGGCGGGCGCTTCGCGGGCCATCCGCGAGCGCGGCACCACGCGGGTAAAGCCGGCCGCCTCCGCGGCCTGGCGCACGTCTTGCTCCACATGGGCGTAGAAGCCGAGTACCGGCATCGGCGAGTCCTTCGCGACCTGCACTCGAGACTCGGCGTCGACCGTCAGGTCGACGACCAGCACATCCGCCGCGGCGTCGGCGGGCAGCACCTCGTGCCCGGCGTTCTCCAGGGCGCTTCGCAGCCGCGAGCCGAACAACAGGTCGGGGCACAGCAGCGCGACGCGAGCCACCGGCTACTGCGCCCGGCGGCGGCGAAACTCCTGGCGCACCGACTCCGGGCGGCCCCAGAGCTGCACGACCTCCACGCGCCCTGAGCGCGCCTCGCGCACGGCCAGCTCACCGTCGATGCCGAGGTCGTCGAGCAGCCCGAGGGTACCCCGCACGGTCTGAGCCGCGGCCGCGTGCCCGAAGGTGTTGGCCACTCGCAATCTCCAATGCCAATCGTGCTCGGAGTACGGCATCGCGTTGATCTGCACGAGCAGCGTGGCGGCCTCGACGTAGTGGTCCTCGTCGAAGATCCGCATATCGAGCTCGATGTTGGTCCAGTCGGGCGGCAGCGAGTCGACCACGGCCTGGAAGTCCTGGGCGAGCGCCATCGCGGGGAAGGCTACTTCCTGCTCGGCCGCTCCCTAGTTGAGCTTGGCCGGGCTGCGTCCCGGGCCGGCGACGAGCGCGGCGCACTCGCCGGCGGTGTAGGCGCATGCGAGCAGCGCGACGAGCGGCATGCTTGCGCGCGCGCGGCGCGGCAGCGCCGGCTTGCAGGCGAGCGCCATGCGGGTCTGGTTGACGAGCACGCCGGGGAGCCGGCGGCGCTCCAACAGCGCGCGCGCCAAGGCGCGCCGGCGCGGGCGTTCCTGATTCAGTCCGACCGTCGTGCGGCCATTGTGAAAGAACGCGAGCGGCGTGCCGATGAGGCCGTGCTCCTGCACGTGCGCCACCCGCGGGTGGTCGTCGAACTCGAGCCTGCCCTCACGCAGCAGGCGGTGCGCGAGGTCGTACTCGAGCCAGCCCGTTGCCGCCCTGCCCGTGGGCAGCACCCGGCGCTTGTAGGAGATGTTGGAGCCCGGCGGCACGCGGAAACCGGGCCGGCGCTCCACCGGTGGCAGGAACTCCGCGAAGGTCGACAGGAAGTTCGCCCAATCGATCAGCCTGTCCGGGGAGCCGTTGACAACCGGCCCCGCCACGGCGTCGGCGTCCGGACGAGCCGCGTGAGCGTCGAGCACCGCGCGCGCCCAGCCCGGCTGAGCCACGCAGTGATCCTCGGTGATGGCGACCACCTCACCTTCCGCTTGCTCCAGCGCCAGCGACCTCAGCTCGAACACCGACGCCCCCGCGCGCCCAGCGCTGCGCAGCGGGGAGCGCAACGCAAACCCCGCGGGAGGGCCGCCGGCCCCGTGGCCATCGGCAAGGACGACCTCTCCTCCCGCGGCATCGACCTCGGCGTCGAGCGCCTCGAGGCACGCGCGTGCCTCGGGCCACGGTTCGGTGGTGGCCACGATCACCGACAGCTTGGGGGCGGGCACGTCGGTTAGGGTAGCTCCGCCCTTGCCCGGACCGCCCGCCGTAACGCCTCCGCTCCCTCCCACGCCCACCGGCGCCAACGTCGCCGGCTACCTGCACTCCGAGCTCGGGATCGGACAGGGTGCGCGCCTGCTGGTGGCCGCGCTCGATGCGGCCTCGCTGCCGGTGGCACCCGTCCAGGCCCTGCCGCTTCCGCCGCAGGCGACCGGGGTTCCCTTCCACCGCCCCTCGGCGCCGCTGGCGCCGTATCCGGTGAGCATTCTGCACGTCAACGGCGAGGCCGTGCCCGGCCTGCGCCACCACGTGCCCGAGCTGTTCGAGGGCAAGGTCACGGCCGGCTACTGGTGGTGGGAGCTCGAGGACGCCTTTCCCTCCCACTGGCGCGGCGCCTTCGAGCACCTCGACGAAATCTGGGTGGGCACCGAGTTCGTCCGCCGCGCGCTGGAGCCGCACGTGCCCCTACCGGTGGTCAAGGTGGGCATGCCCGTCCACATCGCCCCGCCCGCGCCCCTGACGAGGGCGGAACTCGGGCTACCGGACGGCTTCGTGTTCCTCTTCGTGTTCGACTTCTTCAGCGACCCCTCGCGCAAGAATCCACTCGGGCTCATCGCCGCCTTCGCCCAGGCCTTTGCGCCCGGCTCGGGCGCGTCGCTGCTGATCAAGCACACCAACGGCCACGCCTACCCGGATGCGCTGGGGGAGCTGCGCGAGGCCGCGGCCGCGCACGCCGACGTCCATCTGGTTGACCGCTTTCTCCCCGCTCGGCAGCACGCGGCTCTGTTCGCCGCCGCCGACTGCTACGTCTCGCTGCACCGCTCCGAGGGGTTTGGGCATCCGCTGGCGGAGGCCATGTATCTGGGGCGCCCGGCGATAGCGACCGGCTACGGGGGAAACCTCGAATTCATGAACGAGGGCAACTCCTGGCTCGTCGACCACACACAAGTGCGGGTGAGCTCCTCCGGCTGGCCCTACACCAGCGACGGCAGCTGGGCCGAGCCGGATCTCGACTCGGCGGCGCGCGCCATGCGCGAGGCGGCCGCCAACCCGGCCGCCACCAGAGAGGTCGGCGTGCGCGCCGCCGCGGACGTGCGGCGCACGAACGGGCTGGCGGTCGTGGCGGCCTCGATGTCGCAGCGCATCGAGTTCCTGGCGTCGGGAGGATCGGACTCCGCTCGCGCCGCGCTGGGCGCCGCCGGCTGGTGGCGCGCCGGCGATCCGGAGGTGCTCGGGGCCGCGCGAACCGGCCTACGCCGCGCCGCACGGCGCGTGGTGCTCCGTGCCCTGCGGCCCTACACCGCCTACCAGGGCGTGCTCGACGCCGCGCTGGTGGAGACCGCCGAGCGCACGCTCGAGAGGCTCGAACGCGTCGAGCGAGCCCACGCCGAAGCGCTCGCCGAGCTGCGCCGCCTGCGCGACGAGTTGGCGGCTCGCGACGCCACGGCCGCCGCGCACAGCGTGGAGCACCTCGAGGTCAGAACTGCTCCACACGCATCGCTCTCGCGAGCTGATCCCCCAGAGCATGCTCGCGCCCGTTCGCCCGCAGGGTGAGCGGACCGCCGAAGGGCTCTCGGCCAACGACCTCGAGCTGGGCGCCCGGGGCGATCCCGCGCTCGGAGAGATAGCGGAGCATCTCGGGGTTCGAGTCCGAGACGCGCGTGAAGCGGCCGCGCTCGCCGGGGCCGAAGTCGGCGAGCGAGCGCGTGAGCGGCTCGTCGATCTCGCCGTTGGCGGTGGGAATCGGGTCCCCGTGCGGGTCGTGGGTGGGGTTGCCGAGCTTTGCGGCGATCAGCTCCGAGAGCTCGGGCGAGATCGCGTGCTCGAGCACCTCCGCCTCCTTGTGTACGCGGTCCCACGACATGCCGAGCGCCTCGGCCAGGTAGAGCTCGAGCAGGCGGTGGTGGCGCAGTACCTCCAGCGCCACCTGCTCGCCCGCGCCCGTGAGGCGAACTCCGTGGTAGGGCTGGCGCTCGGCGAGGCCCAGCGACTCGAGTCGTTTGACCATCGCGGACGCCGAGGCAGCGGAGACCTCGAGCCGCTCGGCGATGGCCGACGTCGACACGGGGTGCGTGCTGCGCTGCTCGAGCGACCAGATCGCCTTCGCGTAGTCCTGGACGGCGTTCGAGATTTCGATGTGAGTGGCCATCAAACGCTCACCATCAGCCCGGTCACGTACATCACGAGCAGTCCGGTGAAGAGGCCGCCCGCGGTTAGCGGGCTCAGCAGCGGCCCGCTCTTGCTCTCGCGGATCGAGGGCGCGATCTGAACGATCACCTGGGCGATGGCGCCGGCGCCGATTCCGAACATCAGCCCGGCGACGCTCGGGTGAAAGGCCGAGGCACCGATCCATGCGCCGAGCACCGCGGGGGCACCGGCCAGCAGCCCGAGGCCGGCGAGGCTCCACACCGAGACCTTCTCCCGCGCGGCGGGTGCGACGATCGCAAGGCCCTCGGTGGTGTTGTGAAGGGCAAAGCCGACCACCAGCGCCGCGCCGAGCGCGAGCGAGCCGACGGCGTAGGCCGAGCCAATGGCAAGCCCCTCCCCCAGGTTGTGGAGCCCTATTCCCAGGGCCACGAGGAGCGCGGCCCGGTAGCCCGTCGCGGCTCCCCTGCTGCGGTTCTGCACCCAGGCGCCGATCCCCGCGAGCGCCAGGTAGGCACCCACCGCGCCCAGCCAGACGAGCGCGGCCCCCCCGAGCGCCTCAGATCCGGAGCCGGCGATCTCGCTGCCCTCGAGGAGCGCCTCGATTCCCAGAAATCCGAGCAGGCCGATGGTGAAGGCGAGCAGGAAGCGCAGCCAGCGGGCATCGACGGTGCGCAGCCAGGGCAGCCACAGCATCCCGATCGCCACCGGGATCACGCCGACGTAGAGGCCGATCAGGGCCATCAAGCCGTAGAAGCCGAGATCGGCGTCGGGCGTCTCCACCGCCGCGTCGATCGCATGGTCGATCGTCGCGCCGGTGGCCGTGAGCAGGAGGACCTCGTAGGCCTGGCCCTCGATCCATGGGTACTGGATGGTCACCTGGTCCCCGCGGAGGCGCCCGATCTCGTCCTTCGACTGCGTGAACTCGGCAAAGCCGTCGTTGACGATCGCCTGCCTGATCTCGACCGGGTCGGCGCCGTCGTTGCGCACGTGCAGCTCGATCTCGCCGGGGCGCAGAACGCTGCGCTCGACGACCAGCTCCTCCTCGGGCACTCCGATGCGGTCGAGGCCCGGGGCGTCGAGTGCGACGAACAGCCCGATCGCGGCAGCCAAAATCAGCAGCGGAACGAGCCCGGCGACCCAGGCCGGCGGGCGACGAGCGCGCTGAGGGGTGGCGGTGGTCGGCTCCATCAGCCCTCAGAGACCTCGAAGAAGCCCATCCACCCGAGTTCCGCGAACTCGCTCACGTGGGCGTGGAACATGTACTTGCCGGTGTACGGGAAACGCAGCTCGAGGATGCCGCGCTCGCCCTGGCCCTGGATCACGGTGTCCGTGAAGTCGCGCGGCTCGCGGCGCGTGCCGGTCGGGTAGTAGTCGAAGAAGTTGGCGTGAACGTGGAACGAGTTGAGGAGGTCGAACTCGAGCGCGTTGACGAGATAGATGCGCACCAGCTCGCCGCGCTTGACGCGCACCGGCTCGTCCATGTAAGCGAAGGCGACCGTGTTGACCGCATAGACCTCGTTCGAGCGGTCGAAGTTGGTGTCGAACCCGTTCATGACCATGACGAGCTCGTCGGCCGGCTCACGGGCGTCCTTGGGATCGATGATGAACGCGCCGTAGAGGCCCTTGGCGATGTGCTCGGCCAGCGGAGTCGAGTGACAGTGGTAGAGGTGGAGGCCGAACGGCGTGGCGTCGAACTCGTAGACCGCCGACTCGCCGGGATCGATGTTGCCGGGGCCGATGCCGGGGATCCCGTCGCTCAGGTCGCGGTGGATGCCGTGGAAGTGCATCGTGTGCGGGTGGATCGAGGCGTTGGTGAAGCGGATCCGCAGGCGCTCGCCCTCGCGTGCCCGCAGCGTGGGTCCCGGCACGCGGTCGTTGTAGGTCCAGGCGTCGTAGAACACTCCGGGGGCGACCTCGATCCTGCGGTCCTTCGCCACGATCTCCCACTCGCGCACGCCGTTTCGCATCGTGCCGGTGTCGAAGTCGCGCAGGATCTCCTGAGGGTCAAAGCCGTTGGTGGAGGCGCTGACCCGCCCGACCGCGCCTCTGTGCCCCGAGCCGCTGTGCAGCTGGTGGCCGTCGTGCTGCGCCTGTTCGCGCGCCGACGCGCTCTGATTGTGCAGGCCGCTGTGCGGGACGAGCTCGTGAAGCACGGGCACGGCGGCGCCGGCGGCCGCCGCGCTGCCGAGGAGCCTGCGCCGCGAGACCTTGTTGTCCCACAACTTTCGCATGAGGTGGTATTGAAGCAGGTTTTAGGCGAGGCTAAGAGTTGCACCTGTCAAGGGGTGCGGCGCGCCGTGCGAGGATTGCGCGATGCGCGTGATCGCTTACCTCGGCCCGGAGGGGACCTTCACCCACCAGGCCGCGCGCGACCTGGCCTCGCCCAGCGACGAGCTGCGGCCGCTCGAGTCGGCGTCCGCCGTAATCCAGGCGGTGGAGAGCGGCGAGGTCGACGGCGGGGTCGTGGCCTTCGAGAACAGCCTTCAGGGTGCGGTTCCGGCCAACCTCGACGACCTCCTCGACGCCAGGAGCTGCCTGCTGGCGGGCGAGCGCGTGCTGCCGGTGTCGTTCAGCCTGTTCCGGCTGCCGGGAGACGGCGAGCCGCTGGCGGGCGTCATCAGCCACCCCTTTGGCCTGGCGCAGTGCCGTGACTTCATCCGCGCGAACGGGTTGGCCACGCGCGAGGCGCTCAGCACCGCCGCCGCCTGCGCGGACCTGGCCCGCGACCGGGAGGCGGGCTGGGGCGCCCTTGCGCCCCAGATCGCGGGCGAGCTCGCCGGCCTCGAGCCCGCTCAGCAGCAGCTCGAGGACAGCGATCGCGCCGCCACGCGCTTCGTGCTCCTGCGCCGGCGCTCCCCCGGTCCCTCGGGGCGGGATAGGTCCGCATTCGCGTTTCGCCCGCGCCAGGACGAGCCGGGCAGCCTCGTCCGGCTCCTACAGGAGTTCTCGGTCCGCGACATCAACCTGACCGCGATCAAGTCGCGCCCCACCAAGGTGCTGCTCGGTGAGTACGTCTTCTTCATCGAGTGCGAGGGCCACATCTCCGAGCCGCTGCTCCACGATGCCGTCCGCGGGCTGCTTCGCTTTCCGGGCGAGACGCGCTTTCTCGGCTCCTTTCCGGAGGACCCGCAGCGACCGCCGCGAAACGGCGACCAGGCCGACCGCGACGTCGAGGTCGCCTACCGCGAGATGCTCGGCCAGGTCGACCCGGCCTAGCGAAGATGACCCGCGTAGGCATCGCCGGACTCGGGCTGATCGGCGGATCTCTCCTGCGCGGGCTGACCGAGCATGCGCGATTCGATCTGGTCGGGTACGACCCCTCCCCCGAGGTCGAGCGCGCCGCCCGCGAGGCGGGCTTTAGAACCGCGCCCAGCGTCGATGCCCTCGCCGCCGGGAGCGACATCGCTCTCGTGGCCGTGCCTCCTGCCAGGACACCCGAGCTCGCGGCCGCACTCCTGGCGGGCTCCCCCACTCTGATCGTGGCCGACACAGCCTCCGTGAAGGCGGCCGTCGTGCAAGAGCTCGAGGCAATCGCGGGGGCCGATGCGCTGCGTCGTTTCGTGCCTGCCCACCCGCTGGCCGGGGCGGAGGGGACCGGCTGGAAACGGTCTGACCCCGACCTCCTGATGGACGCCGTCTGGGCGCTCTGCCCGCCGCTGGCCCAAGCGCCCGCCGAGCCGATGACGCTCTTCTCGCAGGTGGTGGACGGGCTGTCCGGGCGAGTCCTCGTTTGTACGGCCGCGGATCACGACCAGGCGGTTGCGCGCACGAGTCACGTCCCGCACGTGGCCGCTCAGGCGCTCGCCCAGCTCGTGGCGGCCGGTGAGCCGCGGCTTCGAGCGGCGCTCTCCGGCGGCGGCTACCGCGACATGACCCGCGTGGCAGCCTCCGCGCCCGGCCTCTGGCTGGAGATCCTGCGCGCAAACCGCGCCGCGAGCGTCGAGGCGCTGGACGAGCTCGTGGCCGACTTGGCGCGCACCCGCGCTGCCCTCGTGGAAGACGACGACAAGGCGCTGGAGGCGACGTGGCTTCGAGGCGCGTCGCTGCGGCTGTTCGTCGACGAGATTCGCTGGCGCGAACCGGCCTGGGAGGAGGTGTCGTCTCCCTGGCCCTGCTGGGACGAGCTCCTGAGCCTCGGCAGGCAGGGGCGGGCGCTCAGGCGGCTGCGCCTCGACGGTGATTCGACGCTCACCTTCGAGGCGGCCCGGGATACCGCTCCGCCCGAGCGGGGCACGTGAGTACGATCGAAGGGTGATCGCGACCAGCGAGTACGAGCTACTCACCGAGTCCGCCGGACTGATCGACCGCTCCGACCGCGCCCAGTTCGTTGTCCGCGGCGCCGGCGCGGTGGAGTTCCTCCAAGGCCAGGTCTCCAACGACATCGAGGCGCTCGCCCCGGGCAGCGGCTGCTACGCCGTGATCCTCAACCACAAGGGCAAGCTGCGCACCGATCTCCGGATCCTGCGCGCCGATAAGTTCCTCTGGCTCGACACCGAGGCGATCGGGCACGCGGTGGTCAACCACCTGCTCTCCACCTACACGCTCGGCCGCGACGTGCAATGGGAGGACCGCACCGCCGACCACTCGCTGCTGTCGCTGATCGGACCCGCAGCGGAGAGCCTCGTCGACCAGGCGCCGCCGACTGCAGAGCACTCCTTCGTCGACACCGGCGCCGGCCTTTGGGTGAGAACCGACCTTGGCATCGACCTGCTCTGCTCGACCGCGCGGGTGGACGCGCTGCGAGACGAGCTCGCGGTCGAGCCCGTGTCGGAGGAGGCAGCCGAGTGCGTTCGCATCGAGTCCGGGCGGCCGCGGCTCGGGTACGACATGGATGCCGAGACGATGCCCCAGGAGGCGGGCATCAACGAGCGCGCCGTCAGCTTCACCAAGGGCTGCTACGTCGGGCAGGAGACCGTGGCCCGCTTGCATTACCGCGGCAAGCCCAACCGCCATCTCCGCGGCCTGCGCCTGGGCGAGCCGGCCGAGCGTCGGACCGAGATCATGCTCGGCGAGAAGCCTGTCGGACGCGTGGCCTCCACCTGCGTCTCCCCCAGGCTCGGCCCGATCGCGCTGGCACTCGTCCGCCGCGAGGCCGCGCCGGGCGAGACCGTCACCGTCGCCGGCGCCGAGGCCGAGGTGGTCGAGCTGCCCTTCCGCGTCGGTTAGGCTCGCCCGACCGATGGGGGCGCTACCGCGTGCACTGGGGCTTGCGACGTTCGCGACTGCGGCGCTGCTGCTCGCGGGCTGCGGCGACGAGGACTTCGAGAACAACCCGCGGCCGCCGCTCCCGGTCGGGCTCACCGGAGTGATCCACGAGGACAAGGTCACCGTCTCGCCCTCGAAGGTCGGTGCGGGCCAGGTGACGATCACGATCTCAAACCAGACCGCGGGCCCGAAGACGATCACGCTCGAGGGCGAGTCGATCACCGAGGAGGTCGGCCCGGTGGAGCCGCTCGACACCGGCAAGATCACGAGGACCCTCGACCCGGGCAGCTACGAGGTGCGGGCGGGCTCCGAGAAGGCCGTTCGCAAGGAGATCGCCCCGGCCACGCTCAGCATCGGGAAGGAGCGCGAGAGCTCCTCCGGCGACCTCATGCTGCCGTAGCTACAGGGCCAGCTGGTCGTCCGCCGACACAGCCGGCACAGCAGGCGGTGAGTCGTCCGGGCGCACCAGCGTGTCGATCTCCTGCAGGTGGCCGCGCACCCGCGCGGCCATGGTCTCGACCAGGCCGTAGGCCTTGTCGATGCTCGTCTTGGCGCCGGTGAGCTGCACCTTGACCTTGCGCTCCTCCGTCAGCGCGCCGAGTGCGCGCTCGACGGTGTCGCGCAGCGCGCCGGCGTCGATGCCATCGGCGTCCGAGCGCTTCATCAGGACCCGGGCGCGCGCCAGGCGGTAGCCGAGCTCAAGCGCGAGCGTGCCCGACTCCGGGTCGAGCGCCACGACCAGCTTGTCGCCGTTGTACTCGCGCAGCGGCTCGAGCTTTGCGGGCACCTCGTCCTCGGTCGGCACCACCAGCACCGCGAAGTCAGCCGAGCGCTCGGCCATGGCCTTGTCGAGCTCGGCGATCGCGGCCGGCGTGGTGAGCTTGCGGTCCTTGGCCTCGATCACGATGCGCCCGCGAGCCGGGCCGTTGCACGCGTCGAGGGCCACCACGATGTCGCCGACCTTGCCGGTGGCCTCCTTGAGATCGCCGACCGCCTCGGCCAGGTCGCCCTGGGAGAGCGCGATCCGGTCGGCGCTGTCGAAGACCGCCTCCTCGAAGGTGCGGCCCTTTGCCGTTCCCCGCTCACGCTCGGCATCGACCTCGTCGAGCTTCTCCTTCTCGTCGCGCAGGGCCTGAAGCTCCTTCTGCACGTCCCCGAGCTTCTGCAGCAGGACGCGCTGTGTGGCGTCCGAGCGGCTGGCCGCCTCGTTGATCGAGCGCACGGCCGCCGTCTTGAAGTCCGCGAGCGGATTGCGGTCGTCGGCCGCCGAGAACTGGCGGACCAGATCCTCCCGGGACTTGGTCAGCGTCTCCGCGACCGCCTCGCGCACGCGGTTCTGCACCGACACCGCGCTTCCGTCGCCGAAGCGGCGCTCGAGCTCCTTGGCGAGCTGGCCGTCGTCCTCCCCGAACACCGCGGTGAACTGCGTCTCGAAGAACTCGGCGATCGTTCGCGCCTTGTCCGCGAACTCAACCTGGACGTCCCTGGATGCCTTCTCGAACTCGGTCTTGACGAACTCGGCGTTGGCCGCGGCCTGTTCGCGGTCGAGCACGCGCGCGCCGATCTCGACGGCGTCGCGGACAACCTTGACCGGATCGTCGCCATGCTGCTCGCGCTCGCGAACGAGACGAACCGCGCAGTCGTCGTCGACTACGAGACCGTCGACGACCAGGCGGTCGCCGATGGTGCGGACGTGCGGAGGTCTGAGGGGTGTGGCAGCTTCCATTGCGTATGAAGTCGCACGGTACGGGTCGTACCTGACAGAACGGGATCAGGCGTGCAGCTCGGGGCGCTACGCGGCGCGGCTGAAAGCGACCCGGATCTGCGCGAGCAGCTCGTCGGGGCGAAACGGCTTCGCGATCACAGACACCTCACCCGGGCGGGCCGACGGGAGGCCGGCGGGCGAGTACCCCGACATGAAGACGGTGGGAGTGTCAGGGCTGACGGTGGCCAGCTCGCGCGCGAGCTCCTGCCCCGACAGGTCCGGCATCACCAGATCGGTCAGGAGCAGGTCGAAGCCGCTGGAGTCGCCCCGGATCTGATCGCGCGCCGCGAGCGCCGTCTCCGGCGCCAGCACCCGGTAGCCGGCCCGCTCGAGCGTGCGTGCGATCACGCGCCGCAGCGGCGCTTCGTCCTCGACGACGAGGATGGTCCCGGTACCGTGCTCGGGCTCGCCCGCGCCGACCAGGTCTCCCCCCGCGGCGGGCGCTGTCGTGGCCATTGGCAACAGCAGCTCGAAGCTGGTCCCGCCACCGGGCCTGGAGTGGACCTCGATGTCCCCGCCCGCCGAGCGGACGATGCGCTGGACGGTCGAGAGCCCGAGGCCGGTGCCGCTCGCCTCCTTGGTGGTGAAGAAGGGCTCGAAGATGCGGTCGCGCAGCGCCTCGGGGATCCCGATGCCGCTGTCCGAGACCGCGAGCCGCACGCGATCGTCGCTCGGCGAAACGGAGATCGACAGCACCCCTCCCCCGGGCATGGCATCGCGCGCGTTCACCGCGAGGTTGAGCAGCACCTGTTCGGCGTGGCTGCGGTCGACGCGGGCGGGCGGAGTGGCGGGGTCGAGGTCGAGCGCTATCCGGATGTGCTCGCCGAGCGTGCGCCGCAGCAGGCCTTCGGTCCCGCGCGCCAGCGCGGTCAGGTCGGTGCTCGCCGTGGCGGGAGTGTGGGGGCGGCTGACGGCCAGGAGCTGCGTGACGAGCTTCGCGGCGCGATCGGTGGCATCCAGGATCTCGCGCGTCTCGGTCCGCAGCTCGTCGGGCTCGCAGCGCTCGTCGAGGATGCTCGCCGAGCCGGCGATGATCGCCAGCAGGTTGTTGAAGTCGTGCGCCACGCCGCCGGCGAGGCGGCCGACCACCTCGAGCTTCTGCGCCTGTCCGAGGGTCTCCTCGAGGCGCCCGCGCTCGGCCCTGGCGGTCTTCTGCTCGGTCACGTCCTCGCCCATTCCCGCCAGCAAGCAGCCACTCGCCGTCGTCGCCCACGATCGGGAAAGCGCGGGCGCGCACCCAGCGCAGCTCTCCGTCCGGTCGCAGGATGCGCAGCTCCTGGTCGAAGCGCGCCGTGTCGGCCCAGCGCTCGAGACCGGCGTCGAGGCGCCAGCGGTCGTCGGGGTGGATCGCGTCAGTCCAGGAGTCCGAGCGCTCGTAGAGGGATTCGGGCGAGCGGCCCCAGATGCGCTCGTAGGCACGATTGACGAACACCGGCCGAAGCGTCTCGGGCTCGGCGACGCAGACGGCGTCATCGAGGTGCTCGAGCATCTGGCGAAAGCGCTGCTCGCTCACATGGAGGGCGGTCTCCGCGGTCACGCGGTCGGTCACGTCCTCCGCCAGCGAGGCCACCCTTCGGGCGCCGCCCGCGGTGACGAGCTCGAACGATTCGTGATTGATCCAGCGAACGCGACCGTCGCGGCGCTGGATGCGGTAGTCGATCGGCTCCGGCCCCTTGCGCTCGGTGACCAGCGCCCGGTCGTCCGGGTGGACCGCCTCGAGCAGAGCGGAAGTCGGCTTGCCGGTGAAGTCCGCGCGCGACCTTCCCCACAGCAGGTCGAAGGAGGGGCTCAGGTAGACGATCTCGTCGGCGTCCGGGTCCTCGAGCCAGAACACCTGACGGATCCGCCGGGCGAGCTGGCTGATCGAGTCCCAGGTGCTGCTCAGGGCATCCTCGGGGCGGTCGGCCGCATTGAGCTGATGCAGCAGCTCGCGCCGGTAGCGGCGCAGCTCGAGCAGCGCGGTGACCTGGTGGGCCAGGGCTCGCAGGGCCCGCCGCTGGTGCTCGGTCAGGTCTCGCGGCTCGCTGTCGAGCACGCATAGCGTCCCGAGGTTGTGGCCGCTCTTCATCTCGAGCGGGATGCCCGCGTAGAAGCGGACGTACGGATCATCGGTTACCAGCGGGAGCTGCTTGAAACGCGGATCGGCGCGCGCGTCGGGGACCACGAAGGCCTTCTGTTCCTCCGCGATCGCGTAGGCGCAGAAGGAGAGCTCGCGTGGGATCTCCTCCTGATCGATGCCCAGCCGCGACTTGAACCACTGGCGCTCGGAGTCGACGAGCGTCACCAGCGCGATCGGCGTGTGGCAGACCTGCGCCGCCAGCTCGGAGATCTCGTCGAACTCCGGTTCGCGGGGCGAATCGAGCACATCGAGGCTATGCAGCTCCTCGAGCCGCTCGTGCTCATTCGACGGTATGGGGAATGCGCTCAATCTGAGCCTGCGAGCCGGGCGGCATGGAAGTATCGCAGCGGGTGGGGCGGCACGCCACTGGCGGAGGCTCCGTTGCACCGCCCAGGTAATCTGCCGCCGAATGGCCGCCGACGTGACGAAGGTATCCGAGCTCGACGTCGAGCCCGGCACCCTGCCGAAGACCATGGCCGCCTGGGTGATCCGAGAGGAGCGCTTCGGGGAGCCCAAGGACGCCTTCCAGCTCGAGGAGATCGAGGTCCCGGAGCCGGGCGCGTTCGAGGTGATCGTCCGCGTGATGGCCGCCGGCGTGAACTACAACAACGTGTGGGCGGCGCTGGGCGAGCCGGTCTCGGTCATGCGCTACGGCGACCACCCGGAGTGGGGTCACCACATCGGCGGCTCGGACGCCTCGGGGATCGTCTGGAAGGTCGGTCCGGGAGTCACGCGCTGGAAGCCCGGTGACGAGGTGGTGCTCCACTGCAACATGGCCTCCTACGAGGATCCCGAGGTGCATGGCCTGGATCCGCTCGCGGCGCCCTCGCAGAAGATCTGGGGCTATGAGACGACCTGGGGGTCGTTCGCCCAGTTCACCAAGGTCCAGGCCCAGCAGCTGCTCCCGCGCCCCCAGAACCTGACCTGGGACGAGGCCGCCTCGTACGGGCTCGTGTACTTCACGGCGTATCGCATGCTGATCACCCAGTGCAACATCCAGGCAGGCGACCGCGTGCTGATCTGGGGCGCCGCCGGCGGGCTTGGCGTGTTCGCCACCCAGATCTGCGCCCTGGCGGGCGCCCGGGCGGTCGGCGTGGTCTCCTCCCCGGAGAAGGGCGAGCTCGTGAAGAAGCTCGGCGCCGTGGACTTCATCGACCGCAGCGAGTTCGCCGGGATGATGAGAAAGGGCGGCGAGACCCCGGACGAGGAGAAGGCGCGCTTCAAGGTCTCGCGCGAGTTCTCCAAGCGCGTTCAGGCGATTCTCGGCGACGCCCCCGACATCGTCTTCGAGCATGTCGGGAAGGCGACCTTCCCCACCTCGGTGTTCTGCGCCAAGCCGTTCGGCAAGGTCGTCATCTGCGCCGGCACAACGGGCTTCAACCTGGACTTCGACGTCCGCTACCTGTGGATGCGTCAGAAGCAGATCCTCGGGTCGCACTTCGCCAATGCGTATGAGTGCAACAAGGCGAACGAGCTGATCGAGTCGTCGCAGATTCGGCCGGTGCTGTGGCGCACACTCGGCTTCGACGGCGTCCCGGAGGCGCATCAGCTGATGCGAGACAACCAGCACCTCGGCAAGATCTCGATCCTCGTCGGCGCCGAGAAGGACGGCGAGGGCAAGAACACCGAAGGCCCCGGCGCGATCCACGCGGAGGTGGGCGCATGATCTGCATGATGATTCGGTGGGTCGCGAACCCCTTCCGCGGCGAAAAGTTCGCCGAGGGCTGGCTGCCCGCCGCCGAGGCTGTGCTCGACTACGGCGCCACGGCGTGGGCGTTCTACCGCGCCCACGACGGCCGGCTCGACTTCGTGCAGACGGCCACCTTCCCCACCAAGGCCGCCTTCGAGCGCTACTGGTACTCGGACGAGATCTCAGAGAAGCGCGTGGAGCTGGCGGGCTACTACCAGGTGCCGCTGCTCCCGGCGTTCTGGGAGATCGTGGGCGAGGGCAAGACGCTCAGCTCTGCTCCAGTGGCGCCATCGTAAGGCCGAAGCCGCTCAGCTGCTCGTGGTAGTGCTCGGCCAGCTCGCGGTTGCCCGACCAGACGATCGCCCGGCCCGTGTTGTGGATCAGGTTGGCCAGCTGCATGCCCTGTTCGTAGGAGACGCCGGGCAGGGTACGAGACAGCGCGCCGGCCACCCCCTCGAAGGTGTTGTGGTCGTCGTTGAGCACGATCACGCGCCAGTTTCCCCCCATCCCGGTGCCGGGGCCGCTCTGGCGCGGCTTCTCGACGGTCTCGGTCATCCCGCCTTCTTGCGCCAGTAGCGCGCCAGGCCCTGGTAGAGCTGATCGGGCGGCGCCGCCTGCTCGAACGCCTCCACCGTGGCCGGGTCGGTGGCGTCGCTGAGCGACGACTCCAGCTTGGCGATGAAGCGCTCTTCGCCGTCGAGCCGGGCGGAGTCGGCCGACTCGGTGAGCGCGTAGCGAATCCGGTGCAGGTGCTCGGCGACGTCTGTGACCTGCCCGAAGTGGGTGAGGCAGAGCGATTGCGGGCTCCACGAAGCGACGGTGTGGATCGAGTCGAGCCAGGCCTCGACGTCGATGTCCGGCGGTGGTGTGGGCGCCACGACCAGCTCGTAGGGCGGCAGGCGCACCCCGGCGACGTCGCCCACGTAGGCGTCGCCGGAGTCCTCGTGGAGGTAGCAGACGTGGTGTGAGGCGTGGCCGGGCGTGTAGGCCACGTGAAAGCCCTCGACGGTCTCGCCGCCGCCCAGCACGCGGATCCGATCCTCGGGCACCGGCGCGACCTCGCCCCAGAGCTCCCACATGTCGTCGCCGTAGAGGCGCCCGGCGCTCTCGAGCAGCTTCGAGGGGTCGATCAGGTGCGGCGCGCCGAGCTCGTGCACGTACACGGTGAGGTCCGGATAGCGCCGGCAGAGCACTCCCGTGGCGCCGGCGTGGTCGAGGTGGATATGCGTGAGCAGCAGGGCGCGCGGCTCGATGGGGCCGAGCCGGTCGATCAGGGTGTCGAGGCACGAGGCCGGCCCGGGGTCGACCACGAGGCCGTCGACCTCGAAGGCGCAGATCACCCGGTCTCGGCCCACGTGCAGGAGGTCTATGGCACGAGACAAAGCGACTCGACCATACAATCCTTCGAGTGAGCGAACACCGTTTGCCCGAGCGCGACACCCCCTGGGTGATGCGCACCTATGCCGGACATTCGACGGCAAAAGAGTCCAACGCGCTCTACCTGGGGAACCTCGCCAAGGGCCAAACCGGGCTCTCGGTGGCCTTCGATCTGCCCACCCAGACCGGCTATGACCCCGATCACGAGCTCTCCCGCGGCGAGGTCGGGAAGGTCGGCGTGTCGATCGCGCACAAGGCCGACATGCACGCTCTGCTCGACGGCATTCCGCTCGACGAGATGAACACGTCCATGACGATCAACGCGACCGCCGCTTGGCTGCTCGCCCTGTACATGACGGTGGCGGAGGAGAACGGGGTCTCGCGCGGCTCGCTCCAGGGCACGACCCAGAACGACATCATCAAGGAGTTCCTCTCGCGCGGGACCTACGCCTTCCCGCCCGAGCCCTCGATGCGGCTGATCGCCGACATGATCGCCTTCACCGTCGACGAGGTCCCGAGGTGGAACCCGGTCAACATCTGCTCCTACCACCTACAGGAGGCCGGAGCGACGCCTGTGCAGGAGATCGCCTACTCGCTCGCCACCGCGCAGGCGGTCCTCGACCGGGTGCGTGCGCGGGTGCCCGAGGAGACCTTCCCGCGCGTGTTCGGGCGCATCTCGTTCTTCGTCAATGCCGGCATCCGCTTCGTCGAGGAGCACGCGAAGCTGCGCGCGATGGGCCAGATGTGGGAGGCGATCGGGCGCGAGCGCTACGGCGTGGAGGACGACGGCTTCCTGCGCTTTCGCTACGGCGTCCAGGTCAACTCGCTAGGGCTGACCGAGGCCCAGCCGGAGAACAACATCATCCGGATCGTGCTGGAAGCGCTCGGCGTGACCATGGGCCGCTCGGCTCGGGCGCGCGCGCTGCAGCTGCCGGCCTGGAACGAGGCGCTCGGCCTCCCGCGGCCCTGGGATCAGCAGTGGTCGCTGCGCATCCAGCAGATCCTCGCCTACGAGACCGACCTGCTCGAGTATCCCGACATCTTCGAGGGGTCGAAGGTGATCGAGGGCCTGGTCGAGGAGCTGGTGTCAGGCGCGAGCGAGGAGATGGCCGCGGTGGCCGAGCGCGGCGGCGCTGTGGAGGCCGTGCCCTACATGAAGACCCAACTCGTGGAGTCGCACCGCGAGCGCATGCGCCGGATCGAGGCCGGGGAGCTTCGCGTGGTGGGCCAGAACATCTACACCGAGGCCGAGCCCTCGCCGCTTCAGGCGGGCGAGGACGGCGGGATCCTGCGCGTCGACCCGGCTGTGGAGCGCTCCTGCATCGACGCGCTGGCCGCCTGGCGCTCGGCTCGGGACGCGGAAGCGGTGGACCGGGCGCTCGAGCAGCTCGGCAAGGCGGCCGTCGACCCCGAGGCCAATCTGATGCCCGCGACGCTCGCGGCCGCCGCCGCCGGGGCCACCACGGGCGAGTGGGCCGCGGCTCTGCGAGCGGTCTTCGGCGAGTATCGGGCGCCGACCGGGGTCGGCGACGCGGTGGCCGCGCCGTCCGACGATGCGCTGGCCGCGCTTCGCGACCGCGTCGAGCGCGTGTCCGAGGGCCTCGGGCGCCGGGTGAAGATCCTGGTTGGAAAGCCGGGCCTGGACGGCCACTCGAACGGCGCCGAGCAGATCGCCGTGCGCGCCCGCGACGCGGGCATGGACGTGGTCTACGAAGGCATTCGCCTCACACCGGCGCGCATCGCGCGCACCGCGGTCGACGAGGGTGTGCACGTGGTCGGGCCTGTCGATCCTGTCCGGCTCCCACGCGGAGCTGATACCCGCCGTGCTGCGAGAGCTCAAGGCGGCGGGCTCGAGCGTGCCGGTGGTGGTGGGCGGGATCATCCCGCCGGCCGACGAGGCCGCCCTGCTGGAGGCCGGGGTGGCGCGCGTCTACACCTCCAAGGACTTCGAGGTCAGCCGCATCATGGGCGACATCGTGGATTTGGTCGCAGAGCACCACGGCGCCGGCGCGCTGTCCTGACGCCCGCCGGCGATCCAGCCCGGCTCGGGCGCAGGCTTCGCGAGCGTGACCGCAGGGCCGCCGCGCCCGCGCTCAACGTGATCGAGAACCGCGCCGATCGCGACGCCGCCGCCGAGCTGCTGGCCGAGGTCTCGCCCGCCGCGCTCGGCGGCGAGGCGCCGGCCCATCTCGTCGGGATCACCGGGCCGCCCGGAGCCGGCAAGTCGATGCTCCTCTCGGCTCTGGTCGCCGAGTGGCGCGGCTCGGGACGGACGGTCGCGGTGCTCGCCGTCGATCCTTCCTCCAAGCGCTCGGGCGGGTCCCTGCTCGGCGATCGCGCGCGCATCGACCACGACCCCTCCGACGACGGGATCCTGATCCGCTCGACCGCGGCCGGCGGGCGCCTCGGCGGGCTGGCGGCGGCCACCCGGGAGGCCGCCGACGCCCTCGCCGCGGCCTTCGACGTGGTGGTGGTCGAGACGGTCGGGGTGGGGCAGTCGGAGACGGACGTGGAGGAGGTCTGCGACACGGTCGCCGTGGTGGTGCAGCCCGCCGCCGGCGACGTGCTGCAGTTCTTGAAGGCCGGGATCATGGAGGTACCGGACGTGCTGGTGGTCACCAAGGCGGACCTGGGCGACCCCGCGCTGCGCACGCGCCGCGACCTGGAGCAGGCGCTGGCGGCGCTCGGATCGCGCGGCGTGCCGGTCGTGGCGGTCTCGTCGCTGCCGCCACCCACGGGGATCTCGGAGCTGGCCGGCGCCCTCGACCGCCACCGCGGCGACATCGACCTCGCCGGGCGTCGCCTACGCTCCCGACGCATGTCCGCCCTGCGCGAGTTCGTGGCCGAGCACGGCGAAGGCGCCCTGCGCCGCGTGGGCGGCCGCCGCGAGGCGGACCGCCTCCTGGCAGAACAGGATCCGCGCGCGTCCGTGGGAGATCTCATTCGGGCGCTCGAGGAGCGCTCGTGAGCCGGCGCAAGCGATCGCCGGCTGCTCCGCGACCTTCGCAACCCGGCGCCCCGCGCGAAGCCAAGCCGGCTTCCCGTGCGGCGCAGCGGACCTCGGAACCGTCGCGACAGGCGGCGAAGCCGGCGAGGGCGAAGCCCGCCCGCCAGATCGCCGCCGACACGGGCGTGCTGATCGCCGTTCTCGCGGTCGTCACCGTGGTCGCGGAGCTGGCCGGCGCGGCCAACCTGGGCGTCTCGCTGGGCATCGGCACGATCGCGTTCACGATCGTGCTGATGTTTCTGATGCTGCGCAGGTGAGCGAGCCTCGCTGGTTGGGGGGCTCGCCCGGCTTGCTTCGGCTCCGGCGAACGGCGGGCTATAAAGGGTGGGACGGGTTGCCGCGGCGCTCCCGTGCGGCCGGATTTGGTCTCCGTTGTCGAGTTGGCGGTTCCTACGACCGCTAACTCGACGATGGACGAGCGGCGACGATCAAGGCGCGGGCGCGTCGTTCCATCGTCCTGGGTCTAGTGGCCTCTGGCCAGCAAAGTCAGGACGATGGCGAAATAGCCGCGGCGACATCAAGGTGCGGCTGCGCCGCCGCTCGAGCACGGCGGCTGGTCCAGCGGGTCGCGGTCCGCCGGCTCGCGGTAGCACCAGCCGGCGGGGCGCGGGAAGGCTCCGGTCCGGGCGGGGCGGCCGCCGCCGAACTGCGCACGGATGCGCTTGACCGACTCCAGGCCGCCGCTTCCGCGCAGGCGCAGGAACAGCCACTGGTCGGCGGTCGGCAGGCCGGCCACCAGCACCCGGCCGTCGATCGACCAGGTCAGTCCCTCGAGGCGGCCGAAGCCGCCCAGGCGGCGCCGGGGTGCCGCGCCGCGGTCGGTGCGCAGCAGCAGCAGTTCGCTCGACCGCGCACCGGGCGCGGCCGCGATGAGCGCAAGACGGCGGCCATCCGGGGCGAGCGCGGATCCGCCCGCGCGCAGGTCGCCGGGCAGGATCACTGTCCGGAGCAGCTCGCCGCGTGCCGAGAAGGTCCGCACCGAGCGCTCGGATACTGCGATCAGGCGGCCGTCGACGCTCCACCAGAGCTCGAGCGGAATCGCACCGGGAGCGGTGCGCCCGACCAGTGCACGGGGCGGCCGCGCCGGGTCGACTCTCGCGATCTCGATGTGCGCGCCCCGGGCGTAGGCCAGGACCTGCTGCCCATCGGGCCGGCCCGGCTGCCAGGCGGGCGCCACCGGCCGCACGTCGCGGGCGAGCGCCCAGCGCGCGGTGTTGTCGGCGATCGTCACGTACAGGTCGCTGCCGCTCAGGTATGCGATGCGAAAGCCGTCGGGCGACCAGCGCGGCGCCGTCACCCGCCGGGGCACGGGCAGCGTCCAGCGCTCGGCCCCGTCGGGCTCGAGAGCCACGAGCTCGCGGCCCCGCGCAGCCGCAACGTACAGGCCGCCGGGCGACCAGGTGGCGTCGCGGAAGGAGCCGAGCCGTCGCTTGGCGCCGTCGTCCTGCACGATCCAGGCGCCGCTGTCGGCCACAACGAGGAGGCGGCCATTCGAGGGCAAGGACGCCAAGGTCGATCTTGTCGTCGTCGGCGCCGGATCCACTACGTCGCCGATCCAATCGCCGACCTTCGCGCCCGCCGGCGTGAGGGCCAGCGTCACCGCCAGAGCGGCGGCGGCCGCGACTGCGGCGATCAGGCGCCCGCGGCGCGCCCGGCGCACCGGTAGGCGCTCGGTGTGGGCGGCCTGGACCACGTCCCACGCCCGCCGTTCGGCCTCTGCCGCCCGCGGCGGGCGAACGGCTGCCAGCTCGTCGCGCAGCCGACGCTCGAACGCGCCGCGCGTCATCGTTGCGCCCCCAGCTCGTCGGCCAGCCGGTCGAGCGCGCGGCGCAGGCGAGAGTTCACGGTTCCGCGCGGCAGGTCGAGCAGCTCCGCGATCTCTCCCGGCGTGTACTCGAGCAGGTGGCGCAGCACCACGACGGCGCGATGGTCTGGGTCGAGGGCGGCAAGCGCGGCCACGACCTCGTCGGACCGATGCTCGGCCGCGGCGGGGGCGCCTCGCTTCTCCGCCGGCTCGGCCCACCTCGCGCCGCAGTGCGCGTGCCCGCGACCAGTCGATCGCCCGGTTGACCACGATCCGGTGCAGCCAGGGGCCGAAGGGCCGGCGCCGGTCGAAGCGGTCGCAGCGCCCGCAGCGCCGCAAGAAACGCCTCCTGCGCGATGTCCTCGGCGGCCGCGGCGTCATGGACGATGAGAAACGCCGCTCGATGGGCTCGCCCGCCAGTGCGCCCGAAACAGCGCCTCCATCGCCTCGTCCGAGCCGGCCTGCGCGGCGCGCACCCACGCCCGCTCGCGCCACTGCGACGGCTGGTCGCAGCGAAGCGGCCGGGATTCGGCCGTTGTGAGATCGATTGCCGATGCGCGCGCCAGAGCAGAAATCATCCTCTCCCCTGCCGCCCATACGAGCGGGAGGGCCTGAGAGGTCCCGGCTCTATGCGGCGTCGAGCGCCGCTCGCGCCCGGGCGACCAGCTCGGCCACCTCGGGCTCGCTCGGCCATTCGGCGGTACCCCCGCCGCGGAGTGTCACCGCTCGGTGTACCGCGCGGGGGTCGGGCAGCCGCCCCGCGGCCCACTCGGCGGCGTCGCGCTTGGAGGCCCACTCGCCCTCCTCGACGTAGTACCACGTGCGGCAGGCCGCGAGGACCGTGGAGACAGGGTCGGGCTCTCTGATCGAGTACCAGTCGAGCGCGGCCCGCAGCGCGTCGAGCACAAGCGGACGTGGGATCTCACCGAGCAGGGGAGCGCAACGGCGGGCCGTAGAGCGGAGTGCTGCGCTCGCGGGCGATCGAGAGGTCGAGCAGGAACCAGTGCGCCGCCTCGGCGCCGGGGTCGAGCCCGACATGGTCGGGGGCACCGCGCCCCGTGTTGAGGTTGAGCTCGAATGCAACGGTCGGACCTGGCTTGGCCAGCGCCGCGCGGGAGTAGACGACCAGCTCGAGCTTCCGCGCCGGGCACGGCAGCCGCGAATGGCTGACGGCGGCCGCGAGCGAGCGGGCCCGATCGGCCTCGAGCGGCCGCTTCACCACGACGGCAACATCGAGGTCGCTGGCCTCCGCCTCGAACCAGCCCGCCCCGGCCGAGCCGACGAGCGAGACGGCCGTCAGGCCCTCGCCGAGCTCCGAGCGCACCCGGCCTGTGACGGCGTCCAAGTAGGGGCTGACGTCCACAGGTTGCCGAGCCTAACCCGTCGCGGGCACCGGAAAGGCGAGCGGGCGAGTCGCTGTTGCGACCCGCCCGCTCGATCGTTCCCCTATGCGGCCCTGCGAAAACGAAGCTGCTGGAGGATTTCCAGCTTCGTGGAGGGAGAAGAGACCTAGGCCCTCCGTGGCCTTGCAACGCTCCGCATCCGTGGAGCCAACCCAGGTGATCGGCCGCGGTGCGGCACCCTTTAACGGCCCAGTGTCCGAAGCAGCCCGCGCGCCTGTTCCGGCACTCCGCGGACACGGTCTCGCACAGCCGCGAGCCCGGCCCGCAGGCCCTCGTCGCCCGCCTCGACCGGCAGCATCGAGTCCTGCAGAGCCGCCAGCGTCCGGTCGGCGACGTCGACCGCCTCGACCGCACGCGCGATGAAACCCGGAGCGCCGTTCGACGCGACGCCGGGGGACGGCGCATCGAACGCGCGCCCGGTCAGCCGGTGGCGTTCCGCGAACTCCGCGTGGGTGCGCTTCGCCCGGCCGAAGGCCACCTGCACGGGCCGAAAGACCGCTTCCTCGAGCCGCTCGCCGTTGTACTCGTCCAGCTTGTCGTAGGCCTCGGTCAGGCACGCGAGCGCGAACGCGAGCTCGTCGGTCGACTCGGCGAGGGTGTCGAGCAGCTGCTGTCTTGCCTCAAGGGTCGCGTACGCCATGACCCGCAGACTAGTCCTGGTCCCGCAGCGCGAGCTCGACCGAGCGCGCCACCTGCTCGCGGGAGCGCGACCCGACCGCGCCGGCCAGCGCGGCCTGCCAGCGGTCCTCGCTCATCGGGCGCGGATCCAGGCCGAGGTGAGCGAGCACGGCGGCTCCGTCCACGTGGTCGGCCACCTCCTCGACGCGACGCTCGGCGGCAATGTGCTGGGCGCGCGAGAGCGGTGTGCGCCCGCGTGCGCCCGACAGCCTCAGCAGGTCTTCGGCCACCCTCGGAACGGCGCGGCGCGCGCATTTCTCCCAGGGCGGATCGGACGACGAGTCCACCACGACCCGGCGCACCACCTGCCAGCCCGCGTGATGCGACTCGCAGCGGCCGACGAGAAAGCGGGCCAGCGCCTCCGCGAGGACGACGGCCCCGGGCTCAGAGCCGTGAATATCGAGATGGCGCAGCGCCTCGCGAACGCTGCGACCACTGCCGACCGACCGAGCGAGCTGCTGCGCGGTCCGCCGGGGCTTCTGCCTTGACCCCAGTGAGTCGATGCTCACAAGGCTAGTCCTGGCTATCAGATCACCCGCACGGCGGTGTCGCCGACCGCCACCACGTCGCCCCGGTGCAGCTGGCGGCCGCGGCGCGTCTCCGGCTCGCCATTGACCGTCACGCCCTGCTCGAGCAGCAGCGACCTGGCCTCGGACCCCGAACCGGCGACCGCGGACAGCTTGAGCAGCTGGCCCAAGCGGATCATGTCTCCGCGAATCTCGATCTCGTCCACCCCTTCATCGTGGCAGTCCTGCCGGGTCGCTCGCGCTAGAGCGCCGTTCCCGACGCGATCGAGAGAGCCTCCGACGGTGCCAACGTGCGCAGCACCCGGCCGTCGAGGTCGCGGACCTGGATGACCACGCGGCCGGTCTCAGGGCTGGGCTCGAAATGGAGCTCTCGACCTTGGGCGCGCAGGGATGCCCAGACAAGCGATGCTTGTTGCACCTCGCGCCAGACGTCCTGTCCCTCTGCCGTCTCGTCCTGCTCGGGACCGAGGCGAAGCGGTTGCAGCTCCATGAATCAGATTCCTCCTTGAACCCGTTCCTGCTCTCCATGCAGCCCCAATATTCGGCCACACGTGAGCGACCTTTAGGTCCGTTTCTGGCGGCCGGCGCCGGGCGGTGTATCGGCCGGTCGGACTGGTTCTGAACGTCATTTGGACTCGAACTCCGCGATTACCTCATTTCGGGGATGCGGAAGCGATTACCGCGAAACGGGGATCGGGCGGCCTCCGACCGAACCCGATTCTTGCCTCGACCCGACCTATTTCGTTCCCCCGTCCCAGGAGGCTGGCAATGACAACCGACACCCGTAGGGACCACGAACGTCCTACCGCGGACCAGTCATTCGCCCTCTGGAAGCAGTACAAGGTCACAGGCGATGTCTCCACGCGCAATCGCCTGGTCCTGACGTTCGTTCCGCTGGTCAAGCACATCGTCTACAAGAAGCTGCGCGAGCTGCCTGCCTCGTGCGAGGTCGAGGACCTGATCTCGTGCGGGATCGAGTCCCTGATCTCCGCGCTCGACCGCTATGACCCTGCGAAGGGCGCCGGCCTCGAGCCCTACCTCTGGACTCGCATCTACGGCTCGGTGCTCGACGAGCTGCGCCGCCGCGACTGGGCCCCCCGTTCGCTTCGCCGGCTCGAGCGCGAGATCAAGCAGGCCCGCGAGAGCTTCATCGGCGTGCATGGGTGCCCGCCCTCGTCCGAGGAGCTCGCGGCCATGTTGAGCATGGGCAAGACCGAGCTGCGCGAGAAGGAGCAGGAGATCTCCAACTCCGACCTCACCTCGCTCTCCTCGCTGGTGGTGACCGAGGGCGAGACCGCGATCGAGCTGATCGACACGCTCGAGGCCCATGACAGCTCGACCGACCCCGAGCACATGGCCGGCTGGGAAGAGGCCAAGGACAAGTTCCGCCGCGCCTTCGCGCAGCTCCCGCCGCGCGAGCGCGAGGTGGCCGTCCTGCTCTACGTGAAACATCTGACACTGCGCGAGATCGGCGAGGTGCTCCAGGTCTCCGAGAGCCGCGTCTCGCAGATCCACTCTCAGCTCAAGCGCCGCATCCGCGAGCGCCTCGAGTCCGACTCGCTGCTCTTCAGCGAAGTCGCATAACCGGGGGACCCGCCGAGGGCCTCGCCCTGGCAAACTGAGGCCGGTAATGCCCGGTCCCACGCCGCACGAGCGCGCTCGGCGGGCGGCCGTCGCGTCGCCGCCGGACCGCACCACCCGGATCCTGATGTTCAACGTGGCCTTCTTCGGCACCGTCTCGTGGCTCGGCTCGGGCGCCGAGGCCGCCGCGGGCGGCGACTGGTGGCACCGCACGGGCCAACTGGGCCTGATGCTCGCCGGCCTGATTCTCTTCTGGGTCGGCTGGTGGCACGTCGACAAGGGCCGCGACCGCTACGCACTGATGGTCTTCGGGCCTGCCGTCGCGATCCTGTCGATCTGGATGACCAGCGTGCACGGCGCGGTGTTCTGACCGCTCCGGCAGGCGACGTCTCGGGTACGCTCCCGGGGCCTTGGCCCTGGGCTCCTTCATCGGCGTCGGGAAGTCGCTCGAAACGGCTCTGCAGCGCGTCGAGCTGGCGGAACGGCTGGGCTATGAGTCGGTCTACCTGACCCACATCGCCGGCCGCGACTCGGTCACCACCCTGATGGCCTACGCCTCGCGTAGCGACCGCATCGTCCTCGGCACCGGGGTGATGCCGATCTACTCGCGCACTCCGGTCGGCCACGGCGCAGTCGTTCGCGACGCTCGACGAGTTCTCCGGCGGTCGCGCGATCTGCGGCCTCGGCGTGTCGCACCGACCGGTGGTCGAGGCCTGGTATGGGCAGTCGATCGACAAGCCGCTGCGCGAGACGCGGGAGTACGTCGGGATCCTGCGGGCGATCTTCGCCGGAACCGATCCGCCCGCGGGAGAGAAGTTCCAGTCTGCCTTCCGCTTCATGGGCTACGCGCGCCCGGCCCGACCTCCCGATCTACCTCGCCGGGCTGTCCCCGGGCATGCTCCGTTTGGCCGGCGAGATCGCCGACGGCGTCATCCTGTGGCTCTGCAATCCCGACTACGTGCGCGAGGTCGTGGTTCCGACCGTGACCGAGGGACGCGAGAAGGCCGGCAAGCCGCTCGAGGGCTTCGACATCGTCGCCGCGGTGCCGTCGGCCGTGACCGGCGAGCCCGAGCAGGCGCAGGACCGCCTGCGCGCGGAGCTGATCCCCTACTTCTCGCTCCCCTTCTACCGCGCGATGCTGGAGCGGTCCGGGTTCGAGCGCGACATCGAAGGCTTCGACCGCGCCATGGAGGAGGCCGGGCCGGACGCGGCGATCGCCGCCATCTCCGACGGCTTCCTGGCGACCCTCGCCGCCGTCGGCAGCGCCGAGGACGCGGCCGCGACCGTGCGCCGCTACAGCGAGGCGGGAGCGAGCTCCCCATGCCTGGGTGCAATCCCCAAGACGGACTTCGACATCACGCTGGAGGCGCTGGCCGGGTGCTCGCCCCCATCTAGTCGCTCAGCGCCTCCACCCGCCACTCCCCGCCCTCGCGCCGCAGCTGCAGCACGTCACGCACCTCGGCCTGTCCCTCGGCGGTCGTGCGCACGCCTACCTCGGCGCGGCGGCCGCGCACCTTGATCGCCGTGATCACGATCGCCGGGCGCTCGATCTGCGCCGCCGCCGCCCGCGTCCGGCGCTCGCACCGAGGCCCGCCGGCCCGCTTGCGCGCGCGCCTCCGTGAGCAGGTCCTCGCAGACCGCTCTTCCAGTCGCCGCGGACGGTCGCGCGCTCGAGGCTCTGGACGACATTGGCGATCTCACGCGCGGCCCCGGTAGCGGGTCGGGCCTGATCGTCGCCGCCCAGGCAGCCGGACCCGAACGCCGCGAGGGCCATAATGCATGCATGGAGGGATCCGCGCAGGAGTCCGTGGGAACGCAGTCGAGCTGGCTGCGGTGCTATCGCTGCTGGTCGCAGAACCTCGAGGTACAGCTTCACTACGAGGGCATCTTGAAGGTCGACGCCGACACCGGCGAGGCGGTCGAGCCGGTCGAAGAGGTCCAGGAGGCCGTGGTGCAGTGCCTCGACTGCCTGCACGACCAGCCGCACCTCGCGCTGACCTTCTACGACGAGGACGGCCGGCGCATCTCGCGCATCGAGCCGGTCGAGGACCGCTGGGAGCGCATGGTCACCGGGACGCCATGGGTGGCCTCCTGCACGGTCTCGGTGGACGCCGACCAGGTGGAGTCCTGCTCGGGGCCCGAGGCCGCCGAGTCACTCGCCTTCGCCGCCTTCGGCGATCACGGCACGCGCGAGTTCTTCACCCACGTGCGCTTCCACAAGCACGAGGAGGACCGGATCGTCATCCACATGCTGGTCGAGCTCTACGCCCGCTCGGCCGACGAGGCCACCGACGTAATGGAGCAGGCGGCACGCGGCTCGCTGACGATCACCTCGCTGGCGGAGGAGTCGCGCCCGCCGGCTTCGAGCGGCGACGACACGCACTGAGCCATCCGGGGGCTCACGCCCGGCCCCTGATGCATGGCTGAGGCTTGCCTCCAACTCCCAGGGGCTGACCCCTTCGGCCCGAGTCGCGGCGATCTCCCCAGCCGGTGCGGCCCAGCTTCGCGCAGCACGTCGGCGGTGTGCTCGCCGAGCAGCGGCGGAGGGCGAGGCCCGCGAGCTGTCGCGTCGGTGACCCCCAGATCGGTGAGGCCACGAGATCGAGCGCGCCCGCCGTCGGGTGCTCGACGCTCAGCGTCGCCGGGTGCCCCGCTGCGGCTGCGGCCGCGAGCGCGTCGGGCACGCTCCGCACCTTGCCGACCGGCACTCCGGCGCCCTCGAGGGCCTCAACCCACTCGTCGGCGCCGCGCTCGCGCAGGCGCTCCTGGAGCAGCGGGATCAGCTCGCGCCTGTTCTCGACTCGTGCCGGGTTGGTGGCAAAGCGCGCGTCGGTCGCGAGCTCCTCGAGGGCGATCACCCGGCACATCGCCCGAAACAGCCCGTCGTTCGCCGCGGCGACCGCGATGCGCCCCGAGGCGGTCTCGAAGTCCTGGTAGGGCACGATGTTCGGGTGGGCGTTCCCGTGGCGCTCGGGCTCGCGCCCCGTGACGATCGCGTTCTGGGCGACGTTGACGAGCCCGGCCAGGCCGGCGTCGAGCAGCGGCACCTCGATTCGCCCGCCCTCGCCGCCGTTGATCGCTGCGACCACGGCGACGGCGGCGTGTAGGCCGGCGAGGACGTCCACGAGCGCGACGCCCACCTTGTAGGGCGGCCCGTCCTCAGCGCCCGTGATCGACATCAGTCCGGTCTCGGCCTGGGCGACGAAGTCGTAGCCCGGCCGGCCCGGCGGCGTGCGGCGCGAGCCGAAGCCGGTGATCGAGCAGTAGACGACCTTCGGGTTCGCCGCGCGCACCTGGTCATAGCCAACCCCGAGGCGGTCGGCGCCGCCGACCTTGAAGTTCTCGATCACCGCGTCGGCTCCCGCGCACAGCTCGAGGGCGAGCGCCCTCCCATCCTCCCCCGACAGGTCGATCGCGCACGAGCGCTTGCCGCGGTTGACCGAGAGGTAGTAGGCGGCCTCCCCGCCCGCAAACGGCGGCCCCCAGGAGCGCGTCTCGTCGCCCCCGGCCGGGCGCTCGACCTTGACCACGTCGGCGCCGAGGTCCGCAAGGACCATCGTGCAGTATGGCCCGGCGAGCACGCGCGAGAGGTCGACCACGCGCACGCCGGCGAGCGGCTGGGCTCCGCTCGGCGTCCCCGCTTGCCAGGATTGTTCGGGTGAGCTCATCCCGGACGGGCATCCTGACAGGCGCGGGGCTGGCGGTCTCCGCGCTCGAGCAGGCCGGCGTGGAGATCGCGTTCGGCCTCCCCGGCGTGCACAACCTGGCGCTCTGGCGCGCGCTCGGGGAGTCGCCGATCCGGCTCGTCGGCGTGCGCCACGAGCAGACCGCTGCCTACGCGGCCGACGGCTACGCCCGCGCCACCGGGCGGCTGGGCGTCGCGCTCACCACCACGGGCCCGGGCGCGGCCAACACGCTGGCGGCCGTCGGGGAGGCCTGGGCCTCGCGCCAGCCCGTGCTTGTGATCGCCACCGACATCCCCACGCATCTGCGCCGTCCCGGGGTCTGGCGCGGTGTGCTGCACGAGGCCACCGATCAGGCGGCCATGTTCGAGCCGGTGGTCAAGAAGACGGTCAAGGCCGCCAAGGCAGCCGAGCTCGGGCACGCGGTGAGCGAGGCCGCGCGCCTGGCGCTCGCCGCCCCGACGCGACCCGTGTACCTCGAGATCCCGACCGACCTGCTCGGCGAGGAGGTCGATGAGCCGCGCGAGGCGCACGAACGCGGCGAGCTTCCCGCGCGCAGCGACGAGGGGCGGCTCGCTCGTGCGGTCGAAATGATCGAGCGCTCGCGCCGGCCGCTGATCTGGGCCGGCGGCGGCGCCCTGCAAGCCGGAGCCGGCGAGGCGCTCGCGAGCCTCGCCGAGCGCCTCGTGGCCCCGGTGATCCTCACCTACTCGGCGCGCGGGCTGCTCCCGCCCGGGCATCCCTGCCTCGTGGAGGTGCCGCCGCACATGGCCCAGGCCGGAGAGCTGTGGGACGAGGCCGACGTCGTGATCGCGATCGGCACCGACTTCGACGGGATGATGACCCAGGCCTGGAAGCAGCCGCAGCCGCCGCACCTGATCGCCGTCAACGTCGACCCGGCCGACGCTGCGAAGAACTACCTCCCCGACGTCCTGCTCGAGGCCGATGCCGCCGATGCGACAGCGCGGCTGGCCGAGCGCATCGAGGCGCGCGGCGGCCTCGAGTCGCTGACGCAGCGCGTGCGCGCGCTCAACCGGGCCGCGCGCGCGGTGCTCGCGGACGGCGATTCCGATGCGCTCGCCTTCCTCGACGCGATGGAGCGCGCGCTTCCCGACGACGCAGTCGTGGTCTGCGACATGTGCATCCCCGGCTACTGGCTCGGAGGCTTCGCCCGCACTCCGCTCCCGCGCAAGCTCACCTACCCGCTCGGCTGGGGCACGCTCGGGTGCGCCTTCCCGCAGGCCCTCGGGGCTGCGCTGGCAGGCGCGGGGCCGGTGGTCAGCATCTCCGGTGACGGCGGCTTTCTCTACGCCTGCGGCGAGCTGGCCGCCGCGGCTCAGGAGCGCATCCCGATCACCGCCGTGATCGTGGACGACGGCGGCTACGGGATGCTGCGCTTCGACCAGGACCTCAAGGGCGACCCCCACGAGGGCGTCGACCTGCACACGCCCGACTTCGTGGCCCTGGCGCGCTCCTTCGGGGTGCGGGCCGATTCGGTCGAGGGCCTCGGCGAGCACTTCGAGGGCATGCTCGGCCTTCACCTGCGCGTCGAGGGCCCCACCGTGCTCGTGGCAAGGGCCGCGCTCGCGCCGCCGCCGAACGTGTCCCCGCGCTGGTATCGGCGATGACCCGGGGGACGGAGATCGAAGGCTCGCGCGCGCCGCGCGCTCGCCGTTCCGCGCCCCGACCCCCGTTCGCCAGGACACGCCAGCTCCAGGGCGAGCTGCTCGAACAGGCGAGCGAGGTCTCGCGGGCCGGCCTGCGCTCGCGCCGCGAGCGCATCATCGCGAGCGCGCGGCCGATCCTGCACACGTCCATCGCCGCGGCCCTGGCTTGGCTCGTGGCCACCGAGCTGGTTGGCCACGAGGACGCCTTCTTCGCGCCGATCTCGGCGGTGATCACGCTCGGGCTGACGATCGGCCAGCGGCGGCGGCGTGCGATCGAGCTCGCCGTCGGGGTATCGGTTGGCATCGCGATCGCGGACGCCCTCGTGGTCGCGATCGGGGAGGGAACCTGGCAGATCGGTGTGATCACCGGGCTGGCCATGGGTGCGGCCACGCTCGTGGGCGGCGGGCCGCTGCTCGCCTCCCAGGCCGCGGCGTCCGCGGTGCTCGTGGCGACGCTTGCAGCCGCCGGACAGCGGCCTCGACTTCACGCGCGCCACCGACGCCCTGATCGGAGGCGGAGTAGCGCTGCTGGTCAGCTCCCTGATCCTGCCGGTCAATCCGTTGCGGATGGTTCACGACAGCGTCGAACCGCTGCTCGACCGGTTGGTGGCGACCCTGGAGCGGATCGCAACGGCGCTCGAGTCAGGCGAGCCCAAGGCGGCCGACGAGGCGCTGGTGGCGGTGGCCCGGCTGGACGCCGCACACGATGACCTGATCGACTCGCTCGACGCGGCGGGCGACGCGGCCCGCCTCTCGCCCCGCCGCCGCCGTGCCCTGAGCGGCCTCGACCGCTATGCGGTGGCCGGCGGCGAGCTCGGGCTCGCCGTCGAGAACCTGCGCGCGCTGGCCCGCGGGGCCGTCCGCGCGATCAACCTGCAGGACTCGATACCGCCCGAGACCGTCGAGGCAGTGCGCGAGTTGGCCGCCTGTGCCCGCGAGCTGGAGGCCTACCTGCGCGGAGAGGACCCCCGGCCCGCACGCGCGGCCGCCCAGCGCGCCGCCGGACTGGCCAACGCCGTGCTCGAGGAGACCGGGAACCTGTCGGCGGTGCACATCGTCGGCCAGATCCGCCTGGCGGCCGTGGACCTGCTGCGCGCGACCGGGATGGAGCGCGGCGAGGCACAGGAACTCGTGCAGACGGCGAGGGCCTAGTCCGGCCCCCTTGTCGCATCCAGAACCGCGGCGCCGTCCTGACTAGGGGTTGCTATGCAACCACGGGGCAGGACGGCGGACCAAAAACGCTCGACCGGGACGGCCACGCCGGGCGCCTCGATCGAGCGGCTCGAGGGCGCTTGGCAGAACCTGCGGCTCATCCACCTCCCGATCCACGCCTCCTGGCTCAACCAGATCGAGCTCTACTTCTCGATCGTCCAGCGCAAGGCGCTCAGCCCCAGCAGCTTCGACTCGCTTGATGAGCTCGCCGATCGGTTGCTGCGCTTCGGCCAGCACTACCGCCAGATCGCCCGATCGTTCGACTGGACCTTCACCCGCGCCGGCCTGGACCGCGTGCTCGCCAAGATCACCGAGCGCGAGCCATGGCTTGCGCTTGTGGCGTAACGGACCGAGAGCGCGCGGCCCTCTCGCGGCTCAAGGGTGCTGCCAGAGGGCGTTGACGATCTTCCATCCCTCGCGCGTACGCACCAGGTGCAGGTATTCGACGTAGACGGCGGAGCGGACGGTCACGTTCGCGATCTCGCGATGCACGTGCTCGACTTCGACTTCGAGTCCGCGATCAGGGACGTCTCGCGTCTTCCCGATCCCCTTCGCCGTCGCCTCGATCATCTCCCGCGCCGTGAGCTTCTCAAGTTCCCCGGGGGCAGGAGCGTCGTCCGGGGATCGCTTGGCCAAATCGGGATGCAGCGCCCGCTCCATGCGGGCGGCGTCGCCATCGAACCATCCCTCGAAGTAGTCGAGCGCCACGCGCACGATCGCGTCGCGGTCAGCCACCTTCGATTCCCCCTCAGCCACGCCACCACGATAGCCGCGGTCCATCACGCCGCGAACTCTCCGCGCCCAGGAACCAGCGGAACCCGAACCCGACCGAACTTGCGGACGGGTCTACTAGTCCACGTCGCGGTGGCGCAACAGCAGGGCCCCGGCAGCAAATGTCGCGGAGATCCAGGCCAACAGCGCCAGAGCGGCCAGTCCGGCCGCCAGGAGGTCGACGTCCCCCAGGCCCGTGTCTTCGGGAGGGAGGCCCACCAGTGCGGTCGGCAGCGCGACCAGAGGACCGAAGCGCCCGACATCCGGGGCAAGCCCCAGCAGCAGTGGCTCGACCAGGACCGCGAACACCAGGATTCCGACAACGCCGATGATCTGGTTGCGCACGATCGCCCCCACCCCAACGCCGAACGCTCCCAGCAGCGCAGCCGCGAGCGCATTGCGGGCGACCAGGTCCGCAAGGTCGCCCAGCTCGGGAGTGGGCAGGTCGCGAAACGACAGGATGGCGAACCCGAGCACTGACACCGCGACCGAGATCGTCAAGGAGAGAAGCAGCCCGGCCGCGGCAAACGCGAGCGTCTTGGCGGCGAGGAAGCGCAGCCGGTCGGGCGCCGCGAGCAGCGAGCTGGTGATCGTGTGGTGGCGCCACTCGCCGCTGATCCCGACGACGGCGAGCAAGAGGATGAAGAAGCTGCTCGTGTCCGACGCGAACACGTCGACCAGCACCGACTCCTCGCGTCGGCTCGGGTAAGCGTCGCGACGAGCGCCGTCGATCAGCAGCGACGTGCCGACGGCGACGACGGCGAGGACGCTGAACGTGCGCGTCGTGCGCAGCTTCAGCAGCTCGGCATGAAGCAGTGCAGTCATTGCGCCACTCCCGTGAGCTCAAGAAGGCGTCCTCCAGTGAGCGTGAAACGTGCGACGAGCTCGACGAGCGCGACGCGATGCTCGGCCGCGATCGCGCCGACGAGCTCCGGGGTCGCCTCGTGGACGAGCAGGGTGTCGGAGCCGTCGCGGCTCGACGACCAGGTCCTCGGCGTCGCAGCAGCTCGCCGAGCGCGCTCGGCTCGCCGACGTCCGGACACGCGTGACCGGCGCGCCGGTCGCGCCGAGCACCTGCTCGAGCGGCCCGCTCGCGCGCAGCCGTCCGCTCGGCGATCACGACGACGTCGTCGACGCTCTGGGCCACCTCCGAGAGCAGGTGGCTGGAGATGAGCACGGCGCGCCCGCGCCCGGCCTCGGCCGCGCAGCGAGGTCGCGCATCCAGCGGATGCCGGGCGGGTCGAGGCCGTTGGTCGGCTCGTCGAGGATGAGCACCTCGGGATCGCCGAGCAGGGCGGCGGCCATCGCCGAGGCGCTGGCGCATCCCCATCGAGTAGCCCTTGACGCGGCGGTCGGCTGCGGCGACGAGGTCGACCTGAGCGAGCACCTCGTCGACGCGCGCAGCCGGATGGCCTCCGGCCGCGGCGAGCACGCGCAGATGGTTGCGCCCGCTCCGCCCGGGATGGAAGCTGGCGTCCTCGAGCACGGCGCCGACGTGTGCGCTCGGGTGTGGCCAGCTCGTCGTAGCGCCGCCCGCCGAAGGTCGCCGTGCCGCGCGTGCGGACGGATCAGGCCGAGCAGCATCCGCAACGTCGTGCTCTTGCCGGCGCCGTTCGGGCCGAGGAACCCGGTGACCCGCCCGGCGGCGACCGTGAACGACAGGTCGTCGACGGCCTGCACCGAGCCGAAGCGCTTGCCCAGACCTTCGATCTCGATGGCATTCCGCATGGTTCCGACGGTACGGATCGCTCGGTCTGTGCACATCCGGCGAACGGAGGGTTCTGCGTGAGCGACTTCAGGATGAGCGCGGGCGCACGAGGCCGACGTCGTAGGCGAGCACGACGGCCTGCACGCGGTCGCGCAGCCCGAGCTTTCGCAGCACCGACGAGACGTGCGTCTTCACCGTCGCCTCGCTCAGCACGAGCCGGTCGGCGATCTCGGCGTTCGACAGCGCCAGCGCGACGAGCCGCAGCACCTCGACCTCCCGCGCGGTCAGCTCCTCGAGGTCGGGCGGCGGTGCCGCCGGCGTCCGGGAGCTCGGTCGACGAAGCGGTCGAGCAGGCGGCGCGTCACGCTCGGCGCGAGCAGCGCGTCGCCGCGGGCGACCACGCGGATCGCCTCGACCAGCTCGGCGGGCCGCACGTCCTTGAGCAGGAAGCCGCTGGCACCGGCGCGCAGCGCCGCGAAGACGTACTCGTCGAGGTCGTAGGTGGTGAGGATGATGATCCGCGCCGGGCTGCCGGAGGCGACGATCCGGCGCGTCGCCTCGAGGCCGTCGAGCCCGGGCATCCGCACGTCCATCAGCACGACGTCGGGCTGGACGTCGCTCGACGAGCGCGACGGCCTCGCGCGCCGTCGCTCGGCCTCGCCGACGACCTCGATGTCGTCGCGTGTCGTCGAGGATCATGCGGAAAGCCGCCCGCACCAGCGCCTGATCGTCGGCGATGACGACGCGGATGGTCACGGCGCGGGCTCCAGCGGCAGCGTGCGCGTGGACGCGGTAGCCGCCCTCGGCGAGTGGGCCCGCCTCCAGCGTGCCGCCGAGCAGCGACGCCCGCTCGCGCATCCCGACGAGCCCGTGCCCCTCGCGGCTCCCGCTCGTCGCCCGGAGCCGACGTCCCGTCGTCGACGACGTCGAGCTCGAGCATGTCCGGCGCCGTAGCGCACGGTCACCTCGGCGCCGGTGGCGCGCGCGTGGCGCAGCGTGTTCGTCAGGGCCTCCTGGACGATGCGGTACGCCGACAGATCGACGCCGGCCGGCAGCGGGTCGAACCGGCGCCCTCGCGGTGCACGACGACCGCCAGGCCCGCGCCGCGCAGCGGCTCGACGAGCTCGTCGAGCCGCTCGAGGCCGGGCTGCGGCGGCGCCGGTGCGCCGGGCTCGTCCGGGCGCACGGCGCCGAGCAGCACGGCGCAGCTCGCGCAGCGCCTCGCGGCCGGCGCGCTCGATCGAGCGCAGCGCGGCGCGCGCCTGGTCGGGGCGCGTCTCGAAGACGTCGTCGGCCGCGGCCGCCTGCACGACGATCACCGACGACGCTGTGGGCGATCACGTCGTGCAGCTCGCGCGCGATGCGCGCCTGCTCGTCGGCGACCGCGCGGCGCGTCTGCCTCCTCGATCGCCGCCTGGCGGTTGCGCGCGGCCTCGCCGAGCGCCCAGAGCGCCCACCGCCAGGGCCATCGCGAACGTCGTGTCCTCGACCGTGCGTCGTGAAGAAGTTCGAGGCGGCCACCGCCAGCAGCCCGCGAGCCACGGGATCGACACCCGCGGCGGGCGCGCCGCCGCGACCGACCCGATCGCGAACAGTCCGGCGACCGGCAAGCACGGTCTCCGGGATGAGCAGCAGAAGCCCAGGCCGGCGACGAGGGTGATCGCCATCACCAGCTCGGGCCGCCGCCGGCGCCAGTGGAGCGCCCCGCCCTGGACGACCGCGAGGGCGAGGCCGAGAGCCAGGTGCCCCGCTCGCGGACCCCGGATCGTCGAACTCGTCGAGCGCGATCAGCGCGAGGAACAGGCCCACCCCCAGGGCACGGCGAGGTCTCCCAGACGTGCAAGCCGGCGACGTGAGACGCGTGCCATCTGCCGATCGTCCCCGATCGCGCCCGCCACCGCATCGGTCCGACGAGTGATCCGGGGGTCAGCCGACAATCATGAGATCGAGTCCACCGTGCTGCCTTGGGTGTCCCCTGGGCCTAAAAGTCAGGACGGTGCCCGCGTTCGGGCCCCGGCGTCAGTCCCAGGCCAGGCGGTAGCCCGAGTCCCCCGTCAGCTCGGCGATGTCCATCTGCGCCTTCTGCAGCTCGCCCGCTGTAGTCCCAGTTCATCGACTGCCACCGAGTGAACTGGTCGAGCACCCAGACACCGCTACTGCCGCGACCCGTTGCCGCTCTTGCGATTGCCACCAAAGGGCAGGTGCGCCTCGGCGCCGGACGTGGAGTTGTTGACGCTCAGCATCCCCGCGCTACTGCGCTTCTCGGAAACGCCACACCGACTGTGGGTCGTGGTGTAGATCGACGCTGACAAGCCATAGCCGTGCCCGTTTGCCAACTCGATCGCCTCGCCGAGGTCGTCGAAGATGCCCATGCCGACGAAGGGACCGAACGTCTCCGTCGGTAGAGCGCATCATCGATGTCACGCCGTCGACCAATGTCGGGTGCGCAATAGATCGCCAGTCGTCGGATCTCCCACGAAGCCCGCGCGTGGGCTTGTCGGAGTCGTTATCTGTCCGACCTGCCCGATGAGCCGTGGACCGTGTGGTGGCTCTCGACCAGTCCAACCAGCCCAGGAATCGCTTCATGAACCGCTCGTCAATCATCGGCCCGTAGAGCACGTCCTTCGTCGGGTCGCCGATCGCGCCTGCCTCGACTGCCCGATGAAGGGAGACTTGAACTCGTCGTACCGACTGCGGTGTACCCACACCGTGCCGAATGACGTGCATCGTTGTCCTGCGGTCCCGTAGCCACTGAAGAGCGCCCCCTCTACGGCAAGGTCGAGCTGAGCGTCAGGCATGACCACCATCGGGTTCTTTCCCCCGAGTTCCAGGCACGGTGACTGCAAGTGTCGCCCGCACAGCTCACCGATTGCGCGACCGACGTCGGTCGATCCGGTAAAGCCGACCTTGTCGACCGCGCCGCGTCGAGCGCCAAGGACAGCCCTGCTGAGTCGTTGGGCCGTCGAGCTGCACGACTGCAGCACCTCCGTCGGGCACACCACCTGCATGGAACAGCGACACCGAGCGCCTCCGCGACGGCGTTGGCGGTCTCCGCCGGCTTCCAGACGACCGCATTCCCGCAGAGGAACGCTGGCACGAGGTACCACGCTGGGACGGCCGACGGGGAAGTTCCCGGCCGTAATGACGCGTGACCACACCGACCGGAACTCGAAAAGTGAACAACTGCTTGTCGGGCATCTCGCTCGGCACGGTCTGGCCGTACAACCGCCGCCCCTCGCCGAGGAAGAAGTCGCAGGTGTCGACAACCTCTTGCACCTCACCGAGCGACTCCGGGTTCGGCTTGCCGATCTCGCGCGTGACCAGGCGCGCGAGCGCCTCCTTGTTCTCCTCTACGAGGCGACCGATCTGCTGGATCGCCTTGCCGCGCACCGGTGCCGGGACCGCGGCCCACTCGCGCTGAGCCGCGCGCGCGGCGCGACAGGCGTCTACGAACGCGTCCGAATCCCCCAGCCAGGCCTCGCAGACGACCTCGTCGAGGTTGGCCGGGTTGCGCGACTCGATGCGCTGCCCGCCCTCGCGGTCCTTTCCGCCGATGATCGAAGCGACGGTCCTCGTGTCGGTGATGCTCATGGGCCAAGCGTACCCGCGTCGCGCGGCCGCGCCGCCGTTGGTCCGACCGACGCGTGACATAGCATCGTCGGCCGACATGTGCCGAATCGTGTCCGGTCAAGTCGGACGCGAACGGGGGACCCATATTTCGGGGCGAATCGCGGTCGGATGCCGCGAAGCGCAGCTCTTCAGCGCGAGCCCGTCAGCTAACCCCGTAGGCCCGGAGAAGAGAGGTCCGAATGATTCGTGCCTGTCTGGCTGTGCTGCTGGGGACGGCCATGAGCCTGACTGCCGGCGGCGTCGCGCTCGCGGCCGAGGCGGAACCTCCGGACGATCCGGAGACGATGGTCGACGCCATCAACGAGGTCCGTGCCCGCCACGACCTGGCCCCCTTGCGCCGCGATCCGGCGCTTTGTCGTTCCTCTCGCGCCTACGCACGCCGGCTGATTGGAGACGGGGGCCTTCGGCCACGCCGACTCGATCCGGGCGGCCGGCTCGTTCAGCCGGCTCGGCGAGGTGCTCGCCATGCACCGAGGCGCCGAGGCGAGGCGCCGCAACACCGTTCAACGCTGGCTTGGCTCGCCGTCTCACCGGGCGCTGATCCTCAGCCCCGCCTTCAGGTTCGCCGGCGCGGGCCGCGACGTCGGCCGCTTCTGGGGCGCCCAGACGACGATCTGGGTCGTCCAGCTCGGGTTCCGTTAGTAAGGGGTCAGACTCCTAGCGCGACATCGGGCGCGTCGCGGTGTCGGGGCAATAAACGAGATGGCCTCCGACACGAGCTTGGAGACTCGTTTGATTGTCGAGTAAGCGGTCCCAGCGACCGCTAACTCGACAGCGAACGCCCAACCCGGCCACAGCCGAGCACCGCGCCAAACCGTCCCACCCCCTTAGAGCCCGTCCTTGGCCCGGGCCCCAAGGCGCGTCAGCCAGAGGGACACGGAATGGGAATCACTCACGGATGGGCTCAGACCCCGGAAGCTTGTCGACTTTCTGTCCGTGGGGGACAAGAAGTCGACAAGCTTCGTCAAGTGGTCAGACCCCGGCCGCGCGTTAAGGGGTCAGACCCGGCCGCGCCTACGGATGAGCGCGCTCGCGTCGACCAGTCCGAGCGGTTGCGCAGGTTGTCGTCGCTGTCGAGGTCCACCGGGCCGGGAAGCGGCCGATCATCGTCCCCTTCGCCCGGCGCCAGATGACCAATCCGGTCCCGGCCGCTCCGTTATCGCTGCCCGACCGCCTCGTCGCAGCCGAGCGTCAATTCGGAATCAATCAGCTAGCCGGATCGGCCGGCTAGCCCAGCCGCTCTTCGAGCAGCCGCAGCTGGCGGCGCAGCGGATCGGGCAGATTGTCCCCGAACTGCGCGAAGTGCTCGTGCATCTGCGGAAGCTGGGCCTTCCACTCCTCGGTGTCGACCTTGAGCAGCTCGCCCATTGCGTCCGGTGACAGGTCGAGCCCCTCGGTGTCGAGGGCGGCGATCGACGGCACCAGGCCGATCGGCGTCTCGACGGCGTCCGCCTCGCCGTCGCAGCGCCTGAAGATCCACGCCAGCACGCGGCTGTTCTCGCCGAACCCCGGCCAGATGAACTTGCCGGCGTCGTTCTTTCGGAACCAGTTGACCATGAAGATCTTGGGCAGCTCGGCTCCGTCGCGACGGCCGCACTCGAGCCAGTGGCCGAAGTAGTCGGCCATGTCGTAGCCGCAGAAGGGCAGCATCGCGAAGGGGTCAAAGCGCAGCTCGCCGACGGTTCCGGCGGCCGCGGCGGTCTTCTCAGAGCCCATGATCGAGCCCATGAAGATGCCGTGCTCCCAGTCGAGCGCCTCGGTCACCAGCGGCACGACGGTTGCGCGCCGGCCCCCGAACAGGAAGGCGTCCATGGGCACTCCCTCCGGGTCCTCCCAGTTGGAGGCGATCGACGGGCATTGCGCGGCAGGCGTGGTGAAGCGGGCGTTCGGATGGGCCGAGGGGGCGTCGGAGTCCGGCGTCCAGTCGTTGCCGTGCCAGTCGATCGCGTGCTCGGGCGGCTCGTCGGTCATCCCCTCCCACCACACGTCGCCGTCGTCGGTCTTCGCGCAGTTGGTGAAGATCGTGTTCTCGCGCACCGTCGCCATCGCGTTCGGGTTGGTGCGGTCGCTGGTTCCGGGGGCGACGCCGAAGAAGCCCGCCTCCGGGTTGATCGCATACAGGCGGCCGTCATCCTTGAACTTCATCCAGGCGATGTCGTCGCCGACCGTCTCGACCGTCCACCCCTCGAGCGTTGGGATGAGCATGGCCAGGTTCGTCTTGCCGCAGGCCGAGGGGAAGGCCCCGCCCACATGCTTGACCGCCCCATCGGGGGAGGTGAGCCTGAGGATCAGCATGTGCTCGGCCAGCCAGCCCTCGTCGCGGGCCATCACCGAGGCGATTCGCAGCGCCAGGCACTTCTTGCCGAGCAGGGCGTTGCCGCCATAGCCGGACCCGTAGGACCAGATCTCGCGCGTCTCGGGGTAGTGAACGATGTACTTGTTGTCGGCGTCGCAGGGCCAGGGGACGTCCTCCTGGCCTTCCTCGAGCGGCATTCCGACCGTGTGCACGCAGGGCACGAAGTCGCCGTCGTCGCCGAGCGCGTCGAGGGCGGCGGCCCCCATCCGCGTCATGATCCGCATCGAGACCGCGACGTAGGCCGAATCGGTCAGCTGCACCCCGATCTCGGCGATCGGCGAGCCCAGCGGGCCCATCGAGAAGGGGACCACGTACATAGTGCGGCCGCGCATCGCGCCGCGAAACAGCCCGGCCAGCATCTCGCGCATCTCGCCCGGCTCGCGCCAGTTGTTTGTAGGGCCGGAGTCCTCTTCGCGCTCGGAGCAGATGAAGGTCCGATCCTCGACTCGGGCGACGTCACCCGGGTCCGAGCGCGCCAGGTATGAGTTGGGCCGCTTGGCGTCCGAGAGCTTCTCGAAGGTCCCGGCTTCCACCAGGTCCGCAGCGAGCCGGTCGTACTCCTCGGCGCTGCCGTCACACCAATGAACCGAGTCGGGCTGAGCCAGCTCCGCTGTGTCTTCGACCCAGGCGAGCAGTCTCTCGTGAGTGGTCGGAGCGCTGGTGGTTTGCGACATCGACTAACCGTATAACGCCCCTAGACTGAGCGCCATGCGGGCAGTGCTGCGCTTCGTAGGGGCGGTGATGATGGTCAGCGGCGTGCTGCTCCTCGGCGACGCCGGCGCCACGCTGCTCTGGCAGGAGCCTGTGTCCGCGTACGTCGCAGAGCGCCAGCAGGTCAAGCTCGAGGAGGCCTTCGTCGCTGCCCCGCCACGCGTGATCCGCAAGCAGCCGCTGCCCGGCGACGCGATCGCCCGGCTCACGATCCCCGCGATCGGCGTCAGCGAATACGTCGTCGAGGGCACCGACACCGAGAACCTGCGCAAGGGGCCCGGCCACTACCCCGACACCCCGCTGCCCGGCGAGCGCGGCACGTCCGCGATCGCGGGCCACCGCACGACCTACGGCGCGCCCTTTCGGAACATCGATGAACTTCACCGCGGGAATGTGATCAACATCGACCTGCCCTACGGGCGCTACGGCTACCGGGTCGAGCGCACGAAGATCGTCGACGACCAGGACCTGTCGGTTCTGGATCAGGTGGGCCACGACCGGCTTGTGCTGAGCGCCTGCCATCCGCTCTACAGCGCGGCTCAGCGAGTGATCGTCTTCGCCAGGCTGGTGCGACGCGAGCCGGGCCGCGTCAGGCAGTTGTAGCGGTCCCCCGCCCCGCCCCCTCGAGCTCCGAGGCGTCTTTGGACTCGAACCAGAGGATCAAGCCGACCACCAGGGCGACCGATATGGCCAAGACGGCCAGCCAGTAGAGAATCTTGAGCAGCACTGCGATCCAACGGCGACGGTACAGGCTGCCACGGCTATCCGCGGCGGCTGAGGACACGCTAGCCGCCAACCCGGCGCTCGTGCCCGCGCTGATCGCGACCGGAGTCCTGATCGCCCTGGGGGCCTCCGAGGCGGGCTTTCACCCCACCGCGTGGTATGCGGCCGGGCTCTTCCTGCTTGGCCTGCTCGTCGTGAGCCTGTTCACGCTCGGTGCGCCGCGCGGGCTGCCCCGCACGGTGCTCGCCGCGCTCGTGCTGTTTGCGGCCTACACGGGCTGGACCTACCTCTCGATCATCTGGGCCGGCCGCCAGGGCGCGGCCTGGGAGGGCGCCAACCGCACCGCCGTCTATCTCGTGGTGCTGGCACTGTTCGCGCTCTGGCCGTTCGACGCGCGCGGCGTCCGGATCGTGCTCGGCGCCCTCGGCCTGGGGATCGCCGGGCTCGGCCTGGTGGAGCTGCTGCGCGCCGGGGCATCCGCCCAGCCCGCCGGGTTCTTCATCGACGTCCGCTTCTCCGAGCCGGCCGGCTACATGAACGCCAACGCCGCCCTCTGGACGCTCGGGCTGCTGCCGTGCCTCTACCTCGCCGCCGCGCGCGAGGTGCCGGCGCCGCTGCGCGGCGCCGCGCTGGGCGGAGCCGGGCTGCTCGCGTCGCTCGCGCTGATGGCCCAGAGCCGCGGTTGGGTGCTGGCACTGCCGATCGCGCTGATCGCGTGGCTCGTATTCTCGCCGCGCCGAGTGCGCCTGCGGCGGCGATCGCCGCCGCCGCGGCGGGCACGCTCGCGGTCAGCGGTCCGGTGCTCGCGATCCACGACGACTACTCCCCTGAGCGGCTTGGGATCCTGCTCGCGGACGCAACCGCGGCCGTGCTGACGATGGCGGGCGTGCTCGCGCTGCTGGGTACCGCGGCGGCGCTCGTCGACCGGCGCGTGAGCGTCGGTGCCGCCGCTGCGCGCCGCCTTGGCCGAGTGGTGGGCGCCGTTGCGGCCGTCGCCCTGGTGGGCGCCTGCGTGGTGTTCGTGGCCGCACAGGGCAGTCCGGCGACGAAGGTCGTCGGACTCCTGGAAGGAGTTCAAGCACGGCGGCGACGGCCCGCAGGCGGGCCGCTCGCGCTTTGCGGCCGGCGGCACCAATCGCTACGAGTTCTGGACCGTGGCCTGGGCGGAGTTCCGGGCGCGCCCGGTGGCCGGCATCGGAGTCGAGAACTTCCAGGAGGCCTATCTGAGGCGCGGCAAGAGCGGCGAGCAGCCCAGGTACGCGCACTCGCTCGAGCTCGGAGTGCTGTCGCAGATGGGCCTCGTCGGCGCTCTGTTGCTGGCCGGAGCGTTCGCCGCCGCCATGGCGGGCGCGGCACGAGCCCGAAGCCTGCCTCCCTCCGGCCGGGCGGCGGCCGTCGCCTGCGCCGCCGTGTTCGGGTACTGGCTCCTGCACGCCTCGATCGACTGGTTCTGGGAGTTCCCGGCACTCACGGGAGCGGCGATCGCCGCGCTCGGCATGGCCGCCGCGCTGGGACCGCGCGAAGCGACCGCGTCGCCGAAGGCGCTTCCGCGCTCCTTGTTCGCGGCGGCCGCGGCGGGAGCAGCGGCGCTGGCACTGAGCTTCGCGGTGCCGTGGCTCGCCGAGCTCGAGCTCGACCGCGCCCAGGACTCCTGGCGCGCGGACCCGAGCGCCGCCTTCGAGCGTCTCGACCGTGCGGCCGCGCTCAACCCGCTCACGATCCGCCCCCAGCTCACCGCCGGCACGATCGCGCTGCGCCTGGGACAGACGGCGGTCGCCGAGCGAGAGTTTCGCGATGCCCTTCGACGCGAGCCCGACGAGGCCTATGCGCTGCTCGAGCTCGGACTGATCGCCGCGGAACGCGGCGATCGAAACCGTGCCCTGGCGCTGCTCGAACGCTCCACCGAGCAGCATCCCCAGGACGACGTGGCGAGGCGCGCGCTCGCGGCCACAAGGGCCGGCAAGCCGGTGAGCGTCGAGCGCGTGAACCGGGCCATTCTCGACCGTGCACTCGACCGCGGCAGCCAACAGCACTGAGGAAAGTGCTGGCGCTCCAGGCAAAACCGTGGTTACCTAGTGGTGCGGGGGAAATTCGGCTGGGTTTGTGAAGCAGAGCAGGACGCTCGCTTCGCAGCCGGTCCCTGCAGCGGTTTGACTTCGATCAAAAGGCAGGGACGCTATGAAGAAGATCACCTCGGCAGTTGCCGTATTGGCGCTTACGCTCGCGTTTGCGGTACCGGCCTTCGGGCAGTCGTCGGTGGAGGGCTACAACGACGAGGGCGGACAGGTGGCAAGCCAGGTTCAGGGCGGCGGTAACACGCCCCCCAGCGCCGACAACGGCTCCAGCCTCCCGTTCACCGGTCTCGACGTGAGCCTGCTCGCCGCGGCGGGTGGCCTGCTCGTGGCAGCAGGTCTCGGGATGCGCCGCCTCACGCGGGCTCCGCGCGCCGTCGCCTGACCCCCTAAAGCGGGCGCACGAGCGCGCCGACACCTGATGTGTGGAGCGCGCGTACTCATCTGAGAGGCAGGGGGCCGAGCGCTCCGGCCCGGCGAACACGCCGGTGCCGGCGCCTCGGCTAGGGCCCGCGCGAGCGCTGTTTCAAGGCTCGGGCTGGACCGCCTTCCGCCTCGTGGTGGATGCCGGCCTGCTTGCGCTCGGCAACGCGGCAGCGCTCTACGGGGCGCCGGCGGCAAATGCGGATTCGAGCGCCCGCGACTTGGTCTGGCTCCTGCCGCCGCTCGTGATCGCGCTGCTCGCCGCGTCGCGGATGTACCGCGACACGATCCAGGTGCGGATCATCGACGGGCTCGGCCAGGTGATCGCCGCCACATCGCTCGCGGCGATCTCGCTGATCGCGGCCGCCGCGCTCGTCGATCCCGGCGCCGCCGCGGGGCCGGTCCTGGCGCGCGCCTGGCTGTTCGGCACGCTGTACCTCGCCGGCGGGCGCATCCTGCTCGGCTGGGCCCAGCGCAACGCCCGCCCCACCGGGCTGATCGCAAAGCCAACGCTGATCGTCGGCGCCGGGTTGATCGGCGCCCACGTGGAGCGGCGGCTCACCAGTCAGCCCGAGCTGGGCCTGCGCCCGGTCGGCTACCTCGACGCCGACCCGCCGCCCGCGGAGATGGTGCCCGACCGCCACTCTCCCGTGCTCGGCGGCCCCGACGATCTCCGCCGTGTGGCCGCACAGACCCGGGCCGCCCACGTTGTGCTCGGCTTCAGCACCGCCCCCGACCGCCTGCTGATCCCGCTCGTGCGCGAATGCGAGCTGCTCGGCCTCGAGGTCTCGCTCGTGCCGCGGCTCTTTGAGAGCGTCAACCTGCGCGTGCGCCTGGAGCACCTCGGTGGGCTGCCGCTGTTCGGCCTTCACACGATCAACCCCAAGGGCTGGCAGTTCGCGATCAAGCACATCTCAGACCGGATCACGGCCGCCGCCCTGTTGCTCGTGCTCTCGCCGCTGCTTGCCTGTCTCGCGCTGGCCGTCAGGCTCAGCTCACCGGGGCCCGTGCTGTTTCGCCAGCGCCGGCTCGGCCGCGACGGCCGCGAGTTCCAGATGCTCAAGTTCCGCTCGATGACCGCCGCAGACAGGCTTGCCCCGGACGCGATGCCCGACAACGTCGTCGCCCTGCGCGGCGACCTCGGCCCCGGCGGCGCCGAGGGTCCGGACCGCCGCACGCGAGTGGGCACGCTGATGCGCCGCACCTCGCTCGACGAGCTGCCTCAGCTGATCAACGTCCTGCATGGTGAGATGAGCCTGATCGGGCCGCGACCCGAGCGTCCCGAGTTCGTCGACGTCTTCGGCGCGCGCATCGCGCGCTACACCGATCGCCACCGCGTCAAGTCGGGAATCACGGGCTGGGCACAGGTCCATCGCCTGCGCGGGGGGACCTCGCTGCGAGACCGCGTCGAGTGGGACAACTACTACATCGAGAACTGGTCGCTGTGGCTCGACATGAAGATCCTCCTGCTGACGGTCACCGCCTTCTTCCATCGCGCGGAATAGCCAGACATGGCACTGCGGTATAACCCGGCGTCATGAGAATTGCCATGACCGGCGGCGCCGGATACATCGGCGCGCTCGCCGTGCGCGAGCTGGTCGCAGGCGGCCATGAGGTGGGGGCGCTCGACCCGCTCCTGCACGAGCAGGAGGACGTGGCCGGCCTCGTCGAGCAGGAGGGCGCCGAGCTGATCCGCGCCGACGTGCGCGACGGCGACGCCCGGCGCCGGCTGCTCGCTGGCGCGGATGCCGTCGTCCACCTTGGGGCGATCGTGGGCGATCCCGCCTGTGCGGTCGACCCCGAGAAGTCAACCGAGATCAACGTGGAGGCCAGCGGCGCGCTCATAGAGGACGCCCGCGCGGCCGGCGTCGGGCGCTTCGTGTTCGCCTCCACCTGCTCGAACTACGGCCGCATGGCGGATCCGACCGTGCCAATCGACGAGACGGCCACGCTCGCGCCGGTGTCGCTCTACGCCGAGCAGAAGGTCAAGGTGGAGCGGCAGCTGATCGAGTCGCCCAACGGGCTCGATGCCACCTGCCTGCGCTTTGCCACCGTCTATGGCGCGGCGCCGCGGATGCGCTTCGACCTGACGGTCAACGAGTTCACCCGCGACCTCTGGGCCGATCGCGAGCTCGAGGTGTTCGGCGAGCAGTTCTGGCGCCCCTACGTGCACGTCGCCGATGCGGCGCGCGCCATCCGCACGGTCCTTGAGTCCCCGGCGGACCAGGTCGCCGGCGAGGTCTTCAACGTCGGGCACTCCGACGAGAACTACCGCAAGCTCGACCTCGTCGAGCTGATCACCGACCGGCTCGGCCGCGGAGAGGTGAAGTACGTCCAGCGCGACGAGGATCCGCGCGACTACAAGGTCAGCTTCGAGAAGGTGCGCGAGCGGCTCGGCTTCGAGCCCCGCATGCGGGTGGCGGACGGAATCGACGAGATCGTGGGCGCGCTCGAAGAGGAGCGCTTCGGCGATCCCTTCGACCTCCGCTACTCCAATCTGGCCAGCGCCAAGCGCTCAACTTGAGTTCTTCAACAGGCGCGGCAGGATCTGCTCGTAGTCGGCAAGCGCCTGCTCGTAGTCGTCGTGGCGGCCGATGTCGAGCCAGTAGCCCTCGTAGAAGAACGAGCCCACCGGCTCCCCCGCAGCCAAGAGAGCAAGAACGAGGTCCGGAATGTCAAAACGGTCTCCCACCGGGATGTGACGCAACGCCCGCGGCTCCAGCACGTAGACGCCCATGCTGACCGTGTAGGCCATCTCGGGCTTCTCCTCGTAGTCCGTCACGCTGTCGGTCTCTCCGAGACTTCCGTTGAGGTGCAGCACCCCGTACTCGGAGCGCAAGACGCGCGGATGGGTGGCAATCGTCATCGCGTTGCCGGAGCGCCGGTGGACCTCGAGCAGCTCGGCGTAGTCGAGCGTGGTCAGCACGTCGCCGTTCATTACGAGAAATGCCTCGTCGAGGCCTTCGATGAGGGCCAGCGGGCCGGCCGTGCCGAGCGGCGTCGCCTCTTCGTGGTACTGGATCGAGACTCCCCACTCGCTGCCGTCGCCGAAAAGGGCGCGGACCAGGTGCGCGAGGTAGCCGACCGCGAAGGTCAGGTCGTGGTAGCCGTATGAGGCCAGCTGGCGCACGACGACGTCGAGGATCGCTCGCTCCCCGATCGGCATCAAGGGCTTGGGCAAGACGGTGGTGTACGGCGCGAGGCGGGTACCCCGGCCGCCCGCCAGGATCACGGCGCGGTTGTCCACATGAATAATCTCGGCTTCCTGGCGGGGAACTTGAGCGGCGGAGGGACGCCGACGCTACTCTCGGCCGATGGCCGAGGACCTGATTCCACTGTTCGACGTCCGCCTCAGCGACGAGGAGATCGCCGCCGTGGCCGACACGCTGCGCTCCGGCTGGCTGACGATGGGCCCGCGCACGCAGGCCTTCGAGGCGGCGTTTGCGGCCCATCTCGGCTGTCGCCACGCGGTGGCCACCTCCAGTTGCACGACCGCTCTCCACCTCGCGTACCTCGCGGCGGGAATCGGCCCCGGCGACGAGGTGATCGTGCCCGCGATCACCTTCGTGGCAAGTGCGTCCGCGGTGCGCTACTGCGGCGGCACCCCCGTGCCGGCCGAGATCGTGGGCCAGCACGACCTCGGGATCGACCCGGGCGACGTCGCGGCTCGCATCACCGAGCGCACCAAGGCGGTCTGCGCGGTGCACTACGCGCGGCTACGCCACCGCCGTGTCCGAGCTGCGCGACCTCTGCGACGCCCACGACATCGCGCTCATCGAGGACGCGGCCCACAGCCCCAGCGCCGTCGCCGCGGGCGACGAGCGCAAGCTCGGCACCTATGGGCTCGCGGGCGCGTTCAGCTTCTTCTCCAACAAGGTGCTGTCGTGCGGCGAGGGCGGGCTGCTCGCGACCGACGACGACCGCGTGGCCGAGCTCGCCCGCAGCCTGCGCTCGCACGCCATGACGTCGGGCACCTGGGACCGCCACCGCGGCCACGCCGCCGGCTACGACGTGGTCGGCCTCGGCTACAACTACCGCCTCGACGAGCCGCGCGCCGCGCTGCTCGACGCGAGGCTGTCGGGGCTCGAGGACGACATCGCGCGCCGCAGGCTCCTGGTGCTGCCGCTACCGCGAGCTCCTGGCTGACGTTGCCGGCGTCCTTCTGCCCTACACCGACGAGGACGTCGAGCGCAGCTCCTGCTACGTGATGCCCGTGATGATCGAGGACCCCGAGCTGCGCGACCCCCTGCGCGAATGGCTCTCCGAGCGCAAGATCCAGACGAGCGTGCTCTACCCGGCGCTCCACGAGCTGAGTGAGTACGCGGGCTTCGCTCCCGATCCGCTTCCGCGAGCGGAGCTGGCGGCGCGGACAGAGCTCACGCTCCCCCTCTACCCCCACCTGAGCGCCACCGACCAGGATCGAGTGGTCGAGTCGTTACAGAGCGGGCTCGCGACGCTTTCTCACGAGTCGGCCGCACGCGTTTCGTGAGCGGCGGCGGGCGCGAGCCCGCCGCCCGAGTGGCGGTGATCGTGCCCTGCTACAACGACGGCGCCACCGTCGGCGAGACCGTCGCCTCGATTGACGAGGCCGAGCCGGTGGAGCTCGTGGTGGTCGACGACGCGTCGACCGACCGCGCGACGGCGAAGGAGCTCGAGCGCCTCGAGGCCGAGGCCGTCCGCGTGGTGCGCCACGCTCACAACCTCGGCCTTGTCGGCGCGCGGACGACCGGGCTGCGCGAGACGCGCGCGCCCTATGTCTTCCCGCTCGACGCGGACGACTGCGCGGCACCGGGTGCGCTTCGGGCGATGGCGGACGTGCTCGACGCCCATCCGCAGGTGAGCGTCTGTTACGGCGACTACGAGGAGTTCGGCCGCGGCAGCGTCGTCCGAGCGGTACCCAAGCGCCTCGACCCCTACCGGCTCGGATACACCAACGAGTACCCCGTCTCCTCGCTGTTTCGCCGCGAGGCGCTCGACGCGGTCGACGGGTGGAGCGTTCCGCCCGCGCTCGAGTCCTACGAGGACTGGAACCTCTGGCTGAAGCTCGTCGAGAACGGCGACCTCGGAATGCACCTTGGGCCTGGCCGCATCACCTACCGGCGCCGCCTCCAGGCGGACGGGGGACGCATGCTCGACGTCTCGAAGACCCGCCACCCGCAGATCTACCGCGAGCTCCGGGCCGCGCACCCGCGGCTGTTCGGGAGCCTGCGCGAGCACCGCCGGCGCTCGGACCTGTCGCCTGCCCGAAAGCTCCTCTATCCGGTCGTGTACGGGGGCAGGCGCCGATTCGGGATCGAGCGCCCGCTCAAGCGGCTGCTCGACCGCGCAGGTCTGTGGACGCTGCGCCGCTGAGCTCTTCGTAGAGCCCGGTCAGCGTCTGCATGGTGCGCTCGAACGAGAACAGCCGCTCGGCGCGCTCGCTTCCGCGGCGGCCGACCTCGGCGGCGAGCGTGCGGTCGCGAAGGTAGGGCTCGAGCGCATCGGCAAACCCCTTTGGGGTGCGCTCGCTCACCAGCGTGCCGCAGCCTCCCACCACCTCGGCGATTCCGGCCTCGAGCGGCGCCACCACCGGCCGTCCGTGCGCCATGCCCTCCATCAACACGGTCGGCGCGCCCTCGCTGGGGGCGCCGCCGGGGCGTTCGCGCGACGCGAGGGCGACCACCCGAGCGCTGCCGTACAGCGCACTCAGATTCTCTATCCAGCCCACGTGCACGCGCGCCGTGAGGTCCAGCTCCCTGACGAGTGAGCGGAGCTCCTCGGCGTGCTCGGGGTAGATGCGGTCCGCCGGCCCCGCCACGGTCAAGTGAACGTCGATGCCGCGTTCGCGCAGCAGCGCCACCGCGCGCAGCAGCTCGACCGACCCCTTGGCCGGGTCGAGCCGGCCGACGGCCACCACGTGGGGCTCCTCGGCGGGCGGCCTGACCACGGCCGGCAGCGCCACCCCCGGGTAGGCCACGCTCACCCGCTCGCTTGTCGGCTCGCGGAATTGGGACGCCATCGCGCGGCTCACGCACACGATGCGATCGCAGCGCGCGCCAATCGCCCTCGACATCCGGCCGTCGAATACGTGATCGTGCTTCATCCACAGGAGCGGGACGTCGAGCCGGCGCGCGAGCTGAATCCCGAAGATGGCCGCCTTGGCCTGGTTGGCGTGGATGAAGGAGATCCGCTCGCCGCCGAGCTCGCGCGCCGTGGACCTCGCGAGCGCCGGAAAGCGCAGCAGCGCCGCCTTGCCGGGCAGCGCCTCGATCTCGGTCGGGACGCCGTCGGCGCGCAGCCGCTCGCCGAGCGGCCCCGGGGTCAGGACCATCGCGCGTGGCTCAAAGCGCTCGTCGAGCGCGCGCACCACCCGCAGCAGCATCATCTCGGACCCGCCCAGCTCTCCGAAGGGCGCAAGGAAGAGCGGCCTGATCCGCTCGCCGGCCATTCAGCCGGCCTCCGCCGGGCCGCGGCGCAGGAGCGCGGCCACGAAGCGCACGTCGGCGGGGGACGCGAGGCGCTCGACCCCGAGCAGGACAGCGAGATAGATCACGCCGCCCAGCAGCGCCGCCGGCACCAGGGGCAGCCCGGTCGCGAGGATCGTGGCGCTCATCGCCGCGCCCGCGACGGCGGGCCCGGCGAGCGGACGCCAGGTGCTCACCGGGCCGATGACCGCTTTGACCTCGCGCGCGCCGAACGCCGTGAGGACCACCGACGAGGCAACGGCGGCGATTGCCGCGCCGGTGGCGCCGTATGGCGGTATCAGCGCGAAGTTGAGGGCGATGTTCAGCGGCAGCGCGATCGCGCACGCGCGTGCGAAGGCGAGTGGCCGGTCGCGGCCGATCAGCACGGCCACGGCCAGCGCGTTGATGCCGTAGAGCACGGTCATGATGCCGAGGTAGCGAAGCGGCGCGACTGCGTGCGCGTACCGGGGCCCATAGATGAGCTCGATCAGCGGACCCGCGAGCGTCGCGAACACCACGCCGACCGGAAGCAGAAGCGCGGCCATGACCTTGACGCCGAGCTCGTAGGCGCGGGCCACACGGTCGCGGGCCTCGTCGGTGTGGCGCGCCACCCACGGCAGCAGCGCCATGCCGAAAGCCCACGCCACGAACATCGTCGCCTCTATCAGCCTGAAAGCGGCTCCGTAGAAGCCGACCTCGCGGTTGTCCTCGCCGCCCAGGAAGCTGAGCAGCGACTGGTCGAGCTTCAGCAGCGCCGGATACAGCACGCCGATCAGGCCGATCGGGATGCCAGCCTTCACGATCTGACCCCAGCGCGAACGATCGACCGCCAGGCGCGGCCGGGCCACGAAGCGCCGCAGCGCCCAGAGCCCGACGGCGAAGCCGAGCACCGACCCCGCGAGGAAGATCAGCGAGACACCGACCAGGCCCGCGCCGAGCGCGAGCGCCGTGATTCCCACGGCGGCGGTGACGACTCGCTGAGCGATCAGCGAGATCGAGATGAACTCCATCCGCTCGTACGCCTGGAAGGCCGAGTGCCATGTCCGTCCGAGGTTCTCGATCGCGACTCCGGCGCCGACGAGGTAGACGGCGAGGCGGGCGTCGGGGCTGTACCCGCCGACGTTCACGATCACCGCGGCAAGCGCCAGCACGAGCACCGACACGCCGGCCTTGATAGCCACGACGTTGCTCAGGTAGTCGTGCAGGCGGGAGCGATCGCGCGCCACCTCTCGGGCCAAGAGCTCCTCGGTCCCGAATCCGGCGGGGAGAATCAGCACCGTGGTGAGGGCGAGCGCGAACGAGAAATCGCCAAAGCCGCCCTCCCCCAGCTGCCGGGCGACAGCGATGTAGAAGGCGACCGACGCGAGCTTCGCCACGAGCTCGCCGCCCGAGCGTACGATCGCGTTGCGGGCGACCAGGCGCGCGGCAGCCATCGGGCTCGCCCGTGTGTGGTCTGTGGTGGCCACATCCCACCTATCGGCGCGCGGGCCCGCCAACCGCAGGCTAACCTGGGCCGCGGGTGAACGCAGCCACGCAGCACGTGCCGCGCGGCACCGGCGCGGGCGCGGCCCAGACCGGCGGAGCGCTGATTGGAGCCTCGATAGCGGCGCTGCTGGGCGTCGGGCTCGCCTGGGCGCTCTATCGCTATCCGCCCACGACCCAGGTGGTCCTCGCGGGATCGCTCGGGCTCGGTGGGATGCTCGCGCTCGCGGTGGCGCGCTACGAGGTCGCCGTTGCGCTCGGCTTCCTGCTCCTGGGCGTGGTGCGAGTCGAGCCGGCGCCCTCGGACGGGGTCTTTGCGGTGGTGATTGCGGTGGCGCTCGTCACGGGCCGATTCGACCTCTCGCGTGTGCCGCTGACGGCGTTCGGGCTGCTGGGCGCCTTCCTGGCGCTCAACCTGATCTCCGCCGTCGAGGCGATCGACCCCGCCATCGCCGGCCGCTACTTCGCGGTCACCCTCTACCTCGCGGTCTTCTCGCTCTGGTTCACCGGATACGTGCGTACCCCGCGCCGCGCCCGGCTGGTCGTGACCGCCTATGCGGCCGGCGCGGTGGCGGTCGCGCTGCTCAGCACGCTCGCTCTCTTCGTGGCGATCCCTGGCGGCGAGGCGCTGCTGACCTCGGACGGGCTGCGCGCGCAGGCCCTCTTCAAGGACCCCAACGTGTACGGGCCCTTCCTCGTCCCACCGGCGCTGATCCTGCTCGAGGAGATCCTCAGCCCGAGACTCCTGCGTGCGCGGCGCAGCACGCTGACCGCGGGGTTCCTGATCCTTGTGCTGGGTGTGTTGTTCTCTTACTCGCGAGCGGCGTGGCTGAACGTCGTCGTGGGTGTCGCCGTCATGCTCGTGGTGATGGCGATGCGGCGCGGCGGCGGCAGGCGCGCCGCGGTGGTGCTCGCCTTGGTCGCGGTGGCGGGTATGGCCACCGTCGGCGTGATCGCGGTCACCGGCTCGCTCGACTTCCTCCAGGAACGGGCGAGCTTCCAGAGCTATGACACCCAGCGCTTCGGAGCGCAGCGCACCGGCATCGAGCTGGCGGAGCGCTATCCCTTTGGGATCGGACCCGGGCAGTTCGAGGTGCTCTCACCGGTGGCCACGCACAGCACGTACGTGCGCGTGCTCGCCGAGCAGGGAGTCCTGGGCTTCTTCACGGTGTTCGCCCTTCTGTTCGCCACGCTGGCGTTCGCCGGCCGCAACGCCGTGCTCGGCCGTGACACCTACGGGATCGGCTCGGCCGCTCTGCTCGGCGCCTGGGTGGGGATCCTCGTCAACTCGATGGTCGTGGACACCCTGCACTGGCGCCACCTGTGGGTCGTGGCGGGCCTGATCTGGGCGGGCGCCATGCGCCCGGCGCGGGAGCGACCTCTCTAGGAGGTGCGCTGCGTCTCGTCCTCTTCGTACAGGGACGGGCGGCGCTGGAGGTAGTACGGCGAGACCTCGCCGCGTGCCCCGATCACCACGATCCCGAGTGGCTTGATGGCCAACCGGTCGAGCACCTCGCGCAGGTCTGCCACGTGCTCGAGGGTGATCCGGTCGAGGCGGTTGACCAGGATCACCTCATCCACCTGGTGCGCCAGGACCTGGCTGTCAGCCAGGCCGAGCAGCGGCGGGCCGTCCAAAAGGACATAGTCGTAGTCGAGTCCTCGAACCCCCTCGAGGAACTCGGCCATTGCGGGGCCCGCGAGCAGGCGGCCGGGGTCCTTGGGCTTGGAGCCGCTCGTGATCACGTGCAGCACGCCCCGCCCGCGCCGCGACGTCGCGGGGGGCATGACCTCGTGGATCGCCTCCCGGAGGATCCCTTCGTCGAACCCGCCACCGTCGTGCTCGATCTTGGTGAGGATGTCGGCCAGGCCGATACCGGCCTTCAGGTCGAACACCTCGTGAAGCCGCGGCACGCGCAGGTCCGCCGACGCGATCAGGGTGTTGTGCCCGCCCTCGGCCAGCGCGCGGCCCATGCGCGCCGTGGCGGTGGTCTTGCCCTCGGCGTGGACCGCGCCGGTCACGAGGATCACGTGTTTCTCGTCTGCCGGCAGAGCCAGGTCGAGCGCGGCGCGGAGCGTCTGGTAGGCCTCTGCCTCCACCCCGCTCAGCATCCTCATCCGCTTGCCAAGGACCTGCTTTCGCACGTAGGGAACGCCCACGAGCACGGGCAGGTCGAGCAGCCGTCCGAGCTCGCGCGGCCCGCTGACCCGGGGCGTGAGCTGATCGCGCCCGAGGGCGATCAGCACCCCCAGGAAGAGCCCGCCGAAGAGGGCGAGCACGCCGTTGCGCACGGGGCGCGGAGAGGTTGGCGCGCTCGGCGGCTCGGCGCGCTCGGCCACCAGCAGGTCGGACCCGGCGCCGCCCTCGCTGACGGTCAGCTCGCTGATCCGCTCGCGGATCGCGCCGATCTGCACATCGGCGTTGGGCGTGCCCTCGAGCCGTGTGATCTCCTCCTCGAGGTTGGCCCGCGCTCGCTCGAGCCGGTCGCGCTCGAGCCGGGTGCGCTCGTCCAGGAATGCAGCGGCGACCGCGTTGGCGATCCGGGCGGCCTTGTCCGGATCGTCGGCCTCCGCCGAGATGCTGACGATGTTGGCCTCCTCGTCGACCTCCGAGGTGACCTTGCCCTCCAGCGACTCCTCGCTTTCGCCGACCTCCTCCGCCACCGCGTCGAGCACCTGTCGAGCGGTGAGCAGAGTCTCGATCGTGACGAGGCGCCTGCGCGTGGACTCGGCGTTGTTCTCCGAGAAGACCGACTCGGTCTCCTCCAGCACGAGGCGCGTGGTGGCGGTGTAGACCTTCGGCAGCGCGAGCGAGACGATGACCACCACGGCCGTGAGGCCGAGCGCGATCCCGGCGATCAGCCAGCGGCTGCGCCGCAGCGCGTCGAGGTAACGGCGCACGTCGACGCGCTCTTCGACCGCGGGCTCGCGCCGGCTTGAACCGGAAGTGCTCATCCGCCGAGCGGGGTCTTCGAGCGACCGGCCACTTCGGGCCTATGGTAAACGCCGACCTCGTCGTAAACGCCAAGAGTGCCGTCGATCATGCGCTCGAGGGTGAAGTGCTCTGCGACGCGCCGCCGGCCCGCCGCGCCAAGCGCGGCGGCGCGCTCGCGGTCGTCGAGCAGTTCGGCGATCGCGCCCGCCAGCGCCGCGCGGTCGCGCGCCGGCACCACCAGCCCGGTGGACCCATGGGCAACCGCCTCGGCCGAGCCCCCGACGTCCGTGGCCACCACGGGAAGGCCTGCTGACATCGCCTCGAGAATCGAGTAGGGAAACGACTCGGCCCAGGAGGCGCTGACGAACAGGTCCACGCCGTGCAGCAGCGGTCCGGGCCCCCGGGTCTCCCCGATCAGGTGCAGCGCGCCCGCCACACCCCGTTCCCGCGCTCTTGCCTCGAGGGCCGAGCGGTCGGGGCCGGCCCCCGCCACCGCGACGCTGGCGTTCGGGTGGCGCTCGAGCAGGGCCGGGAGGGCGTCGATGAGCGTCTCGAGGCCCTTGCCGGGGCGCAGGAGGGTGACCAGGCCGACCACCGGGCCGTCGCGGCGCAGCGCCTCGACGGACGGATGCGCGCTCCCCGGCTGCACGGGCGGGATCCCGTTGTGGACCACGCGCGTGCGACCTGCCGGCCCGATAGAAGCCGCGAGCCGGCGCTCGAACTCGCACACGCACAGGACGATCGACGCGAGCGGCGCGAGCACCCGCTCCATCCCGCGGTAGAGCCGGCGCTCGCGCTCGCTCTCGAAGTAGCCGGCGAAGGCGTACCCGTGCGGCGTGTAGACGACCGGAGTGCGGGGAGCGGCAGCGCGCGCCACGCGCGCCAGTGCGCCCGCCTTGGAGCTGTGGGCGTGGATCACGTCGGGCCGCACGCGACGCACGACCCGGGCGAGCGACCACGCGGCCCGAGCGTCCGCCGCCGGCGCGACCGAACGCACCAGCTCCACCTGCTCGACGTCCACGCCGAGGTCGGAGCGGCGCCCTCCGAGCGGACCCGCCACAACCACGTCGTGCCCGCGCGCCTGAATCCCCGTGGCGAGCCGCCGGACGTGCTCGAAGACGCCGCCGTCGGCGGGCTGGGTGACCATCAGGATGCGGGACACCGGAGCGACCGGCAGACGCTAGCTAACGACGGCGCAGTGGCTTGAAGAACGGGTGGGGCAAGGCGAAGAGCTCGGCCCGGTCGGACCCGTAGTCCTCGGTGACGAAGGGAAAGCGCCCGCCGAAGTTTCCGAGGCCGAACGACCTTGTCGAGGAACACGTCGCCCTTCCGCCTTCAGCACCGTCCCGCTGTTGCTGATCGAGTAGGAGTCGCCCTTCGCTTCACCGGCACCGGCGGGCTGAGCCGGACCCACCGCGATCCCCCCGCCCAGATACTCCGTGCGGCCCTCCGCCTGCGTACGCAGGTTGCGCACCGTGACGGTGCCGACGCGAGCGCCCGACCGGGGCGTAGCCGCCGGCCTCGGTGAGGCGCACGGCCCGCGGGGCGTTGGCGACTGTGAGCGTGTAGCTCCCGCTGTTCCTATAGGCGTAGTAGGGCTGGTTCGAGCGCGCTCGCCCCGCGGGCTCGGTCTGCCAGCCATACCAGGGCAGGCGCACGCCTCCGTCGTCGGTCCTCGAGCCGGGGTAGGACCCGTGCATGAAGCCCTCAGCCCGACCCGGCGCCCCCATACCCATTTGCGCCCGCCGTTCGTCGACCACGCGACGGCCTCGCGCGGGTCGAGGCCCGCGATCGCGCCCGGCGTGCGCGGATCGAGCGTGTTGCGCCCGTTGGGACCCGCCTCCGAGGCCTTGACCGTCGGGGAGTTCGTCGAGAACCAGTCTTGCGCAGGGTTGGCGGCTCACGTTCTGGTAGGTCATGGCGTACATCCGCCCGGGCTTGAGCCGCACTCCCCCATGTTGAAGTAGAGCATCTGGTCCTGGTACCGCGACAGCGTAACCGACTCGATGTAGCGGTCGACCGCGCCGACCCTCTCCGAGGCGAGCACCCTGGAGAGGTCCGGCCGGCCCTTCTTGTCCACCCCACCAGCCGGGCGCGGATGTGTGCCGCCGCTGCCGTCGGCGTAACCCTCGCTGCCGCCGATTCGTCCGCGCCGTCGAGCCTGAATCCGGACAGGAAGCGCCACACGCGAGTGCGACGATCGACCACGAAGCGAATCGCATAGACGTAGCGGCGCGCTGCGAAAGACCTGGTTGTGGACGCTGGCGATGCCGACCGGGATGTGGCGATAGCTCTTCTTCTGCGGGCGCGCCGGCCGTACTCGCGCGCCGGCGACGGCGGCAGGCGGCCGATGAGCCCCAGGGGAGGGGCACGGTGGCCAGCGCTATCGCCGCGCCGCGCTTGATGCGTGCGTTGTTGCTTCGTATTGGGCCGATGGTGGATTCCCCCTGCCGCCGGCAGCGGCGGGTGCAGCGGCGCGCATTATGCACGTCCTCGCCGGTGCATGCGTTCCAGCCTTGTGCGGTTCTCGTTGGCGAAAGGGCGACGACAGGACTACTGTGTGGCGGGGAGGCCCCCATTTACCTCCCCTTGATGGTCCGTCTCCTTTGATGCAGCGAGCGTTCCGTCGACCGCCTCTTGACTGCACCAGATTCGGAGCCGCACGGATGCTTGCAAGCCGTCTTAGGACCACGAGGGCCGTGGCAGGGGGGCTCGCGCTGGCATCGTTGCTGTGCTGGGTCCCTGGATCGCAGGCCGCCGTCTACACTGGCTCCGCTACGGATCGCGTCGGACGACCTGAGTCCTCGCCGGCGACGAGCTCTCCCGACCCGCCCACCAACTTCACCAACGTGGCCGTCAAGTACGACGACGCGGCCGGCCGGGTGGATGTGGCCTACACCTTCGACCAAGTCCCGAGCGTCCGACCAGGAGATCCACGCGGGCGTGGGGTTGGGAACCATCCGCGCGGACGGCACGCTGCAGCGCGCCGTTCTTCATCAGCCTGGGCTGGCACGTGCTCGCGGGCGAGAACCACGGCGATGCTGCTCGTGGAGGGCCACTCGGCCGACTTCGCCGGCGACGTGACGGGCAACGGCTTGGCTTCGACGAGCGGGACGGACGTGGGATGTCCACTGTCGTTGTTCGAGTGGCCTGGAGCCCAGCAAACCTGGAACTTCGCGACCACCGACGACGCGCTGGTCGGCAGGCACTACAACTGCGCGACCGCGGGCATGTGGGTGATGGACATGCCCACGCCGGCAGACGCCGGCCCCGGGGAGGACTCCTTGGAGGGCAAGGCCTTCGCGCTGACCCCCGACGCGCCGGTGAACCCTCCGCCAGCCTCAACCACCGAGCCTGCTCCGGGGTGACCAACGTCCCGCCCAACACGTCGAGCGGCTCCCAGCCGGGTGTGCCCCGATTCACGAGCACCAAGGCTCGCCGAGCCCTGAAGAAGGCGCTTGCCCATCGCTACGGCAAGGCGTTCAGCGCGCGCGAGGACTACAGCGCGGAATGCGTGAAGAAGAGCTCTTCGCGCTGGAGCTGCGCAGTCCAATGGGACTACGGCCAGTTCGCGTACAAGGGCAAGGTAAGGCTCACCATGCGCGCCGACGGGCGCGTTGTGACCCGGCTCTCGCTGCGCAGGACGAAGTAGACCTAAGCGGGGCTCATGCCCACGGGCGACGCTGCACGGAGCGGTGCTGAGCTTGCGGATCGCCGTTCTCGGTCGATCCGATCCGGAACCTGCGACGCGGGGCCCGGCTCGGGAAGTCCGGGCTCCGGCGCGAACTGCGGATGGTCAGCGGCGGCGTAGTAGCCGCGGTAGACCATTCCCTTGTGCAGAGACGGCGCGGTTGATCACGACCCCGATGATGCTCGCGCGAGCGTGCCGCAGCTGCTCGCTTGCCGCGGCGAGCACGTCGCGGCGCACGGTGTCGATGTCGACAACCATGATCGTCCCGTCCACGGCCGCGGCTATCGAGGAGGCTTCCGCGCCAACGGTGATCGGCGACGTGTCGATGATCACGTAGTCGGCCGCACCGCGCAGGCTCTCGATCACGTCGTCCATCCCCTGGGTGCCGGCCACCAGCGACGAGGGAATGGGCATGAGCGGTCCGGCCGGCAGCAGCCGCACGCCGGGATGATCGGTTGGCTGGAGCAACTCGAGCGGATCGCGGAGGCCGATGAGGGCCGTGGTCAGTCCCTCGCGGTGCGGGGCAACGCCGAAGAGCTTGTGGAGATTCGGCCGCCGCAGGTCGCAGTCCACCATGATCACCTCTGACCCGCTCTGGGCCAGGGCCTTCGCAAGCCGCGCGACCACGGTGCTCTTGCCGTTGCCGGGCAGCGGGCTCGTTACCGCGAGCACGCGCCACTGACGCTTGGGATCGCGCAGCTGGAGGTTCGCCCGCAGGAACTGGAACGCCTCCACGAACAGCTCGCGCTCCCAGCCCGACGTGCGCTCCACCGGAACTCGGGCGATCACCGGCGCGCCCACGATGTCCGGTACCTCGTCCTCGGTCTCGATGCGGCGGCTGAAGCGATAGAGGACGGGGACGGCGAGCATGCCGAGGATGAGACCGAGCGCACCGCCGATCAAGCCGTTTCGGAGCGGCTTCGGCGAGCTGGGCTCGAGCGGCGGGATCGCCTCCTGTGCCACCTCGACGTCACCGGTCCGAAGGCCCTTTTCCACCTCGAGCTGCTGCTTGCGGCGTTCGAGCTGGTTTGCCGCCGGGCTGCCGGGCTCGAGGCCGGCCAGCTGCGCGTCGATCGCGTCGATCACGCGCTGGACCTTGCGCTGCGAGTTCTCGCGCTGGATCGTCGCCACCTCTGCTGCCACCGCATTCGGCGAGGCGCGTGGCCTCGCGGGGGGTGGCGCCTTCGGCCGTGATGCGCACGATGTCGGCCTGGCCCTGCGGCTCGAGGGTCACGCGGTCGCGCAGCTCCTCGACCGTGAGCGGGGAGCGCAACTTCCGCCTGACGTTCGTGGCGACCCTGTCGAGCGAGGCAAGCGCAAGGTTGGTGGCGGCCACGCGCTCGGGCGACTCCGCGGCATCGGGCGGCGCCTCCTGCGGATCCACGCGCGGGGTCGGCTCGTCCTGAGTGAAGAGCAGGTCGGAAGTCGCCTCGTAGATGTCGTCCTGGAGCAGCGACACTCCGAAGCGCCAGGGCGGCGGCGCCGATTGCGATTGCCACCACGAGCTTCAGGCGACGCCGAATGAGCGCGCCGTAGCCGGCGAGATCTAGCTGTGACTGGTCTTTCACGATCTAGATGAGGATAGGGGCGATCCGGCCGGAACGCGGCGATCATTCGTCCACCGGGCGAGGCCGCGAAGCATGCCGACTCCATATCCGCCGTGAAGTGCGGCAAAGCAGGCCGCGACATCCGGGACGAGGCGCAGATCGGTACGCCTTGCCGCGGCGAGCGCGGCGCCCGTGGCGCCCAGTGCATAGGCGCCGGCCAGCGCCCCGAGCCAGCGGCGCGACGACGAGGAAAAAACCGAGGTCGCGGCCAGCGCGGCGGCCGATCCCACCAGCGCCGCGGGCGCCAGGTGGTGGGGACGCAGGAAGCCGGGGTGCGCTGCGACCACCTGCACACGCGCCTGTCCGTAGTTTCGGTACTGACGGTAGGCGCTCTTCCAGGTCGACCGTGTGACGTAGTGGAAGCGCATCCGCGCGTCGAGCAGGATCTCGTAACCGGCGCGGCGGACCCTCCAGTTGAGCTCGTCGTCCTCCCCGAAGTTCATCTCCGGGTCGAACCAGCCGACCTCGTCGAGCACGTCGCGGCGGTAGACACCGCACTGGACGGTGTCGACCATGGCACGCTCGCTTGCGCCCGCGTACTCGCTTCCACCCACTCCAAAGCGCGACGTGCGCGCGAGCGCGACAGCCCGGCCAAAGCGGGTCTCGCCCTCCTGCACCGGGCGGCCACCCACGCAGCCCAGCTCCGGGCCCCCCGCTTGGAACGCCAGCGCCGCCAGCCGCAGATAGTCGGGCTCCGGATAGCCGTGCGCGTCGATCTTCGCCACCAGGTCGGCCGACGAACGCGACTGCGCGAGGTTGAGGGCCGCGGGAAGGTTGCGCCGCTCCCCGTCGGCCACGACCTCCACGCGCGGGTCGGTGGCGGATCGGCGCCGAGCGACCTCGACGGTGGAATCGGTCGAGCCGCCGTCGATCAGCAGCAACCGAAGGCGATCGGGCGGGTAGTCCTGACCCAGGACCGCGTCGAGGCATCCGGGAAGGTGATCCTCCTCGTTGAAGGTGGAGACCAGGACGTCCACGGTGGGCAGGGTGTCGGCCGGCGAAGCTGTCATGCCCGCCGCCGCCCGAGTCCGAGCCACGGCCCGCGTATCGGCATCCGGCAGCCCGTAGCGCGCCACGAGCCAGCTGACGCCGAACATCGTCCAGAACACGCGGTTGTCGTTGATGTCGCCCGAGAACTGAACCGCGAACAGATTGACGAGAAAGAGCCCGCCGAGCACGAACACCAAGCGCCGGTCGCGATCGTCCTTGTGCGGTCCAGGCGCGCCGCCCGAGTGACGACCAGCAGGAACAACACTGCGGCGCCCAGCGCAAGCGCGGGACCAAGGCCGACCTCAGCGGACAACTCGAGGAAGATGTTGTGTGGATATCTCTCTTCCTGCTCGATCAGCACGATAGCTGTACAGAAAGAAGCCTCCGCTCCCGAAGCCGAGCACGGGATCTCTGCTGAGTCAGCTCGATCGCCTTGTCGTAGAGACGAGAACGACCGTCCTGCTCGAGCGTCTGGGCGGGGTCGCGAACGGTCTCCTCGAGCCGTTCCTTGGAGGTCTCCGGCAGGTTGACGAACGGGAAGATCGCGATCCCGGCGGCGACGATCACGAGCACCGAGGCGAGTTGGCGCGGACTCTTCACGATCGACGCCACGGCGACGCAAACGAGCGCCAGCGCGAGGCTGACGATCGGGCCGCGCGACCCGATGCTGCTCGCTACCACAGCGAGGCCGACGCCCACTAGCGGCGCAAGTAGGCGCAGCGGTCGTGGCAAGCCGAGGCCGGGCGCCAGCAGGAGGACGAGCGCCCCGGCACAGAGCACGCGCGATGTGAAGATCGTGTTCTCGTTGCCTCCGAACTCGAGCCGACCGCTCTCCGCCTCTGCGCCGGGGTTCGCGAGAGCCACGCCGGCGCTGAAAATCGCCAATCCGCCGTCGCCCAGAGCAGCTGCATCAGGTCGCGCCGGTCCTCGATGATGAAGAACGGCGCGAGGGCGGCGAGCGCCGTCAAGCGAGAAGAACCTGAGCACCTTCTCGGTCCCGTACTCCGCCACCGGCGTCCAGGTGAGGCTGACCGCGAGCATGCAGCCGATCAGCAGGAGCAGGGCGAGGTAGGCAGCCGGTACGGGCCGCACTCGGCCCTCGATCAGGCGGTGCAGGCAGACCAGCGCGAGCAAGACGCCAAGCGCGAGGGTGACGTCGAAGGGCAGGTCGGCCACGAGCGGCTCGCCCTTGAAGATGCCGACGTAGCCGTAGCTGACGAGCAGCGCCGGCGGGTAGCGCACGAGCACCGACGACCAGAGCCAGCGCGAAGGGCAGCGCGAGCGCCGCGGGACCGAGCAGCACGGCCCCCGCGGCGGAGAACACGGCCGTACCCGCGGCGACGGCAACCGGCCAGAAGGCCATGCGGGCGCCGCCGCGGGGAAAGTCGAGATGGAGCGCGCGGGCGCTCATGCTCACCAGCACGCGCTCATATGTCTATAAAGCAGGAAGCCTACGGACGACTATCGCGCAACTGTGTCGCGCGACGCACGGCGATACCTGTGCCGAGCAGCCCAACGCCCACAAGCGCGACTACCGCAAGCTCGAGCCCCGTGAACGGGAGACTGCCGTCCGATCCGGCGTCGCCGCCGCTTGAATCCTGCTCCACTCCGGCCACGCCCTCGTAGGCGTCCTGAGTGGGAGTTTGGGCGTACGCCGGCATGGCGAGCGCCAGTACAAAAGCCACACAAACCAGGAGGCTTGTGATCCTTCGCATATGTCCTCCTCCTTTCATGCCGACATCCGGGCCTACCCCGCAAAATCAGGGTAGTTCAGTTATCTGATCTTGGCAAGCGAGCAGACTCTATCCGCCGCCTCGGAAGTCAAGTCCCGGGACGTGGTGTAAGTGGAGAGCGTTCAGGTCGTCGGTGGGGATTGGGCTGCGTCAGGCTGCTGTGAGCTCGCGCGCCACCTTGTCCTGGGCGAGCCGGCCGACACGTAGCGCCGCCCCACTAGCCACTCGTCGTTCTGCTCGATGCAGACGCATTGTCGTGAGGCGAATCAGTGCGGCGTCGTCGGGGAAGATCCCGACCACGTCGGTGCGGCGGCCGATCTCGCGGTTGAGGCGCTCGAGCGGGTCGAGCGGAGCTTGCGCCAGTGGTCGGCGGGGAAGGCGTAGAAGGCGAGCACTTCCTCCTCGGCCTCTTCCAGGATCGCCGCGACCTTCGGCAGCTTGCCCTCGAGCGCGGCGACCGCGGTCGAGAGCAGACGTAGGCCTGCTGGACGACGTTCAGCAGCGCCTGCTCGCTGCGCTTGCGAGGCTCGAGGAACGACGGGAGTAGCTGCCGCGGCGCAGCTTCGGGATCTGCAGCTCGATCTCGCCGGCGCGCGTGTCCCAGCGCCTCGGGCGGTAGCCGTTGCGGTGCGGCTCGGTCCGGCGTCCGCTCGCCGAGCTCGGCGCCGATCAGGTCGCTGACCTCGGCCTCCATCAGTTGCTCGACCATCCAGCGCAGCGACTCGCGCAGAAAGTCGGCGTGCTCGTCGCTCATCAGCTTGGCGACGACCTCCTCGGCCGTCATCCTCTGGCCCTCGGCCATCGCGGTGCTCCCTTCGTCGAACTTCGCAGGTCCGACGATCCTGAGCGCCGCGGTGGCCAGAACTACTTCATTCCGTCCGCCGCGCTCCTACACCACGCTACAAACCTCCCGTGGGTCATACGCAGCCGTCCCCAAACGTTCGTGTTCTTGCGCCACAAACCGCGCGCGGAGAGACTTAGCATCGCGGCATGCAGCCGCTTCATCGGGTAGCGCGCGCACCTTTCCGAAGCGAGTGGCGGATCCGGCGAACCGAGTCTATAGTCGGCGAAAAGGGTCAACCCGGCGAGCAGGCCAAGCCTGCTTCGCCTTCCAGCCAAGACACAGCACCACCACGCCAAAACTGCACCGACGATCGGCCTTGCCGCAACCTTTTCCGCGTCCCGGGTTCTCTAGTCGCAGTGTCTGACGCAAGCGCTCCGTGACCTTGTCACACAAACGCTAGGGCCTGACGCTCACAATCAAGACCGAGCCCCAGCTTCCATATGAACCCTCCCACCGAAACAGCCCAACGACCCGCTCGCCTGGAGCCCTCTGCCCACAATGGCACCGGCAACGGCCTGGGGACGTCCGTTATCGACCTGGGCATGCCGGCCGGCGCAGGGAGCTATGTCGGCACGGAGAGCGGAGTTCGTGAGCGCTTCGACGCCGCCCTCATACGCGGGCTCGACATAGGCGTGGCGCTCACGCTCCTGGTTCTGCTGCTGCCGCTCATGGTCGCCGCGGCGATCGCGGTGCGGGTCGAGTCCAGAGGTCCGACCTTCTTTCGCGCGGAGCGCGTGGGCTGGCGCGGACGTCGGCTGCGGATGCTTAAGTTCCGCAAGATGCACCGACACGCCTCGGGCCTGGCGCTGACCACGGACGACGATCATCGCTTCACCCGCGTCGGTGTGATGCTCGCCAAGCTGAAGCTCGACGAGCTGCCCCAGCTCTGGCACGTGCTCGTCGGCGACATGAGCCTCGTCGGCCCGCGTCCTGAGGATCCTGGCTTCGTGGCACTCCACGCAAGCGAGTACGACACGATTCTCGACGTGCGGCCCGGCATCACCGGCTTCTCGCAGCTCGCCTTCCTCGAGGAGAGCCGCATCCTCGATGACGACAACCCGCTCGACCACTACGTCGGGCGCATCCTGCCGCAGAAGGTCGGGCTCGACATGGAGTACGCGCGCAGCCGCAGCTTCCGGCTCAACATGCGCATTCTCCGCTGGACCGGGGCGGCGGTCATCATGCGCAGGCAGGTCGCGGTGCACAGGGACACCGGCAAGATGAATCTGAGGAGGCGTTAGCGGGGGATGAGTAGGAAGGCCGTAATTCTTGCCGGGGGCAAGGGCTCGCGCCTGGGCCCGTACACCACGGTTCTGCCGAAGCCGCTCCTTCCGATAGGAGACCGGGCGATCTTGGACGTGGTCGTGCGCCAGCTCCAGAGCTATGAGTTCACAGAGCTCACCTTCGCCGTGGGCTATCTGGCCCACCTGATCCGCGCCGTCTTCAACAACGGCTCGAAGCACGGCGTGACGATCGACTATCACGAGGAGAGCGAGCCGCTCGGCACCGCCGGAGCGCTCGGGGTGATCGAAGGACTCGACGAGACCTTCCTCGCGATGAACGGCGACGTGCTCACGGCGCTCGACTACAGCGAGCTCTTCCGCGTCCACCAGGAATCCGGCAACCTCTTCACGATCGCCACCCACCGGCGCGTGGTTCGCAGCGACTACGGAGTGATCTACGAGGACGGCGTGTTGGGAGACACGCGCCGCGTGATCGGCTACACGGAGAAGCCGGAGATCCCGTACACGGTGAGCATGGGCATCTATGTGGTCGAGCCGAAGGTGCTCGAGTACATCGAGCCAAACGTCTACTTCGACGTGCCCGACCTGGTCCTGCGGCTGCTGGACGCGGGCGAGCAGGTCGGCTCTTACCTCACCGACAGCTATTGGCTCGACATCGGTCGCCACGACGACTACGAGAAGGCGATCGCCGAATACGAGCAGCTCAAGCACCTGCTGCTTCGCGAAGAGGCGGCCGCGGCCCTCGAGGCCGGCTAGCGGGAGCCTGCGCGCAGGGCTGTGGCGCCCCGCTCCCGGCTTCGTCGCTTTGCGCGATCCGGGAATTCGGGTTACCTTGGATTACATGTGAACCGCATCGCGCAGGTGCTCGACAGAGCAGCGACGATGCCGGATGGGAACGGCAGGAGGCGGGCCATGAGCCCGAATATCTCGATGCGGGACGGCGGGGGTCGCCTGCATCTACAAAGGATTTCTACAGTGGCGCTCGCGCTCTTGGCCTTCGTGACCGGCGCGGCGCCGGCCTGGGCTGACCACTCGAGTGGTGAGCTTGGCGTGCCGGGACTGACCGAGAGCCAATTGCGTGCGTTCGAGCGAGCCACGCTGGGGCCCGGGCACGCGGCCGAACATGCGCGTCTGCGGCGTGCGGAGCGGGAGGGGCAGCTGACGCCCACTGAGCCTGCCGGTAGGGCGAGTGTGCAGGCCGCTGCCGCTCTTGCTGGACCGCCGGAGCAGGTCGGTCGCTGGGGCGCCCCGTTCCCGATCCCGGTGATGGGCATCCACGCGGCCATGTTGCCGACGGGCAAGGTGATGTGGTTCTCGTATCCCCAGAACCCTTCGCGCGGCGCCGGGAGTGGCACTGCTCCGAACACGGCGCAGGCGTGGCTGTGGGATCCGGCGACAGGCGCTACCAAGCGTGTCGATCCTCCGTTGTGGCGCGATCCCGCCGACGGCGTGCTCAAGCCGGCCAACATCTGGTGCGCCGGCCAGACCTTCACCGCCGACGGCCGGCTTGGTGGTGTTCGGCGGCAACCTGGCGTTCTCCAACGGGTCGGTTGCTTTCAAGGGCCTCGACAAGGTCTATACGTTCAATCCCTGGAGTGAAACGTGGGCCGAGCAGCCCGACATGGGCCACGGGCGCTGGTATCCGACCGGGGTCAGGATGGCCGACGGGCGAATCGCGATCGCCTCGGGACTCGACGAGAGTGGCGGGGACTTCGCGGGTGCGCGCAATCCCGAGATCGAGCTGTTCACGCCATCGCCCGATCTGAACGGGCGCGGCACGATCACCCAGCTCGGCCATCTCGGCGGGGCGGGCGAGCCCCCGCTCGGCGGCCTCTACCCGCATATGTTCGCCATGCCGTCTGGGCGCGTGATGGTGGCGGGCCCGTTCCCGGAGGACACGTGGTTCCTGAGACCGCCCGGACCTGGCAACGTCTTCAGCTGGGACCCCATTCTGAATATGGCGAGGGACCGGGTTTGGGGCACTGCGGTGCTGATGCCCGGCGGGACGGGCGGGTCGACCAAGGTCATGCAGCTGGGTGGCGCGGCTCCGGGCACCGGGCCGGGTTCTGAGACCGCCGTCAACACAACTGAGACCCTCGACGAGGCAAACGCCGGCTCGGGCTGGGCTGGCGCCCCGTCCATGAACGTCGGCCGCGGCCACCACAACACGGTGCTGCTGCCCGACGGCTCGATGGTCACGGTCGGCGGCGGGGTCGGCGCCAGGGCCGGCGACCAGTGGGCCGGCGATCCCGAGCAACGCCAGGTAGAGCTCTGGAACCCCGCCACCGGAAACTGGACCCTCGGCCCGTCCCAGGCCGAGACACGCGCCTACCACTCGACCGCGCTGCTGCTCCCCGACGGCCGCGTGGTCTCCGCCGGCGACGACGTCAACGGTGCCCCCGGCGTGGACGGCACCAAGACGGACAGCGCGGAGATCTACGAGCCGCCGTACCTCTTCAAGGGCTCGCGCCCCACGATCAGCTCGGCGCCTCCCATGGAGCGGGTGGGCGACAGTTTCACCGTCTACACGCCCGACACCAACATCACCAGGGCCACGCTCGTGGCGCCCGGCGCCACGACCCACGCAAACGACATGAACCAGCGATACATCCCGCTGACCGTCGCCCAACGCCCCGGCGGAGTCACCCTCACCGCACCCGCCAGCGCCGAAATCGCAACGCCTGGCTACTACATGCTCTTCCTCTTGAACAACCAAGGCGTCCCATCGGTGGCCAGGTTCATGCGCCTCGGGTACGCGTTCGAGGCCGCCCCGCCGCCGACGCCTCCGCCCGTCGTGCCCTCGCCGGGCGCCGAGGATCCCTCCGGCGGTCCGGCTGCCCGCCCGTGTCAAGGTCTGCACGGCAAGGCGCTCGCTCGCTGCCAGCTGAATCGCACCATCGCGCGCAAGTGCGGCAAGATGAAGGGGCGCCGCAAGAAGGCCTGCGCGCGCACCGTGCGAGCGCGCGCCAAATGCCGGCAGATCGGCGTCAACACCAAGCGCAGCAGGCGCAAGAGGAGGGCTTGCTTCGCCGCTGTAAACAGACGCGTCGGCTCTGCGAACACCGCTAGACTCAGCCCGGTCTTGGGGGCCGGGCGATCCTTTCCCGCCGCTGTCCGGGGGTTTCTGCCGTCGTGAGGGTCGGGGTCGGTCCTTTCCTCACCGCGCCCAGCGGGCTGGCGGTGGGTGCGCTCGACACCGCATTGGGCCTCACCCGCGCCGGGGTCGAGGTCACCCTGTTCGCGGACGCCGACATCGATCTCCCGCCTCACGCAGCTTCGCTGTCCGATCGTATGGTGCGCCTGGAGCGGCTCCCGGCGGCGATGCGGCACCCGCGGATCGGCGATGCGATGTTCCTGGCCACGCGGATGGCCATCTCGCGTCGCCTGGGCGACGCACTCAGCGAGCATCCCGTCGATCTCTTTCACTCCTTCAGCCCGGGCTGCCTGGCACGCATCCCGCGCCCGCTTCCCACGGTCACCCAGGCCTGGTTCTGCCCTCCGCTGCTGGGACCGAGGCTGCGCACGATGCTCCCTTTCAAGCAGCGGTTCCCGCCGCTCTTCGCGGCGCACTTCCTCCTCGAGGTACAAGGCCATACGAGCGATCTGCTCGGATACCGGCGGGCCGACCTCGTGCTCGCGAACACGCCGACCATGGAGAAGGCGCTTCAACGACGGGGATTCCGGGCCGCCTGCGTGCCTGCATGCATCGAGGTGCCGACCTCTCTGCCCGTTCGCGAGCCGAGCGATGCTCTGCGCATCGCCTTCTGCGGTCATCCCATGGGCCGCCGCCGCAAGGGCCTTCGGTATCTACTGGAAGCCCTCACGCTCGTTCGCGAGCGACCCATCGAGGTCACGCTGGTCGGTGGAGCCACCAAGGACCTCCACGAACCAATCGCGCGCGCGCGCCGCGCGGGCGTGTCGGTTCAGTTGCTCGGCTACGTGCCGCGGGAGCAATACCTGGAGCACCTCGCTCGCCACACCGACCTCCTGGCCTTCATGAGCCTCTACGAGGAATGGGGCTACGCGCTATTCGAAGCGCTGAGCCGCGGCGTGCCGGTGCTCGCGTTCGACCACTACCCGTTCTTCGACATCCTCGACGAGGACACCGGCATGCTCGTCGAGTCGCGCAACGCGGCGGCGGTGGCCGCCGCCATCGATGCTGCTTGCGGCGGGGAGCTGCCCGCTCCGGAGCGGGCGCTGGAGTCCACCCGCCGCCGCTTTTCGAACGAGGCTGTGGTGCCGCGTCTGATCAGTGAGTACGAGCGGCTTCTGACCTGACGCGCCGGATGCCCTCGCGCACGCCGACTCGCGGGCGCCAATCGAGCCGCTCCTCGGCGTGGCGAGATTCGAAGTCCACCCGCGCCAGTGCCGACCGCAGCCGGTACAGGGCCACCGGCGACTGCACGCCGAGAGCGCCGAGCGGGTACTCGCTGAGCTTGCCGAGCGCGAACACGACCGGCCGCGGCACGCGCAGGATCGCGCTTGTCGCCGCCGCCGCGAGGCCGAGCACGTCGTCCTGGGTGAGCTGCTCCGGATCGATGATCTGGATGATCTCGCCGTCCACGAGCTCGCTGGTCGACCGACGGCCATGATCGCGTCGACGACGTCGTCGATGTAGACGAGCGGCAGCTCGAGCTTGCCGTCGCCGAGGACGAGCCAGCGGCCGCCGGCGCTGCGCGCGACCGCGCCGTTGATCAGCGGGATGCCGCCGCCGAAGATCTGGCCCGGGCGCAGGATCACGCACGGGCAGCCCGTCGCCGGCGGCGTCGCTCACGAGCCTGCTCGGCCTCGAGCTTCGCGCGCGTGTACGCGCCGCGCTCGTCGGCACGCGGCTCGAGCGGAGCGTCCTCGCTGACCGGGCCGCGTTGCCGGCGAGCCGGCCCAGTCGACGACCGACATCGACGAGATGTGGACGAGCTGCTGCACCCCGTGCTTCTTGCACGCGTCGATCACGTTCTGCGTGCCGACGACGGTGCCGCCGTGGTGCTCGGGCCAGCCGCCCTTCATCGCGGCGCCGGCGTGGATCACGCGTCTCGGCGCCGGCTGACCGCGCGATCGACCGCGTCCGGATCGCCGAGGTTGCCGAAGCGTACTCGACGCCGTCCACCGGCTCGTCGGGGATCGCCGGCGCACGAACACGCGCACGCTCTTGCCCTCGGCGCGCAGCCGCCGCACGACCGCCGTGCCGAGCGAGCCCGACGCGCCGGTGACGAGGAACGGCACGTGTCGGCGACAGCGGGAACCGCGCGAGCCGCGCCGTGTGATCGGCCTCGGCGGCGCGCGCGACCTTCTCGACCCAGCGCACGACCTCGGCGGCGTCCTCGACGGAGACCGGCGGCGGCTCGCCGGCGGCGAGCCGGCGGTAGAAGTCGGCGACGAGGTCGCGCAGGCCCTGGTACGCCTGGACCTCCTTGCGCACGAACTTCCAGACGCCGATCGGCACGTCGATCAGCGGCTGGATCGAGTCGGCGAACGCGTTGACCAGGCGCTCGGCCGCCTTCGGCAGCGGCGTCGACGCGCGCTTGCCGTGGAACATCGCGAACAGATCGACGCGCAGCACGCCCTTCGTGCCGTGGATGATCATCTGGCTCTGCATCGGCTTCGTGTTCCACGTCAGCTGGAACTGGCCGAGGCCGCGCTTGCAGCGCACCAGCGCGCGCCACTCGTCGAACGCGAGGTTCGGATCGCCGCCGAGCGAGCGCCACTCGGCGTCGACGTCCTCGATCGGCCCGAGCAGCTCCTGGATCAGGTACAGGCAGTGCACGCCGAGGTCGCGGAACGGATAGCCGGCGTCGCGATACCACGGCGGCAGCGGGCCGCCCTCGTACGGCGGGTACTCCGAGCCGCGCAGGATGTCGACGGAGACGACCTGGCCGAGCGCGCCGGCGCGCACCGCGTCGAGCGCGCGCTTGACCTGCGGATCGTAGAGCAGCGAGTGGTTGACGCTCGCCACGAGGCCCTTCTGGCCTCGGCGAGCTCGCCGATCCTGCGCGCGTCCTCGGCGTCCTCGGCGATCGGCTTCTCGATCAGGACGTGGCAGCCGCGCTCGAGCGCCGCGATCGCGACCGTGGCGTGCGCGCTGGGCGGCGTCAGCACGTGGATCACGTTGGCGCCGGCGTCGACCAGCGCGTCGAGGGAGGCGAACGCGGTCGTGCCCCACTTCTCGGCGGCCTCTTCCGCGCGCGCCCGCGTCGAGATCGGTGACGCCGACGAGCTCGACGTCGGAGCAGCGTCTTGACGGCGGCGACGTGGAACTCGCAGATGTTGCCGGCGCCGACCATGCCGGCGCGGAAAGTTGCTCGTGTCATGACGTCGTTGCCTCCGTAGTCCCTTGTTCTTCGGTCCTGCCGGCGGGCAGCGACCTTCTCGAAGATCTCGTTGTTGTCGGCCACCGCGTGTGGCCTCGAGAGCGCTCACAGAGCCACGGGTCGGCGGCGACCGAGCGCTCCTGATCATAGTGACGAAGATCGGGCGCAACCGCCGGAGCCGGCGGGAACCTTAGGTACCATGACCTTCGTCGGTATCGGCTCACACTCATGGGGATCTCGCACGCGGCCGTCCGGCGTCATCAAGTCTGAGGAGACGAGCGCGGTCGGGGGGGACGGCCGCGCGGGCGGACAAGGAATGCACTCCCGCGCGCGGCTCGCTTGGCCCTTCCTGCCCGCGGTTCCGGTCGTCGCCGGGCTCCTGCTGTGGGCGCACTTCAACGGCGGCTACTTCGGCCGAGTCTGGTACCCGAGCGCCATCGGCGCCGTCCTGCTGCTGGTCGGCATCGGCCTCGGCACCGGAAGGGCGCTCCCGGGCTCGCGCCCAGCTCGACTAGCGCTCCTGCTGCTACTCGGCTTCCTTGCATGGAATGTCGCGTCGATGGCTTGGGCGGACTCGCCCGGCAGTGCCCTGGAGGCCGCCAGCAAGTTGACGCTGGTGGTGGCGATCGCCTGGGCGCTGTCCCTGCTGCCATGGGGCCCGCAGTCGGCCACCGCGCTGCTCTCGGTGTGGGCCCTTGGGGTGGCCGCGGTGTGCGCGCTCAGCCTGGTGAGCGCCCTGCGGACGGATGACCTGAGCGAGTTCTTCTTCAAGGCTCGCTACCAGGACCCCGTGGGTTACACGAACGGGGTCGCCGCACTCGCCACCATGGCGTTTCTTCCGGCGCTCCTTCTGTCGTGTCGCCAGGCCGTGCCCGCGGCTATCCGGATCCTCTCCCTCACCGCAGCGGCCTTTCTATTGCAGTTTGCGCTGCTTCCCCAGAGCCGAGCCGGTCTGATCGCGCTGGCTGGGGCAGTGCTGGTGCTGCTCGCTATCTATCGCGACCGGATACGGGTACTGCTGGCGCTGTGCGTCGTGGCTGGAGCAGCCGCGCTCAGTGTCGGCCCCTCGTACCACGTCTACGACGTCGCGATCGAGCTCTCAAATGTGGGCCTGCCTCCGTCCGCGGCTGTCGAAACAGCCCTCGAGGACGCGGTGCGTGCGATCGTCATCGGCACCTTGGTGGCCGCCGCGCTCGGCGGGCTGCTGGTGGCTCTCGACAACCGGGTTCGACTCAGTGGACCCACGGTCCGCCGAGTCCGCATCGCGGTGCCGGTTGCGTTGATCGCCATCGTGCTTGTAGGGGCCGGCGTTGGTCTTGCCAACGTCGGCGGTGTCTACGACGCGGCCAGCGACCGCTGGGAGACGTTCAAGTCAGCCGAGGAATCGCCGGGGGCAGGCGGACGGCACATTACGGCCAGCTACTCCGAGCAGCGCTTCGACTACTGGCGCGTGGCGCTCGACGCGTTTCGCGAGCAACCGGTCACTGGCCTGGCGAGCGGCAACTACGGTCGCCACTACGACGCCGAAAGACGCTTCTCCAAGCCCTCACGCTATGCGCACGACATCTGGCTGCGCACGCTCGCGGAGGGCGGGGTGGTTGGATCGCTCCTGTTCCTCGGCTTCCTCGTAGTCGTCTTCGGCAGCCTTCTGTCCATTCTTCGGCGCGCCGATGAGAGCGCAGCCTGGGTGATTGCGGCCGCGACCGCGGTGAGCATCTACTTCTTCATCCACGCGTCCTTCGACTGGCTGGAAGAATTCCCAGCCCTCGCCGTCCCGGCCGTCGGGTTTCCCCTGGTGGCGATGGCCATGACCGGGTCCGGACCACCGTCGCGAAGCACCCGGGCCCGTCGTCTCGCCACCGTTGCCGGGATCTCGGTGGCGGGCATCGTGGTTGCGGTTCTCGCCATCCAGTACCTGGCGCTGCGCTACTACGAGCGCGGCGACGCGATCGGAGCCTCGAACTCAGCCAAGGCCTTTGAGGATCTCGACAGGGCAGCAAGCCTCAATCCGCTCTGGGTCCAGCCTCACCTGCGGGAAGGAGCGCTCGCCGTGAGGATCGATCACCCGGCACGTGCTCGCGCGGCCTTCCGCGAAGCGCTCGATGTCGAGCCGAACTGGTACGCGTACATGGAGCTCGCCCTGTTGGACGCGCACGAGGGGCGCTTTGCGAGCGCACGGCGCAAGCTCGACTTGGCGTCGGATCTCAATGCAAGCGATGAGTTCCTCGCAGACGCGCAGCGCCTGGTGCGCCGGGGCGTGCGGATCGATCCAGCAGCCTTCAATCGCGGAATTCGCGAGCGTCTGCGTGAGACCCTGGGAGCGTCGCGAACCGACGTGTCCCAGCCCCGCTAGTGCAGCCCCGTCCGCAATCGACACGCGACGGCACGCCGCGGCATGTCCATCCGTTCTTTCGCGACGTGGGCATCACGGTGTTCGCCCAGGTCGTCTACGCCCTCCTGAGCCTGCTCCTCTACCGCCTGCTCGCTGAGGAGACCGGAAAGGACGGATTCGGGTCCTACGCCTTGGTCAAGCAGGGAGTGGCCCTCCTCTTTCCCATAGTGATGGTCGGGCTCGTGTCCGGCTTGCCCCGCTATCTGGCGCTGCCACCGGAGGAGCGGAGCCCGACCTCGGAGGCCTATCTGGCGGCCGCTTTCGGCATCTGTGGCGGCGCCACGGCTTCGGTCGCAGCGCTCGCCTTGGCGGTCCCCGAGGCGACGGCCGGGCTCTTCTTCGGAAGCTCGTCTCGCGACGACCTGGTCGTGCCGTTTGTGGCGCTGCTGGGGGCTTCCAGCCTCTTCTACCTCACCTACGGCTACTTCAGAGGGCTGGTGCGCATGCGGCTCGCAAGCGCATTGCAGGTCGGCGCCTTCGGACTCCCGCCGCCCCTGATCGTGCTGCTCTTCCCAGACGAACCGATCGAGACGCTGATCTTGCTCATGGCTGTCGCCCTGGCGACCACGTCTCTGCTGACGGTCGGCGCGCCGCTGCTGCGTTCCTTCGGGGCGGCCCACCGAAGCGCGATCAAGGGCGCCGCCTCCGTCTTGTGGGCCTACGGCCCGCGCCGCGTACCGGGCGACCTGGCCCAACTGCTCGTGTTCGTGCTCGTGCCGATTCTGGCTGCACACGTTGGCTCTCTGGCAGACGTGGCGGACCTCACCGCGGGCCAGCAGGTGCTCGCAATCCTCTCCCTCGCGGTAACGCCGCTCGGGCTCGTGCTGCTCCCGCAGCTCTCGCGGCTGTGGGCCAGCGATCGAGAGCGTGCTGCGAAGTACGTCGGCCAGCTGGCGGCGTTCGCGGCACACGTTGCCATCTTCCTGAGCCTCCAGACCGTGATCTTTGCGGACATCGGCGTGTCCATCTGGCTCGGGCCCACCTTCGATGACGCGGGCGCCGTAGTGCGAGTTGTGGTCGCACCGGCCGCGCTCTACGCCGTCTACCTGATGCTCCGAAACACCCTCGACGCGGCCGCGGTCCGCTCCTACAACTCGCGCAACAACCTGATTGCCCTCGCGGTATTTGCCTCGGTGGCAGCCTCGTTCCTGGGACTGGACGTGACGAGCCCGGTCTTCTGTGTTGCGTGGGCGTTCGCGGCAGGAGTCGCAACGCAGGGAGCGCTGGCGTTCTTCAGCGTTCACCGTCTCTTCGCCCTCGATGCCTCGGACTACATGCTGCACGTCGCCCTCCCCCTGGGACTCGCGGCCGGCGCAGTGGGCTTCGCCGCCCGTCCGGTCGTGGAAGACTCGGGAGCGGAGCTGCTTGTGCTGGCCGCGCTGGAGGTAGGGCTCGCAGCGGTCTACTTCGGTCTGCTGGTCCGCCTACGCGCGGTATGGGTCGCGGTGGTCGTCGAGCGTTTCTTCGAGAGGGGAAGCTGAACGAGCCTCGGCGTCGATTCGCAGCTCAGTCCGCGAACCCGAATACCTGAACGTTCCAGAAGGAGATCCCGTAGACCGTGGCTCGGGTGACGCCTTCGATCTTCACGTACCGCGCGTTGCGCGAGGCGAAGGTGCTGGTTTGCACTCCGGCCTTGGTGATCGAGACGTCCGCGGCCAGGGTGTACGCCGTGCCGTCCGTCGAGGTCAGGATCTTGTACCTCGAGGCGTAGGCGGCCTCCCAGTTGATCGAGACCCTGTCGACCTGGCGGATGCTCCCCAGGTCGACTTGCCACCATTGATTGTTGGTGAAGTTCGAGCTCCACCGGGTTGTGACCGAGCCGTCGACGGCCTTGGCCGACTCGAGCCCCGACCGCTCGGTGCTCGAGGCTGTCGTGGGGCGTCCCGCGGCCTTCTCGGTCGCGCTCTCGGCCGGGCCGCCCACGCGGAGATCCCAGAAGGAAATCCCGTAGATGGTGGCGCGATTGACGCCCTCGATCTTGACGTAGCGAGCCTGTCGCTGCAGGAACGCGGTCGTCTTCCAGCCCGCCTTGGTGATCGTCACCTCGGCTGCCAAGGAGTAGGTCGTGCCGTCCTCGGAGGTCATGACCCAGTACCGCGGGGCGTAGGCCGCCTCCCAGTTGATCGAGACCTTGTTGACCGAGCGCACGCTGCCGAGGTCGACCTGCAGCGACTGCCCGTCGCTGAAGCCCGAGCTCCAGCGAGTCGTCGACGAGCCATCGACGGCCTGGCCTGCACCGAGCGTGGCGTTCTGGACGCTCGACGCTGTGGCCGGGTGTCCGAGCGCCTTGTCGGCTGTCGCCGGCACGATCGTTTCATCGGCCGGCGGAGGCGGCGGAGCTGCCACGACCGTCCAGCTGCGAATGGCGGGCGTCGCATCGACGTTCCCCGCGACATCAGTCGCACGGACCTCGAAGCTGTGCGCACCGACAGACAGGCCGCTGTAGGCCTTCGGAGCGCTGCAGGCGCCGAAAGTGCCCGCGTCCAGCTTGCACTGGAAGCTCGAACCCGACTCGCTGGCACTGAAGTCGAAGCTCTGCGTGGTCGCCTGCGTCGTCGCGGGCGGGCTGCCCACAATCATCGTCTCCGGCGCTGTCGTGTCAGCCGGAGGAGGCGGAGGCGGCGGAGCTGCCACGACCGTCCAGCTGCGAATGGCGGGCGTCGCATCGACGTTCCCCGCGACATCAGTCGCACGGACCTCGAAGCTGTGCGCACCGACAGACAGGCCGCTGTAGGCCTTCGGAGCGCTGCAGGCGCCGAAAGTGCCCGCGTCCAGCTTGCACTGGAAGCTCGAACCCGACTCGCTGGCACTGAAGTCGAAGCTCTGCGTGGTCGCCTGCGTCGTCGCGGGCGGGCTGCCCACAATCATCGTCTCCGGCGCTGTCGTGTCAGCCGGAGGAGGCGGAGGCGGAGGCGGCGGCGGAGCTGTGGTGTTCGCGTAGTAGGGGTGCGGCAGGGCAAATAGCTGGGCGCGATCGGCTCCGTGCCCGACGGTGGTGAATGGGAAGGCGCCGGAGCCCAGTCCGAGAATGCTGACCTGGTAGCCGTCGGCCTCCATCTTGAAGACCGTGCCGGTGTGAGTGATCTGGTAGCTGTCGCCGACCTCGACTGTGACCGGCGTGCTGAGCGAACCCTTGCGGATGCCTTCGCCGAGCGAGGCGGTGTGGCCCGTCTGACCCGTGCGCGTGTTCCGAACCGTGACCACTCCCACCGACTTGCCGACCGGCGCGTAGCCGCCGGCCTCGGTAAGCGTTGTGCGCCGCGGCACCGCGGCGTTGTTCAGGGTGCAGGGTGTGCAGCTGGTCATGTAGGCGGTGTAGGGCTGGTTTGACTCGGGCTTGGCCGTCGCCGAGGCCTGCCACGCGTAGTGGGGCAGGCGTGTGCCCTCGTCACCGGTCGCGGAGCCGAAGTAGTGACCGACTTGGCGGCCCCAGGTCCAGTTCGCGCCACCGTTGCTCGACCAGGTCGTGGCCTCGCGTGGATCGAGACCCGCGATTGCGCCCGGCGCGTTGGGGTCGAGGTTGTTGCGCCCATTGGGGCCCGCGTCGGAGTCCCTCACCTGGATGGAATTGTTGGAGACGAAGTTGTGCGTGGGGTCGCCGTGGAGGTTGCGATAGACCATCACGTAAGGCGTATTGGCCTTCAGTGACACCCCACCCATGTTGAAATACCAGAACAGGGTAATCCCGGACACTCCATAGGCGGACTTCGTCGCGAAGTACCGGGTGCGAGGATCGACCGTCTCCTGGGCGAGCACATTTGACAAGTTCGGTGTGCCGTCGGCGTTTATCGACACCAGGCGAACGTTGATGATGCCTCCGTCGCCGGCGGCATAACAGCCGGGGCCGACCCTGCGTACAAGTGACACCATGCTCGTCCCAAGGCGCGCCCTTGGCTTTCATCTGGCTAAACCACCGGTACATGGTCGTATCGCGATCCAGTACAAACCGGATCCCGTAGAGCCACTGCGAGTTACGCAAGTTCTGGTCAGCCGTATTGGACATGCCAACCGGGACGGCCCGAGCAGCGGATGCACCGGCCGGCGCCAGCAGCAACATTGCCAGCACAACAGTAAGAACGGCGGGCAGGAGCGTCCGAGGACGCGGACGAGTATGCAGGCGGAATTTGAGGCACGGACTTACCTTTCTGGAACTGAGCCCATGCCGCGGGAGCTGCGACAGCCCGGCTTACTCCCGACCCGGGAGCCCACCTTGCTTTGTTGTCGCCTAACACCGGGGTTGCCGGTGTCGACGATGAGGGCCAAATCAATTTACCTCGTCGTTTTCGTCAGAATGCGTGGCTACCGCACAGGTTCGTACCCCTAACCTGGACGGATATCGAAACGCCTGGGTCGATCCGCGTGCCTCGGGCACCGGACCGGGCGGCGAAACCTGCATGACTACCGGATCGCACCCATCGGCGCTTTGCGCCATGGTGCGGGCCCGCCTCAGGGCCCCGCCGGACCGGCGTGCGACGCGAGCGACCCACGCCGCTGACCACCGCTCGCACCTTCATTCCATCGACCGGCCGACGCACCCGAAACCTCCGGCGGAAGCTGAAGTGACCGTTCGAGCGCACGGCGCGTATGGCCCACCGTCCGCCAGTCGCCATGCCGCCTAGCGCGGATTGTCACGCGCCTGCCAGCCGTGCGATGCGCTCCCCTGACCACGCCACGGACACGGAGCCGTCCGGCGACCAGCCGCCGGAGAGGCCGACGTGAGCGCACGACCCGTCCCCGGCGGGCGGCGAAGACGGCGCGTGCGCGGACGCTGACGGCGAGCAGGGCCGCGCCGCAGCCCGCGGATCCGAGGCCGTCGGCCCGGCGGCTAGCCGGGCTCGCGAGGAGGTAGGGATCGCGGCAGCGCGAAAAGTTGGGCGCGGTCGGCGCCGCTGCCGGCGGTGTTGAATGGGAAGGCGCCTGAGCCGAGCCCAAGGATTGCCACTTGGTAGCCGTCTGCCTCCATCTTGAAGACCGTGCCGGTGTGAGTGATCTGGTAGCTGTCGCCAACCTCGACAGTGACCGGCGGGTCGAGGGCGCCTCTGCGGATGCCCGAGCCGAGTGAGGCGGTGTGGCCGGTCTGTCCGCGTGCGAAGGTTGCGAACCGTCACCACTCCGACCGACTTACCCACCGGGGCGTAGCCGCCGGCCTCGGTGAGTGTGGTGCGGCGCGGAACCGCGCTGGCGGTCAAGGTGCACGGCGCGCAGGTGCGTCAGATAGGCGGTGTAAGGCTGGTTTGACTGCGGCTTGGCCGTCGGTGAGGACTGCCAGGCGTAGTGAGGCAGGCGCACGCCCTCGTCCGAAGTGGTGCTGCCGAAGTAGTGACCGACCTGGCGGCCCCACGTCCAGCTGGCGCCGGCGTTGGTCGACCAGGCTGTCGCCTCACGTGGATCCAGGCCGGCGATCGCGCCGGGCGCGTTGGGATCGAGGTTGTTGCGCCCATTGGGCCCCGCGTCAGATTCCTTCGACCGAAATCGAGTTGGTCGAGGAGAAGTTGTGTGCCGGATCGGCGTGCAGGTTGCGATAGACCATCGCGTAAGGGGTATTCGCCTTTAAGGCGTACACCCCCCATGTTGAAGTACCAAAACAGGGTGATGCCAGATACGCCATAGGCAGACTTGGTCTCGAAATAGCGGGTACGCGGGTTGATCGTCTCCTGCGCCAACACCCTCGACAAATCCGGTGTGCCGTCCGCCTTGGTTCTCACCAATCGCACATTGATGATCCCGCCATCGCCAGCCGCATAACAACCGGGTCCGCCCTGCGTAGCACGTGACGCCGTGCTCATCCCAGGGCGCGCCCTTGGCCTTCATCTGGCTGAAGAACCGGTACATCGTGGTGTCGCGATCCAAGACAAATCGAATCGCGTAGAGCCACCGCGAGCTGCGCAGATTCTGATCGGCCGTATTGGACATCCCGACCGGGATCTCACGGGCAGCGGCAGCGCCCGCCGGCACCAGCACCATCACGGCCAGTACGACCGTCAGGACGGCTGGCAAGAGCGCCAGAAGGCGCGTGGGGATGCGGGGCAGGAGGGAAGGTTGGGGCACGGGCCCGGGCCGTCCTCGGCACGAGCTGTGCCGACTGCACTGGTTGGGGAAAGCCCGTTCGAGGCGACTGGGACTGCCGTCGACTCCCACACGAGGACCGAGCGAGGCAGTCCAGGGGCGCCTGGACATTCGTACGACGGTCACTGAAACGGCGTTTTGCACGGGCGGCGCGCCTCCAGGCGCGGGTTGAAGTGCTCCGCCCAGATCTGCGGGCAGCGCTTGACGCGCGCACTGCTACTGACTGAGCAAGCGAGCGAGAAGGTCGCGCCCCTGACATGCGCGCGCCAGGTCCCGGCTTCGATCCCTTCCGCGACCGCGCGGGCCGCCTCGCCACGGCCGAGCCGGGTGTTCGTCGTACATCGGTAACCGGCGCGTCCCGTCGACGGGACGTTGTACGTTTGCGAGAACGCAGAACCTGACCTCAGTCTGGCTTCGAGCCGCGGGTCCTGGTCGAAGTCGAAGTCGACGCGGTTCGTCCGGCCCTACTCACTTGAATCCTCGCTCCCACTCTCATACGCCCTCTGCTGCCGCACTTGCGGTCGCGCTGCTGTTGCTGGCGATCGGGGTGGCGCCGGCGTGGGCCGACCATTCAAGCGGTGAGCTTGGTGTGCCGGGGCTGAGTGAGCGGCAGCTGCGTGCGTTTGAGCGGTCGGTGTTGGGACCGGGCATGCGGCGGAGCATGCGCGGGTGCGGCGTGCCGAAGCGACGCGGCGACTGGCGCGGCCGCCCCGGCGTCTCAGGCGCGCGTCGAGCGTGACCGCTGCTGCCGCCCTTGCTGGACCACCGGAGCAGGTCGGTCGCTGGGGCGCGCCGTTCTCGATTCCGGTGATGGGCATCCACGCGGCGATGCTGCCGACCGGCAAGGTGATGTGGTTCTCGTATCCGAAGAACCCGAACGCCGCGCCATGGCGGCGGCGGCGTCAACGACCCGAACACGGCGCAGGCCTGGCTGTGGGACCCGGCGACCGGGACCACCAAACGCGTCGACCCGCCGCTGTGGCGCGACCCGGCGCGACGGACAGCTGAAGCCGGCCAACATCTGGTGCGGAGGCCAGACGTTCACCGCCGACGGGCGGCTCGTCGTGTTCGGCGGCAACCTGCGCTTCTCAGCAGGCGCCACGAGCGACTTCAAGGGCCTCAACAAGGTCTACACGTTCAACCCCTGGAACGAGACCTGGACCGAGCAGCCCGACATGCGCCACGGGCGCTGGTACCCGACCGGCGGTCACGGCTGCCCGACGGCCGCATCGTCGTCGTCAGCGGGCTCGACGAGACGCGGCGCGGGCTTCAAGCGCAACACCGACGTCGAGCTCTTCACGCCCTCGGCCGACCTGAACGGGCGCGGCACGGTCAGCCTGCTGGGCACGCCTGCGGCGGGGCGGGCCAGCCGCCCGATCGGGGGGCTCTACCCGCACATGTTCTCGATGCCGTCCGGGCGGACGCTGGTGGCCGGCCCGTTCCCCGAGGACACCTGGTTCCTCAACCCGCCGGGCCGTCGAACTCCTTCACCTGGCAGGACGTGCCCGAACATGCCGCGCGACCGGCTCTGGGGCACGGCGGTCCTGATGCCGGGCGGCACCGGCGGCTCGACCCAGGTGATGCAGACTGGGCGGTCGGCTCCGGCGACCATCACCTCGACCACCACCGACATCGCCGTGCCCACGACCGAGATCTTCGACGAGGCAAACCCCGCGCTGGGCTGGCAGCGCGGCGCCGTCGATGCAGGTCGGGCGCGGCCACCACAACACCGTGCTGCTGCCCGACGGCTCGATGGTCACCGTCGGCGGCGGCGTGGGGATCAGGAACGGCGACCAGTGGGCAGGCCGATCCCGACGCAGCGCCAGGTCGAGCTCTGGAACCCCGCCACCGGCAACTGGACGCTCGGCGCCGGCGCAGGCCGAGAACCGCGCCTACCACTCGACCGCGCTGCTGCTGCCGGACGGGCGCGTGATCTCCGCCGGCGACGACGTCAACGGCGGCACCGACCGCGACACCGCCGAGATCTACGAGCCGCCCTACCTCTTCAAGGGCGCCCGCCCGACGATCAGCTCAGCGCGCCGGCCACGGCGCAGATCGGCACCACCTTCGACGTCGACACGCCGAACACCAACATCACCAAGGCGCGCGCTCGTCGCGCCGGGCGCGACCACTCATGCCAACGACATGAACCAGCGCTACATCCCGCTGACGGTCGCCCAGCGCGCCGGCGGCGTCACGCCTCACCGCGCCCGCCAGCGCCGAGCTCGCCACCCCGGGCTACTACATGCTCTTCCTCGCTCAACGCCCAGGGCGTCCCGTCGGTCGCGAAGTGCGTGAAGCTCGAGGTCGCCGGCGACGTCGGCGCCTCGATCGAGAAGGCCGCGGGTCGGCCCACCTCGCGTCGAGCATCGAGAACGCCGGCGCTCGCGTCCGGCAAGGCCGTGGACGGCTCACTCGGCGACGCGCTGGAGCTCCGGCTTCACCGACAACCAGTGGTGGCAGGTGGACCTCGGCAGCGTGCGCAAGGTCAGCAAGGTCGAGCTGAACTGGGAGGCCGCCTACGCGTCGCGCTACAAGATCCTCACCTCGACCGACGGCACCACCTTCACCGAGGTCGCCGACGTCTCGACATCGGCTCCCGGCCTCAAGATCACGACCTTCGCCGCCGCGCGACGCGCGCTACGTCCGCGTGCAGGGCGTCACGCGCGCGACCGCATACGGCATCTCGTTCTGGGACGCGCGCGTGTTCGGCCCGGCCGACACCGCCACCGCCTCCGCCTCCGCCACCTCCGCCCCCCGGCCGACCTCGCCCTGGGCAAGCCAGCCACGGCATCGAGCATCGAGGGGACGACGCCTGGTAGCGCCGGCAAGGCTGTCGACGGCTGCTCCACCACCCGCTGGAGCTCCGCCTTCGTCGACAACCACTGGTGGCAGGTGGACCTCGGCAGCGCCCAGTCAGATCGACAAGGTCGAGCTCAACTGGGAGGACGCCTACGCATCGCAGTACAAGATCCTCACCTCGACCGACGGCACCACCTTCACCGACGCCGCCGACGTCTCGATCACGAGCCCCGGCCTCAAGATCACGACCTTCCCCGCCCGCAGCGCACGCTACGTGCGGGTGCAGGGCGTGACGCGCGCCACCGCTACGGCATCTCCTTCTGGGACGCTCGCGTCTTCGGCCCGAGGCGAGGCGCTTTCGTGCCTCAGCCGAGGCGGGACATCACGGCATCGACGATCCGGCCTGCGGCCTGACCGTCCCACAGAGCGGCGCTTTTGCGACACGGCCGTTGCCGTTCGCGAGTGCCACCTCGGCTCCCTGGAAGATCGCATTCGGGTCCGTTCCGACCAGCACGTTCGTCCCCTGGTCGATCGTGATGGGACGCTCCGTGTTCTCTCGCAACGTGAGGCAGGGAATGCCCAGCACGGTGCTCTCCTCCTGCAAGGCCGCCCGAATCGGTAAGCACAATCGCGCGCGCGAGGTCAGCGACAGGAACTCCAGGTAGCCGAGCGGCTCGGAGAGCACCATGCCCTTGGCCTCGTCGAGGGGAACCCCAGCGCTTCGATGTTCTTTCGCGTGCGCGGGTGCACCGGAAAGACCACTGGAGCCGGTCGGCGATCTGCGGCGATCGCACCGAGGATTCCTCGCAGGACCTTCGGGGTCGTCGACGTTCGACGGGCGGTGCAGCGTCAGTACGGCGTACGCGCCGTGGGACAGCCCCATCTGGGCCGGGACGTCGAGCGCGCGAGCGCCGGGCAGGTGCTGGAGCAGGGTGTCGATCATGACGTTGCCGACCCGGGCGATCGTTCTCGGAGGCGCAGCCCTTCGGCCAACAGGTTGCGGTCAGCGTCCGGCGACGGGGTCAGCAGGAGGTCGGACAGCGAATCGGTGACCACTCGGTTGACCTCCTCGGGCATCGACCAGTCGCCCGAGCGCAGTCCGGCCTCGACGTGCCCGACGAAGATGCCGAGCTTCGCGGCCACCAGGCTGGCGGCCAGCGTGCTGTTCACGTCGCCGACCACGAGCACGGCGCGTGGCCGGCGCTCGATGAAGCAGCCGCTCGAGCCCGACCATCACCGCGGCCGGTCTGCTCGGCGTGGCTGCCCGAGCCGACGCCCAGGTCTCATCACCGGCCGCGGCATGCCCAGGTCCTCGAAGAAGACCTTCGACATCGCTGTCGTCGTAGTGCTGTCCGGTGTGGACGAGCTCGTGGACGACGCCGGCGCGCGTGAAGGCGGCATGAACGGGCGCCGCCTTCATGAAGTTCGGCCGCGCGCCGACGACGGTGAGGATCACACCAGGCCTCGGCGGTGGATCTGCGTTCCACCCCGTCGGACGCGACGCCCCGTTGCGCGTCCCTCTGCCGCGCGCACGAACCGTCCCACTCGCGCCACCTTCGCGTCCCAGGTCTCGACGGCCATCGCGTCGCTGCGGCGTCGGCGCATCCGGGATCATCGGCTGCGATCGCCTCCTCGCAGGCGCGTACGAAGTCGTCGGGTGAGCGCGCTACCCGCACCGATTCGGAGCAGCCTCGCACCTCCGGCAGGTCGGTGGAGACGACCGGAAGCCCGCGCTCAGGTACTCGCGCATCTTGATCGGGTTGACGTTGCGTGGTCAGCTCGTTCAGCGCGAACGGCATCACCCCGACAGAGAACGCCTTGCAGTAGCGCGGCAGCTCGTCGTAAGGCTGGCTGTCCCAGGAGCTTGACGTTCGGCAACCGCTCCAGCGACGAGATGTCGACGCTGGCCTTGCCGATGACGGCAACGGTCCAATCGGGCCGCTGCTCGGCCACGTGGGCGAGCAGCGAGATGTCGATCCAGTCGTGAATGAGGCCGAAGAAGCCGACGATGGGCCGCGGGCAATCGGCGAGGTCGTCGGGAATGGTCGTCTCTCGTCCAGCGCCTCGGCGAAGTGCTGGTGATCCACGCCGTGCAACGCCAGATGTGTCTCCGAGTTGTATTCCAGCCTACGGTCCAGCAACGGCTGCGCAGTGGCAAAGACCACGTCGGCGCGGCGGCACATCTCCCACTCCATCGGCCCAATCCGCTCGCCGTCGACCTGCGTGAAGCTCGACCACGCGTCGGTGCAGTAGTAGACCGACAAGTCTTCGCCCGGCATGCCCATGTAGGGGAGCGCCGTCGGGATGAACGTCCACAGCTGGTAGCGATTCATCTTCAGTTTCCGGCGCAGGACCGCGAGCGTCAAGCGCAGGATGTCGCGATTGATGCCCGCTGCCACCCGCAGGTGTGGGAAGGGCAGGACGATCGGCGTGTAGACGAACAGGTTCGGCTCGACCTCGACCGGCCCCTTGGCGGAGTCGCGCAGCTTGCGCACGAGCTTGCCGATGTCGCTGCTGCTCCCCAGTTGCGGCGCGCGAGTCGAGATCGAGTTGAGCCATAGCACGCGGTTCCTACGAGCCAGCACCCCGCATTACGTGGTTGGGGCTGGTCGGATCGTCGCTCCAATCCTTGGCGAACGCAACGATGTTCTCGCCTTCCAGAATGGGGGTCTTCACAGCGTTGCTCGCCCGCACAGGCACTGCCCTCGTCCGTCGGAGAAGTTCATTTCCGGCACCTGGTATACCCCTGCTTGACTCAGAAGCTGCCACATCGTGTGGCAGGCGTCGGTCAAGGCGCTCTCTAAGCCAAGATAACAGAGGTTCAGGCAGTTGGAGACAGTCGCGCGCGGCTGCCGAAGCCTGAAAAAGGGACTAACACAGCACCTGGCGACAACCAGCCGTGTTGCCGCTACGGTGGAACAACGACTTCTTCGTCGCCCCCCCACTTGCTCCATTAGCTTCCATGGGCGCCGTTTGGCGTCGATGGTCGTGCTTGCGGTTGCGCTTGCGCTGTTGGCCGCGACGCGCGGCGCCGCGCGTGGGCTGACCATTCGAGTGGTGAGCTTGGTGTGCCCGGGCATGAGCGAGCGTCAGCTGCGCGCGTTCGAGCGGTCGGTGCTGGGCCCGGAGCACGCGGCCGAGCATGCGCGGCTGCGGCGTGCGGAGCGGAGCTGGAGAGTTGCCGCCCGCTCGGCGCGCTCAGCTCGGTCGAGCGTGCGGGCCGCGGCCGGCGCTGGCGGGGCCGCCGGAGCAGGTCGGTCGCTGGGGCGCGCCGTTCTCGATTCCGGTGATGGGGATCCACGCGGCGATGTTGCCGACCGGCAAGGTGATGTGGTTCTCCTATCCGAAGAACCCCGCGCCCGCGTCACGGCGGCGGCGGCGTCAACGACCCGAATACCGCGCAGGCGTGGCTGTGGAATCCGGCGACGGGCAGCACGAAGCGCGTCGATCCGCCGCTGTGGCGCGACCCGGGCGACGGTCAGCTCAAGCCGGCCAACATCTGGTGCGCCGGCCAGACCTTCACCGCCGACGGGCGGCTCGTGGTGTTCGGCGGCAACCTGCGCTTCTCAGAAGGCACCGTCGACTACAAGGGCCTCAACAAGGTCTACACCTTCAACCCCTTCAACGAGACCTGGACCGAGCAGCCCGACATGCGCCACGGACGCTGGTATCCGACCGGCGTGCGGCTGGCCGACGGGCGCATCGTGATCATGTACGGGCTCGACGAGAGCGGCGCGGGCTTCACAGCGCGACGCCGGACGTCGAGCTCTTCACGCCCTCGGCCGACCTGAACGGACGCGGCACCATCAGCCTGCTCGGCACGCTCGGCGGCGCGGGCCAGCCGCCGATCGGCAGGCCTCTACCCGCACATGTTCGCGATGCCGTCGGGGCGCGCGTGGTCGCCGGCCCGTTCCCGGAAGACACCTGGTTCCTCAAGCCCCCCGGACCCGTCCAACACTTCGCCTGGCAGGACTTCCCAAACTACCGGCACGCGACCGGGTCTGGGGCACGGCGGTGCTGGTGCCCGGCGGCACCGGCGGCTCGACCAAGGTGATGCAGCTGGGCGGCGCGGCGCCGAGCACGACGCTTCGGCCCCGACATGCGGTCCGACGACCGAGGTCTTCGACGAGGCAAACCCCGCGGCGGGCTGGCAGGCCGGCGCCGTCGATGCAGGTCGGGCGCGGCCACCACAACACCGTGCTGCTGCCCGACGGCTCGATGGTCACCGTCGGCGGCGGCGTGGGCGCTGACGGCAACGGCGACCAGTGGGCCGGCGACCGCCGAACAGACGCCAAGTCGAGCTCTGGGACCCCGCAACCGGCAACTGGACGACTCGGCCCGTCGCAGGCCGAGACGCGCGCCTACCACTCCACCGCGCTGCTGCTCCCGGACGGGCGCGTGATCTCCGCCGGCGACGACGTCAACGGCGGCACCGACCGCGACACCGCCGAGATCTACGAGCCCCCCTACCTCTTCAAGGGCCCGCGGCCGACCATCGCTCACGGCGCCGACCAACGTCAAGCTCGGGACCACAGCTTCGACGTCGGCACCCCCGACACCAACGTCACCCGCGCCACGCTCGTGGCGCCCGGCGCCACGACGCACGCCAACGACATGAACCAGCGCTACATCCCGCTCACCGTCGCCCAGCGCCCCGGCGGCGTCACCCTCACCGCGCCGGCCACCGCCGACGTCGCCACCCCCGGCTACTACATGCTCTTCCTGCTCAACGACCAAGGCGTCCCATCCGTCGCCAAGTTCGTGCGACTCGGGTACGAGAGCGACCCCCCACCGCCCGTTCAAGCCGGCGAAGAGGCCGCTGATCCTGCGCGGGTGTGTCAATGCTGACGCCGCCGTCAAGAAGACGCGGATGGGGCCCGTGCGCCTCGGCCGCACGCGCAAGGCGCAGCGCAAGATCTTCAAGGGCGGGAAACGCCGCACCCGCGGGGGTCTTGACCGCTACTGCGTGGCCGGCGGCGGCGCGCTCAAGATCGGCTACCCGACAACCAAGCTGGGCCGCCGGCTCAAGCTCTTTGCGCCGCAAGGTGAACAATCGAATCGTGCTATTTCTGACCTCGAGCCGGCGTTTCTCGCTGAAGGGCATCCACCCCGGGGACAGCCCACGGAGCGCGCGCCGGCAACTCAAGGGCGAACGCCGCTTCAAAGCGGGCGGCAACACCTGGTACGTCACAACCGTGAGTGGAGTCCGCCTGTTCGTGAAGACACGCGGCGACAAGGTGCGGGAAATCGGGATCGGCAACCGCAGCCTTAGCCAGGGTCGCCGTGCCACCAAGACGTTTCTCGCGAGCTGGAGGTTGTGAGACCGGATTCGAGCTGCGTGCGCCCCGCTATGCGGCATTAGCGCAACTTTCCGGGTACCGGACTCGTTTGTAAACACAGAACCTCGCGTGGCGGCGGAGTGTGTCCTCTCGTATGGACGCTTCGGGCAGGGCGGGATCGAATGATCAGCGAAAAGGAGTGATTGGATGAGGACACTGTTAAGGCCTCGCGCCGCGCTGACGATGGGCGCGCTGGCCATGGCCGTCGGGCTCTCGGCGGTGCCGGCAGCTCATGCGTCGTTTCCCGGGAGCAACGGCCGAATTCTCTTTACGAGCAACCTCGCCGGGGGGTTGAGCGAGCTCTACACCGTCAAGCCCGACGGGAGCAAGCGTAAGCGTCTGACCCGGAACAACGCGGGTGACGGTGAGGGCGCGTACTCGCCCAGCGGAAACAAGATCGCCTTCGTTCGCGGCGTGCGCAGGGGCGCCGAGATCTGGACCATGAACGCCAACGGCACCGGCAAGCGCCGGGTGACGAACAACACCTTCGCCGACGCCAGCCCGGCGTGGTCGCCGGACGGACGGCGACTCGTGTTCCGCAGCACCCGCCAGATCGCGCCCGACGTGGAGCCCAACTCAGACATCTGGGTGATCAATACCGACGGCACCGGGGAGACTCGCCTGACGAGCGCCCCGTCCCAGGGTGACGACGATCCGGTCTTCTCGCCCGACGGCACCAAGATCGCCTATCGCTCCTTGCGCGGAAACCAGTCGGACATCTACGTGATGAACGCCGACGGCACGAATCAGATGGCGCCTGACAACCGATCCGGCGAACGACTTCGACGTCGACTGGTCACCCAGCGGCCTGCGGCTCGTGTTCGTGAGCGATCGCAACCGCAACAACGAGATCTACGTGATGAACGCCGACGGTACCGGCCAGACAGCGCCTGACTCAGGACATCGCGGGCGGCGAGGCGTCCCCGTGTTCTCTCCCAGCGGAAGCAGGATCGCGTTCGCGCGACGGTTGCTGAGCGCGTCGGGTGCGATTACGCGCGCCGACGACGTGTTCGTCATGCGCTCCAGCGGCAAGGCGCCAAGCGGCTCACGTTCGTACCGGCACGACGACGGGCGTCCGGATTGGCAGGCGCGGCGCTGACGCGGCACTCCGGCTCGTCCACGGCTTCCGGTCGGGTGGGCTTCGCGGCTCGCCCGACCGGTCGAGTCGAGCCGTCGCGCCCCGTTGGGCCCGGCGAGGCCCTGAAGCCTCAGCCCGCGCCGTCCGGCCGGCGCGGCACCAGCACCGCGCGCTTGAACTCGGCCACGAGCGTGCCGTCCTGCTTGAAGACGCGCGTGTGGACCTTCACCACGCCGCGGTCGGGCTTGGACTGCGACTGCCGCACGTCGAGCACCTCGGACTCGCAGAACAGCGTGTCGCCGTGGAACACCGGCGCCGGGTGGCGTGAGCTCCTCGGTGGCGAGGTTGGCGATCGCCTTGCCGGACACGTCGCCGACCGACATGCCCAGCGCGAGCGAGTAGACAAGCGGCCCGACCACGACGTTGTGGCCCTGCTGCGACTGCGCCGCGTAGACGTCGTTGAGGTGCAGCGGATGGTGGTTCATCGTCATCAGGCAGAACAGGTGGTCGTCCGCCTCGGTCACGGTCTTGGCCGGCCAGTGCTTGTACACGGCGCCGACCTCGAACTCCTCGAGGTAGCGCCCGTAGCGGGTGCGCGCCGGAGGCCTCGCGGGCGGCCTGGTCGGTTTCGATTCCCTGCGTCTCGGTCTCGCTCATGGAGCGCGGAATCCTAGTCGGCCCGCTAGGTTTCTCGCCCATGCGCAACCCCCGAGACTTCTTCAAGCCGCTGGCGGTCGAGGCCCCCGAGCCGCTTCGCGAGATCCCCTTCCCGCCCTCGCGGATGATCCACTTCCTCGACTTCTCGAACGAGAAGATGGCCGCCAAGGCGCCCGAGATCGCGGCCAAGACCGACATCCTGCTGGGCAACCTCGAGGACGCGGTCCCGGTCGACCGCAAGGAGGCCGCGCGCGCGGGCCTGATCCGCGTCGGCACGCGAGGCCGACCTCGGCGCGACCGCCCTCTGGACGCGCGTCAACTCGCTCGAGAGCCCCTGGGTGCTCGACGACCTCACCGAGCTGGTCACCGAGATCGGCGACAAGCTCGACGTGATCATGGTCCCCAAGGTCGAGGGCGCCTGGGACATCCACTACGTCGACCGCCTGCTGGCCCAGCTCGAGGCCAAGGCCGGGCTCGAGCGCCCGATCCTCGTGCACGCGATCCTCGAGACCGCGCAGGGCGTGGTGAACCTCGAGGAGATCGCCACCGCGAGCCCGCGCATGCAGGGCATGAGCTTCGGGCCGGCCGACCTGGCGGCCTCGCGGCGCATGAAGACCACGCGCGTCGGCGGCGGCCACCCCGGCTACCGCGTGATCGCCGACCCGGACCCGGCCGACCCCGAGGCGCCGCGCGCGACCGCCCAGCAGGACCCCTGGCACTACTCGATCGCGCGCATGGTCGACGCCTGCACGAGCGCCGGCATCCTGCCCTTCTACGGCCCCTACGGCGACATCAAGGACACCGCCGGCTGCGAGGCGCAGTTCCGCGCCGCCTTCCTGCTCGGCTGCGTGGGCGCCTGGTCGCTGCACCCGGTCCAGATCGACATCGCCAAGAAGGTCTTCTCCCCCGACCCCGACGAGGTCGCGCTTCGCCAAGAAGGTGCATCGAGGCGATCCCGGACGGCCGCGGCGTCCACATGATCGACGGCAAGATGCAGGACGACGCCACCTGGAAGCAGTGCAAGGTGATGGTCGACCTGGCCGAGCAGCTGGCCGCGAAGGACCCGGAGCTGGCCGAGGCCTACGGCCTCGCGCGGGCGAGCGCGCCCGCATGAGGTTCTTCGAGTACGAGGCCCGCGAGATCGTCAAGCGGGCCGGCATCCCGGTCACCGACTTCGGCTTCGCCACCAGCGCCGACGAGGCGCGCGAGATCGCCGAGCGGATCGGCGGCCCGACCGTCATCAAGTCGCAGGTGCTGACCGGCGGACGCATGAAGGCCGGCGGCGTGCAGTTCGCCGACACGCCCGACGAGGCGGCCGCGCACGCCGACGACATCCTGGAGCTCGAGATCGACGGCCACATGCCGCGCGGCGTGCTCGTCGACCCGAAGGCCGAGGTCAAGCAGGAGTACTACGCGGGCGTCGTCTGGGACGGCCTGCGCAAGCGGCCGGTGATGATCTTCTCGCCCGGTCGGCGGCATCGACATCGAGCAGGTCGCCGAGGAGCAGCCCGACAAGGTCGGGCGCCGGCACTTCTCGACGCTCCAGCCGTTCAGCGACTTCATGGCCAAGGAGGTCGATCGCCTCCACCGGCGTCACCGGCCGCGCGCTCACCCGCATCACGCCGATCGTCGCCCGGCTCGCGCAGCTCTTCGTCGAGCGCGACATGACGCTGGCCGAGATCAACCCGCTCGGCGAGCTCGAGGACGGCTCGTTCGTGGCGCTCGACGCGCACATGGACATGGAGAACGAGGCCCGCCCGCGCCAGAACGGCGCTGCTGGCCGAGCTCGGCGTCGGCGACGAGGAGACGCGCCAGGCGCGCGAGCCCACCGCGTTCGAGCTCGCCGGCGAGGAGGTCGACGGCATGGACCACCGCGGCGTCGCCGGCAACGTCACCGAGTTCGACGGCAACCTCGGCCTCGTGATCGGCGCCGGCGGCGGCTCGCTCACGCTCTTCGACGCCGTGCGCGCGCACGGCGGGCAGCCGGCCAACTACTGCGAGATCGGCGGCAACCCGTCGGTGCGCAAGGCCGCGCGGGCTGGCCAAGCTGGTGCTCCAGAAGCCGGGCGTCGACAAGATCGCCGTGATGATGTCGATCGTCTCCAACACGCGGGTGGACATCGTCGCCCGCGGCGTGATCAAGGCCTGCCTCGAGCTCGGCTTCGACCCGGCGCGAGAAGATCGCGATCTTCCGCATCCCGGGCGCCTGGGAGGAGGAGGGCTTCAAGATCCTCGAGAAGTACGGCGTGCGAGTACTGCGACCGCTCGGTCTCGATGCACGAGGCGGCGCGGCGCGCGGTCGAGAAGATCCAGGGAGCCGGCATGAGCATCCTCATCGACAGCGACACGACCTTCATCGTCCAGGGCATCACCGGCCGCGAGGCGGTCAACCTCACGCGCGAGTGCCTCGACTACGGCGCCGGCGCGAAGGTCGTGGGCGGCGTCACGCCCGGCCGCTAGGGCCGCGACGTCCACGGCGTGCCGGTCTTCGACACCGTCGGCCCAGGCCGTCGAGCACCACGGCGCGCCCGATCAAGGGCTCGGTGGTCACCGTCCCGCCCGCCTTCACCAAGGACGCGGTGTTCGAGGCGATCGAGAACGGCATCGAGCTGATCGTGATCGTGACCGAGCGCATCCCGCGCCGCGACGTGGCCCAGATGGTCGAGCTCGCCGCGCTGCGCGGCGCCCGCATCATCGGCCCCAACTGCCTGGGGATCATCGTGCCCGACGTGATCAAGATGGGCGGCATCGGCGGGCCGGCCAAGGACGCGGCCAAGGCCTACACGCCGCGGTCCGGTCGGCGTGATCTCGCGCTCCGGCGGCATGACCACCGAGATGTCCTCCACGCTGACCGCCGCCGGCCTCGGCCAGTCCACCGCCGTCTCGATCGGCGGCGACGCGATCATCGGCTCCACCTACGCCGAGCTGATGCCGCTGTTCGAGGCCGACGAGCAGACGCAGGCGATCGTGATCTACACGGAGCCCGGCGGGCGCATGGAGGCCGAGCTGGCCGAGTGGGTGCGCGAGCACGACTCGCGCCTGCCGATCGTGGCGTTCATGGCCGGGCGCTTCATGGACGAGATGCCGGGCATGAGCTTCGGCCACGCGGGCACGATCGTGGAGGGCAAGGAGGACACGGCCACCGAGAAGATCGCGCGGCTCGGCGCGGCGGGGATCGTGGTGGCCGAGGAGATCTCCGAGATCCCGGGCCTGGTCAAGGAGCGGATCGGAGGCGTGGCCGCGTGAGCGACCTACCGGGATCTTCATCGCGGTCGAGGTCGCCGATTCCGCGCGTGCCGACGCCGAGCTCGCGAGCAAGCTCGAGGAGGTCTGCCCGGTCGACATCTTCGCGGCAGGAGAGCAGGGCGTGCAGATCGTCGAGGAGAACCTCGACGAGTGCGTGCTCTGCGGCCTGTGCCTCGACGCCGCGCCGCCCGGCGCGGTGCGCGTGGTCAAGCTCTACGACGGCGGCGCGCTGCTCGAGCGCTGAGGATCGGCGGCCCGCTCAGGCGCGGGCGAGCTGGCGCTGGATGACGTTGCCGAGCAGCCTCGTCACCGCGGCATCGCCGGTGACGCGCACGTGGCCGTGCTCGTAGGCGTCGACCCAGTCCGTGAGCGTGCCTTCCTCGGCCAGCTCGTTGAACTGAGCGCGACGCCACGGCGACGTCGAGGCGGGCGTCTCCGGCCGGGTCGCGGTCGACCTTCGGGCCGGGACCTCGACCCGCCAGATCGGCGCGTCGCCACCGCGGGCGCGCAGCTCGAGCCGCACCACGAGCTTGAGCTGGCCGAGCGACGGGACCTCGCTCGGTGAGCCGCTCGATCGCCTGCTCGATCAGGCCTTGCGTCTGCGTCGCGGACATCAGATCCGGTTGCGCTCGAGCAGCTTCTTGCCGATCACCATGCGCTGGATCTCCGAGGTGCCCTCGCCGATCAGCAGCAGCGGCGCGTCGCGGTAGAGCCGCTCGATCTCGTACTCCTTCGAGTAGCCGTAGCCGCCGTGGATGCGAAACGAGTCCTCGACGACCTCCTTGCCGATCTCGGAGGCGAACAGCTTGGCCATGCCGGCCTCGAGGTCGGAGCGCTCGCCGGCGTCCTTGAGTCGCGCGGCCTTCATCGTCAGCAGCCGGGCGGCCTCGATCTTCGTCGCCATGTCGGCGAGCTTGAACTGGATCGCCTGGTGCTGAGCGATCGGCTTGCCGAAGGTCTTGCGCTCCTGCGAGTAGCGCAGCGCGAGCTCGAGCGCGCGCTGGGCGATGCCCACGCCGCGGGCGGCCACGTTCACCCGGCCTACCTCGAGCGCGTCCATCATCTGGCCGAAGCCCTTGTCCGAGCCCGTTCTCCTCGCCGCCGAGGATGCGGTCGGGCGCACAGAAGTAGCCGTCGTAGACGAGCTCGGTCGACTCGACGCCCTTGTAGCCCATCTTCTTGATCTGCGGGCGGGACCGTCAGCCCGGGGTTCTCGGCCGCGCCCGGCGTCTTCTCGGTGAGAAGCAGGTCATGCCGCGGTGTGGCGGATCGGCCTTCGGGTCGGTCTTCATGAGCACGAACACGAGCCCGGAGCGCAGCCCGTTGGTCACCCACATCTTCTGGCCGTTGAGCTCCCAGTAGCCGTCGTCTGTCTTCTTGGCGGTCGACTTGATGCCCTGGACGTCGGAGCCGACCTCGGGCTCGGACAGCGAGAACGCGGCGCGCAGCTCGCCCGTGGCCATGCGCGGCAGGAACTCCTTCTTCTGCTCGTCGGTGCCGAACTTCATCAGCAGGTAGCGAGCCGATGAAGTGGGTGTTGACGATGCCGGAGATCGAGATCCAGCCGCGCGAGAGCTCCTCGACGATCATCGCGTAGGTCGTCAGGTCGAGCCCCATCCCGCCGTACTCCTCGGGAATGGTCACTCCGAACAGGCCGAGCTCCTTCATCTGCTCGACCACGTCCTCGGGGAACTTGTCCTCGTGGTCGTGCTCCTCGGCGATCGGGAGGACCTCGTTGTCGACGAACTGGCGCACCATCTCGGTGATCGCCTTCTGCTCGTCGGTCTTCTCGGTGTAGGGGTTCGTGGCGATGGCCATCGCGCCCCGCTGAGGATACTGCGGCGCTGCGTGCGACGCTAGTAGCCGCGCGGGTGGCGGGCTTCGAACGCGCTCGAGCGGCGCAGCGACTTGCTCCAGCGCGGGCCGCTGCGCGGGCCGGGAGCGTCGCGCGTCGCGCATCGAGGTGTCGAAGCGCAGGCCGGCCACGACGATGTAGGCGTGGCCGCCGTGAGCGTAGACGGTGATCCAGTGGCCCGGGCCCGACTCGCCCCAGTCCATCAGAGCGCCGGACGGCAGCGGGGAGCGCAGGAAGCGCCCGCCGTAGAGAGCGTAGGACAACGGCGCCCGAGCAGTCGTAGCCCCTGTCGAGGCGGCTCGAGTAGGCTTGTGGCCGCCGCCGTAGATGTAAGGCTTCTCGACGAGGCGGTTGGCCGCCTCGATCACGCGCTTGACGCGCGTGGGTGCGGAGGCGGGCGCGATCACGCGGCCGGCCACCAGCGTCGCCTCCTCGGGCGGCGGGGGCGGCGGCTGGAACGTGGCTCCGCCAGCTGCCCGAGCTCCGAGCGGCCGAGGCGCTTCCGGCGAGGCCGATTACGAGCAGGCAGGCGGCCGCACGAACGGCGCACAGCAACTTGATGTAGCTAACGGAGGGCGGCATTCTCTTTCGAACGCCTGCGGGGTTAGCTGACGGGCTCGCGCTGAAAGAGCTTGCGCGCCTCCTGAACTGGATCCAGGAGATTCGCCCCAGTGGCCAAGGCCACCTTTGGTTCCCCCGCTCCGCACTAGGCGGATTCGGCGTGCTGGCGAGGCTACCAGATGTTTCGGCGATGTTGCCTAGACCATTTGTCCAGTAGTCCTTCAGACCGATTCGGGCTCGCCGGACCGGCTCCTGCCCGCCATGTGCAAACCTCGCCGGCGTGAACTTCGCGCTCGACGTGGTGGACGCGGCAGATCCGTCGCGTCTCGCGCTCGTTGCCCTCTCGCGCGACGGCGAGCGCCGCGAGATCGCCTTCGGCGAGGTGGCGGACCGCTCGGCGCGGCTGGCGGGCGCGCTGGCGGGGCGAGGGATCGGCCGCGGCGACGTCGTCATGACGCTGATCGGCAACCGTCCCGAATGGGCCTACGCGATGGTCGCCTGCTGGCGCCTCGGCGCGGTCGCCCAGCCGGGCACCGAGCAGCTGCGCCCGTCCGACCTTCGCGCGCGCATGGAGCTGGTGGATCCGCGCGCGGTCGTGGCCGACGAGCGCGACCTCGCCACGCTCGAGCAAACCGGCTTCGACGGCGAGATCCTGGTGCTGCCCGACGACCGCTTGCTGGATGGCTGCGAGCCGGCACCCGCGGAACAGGTCGGCCCGGAGGACCCCGCTCTGATCGTCTTCACCTCCGGGACCTCGGGCGAGCCCACGCCGATCCGCCACGGCGCGCGCTATCTCCAGGGCCAGCGCGTGCAGGCCGAGCACTGGTACGGCGTCCGTGAGGGCGACCTGTGCTGGTGCACCGCCGCCAGCGGATGGTCACTGTCGGCCCGCAATGCCTTCGTGGCCGCCTGGCTGCGCGGCGGCGCCGCGGTGTTGCAGGACGGCCGCTTCGACCCCGCCGAGCGCCTGGAGGTGCTCGAGCGCGAGCGTGTCGACGTGCTCTGCATGTCCCCCACCGAGTACCGCACGATCGCCAAGCGCTGCGAGCTGCGCCCGCTTGGCGCGCTCCGCCACGCCGTCGCGGCAGGCGAGCCGCTCAACCCCGAGGTGGTGCGAGCGTGGGAGGAGGGCGTCGGAGTGGCGATCCACGACGGCTACGGCCAGACCGAGACCGGCCACCTGACCGGCATGCCGATCGGGCCGCCGGTGCGGCCGGGATCGATGGGCCGGCCGCTGCCGGGGTTTCGCGCCTGGGTCGACGCGGGCGAGCTGGTGATCGACCCCTCGACCGTGCCGACCTTCTTCGTCGACGGCCCGCGCGACGAGCCCTGGCACACCGGCGACCGCGTTCGCGAGGACGAGGACGGCTACCTCTGGTTCGAGGGCCGCAGCGACGACGTGATCATCTCGGCCGGCTACCGCATCGGCCCCTTCGAGGTCGAGTCGGCGCTCATCTCGCACCCGGCCGTGGCCGAGGCGGCGGCCGTGGCAGCGCCGGACGAGGTGCGCGGACAGGTGGTTCGGGCGGTGATCGTCCTACGCGACGGCTACGAGCCGGGCGAGCGCCTGGCCGCGGAGCTCCAGGAACACGTGAAGGGGCAGACCGCGCCCTACAAGTATCCACGCGTGGTGGACTTCGCGGCCGAGCTCCCGAAGACACCGAGCGGGAAGATCAAGCGCGCGGAGCTGCGCGCGGGCTAGGTGCGCGCCGGGACCGCGCGCCGGCTGGGCCGCCGACGGCCGCCTGGGCTCGCCGCCCGGAGGGTCCCGGCCGGTCCATTGTCGACTTACCGGTCCCGGGGCCCGCCAACTCGACAATGGACGCCGCGCGCGGCCGCCGGATCGGGCCGGCGGGGTGCTACACGCGGGCAGCCCGAGCCGCGTGGGCCGCGGCGACTATGCCACCCGGGGGGCCCCGAGCGGACACCATTGTCGACTAACCGGTCCCGGGGCCCGCTAACTCGACAATGGACGCCAACTCGCCTGGACGAGCTAGCCCGCCGCCGCGAGGCGCTCGAGTGACCGCTCCATGTTCTGGGCCACTTCGCGCTTTCCAAAGGCGCGGATCACGAGGCCGCGGATCGGCCCGGCGGGCTGCTGACGGGAGTGCAGCTTGACCCGCGTACCGTCGCCCTCGGGCTCGAGCCGGATCTCGAAGAGGGTCTCGGCGGCGAAGCGCGGCGCGGGCTTGCCGTCCAGGCGCTCGGCCTCGTGGCGCCACGCGAGCACCCGGCCCTCCTCGCGCTCCACCACCACCTGGTCGACCTCGGAGCGCTTCTTGCCCCAGCGCCCGTGGATCCGCTGTCTGCGGCCCACCCCCTCCCCATCCAACAGCTCTCCCTCCTCGGCGAAGGTGAACCATTCGGGCAGTCGGCGCGGATCGTCGACGAGCGGCCACAGCGCTTCGGGCGGCTTGCCGACGTGGGCCTCGCGCAGGATCTCGATCACCTCCGAAATCATCGCAGCGACGATCCCGACGCCGCCCCGGGTAGCCTCGTCGTAGATGCCCAACCGCCTGGCCAACGAGACCTCCCCGTACCTCCTCCAGCACAAGGACAACCCGGTGGACTGGTACGCCTGGGGCGACGAGGCCCTCGCGCGCTCGCGCGACGAGGACCGGCCGATCCTCCTCTCGATCGGCTATTCGGCCTGCCACTGGTGCCACGTGATGGAGCGCGAGTCCTTCGAGGACTCAGAGACCGCGCGTCTGATGAACGACCTCTTCGTGTGCATCAAGCTCGACCGCGAGGAGCGCCCGGACCTCGACTCGATCTACATGGAGGCCTGCCAGGCGATGACCGGTTCGGGAGGCTGGCCGCTCAACGTGTTCCTGACACCCGAGCAGGTGCCCTTCTACGCCGGCACCTACTTCCCGCCGCAGCCGCGGATGGGCATGCCGAGCTGGCGCCAGGTGGTCGAGGCCGTGGCCCAGGCCTGGCAGGACAAGAAGGACGAAATACGCGCGGGAGGCGCGCGCATCGCCGAGCGCCTGCGCGGCGGCGCGCAGCTGCACCCGTCCGCGAACCCGATGGACGGACGGAAGCTCGACGCGGCGGTTGAGGGCCTGCGCTCCCAGTACGACCCGGCAAACGGCGGCTTTGGCGGTGCGCCCAAGTTCCCGCCGACGTCGGCGCTCGAGTTGCTGCTGCGCCGCGGAGAGAAGGACATGAGCGCCCACACGCTGCGGGCAATGGCGTCGGGCGGGATGTACGACCAGGTCGGCGGCGGCTTCGCGCGCTACTCGGTCGACCCCTACTGGCTCGTGCCCCACTTCGAGAAGATGCTCTACGACAACGCGCTGCTCGCGCGCGCCTACCTGCACGGGTGGCAGGTGCTCGGCGACGAGCTGTTTCGCGTCGTCTGCGAGGAGACGCTCGACTGGGCCCTCACGGAGATGCGCGGCCCCGAAGGCGGCTTCTTCTCGGCGCTCGACGCCGACTCCGAGGGCGTCGAGGGCAAGTTCTACGTCTGGTCTGTCGAGGAGATGCGCGCCGCCCTCGAGGGCGAGCCCGACGCCGACGACGCGATCGCCTGGTTCGGCGCAACCGAGCGCGGCAACTTCGAGGGCCGCAACATCCCTGTGCGCGGCCCGGGAAGGCCGGAGCGGCTCGACGACTGGCGGCGGAGCCTCTACGAGATGCGCTCGCAGCGCGTCTGGCCGGGGCTCGATGACAAGCGCCTGACCTCCTGGAATGCGCTCATGATCAGCGCTCTCGCGGAGGCGGGCGCGGTGCTCGAGCGACCGGACTACCTGGAGGCAGCCACCCGATGCGCGGAGTTCGTGCTGGGCTCGCTGCGCGACGGCGACGGCCGGCTGCTGCGCACCTGGAAGGACGGGCAGGCGAAGCTCAACGCCTACCTCGAGGACCACGCCTACCTGCTGGAGGCCCTGCTCACCCTCTATGAGGCGAGCTTCGACCCGCGCTGGTTTGCCGAGGCGCGCGCGCTCGCCGACGCGATGATCGAACGCTTCGCCGACGAGGAGAACGGCGGCTTCTTCGAAACCTCGTCCGATCACGAGGAGCTGCTCGCGCGCCGCAAGGACCTCGAGGACCACCCGATTCCGTCCGGCAACGCCAGCGCCGCCTACGGCCTGCTGCGCCTGGCGGCGCTGACCGGCGAGCACGCCTACGCGGAGCGCGGCGTGGGCGTGCTGAGGCTCGTGCACGAGCTGGCCTCCGAGCACCCGCAGGCGTTCGGCCACCTGCTGCAGGCGATGGACTTCCACCTCGCGCCCGTCAAGGAAGTGGCGCTGGTGGGCGAGGACCCGAGCGCGCTCGCGCGTGTCGTTCGCTCGAGGTTTCGCCCGCACCTGGTACTCGCCGGCGGCGAGGCCGACGGCGTGCCGCTCCTCCAGGACCGCCCGCCCGTGGACGGCCGGCCCGCCGCTTATGTGTGCGAGAGCTTCGCCTGCAAGGCGCCGGTGACCGAGCCCGAGGAGCTCGAACGGCTGCTCTCCTAGCCAGCCTCGCGCTGGCGCTCGCGCCGGGAGCGAGCGCGCACGAAGAGGCCGCGCGGATCTCCTCGTGGGGGCCGCGCCCCGCGGCAAGCGTGGCCGAGCGGCGCGCTCACCGCTACCTCGCGCGGGCCTTCCGCCGGGCGTCGCTGGACGTCGTCGTGCAGCGATTCTCGGTGCCGGGCCGGGGGCGCTCGCGCAACGTGATCGGGATCTACGACGGCCCGCGCTCGTGCCTACACCTCGTGATGGCCCACACCGACAGCGCCCCCGGAGCGCCGGGAGCGAACGACAATGCCTCGGGCCTCGGCGTGCTCGCCGCCCTCGCGGGGCGGCTGCCGAGCTATCCCAAGCGCTGCGACGTGTGGCTCGTGGCCACCGGAGCCGAGGAGCGGATCTACACCGGCTCGCCCGACCACCTCGGGGCGCTCGCGCTGGCGCGCCGGGTGCGGTCGGGCCCGTACGCGCGCCGCCTCCGCTGGGCGCTGTCGCTCGACGAGGTGGGCCGCGACCGACCGTTTTGGCTGCGCTCTCCCGTCGCGGGCCCAAGGCGTGGCGTGGAGGGCGACCTGCTGGCGGCCGCCGGCCGCGCCGGGGTGCCGGTCTCCTGGGTTCGCGACGAGACCAGCGGCAACTCAGACCACCGGGAGTTCGGGCTGCTCGGCCTGCCGGCGGCCAAGCTCGGGGTCGGAGCGGGCGACGAGCCCTGCCGCCATCTTCCCTGTGACCGGCCCGGGCGCCTGGACCCGGTGTCGCTGAGACTCGCGCGCCGGCTGGTCGAGTCGGCCCTGCGCGCCCCGTCCTAGACGGCCGCCAAGCGCTCGATCGCGTCGAGCAGCGCCTCGATCGTCGCCTCGCCCGTCGCCGGGGCCATCACGGCCAGGCGCAGCCAGCGCTCGCCGGCGACCACGGTCGAGCTCAGGTGGAAGCTGCCCTCGGCCAGCAGCCGCTCGCGCAGCTCGACCTGGAGGGCCGAATCGCTGCCGTAGCGAAAGCAGAGGATGTTGCTCTCGGGGCGGCAGAGGCACTCGAAGCCCTCGCGCGCGGAGATGACCTCCCAGAAGCGCTGGGTCTTGTCGTACTGGCCGCCGACGTACTCGCCGAGCCCGCGCTCGCCGCGAAACGCCAGGTTGAGGAAGATCTTCAGACCGAGCGGCGCCTTCGTGCACTCGACCTGGCGCCCGAGCAGGTCCGGGCCCGCCGTCTCGGCCTCCTCGTAGATGAGATAGCTGGCCTTCTGCTGGAAGGCCGCGTCCAGGCGGCGCGCGTCGCGCACCAGGATCGCCGCGCAGACGCTGGCCGCCCGCATCATCTTGTGAGCGTCCCAGACCACGGAGTCGGCGTACGCGATCCCGCTGAGCAGGTGGCGATGGGCGTCTGAGAGCAGGGCCGAGGCGCCATGCGCGGCATCCACGTGGAACCAGATGCCGTGCTTGGCGCAGAAGCGGCCGATCGTCTCGAGGTCGTCGTGGAGGCCGGTGCTGGTGGCGCACGCCGCCGCGGTGAGCGCCATCGGCCGTAGGCCCGCCGCCTGCGCGCGCTCGAGCGCTGCCTCGAGTGCGCCCGGCACGATGCGCTCGTAGCGGTCGACGTCCAGCGCGATCACGGAGCGCTCGCCCAGCCCGAGCATCGCCACGCTGCGCTTGACCGAGTAGTGGGCCGAGGGCGGCGCGAGCACGGCCACCGTGCCGTCCACACCCTCGCGCCAGGCGTCGGGTGCCGCGGCCGCCCGGGCCGCGAGCAGGCCCGTCAGGTTGGCCAGCGAGCCGCCGTGCGTGAGCACCCCGCCCGCCTCGGCGTCCCAGCCGATCCGCTCGGTCATCAAGTCGATGACGGCGGCCTCAATCGCGCCCGCCGCCGCGCCCATCTCGTAGATCGACACCGGCTGGTTGATGGCGCCGTGGATCAGATCGGCCACCGCCGACGGAACGTCGGGCGCGGCGACCTGGTGGGCGAGCTCGCCGGGATGGTGCAGGCGCGTGGTTCGCTCGAGCACCGCGGCCAGCCAGGGCGCGAAGGAATCCGCGTCCAGGCCCCCGTCGCGGATCAGGCGGCGCAGGTCGAGCTCCTCTGAGACCTCTGCGAGCGGGGGCGCCGAGACCGCCGGACCTTCGCCGGCCTGGCTGCGGGCGATGTACTCCGACAGCGCGGCAACCGCGATCCCGGCCGCTCGCTCGTACTCGCTCGGGTCGAACATCAGCGCACGGCGAAGTCCTTTGCGCGCTTGGCGAGGGCCGACGGCCACCAGGCCTTCGGCCCGATCTCGATCATCAGCGCGGGTACGAGCACGCTGCGGACGAGGAAGGTGTCCAGCAGCACCCCGAACGCGACCACGAAGCCGATCTCGGTCAGGAACACGAGCGGCAGCGCCGCGAGCACCGAGAACGTGCCCGCGAGCACGATGCCCGCGCTCGTGATCACTCCGCCGGTCACAGCCAGCGCTCGCAGCATGCCCTCCGTGTGGCCATGCTTCTCGGTCTCCTCCCGCGCTCGGGCGACCAAGAAGATGTTGTAGTCCACGCCCAGCGCCACCAGGAACACGAAGGCGAACAGCGGCAGCGACGGATCCGATCCCGGGAAGTCGAAGAACACGTCGAAGACGAAGTAGCCGACTCCCAGCGCCGCAAGGAAGCTCAGGATCACCGTGGCGATCAGCACCAGTGGGGCGATCACAGCGCGTAGCAGCAGGACGAGGATCAGGAACACCACAACGAGCACCACGGGCGGGATCACCTTCGAGTCCCAAGCGGCCGCCTCACGCACGTCGAATTCGACGGCCGTCGCGCCACCCACGAGCGTTCCCGCGACCGCCCCGTCGGCGGCGTCTCGGATCGGCTCGATCAGATCGAAGGCCTCGGTCGAGTAGGGCGTCGGTTCGAGCGTCGCCTGCACGAGCACCCCCTGCTCGCCCTCGGCCACCGGGGGTGACACAGACTCGATGCCGTCCGTCTCCTCCAGTGCGCTCGTGACGGCCTCGACGTCGCCGCCCGGCGGAACGATCACGTCCGTGGGCACGCTCGCGCCCGCCGGGAAGCTGAGGGCCAGCAGGTCCTGGCCATCGACCGACTCGACCTCAGTGCGGTAGCTCTCGTTCGTCGTCAGGTCGGTGGAGAAGAAGGCGAGCCCGAGGCACATCACCAGCAGCACCCCGGTCGAGCTGATGACCACCCGCATCGGCCGGGCCGCGACCCGCTCGCCGACGCGCTTCCAGAAGCCGTGGGTGGCGTCCGCCGCGTGCTCGTGGCGGACGCGCCTCAACTCGTAGGGCTGGAAGATCGCCCGGTCGAGTGGCCCCACGATCAGCGAGGGCACGTTCACTCGGCCGCCGGTCAGCGCCGACACGAGCCCGCGCAGCAGCGAGTTCAAGATCACGAGCGGCAGCAGCACCATCACGACCAGCACGCCGCCGATCACCGGCAGCAGGGCGCCCACGCGGGAGCCCCCGACGATCCGCTGTCCCAGCGCCCCGGTCGGCTCGCGCAGTGCGCCGCGCCAGTCGGGGGTGTGGGGCACGAAGGGCCAGAAAGCGCGCCGGCCAAAGATCGTCAGCAGCGCCGGCAGCAGCGTGAGCATCGAGAGCGCCGCGCACGCGACTCCCATCGCCGCGAACGGCCCCATGCCCGACGTGCCGTTGACCTTGGCGATCGAGAGGCACAACAGCGCGGCAATCACGGTGGCAGCCGATGCGAACACCGCAGGCCCGGCCGACGCCATCGCGCCGCGCATGGCCTCGTGGCGGTCGGTGAGATGGTGTAGCTCCTCCCTGTATCTGGCCACGATCAGGAGGGCGTAGTCCGTCCCGGCGCCGAGCACGATGATCGACATGATCGAGCTGGACTGCCCGTTGATCGTCACCCCCAGCTCGGATATGCCGTAACCGATGGCGCGCGAGAGGATCTCCGCGAAGATCACCGCCACCAGCGGGATGACGAAGAACATGGGCGAGCGATAGATCAGGATCAGCAGAACGATCACGAGCGAGACCGCCGCCAGCAGCAGTGTGCCGTTGATGTTCTCGAAGACCTTGATCGCGTCCGCGGCGTAGCCGGCGCCGCCTGTGATCTTCACCTGGAGCCCGCCGCCCGGGTCGGACACCGTGTCGCGCCAGAAGTCCACCGGGTCGAGGATCGAGTCGGCCTGGCCGTCGCCCACCAGGTAGGCGGTAACGATGGCGGCCTTGCCGTCTTCCGAGCAGATCGGCCCCACAAACGGCGCGTAGTCCTCCGGCTGATTCGGAAGCGGGGTGGTCGGTCCGCCGCAGCCCTCGGCCGTCGCGCCCTCGCCCGGCGCCTGCGTGCCTCCGCCGCCGGCCGCGGGGCCCTCGGTCGCCCCGGCGGATGAGCCTCCGGAGGCAGCGGTCGAGCCGTCGGCCACGACGGCCGGGAAGCGCTCCTCGGTCAGCCTGCCCGCGTCGTCGGCGATCCTCTGGCGGTCGGCCGCGGTCAGCCCGGACTCGCGGTAGTAGACGATGACCGCCGGCGCAAGCTCGCCGCCCTGGAGCTCTTCGGCAGCCGTGAGCACCTTGGTCGACTCTGCGTCGCCGGGCAGGAACGAGGTCGACTCGTTGTCCTCGGCGTCGGTGAACTTGCCGGGCAGGTTCGTCCCGAAGGCGATGAACATGACGACCATCCACACGAGGAAGACGACCCACTTGGCGCGGCGTCCGGCGGCGATGGCGAAGATCGAGCGGCTTTCGGAGCTCATAGGAGGGTCGTTCTATCGAAGACAAGCTTGCGCGTCAAGATACTTACTCGTTAAGATTGCGTGACCAGCAATGGCAACACCGGCTGACCTTATTACGGCCCTTCGGCGCTTCGGGTTGGAGAACGATCGCCTGGACGCGATGGTTGCACGTCGGCTCGCTGCGCCGCCGGTCGAGTTCAAGGCCATGGACCATCTGCACGAAGCCGGAGAGCTGACGCCGGGCCAGCTCGCCGACCGCCTCGCGCTCACCACGGGAGCGGTGACGGCGATGATCGACCGCCTCGAGCGCCTCGGTTGGGTGACGCGCGAGCGCCACCCGACCGACCGCCGCTCGATCATCGTCAAGCGGGCGACGAAGACGAGCGCCGCGGAGCGGATGTACGCGAGCCTCATGGGGGACATGACCGCCGCCGCGAAGCGCCTCTCGGCCGCCGAGCGTGAAGCCGCCGTGCGCTTCCTCGGAGAAGCGGCTGAGCTGGCACGCGCCAAGGCGGACGCGCTCAAGGACACGAGCCGGGGCCGGGGAGCGGGTCAGAGCACCGCGAGGTAGCGGTCGAGCTCCCACTGGGAGACCTGGACCCTGTAGTCCTCCCACTCCTGGCGCTTGATCTCGACGTAGCGGTTGAAGATGTGCTCGCCGAACGTGCGCAGCATGAGCTCCGATCCGGCGGTCAGCTCGATCGCCTCGCCGAGCGTCTCCGGCAGCTGCTCGATCCCCAGGCGCTTCCGTTCCTCGGGGCTGATGTGGTACAGGTTCTTGTCCATCGGCTCCGGCAGCTCGTAGCCCTTCTCGATCCCCTCGAGCCCCGCCTGTAGGAGCGCCGCGAAGGTCAGGTAGGGATTGCACGCGGGGTCGGGGCAGCGCAGCTCCATTCGCGTGGCCTGCTCCTTGCCGGGGTGATAGAGCGGCACTCGCACGAGCGCCGAGCGGTTGCGTCGCGACCACGCGCAGTAGACCGGCGCCTCAAAGCCGGGCACGAGCCGCTTATAGGAGTTCACCCATTGCGCGAACACGGACGAGATCTCGCGCGCATGCTTGAGCTGGCCGGCGATGTAGGCCTTGCCCACGTCGGAGAGGAAGTACTGGTCGTTGGCGTCGTAGAAGGCGTTGCGTCCGTCCTTGAACAGCGATTGATGGGTGTGCATGCCCGACCCGTTCTCCCCGAACAGCGGCTTCGGCATGAAGGTCGCGTGCCACCCGTACTTCATGGCGTACTCCTTGACCGTGATGCGATAGGTCATGCAGTCGTCGGCCATCTTGAGCGCGTCGGCATAGCGCATGTCGATCTCGTGCTGGCTCGGCCCGACCTCGTGATGGGTGTACTCGACGTGGATGCCGAGCTGCTCGAGGGCAAGCACGGTTTCGCGCCGGACATCCGATCCGGCGTCGAGCGTGGTGAGATCGAAGTAGCCGCCCTCGTCCAGGATCTCCGGCGCCGCGCCGTTCTCGACCTTGGCATTGCGGAAGTAGAAGAACTCGAGCTCGGGCCCGACGTAGAAGTTGGTGAACCCCATGGACTCGGCGCGCTCGAGCGCCCGCCGCAGGACATGGCGAGGGTCGCCCTCGTACGGCTCGCGGCTGGGCGTGACGACGTCGCAGAACATGCGGGCCACACCCTTGTCCTCCGGGCGCCACGGAAGCACCTTGAACGTGGCCGCGTCGGGCATGGCGATCATGTCCGACTCCTCGATGGCGTTGAAGCCGGTGATCGACGAGCCGTCGAAGCCCATCCCGCCCTCGAACGCGTCGTCGAGCTCCTGGGCGTTGATCGAGAAGCTCTTCAGCTGACCGAGGATGTCGGTGAACCAGAGGCGGACGAAGCGGATGTCGCGGTCCTGGACGAAGGCCTTGATGTCGTCGGCCGTCGTGGGCGTGTCAGCCATGCAGCTCCTTCTGAAGTCGGCGAAGAAGCCGGGAATCCTACGGCTCTACAACCAGGAGCGCGCCCAGGCCTTCAGCGACCGGACGGCGGGCTCTAGCGCCTCGCCCTTCCGCGTGAGCGCGTATTCCACTCGAGCCGGCATCTCGTCGATCACGCGCCGCTCCACGATCCCCTCGGACTCCAGCTCCTTCATCCGCTCGGACAGCAGGCGGTCGGAGAGGTCGGGTACGAAGATCTTGACCTCGGAGAACCGCAGCGGGCCGTCCAGGAGGACGAAGACGATGGCGCCCGTCCAGCGCTTGCCGATCAGCTCAACGGCTTGGTGATAGGCCGAGCAGCAGGTTTCACGCCTTGCCACGACGGCCTTCTCCGCGGCCATGGTGAACATCGTACGCCTACGCGGCGATCGACAGTCGGGATTCCTCGCTCGATCCGTCCAGCGGCACATCGCCGGCGCGCGTGACCAGGTTGCCGAAGGTCGAAAGCGCCACGTGGGCGATCGCCTCCAGGACCTGCTCGTCCGTCCAGCCCGCCTCGAGCGCCTCCTCGTGCTTGTGCCGCGGCGGCGCGCCGTCTGACTCGAGGAGCGACCGGACGAAGCCGAGCAGCACGGACTCGCGCTCGTCACGCGAGTCGAACTCGCGCGCCAGCGCGATCTCGTCGAGGCCGAGCCCGGCGTCGCGGGCGGTGCGGTGCAGGGTCGCGAGCGCGTACTCGCTGCCCTGGAACTCGGCTGCCGCCAGCGCGATCCGCTGCTGGGTGGCGTAGGACAGGGCACCGTGCCGCAGCTCGGAGCGAAAGCGGGCGTAGGCGCGCAGCACGGCGGGTGAGCCGGCGAGCACGCCAAGGAAGTTCGGGAGCTGGCCGCCGCCGGTGAGCGCGCCCTTCAAAATCGGGACGCTCCGCTCGGGCGCGGTGAGCTCGTCGTGAACCTGGAACCTGCTCTCCTTGGTCTTCATCGCCGCTTCACTTTCTGCACAGACTTACGGGCCGTAAGTATATCGCCGCAAAGGAGTGAGTGCCACTCCAAAGAGCAGTACGCGATGGGCGATGAAACGGATCGAAAGCGGCCGCTTCAGGGCGCGCTCGGGCGTGTGCGGGCGCGGCTCAGGAGTGCGCGGTCCCGGCGGCCACGGCCACCAGGAACAGTCCGAGCAGGAAGGCCCAGAGGGCGATCCGGTCGGGCTGGGCGATCTGAGCCTCGACCACAGAACGCCTGCGCCGCGCGGGCGTCGGCTGGCCGGTGATCGTGATGGTGCGCCGCTCGGCACTTGGCGTGACGGCGGCCTCCGGCATGCGCTCGAAGCGCTTGGGCTCGGGCTGCGTGGCCGTCTCCACCAGCTGGAGCGCGGGCTTGGCAGGCGGCGGGGTCTCGCTCGACTCGGGTGCGCGCTCAAAGCGCCTCGGCGCCGGGTGTGGCGCAGCGTCTGGCTCGGCGGCACGTGCGGCGGTGCCGGATTCGGAACGCTCGCCCTCCAGGCGCTCGGCCGCCTCGATCTTGCGCTCCCACTGCAACAGGACCGCTTCGCGACTCATTCCGTTGTCATCCCCCGCAACTGCGCGGGCACCGGCTGGTTGCATCGGCTCTCTCTCTTCTCGCCTACGGGGTTAGCTGACGGGCTCGCGCTGAGGAGTCGCGCTACGTGGAGGACCACGATTCGCCCCTGACCTACCGGCCACCTGGTTCCCCCGTGCCCCGCTGCCGGGCGGAGCTTCGGCTTGGGATCGACGCGGCCATGCTAGCAGCAGACACCAGGCGTCGGACGGAAAAACCGCCGCACGGAGCGGGGTTTACGTGTTACGCGAGCCGGGGCGGTGGATGCCGCTCGACTACTGGCCCGCGACGCGCGAGACGTAGCGCGCGACCTTCTCGGCGTCCTCGGCCTGGAGGATGTTCGCGGGCATTCTCCCCTGGCCCGTGCCACCGTTCTCGATCGCGTTGATGACGCGCTCGGTATCGAGGCCGCCAAGCTCGTCGAGGTCGGGTCCGGTGACCCCCTTGGCCTGGACCGCGTCGAGGTTGTGGCAGCTCTTGCAGGAAGCGATGAACAGCTCCTTGCCTTGCTCGTCCGCCTTGCTCGCCTTCTCGGTACGCAGGGCCCCGACGCCCCCCTCGGACTCTCCGCGCGAGGCGATCACGGCGGCCGGGACGGCCACCCCAAGGCCGAGATACAGCACCACGATCACAAACGTGAACGCACGCCCGCCACGTGTCAGGTAGGCGTCGCGGGCAGCACTCGGACCACCGGAGAAGGCCATGACGACGACCAAGATGCCGAGCACCACAAAGGGGCCGAGGATGAAGAACACTTCCATCGAGGGCGGCACTCTACCGGCCGCGCGCGACAAGCCGCGCGGGATCCCCGGCCGGCGCTCGAGCGGCGCTCAGGCCGGCTTGCTCGCGGCCCGCCTTGCGGGCTTTCCCTCGCGCGAGCTGCCCTCGGCGGCGGCGCGCCGCGCACGCTTCCAGCTGCCATACGCCGCAAAGACGTCGCCCAGCGGGGGCAGGCTGTCGTCGTCGGAAGCGCGCTGCTGGTAGTCCACCATCAGCAGCCGCTCGGGGCGCTGGCCGGCGGCTTCCGCCACCCGGCGGATGGCCTCACATACGTCCTCCTGGGAGGTGTCCGCGTCTCCTCCGGCGCGCTTTGCCTCGTGGGCGAAAACGCCGGCGGCGCTGCCGCGCGCACCCGGTTCGGCCGAGGGGGTCGGGCGGGCCCGGCCGGTACCGACAAGCAGGCGGCAGTGGGGGCACTGCAGCGGTTCCTTGGGCCACGCCTTGCCGACCTTGCGCTCGATCAGCAGGTGGCAATGGGGGCAGTAGGCATCCCCAGCTGACTTCCTTTTTTTCTGGCGTGTGACGGACGGCAAAGGCACCCCTTGGGTCCGGCTCTTCTCCCCGGAGACAGGGCACGGCGAAACCCCTACTTTGCGAGGGCGCCCAGGTTGGGGGACACGACTGGACATAGAAAGGGCCCCGAGTTCGGGGCCCTCTCCTTAGTCGGCCGATAAGCCGGATCTTGTCTTGAGCAGCCATCCATCTCGTCCCGTGGGACGGGGCTCTCGCCCTGCGGCCTACCTGGAGCTCGGCGGGCAGCGTCGACGCTCCTGCTTGGCCTTGCACCGGGTGGGGTTTGCCTGGCCGCCGCGTCACCGCGACGCCGGTGCGCTCTTACCGCACCATTTCACCCTTGCCGGCAGGAAGCTCACGTGCGGCTCCCCACTTAGGCGGTTTATTTCTGTGGCACTTTCCCGCGGGTTTCCCCGGGTCGGTTCCCCGACCACCCTGCCCTGCGGTGTCCGGACTTTCCTCGAGGGACCGGTTGTCTCTCCGGCCTCCCCGCGGCTGCTTGGCCGACCTCCCAATGGTAGGGCGAAGGGTTTCCGCTGTCACCCCGGTGAGCTCAAGATCATCTCAAGGGGCTCCCCACGGACCGTCGCTCCCGGTCGCGGGAGGCCACTCGCCGTCCCCTTCGGCGAGGCGGCCGAGCATGAGCACCACCAGTGGCACCACGCAAGCAAGCCCCAGCCACCACCACAGCGCTCCCCCGATCGCCACCGAGGCGGTGCCACCTGCCAGAGCGAGCAACGCCGCCGCGACCCACGCGACTCGACTATGTAGAACCGACTGCGGCCTCACCACTCCAGTTTGGCCCCAATCGCGCCGGGCGGCAAGCATCGCCCCGCCCCGAGCCAGCGGGAGCGCCAGCGGCTCAGGTCAGCCGCGAGCCGCACCGCCCACAGCACCCGGCCCCGGCCTCGAGGCGCATGCGCGCGTGGCAGACCGGGCACTCGGCCTCGTGGCCCGCACGGATCGCTCGCCAGGTGGCCTCGAGCCGCTCTTCCAGCGTGACTCGGCCTCCGCCCGCCGGCCGGCCCGCACGCGCCTCGGCAAAGCCCGCGATCGGGGTCTCGAGCAGCGCCGGGCTCACGAGACCCTCCGGCAAACACCCACCACGCGCCCGAGCAGCTCGACCTCGCGCGTGAGGATGGGTTCGAGAGCGTCGTTCTCCGGCTGCAGGCGCACGTGGTCGTTCTCGCGGTAGAAGCGCTTGACGGTCGCCTCCTCTCCCACCAGCGCCACGACGATCTCGCCGTTCTTGGCGGTCTCCTGCTTGCGCACGATCACGTGGTCGCCCTCGAGGATTCCCGCATTCACCATCGAGTCGCCCTTCACCTCGAGGATGAACTCGCCCTCGTCGCCGCCGGCGATGCCCGGCACCTGCAGGTACTCCTCGATGTTCTCCTCTGCGAGGACCGGCGAGCCGGCCGCGACCTGGCCGACGAGCGGCAGCCCGCTCGGCAGCACCGCCCCCTTGGCCTTGTCGACCAACACCTCCAGGGCCCGCGGCTTGGTTGGGTCACGCTTGAGCAGACCCAGCTTCTCGAGGTTCGCCAGATGCGCGTGCACGGTGGACGAGGACGTAAGCCCGATCCCCTTTCCGATGTCACGCACTGTTGGCGGATAGCCGTGATCGCTTACGTAGCGCTTGACGAACTCAAAGATCTCCTGCTGTCGCTTGGTGAGGTTCAGCTCGACCATGCAGACTCCCCTCCCGACCGCTCTCGATTGCCTATTCCGAACATGTGTTCGTAGACTAGACACCCCGGCGGACGGCATCAAGCGCGAGCCCGCGCCGGTCTATACTCAGCCGGCCACGCGCCTGTGGCGGAATTGGTAGACGCGCAAGGTTGAGGGCCTTGTCCTGCTTTTGCGGGGTGGGAGTTCGAGTCTCCCTGGGCGCATCGAAAGAGCCTGCAAACGCAGGCCCATTCTTGTTGTTGTCAGCTCTCGCGAAGGTGTCCGAGCGCTCCTCTGGCAACGCATTGACAACAGCGCCCGCCGCCTCGGCGCAACGCCACGCCACGACTCCTACGGTGAGTACTCCTGCGGTTCATCGCTTGCCAGGATGACACCGCCAAGGACGGCACGGGTACGCACCGATCGCCGGCCGGTAACTCAATAACCAACGGTCCGCGGCCGCTAGATGACGTGCCTAGGAACTACAGCTAGCGGTACGGTGGCGTCCCAAAGCTGGTGTAACTTTGCCGCGGCCCAGGTTCCCGATAGCGGTCAGTCTATGCGGAGCTCACCTCCTCGGGGATCGTTCGTTTGGCCGGCTGGTATCTGATCTCGTCGAGGCGTTGGAGGTCGAGCTCAGTGAACGCGATGCCGTTGGTGGCATGCGCGAGCGAGAACGGCCTCCGTGCAGACGCCTCCTTTCATGGGGGAGCAACGCTCTGGTCGGTGGCTTTGGTACCCGTTCCGTTAGCGAGATGCCTCTGGCGGCGCAGCAGCGGCAGCTTGTCGGCGTGGACGCCGCTCGATAGGGCGAAGTTGCGGACGGCGGTCGACCAGCGCTCGCAGTTGCGGACTCGGTCGCTGCTATCGACCAGGGCCCTGTCGCGCCCACTGCCGCACGAGACGAGCTCCGCGCGCTGGTTCGCCGCATCGACGACGTCATTGCCGGCGCCCGCGTCGTAGCGGTTCACGCCCGGCCGCGCCGACCAGCCTGTCGGCGCCGGCGCCGCCGGTCAGCCGATCGTATCCGGGGCCGCCCAGCAGGCGATCCTTCCCCGAGCCTCCGATGAGGCAGTCGTCGTCGCCGCGCCCGCGGATCAGGTCGTTGCCCCCGAGCCCGAAGATGAGATCGGCCGCAGCCGAGCCGTTGAGGGTCTCAGAGCGTCTCGTACCCAGCCGAACCCTGGCGCAGCCGCCGCTGCGCAGCGGGTCGCTCGGCCCGCCGAAACCGGCGCCCGGAAAGTCCCGCCTACCCTGGCCGCCGACGCCGCCCGCAGGGCCGGAGCTCCGTCCCGCACGCCGTCGCCATCCTCATCGCCCAGGCCCGGCACTGTGACTGTGTTCCCGGTGGCCCCGTTGCAGCCCCGAGCCGTGGAGGCCGATCCCGTTGTCGTAGCAGCCGGCCTCGATCCTCGGCCGCAGCCGGCGCGGCACGCTGCGGCGCGTCACCGGCTGCCTGTTGCTCCCCGACGCGGCGGTGACGCCGCCCATGTAGATCACCTCGCCGGAGTCCACGTCGTCGAGGTTCCGGCCGCCGCCGAAGTACCTATCGTTTCCGGGCGGCGCGCCCGAGCAGTTGACGCTCCAATCCACGATCACAATCCAATGGTTGTCGCCGATGCGCTCGCCGAGCCGCGCCGACACCTGCGGGCTCGCACTCACGTGATCGGCAAGCGCGGGTGCCGCAGGCAGCGAGCCGAAGAAGGCGAGAGAACAGACCAGTGCCCGGCGCACGCGGCCAGCCTAACCTAGTGATACCCCCCTTACGGTGTCCGGGCCCGGCCCCCCCGTCACGCGGCTGCGGGCGAGCGCGCCGAGCGCCACCGGCGAGCAGTCGGCGAGAGTTGGCCGACGTGTGACTGCCCTGCTCGGCCAACCCGTGTGCGGAGCCTTCGCCGCCCGGGGATGGTGTGCCACCAGTCCCAGGTGATTCGGAGGGTGACGAGGTATGGCGAGACCGATAGGCGTCGGGCGCGCGCGCCGTCGGCGATCAGGCCCGGGCTGTCCCTCTGGGCCACAAGCGGTGCACCCCGTGTATCAAGGCGGGATTATGCGCGAGCGACTCAAACAGGAGAGAATCAGCGGATGGAGGATCTCGCGCCGCAGCGAAGTCCTGGGGGCACTGCAATCAGCGTGGAGCAGCTGCTCGAGGATGCTCGCCGAGACCTTCCTCGCCTCACCCCGGAAGAGGCACGAGAGGCTGTCGGTGGGGGCGCAGCGCTGATCGACATTCGGTCCGATGCGCAACGGCTAGAGGACGGCGAGATCCCCGGCGCGAGGTGCATCGCGCGCAACGTCTTGGAATGGCGGCTCGATCCCGCCTGTCCCCATCGGGTCCCTGAACTGGCACGGCGCGACCGGTTAGTGATCATTCTCTGTAACGAGGGCTATCAGTCGAGTCTGGCGGCCGCGACGCTCAGGCGCTTTGGCCTGAATGCGACCGATGTCAGCGGAGGCTTTCAGTCTTGGCGCGAGGCGGGCTTGCCGGTTGAGCGCTGACGCGCTGGTCAGGGCCGGCGGGCGACGCCGAGGATGTGGGGCACGCTCGGCTCGAGTGCGCTTGCGCTGAACCCGAACCGTTCGGCGCGCTCGATGCTGAAGCCGGCGGCGTCGATTGCGGCGCCGGTGTCGCGGGCGGGGTGGCAGCCGCCTGCGATGGCGGGCCAGAGGCCGCTGCTGTCCGCCAGCCGGAGCAGCAGACGCTTGGGCTGGCAGTGCGGGATGACGTGCTCGTAGAAGCGCAGCTCGCCGTCGGGGCGCAGCACGCGGCGCAGCTCGGCGAGCGTGCGCGCCTGGTCGGGGACGCTGCAGAGCACGAGGCTGGCGACGGCGGCGTCGATCTCGCCGTCGCGGAGTGGCAGCCGGTCGGCGATGCCGGCGCGCACGGTCACCGGGACCGGGCGCGTTGTCTGCGGCCTGTTCGGCGGCGGCGCGCAGGTTGGGCTCGGGCTCGATCGCGATCGACCTCGGTGACCGTGGTGGGGTAGTGCGGCGAAGTTGAGCCCGTTGCCGGCGCCGATCTCCACGACACCGGCCGTGCAGGCCTGCCAGCAGGCGGCGGCGGTGCTCGGCTCGCGCCGCGACGGTCCGCGCGTGCGGCGGCCTTGAGGTACATGCGCGCGAAGCGCGGGCGCGGTGATGTCGGTGGCGGTGGTCACGTTGTGGCTCCCGAGACTGGACTGGCAGCGCGCGCGGCGATCCCCTCGACGAGCAGCGCCACTGCTTTTGAGAACAGGTCGGGCGGGACGGCGCGCGCACCGTGCAGCATGTGGTGCGCCCATAGCCCGGTGCCGAGCGCGTCGATCACGACCGCGAGCTGCTCGGGCTCCATGCCGAGCGAGTCCGGCGAAGGGCCGTGCCCGCTCGACCACGACTTCTTCGAGCGCGCTGCGCATCTGGTCGGTGCGCCGGGCGAAGGCGCGGCGAAAGGCCGGGTCGCGCGCGGCGTGGGCGAGGAACTCCATGTAAAGGGCGCGCCACTCGGGGTCTCCGGTCATCGCATCGAGCGCGCTCTGGGCGGCCAGTTGCGCCTGGCGGCTGGTGGCCTGCACGTCGTCGTCTGTCGTCGGCGAAGACCTCGGCGCAGGTCCTGTGCGCGTTCGGCGCAGCGGCGATCGAGCAGCTCGAGAAAGAGCTCCTCCTTGTCGGCGAAGTTGTAGTAGACGGCGCCGCGGCTGAAGCCGGCCTCATCGGCGATCGCCTCCAGGCTGGTGGCGTGGAAGCCACGCCGGGCGAACACGCGTTGCCGCTGCCGCGAGGACGTGGTCGCGCGTCTCCTGCGCGTCGCTCGGCTTGCGTCTTGCGTTTGCGTTTCATGCCTAGGTGTAGTTATATACAGATACGCATGTTTCTGCAAGTCTGTAGGAGAAATTGATGGTCGCGACGCTTGCCTGGTATCTGGCCGGGACTGCGGCGCTCGCGCTGCTCGTGTTCGTGGCGACGCGCCGCAGGCGCCGGATGGCGCGGCATCTGTCCCCCACGTTTGTGTTTGCCGATCTCGTCGGCTATACGGCGCTGACCGAGGAGCGCGGCGACCAGGCCGCCGCGAAGCTGGCCCGGGAGTTTCGCCGGACGATGTGCGCGCTGAGCCGCGAGCACGGCGCCACGCAGGTCAAGTCGATGGGCGATGGCGTGATGATCTGGGCGCCGACCCGGCGGCCGCCGTCGTTCTCGCCGCATCTGCCGTCGAACAGGTCGGGACGCGGCCGGATCTGCTTCCCGTGCGCGTCGGTGTGCACACCGGGCCGGCCGTGATGCGAGGGTGCGACTGGTACGGCAGCTCCGTCAACGTGGCCGCCCGCCTGGCGGACCAAGCCGAGCCGAACGAGGCTCTCGTCAGCGCAGCGACGCGGGCGGCTGCGGGCGCCGCGGCTGGGCACTGCCCTGGATGATCCGCGCGAGGTCTCGCTGCGCGGGTTGGAGCGCACGGTCGCGGCATGGCGGCTGGCATGACCGGCCTCGCGGCGAATCGCGAACTCGCCCGCACGGCGCTCGAGCAGGTCTGCGCGCGCGGCGACATGGAGCCTGGCACCGCAGTGCTATGCCGAGGACTTCGCCGACCACGTCGGCGGCATCGACTACCACGGCCTCGACGGCGTGCGGCGCTCGACCGAGCTCTACCGGCTGCTCTTCGACGAGCTCGGCCTTCGAAGTCGTCGATCAGGTCGCCGAAGGCGATCGCGTCGCAAGCCGCTGGGTGCTGACCGGGTCCAACCGCGGTCGCCGCGTGCGCCTGTGGGGCATCACGATCAGCCGCCTGGGCGAGGGCCGCATCGTCGAGGACTGGAGCGCGTTCGACGGCCTCGCGCTGCTGCGCGCGCTCGGGGTCGTGCGAACGGTGCTCGCTGCACCGCGACTGATCAGGGCATGCGCGACGCTGCGCCCGCGGCAGGCCGGCGTGAGTCGCGTGTCGATCACTGCCGGCAGGGCGAGCAGCGAGATGCTCGTGACGCCGTACTTGCTGGTCGCGTTGTCGGCCCGCTCGGAGACGAAGCGGTACTCGCTGTTCTCGCGCCAGCTCTCGATCTCGAAGCCGGCGGCCTCGATCGCCGCGCGGTAGTCGTCGCGCTGCATCGCGCCGCCGATGCAGGCCGCCCAGAGCGAGGCGTCGCAGGTCACGCCCTCGGGCAGCTGCTCGGCGGTGACGATGTCGGCCAGCGCCAGGCGCCCGCCCGGGCGCAGCGCGCGCGCCGCGGCGGCGAACACGGCCGGCTTGTCGGGCGAGAGGTTGATCACGCCGTTGGAGATCACGCAGTCGAACGTCCCGTCCTCGACGGGCGGACGCTCGATGTAGCCCGTCGCGGAACTCGACGTTGCCGAAGCCGTCCTCGGCGGCGAGGCGCCGGGCCTTGGCGAGCTGCGCGTCGGTCATGTCGACGCCGATGACGCGACCGTCGGCCCGGTCGCAGCGCGGCGAGGAAGCTGTCGGTGCCCGAGCCGCTGCCGAGGTCGAGCACGGCCTCGCCGGGTGCGATCGCCGCGAGGTCGAGGAAGTAGCCGACGCCGGCGAACGAGTCGATCGCGCGGCGCGGGATGCGGTCGAGGTCGGCGGCGCGGGTAGCCGAGCCGCTCGGCCAGCGCGCGGCCGGTCTCGAAGTGGAACTCGCGCTCGGGCTCGAGCGCCACCTCCTCGTACATGCTCTTGACGCGCTGCTCGAGCTCGGTGGTGTCGAGTTGGCGAGTCGCTGTGCGTCATGCGGCCGTCTCCGTCGTTTGATAGGCGCCATTCCGGCCAGCCGTCCTCGAGGCGTCGCGCGGGGCGGCCCTCCGCGTGCAGGCGTGCGGACCGCCTCGTGGGCGTAGGCGCAGAACGGGCCGCGGCAGTAGGCGACGACCTCGCGGTCGGCGCGGCAGCTCGGCGAGCCGATCGCTCGAGCTCGTCGAGCGGGATCGAGCGCGCGCCGTCGATGTGGCCGGCCTCGAACTCCTCGCGCGGGCGCACGTCGACGAGCACGACGTCGCCCCGGCGCAGCGGCGCGATCAGCTCGTCGCGGCCGATCGCCTCGACGTCGTCGCCGAGGTAGTCGCGCGCGGCGCGCTCGACCTCGGCCAGCCGCGTGACCGACGCGTCGCGCAGCGCCAGCCACAGCGCGCAGCACGTCGTCGCCGGCGAGCGCGTAGCGCACGCTCGTGCCCTCGCGCGCGCGCGTGACCATGCCCGGCGGCGTGCAGCGCCTGCAGGTGCTGCGAGGTGTTCGGCGTCGACTGCCCGCTGGCGCGCGCGAGCTCGTCGACGCTGCGCGGCGCCTGGGCGAGCAGGTCGAGCAGCTCGAGCCGGCGCGGGCTGGCGAACGCCTTGCCCATCAGCGCGATCGCCTCGAACAGCGCGTCCTTCGTCGACTCGGCGCGAGTCTCATCCGTTGCTATTCAATAGATCACTTGATAGCTTGTCAAGCCTGATCCTATGCACTTGGAGGCCGACGTGTTCTTCCGACAGCTGCTCAACGACGAGACGGCGTGCGCCTCGTATCTGCTCGGCTGCAAGACACGCAGCGCGTTCGCGGTCGTCGACCCGCACGTCGACCTGGTCGACGAGTACATCGCGCTCGCCGAGGCCCAGGGCGTGCCGATCGTCGCCGTGTTCGAGACGCACGTGCAGGCCGACCACGTCTCCGGGCTGCCCGAGCTGGTCGAGCGCACCGGCGCGACCGCCTACCTGCCGGAGGGCGCCGGGCGTCGACTTCGACCATCACCCGCTCGCCGACGGCGAGGTCGTCACGCTCGGCAACACCGAGCTGCAGGCGATCGCCACGCCTGGCCACGCGCGCGCCCACCACGCCTACGTGGTCACCGACCACACGCGCGGCGACGAGCCGTGGCTCGTGCTCACCGGCGACGCGCTGCTCGTCGGCGACGCCGGCCGCCCGGACCTGCACGCCCACGGCGAGCACAGCGTCGAGGCGATGGCGCGCACGCTGTACCGCTCGCTGACCGAGCGGCTGCTGACGCTGCCCGACCACCTCGTGCTCTATCCGGCGCACTACTCCGGCTCGGTCTGCGGGCGCGGCCTGTCGGCCAACCCGGCCTCCACGATCGGCTTCGAGCGCCGCCACAACCGCGCGCTGCAGTTCGACTCCGAGGACGCGTTCGTGGAGGCGCTCGTGCGGGACATCCCGCCGGCGCCCGAGCAGCAGGCCGAGATCGTCGCCGCCAACCGCGCCGGACGGTCGCTCGCCGAGGTCGCGTGACCGCCGAGCCGTTCGGCTCGGGCTGCGCGAGAACCTCGCGCAGTTCTCGCTGCTGGTCGCCGTCAACGCCTTCGTCGGCGCGATGGTCGGCCTCGAGCGCTCGACCCTGCCGCTGATCGGCGAGGACGACTTCGGGCTGACCTCGAGCGCCGCGGTGCTGTCGTTCATCGTCGCCTTCGGGCTCGCCAAGGCGCTGACCAACCTCGGCGCCGGGGCGCTGGCGCCAGCGCGCGCGGGCGCCGGCGGCTGCTGATCCTCGGCTGGGCGATCGCGCTGCCCGTGCCGCTGCTGATCGCGGTCGCGCCGAGCTGGGGGTGGATCGTCGCCGCCAACGTCCTGCTCGGCGTCAACCAGGGTCTCGCCTGGTCGATGACCGTCGTCATGAAGATCGACCTCGTCGGGCCCAAGCGCCGCGGGCTCGCCCTCGGCCTCAACGAGGCGGCCGGGTACGGCGGCGTCGCGCTCGCCGCGGCGGTCAGCGGCTGGCTCGCCGCCGAGCTCGCGCCGCGCGGACGTGCTCGTCGTCGCCGGCGCCGTGATCGCGGTCGATCGCGCCTGCTGCTCTCGCTGCTGTTCGTGCGCGACACCGCGCGGCACGTCGCGCTCGAGCAGGCCCGCGACCACGCCGGCCGGACCGCAGCGAGCCGCCGCTCACGGGACGCGTTTGCCCGGGCGAGCTACCGCGAGCCGGCGCTGCGCTCCTGCTCGCAGGCCGGCCTCGTCAACAACCTCAACGACGCGCTCGCCTGGGGCCTTCGTGCCGCTCTTCCTCGCCGCCCACGGCGCGAGCGTCGTCCCAGATCGGCCTCGTCGCCGCGCTCTACCCCGCCGTCTGGGGACTCGGCCAGATCGCCACCGGGCACTGGTCGGACCGCGTCGGCCGCAAGCCGCTGATCGTCGCCGGCATGCTGGTCCAGGCCGCCGCGCTCGCGCTGCTGGCCGCTCAGCGGCGGCACGGTCGCGACAGCCGCCGCGGCCGCGGTGCTGCTCGGCGTCGGCACGGCGCTCGTCTACCCGACGCTGATCGCCGCGATCTCCGACGCGGTCACGCCGGTCGCGCGCGCGCCCGTCGTCGGCGTCTACCGCTTCTGGCGCGACATGGGCTACGTCGTCGGCGGGCTGATCGCCGGGCTCGCCGCCGACGCACTCGGCTACGGCGGCGCGATCGCGCTCGTCGCCGCGCTGACCGCCGCCTCGGCCGCTTGGGTGCTCATCGACATGCCACCGAAACCCTCCACAACCGGCGCAGACCCCGCCGCGAGCGCCACGCGCGGGCCCCCAGAACCATCAGCGCCCTGAAGCAACCCTCACACGAAGGAGCAGACCCATGGCCATAAACAAAGCAGCTGTCAACCTCACCACCGGCCACGAGGACGCCGACAAGGCGACCGTCGCCTTCCTCGTCGCCACCGCCGCGCTCACCAAGGACAAGGACGTAGCGATGTTCCTCACCAAGGAAGCCGTCCGCCTCGGACTGCCCGGCTACGCCGACGCCATCGAGTCCGCCGGCGCCCCACCCGTCCAGAGACTGTTCGAGCAGTACCGCGACGGAGGCGGCGAACTACTTGTCAGCCCGTCTGCTTCCACGCCCGCGGACTCAACGAGTCCGCCCTAGTGACCAACGCCCGCCTGGCCGGCGCCACGCCGCTGTGGGAATGGATCGGCGACGGCGCGACGGTCTTCAGCTACTGAAGGCCGCTCGTCGAGCGGCCGGAGCGACGAAGCCTCTCATGGCGGTAGGGGGAGCAGGCTTCTCCGGATCCGGCGGGGGCGGAGCCACCAAGGAGCACGTGGGATGCCGTGATCACCAAGGGCGGCGTAGCTTGACAACACTCTGACAACAAACGCCCCGTCAGATGAATCCCGATCGTCTCCGACAGCGGACGAGGGGCCAGCACTGGGGCGGCTCGGAGGAGCTGACTACGTTGGCGGCAAGGTTGAGGGCCTTGTCCTGCTTATGCGGGGTGGGAGTTCGAGTCTCCCTGGGCGCATCGAAAGAGCCTCCAAACGCAGGCCCAGTTTTGTTTTTTGTCAGCTCGCGCGAAGGTGTCCGAGCGCTCCGATGGCAACGCATTGACAACAGCGCCAGCCGCCTCGGCACAAGCTCGCGCCACGAATCGTGGGGTGGGTGCTCCTGTGGTTCATCGCTTGCGAGGATGACACCGCCGAGGACGGCACGGGTACACCATCCCGGTGGCCGGCTGATAACTCCGATAGCGAACTGTCAGCGGCCCCCTGACGTCGCTTCGACAGGGAATCGCAATGCTCATGCTCTGCTCGCAGCGCGACTGTCAACTGTCGCGCCGAAAGCAGGAGCGAGCTAGCGGTACGCGGCGGCTTCTCCTGCTCGGGAGATGAAAATCTTCCCCGGAAGTTGACGTCCGGCTCCGACCATACGGTCGGTCGACCGGGAGAGGGGCTTCCTGGGAGAACGCAAGATGGGTAGGCCGGTTTGGACGATGGGCTCCGAGCCCGTGCTTTTCAGTGGCCGCCCCTGCGACTTGTCCGGTTGCGCTCCGAGCGCGAATGCGTCGATGTCGTTTGCCCACTCGTTCTCCCCGTCATCGGAGGAGAGGAGGAGCAAGTGAGAGCGATCGGGTTGGACGTCCACCTCGAATTCTGCGAGGTGGCGATCGCAGAGGCAGGCGAGGTCCGCTCCGCGGGGCGGATCGAGACCAAGCCCGAGCAGATCCGAGCTGTTCGCCGAGAGCCTCGGCAGCGGACGACCGAGTCGCGCTCGAGGTCACCGGCAACGCCTGGGAGATCAAGCGCATCATCGAGCCCCACGTCGCCGAGGTGATCGTCGTCTCGCCGACCGACACCGGGATCCGCGGAGCGCGGGCGAAGACCGACCGGCTCGACGCGCGAACCCTGGCCAAGCTGCTGGCCGCGGGCGAGCTCGAGGCGGTCTGGATGCCCGACCGCGAGACCCAGGTGATGCGCCGGCGCCTGCAGCGCCGCAGTCAGCTCGTCTGGGGCGCGCTCGAAGGCAAAGAACCAGGTCCACGCGGTGCTGATGCGCCAGCTGATCGGCCGGTCGCCGTTCAGCGACCTGTTCGGCAAGAAGGGCCGGCGCTGGCTCGCCGAGCTCGAGCTGCCCGGTCGAGGAGCGCGAGTCGGTCGACTCGGCGCTGCGCCAGATCGAGTTCCTCGACTCCGAGATCGAGGCGGTCGAGCGCCTGATCGCTACCGACGCCCTCGAAAGCGACGAGATCAGGCGGCTGATGACGGTCCCCGGCGTCAACGTGATCTGCGCCGCGACGTTCATGGCAGCGATCGGCGAGATCGGCCGCTTCGAGAACCCGCGCAAGCTGGTCGGCTACCTCGGACTCGACCCGCGGGTGAGCCAGTCGGGGTCGGGTCCCGCGACCCACGGGCGGATCTCGAAGCAGGGCTCGGGGGCCGTCCGCCACGCGCTGGTCGAGGCGGCCTGGTCGGTCGGTTCGCCAGCCGGGCCCGATCCGCGCCTTCTACGCGCGGGTGCGCGCACGGCGCGGCCACCAGGTCGCGATCGTCGCCGCGGCGCGCAAGCTCGCCTGCCTGTTCTGGTGCCTGCTCACCCGCGAGGAGGACTACGCCTACGGACAGCCGTCGCTGACCGAGAAGAAGCTGCGCCTGCTCGAGATCCGCGCCGGCGCGCCGAGCCACAAGGGCGTCCGCACCGGGACCTTCGTGACCCGCCAGCGGATGCGCGACGGCCGAGCGCGAGCTCGCCGAGCAGGCCGAGGCCGCCTATCGGCGCAGCGTCCGCGACTGGCAGGCCACCCAGGCGAAGAGAAAGGGCGCCGGCGCGACACCGGGGCGCGCATCTCGTGGGCCGTCAAGCGACCAAGCAGCGCGGCAGGACAAAGCCCCAGCGCCTGCGCTTTAGCTCGTCGTCACCGGCGCCCACGGAAACTCTTCGCAAAGAGGAGGTAGATCAGTCCAGCGAAGGCTTGACTTTCATGCGTCGTCCAAGGCGGTCGTCTGCGACTGCCGCCCATTCGCTTCCGCTATCGGACCCGTTGCAGGCGTTGGGCGGCAGGCGGTGTTGTCAGTCGAGCGTGATGACGACCTTGCCGTTGGCGCGGCCCTGCTCGACGTAGGCCAGCGCCTCGAGGGTCTGGTCGAACGGGAACGTCTTGTCGATGACGGGGCGGAGGTGGCCGGCGTCGTAGAGGGCAGCGAGCTCGCGCAGTTGGGCGCCGTTGGCCTGCATGAACAGAAACGAGTAGCTCACGCCGAGCTTGCGCGCCTGCTTGCGGACCTTGCGGCTCAGCAGCCCCATCACGACGCCGATGAACTTCGGCGCCCCGAGCTGCTTGGCGAACCCGGGGTCCGGCGGGCCGGTCGACGCCGATCGCCTGTCCGCCCGGCTTGAGGACCGTGAGGGACTTCTCGAGGTTCTCGCCGCCGCGCGAGTCCAGCACGACGTCGTAGCCGGAGAGGACCTCGGCGAAGTCCTCCTTGGTGTAGTCCACGACGACGTCGGCGCCGAGGCTGCGCACCAGCTCCGGCGTTCTCGCCGCGGGCGGTCGTCGCCACCGTGGCGCCGAGGTGCTTGGCGAGCTGGATGACGGTCGACCCCAGGCCGCCGGAGCCGGCGTGGACGAGGACCTTCTGGCCGGGCTTGCACGTGGGCGCGGTCGACGAGGGCCTGCCAGGCGGCCAGTGACACCAGCGGCACCGCGGCCGCCTCGTGCAGGGTGAGCGAGGCTGGCTTGGGGGCGACGTCGTCCTGGTCGATCGCGATGTACTCCGCGAAGGTCCCGATCCGCAGGTCGCGGGGGCGGGCGTAGACCTCGTCGCCGACCTGGAAGTCGCGTACGGCGGAGCCGACCCTGGTCACCACGCCGGCGACGTCGTGGCCGAGCACGAACGGGGTCCGGTACTTCAGCAGCCGCTTGAACTCGCCGTTGCGGACCATCTTGTCCAGCGGGTTGATGCCGGCGGCGCTCACCTTGACCAGCACGTCACCGTCGCCGACCTCGGGCTCGGGTACGTCGGCGGCGCGCAGTCCGTCCTTGCCGTAGTGCTCGACGACGAATGCCTTCATGACGTTCCCTCTGAGGAACTCGAGAGCCCGCTTGACGAAGTCCTCGTGGAACTGGAACACGCCGCCGTGCCCGGCGTCGGGATAGACGACGAGCTGGCTGTTCGGGAGTCGTCGGTCGAGGTCGACGGTGTTCTTGGTGGGCACCATCTTGTCGCTCTCGCCGTTCATGACGAGCACCGGCTGGTGGATGCTCGAGAGGTCGGCGGGCTGCTGCTGACCCCATCGGTGGATGGCCTTGAGCTGGGCGCGGAATGAGCGCACGGAGATGGCCTTGTCGCGGTCGTTCGTGCGTTCCTCCAGCCGTGCCAGGAACTCCTTGCCGGCTCGGCGCCCGTTCGGGCGTCCTGGTGAAGAACAGGAACTGCTTGGGGTCCTGGCGGGTGAGCAGTCCTCGCGCGGTGTCGAGGTAGGAGATGCGGGTCACCTTGTCGATGCCTTCGCCGCCCGCGGGGCCGGTTCCGGCGAGGATCATCTTGCGCACGAGCTGCGGCTGCTGCTGCGCGATCACCTGGGCGATCATGCCGCCCATCGAGAACCCGAACAGGTCGACCTGATCGAAGCCGAGGGCCCGGATGAACGTCACGGCGTCCCTCGCCATCTCCTCGATGGTCGTCGGCGTGGACCCGCTGGAGGCGCCGACACCGCGGTTGTCGAAGGCGATGACCCGATGCTTGGCGGCGATGCCGTCCACGACTCGGGGGTCCCAGTTGTCCAGGACCGCGGCCAGGTGGGTGAGGAAGACCACCGGCACCCCCGTGCTCGGGCCGAGCTGACGGTAGGCGAACTCCACGCCGCCGGCGTTGATGGTCTGCGTCGGCGCGGTCTTCCACGTCGTGTTCAAAGCCGCACCCGTCGGTGCCTCGACCGTCGTCATTGCTGACGCTCCTTGTGTGTCTCGTGGTTGCATTACGAGGCGGCGAGTTGGTTGGTCTTGCGGATCTGCTTGTCGAAGATCCGGGCGGGGACGAGGCGGCGGAGCATGCTGACGCGGCCGGCCCCCGAGCCTGCGGTGTAGCGCAGCTTCGGTTTTGGGTCGGTGGCCGCCGCGACGATCACCTTGGCGATCACGGCGGGGTCGTCCCCGGTCTTCATCCCCTCCGCCAGGATGGCTTCGAAGGTCTGCCGTCCTCGCTCGTAGACCGGCAGTGGGTTCTCACCCCGCACCACGCTCGCGTCGAAGCCGGTGCTCGTGTTGAAGGGCTCGACGAGCAGAACCCGGACGCCGTGCTCGCGAACCTCGTGGTCCACGGACTCGGAGTAGCCCTCGACCGCGTGCTTGGACGCGACATAGCTGGCCATGAAGGGCTGGGGCGCGAATCCGCCGACCGACGACATGTTGATGACGCGTCCGCTCCCCTGCGCGCGCATGTGGGGCAGGACGGCCTTGGTCATGCGGATGAGGCCGAAGACGTTGACGTCGAAGACGATCCGGTCCTGGGCGACGGAGCTCTCCTCGCTGGCACCGGATGAGCCGACGCCCGCGTTGTTGACCAGGACGTCGATGCGGCCGGATCGCTCGAGCACCTCGCGCACCGCACCGGCCACCGACGCATCGTCGGTGACGTCGAGCGGCAGGAACACCACTCCGTCCCGCTTCTCCCCGGCGGCCGCCTTGCGGCTCGTCCCGTACACGGTGAATCCCGGCGCCGACGCAGCGCACGCGCGGCCGCCTCACCGATCCCCGCCGACGCTCCCGTCACAAGCGCTACCCGATCTGTCCCGAGTGCCATGAGCCACTCCTTCTCTCGATTGCATTACGATCATAATACAATAGTACGGGCATAATGCAATAGCGGGACGCGTGTAGGTCCCAGCACGATCGAGAGCAGTTCGACGAGAGAGGTTCGCGATGCGCTACCCCAAGGACCAAAAGCAGGCGACCAGACAACGCATCCTCGAAGCGGCCGGACGGCGCTTCAAACAAGACGGCATCGACGGCGCCGGCGTCGCCGCCGTGATGTCCGATGCCGGCCTGACCAACGGCGCCTTCTACGCCCACTTCGCCTCCAAGGAGGATCTCGTCGCCAACGTCCTCGCCGAGCAGCTGCGAGTTCAACGCGAGAGCTTCGACGCCGCGCCCTCCGATCGCGCCGGGCTCGAATCGCTCATCCGCGCCTACCTCTCCCCCGAGCACCGCGACCAGAGCGCCGACGGCTGCCCCTCCGCCGCGCTGCTCGACGAGATCGTCCGCCGCCCCGCCGCCACCAGAGGATGTCTTCACCGACGAAGTCCTCGCCACCGCCGACGACATCGCGGCCCGCCTGGACCCGACGGACGCCGACGCGGCGCGAACCGACGCGCTCACGCTCTTCGGACTGATGGTCGGCACCCTCCAGCTCGTCCAGGGCGCTGACCGACCGCGACCTGTCCGATCAACTCCTCGCCCGGGGCGTGGAGACGGCCTTGAAGCTGCTCGACGATCTCGCTGTCGTCCATGGGTTAGCGCCGGGCGGTGCCCCTCATGTCGGCCTGGGCATCGGGCAGACGATGCCTGCAGTCGTGGAGCAGCGAGCGCCTGTGTTGCACCGCCCGTCCGTCACGCTCGCGTTGGACGACTTGTGAACGCGTCGTAAGGCCGGGCGCGGACGATCGCACTCGCGGACGAAAGCGGCCACGACTCGGCGGGCGGGTCGGACTCCCCCTGATCGTCCCCAACAGGCGTCTCTGGCGGCCGAGCCGAGACGCTCGCATGCTCACAGCAACAGTCAGGCGTTACGCCCCCCGGAACTTGTTAGGCGCGGCATGTGAGGGCGGGTGCCCGTCCGTCAACGGTGGCTGCGGTCAGCGGGCTGTGATTTCGTCGCCGACGCGGATCTCGCCGTCGCTGAGTAGGTCGGCGCGTAGGCCTCCCTTGTGGATGAGTGCTCGCAGTGTGCCGGGTTTTCCCGCGTTCGCGGTCAGGCGTTCGAGGTGCGCGCATGGCTCGCACAGCCGCTGCCCGAGGCACTGGACGTCGCCGATGGTGAACGGCTTGCCGACGAGCGCGTTGAGGTCGATCCCGCGGGTGAGCACGTTTCTGCGGGCCTCTTCGGGAGCGAGCCGGCCGGTCGGGAGTTCGAGGGTGTCGAGCACCTCGGCTTCGATGAGTGTGAGGTCGTACCCGCGGCCATGGACGTTGGAGAACGTGCCGCGCTTTTCGAAGTACCGGTCACCCTCGAGTCCGCGCTCGGCTCGCGCGACGGCGCTGTCGACTCGGACCATGGGCGCCTCGGCTTCCGGGGCGATGACGATGGCCTCGACTCGACCGGCGAGGCGCGGCGCGGCGACGCTCGAAGGGCTCCACAGCGCGACGTCGGCCGGCGCGATCGCGTATCCGGCTTGCACGGCGTCGAAGGTCTCCGGGCCGTCCAACGGCTTCCACGCGATGCCAGGTGGCGACCCGAACGCCACCGCACCGACACAGCCGTCTCCGTCGACGGCGGTGAGCAGCGCCAGCCAAGGACCGGGCCAGTTGAAGCGGCCGGGCTCGGCGATCGGGACGAGCCCGAGCCCACGCAGCGCGAGCCATTGCGCCCAGACCGTCCACGGCTCCGGGTGCCGCTCGTCCGGCACGGAACCTCACTGGCGTCGATCTCCAGGATCGCCGCGAGACCGGCTGCGACGGAGCGCTGCATCCGGCTGCCTGACGGGGCCGGCGTCACTGCGCGCATGGTTGGCCTTCCTTCGTTGGAGTGAGCAGAAGCAGTCCGGCTGTCATCTGGGCACGGGAACCGTCGCGAGGACTTGCTCGAGCCGATGGCGGCCTGCGTCATCGAGCGGGCGCAGCGGGCGCGGCAGGTTGACCTCGTGCGTGAGGCCGAGCTCGGCGGCCGCGGTGGCCACGACTCGCAGGCTGCCGTACGTCTCGAAGAGTTCCCAGAACCCGCGGAGCCGGTCCGACGCCCCGGTCGCCTGCCTCACGTCGCCCGCTTGCGCGGCGTGGGTGATGGTGAGCGCGGCTTCCGGCAGCAGCCCTCCGATCACGCTGAACCACATTGGGGCGCCCGCGAGCAGCGACGCGCCGGCGAGCGAGTCCCCGCTGACACCCACGACCGCGGCCGCGCCGATGAGCTCGCGCAGCTGCGGGATGCGCGCGGCGGCCTCACCGGTCGGCGGAGCGGGGGTCTTGATCGCCTGCACGTTCGCCAGGCGCGCGACGTTCCGGTAGAGCTCGTCGCTGAACGCGAAGCGAGTCGTGCCGGGGTTGTCGTAGACGCACAGCGGCACCGAGACGTGCCGGTCGACCTCCGCGTAGAGATCGAACACCTCGTCGGCGTGCAGCGGCTGGTAGGAGACCGGCGCCAGCAGCAGCGCGGCGGCGCCGGCGTCCTGCGCATCCTCGGCCAGCTCGAGCACGTGCCTCGTGCGCACGGCGCCGACGCCCACCATGACCGGTGTCCCGCCGGCCGCGCTGACGGCAAGGCGCGCGACGCGTGAGCGCTCCTCGCGCTGCAGGTACGCGTAGTTGCCCGTGCTCCCCAGCGCGCCGATCGAGTCGACGCCCGCCTCGGCGAGCCGCGCGACCAGGCGGACGAACGCCGCTTCGTCGATGCCGCGCTCGTCCATCGGCGTGAGCGGGAAGGCGCTCAGTCCCGCAAACATCAGCCCGAGCGCTCCGGCTGAAGGACGTCGGCCAGGGCCTCGGCGAAGCGCGCCGCGTCGTGCGCCGACATCGTCGACGTCGTGACACGCAGCGCCGGTTGACCATGAGCAGGGTCGACGGCATAGGCGCTGCCCGGGCGGACCTGCCACCCCCGTCGGGACAGCTCGTCGACGACGAACGCCTCGTCCCCGGCCAACGGCACCCAGACGTTGAAGCCGTCGCCGGGTCCCGCTGGCGTAATGCCGTGGCGGCGCAGCTCGGCTTCGAGGCGTGCCGCTCGCCGCGCGTACGTCGCACGCGCTTCGGCCAGGCGGGGCGGGGTGGTGGGGTCGGCGACCAGTGCGGCCGCCGTGGCCTGGAGGAGATGGCTGACCCAGTTGACGCCGGCGACGAGGCGCCGCCGCAACTGGTCCTCGGTGCTCGGATCGCTGGCGACCACGGCGACGCGCAGGTCCGGACCGAGCACCTTGGCCATCGAGCGCACCAGCGCCCACCGGGCCGTGCGGGGCGAGCGGGCTCGCTCGTATTCCGAGCCGGCCACCAGCGACAGGTGGTCGTCCTCGATCACGAACACCTCCGGATAGGCCTGCAGGACATGCCGGAGTGCCGCTGCTCGCTCGGCGTCCATGCTCGCGCCGGTCGGGTTCTGCGCGCGCGACGTGCACACCACCGCCCGTGCGCCGTCCTCGAGGGCGGCCTCGAGCGCGACGGGGTCCATGCCTCGCTGGTCGAGGCGGACGCCGACGGGCCGAAAGCCCATCGCCGTCACGATGCCGGTGCTCGCCAGGTAGCCGGGGTCCTCCACGGCGACCAAGTCGCCCCGGACCAGGGCCGTTCCCAGCAGGCGCTCGATCGCGTCGAGCGCTCCGTGCGTCACGGACAAGCCGTACGGCTCATCGACGTGTCCGGAGAAGAGATCCTCGGCGCGCTCGCGAAGTGCCGGCAGCACCGCGGGCGCGCCGTACAGCGGCGGGTCGTAGGCCACCGCAGCAAACGCGGCCCGGAGGTCGGGCAGCAGCTCGGGAGCCGGATTGCCCCCGGCCAGATCGACGGCCGGGATGGGCGACCGGGCGCCTTCGCCGCGGAGGCGCCCGGACGAGGCGATCACCGTCCCACCGCGTCCGCGGCCCTCGACGACACCACGCTCGGCCAGCTGGCGATAGGCCGCGGCCACGGTATTCCGGTTCAGCGCGAGCCGCTCGGCCAGCACGCGAACCGGCGGCAACACGGTCCCGTCCTCCAGCGCGCCGCGGGCCACCAGCGAGCGCACGCTGGCGACGATGTCGGCAGCGCTGGCGCCCTCGATCAGCGTGCTCTCCAGAGACATTGAATTTACGGTAGCATTTTGTCCTATGACAAAGAGGACGTTCGAAGGCGAGGCCGAGGAGGTCGCGCTGCGTCCGGAGACCGTCGTGATCAATCTCGGCCGGCCGGCGGCGGTCGCAGATGGGCCGTTGAACGTGCCGATCACTCCCGCCTCGGCGTTGCAGGCGGGCGGCGTGGCGGGGTATGCGCGCGACGGTCACGCACCATGGGCGGCGCTGGAGGAGGTGATCGGCGCCCTCGAGGGGGGCCGAGCGCTGACGTTCTCGTCTGGGATGGCGGCGGCGACAGCGGCGATCGGCCTGTTTCGCGCCGGCGCGGTGGTCGTCGCGCCGACCGTGGCCTACATGGACGTCCGCCGGTCCTTGGTGCGGCTGCAGGATGCTGGGCGCGCCGCGGTGCGGCTCGTCGACATCACGGACACCGACGCCGTGATTGCTGCCTGCGACGGCGCGGACGTGCTGTGGCTGGAGTCGCCCACCAATCCGCTGCTCGGCATCGCCGACCTGCCGTGTCTGTGCGCCGCTGCGCGCGAGCGCGGGATGCTGTGCGTGGTCGACAACACGTTCGCCACGCCGCTGTTGCAGCGCCCGCTGAAGCTCGGCGCCGACGTCGTCGTGCACAGTGCGACCAAGGCGATGGGCGGCCACTCCGATCTGCTGCTCGGCGCCGTCGTCGCCGCCGACGAGAGGCACGTCGCCGCGTTGCGCGAGGCGCGGGAGCTGGGTGGCGCGACACCCGGGGCGCTCGAAGCCTTCCTGTGCCTGCGCGGCCTGCGCACGCTGCCGTTGCGGCTGGAGCGCGCCCAGCACAACGCCGGCGTGCTGGCCGAGCGCCTTGCCGACCATTCCGAGGTCTGCGAGGTGCGTTACCCGGGCCTGGCGTCCCATCCGCAGCATCAGCGCAGCCGCGACACGCTCGCCGGCTCCGGGTTCATGCTCACCTTCCGCGTGCGCGGCGGCGCCGCACGCGCCGACGCGCTCGTCGACGCCGTCACCGTCCTCACGCACGCCACCAGCCTCGGAGGCGTCGAGACGACGCTCGAGCGCCGCGCCCGCTACCCCGCCGAGCGCGGCATCGTGCCCGACGATCTGCTCCGCGGCAGCGTCGGCTGCGAACACGTCGAAGACCTGTGGGCAGACCTTCAGCAAGCTCTCGCGAGCACCGCCGGCCTCCAGGACCACGCCGGGGCGGCGCCAGGATGACCGAGCCGCCGGGCCGCAATGGCATCAGGCGCATCCCGACCGGTTGCGACGAATCGCCCACAACAACCGCTACTGGGTCACGCCAGGAAGAGAGAGGTTGCGCTATGTCGAAGATGCGCGAGGCCATGATTTCGCAGCCGGACGAGCTCGCTCGTCTGCTCGCCGAGACGGGTCCGGCCGAGGAGGCCGCGAGGCGGCTGAAGGGGCGCAGGCTGGTGCTCGTCGGGATCGGGACGAGCTGGCACGCCGCGCACCACGGCGCGTGGATGCTGCGCGAGGCCGGCGTGGAGGCCGCGCCCGTGCACGCCGCCGACGTCGCGCCCTACGGCCGCGCGATCTCGCCCGAGGAGGGCGTAATCGTCCTGAGCCACACCGGCGGCACCGGCTACTCGATGACGATGCTCGAGCGGGCGCGCGAGGCGGGAGCGGAGACGCTGCACATCTCCGGGATCGGCAACGGCGGCGAGCTGGAGACCGTCGCCGCCGAGGCGTCGTACGCCTACACCGCCAGTCACACCGGGGCGCTCGCGCGGCTGGCGCAGATCGCGACCGCGCTCGGCGCGCAGCTCGGCCCGCTGCAGGACATCCCCGAGCGCGTCGCCGCCGTGCTCGACCTCGCCGGCCCGCTGATCGGCGTCCCGGCGCGGCTCGTCGAGCTGATCGGCGCCGGCCCGAACGGCTGGACCGCGCAGGAGGGCGCGCTGAAGATCCGCGAGGCGTCCTACGTCGCCGCCGAGGGGCTCTCCTCCGAGCAGTTCTTCCACGGCCCCAGCGTCGCGCTCGACGAGCAGGACACGCTCGTCGTGCTCGACGGCGGCGGCCCGATGGCCGACCGCACGGAGGCGATCGCCGCCGCGGTCGAGGTCGGGGGCGCGAAGGTCGCCCGCTTCCGGCAGCGCGAGCTCGGCGAGGCGCTATCGGTATTCCCGCTCACCGTCGTCGTCCAGCGGATCGCGCTCGAGCTCGCCGAGGGCCGCGGCGTGAGCCCGGACCGCTTCCGCTACGAGGAGGACGAGCGCCGCGAGGCAGCGTTCGAAGCTCTCGGCTTCTAGCCAACTGATCGCGAGCAGGCACGCGATCATCCGACATGCAACTCGACAGCTCGGCGAGTCGGCCGCCTCCGTCGCACGCCCCGCTCCTCCTTTTCGCCTGACACCGACAGTTGGGCGGCCGACAGCGAGACGAGTGCCTTCCATGCAACTCGGGCACTGCGACGGTCATCCCGCGCAGCCGCGGCTCGCTCCTCCTTCCGTGCCGCAAGCGAGCGTCGGCGAGCCTCGGCGTCAGACGTCCGCTCCGGACACGCAGTCGTCTGCGTCCCCGCCGAGTTGGCGCCCGCTTTCGCGCGAAGCGACAGCGCTGCCGAACGGACCAGAGCGTTGATGGCATGAAAGCGCACTGATGCGGCCCCCCACGGGCAGGAGCGCGGCATGGAGCCTCGATCAGCCGCGTCGGTGCTGGCTACGCCGACCAGCGACGAGGGCCCTCTCTCGGTGTGAGCCGCACGCCGGTGACTTCGAACCGGTCCACCACCCTGCAACCTTCCCCGGGCGTGAGGCGAGCACCACTCCGGCCTGACAACACTCTGACAACGAACGCACCGTCAGATGAGTCCCGATCATCTCCAACGGGGAACGGACTGCCAGGAGAAGGGCGGCTCGGAGCGCTTGACGACCCCGCCGCCAAGGTTGAGGGCCTTGTCCTGCTTATGCGGGGTGGGAGTTCGAGTCTCCCTGGGCGCATCGAAAGAGCCTCCAAACGCAGGCCCAGTTTTGTTTTTTGTCAGCTCGCGCGAAGGTGTCCGAGCGCTCCGATGGCAACGCATTGACAACAGCGCCAGCCGCCTCGGCACAAGCTCGCGCCACGAATCGTGGGGTGGGTGCTCCTGTGGTTCATCGCTTGCGAGGATGACACCGCCGAGGACGGCACGGGTACACCATCCCGGTGGCCGGCTGATAACTCCGATAGCGAACTGTCAGCGGCCCCCTGACGTCGCTTCGACAGGGAATCGCAATGCTCATGCTCTGCTCGCAGCGCGACTGTCAACTGTCGCGCCGAAAGCAGGAGCGAGCTAGCGGTACGCGGCGGCTTCTCCTGCTCGTCCGGAGCGGGCACGAGTCGGCTTCCCGAGGGTGCGATCGCTTGGCTAGGAATGCGATCGTGGCATCGATCGAGAGCGGCGAGCGGCAGTCGTGGAAGCGCAGTGATGGCTGCCCGGTCGGCGCCGAGCAGGTATGCCGCGACTCGATGTAGTCCTCGAGGGACGGCTACCAGCGCGGCGGCATTTGGGCCGCCCTACTTGGCGAGCCGGTCGAACGTCTCTCGGTGCTCCTTGGTAAAGCGCTTCGCGAACTCGATGTTCTCGGCGCTGGGCGCGCCGGTGGAGTCCGCGAGCCGCGAGCCCAGCGCGCGCATGCCCTCGTCGTCGAGGCCGTAGCGGGCGCACAGGTCGTTGGCGACCTGCCGAACCAGCTCGTGGTGATGCCCTTGGCGCTCACGGATCAAGTGTATGTGTGCGGGGGATCAGCCCATGGCCACTGCGACCGGTGCGCTCGTCAGCTCGAACTCGGCCGGGTCGAACCGCGCGAGCCGCCGCTTGTACTCGTTGGCGAACGCGGGCCAGATCGTGAAGTTCCGCCCGTCGGGGCCCACGTACCACGAGTGACAGCCGCCGCTGTTCCAGACGGTCGGGGCGAGCCGCCGCTGGATCTCGTCGTCGAAGCGCTCCATGACGTCCCGGCGCACGTCGACCGCCGTCGCGCCCCGCGCGTCCATCGCGCGCAGCGCGTCGATCGCGAACCCGATCTGCGCCTCGATCGGCTGCAGCGCGGAGTTGTTGCCGCTCGCGGTGTTCGGGCCCAGCAGGACGAAGTGGTTGGGGAACCCGGGGATCACGGTCCCGAGGTAGGCGCGGATGCCGTCCTCGTCCCAGACGTCGCGGATGCTCCGCCCGCCGCGGCCGACGACGTGGCGGAAGTGCGGCGGGTTCATGACGTCGAACCCGGTGGCGAAGACGATCGTGTCCAACTCGATCTTGCGGCCGTCCTGCGTGACGATGCCGTCCGGCACGATCTCCCGGATCCCCTCGGTCACGAGCTCGACGTTGGGCTTCATGAACGTCCCGAGGAAGTCGCTGCTGATGATGATCCGCTTGCAGCCGATCCGGTAGTCGGGGGTCAGCTTCGCGCGGATCTCCGCGTCCGGAACCTGCCGCTTCAGGTAGCCGAGCGCGAGGCGCTCGAGCCCGGCCAGCAGCCGCGGGCGCCGGACGAGGCCGAGGATGAGGAGCTCGTTGTTGTAGTAGATGGCGGACCGGATCGCGCGCTGCAGCGCCGGGAACCGGCGCAGCAGCAGCTTCTGGAGGTCGCTGTGCGGATGGTCCAGGCGGGGGAGCACCCACCCGGGGCTGCGCTGGAAGACGGTCAGCCGCGCGGCGTGCTTTTGAACCTCGGGGACGATCTGCGACGCCGTCGACCCGGTCCCGATCACGCCCACGCGCTCGCCGCTCAGGTCGTGCCCGTGGTCCCACCGCGCAGAGTGGAACATCGCCCCGGCGAAGCTGTCGAGACCGGGCACGGCGGGCAGCTTCGGCTCGGTGAGGCCGCCAGCGGCGGACACCAGCACCTGCGCCGAGAAGGCCCCGCGATCGGTCTCCACGCGCCAGCGGCTCGCGTGCTCGTCCCACCTCGCCCCCGTCACCTCCGTGCCGAACCTGATCAGGGGCTCGATCCCGCGGTCGCGCGCGACGCGCCGGAGGTAGTCGAGGATCTCGGCCTGCGGAGCGAAGAAGCGGCTCCAGTCCGGGTTCAGCGCGAACGAGAACGAGTACAGGTGCGCCGCGACGTCGCACGCACAGCCCGGGTATGTGTTCGCCCACCACGTCCCGCCGAGCCCGTCGTCGCGCTCGAGAATCACGAGGTCCTCGTATCCAGCCTCGCGCAGCCTGATCGCGGTGCCGATGCCGCCGAATCCCGCGCCGACGATCGCGACGCGAACGTCCCGGAGCCCGTTCTCGGCACGCGGCTCGAGCACCACACTCGCGATCGTAATCCAGTCGGCGCCGGCGGGCGAGTCTCTCGTGCCACGCATTTCTCCGCTCCACGGCGCTGCGAGGAGTTCCGCGATAGCAGGCGGTTCTCGAATGGCGAGACCCGGACTCGAACCGGGGACACCACGACTTCAGTCGCGTGCTCCGCCACCAGAGCAACGTCTACGTGCTCGGCGGCTGCCTCCACCACGAGAAGGCAACCGGCTCTTGAACGATGTCGCGATCGCATTCACAGCCAATCGATCGCACCGTGCGAAGTCGCCTCGTGACCGCTTCGGACGACAAACAGGAGTCTCCGCGATACCGGACTAACTGCTGCATATCGCCCAAAGGGGCACGGCGGCCGGGGTGTGATCGGAAGAGCTCAGGGTATTGCGGCTGCGGGTGGACGTTGACGTCCGGGGCTCCAAGCCCCAGCATGCACGAGGATGAGATGGCGAGGAGCCACGGGCCAGGTGGCGGGGTAGGGAAATCGACCCGTGACTGAACTCAACCTGCTGCTGATGGGTCCGCCCGGGGCGGGCAAGGGGACCCAAGGTCGGCTCTTGGGCGAGGCGCTTGGAGTGCCTTGGGTGTCGAGCGGCGACTTGCTTCGGCACGCGGTCGAGGACGGCAGTGCACTCGGCGAGCAGGCGCGGGACTTCATGTCACGTGGCGAGCTGGTGCCCGAACGGGTAATCGTCGGGCTGATGAGCCGGCGCTTACGGGCGCCCGACGCGCGAGGCGGCTTCATCGCCGACGGCTACCCTCGGACCGTGCCCCAGGCGGAGGCGCTCGCCGTTGCGCTCAACGCACTTGGCCGCCGGCTCACCGCGGCGCTTGCGATTTCGTTGCCCGACGACGCCGTCGTTGACCGCCTCGCCGGCCGGCGCACGTGTCCGGCGTGTGCCCGGGTGTACCACCTGGAGCACGAGCCGCCCGCGCGCGCGCAGCTCTGCGACGTCGACGGCGTTCGCCTGATTCAACGCGAGGACGACTCTCCGGCGACGATCCGGCGGCGACTTGCCGTCTATCACCAAGACTCCGAGCCGCTGATCGCGCATTACAGCGAGCGCGGCCTGCTCCGCGAGGTGGACGGGACCGGCCCCCCTAAAGTCGTCGCCGAGCGGCTCCACGCCGCGGCGGCTCCGCGCGCCTGACCGTCCGGCGCGCCGCTGTTCTCAGTATTCCTCTGGCACGAACCACGGGGTCTCCCGCGGCGGGCGCTCGTAGCCCTCGTCGCTCTGGCGCGGCGGGAGGGCTAGCTGCGCCGGCGCCTGGCACTCGTAGGGAAGGGTCGCGAGCAGGTGCGTGATGGTGTTCAGCCGCGCGCGGCGCTTGTCGTCGGCTTGCACGACCCACCACGGCGACAACTCCGTGTCGGTGTGGGCGAACATCGCGTCCTTGGCGCGCGAGTAGTCGATCAACTATGCCTCGATCGTCCCGGTCCGGGCGTGGATGGGCCACGCCGACGTAAACACGACGATGCGTTACCTGGACGACAAGAGCCGCGCCGGCGACGCGCGGCTGCTCTCCCCACGCCTTCCGCGCTAACGGCGATGCCGCAGACGGAGGGGGTTGGTGCGGTAGCCGTCGGTCTCGATCGAGACCTGCTCCTGGCGACGGTCCATGCGCGGCGGCTGGTAGCCGCGCCGGGGTTGGCTGCGTCCTACTTCTTGGCGGCCTCGAAGTAGGGGTTCGTGCCGCTCTGGTGGTCGGTCACATCGACCACGCTTGTGATCTCCGGCACGGCCTGGATGATGGCCGTCTCGATCCCCTGGCTGAGCGTGACGGTGGCCATCGCGCAGCCCTGACAGCCGCCACCCAGCCTGAGGTAGGCGGTTTCCTGCTCGACCGCCACGAGCTCTGCGGCGCCGCCGTGCGCGGCGATCGTCGGGTTCACCTGCTGGTCGAGTACCTGGATCACGCGCTGGGGCACGTCGCCGCTCAGGTCGGCGGGCGGTGGCGCGCCGATCGCTGGGCTCGGCGTGTTGGGGTTGTCTACGCGCAGGCCGCCGCCGCCGAAGGGGTCGTCCAGCCAGTCGATCGTGGCGCCCCGGACCTTGTCGAAGTCGCGCTCCGGGACCACGATCGCGAGGTCGCGGTGGCGGACGACGGCGTCGTAGGGCGCCGCCGCGTCGAGCGGCTTGAGCGCCATGCTGCAGGTCCACTGGTTGGCTGAGGTGCCCGTCACCTCGAGCCACATCGCCTGGTGCTCGGGCTCCGCCTCTTGGAGCAGGAAGCCCATGACCTTGTCGTAGGCGGCGTCGCTCATGGCGAGCATCGGCTCGGCGGAGGTCTGATCGTCGGCGCTCATAGGCCCGGACCTATGCTACCGGCGTGGCTCGCGTGCTCCTCCTGCTGCCGACGGCCAGCTACCGGGCGGCCGACTTCCTCGCCGCCGCCCGGGCGCTCGGCGTCGAGGTCGTGGTGGCGTCCGAGCGGCGGCTCGTGTCGACGGGCGACAGCCAGCTGACGCTCGACCTGCGCCGGCCGGCGGCGGCCGTGGAAGCGATCGCGGCGGTGGCGGAGGAGAGGCGGCTCGACGCGGTGGTCGCCGTTGACGACCAGGGAGTGCGCGTGGCCGCGCTCGCGGCCGAGCGGCTGGGCCTCCCCGGCAACCCGCCGGAGGCCGCCGCCGCGACCCGCGACAAGGCGGCGATGCGGCGCGCGCTCGCCGCCGCCGGAGTGCCGCAGCCCGAGCACCGCACGGTCGGCCCGAGCGACGACTCGGCGGCGGTCGCCGCCGAGGTCGGGCTTCCGTGCGTCGTAAAGCCGCTCTCGCTGTCGGCGAGCCGCGGCGTGATCCGGGCGGACGATCCGCGGGCCGCGGCGGCGGCGGCGGCGCGGGTTCGCGCGATCCTCACCGAGGCCGGGGAGGACCCGGAGGGGCCGCTCTTAATCGAGCGCTACGTGCCGGGCGCCGAGGTCGCCCTTGAGGGTCTCCTGCGCGCCGGCGCGCTCGAGCCGCTCGCGGTCTTCGACAAGCCGGACCCGCTCGAGGGCCCCTACTTCGAGGAGACGATCTTCACCACGCCGTCGCGGCTGCCGGCCGGGATCGTCGCGGCCATCGTTCGCACGACCGCGGATGCCTGCGCGGCGCTCGGGCTGCGCGAGGGGCCCGTCCACGCCGAGCTGCGCGTGCACGGCCGGCAGGTGTGGATGCTCGAGCTCGCCGCACGCTCGATCGGCGGGCTGTGCTCGCGCTCGCTGCGCTTCGGCGTCGGTGTGAGCCTCGAGGAGGTGATCCTGCGCCACGCGCTCGGGCTGCCGCTCGGCGACCTCCGCCGCGAGGCGGCGGCCTCGGGCGTGATGATGCTGCCGATCCCCCGCGCCGGCGTACTGCGGGAGGTGCGCGGCCAGGACGAGGCGCGCGCGGTGCCGGGCATCGCGGGGCTCGAGATCTCGATCGGCCGCGACCGTCCCGTCCGCCCCCTGCCGGAGGGCGATCGCTATCTCGGTTTCCTGTTTGCCCGCGGCGAGACGCCCGCGCAGGTCGAGCACGCACTGCGAACGGCGCACGAGCGGCTCGAGATCGACATCGGCGAGCCCGCGGCCGGCGAGCCGTCGGAGCCCGCGGCGGCGCGGGGCTAGGCTCCCGCAGCGATGCGCGTCCTGCTGATCTCCACCTACGAGCTTGGTCATCAGCCGTTGCACCTGGCCTCGCCGGCGGCCGCTCTGGAGGTCGCCGGGCATCGAGTTCGGTGCATCGATCTCTCCGTCGAGCAGCTTGATCGAGACAAGATCGGCTGGGCCGAGGCGGTCGGCGTCTCCGTTCCGATGCACACCGCGATGCGACTGGCGATTGGCGCCGGCGCGCAAATTCGAGCGAGCCGGCCGCGGTTGCCGATCTGTTTCTACGGTCTCTACGCCGCGGTCAGTGACGACCCGACGATCGGTGGACTGGTCGACCGGCTGATCGCCGGCGAGTACGAGTCGGAGCTGGTGGAGTGGGTTGAGGCGCTCGGCGACTCGCCGGCTCTGCGACCGGCAACCAGCTCGATTGACCTGGGGCGCCACGAGTTTCACACCCCGAGCCGAGGGCAGCTGCCGCCCCTCGAGCGCTATGCGCGGTTGGAGCGCGATGGCGAGGAGCAGCTCGCGGGGTACGTCGAGGCCAGCCACGGCTGCGTGCACAAGTGCCGGCACTGCCCGGTGCCCGTCGCCTACGACGGCCGGATCCGGATCGTCGGGAGCTCCGTGGTGATGGCGGATATCGCCCAGCTGGTGGCGGCGGGGGCGCGCCATATCACTTTCGGCGACCCGGACTTCCTAAACGGCGTCAAGCATTCCCTGCAAGTGGCGCGCGAGCTTCACCGCCACTTTCCCGAGGTCACCTTCGACTGCACGACCAAGGTCGAGCACATCCTCGAGCATCGTCAGGTCTGGCCCGAGCTCAGCGAATATGGGTGCCTCTTCGTGATCTCGGCGTTCGAGTCCCTCAACGCCGAGATCCTCACCTATCTCGACAAGGGTCACACCGCCGACGAGGCCGCCCAGGCGGTGGCCTTGCTGCGCGAGCATGGGATCGAGATCCGGCCGTCGTGGTTGCCGTTCACGCCCTGGGCGACACCGCAGGACATCCTCGAGATCCTCGATTTCGTGATTGCCAACGAGATGGTGGGGAACGTGGATCCGATCCAGTACACGATCCGTCTGCTCGTGCCCAAGGGCTCGCTGCTGCTCGATCGCCCCGAGATCACACCGCACCTGCAGGACTACGATCGCGACCGCCTCACGTATGACTGGCAAGCCGGGGATCCGCAGCTGGATCGCCTCCACGCCGAGCTCGCCGAAATCGTCGAGGCCGATGTCGCGGCGGAGGTCGACAGCGTGTCGACGTTTCGGACCCTGTATCGGGCGGTGGCCGATGCCGCAGGAAGGCATTCAGCCGACCCCGCCGACCTTGGCGACGTCGAGCCGCGCCCGCGGCTCACCGAGGCATGGTTCTGCTGCGCCGAGCCCACCAACATCCAGCGCGCCTCGGTGGCCGGCAGCCAGCCGGTCGCTTAGCGGGCTCGCCCGCTACCCGGTCTTGGTGGACTCGGCCTTGCGCAGCGCGCCGGCGGCCGGCGAGTAGGTGCTCTCGCGCCCGTCGTCCCAGCGGATCCGATAGCGAGGCGGCTCCTCACGGACGACCTCCTCGATAACGCCACCGTGCGGACGGTGCTCGGTCGACTCCGCCTCGACGACGACGCGGCCCCTGGCTTCAGAACCACTGCTCTCACCCACTCTCCTGTCCAGTGGAGGTAGCGCGGTAGTCACGCCGACGCGAGACGGGCGGCTCTTCCTCGGTCAAGCCCGCCGCTCGCGCCGGGCGGAGCCCTGACGAGCTGTCCTGAGCCCTGGCCCAGGCGCGGCCTCGAGCGCGGCGAAGTCGGGATGTTCGCGCCACCGTCCGCAGCGCATCCGTGCGTCACGGGCTGGGGGAGCTTGACCGGCATAAGGCCGAGATCTCGCTCGGCATCGTCTTGTCGGGCTCCAGGTCGGCGACGCGCCGATGGAGGCGAGCGCGGGGGACTACGCGTCCGGCCCCCGCGACACCCCGCACAGCTACAAGGTCGGCCACGCCGGCTGCCTGATGCTCACCCAAGGCGTGGGGACGCGGCGAGCGCGATGCCGCGAGAGTGTTGGTTTCCCATGAAGCGAGCGTCTCCGCCGTGGCGTTGCGCGCTCTCGCAGGGGACGACACGCGGTCGTCTGCGTCCGCGCCGAGTTGGCGCCCGCTCTCGGCGCGAAGCGACAGCGCTGCCGAACGGACCAGAGTGTTGATGGCATGAAAGCGCACTGATGCGGCCCCCGCGGGCAGGAGCGCCGCATGAGCCGGGACAAGCGGCGTCGGCGCTGGCTACGCCGACCAGCAACGAGGGCCCTCTCTCGGTGTGAGCCGCACGCTGGTGACTTCGAACCGGTCCGCCTCCCTGCAACCTCCCCGGGCGTGAGGCGAGCACCACTCCGGCCTGACAACACTCTGACAACGAACGCACCGTCAGATGAGTCCCGATCATCTCCACTGGGGAACGGACTGCCAGGAGAAGGGCGGCTCGGAGGGCCTGACAACCCGACGGCAAGGTTGAGGGCCTTGTCCTGCTTATGCGGGGTGGGAGTTCGAGTCTCCCTGGGCGCATCGAAAGGGCCTGCAAACGCAGGCCCATTCTTGTCTTCGTCAGTTCTCGCGAAGCTGTCCGACCGCCTCTCTGACAACGCGTTGACAACAGCGCCGGCCGCCTCGGCACAACCGCGCGCCACCAATCCTGGGGTGGGTGCTCCCGCGTTCATCGCTTGCGAGAATGACACCGCCAAGGACGGCACGGGTACGCATCCCGTCGCCGGCCGGCAACTCATAACCCAATGGTCCACGGCCGCTGGACCCTCGCCTCGACCGGGAAGCGCAATTCTCATGCTCTGCTCGCAAGCGCGACCGTCAACTGTCGCGCCGAAAGAAGTAGCGGGTAGCGGTACGCGGCGGCTTCTCCTCCTGGTCCCAAGCGGGCATCTCGCGCCGCCGTATCCCGGACAACTCCGCCACCTTTGGGCTCAGTGGCCGTTGATCAGTTCTGGCTGCTTGGCGGCGGCCCGACCACTCGCAGACCGTACTTCTCGTAGACCTCCGCTACCCGGCTCATGTCCGACGGGCCGGGGGGCATGCTCGCCATCAGCTCGGCGAGATCGGCGAAGAACGTCTCGAAGCCGGCCGGAGTGGGGAAACCGAGCAACCGAACGGGCGCAGCGGTGGCGTTCCAGTGGGTGTGTACGACGCCTTTCGGAATGTGCACGAAGCTTCCCGCGGCTGCTTCGAGGTTTCGCTCGCCCAGCCGAAAGGTGAGCGTTCCCTCGATCACGTAGTAGTTCTCATCCTCCAGCGTGTTGATGTGTAGTGGCGTCCCACCGCTGTGAGGACCGAGGGCTGCCTCGATCACGCCGAGCGCCCCACCGGTCTCCTCGCCGGCCGCTTTGACCACGTAGGTGTCGCCGAAGAGCGAGGTGGTCTCGCCTTCGCCAGATAGCCGAACGATGCCGGCATCGGTTGCGTCGGTCACAACCAGCCAGTCCTTTCCGTCCCCGTTGGATGAGCAGCATCACGAGCGCCCCAGCTCGGACCAACTGCGACTCTACCCAAGCGTCCCTTGACAGACCACTCGAGCTGGACGCGGGTGATCCCGCACGCGCTGGACTCGCACGCCGGTCGTCGCGTGACTCCCAGATCGGGGAGCAGCGGGGGCGCTGTGGCAGCCGCCTGGACTGACCGCGAAAGGCAACCGAGCCGCGGCCAAGCTACAGCAGCTTTGGGACGCCACCCGTCTCGGTGGTGACGCCTGCTTTGTGACGAGGCTGTCGCGGAAACCCCCCGGCGGGCGGCGTCGGCTCGAAATCGGCGCGGGCTGAAAATGGCAGGGCCTTGGCGGGCCCGATCTAGGCCGCCGC
>CAVXKC010000008.1:0-634909 GCA_963762265.1 uncultured Thermoleophilaceae bacterium | reverse complement strand
CGGCTCAACGACACCGACTACATCCTCGGCGCCGGCGACGACGCCCGCGTCACGCTGGGCGCCCTGCTCGAGATCTTCCTGATGATCGGCAACGTCGGCACGGCGGTCGTGATGTTTCCGATCCTCAGGCGATACAGCGAAACCCTCTCGCTCAGCTACGTCGCCTCGCGCACAATCGAGGCGACGATCATCGGGGTCGGCGCGATCAGCCTGCTCTCCGTCGTCACCCTGCGCGACGACCTGGCCGCGTCCATCGGCGCGGACGGAACCTCGCTCGACATCGCGGGCCAGACCCTGGTCGCGATCCACGACTGGACGTTCCTGTTCGGGCCGGGATTCTGCGTCGGCGTCAACGGCATCCTGCTCGGCTGGCTGATGTACCGCACTGGTTTGATGCCGCCACGGCTCGCGATGCTGGGCGTGATCGGCGGTCCGCTGATCTTCGTGTCGGCGATCGCGGTCCTGTTCGGCGCCTACGAGCAGGACGGCCTGCACGCCCTCTTCTCGGCGCCCGAGGCCGCCTTCGAGGCGGCGTTTGCGATCTACCTGATCGTCAAGGGCTTCAGGCCATCGCCGATCCTCGACGACGCTCGGTATGCCGGAGGAAACGGCGGCTCCCTGCGCCCCGCGGCTGCGCCGTAGACGTCCCTACGGCAGCAGTGCTGCCCTGGGGGTGCGTCTAGTCGGATGCGGTGAGGTGCGCGCGGACCAGCAGGACGTCGTGGTCGGTGTGGGTGGCCGGCACCACCTGCGCCGAGGGCGAGCGGAGCGCGCCGCTTCCGTAGACGTGCTGGAGTCCGGGGGCCTGCTCGGCGGACCGGTCGGTGCGGGTCCAGAGGCCGGCGGGGGCGCAGGAGTGGCGACGGTTGACGTCACCGCCGAAGGCGACGGTGCGTGCGGCCGCGCGACGCGCAAGCAGCGCCGCGAGCTCGACGCACTGCGCGTCGTTTCCGGCGACCTCAACCGTCGAGCGCGTGTTCAGGTGGGCGGTGCACACGTCGACGTCGACTCGGGTGGTGACGCACAGCCAGCGGCGCCGCTCGATGCCGGCTTGTGCCTCGAAGGCTTGGCTGTCGCTGCTCTCGATGGCTGCCTCGGTGAGCACCGCGTCACCGAAGAGTCCGCGGCCGCCCGGTCGAACGCAGCGTAGGCGCTCGCCGCGGTAGATCACCCTCGAGAAGCGCAGCTGGTAACCGGTCCGCCGGGCAATCCGGGCGATGTCACTCCGGCAGGCCTCGTTGAAGGTGACCGCGTCCGGGCCCGCTTCACGGATCCGGGCCACCGCCTCCTCCACCACGGCCGGGTATGCAGCCTTGCCGTAGCAGCCGGCCAGACCGGACAGGCACAGGTTCATCTGCATCAACGTGTACGTCGAGCTCCCAGCCGACGGCACGGCCGCGCGCTCACCGATCGACGTCGATCGCTCCCGCACGGGCGGGCCGCTTGCCCCAGACGATCGGCTGCAGCCCGACAGGGCCAGCACCAGCACGCAACCAAGCGCCACAAGCAGCGCCACCACACAACCCCCAAGGCGCTCGGCGCAGCGGCGGACCGTCAACTCCATAGTCAACGACACTACATCCGCCACAGACACCGACGAGCCCCAAGAAGCGGTGTCAGGGGCGCTCTATCCGGGGAGCCACCTCGCTCGCCACCAACTCGATCTGCCGTCGTTCGTCGCCCAACGGCCAAAGGTAGACGCGGTGGCATCCCGCCGCGGCGTAATCGGAGAGAAGAGCCGCGCAGTGCTCAGCCGGGCCGATGCAAAGCTGGCCTCGAAGCTCATCGGGATCTCGGTTAAGAGTGGGGGCTAGGACGTCGCTCAGGACTCGATCGCCCTCGGCGCGATCTTTGGCGACCCAGGTCCACATCGTGGCCAGGGCATTGGGAAAGCCGTCCGCGTCGCGGCCGCGGCCTTCGAGCTCGCGTGCCAGGCGGTCACGAGCTTCGGCGAAGCGGTCCGGCGTCGTGTTGTAGGCAGAGGCGAGCCAGCCGTCTCCGGCACGCGCGACCCTACGCAGTCCGGCGTTCGAGCCCCAGCTGCCGATCCACAGAGGTATGCCGCGCCCGTGTCGAGGAGCCGGCGCGAGTTCGACATCCGAGTGCACGCGGTAGTAGCGCGCCGGCCCTGGACAAGGCCTTCCCTCGAGCAGCGCTCGCAGCGTTGCAATCGCCTCATCGAACCGCTTCCAGCGCTCGTCGAACGGGACGCCCAGGGCATCGTAGTCGCGTTTGGACGAACCAGGTCCAAGGCCGGCGATCAGTCGGCCTTCGGAGAGCACATCGAGCGCGGCCAGCGTCTTTGCCAGCGGTACCGGCCCCCGGAGAACGGCGAGCGAGACTGTCGTGGCCAGAGTCATGTCGCCCGTCCGCTCGATCACGCTCGCCAACGCGGTCGGCCCGTCGAGCCAAGGCGTCGAGAAGACGAAATGGTCGTTGGCGGAGACTGCCGCGAGCCCGCAGTCCCGAGCGGCGTCAACCGCCTGCTCGAGCCGCCCAAGCGAAAGCGCCTGGCCTCCGAACTGCATCAGCGGCAGGTGGATCCCAAGATCCATAGGCCGATCGTTTCAGACTCCATTCGCACGACATCGACGCGAAGGCCCGCCGGACTGGGCAAACCCCAGGCTTCAGCCGGCGATCGTCGACGCTGTGAGCTGGGTGTCCTCCGAGCCGCGGTAGTACTCCACCTTGCCGTCGCGGAAGCGCCAGTAGTGATGCAGATTCATGGCCGCCTCCTTGCCCGTCGCGATGTTGCGGCTGCCGAACCGCAGGAAAACCATGACCTCCGTGTCGTTGGCGGCGAAGCTGAGCGGCGTGAATTCGGTCACCTCGATCGCGCCGGCGATCCCGGTGAAGAAGCCGGTCACGGCCTCCTTCCCGTTCCGCTGACCCCACCACGGCGCGTCGTCGCCCGCGGCCTCAGACGCCCAGTCCACGTCATCGGTGCACGAGTCGAGGATCGCGGCCACATCACCACTCCCGAACGCCTGGTAGATGGCCTTGACGGTCTCGACGTTTGCGTCTGCGCTCATGGGCAAGTCCTCCTGTCGTGGCGTGGGCGGGGGCGAGCCTAGCCGACCGTTGCTGATGCGGGTCTTTGATGGGCGAGATGCGCAGGTTGTCGACCCGCGCTCGCCGCCGCGTCCGAGTCCGAGGAGACGGCTGGCGTGCCTGCACGCGCGTGTCGGGCTGGACCGGAGGTTGGCGCTCAGGGACCGCTCGCGCGGCTGACCATCGCCGAGGCCAGCTCCACTACCGCGGTCCGGCTGACCCCGCCGTCGCGGGCGAGCGAGCGCCAGGTGTGGAAGTCGACGGCGTGGCGCGCCGCGGCGAGGAGGACGCGGCGGCGGCCGCCGCGCGCGCCCCAGCCGGCCGCGAGCGCGTCGGCGGCCGCGTCGAGGTACGCCCAGAACCCCGTGAGCGCCGACGCGACCGACGCCACGAGCGTCTCGTCGCGCAGGACGTGGGTCCACAACGACTCGTTGCGCTCGTAGTAGGCGTAGAGCTCGTCGAGAGCGGCGGCGAGCCGCTCGGCGGGGTCGGCGATCGCCCGCCAGCGCTCGGGATCCGGCCAGCGGTCGCCTTCGTAGAAGTGCTGCGAGCACGCCGTGAAGAGATCGTCCTCGGTCGGGAAGTGGCGGTAGACGGTCTGGCGCTGCACGCCCGCGCGCTCGGCGATCGCGGTGATCGTCGTGCGCGCCGGGCCGACGCTGCCGTGCAGCTCGACGGCCGCCTCGGTGATGCGCCGGCGCGTCGCCTCCATCGTGTCGGCGCGCTTGCGGAGCTCGTAACGCCGGCTGGTTGTCTTTTCAGCAGACACGGTTGTATGACGATCTTGACAGAAAGCGGAGTCGGGCGTATGCTGCGCCGCGTACTAATCATCATACATCGTCGTATGACGAAAGGAGTTCCAAATGTCCACCGCCTTCGCATCCCAGCTCGAGCTCGAGGACGGCGTGTCCAACGCTACGCCTGAGCAGGTGCTCGAATCGATCGTCATTGGAATCAACTCCGGGAATCTCGAAAGTCTCATGCCGCTCTACGAGAGCGAGGCAGCATTCGCAACCCAGCCCGGGAGCCTCGCTCACGGCGCACCCGGCGTCCGCGAAGCCCTGACCGGCTTCATCTCGATGAAGGGCAAGCTCGACATCGAGGTGACACAAGTCCTCGAGGTAGACGACCTGGCCCTCGTGATCGGCGTGTGGTCATTCGACGGCACGGGACCAGACGGCGAACCGGTGCGGCTGGCGGCAAGGAACGCGGATGTCCTGCGTCGTCAGACAGACGGTACCTGGCGCTTCGTGATCGACAACCCCTGGGGAACCGACTGAACCGGCGAGTGGGCAAGCGCTCGCCCGGGGCTCGCGGTTGAGTTCCCGCTACTGGCGCCGCGCAGCATTCACCGCCTGCGCCTGGGCGGCATCCATCCACATCTCCCAACGGCCGGACGCCGACTGGTGCTCGTCAAGGAAGCGGTAGGGGCGGCGGCCGCCGAACTCGGTGTGGCGCAGGTGGGCGACGCCGCCGAGTACGGACGCGATCCGGCGGCGCGGCCATCCCAGCTCGTCCTCGACCTGCGGGAAGCTGCGGGGCCGATCGGGCGCGTCGGCCAGCGCGTGCAGCAGCGCGCGCATGAGGTCGCTGCAGCGGTCATGGAAGTGGGCGATCTCGCCGGGATCATCCATGGCGTTATGCGGCGCGTGCTGGGCGAGACCGGACGGGATCCCGGTGCGCGACATCGGCCCACGCTACCCAACTAGTGCGACAAGGCCCGGCTCACCCCCGCTTGAAGCGGCGTACCGTCAGAAGGTCCTCCTCGGCTGCCGGGTAATCCTTCATGCCGCGCTGCTTTGCGGCTCGGAGCGCGGCAAGGATGAAGAACTCGGCCGCGTCCAGGTCGCGCTGGAGCATCAGGATGCTGCCTAGGCCGTTTAAGGGCGAGGGGTCGTGAGGATCGATGAAGAGCGTCTCGAAGAAGCGCTCTTCGGCCTGCCGGAGCAGGTCGTCCGGCGGCGCGCGCCCGGCTTGGACCGCATCCCAGTGCTTCAGCAGGTAGGCGTTCTTCAGGTGGTAGCCGGCGAGGTTGACGATCATGGGATCGAGCGGCCACACCTGCTGGGCCCGCTCTTGCGCCTCATCGACGAGCGCCTGCAGCTCAGCCGCCTCCCCGGGGCTTCCGGCGCCAAGGCGGTCGGTCATTGCCTGCTGCCCGTGGGCGATGGTGCCGATCGCCTCGTGCAGCTCGGCCGATTCGGCCCGCATTACCGGCGCCAGCGGGTTGGGTCCCTCACCGGCTTCGCGAATCGCCCGCGAGAGCCGCGCGACGACGCGCGCGTCCACGCGCGGCACGTTCAGATAGACGCTGTTCTGAAGGCATTGCGGCAGCGGCGTCTTGTCAAGCGTGCACGGCAGGATGAACACGCCCTGGTGCAGCGCCATCAACCACTCCGAGTTCACCCAGCGCGACCGCGAGGCCGCGCGGGACCAGAGCAGCACGAAGACCCGGCAGCCGCGAATCGAGCTCTGGAGCTCCTCACCGAGGAGGACGCCAACGCGGATCTCGGAGTCGTCGAGCCACACCTCGAGGCCGTCCGCCTCGAGCGCGCTCTCGAGACGCCCAGCACGGGCACGGTTCATCGACGAGTGGCTTATGAAGGCGTCCACGGGGCGGAGCCCGGAACGGTACGCGGAGCGCTCAGCGAGCGCGGGAGTCGGGCCCATGGACGTGCGTTCCAGTTGACCGCGCCCCGCAGATCGGATATCTCACGCACGCAGCGGCACTGAGAATCTCGGAGGGGCGAGTGATGCGGAGATCAGCTGAGTTGGAGGACCTCGTCCGGGCCTGGTTCGAGGCCGCGACGAGGGGTGACGCGACGCTCGTGGACGCGCTCGTTTCGCCGGGGGAGGGAACGCGCCTGATCGGCAGCGACCCCGGCGAGCGCTTCAGCGGCGGCACTGCCGTCGCGGAGTTCCTGCGCGGAGAGGTCGAGGGGGCCGGCGGCCAGGCCAGGTTCGCGCCCACCGAAACCGAGGCCTTCAGTGAGGGCACGGTGGGCTGGGCCACAACGAGCCTCACGATCACGATGCCGGACGGAAGGCACGTGTCTCCGCGTTGGAGCGCCGTTTTTCACCAAGAGGACGGAGGCTGGAGGTTCGTCCACACGCACGCGTCGATCGGCATCCCGAACGAGGCAATCGGCTGGACGTACCCCGACTAACTGGCCGAGCCCGCCGGTACGAAGGCTGTTGCGGTGCATGCCGCCGGGCGGACGGCCGCACGTAACGAGGGGTAGATCTCGAATAGCCGGTCGCACCGGGTGATCTGGAAGATCCTCAACACGCTCGGATTCGACAGGACGAGCGCCAGCCGTCGATTCGAGCGCTCGAGACGCGCCCTGGTGGCTATCAAGGCCCTGAGCCCTCGGGAGTCGAGAAAGCTGCAGCCCGTCAAGTCGACGATCACCTCACCCGTCCCGTCCTCGACCGCTCCGAGAAGCGTCTGCTCCAGCGCCAAGGCCGTCGCGAGGTCGACCTCACCCATGACCGAGACCACAGGTGCCCGTCCGTCCCGTTGCTCGGTCGCCGCGACGAACCTCTGGCTGGCTCCGGGTGTAACGCGACGAGAGGATCGCCTCAGCCGGTTCGAATTGGGCCGCGCCCCGGCCGAGGTGGACCCAGTTGGAGTACCCCGCCTCGCGCCTCGAGTGGTATCGCGCCGTGCCATGCCTTACCTCCTGCGTCTCGGGTCTTTCCCGCCAACCGAGGGCTGAGGCCGGCATGCTTTCGACCGGACGTTGAGGTCGAGGTCGCCATGACCGCGATGCTTGGATCCTGACGCTTGTCAACGTACCACTCGATGTGGCTGGAACCAGTCTCTCGCGTCCGCCCCGCTATAACGGACTCATGGCGCGACTGAACAGCGCGGCTGGTTGGGCGTCCGAGCCGAACTGCGACCGAGGCGCATGAGCTCTTCGAGGGCTCACCTCCAGACCGGCTCGGTTTTTGCCGGCTACCGGATCGAAGGGGTCGCAGGGGAGGGGGGCATGGGCGTCGTCTATCGCGCGAGCCAAGTCGCGCTCGACCGGCAGGTGGCTCTGAAGCTGATCGTGCCGCAGCTCGCCGACGACAGGACGTTCCGGGAGCGCTTCAGACGCGAGTCGCAGCTTGGGGCGTCCATCGAGCACCCGAACGTGATTCCCGTATACGAGGCTGGCGAAGCCGATGGGCTCCTCTTCATCAGCATGCGCTGGGTCGAGGGCACAGATCTGCGCTCGCTGATAATTCGCGAAGGCCGCCTGGACCCCGCCCGCGCCATCACGATCGTCGAGCAAATCGGCGCCGCGCTCGACGCCGCGCACCGGCATGGGCTTGTTCACCGCGACGTGAAGCCCGCGAACGTGCTGCTCGCCGCCGAGGCGAGGGAGCACGCCTATCTCACTGACTTCGGCCTGACGAAGCGCACCACCTCGGCGGCAGGGCTCACGGGGACGGGCCAGTTCATGGGCACGATCGACTACATGCCGCCCGAGCAGATCAAGGGTGAGCGCGCCGACGCGCGCGCCGACGTGTATTCGCTCGGCTGCCTTCTGTACCACTCGCTCACCGGGCACACGCCCTACGAGCGAGACAGCGAGGTGGCCACGATCTATGCGCATCTCGCCGATCCGCCGCCGCGTGTGGTCGAGGGCGCCCCGGGGGCTCCGCCGGCACTCGATGAGGTGGTGCGCAGGGCGCTCGCGAAGGAGCCGAATGAGCGCTACCCCTCCGCTGGGGACCTCGCTCGCGCCGCCGGCGCCGCGCTGGCCGGCGTGGACCCGACACTGCATGAACAGAGCCTCGCGACGGGCGCGGCGGCACCGGCCACCGTTCGACGTGGTGGGCAAGAGTCTCCGGATACCGAAGCTCCGGGGCCGACGATGCCCGCCGCCGGCCCCACCGAACCCGCTGCAGCCCCGGCTAGGACGTTTCAGGCACCCTCACCGACGAGCGCGCGGCCCGGCACGCCCGCCGACGGCAGACCGGACGTGCCTGCTCCTTCACCAACCGCCGGTGACCGTCCGGCCGCGGTCCCGGCCGCCCCTGCCGCCCGCGGGCACCGCCGAGGGGCGATAGGCCTGGCATCGGTGCTCGCCGTTGGCGCCGTCGCGGGCGTGATCGGGCTGACGGGGGCATTCGGCGGGGACGAGGGCAAGGACGCCGCGACCAAGGCCGGCGAGCAGACGGTTCCCGTCGAGGAGCCCGCCGACGAGCCGGCCGAGACCCCGGCCGCGCCGAAGGTGGTCGCCGAGATCCCGGCGGGCGATGGCCCGGACGGTCTGGCCGCGGACGGCGAGATCGTCTGGGTCGCAAACGCCCGGGGGGACACGCTCACCCCGATTGACGCAACGACCAACAAGGCAACCGGCGACCCGGTGCCGGTGGGCCGCAACCCCGATGGCGTGGCCGCCGCGGACGGTGTCGTGTGGGTAACCAACACCGACGACGGGACCGTGACGCGGATCGAGACCGAGAGGACGCAGGGAGCGTCAACGACGGTTTCGGTGGGCGCGCAGCCCGAGGGTATCGCGCTCGCAGATCGGTTCGTGTGGGTCGCGAACAGCGGCGATGGGACGGTGACACGCATCGACCGGGCCTCTGCGACAGTGGTCGGAGAGCCGATCCGCGTGGGAGCGAGGCCGATCGGCGTGTCCGTCGGGAAGAAAGTCGTCTGGGTGGCGAACAGCGGCGACCGGACCGTGACACGCATCGATCGCTCGACCGCGGAAGTGATCGGCGAGCCGATCGCCGTCGGCAAAAACGCGCGCGCGGTGGCCGAAGGGCTGGGCTACGTCTGGGTCTCCAATACGGACGACGACACAATCACCCGCCTCGACCCCGCCTCGGGCGAGCCGGTCGGCACCCCGATCAGGGTTGGAGATCGCCCCAAAGAGATCGCCATCGGTGGGGGCCTCGCCTGGGTTGTGAACGAGTTCGACAACTCCGTAAGCCGGATCGACCCCAAGTCGGGCGAGCCGGTCGGCGACCCGATCGCTGTCGGAAAAGCGCCGCTCGGCATCGCGTCGGGGGCGGGCTCCCTTTGGGTCGCCAACTTCGAAGCGGACACGGTGACGAGAATCCGCCCCTGAGCCGGTGGGTGTTCAGCAGCCGAGAAGGACCCAGGAGGACAGTCGTCCGGCGCCCGTGGAGCCCGTTCCCCAAGAGGCCGGCGCCGAGTGTGTGCACGACGGTCTGTTCTTCACGCTGCCGGACGTCCTACCTCATGGACGCCACAAGCTCACGCGCGAACAGATCACCCAAGCGCAACGGGAGCGACTGCTTGCGGCGGTGACAGAGCTGCTCGCGGCGCGCGGATATCGCGGCTTCGGCGTCGGAGATATCGCGACCCGCGCCGGCGTCTCCTTCGGCACCTTCTAGCTCTGTCTTGGAGGAGAGCGGAGGCGCGGGCGCCATTCCGCGCTCAGGTAGAGGGCGAATCTGTCGGTCCTCCCTGTGCCCACACACGGGCCGCGAGCACATCTTGACTTTCTCCCCCGGATTAGGGGAGAGTGGGTCCGCATCCCAAGGGGAGCGTCCTTGGTCGGGGATCGACCGAGGGGCGACCAGGAAGGCGTGCTCGTACTGACTCCCGCAGCCAAGCCCCGCGGTGTCGACGCTCTGGCCGTGGTTGGCGCGCTGCTCGGGTCGGTGAGCCCGGCGTCGCCCTGTTTATGGCGCCCCTGACCGGACGGAGGTCAATATGAGCAGCACCGGCGCGAGCACCGATACCTCGACGGAGGTCTCGGAAGTGGGGACCATCGACATGAAGCTCGAGGTCGTGACGTTGCCCGTCTCCGATGTCGATCGGGCAAAGAGCTTCTATCAGAGCCTCGGATGGCGGCTGGACGCCGACTTTGCCGCGGGCGACGACTTCCGGGGGGTGCAGTTCACTCCGCCCCACTCGCAGTGCTCGATCCACTTCGGCAAGGGCATCACCACAGCCGAGCCTGGCTCCGCTTCAGCGTTTGGAACTTGTGGTCGAGGACATCGACGCCGCCCGGGCCGATCTCATCAGCCGCGGTGTCGACGTCAGCGAGGTGTTCGAGCAGCGGCCCCCGGGCCTCGAGTCGGCACCAGGGCGCTCGTACTTCGCGCTCGCGTCGTTCAGCGACCCGGACGGCAACGGCTGGCTGCTCCAGGAGGTCACGACCCGGCTCCCCGGCCGGGAGTGGGAGGACTGAGATGGACGTCGCCTCGCTGGCAGATCTGCTGCACGAGACGGCCGAGCGTCACGGCTCGTTCGAGGCGGTCGCCCCGCCGCACGACTGGTGGGACTGGTACGCGGCATACATGGACGCCCGCCAGAGCGGGAGCACCCCGGATGAGGCCTCCGACGCCGCCGGGCGCTACATGGCGGAGGTCAAGCACGTGGTCGTGGCGTCTACCTGAGCCCGTATGCGCCGGTTCCCTGGAGACCCCGCCCGCCTGGCGGGGTCTCCATTTCAACCACGGTGAGGAGTTCGCCATGAGCACCATGGTCGAGGCGCTCCCGACCTCGCGCGAGAGGGTGTCCAGCCAGATCGAGACACCGGTGGCATGCAGCGCTTGGAGGCGGTTCATGCCACACCTCCTCGCGCGCCGGCGGCGAGCTGGTCGAGCGGCACGTCGGGGTCGGCCAGGCGCCGCTCATCGACGGGCACGCGTTCGCGTATGAGGCGCTGGATCGGGTCCGTGACGTCCCACACGTTGACGTTCATGCCCGCCACGACGCGGTCCTCTACCAGCCAGAAGGCGACGAACTCCCGCTTGGCGGGATCGCCGCGGAAGACGACCCGGTCCCACGTGCGAGCGAAGCCCGAGTACTCCATGCCGACGTCGTACTGATCGGAGAAGAAGTACGGCAGGCGATCGTAGGTGCTCTCCTTGCCGAGCATTGCGCGGGCCGCGGCGGGCCCCTGGTTGAGCGCATTGGCCCAGTGCTCGACGCGGATCCGTTCGCCGTAGAAGGGATGGTGGGCATTGGCAACGTCCCCCGCGGCGAACACGCCGGGCGCACTGGTCTCAAGGTGCTCATCGACCAGGATGCCGTTGTCGACCGCGATGCCGGCCTGGGCGGCGAGCCCGGTGCGCGGCTGCACACCGACTCCCACCACGACGAAGTCGCACTCCAGTTCGCGCCCGTCGCTGGTGCGGACGCGCTCGACCGCCCTATGGCCCTCGAAGGCCTCGACCCCCCTTCCCATCAGCATCTCCGTGCCGTGGCCGGCGTGAATGTCGCGGTAGACGGCGCCGACCTCGGCCCCGAGCACCCGCTCGAGCGGGACCGCGAGCGGATCGAGGACGGTGACCTCAAGGCCGCGCTGACGAGCCGAGGCCGCGACCTCGGCGCCGATCCAGCCTGCGCCGATCACTACCAGCGCGCCGCCGCGGTCGAGCCGTTCGCGTAGAGCGTCCGAGTCCTGGACCGTGCGCAGGTACAGGACTCCGTCGAGCTCTGCCCCGGGAATCGAAAGGCGTCGCGGCTCGGCGCCGGTGGTGAGGAGCAGCCGGTCATAGCGCAGGCGCTCGCCATCGTCGATGACCACCTCTTTGCCCGAGGTGTTCAGACTCACGGCCGTCCGGCCGAGCATCAGCTCGATCTCCCGCTCGGCATAGAACGCCTCGTCGTGGACGTAGACCTTCTCGCGCCCCACCTCACCGCGCAGGTAGTCCTTTGAAAGCGGCGGCCGCTCGTAGGGGCGCTCGTCCTCCGTGCCGACCAGCACGACGCGCCCGTCGAAGCCCTCCTGGCGGAGCGTCTCGGCGGCCTTGGCGCCGGCGAGGCTGGCGCCGACGATGACGTGGGTCTGGTCACTGGTCATGGGATGTCCTCGTGGTCAGGGCCAGGAACTCCTGGCGAGTGCGGGGGTCTTCGCGGGCGAGCCCGCGCAGAGCCGAGGTCACGGTCTTGGCGCCGAGCTTCTGCACGCCACGCAGCGACATGCAGAGATGCTCGGCCTCCAGAACGACCCCGACGCCCTTCGGTTCGAGCTGGAGCTGAAGCCAGTCGGCGATCTGAGTGGTCAGCCGTTCCTGGATCTGCAGATCGCGGCTGAAGAACTCGACGACGCGGCCGAGCTTGCTCAGGCCGATGATCCGCTCGGCAGGCAGGTAGCCGACGTGAGCCACCCCGTGGAACGGCAACAGATGATGCATGCAGAGCGAGTGGAACGGAATCGCCCGCGCGACGATCAGCTCGTCATAGCCGTCGTCGTTGGGAAAAGTGGTCGCCCGAAACGGCTGCGGCGTCAGCAGCTCGGTATAGGCGTCGGCCATCCGGCGAGGCGTCTCCTCGAACGCCGCGGCATCGACATCTGCGCCGACCGCACGCAGCAGCTCGCGCGCCGCACGTTCCGCGGCGGCGTGATCGACGCGGCGGGCGCGGGTATCGAAGTCGGGCGTCGCCGCCGGCGCAAGCCGGGAGACGGAGTGAGCGTTCACGGTCATGCCAGGTTTGCGTCCCGAGCCCACGAGGTCTTACCTCCGAGTGCGCAGACCGGGTGGTGTACGGAGGCGGTTAGGCCCGTGCGCTCACCCGGTGGCGAAGGCCACGCGGACTGCGGTGAGGGCGTCGTCGAGAGTGGCGCCGGCGGTCGAAGCCCGGGCGGCGTATTGGCGGGCGGCGGTGAGCAACTCGGCCGGCGGGCCGGGCGCGCGTGGCGGCCCGGCGACGATAGTCCCGTGCCGGCCGTGCGTGCTCACCACCCCCTCGGATTCGAGCTCTCGGTAAGCACGGGCGACCGTTCCGCCGGCCAGTCCCAGGTCGTTGGCGAGTTGGCGGATCGCTGGGAGGCGAGCCCCGGGTGTCAGGGCACCGCCGAGCACGAGCGCGATCACCTGCTGGCGCAACTGTTCGTAGGGTGGGACCGGGGAGCGCGGGTCGATCTCGAGGATCACGCCGAACGCGCCCCGCTGGGGCCGGCGATGGGTCGCCGCACCCGCCATGCCCGCTGACCGATCTCCTGGCAGGCGCCGATGGAGAGCAGCAACGCGACGAGGGCCGGCAACCACATCGTCCAGCGCAACACCGCGACGTCCGACGCGGCGAGCGCGACGAAGATGCCGCTGCACGCCACGAGCAGCAGGGCGAGGCCGCTGCCGGCCAGGGAGTGCAAGGACTGGGCGCGGATGGCATCGTCGGCGGCTACCAGGGATGGGCTGGTGAAAGGCTGAGGCCGGCGCACCAGCCAGCGCTCGAGTGCCTCCAGTCCGACGGCGAACGCGGCGAAGGCGCCGGCGCCGGTGAGCAGGCCGAGCCATCCGGGCTCGGCAAACTCCTGCGGGTCGTACGGCACGAGGCCAAGGGCTAGCACGCCCAGCACGACGGCGATTCCCAGCGCCCGCTGCGTGAGCAGCAAGCGGCGGGGCAGGTAGTCGGCAAGCTCGCGAGGGATCAGGCTGGCCGACCGCCGGGTGGGGTCGATCGGCCGCGCGAGCGAAACCTCCGCGTACAGGGCGCCGATGAGGTACCCGATGAAGGCTCCGATCGGGCCGGCGTAGGGCGCCGAGGAGCCATCTGTGCCGAACCCCAGTATCTGCACCCGGCCGCTCAACGCGAACTCCACCAGCGACGGAAGCAGCATGCCGGCGAGAGCGCCCCACGTACGCATCACACGCGCCCTCCGCAGGTATCGGGCCACCACCGGCCGGTTCTCAGGCGTCAGCTCCAGGTCATGCGCCTGCGCCCATTCCGCGAGCAGCCCTTCGTCGACCTTGGCGTAGGCGCGGGCGAGAACCAGCGGGATGACCACGACAAGTACCAGCGCGATGGTGAGCGGTAGGCCCGACATGCGGGCTATCGTATCAATGACTCGATACATTGCAACAATGGTCGCCCGCCTGTCTTCGCGCCCGCGTCCCCATCCGCTGGTTAGGGTCCGCCGGGTGCCCGCCCACCGGCAACCGGCGCGCGTCGCCTTGGTCGTCCATCCGACTCGCACGATCGCGGCGCAGCTCGAGACCCTCGAACGCTGGGCCGAGGAGCAGGGTTTGGACCTGGTCCAGATCCCGGCCGTCGGCGGCCAGGTGCGCGAGGTCGCGCCGCGAGGAGAGCTCGAGCCTGGCGATCTCGTAATCGCGCTCGGTGGCGACGGCACAGTGCTCTCCGCGCTGCGCGCGGCTGCGCCCCACGACGCACCGGTCCTGGGGGTGGCGTGCGGGAGCCTTGGCGCGCTCACCACGGTGCGGGGCGACCAGCTCGACCACGCGCTGGAACGGGTGCGCTCCGGCGACTGGACGGCGCGCCGGCTTCCGGCGCTGTCGATCCGTCCGGCGGGCGCGCCGGACGAGTGGGCGGCAAATGACTTCGTCGTCGTTCGCCGCGGTGCCGGACAGGTGGTCGTCGACGTGTCCGTCGACGGCGAGCTCTACGTGCGCCTCGCCGGCGATGGACTGATCGTGGCCAGCCCGCTCGGATCGAGCGCCTATTCGATGGCCGCCGGCGGACCGCTGCTCGCCGCGGGCACGCCCGCCTTCGTGTGCACGCCGGTAGCGATGCACGGCGGCAGTGCCCCGCCGCTGGTCGTCCCGGCGACCGCGAACGTACGGGTAGACGTCCATCCCGGCTTTGCCGGCTTCGACATCGAGATCGACGGCCACACCTCTCCGCTCCAGGCTCTGGACTACCGCCTGTCGCTGGATGAGGAGAAGGCCACGCTGGTGGCATTCGGCGAGCATGGCTCCGGCCTGGAAGGCCTGCGTGAGCGGAGGCTCATCACCGACAGCCCGCGGATCCTGGCACGCGACGAGCGTTCGGCGAGCGCTTCGAAGACCGTGTGACTTCAGCGAGCCGGGGGCCCGACCGACGGGGCTCCCTTCGCGCGTTTCTGTCGAGGGTGCTTTGAGAGCGTACGGTGCGCAACGTGCGTCGGAGCGCCGTTGTCATCTGCGTTCTCTTCGCCGGCTGCAGCGGTGACGCCGGGCAGCCGCATCGAGAGCCTGGGGTAACCGGCAATGTCGACCTCGACAACCCACGCGCTGCCACCACCAGCTCGGCCGTCTTCACGTTCAGCGGAAAGGTCTCGCCACCCGACAGCAAGGTCAGCGTCAGCGACGGCGCCGTGCGCGTCGAGCCCTCAGGTCGCTTCACGGTGGCCGTCGCGTCTCCGAGGGCCGGTTCGAAGGACGTGAAGCTAAGCGCAACGAATCCGGGCAGCCGGCCCTGGCGATTCGGCGTGCGCGTAGCACGCGGCCGGCCGACGCGAGTCAAGGTGCCGGAACGCGATGTCTTGGCGCCAACCGCCGGACTGCTCTTCGAGCCCGGAGGGGGCGCGCCGCCGAGGGTTCAGGCCTCACCATCGCGCGCCGGCGACGCGCCGGAGGTGGTCAGGCTGTCCGAGCCGTCCTTTCGTGCGACGGCGGTGGTCCGCGACGCTGCCGGCGGCACCGGCCGCATTCGCCTTGCAATGGAGGGGACCACGCGGTGCGGCAGCGCGGAGCGGCCAATCGTCCGCCTGCTGCCGCCGGCCCAGATCGTCAGGATTGCCATTCCACCGGGGGCGTGGGCGCCCGTCGAGCGCGAGCGCTCGGCGCGATTTCGCCTCGACGTCCGCCCGGGCTGCAGCGTCCGCGGCGAGGTCCTTGCCGAGGGCACCGATGCCCACGGACTTCAGGCGGTCACTCACCATGCCGGATTCAGGTATCCCTGAGCACCACCGCGATAACCGATCGTTAGGAGATGATGTCGGCGCCGGTCAGGCGAGCTCGGGATGGATCATCCAGACGTTCGGCTCCCAGTAGGTGCCGAGGTCGGCATCGCGATCGACGGTGAGCGGGGCCAGGCCGTGGGGAAACACGTAGCTACCTGACTCCGGCAGCGCCAGTTCCGTCCACGTTTCCCAGTCGGTCACGCTGCCGGTGATGCGCATTGAACGGGGCAGGGGCGTGGCCACGCGCGCACCGAGCCGTTCATGCACGCGCATCCAGGGATCGAGCAGCTGGCCGTCCTCGCGGCGCCAGGTGATGTAGCGCTCGATCGGCGTGAGCGGGTACCGGTCCTTCCACGAGGGTCGAACGGGAGCCACCAGCCGGCGGAGGCTCTGACGACCTGCCAGCTCGCGCATTGCCTGGAGCACTTCCGCGGCGAGCCCACGCTGGCGCGCGCCGGGCGAGACCTCCGCGGCCATCGCGCACAACGTGTCGACCGGTGTCCCGGCGCGCCGCGCTTCCACGATGCGCGTCAAGGCGTCGTCGATGCCGTCCGGAAGCGTGCGGTCGTCCCCGTCCCATGCCAACGGGCCGGTATGCGCTTCCGCGAGCACCGCGTCGGCGTCGTCGTCATAGAGCGCGAACTGGTACTCGGGCAGCTCTTCGAGCAGCGGGCCCCACCAGTCCTCATGTAGATCGCCGTGAAGGTTGTACTCCGGCCAGACGTCCTTCGCCTCGGGCCCTCGCTCGGCGAGGTCCGGGCGCTCGGCCCATGTAAAGAGCTGCACGCTCACGATGTGCAGTTTGCCCGCCCGCCTCAGGTCAGCGCACCGCGATCTCGCCACGCAGCGCAAACGGCGCCACGAGCTCGATGCGGTCGCCGCTCCAGAACCGCCCGGGGTCGTACCAGCTCGCGGGCCGGCCGCCGGGGAGCAGCCCCATGTGCTGATAGGTCGTGGCAACGAGCTCGGCGCAGTAGATCGTCTCGAGCGATGACGAGCGGCGCCGCAGGCGAGCGGACACCCACCGCCGGGCGAGCCCCGGAATTGTCGGGAAGGCCCGGCCGTCGAAGCGCTCGATGACCTCCATCAGCCGGTCCTCGTGGCGGCGCTCGATCGGCCCCTCGAGCTCGCGGACCCAGGCCCGCTGGCGGTAGCGCTCGTTCCACGTCCTCACGGCTTCGCCGAGCAGGTGGAGCTGCACGCCGCGGTGGCGCTCGCCGGTCCAGACGTCTGGGAGCGAGCGCCCCAGCTCGGCGTGCCACAGCAGCGGCGGCAGGTCGTCGAGCGCGACGACCATGCCGACGTGGTTGACCGGGCTGTTGGTGACCGTCCGGATCGCGACGTCGGCGAGCGCCCGGCCGCGAAACAGCCAGATGTCGCCGGTGGCCGCCGTGTCGAGGGCGTCGTCGAGAGCCAGGGCCGCATCGTTCACGGGTCGTAACCTACGGCCCGTGCGCGTGCCCTGGAAGCTCATCGGAGTCGCCGGCCTCGCGGGCGTGGCGGCCACCGGCGTGGTGGTCGCCCGCAAGCGCCGGGCCCAACACGACTACGACCCAGACGAGCTGCGCGACCGGCTCCACCGCCGCCTGGCCGAGATCGACAGCGCCCCGGCGTCGCAGCCCCGCGACTGACGTTCGGGCTCACCGTGACGGGCCCCGCGGGAGGGGTAGCATCCGGCACCTCGCGCACCACGGCAAAACGGTCGGCGTGAGCGTCGGCCCATCGTGCACATCGTCCACCTAGGAGGACCAAGGATGTACGAGAAGGACGGCGAGCAGTACTTCGTGATGGACAGCCACATCCACTTCTGGGATGCAAGCCCGGAGAACTGGGTGAAGGGCCAGGAGGAGTACGCCAAGGGCTGGATCGACTGCTTCCACGCCTACCAGGGGCTCGGGCCGCCCGAGACGCACTGGCCGATCGAGAAGTTCCAGAAGTACTCCGAGGAGGACTTCGTCAAGGACGTCTTCGAGGAGGGTTACGTCGACGTCGGCGTCTTCGAGTCGACCTACCTGAAGGAGTGGTACACCGAGGGCTTCAACACCACCGAGCGCAACGCTCGCCTGGCCGAGAAGTATCCCGGCAAGCTGATCGTCAACGGCCGCTTCGACCCCCGCGAGGGCGAGGCCGGCCTCAGGCAGCTCGAGGAGGACGCCGAGCGCTACGGCCTCAAGGGCGTCAAGCTCTACACGGCGGAGTGGCTGAACGGCTCGCGCGGCTGGACGCTCGCGGACCCCGAGGCGGTGCCCTTCTTCGAGAAGTGCGAGGAGCTCGGCATCGTCAACATCCACGCCCACAAGGGCCCGACGATCTGGCCGCTGGACAAGGATGGCTTCGATCCCAAGGACATCGACATCGCGGCGACGAGCTTCCCGAAGCTCAACTTCATCGTCGAGCACGTGGGCCTGCCGCGGATCGAGGACTTCTGCTTCATGGCGACCCAGGAGCCCAACGTCTACGCCGGCCTCTCGGTCGTCCTCGGCGCGCTCATGCATGCCCGCCCGCGCTTCTTCGCCAAGGTCATGGGCGAGCTGCTCTTCTGGGTGGGCGAGGACAAGATGCTGTTCGGCAGCGACTACGGCATCTGGGAGCCCAAGTGGCAGGTCGAGGGCCTCGTCGACTGGAACTACCCGGACGACACGTTCTCCGACTACCCGGCGTTCACCACCGTGTCGAAGAAGAAGATCCTCGGCCTCAACGCCGCGGCTCTCTACGGCGTCGACGTACCCGAGGAGTTCCGGCTGCCCGCCGACGCCGGCACCCCGGCCGCCCGCGAGGACGCGGAGCTGGTCGAAGGCTCGGTGTGACCAGCCGCGCGCAGGTGCTCGACGCGCTCGGGAAGGTCTACGACCCCGAGCTCGACGAGCCGATCACGTCCCTTCAGTTCATCGGGTCCTGCGACGTGTCGGCCGACGGTGACGTCGACGTCCGGCTCCGCCTGCCCACGCCGCAGTGCGCGCCGAACTTCGCGTACCTGATGGCCGCCGACGCACGCAACGCCGTGCGCCGGCTGCCGGGGGTCCGCGACGTGACCGTCGTTCTCGAGGATCACTACACCGGCGACGAGATCAACGCCGCGGTCGGGCGCGGCGAGGCGTTCGCGCAGGCCTTCCCGGGGGAGACCGAGGGCGGGCTGGACGCCCTGCGCGAGCTGTTCTACCGCAAGGCCCTGGTGGCTCGCCAGTCGCGCCTGTGCGAGGCGCTGCTGGCCGAGGGCGCGACCCCCGAGGAGGTCACAGCACGTTGCGTGGCCGACCTTCCCGACGACCCGGAGGCGCGGCGATGCATCGAGCTGCGCGCCCACCTGGGCCTCGCGAGGGACGCGGACGCCCCGGCGTTCGTGCTGCCTAACGGTGAGCCGATCGAGGCAGCCGATCTGCGCCACTGGCTGCGCATCGCGAGGCTCGTACGTGTGAGCCTGGAGACCAACGGCGGCATCTGCCGCTCCCTGTTGCGCGTTCGCTACGACGTCGCCGACCCGGAGGAGGTGGCCGCATGAAGGCCGCGAGACTGCATGCGTATCACGAGGCGCTCAAGCTCGACGAGGTGGATGAGCCAAAGGTGCTCGGACCGTTCGACGTGGTGGTGAAGATCGGTGCCGCCGGCCTGTGCCGCACCGACCTGCACATCCAAGAGGGACAGTGGGCAGAGAAGTCCGAGGTCGAGCTGCCCTATACCCCGGGCCACGAGAACGCGGGCTGGATCCACGAGGTGGGCTCGGGGGTGACGAACGTCGAGGTCGGCGACACGGTGATCGTGCACCCCTTCATCTCCTGCGGCCTGTGCCGCGCCTGCAGGCGCGGGGACGACATGCATTGCGTGAACGGCTCGTTCCCCGGAATCAACCGCGACGGCGGCTTCGCCGAGTTCCTGTTCACCAGCGCGCGCTCGGTGGTCAAGCTCGACCCCTCGCTCGAGCCCGCCTCGATCGCAGCGCTTGCGGACGCGGGCCTCACCGCGATCCACGCGGTCAAGAAGGCGATCCCGGTGCTCGGCCCGGGCACGCGCGCGGTCGTCATCGGGGCCGGCGGCCTGGGCCACATCGGCATCCAGTGCCTCAAGGCGATGACCCCTTGCGAGATCATCGTCGTCGACCCCAACGAGAAGGCGCTCGCGCTGGCGGGCGAGATGGGTGCCGACCACACGGTCAAGGTCGAGGGAAAGAGTCACATCGAGACCGTGAAGGAGCTGACGGACGGCCTCGGCGCCGAGGCGATCATCGACTTCGTCGGCGAGAACGGCGCCGTCGAGGACGGCGTGGAGATGATCCAGGACGGCGGCTTCTACTACGTCATCGGCTACGGCCAGAACATCGACATCCCCACCATCGACGTCATCTCCCGCGAGATCTCCTTCATCGGCAACCTCGTGGGCACCTACGTCGACCTACAGGAGTTGATGACGCTCACCGCACAAGGCCAGGTCACCCTGCACACATCCACGTATCCACTTGACGCCATCAACGACGCGATGGCCGATCTCGATCAAGGCCGGCTACAGGGCCGGGGCATCCTGGTGCCCGCGGGGGCGTGAGCTCAGGTCACGCCGACGGGTGAGGCCCGTCCTGGGGCGTTTCGAACGTTCCGCCGTCGATCAGCTCGACACGGTAGCCGTCCGGGTCGGCGACGAACGCGATCCGTGGCAGATCGTCACGCTCGCCCGGGCGATACGGCGGCTTCTCGGGCGCGACGCCGATGGCCGCAAGCTGGGCCAGCGCGGCATCGATGTCGTCGACCGTTACAGCCACGTGGTTGTAGCCGTCGCCGAGCTCGTACGCCTCGGTGCGGCCGACGTTCACCGTGAGCTCCAGCCGCGCGCCGTCCCCCGGTAGGCCGAGATAGACGTTGTAGGCCGAGTCGAAGTTGAGGCGGCCGAGCCGCTCGAGGCCGAGCGCTTCGTAGAAGCGGAGTGAGGCTTCGATGTCGCGTACACGGACGCAGGTGTGCACCAGCGAGGAGGACATGCGTACAAGTTGCCACGTTTGGGTCCGCCAAACCGGCCGACTGCTTCAGGGCGTGCCGAGGTCGGCGCGGTATTCGCCCGACTCCACGGCCTTCACCGCGGCCTTGGCCGGCTCGAAGCCCGCCGGGCGTCCCTTGCAGAGCTCGGTCATCGCGTAGAACGTGCTCTGGGTCGCCTGGAGGGTGGTCAGGCCCTTTATCGGCTCGCGATTTGCGATTGCGACGGTGGCCCGCCGCGTGACGTCGGCCCACCGTTGCTGGTTGCGGACGTGGCCGCAGGCGATCGCGTAAGGGTCGCTCGTGACTGCAGCAGCTGACGCCAGGGCAGGTGCGTCGGCCTCAGCCGGAGGCTGTCCCTCGTCGGCGCCGCACGCGACCAGCAGCGCGCCGGAGATCAGCAGCGCCGTACCGGCGCCGCCCGCGGTCAGCTTGCCTGATCTCATCTCATCCTCCTGAGGGGTGGGGCTCGCCCGCCGAGCCCGCGCCAGGGCGCTCGGGGTCGTCAAGCCAGCCGGTTATCTGAACGGCGATCTCCGAGATCTGGCTCAGCCACACGCACTCGCGCGTTCGCACGTTCTCGAGCACGGCGCCGCCGTCCTCGTGCACCTGCACCAGGAAGGTCTCTCGGAAGCTCGCCATACGCTGAGGGTGCGCCACAGCGGCTACGCGACGGCAACGCGCCGGCAACGACGCGTGAGGAAGTCCCCGAAGCGTGCGGGGTGGGCGCGGGAGTGGTACGTTCGCGACCAGGCGAGGCCCATGGAATTCCGGATTCTCGGACCGCTCGAGGTCCGCGCTGAAGACCGCCTGGTGCCGCTTCACGGCCCGCGGCAGCGCGCGCTGCTGGCAATCCTGCTGCTTCATGCCGGGGAGACGGTCTCGACCGATCGCCTGATCGATCTCCTCTGGGGCGAGTCACCGCCGGCAACCGCGCGCAAGGCGCTGTCCGTGCGGATCTCGCAGCTGCGAAAGCTGCTCGACTCCTACGGCGACACCCGGGAGACCATCGTGACGCGCGCGCCCGGGTACGCGATTGAGCTCACGGCGGAGCAGCTCGACCTGCGGCGTTTCGAGAATCTCAGCCTGGCCGGGCGCGAGGCGCTCGAGGCCGGGGACGCCGCGGCCGCCTCCGAGCGGCTGAGCGCCGCGCTCGCCCTCTGGCGCGGGCCACCGCTTGCCGACTTCACGTTCGAGGCGTTCGCGCAGGCCGAGATCGCCAGGCTGGAGGAGCTCAGACTCGGTGCCCTGGAGGATCGGATCGCCGCGGACCTCGAATTGGGATGCCATGCGCAGCTGGTCGGTCAGCTCGAGGCCCTGGTCTCAGAACACCCGCTTCGCGAGCGCCCGCGCGGCCAGCTCATGCTGGCGCTCTACCGCGGCGGCCGCCAGGCCGACGCGCTGGAGGCCTACCGCCAGGCCCGGAGCCGGCTGGTCGACGAGCTCGGCCTCGAACCCGGTCGCGAGCTGAGGGCGATGGAGCAGGCGATCCTCGTCCAGGACCCCGCGCTCGACGGTCCGCGCCGCCCGGATGAGGAGCTGACGACCGTGAGTGAGCGGGCTGGATCGGTCGGCGCGTTCGTGGGCCGCGAGAACGACCTCGGCGAGCTGCTGGCGGCGCTCGCCGACACCCGAGCCGGAAACGGACGGCTCGTGCTTCTGGGTCGGGGAACCCGGGATCGGCAAGAGCCGCCTGGCGGAGGAGTTCTCGATGCGCGCCGACGAGCGCGGCGCGGAGGTGCTCGCCGGGCGCTGCTGGGAGGCCGGCGGCGCACCGGCCTACTGGCCCTGGGTGCAGTCGCTGCGGGCCTACGCGCGTGAACGAGAGCCGGGGCAGCTGCGTGCCGAGCTGGGCTTCGGGAGCCGCGGACGTGGCGCAGTTGCTGCCGGAGGTGCGAGAGCTCGACCCGAGTCTCGCCGAGCCGGCGGCGCAGTCGCCCGACGGTGCGCGCTTCCGGCTGTTCGACTCGGTTGCCACCTTCCTCAGGAACGCCGCTCGCACGCGGCCGCTCGTGCTCGTGCTCGACGATCTGCACGCGGCCGACGCCCCGTCGCTGCTGTTGCTCGAGTTCCTGGCCGGCGAGCTCGATGGGTCCCGCGTGATGATCCTCGGGGCCTACCGCGACACCGAAGTCGGCGCCGGCCACCCGCTCTCCGCCACCCTGGCGGAGGTCGCGCGAGCTCGATCCACCCGGCGGCTCGTCCTCGGCGGTCTATCCGAAGCTGCCGTTGGGCGCTACATCGAGCTCGCAACCGGCATGGCTGCACCCGAGAGCCTCGTGGCGGCGCTTCACCGCGGCACGGACGGCAACCCCCTGTTTCTCACCGAGCTAGCCAGCCTGCTCAGCGACGAGCGGCTGCTCGACGAAGGGGCGATGGAACGGCTGCCGATCCCGCCCGGTGTCCACGACGCGATCGGTAATCGCTTGCGGCGTCTGTCCCCCGATTGCCGGTCCCTCCTGGGGCTGGCGTCCGGGCTCGGACGCGAGTTCAGCCTGGCCGCGCTCGAGCGCGTGAGCCCCGTGCGGGGCGGCGCTCTCCTGGCGTTGCTCGACGAGGCTCGCGCCGCATCGGTAATCGGCGCAGTCCCGGGCGCCCAGGGACGATTGCGGTTTTCCCACGCCCTCGTCCGCGATGCGCTCTACGAACAGCTCGGAGCGGCCCGGCGGACCCGCCTCCATGCGGAGATCGGCGAGGCACTTGTTTCCCTTTACGCCACCGACCCCGAGCCCCATCTCGCGGAGATCGCGCACCACTTCTTCGAGGCGGCCCCGGGCGGCGATAGAGACAGGGCGATCGCCTGGGCCATCCGCGCGGGCGATCGCGCGATCAGGCTTCTGGCCTACGAGGAAGCCGTCAGGCTGTACGGCCTGGCTCTGGCTGCGCTCGACTCCAAGCCGGAGGCGGACGAGCCGGCTCGGTGCGAGCTCCTGCTGGCCCTGGGAGAGGCTCAGGCGCGCAGCGGTGAGATGGTGCTCGCCAAAGAGACGTTTGCGGCGGCGGCGGTCGTGGCGACTCGGCTGGGGAGCTCCGAGCTGCTTGCCCGAGCCGCCATCGGGTACGGCGGGCGCTTCGTCTGGGTGCGCTCCGGCAAGGACAACCAAGCTCGTCCCGCTGCTCGAAGAGGCGCTTGCCGCCCTCCCCGCGGAGGACAGCGTCCTTCGCATCAAGCTGCTCGCCAGGCTCGCCGGCGCGCTGCGCGACCGCAGCACGCCCGAGCGCGTCACCTCGCTCAGCCAGGACGCCGTGGCGATGGCCCGCAGGCTGGGTGACCCAGCCACCCTCGCCTTCGCCCTGGACGGGCTCTACGCGGGAATCAGGTACCCCCAGCACACCGATCAGTGGCGTGCGATGGGCGACGAGCTCGTCCAGACCGCGGAGGCCGCCGGCGCCACTGGAGCGCGCCTGGGCAGGCCATCAGCACCGGCTCGGCCCGCTGATGCTGACGGGCGATCTCGAGCGCGTCGACGACGAGCTCGAGGTGATGGAGCGCTTGGCTCGACGAGCTCAGGCAGCCGGCCCAGATGTGGGCGCAGTCGCTTTCCAAACCATGCGTGCCCTGTTCGCGGGGCGCCTCGAGGAAGCCGAGGCCCTGATCGAACGAAACCGCGAGCTCGGCCGGCGCGCGCAGACCCCAGACGTCACTTACGAGGGGGCACGTGTGCTGCAGCTCTTCGTGCTGCGCAGGCTGCAGGGCCGGGTCGGTGAACTGGAAGCCCCGCTCGCCCGCTACGTCGACGACTATCCCGAGCTGATCGTCTTTCGCTGCGCGCTCGCCGCCCTGAGGTGCGATATCGGCCACTCCGACGAGGCCCGCGAGACCATGCGCGCCGTCGCGGGCGACGACCTCGCTGACCTATCGGCCCGCGAGGAATGGTTCTTCGCGGCGGGCCTCCTCGCCGAGGTCTGCGCGCACCTGGAGGACCGCAGCCGCGCCGCCACCCTCTACGAGCTGCTGCTCCCGTACGGCAACTGCAATCTGCTCAACTGGGTAGAGGTATGCGCCGGGTCCGCCTCCCGCCAGCTGGGCCTGCTCGCCACCACCATGTCGAGGTGGCACGACGCAGCACGCCACTTCAACCACGCGATCGAAATGGACACCCGCACCGGCGCGCGTCCCTGGCTGGCACACACGCAGGTCGATTTCGCTCGCATGCTGACCGCTCGCGGCGCCGCGGGCGACCGCGACCAGGCCCGGCGCCTAGTCACCCAGGCTTGCGTCATCTATCGCGAGCTCGGCATGCACACCCGCGCCGAGCAAGTGAGCCAGTCGGCCCCTGTGGCCACGCCGCCTAGAACGATCCGTCGGCCAGCAGTCGAAGCGCCCGGCCTCCGAAGTCCTCGCGGCCCAGCTGGTTGACGAGTCCCACCGCCTCTCCCGTCGTGTCCGCTGACGGCACGCCGTCGGAGGACAGGCGCAGGCCTGTGAACCTGCCGCCGCGCAGGTGGCCTTCGCGCGACACCCGCACGGTGAGGAGGCCGCTCAGGGCGGCGACACCGGCGGTGGAGAAGTTGCGCCAGCCCGCGAAGTTGCCCAGCGAGTAGGCAAGCAGCTTGCCGTTGCGGAACTCGATGCCTCTCAGGACGTGGGGGCCGGAGCCGAGGACGAGATCGGCACCGGCATCCACGGCCGCGCGCGCGAACGCCCGCGTGTCGCCGCGGTCCTCGCCCATTGCGATCTCGACGCCCTCGGGTGTGTGTAGCTGGGCCGTGCCCTCTCCACCGAGATGCGCGAGGACCACCACGAGCTCCGCTTGGGTCGCCGCGCGGCGCACGAGCTCGTCGACGGCGGCCAGGTCGCGCACGTCGTTTGCCCATGGGTACGGGGCGAAGCCAACCGTTGCGATGCGAATTCCCCGCCGGCGGACCACTGTGATCTGCCCGGGCGTGCCCGTGTGGGCCAAGCCGTTGGCGCTGAGGGCGGCGATGGTCTGCCGTCGGCCGTCCTCCCCGAAGTCGAAGGCGTGGTTGTTGGCGATGTTCATTACGTCGAAGCCAGCCCACGCGAGTGCCGCGGCGTTCTGGGGCGGGGCCTGGAAGCTGAAGCAACTGCCCCCGTCGGTCCCGCACTTCGACAACCCTCCGACCGACAGGGTTCCCTCCAGATTCCCGATCGCGAGATCCGCGCTCGCCACGTTCCTTCGGACATCCTGGAACAGGCTTCGCCCGTCGTCGGGCGGGAGGCCGTAGCGCGAGCCCGGGGTGATGTCGCCCGCCCACGCGATCGATATCTCCACACCATTCCCGCCAGGCTGCTCCGCGCCTTCGCCGGGATCCGCGGCCGAGCTGCGGCCTGCACCGAAGACCGTCGACACAACGACGGCGAGAACGGCGGCCCACCCTGCCAGGAGAGCCCCCAGGGCCATCCGTCGGTGCATACACCCTCCCCCCGGTCAGGGCGGACGACAACGCGTGCACCGAAGTTCGGGTCGGGGGCGGGATCTCCTTGTATCAGGGCGCGATCATGCGCAGCCTTCGATGTAGCGCACCTCGCGCGAGCGCCCTCCCCGGAAGCTGGTCACCCTGCCTTTGGCGCTCGTCTCGAAGATCAGGCCGCGCTTGCGTCCACCGACGATGAGGTATTTGCCGTTGCTGTAGGGATGTGGCTCGGTCCGCACGTGGGCGTAGCGGCGGCGAACGACACCTGCCCTCGTGCCGAGGCCGATTCGCTTCGTTGTGCGCCAGCGCCCGCCGCGGTAGACGTCGACTCGAGCGAGGCGCCCGTAGGCCGTCATCAGCGACAGGCTGGGCGGGGCACCCTCGAGGCTCCACTGGGTACACGACCGGCTGCCGTAGGACTTCTCCATCTCGCGACCGGCCAGGCTCTCGATGCCCGCGACGGTCGTGCCAACTCGAAGCGGTCCGAGCCCCTGTTTCGACAGGCGCCAGCTCAGCATCTCGTCTCGGCTGACGGGTGCGCTCGCCGCCTGTGCTGCCGCGCTCGACAGGCACACAAGGGCCGTTAGGACGAGGACCCACTGGCTGGTTCGCAAGATTTCCTCCGCCGCTCGCTTGTCTGGGCGCGGACCCTACCCTGCACGGAACCGTGGACCCAATCCGCGATCGCGCGCGTGGTTGTCTGCTCGGCCTGGCCGTTGGCGATGCGCTCGGCGGGCCGCTCGAGTTCCTTTCGGCCGACGAGATCGTCGGGCGGCACGACGGCCCCGTCAGCGACATGGTCGGGGGCGGCTGGCTCTCGCTGCGCCCCGGCCAGGTGACCGACGACACCGACATGGCCCGTGCGCTGGCGCGGTCGTTGGTCGAGCGGGGCTGCTACGAGCCCGAGGCTGCGCTCGCCAACTACATGCGCTGGTTGGCAACAGACCCGCCTGACATCGGCACCACGATCCGGGCGGTGCTCCAGAAGGTCGCCGGCGGAGTCGAGGCGGACGACGCGGCGAGGCAGGTCCACGAGCAGTCGGGCGGTCTCTCGGCCGGCAATGGTTCGCTGATGCGGATCGCGCCGCTGGCGATCCGCTATCGCGACGACACGTACGCCCTGATGGAGGCGGCCCAGCGCGACTCGGCACTCACGCACTTCGATCCGCTCGCGGGCGACGTGTGCGCGCTGTACTGCGTGATCGTCGCCGCCGAGCTGAAGGGACAAGAGCTGCTTGAGGCTCCCGCGCGCTCCGAGGCGCTGATCGAGACGCTCAACTCAACGCCCGACGAGGCGGCGGGCCGCGCGAGCGACCAACGCGGCTTCGTGCTGACGGCGTTCGCCGTAGCGTTCTGCGCCTACCGTCACTTCGAGTCCCTTGAGGAGGGTCTGGTCTGGGCGGTCAACCTCGGCGGTGACGCCGACACCAACGGCGCGGTAACGGGGGCGCTGCTGGGTGCTCGCGACGGGGTCTCCGCAATTCCGAAGCGGTGGCTCGACCAGCTTGAGCCGCGCGCCGAGCTTACGGCGCTGTCCGACCAGCTCCTGGAGTCGGCTCAGAGCTAGTCGTCGGGTTTCACGTCGCGTTCTCTGTGCGCGGCGCTGTCAGGAAGGGTCCGATCCCAGCGACTAAACAGGTGATGACCGGCCCCCTGATGATCCACCGCGACCCTGCCCCTGACTGGCTTGCCGCCTACGAGCTCGGCGTGGTCGAGGACGGCCAGCCGGAGCGCAACTGGCACATCATCTCCGAGCACTGCCGCCTGCTCTACAGCGAGCCGGGCGGACGGCTGCTCGGCTTTGACACGCGCTCCTTCGCCGAGCTCGACGCCGAGCGGCTGGAGGCCGAGGGTCTCTTCGAGGGGCCGCGCTTCGATGTGCCCATGCTCGGGCTGCGCGACGCCACAATCGGTGAGATCTGCCTCGCGGCCCGCAGCTACCTGGGCGAGGAGCCCTCGCTCGACATCGCCTACTTCGACTCTGCGGTCGCCGCGGGCTCTGCCGGCAACCTCGAGGAAGCCATCGAGCAGTGGCGGCTCTGCCTCGAAGCAGGCGGCATGGAGGCCCACTACGGGCTGGGCTACACACTGCTCTCGCTGGACCGGCCGCACGACGCCTACCGCTACCTGCGCTACTACACCGAGCTCACGTCGGCCAACGCCTGGGCATGGTGTTTTCGCGGCCAGGCCGCCGAGGCCATGGGCGAGCTTTCCGAAGCGCGCGACTGCTACGCCGGGGCGCTCGAGCTCGAGCGCGAGGGCCTCGAGACCGACGCCCGCGAGCGACTCGACAGCCTCGGAGCCGGCTAGCGGCTCGTCGCGATCGTTCGCGGCGCCGCGCCCTGGGCCTCGGCCATCTCGACCAGCAGGCAGAGCGCGTTCACGAGCCGCATCTGCTCGACGGTGCGGCAGCGGATTGTGAGCAGGTCGGGGTTGCAGACGAGCACCGCGAGGCATCTGGCTCGCGAGACCGCGACGTTCAGCCGGTTGCGCGAGTACAGGAACTCGACGTTGCGTGGGATCTCCTCGCCGGAGGAGGTGGCCATCGAGAAGAAGACGACGGCGGCCTCCTGGCCCTGGAACTTGTCGACGGTGCCGACGCGACGCCGCTTGAGCCCGGCGCGGTCGAGCTGCTGGCGCAGGCAGCGGACCTGCGCGTTGTAGGGGGTGACGACCATGAAGTCGCCTGCTTCGAGATGCTCGGCGTGTTGGCGTCGCTGTCGGTGTAGGTGCCGCCGATCATGCCCTCGATCTCTTGCGCGATCCGCTCGGCCTCCTCGCTCGACTGGCGTGTGTTGCCGCTGTGCTCGAGCAGGATCGCCCGGACGCCGGTGCCGGTCAGCGGGCCGTCGCAGTCGACCCGCTGGGCGGCGCACTCGTCGATCGCTGACAGCCGGCCTTCGTAGACGGCCTTCGACACGAAGTCGCAGACGTCGGGGTGCATCCGACGGGTGTGGTCGAGGAAGACGCCGCGGTCGGGCGGGATCGTGCCGGCGTCGCCGAGCAGGTGCTCGAGCACCGAGCGGCCGACGCCGGGCGGGTGGGTGCCTTGGGAGACCTGGGCGAGCTGCAACGGGTCGCCGAGCAGGATCACGTTCTTGGCCGCGGTTGCGAGAGCGAGTGCGTCGGCGAGCGAGATCTGGCCGGCCTCGTCGATCACCAGGTAGTCGACCGACTGGCGCATCTCCTGCGCGACACCAGAGCCAGGCGGTGCCGGCCATCAGCTCGATCCCGGCAGCGGTGGGAAGATCGCTCGCGCTCTTCGACGACTCGATCAGCGGCTCGTCGAGCCTGGACTGGAACGGCGAGTCCGCCCCGGAGCCGCTCTTCTGCAGCCCGCGGAAGTCGACGCCGCGCTCGCCGGCGCACCGCTCGACCTCGTGCAGCAGGTTGTGGATCGCCTTGTGGCTGTTGGCCGCCACTCCGACGCGCTTGCCATCGTCGAGCAGGCTCGAGGATCAGCTGCGCGCCGGTGTAGGTCTTGCCCGACCCGGGCGGGCCCTGGATGAAGAGGTAGCTGTCGCGCGAACCCGGCCGCCAGCTCGGTCGAGCGGCGCACCGCTCTCCAGCGCCGCAGTCCGCGGCAGCTCGCGCCGCAAGATCGCCCGGGCGGCACCGATAGGGGTCGTTGCTGTCGAGGCCCCGGTCAACGACAAGTGCGGCGAGCTCGCGCAGCGCAGCGGACTGGAGCTTGGTGTCGTAGTGGGCGGAGGGGATGAGCGCGCGGGGGAGCGGCTCGTTTCGCTTGGCGGTGGCGCGGCGGATCTCGATCAAGCCCTGGTCGTCGAGTACCCGCTCGACGTTGAATTCGGTCGCCGAGAATGGCTCGAGTTCGCCGGCGGCGTCGAAGCCTGCGCTGAGCGGGTCGCGGAAGCCGCCCGGTCCGAGCTTGTGCTCCTGGACGGGGAAGGAGAGCGTGTGAATCAACGACCTCGGCGCTGAGGGATGCTGACGTGCCTCGCCTATCGCCTCGAGACCGGCGAGCGCCTCGGAATCCACGGTCCGAAGCTCCTCGTCGGACTTCTCGAAGCGCGAGAAGAACTCCCACCAGAAGGGCTTGTCCTCGCGGCGGTGGTAGTCGATCAGCTGGGCCAGCAGCCAGCGCGAATGATCGGCGGGTTGCCAGTCGGCCGGGTCGTCCGGCATCCCGGCGAGCAGGGCGTCGTGTAGCGCGACCACCTCCGCACTTGCCTCGAGCTGGGCGTCCTTCGGCTTGGCCTCGCCGAGCGGACGCCAAGGGATCTCCACGCCGTACTGGCGCTCGCACTCGGCGCGGCGCTCGAGCAGCCAGTCGCGCAGCAGCAGGGTCGAGTGGCAGTCCTCGCGGTTGTAGTCCTCGATCCAGTCGAGCAGGGCCTGGTCGCCGCTTGCGAGCCACTCCTCGAACTTGAGGATCGAGTCCTCGCCGTCGGTGACGGACGCCTCGCGGCGGCCCATGTAGAACTCCTCGACCTTCTTGATCGAGTAGCTCGGCTGCGAGATCCGCAGCGCCTGCTCGACCACTCGGTAGAGGTCGACGAGCACGTTCTGGCGCAAGAGCCGGTCGACCTCGTCCTCGCGGGTGGCGTGCAGGCCCATCAGCCGCTTCAGCACCGTCGGCTCATAGGGCGCGTAGTGGTAGACGTGCATGTCCGGGTAGCGCTCGCGCCGGGCGATCACGAAGTCGACGAACGCCTCGAAGGCTTTCTTCTCCTCCGCGCGGTCGCGACCCCAGAAGGCGGTGAAGCACTCCTTGCCGTCGTCGACATGGCTCACGCCCCAGAGGTACTCGAGCCCGTCCTCGTAGAACGGGTCGCCCTCGATGTCGAAGAAGACGTCGCCCTCGGAGGGCCGGGGAAGCAGCGCGAAGCCGCGGCGGGCACCGTCCGTCTGCTCGAGCGGCGGCTCGAGCAGCTCGTAGCTCGGCGCGCCCGACTCGCGCTGGGCAACCTGCAACCGGGCCTGCTGGCGCAGGCGCTCGAAGCTGACCTCGCCGATCCCAGGGGGGCGCCCATCGGCCCCGAGCTCGGCCAGCTCGGCCACCGTCGAGACGCCGCGAGCCGCGAGCTTCGCGGTCTGCGCCCGCGTGATGCGCGCCACCAGGCTCAGGTGGTCGTCCGACCGTCGACGCTCGTCACAGACGTCCGACCAGCGGCACAACCCGCAGTGGGGCACGGGGTCCGGATACGAGGCGCTCAGCCCATCCGACAGCTCGGCCTCGAAGAGGCGGCGCAGGCGACGGTAGTAGGCCGCGAAGTCGGCCAGCGCGAGCGTCTTGCGCTCGCCGCTTCCGAGCACGACGTGAATGTGCTCGGGGTCCGTCCCCTGTACGCGCCGACAGCAGTTCGGAATAGAGGCACAGCTGCACGACGAAGTACGGCTTGAGTGAGCGCGCGAGCTTGGTGTCGACCACCTCGTAGCCGAAGTCGCCGAGGTCGGAAGGGCGCTCCACCCGCTCGAGAAAGTCGGCATGGCCGCGCCAACCGTCGTCTGAGAGCGCGCCCTGAAAGATGGCCGGGGCGCCGGCGTGCAGGGCCTCGGTCGTCCGCCGCACCGCCTTCACCAGATCGCCGGGCCCGGTCTCGATCTCTACGAGCTGGGGGCCGTGCTTGGCGCGTAGCTCCTCGAGATAGCGCCGCTCGTGCTCCTCACCCTTGCGGGCCACCAGCTCGGCGGAGTCGAGCCGCTTCGCCACCGCCTGGAATCGGCCCTGCGCGCGCTCGAGGTCGAGCCACGTCAGGTGCTCGCACTCGAGGAAATTGATCAGGTCCGAGGCCGAGAACAGCAGCGTGTCGCCGGTCAGTTGCACGGACAGGCCCTAGGTTGCCTCACTAATCGCCCCGGTGGAAGTTGCCGTCGCACGTGTCCCACGCACCCCGCCCGGCCTCGCGTGCCGACCGCTGAGCCCGGCGGAACGATCGCACCCGCTGGAAGGGGTTTCCGCCATAGACATAGACCATGGCCCGGCCGGCTCGCAACTGGGAGATCGCCGCGTCCGGGCCGCCGCGCAGCTTCACATAGGCGAGCAGCCGGTCGTAGCGGTCGTAGGTCGCCTGGGTCGGATCGGTGCGCAGCAGCACCCGGCGGCCGGCGGGGGCGATCCGCTTCATGTGAGCCGATGCCTGGCGGCCGCCGCACTCCATGCCCCCGTAAACCTCGGGGGTGTCGATCCCGATCAGGCGCACGGTGTAGCGCGCGGGACCGGTTGGCTCGAGCGACTTGACGCGGATGGTGTCCCCGTCTGTCACCTCGGTCACCCGTGCGCGGATCGTCTGGGCGCGCCCGACCGGGCGAAGCTGCGGGGGCGGACCACCGGAACTACAGGGGCATGGGAGGGAGTCGCACGCCACGCCGTCATCGTCACCGTCCAGGAGGTCCGGATCCGAGGACGGCCCGCCGCGCTCGATGAAGTAGTCCTGGGCCTCCTGCTGATTTGCGAAATGCGCGCAGTCGCGGTCCTCGGCACGAGCGGCGGGAGCCACGAGCCCGCTCACCAAGAAGGCGATCGGGAACGCAATGCCGCAGAGCGCGCGCGCGAGCACATTGGACACGGCCCAACTATTCGGCAGGTTTGGTCAGTCCTGCACAGGGTGCAGGTAGAAGATCTCCGCCGACACGTCCTCACGCGTATCGGTCCCGGAGATGAACGCGCGAACCGAGCGGCCGGTGATGCGCTCGACCGAGGCCCTGAACTCCGCTTCGGTCGCGTACTGGAAGAACTGCCGGAAGTCACGGAGGCGCTGATGTTCACCCAGCCCGGCCATCTTGCGTTCAGCCGGCGTCAGGCTGTCCTCGAGGGTGCAGACCAGCGTGTCCGGCCCGGCGAAGTTGCTGCGTGCCTTGGTCGGGCCGCGCCCGAACTGCTCCTTGTAGAGCCGCACCATCTCATTGGACAGCTCCACCAGCACGGGTCGGCGGTGCTCGTCCGGCTTCCGATCCTGCCTGAGTTCCGCCATTGCCGCTCCTTGCCCGCGCGTCTTCCCGTGCATATGGCCGCGCGAGAGGAGGAAAGACGGGGCCCAGACGGGCGGCTAGGCACTCAACGGTAGCGACGCAGGGACATCGCGCCGAGGTTGGCTCGCACCAGCGAAGTCGAGCGTCGGGCGCCGGCGTCATCGCCGAGCGCGAGGAGGGGACGCGGAAATACCTTCGGCTGCGCCGCGCCGAGCTCGACCGTGACTTTCCCGGACTGATCGATTTGGTGCTGCGCGCCGCGAATCCGAGTACCGTCCTGTGACGAGATGACCCTTCGATGAAGCGCCGGACGGTCGTCGCCCTGCTCTTGGCGACGGCCCTGGGCGCGCTCACCGCACCCGCCGCCGGCGCGAAGCTGCCGGTCGGGGAGGCCGACGGTGTGCGGATCATCCGCGTGAAGGGCGCGATCGTGGTCGTCTTCACCCCTCGGGCGGCCAAGCTGTACCGCCGCGTCGCGGGCAAACCGGTGAGCGTCCTATGCACCGAGGTCACCGAGGACGGATTCAGCTCCGGTGGCGCGACCCAACGGGCACCGAAGCGCCGCTTGCCGATCCGCACGGGCGACCTCACCCGCGGCCTCGACTACTGCCGGGTGTCGCTTCCGCCGCGCACGATCCGCGATGGTGATTTTCTGGAGCGTCGTGGCCGAAGGGTGATCGTGTCGATTCCCCTGACCCAGAAGGGCGCCGTCCTGCTCGACGAGGAGAAGGGCGCCCGGGATTTGATCAATCTGTCGATTTTCGCCGGCCTGGCCGCCGAGAAGCTTCATTTGGACGGCGCGCCCACGACAGCGCAGTTTCTCGACTTCATCGCCGGCCTCAAACGGGGCGTCGTCCCGAAGACACTGGTGGGCCTGGCCACCCCGGCAGATACTCCCCCCGCCGGGAGCATCGGCTACTACGGCGACGGCGCCGAACGTTCCGCCGTGGTGACCCTCTCGTCGAGCGGGCGCCGGCTCTTCATCGAGACCGAGCCAGACGGTGTGCTGCGCACCAACCTGGCGCAGTACATTTTCGGCAACTTGCCCTAGGCCGGAGACCGGGAGCCGAGCTTGGCCGACTTCGAGACCTACGAGGCGACAGCCGACGCCGCGCGCGCGAAGGAAGTCGCCGCCACGTCGTCGCCGTTCAAGATCAAGATCAGGTTCCTGGGCGGGCTCAACGCTCGCCAGCGGTCGGCCTTCAAACGGGCCGCCGACCGCTGGACGCGCGTCATCGTCGGCGACCTGCCGCGAGCGCGCGTCGACGGCGAGTTGATCGACGACATCCTGATCCTCGCCCAGGGCGCCGCCATCGACGGCCCGGGGAGGATTCTCGGCCAGGCGGGCCCCACCCATGTCAGGCCGCGCTCGGCGGGTACCGCGGCGTTCCTCCCCGTGAAGGGCCTCATGTCCTTCGACACCGCCGACCTCGCGAAGATGGCCAGGGACCGCACGCTGAACGACGTCATCGCCCACGAGATGGGCCACGTGCTGGGCATCGGGACGATCTGGGACCTCAAGGGGCTGCTGAAGCGCCCGCGCACGTCCAATCCCACGTTCGCCGGCCGCGGAGCGATGGAGGAGTACCGCAAGCTGCGGGGCGCCCCGCGCCGTCGGCGGGTGCCCGTCGAGAACACCGGAGGGCCCGGAACCGCCGACGGGCACTGGCGCGAAACGGTCTTCCGCAACGAGATGATGTCGGGGTTCATAGCCGCGCCCGGCAACCCGTTGAGCCGGATGACAGCCGCCAGCCTGGGCGACCTGGGCTACAAGGTCGACCTCCGAGCAGCGGAGCCCGTATGTGCTCCCCAACCTGATGGAGCTGGCCGAGGCGGGATCGCTCGTGGCGCACGAAGCGCCGATCGACGGCGGCGTGATGCTGCCGATCATTCCGATCACCTTGCCGGCGGACAGCCTGACGGCGAGCTAGTCGAGCCTTCGGCCCCAGCCGGCCTGCAGCACCCGCAGCACGTTGCCCGAGCAGATCAGGCCGGCCTTCTGCTCGCCGTAGTGATTGCGCAGCCGCTCCTCGAGCTTGCCCAGGTCGGACATCGATTGCAGCCCTGCCATCGTCGGCTTGATGAAGCCGTCGAAGTCCGAGCCGATCCCGCCGTGCTCGTCGGATCCCGTGATCTCCGAGATCCGGTCCACGTGCCGGCAGATGACCTCGAATGACCCGTCGAGACCGCCGCCGCTGTTCGACACGCCGTCGCGCAACTGGTGCTGCGCCAGGATCAGGCCGACCACGCCGCCGCGCTCGGCGATGCGCAGCAGCGTCGGCTCATCCACGCCGTACTCCTGCGACCCGAAGCGAAAGCACGCGTGCGACGCGACCACCGGCTGGGTCTTGCCCGGATCGACCTGGTCGAGCAGGTCGAGGGTGTCGCTCAGCGAGCGGCCGCTCATGTGCGACAGATCGATCAGCACGCCCTCGCGGAGCATCGCCTCCACGGCGGCCCGGCCGAGATCGGAGAGTCCCTCGTCCTCCGGCTGGGGAAACCAGCGGCGGTAGTCGCGCTCGGACAAGAACGGCAGGGCGTTGGTGTTGGTGGCCACGTGTCGCCAGACGAGATGGGCGAGCGTGATGTAGGCCACGCCGCGCTCGGCCAGCGTGCGCACCGCCTCGTCCACCTCCGCCGGGGTCGAGCCGAGGTGAAAGCCGCCCTCCACGCAGTGAACGAACGCCACCCGATCGCCCTCCAGCGCCCGGGCGAGCTCGTCCGGCGTGCGGACCACGACGGCCGTGGATTCATGCTTCTGGGCGAGGTCGTGCTCGACCAGTGCGAGCTGCCCGAGCAGAGTGTCGCGGTACGCGCGCTTGGGCTGCGCGGGATAGGGCTCATCGAGCTCGAGCTCGTCGAAGAACGAGTAGAGCACCGAGAGCACCACGCGCACGTCACCCTCGCGCAGCGAGCTCAGGGTCACCCGTGGTCCCGAGAACAAGGAGCGGTAGTTCGCGAAGCGGCTGGCCAGGCCCACGAGCAGCGCGCGAGCCCGATCGCGGAGGCTGCCCCTCCCGCGCGCCGGCCCCAGCAGCTTCCAGACACTGGCGCCTTCGTCGACCAGGTGCATCGCGTAGTGCGCGTGTAGGTCCGCGATCATCGGCGTACTTTCGCCTCTGCGCGCGAAGGTGGCAAGCGCCCGCAGCGCGGATCAGATGGTGGAAGTATTCTCTGACCCAAGTCAGAGATGATTGCGAAGCAGGATATCGCGTGCGTGCGCAGCTTCAACCGCCTGGTGACACGCCAAGTCGGTGCGCTGAACGACCGCTATCTCGGCCGACTCCCGCTCGGCGAGGCCAGGGTGCTGTTCGAGATCGGGTTGGATGGAGCGACGCCGCGCGACGTGCGTGCGCGTCTGGGTCTCGACTCCGGCTACCTCTCGCGCATGATCGGCTCACTGGAGCGGCAGGGATTGCTGGAGAAATCGCCCAACCCGAGCGACATGCGGACTACGCGACTGTGTCTCACTCGGGCCGGCCGGTCCGAGATGCGCGCGCTCGACCGCATCTCCGACGAGCTTGCGGCGTCGGCGTTGGCGCCGCTCGACGACGAACAACGTGCGCGGTTGATCCATGCGCAGGCTGAGGTCCGGCGGCTGCTAGCGATCTCGATGGTCGGCATCGTTCCCGAGAACCCCTCGTCTGCCGACGCAAGATGGTGCTTGGCCCACTACTTCGCGGAACTGGGCGAGCGCTTCGAGGAGCGCTTCGATCCGGGGCGGACGCTGCCCGCTGAGAGCAAGGAACTGATCCCACCCTCGGGCGCGTTCCTGCTCGCCCGCTTCAAAGGCGAGCCGGCGGGATGCGGGGCGTTGAGGACCCTGAGTCCGACCATCGGCGAGATCATGAGGATGTGGGTCGATCGCGCCCACCGCGGGCTGGGCATCGGCACGAGAATCCTCGACGCTCTCGAAGAGCGCGCGGTCGCGCTCGGCCATCGGAGAGTGCGGCTATATACAAACCGCTCACTCAGCGAGGCAAAGGCGATGTATCGCGCCCACGGCTACGCGGAGATAGCTCGCTACAACGACGACCCGTACGCCGATCATTGGCTCGAGAAGCGCCTGCCTTCGCGGGTCACAGCTCGCGCTCGTAGAAGTAGCTGATCGGGCCGTCGGGTCCCCGTTCGCGGTTGATGAATCCAAGGCTCTCGTAGAGCGCACGGGCTGCCACGTCGTCCTCGCTGGTGCCGAGGTCCATGTGATCCGCGCCCTTCTGGCGAGCGAGCTCGATCGCTGCCTCCATCAGCGCCCGCCCGAGTCCCTGGCCGCGCCGGTCGGGGACCACGTAGAGCTCCGCGAGATAGCACTCGAGCGCGTAGCTCCAGATCGCCGGGCGAAAGCGGAGCACCGCGATTCCGTCCGGGCCGCTTCCGCCGAGGAGGACGGTCAGCTCGCCTTCGCCCAGCAGGCCCCGAACACGCTCGGCCAGCCGCGCCGGGCCGGGTGTGGGCTCGTCGAACTCGCGGTTGAAGTCGTGGAGGAGCCGGCCGATGGCCTCGGCGTCCGCGGCGCCGCCGCGGCGGACCGCGAGGTCGGCGGGCGCGCTCATCTGAGCACGGGCTTGATATCCACGATCGGCGTCCCGTTCACGGCCTCGATCGGCCGGACATGGACTCTCCCGGCGTCGATGGAGATCACTTCGACCTCGTGGAGTCCGATCGGGTTCGGGCGGTCGGCCGAGCGGGTGTTGAACACTCCCTGCTTTGGGTTTGCGACGTCGTCGCGGGGATGCACGCTCAGGACATCGCGCAGTGCGCGATCGAGCCAGGTCAAGACGATGATCCGGTCTCCGGGCTCGATGCCCGCCAGTCCCTCGAGCACCTCTTGCTCGAAAGCGAGCCAAGCGTCGGGCGCCCCCTCGTGACCCTGCTTCGGGGCGGCGGCCCTGTCGGTCAGCGATGACTCGACCGTGCCGATCTGTCTCAGCTCGGGCAGGCGAGGGCTCACCGCTCGACCTAGGACGCCTCGACGGCTGCCTTGATCGACTTCCCGAAGTCGTCGGCGCCCTTGCGCGCGGCGCGCAGCGCGAACCCCTCGAGCAGCTTGCCCAGGCCGTGGCCCTCGAGGACGTTGTGGATCGTGACGCGCGTGGCCCCGTCGCCGGCCGGCTCGAGGTCGTAGCCGCCCTCGTTGGCGGTTATGAGGTTCTTCGACTGCTCGGCCCAGCGAATCTTGGTGGGCGCCTCGAACTCGGTGAGCTTGAACTCCCGCTTGGTCTTCATGCCGGCGTCCTTGACCGTGCTGACGTAGACGGTGCCGACGCCGGCGGGTCCGTCGGTCGTCTTTGAGATCTCGAGGACCCGCGGGCTGAACTTGGGGTCGTTCTCGCCGTCCGCCAAGAAGGCGAACACCTCCTCGATCGGACGGTCGATCACCGTCGTCGCGTCGAATCGCCCTGCCATACAGCCTCCTCCAGTTCGATGTGCGTAAGTCTCCGGCCCCGCCGGATCATCTCAGGATGTCGGTCCGAGATGCTCGCCGAGCTCGGGATGGTGCTCACCGACCCGGACTATCGCCTGGCGGACCGCGCGGGTCACGCTGACTCGAGCCCGCTCGGACGTCGACGCGGCTCGTCGGTCGCGGCCATCGAGGCCGACCGCGCGCGAGAGCTCTCGAACGAGGAAGTCGCGTTCGGCGTCTGCCTGCGTCTCTCGCTCGGTGTCCTCGAGGCGCGCGCCTGCTCGATGTCGTCCTCGATCTCGGCGAGGCGCCGGCGGTAGGCGTCCTTGGCTCGCGCGTCGAGCATCTCGCCGGCATCGCCGGGGCGCTGTGTGCGACAGGCCGGCGGCACGGCCAGCTCCCGGCCTCGCCGGCCCGGCCGCTTTCGGCGGCGACGAGGTCGAGCACGTGGAACTCGCGGCCAGGGGTCGGCGAGCAACCGCGCGAGGTACCGGATGCCCTTGAGGTCTCGCACTCGCACCGTGCGGCCTTCGAAGCTCACCGACCAGTAGTCGCCCTCCGCGGCGAAACAGCTTGACGCGTCCGCGTCGTCGCCGCGCGACCGGCACCGCGTCGTCGGCTGTCCGCTCGGCTTCGATCCGGTCGAGAACCGTGCGGGCCGCTTCGAGCTCCAGAGCGGCCCGCTGCTCACTGCCGCTCGCGCGGAGGGCGTCGGCGAAACCGGCCCGCGCCAGCGCCGCCTCGTATGGCGCCCCGATCTCGCTCCAGAGCCGCGCGGCTTCGGCGCAGAGCCGCTCGCGTCCGCCGGAGCGCCTTCCGCGAGCCGCACCCTTCCGTGAGCATGCGTTGCGCCGGCGACCAGCGCCTTGCTCTGCGAACCGGGCGGCCACGCGCGTCAACTCGTCGGCGGCCGAGCGCGCTCGAGCGATGTCGCCGGCCGCGATCTCGATCTCGACCTGCGCCTCGAGCAGCGGCGCCCGCTGCAGATCGGTGTCCGGCGGCCGCTCCTTGAACGGCACCCGCATCGGATGCTCGAGCGCGTCTCGGATCGACGCGGCCGCCGTGGCTACGTCTCCTTGGGCCAGCCGCACGAGCGCGAGACCGGGCTGCGGATCCCAGCCGGCGCGATGAGCGGCCAGACAGGGCTTCCTCGGCGCCTTCGATGTCTCCCCTGCGCAGCCGGATCCGCCCGAGCTCGCTCAACGGCCATCCCATCTCGCGGCGCAGGTACGGGCGCAGTTCCTCGCACGCGCCGAGCGCCTCGGTCTCTGCCTCGCCGCACGACCCGCGCAGCCTGAGGATCTCCGCGCGGTGCACGCGGCAGCGCCCGTGCAGGCTGCCGATCGCGTTCGTCCTGCACCACCGCTCCATCGCCTCGGTCCATTCCTCGGCCACGTCGTACTGCGCGAGTCCCTGCAGGGCGCAGACGAGCTCGCAGTAGACGACCCCGGTCGAGAGCGGGTCGAGGTCCCCGGAGACCGTCGCCACCCCAACCTCGTCGAGCAGCGCCAGGCCCTGCTCGACATCACCGTCGAGGATCAGCAGCCGTGCTTCGGCCACTCGACCGAGCGCGCACGCCGCCGGGTCAAGCCTCGAACCCAGCTCGATCGCCCGCCGCGCCCACGGCCGAGCGCCGGGCAGGTCGCCGGTCAGCATGCGCTCGTACGTCGCGAACCACCGCAAGCCACGCGCTCGCCGGCGTCTCGCGCCGACCGTCCAGGAGCCGCTCGGCTCGTGCCAGCCAGCCCCGCACCGGCGCCATCAGCGCGGTATCGAAGAGCAGGTGCATCGCCACGCGAACCGCCGCACCTGCCGCCGCGTCCTTGTCGCCGGCCTCCACGCACAACGCGTACGCGCGCTCCCACGCCTCGATGGTCACGTCGAGATGCCCCGCCGCGTAGGCGACCTCGCCAAGGACCGCGTAGATCGGCGGGGCCCGCGAGGCCGTCCGCGTCCGCCTTCATGAAGAGCTCGAACGCCGTACCCCAATCTCCTCGCGACGCCGCATCGCGTGCCCGCTGGACGACGGCCTCAGCGACGACGTCAGTCATCGCACGCCACCGAACGCCAGGTCGAGCGCGGCGACCGGCCGTAACCGTGGAAGTTACCGCTGTAACGGTCTTGCTCACGCATCTGGGTTGCGGACCACAACACCCCGCATCAAACGAGGAGGACCCATGCAGAGCGTAAACGTCAACGGCGTCGACCTGGAATACGAGGTGACCGGAGCCGGCGAGCCGGTGCTGCTCGATCAGCCCGCGTCATCGCGGACGGCTTCCTGCCGCTGCTCGCAGAACCGGCGCTCGCCGACCGCTACCAGCTCATCCGCTACCACAAGCGCGGCTGGGTCGGAAGCACCCACACCCCGCCGCCGGTGAGCATCGCCGACCACGCCGCCGACGCCGCGGCGCTGCTCGACCATCTCGGCGTGCGGCGCGCCCACGTCGCGGGCCATTCCAGCGGCGCGGCGGTCGCCGCGCAGCTGGCGCTCGACCACCCCGAGTACGTGCACACGCTCATGCTGCTGGAGCCGTCGCTGATCTCGGTGCCCAGTCTCGGGGCCTTCTTCACGCAGTCGAGCCGGCGTTCGAGGCGTAGCGCTCGGTCCGGATGCGCTGGGAATCCAGCCCCGCTTCGATGGCGAGCCGCGACGCGGTCTCGACAAATCCGTTCGATCCGCATACGAACGCGGTGCCCGAGCTGTCCACGCCGGCGGCGGCGAGCATCTCCAGGTCGAGCCTTCCGGTGTGACCGGTCCAGTCCGACGGCGGCTGCCGGGTAAAGGTGAGAACGGCGTCGTCTGAGAGCTCGTCGGCGTAGATGACGTCCTCGGCGGTGCGAACCGAGTAGACCAGCTTCATCGACAGCGCGGGCATCGTCCTGCGCCGATGGCGCAGGATCGCCATCAGAGGGACCACGCCGGACCCGCCCCCCAATAGCAGCGTGGGCGCCTCGCCACGCCAGACGAAATACGACGCAAAGGGTCCGCGCACCTCCACCTGGTCGCCCTCCTCGACCACGTCGTGGAAATAGGGGGAGACCTCGCCATCGGCCAGCCGGTCGACGGTCAGCTCGATCTCCCCTTCGTCGAGCGGCGAGGAGGCGACCGAGTACGAGCGCTGAGCGGTGTACCCGTCGGGCGCTGTGAGCCGCACGTCGTAGTGCTGGCCGGGCAGGTGAGCCATCCACATCGGTAGGGAGAGGCAAAAGGACTTGACGTTGGGGGTCTCCCGCTTGATGGCGGTCACGGTGGCGAGCTGCCAGCGGCCCGGCGCGCGCTGCTCGACCGGCGTCAGTCGGTCCAATAGCGCTCCTCCTTCCAGGGGTCTCCGCGAATGTGGTAGCCGTTCTGCTCCCAGAAGCCCGGCTCGTCGTGATCCATGATTCGCAGGCCTTCGACCCATTTGGCGCTCTTCCAGAAGTACAGGTGAGGCACGAGCAGGCGGGCCGGTCCACCGTGCTGACGGGGCAGCGGCTCGCCCTCGTGCTCGCTGACGACCCAGGCCTTGCCGCCGGTCAGGTCGGCCAGCGGGACGTTGGTCGTATAGCCGCCGAACGAGTACGCCATGGCGTATTTGCCCCGCGGATCGGCGTTCTTCAGCAGCACGTCCACCGATACCCCGCGGAAGCTGGTGTTCAGCTTCGACCACTTGGTGACGCAATGGATGTCACAGGGCACCTCCTCGAAGGGCAGTCGCTCGAACTCCGACCACGTCCATCGTTGAGCGTTCGCGACCATGCCGTCGATCCCGAAATGCCACTGGTCGTGATCGACCTGCGGTGTGGGCCCGGCGGTCAGGACCGGAAAGCCGGTCTCGTTGTACTGCCCCGGCGGGATACGGGCCGCGAGCTCCTCGGGTTCGCGCCGCCGGCCGCCGAAGCCACGGGAGATGAAGTTGCTCAACGGAAATCCTCCACGGTTGGATTGTCCTAGATCGGGCTGCTTTCGCCCTGCCGTCCTGCCCTGCTGTTGCCCTGCAACCAAAAGTCAGGACAGCGACGCGACTTCGGGCCCGCGCGCGCACCATGCCCGCGGCGACCGCCAACATCAGCTGCGGCGCCCTGATCGACTAGGCGCACCGATGAGTTCTTGCTCGGCGGGGCAGTCTCTAGGACATACACCTCGAATTCCCGACCAGAGGAGCGCGTCATGTTCGCGAACACCAAGGCCTTCAGCGGATTCGCTGTGGACGACCTGGAGGCGGCCCGAGCGTTCTATGAGGAGACGCTTGGGCTGAAGACATCCGAGCAGTACGACCTGCTGACCCTGCACCTCGCCGGCGACCGGGACACGCTGGTCTATCCCAAGCCCGACTTCGTGCCGGCGACCTACACGATCCTCAACTTCCCGGTGGACGACATCGACGAGGTGGTCGACGAGCTCGCCGCGCGCGGCGTCAGCTTCGAACGCTACGACGGCTTCGAACAGGACGAGAAGGGCGTCTTCCGCGGTGAGGGGCCGTACATCGCCTGGTTCAAGGACCCGGCCGGCAACGTGCTGTCAGTCCTCCAGGAGAAGTAGACCCACGCGACGCTCACACGGAGCGCTCGAGCACCACAACCGGGATCTGGCGCTCGGTGTACGTCGCGTAGTCCGCGTAGGGCTTGTAGATCTCGACGAGCCTGCTCCACAGCCGTGCGCGCTCGTCGCCTTCGGCCACGCGCGGGCGCACCCGGTAGCGGTTGCGACCCACTTCGATTGTCGCCTCCTGCGAGGACATCAGGTTGTGAAACCACGCGGGGTGCTGGTCGATGCCTCCCTTGGAGGCCACGATCACCCACCGGTCGTCGTCGAGGAGGTAGATCAGCGGCGACTCACGCGGCGTGCCGCTCTTTCGCCCGACGTGATGCAGGATGAGGAAGGGCGCCTTTCCCAAGCGGCCGCCGACCCTGCCGCCGCTCAGTCGGTAGAGGTGCTTGTTGAAGCTTGCGAACACTTCCCAGGCCTTCCAGAACGGCGAGTCGGCGGGCGGCGGCTTGGGCATGGGTCGACCCTACCGCCCACGCGCGGGCCGGCCTTCAGACCGAGGCGAACGAGGGCTGGGAGTGGCGCAGCCTGGACCTCGCGCAGCGCACGACGCCGCCCGCCCGGAATCCCATCCGGCTCCTCGCTAGAAGCGATCCGCCCGTTCGCGGGAGAGCTTGAACCCGTGACCGTTGCGGCGGTTCACGCAGCGCATGCCGCTCATGCGACTGACGCACCGAAAGCGGCCGCGCCGGATCGCGTCGCCGTAGGCGAGCTCCCTGGCCGTGCTGGTGAAGACTGTGTCGCCGGCGCAGGTGAACCGGCCGCGGCCGCGCTTGGCGACGTTCAGCCCGTTGCCCCAGTCCACTGGGCACCCGGCCGGCTTCGGCGGCGGGTTCCAGTCGCGCTCGCGGATGTCGCAGCGAACACCCGAGCCCTTCCCGATCACGCAGCCGATGTTCCCCGACGGCGACTCGAAGAAGGTGGCGCCTGCGGCCGGCGACGCGGTAGCGGCCACCAGCACGCACGAAGCGACGATCGCTATCGGGATGAATCGCTGAGTTGGCCTGAGTCTCATGTCCGGCGACTGTACATCGCCGGGCGGCGCGGCGTAATGCGTGCCCCGTCGGGCGACCGGCCCTCGACGGCGCTAGGCCCTCAACACGAACGCGACCTCCTGTGCGCCCTCCCACAGTGCCGCCCGGCCCAGCTCGCGCAGGTTCTCCGTGCCGTCCTCGACGGTGAGGAAGTGGTTGCCCGCGAGCTGCCCAACGATCGACGAGAAGTGGCAGCCGCCGTAGGGGAACAGGATCTCGGTCTCGCTGTATCCGCCCGGGTACCACAGGATCTCGCCAGGGGCCGGGTGGCTCGTGTGGTTCTCGAAGGGCAGGTTGGTCTCGAAGTCGCCCATCGGGATCCAGCACGACTCGCCGCTCCAGCGGACGTGGATCAGCTTGCCCTCGAAGGGGAGCAGGCGTAAGAAGGCGGCGCAGGTCGCGGGTGCCTTCTCCTCCTCCATCCGCGCGGTGAACTCGTGTGACCCGGCGGTGATGCTCAGCGACGTCATCGATCTCCTTGGTTGGCGGGGGAATACCGCGAGGCCATGCCGTCGACGAAGCGTCCGAGCGCATCGACCGCCAGCGCCACGTCCGCCTCGGTGACCGACTCGGATGGGTGGTGGCTGACTCCGCCGGCGCAGCGCACGAACAGCATCGCCACCGGCGCGATGGCCGCGACCACCGCGGCATCGTGTCCCGCGCCGCTTGGGAGGCGCAGCGGCCGCGAGCCGGTGCCCAGCACCGCTTGCTCCATGACCTCGGTGAGCTCGGGGTCACAGCGGACGGCGTCCTGGCGGTGCAGCGGATCCCACTCCAGGCCGACCCGGCGAGCCGCGGCGATCTCGCCCGCGCGCTCGCGCAGGCGGGCGATCGCCGCCTCGCGCGGCGGGTCGTCCACGTGGCGCACGTCGAGGGTCAGCCGCGCTGTGCCGGGGATGACGTTGGGCGCCCCGGGCAGCGGCGCGAGCTCGCCCACGGTCGCGACGAGGCCGGGGGTCTCGAGAGCGACCGCCTCGGCCTCGAGCACAAGCTCGGCGGCGGCGCACAGGGCATCGCGGCGCAGCTCCATCGGAACCGTGCCGGCGTGACCCGTGACGCCCCTCGAAGCAGAGCGCCGCGCGCGTCTGCCCGGCGATGCCCGACACCACCCCGAGCGCGAGGCCGCGCTCCTCGAGCACCGGTCCCTGCTCGATGTGAACCTCGGCGTAGCCGATCAGCGACCCGGGCGCCCGCGCGGCCCCGGCGAGCTCGGCTGGATCTCCGCCGAATCCGCGGATCGCCTCCTCCAGCAACACCCCGTCGGCGTCGGCTCGTCGCAGGCTCGCCGCGTCGAAGCGGCCCGCCAGCACCGAGCTGCCGAGAAACGCTGTGCCGAAGCGCGCCCCCTCCTCGTCCGCGAACGCGACCACCTCGAGTGCGAACGGAAGGCGGCTGCCGGCGGTCCGCAGGCGCTCCACCACGGCGATCCCCGCGAGCACGCCGAGCGCGCCGTCATAGCGCCCGGCGTCGGGCACCGTGTCGAGGTGGGATCCGAGCAGCAGCGCGGGAGCGTCGCCGCCATACGCCTCGTAGCGGCCGATCAGGTTGCCGATGGCGTCGCGGCGAACGGCCATCCCGGCGGCGCTCATCCACTCCGACACGACCGCGCTCGCGTCGGCGTGTGCCTGTGTGCCGAAGCGGCGCGTGAGCCGGCCCGGCTCCTCGGTGAAGGCGGCGAGCAGCTCGGCGCGCTCCATCACCGCTCGCGCGAGCGGCGCTGCGACCTCAGCTGCCACGGTAGGTGCTGTAGGCCCAGGGCGAAACGAGCAGCGGGACGTGATAGCTCGCGTGTGTGTCGGCCACGCCGAAGCGCACCGGCACCAGCTCGAGGAACGGCGGGTCATCCGGCGCGCCTTCAGATCCGCCGAAGTAGGCGCCGACGTCGAAGACGAGCTCGTAGCGGCCGATTCGCAGCTCGCCCGCCGCCAGCAGCGGCCGGTCGGTTCGCCCGTCGGCGTTCGTAACGGCACGGGTCAGCGACTCTGGCGCGGCGTCGCCCGGCGCCAGGCGCAGCAGCTCGATCGCCACGCCGGCGGCCGGGCGCCCGCGCGCGGTGTCGAGCACGTGGGTGGTCAGCTGCCCGCTGGACGTCACCGCTCAGGTGCTCCTCGTCATCGACAGCGTGATCGTGCCGAAGGCAGGGAACGGGCGGCACGAAGACCTTGCGCTCGCCGGCCGGGTGATCCGGGTCCGCGTAGGGGTCGCGCGTCATGTTCTTCGCGACGAAGTCGAGCGCGCGCAGCTGCGGATAGCGCTCGAGCAGGCGCTTGCCCATCTCGTGCACGAGCTGCTGGATCGACTCGCTCACGAACTCGTGGAAGACGGCGGCGCAGACGTCACGCACCTGCTCGCCGGCCACGTAGCGGGCGTGATCCTCTCCGATCCCGTCACGGGGGTCGGAGTAGACCCAGTGGACGTCGAGGCCGATGAACAGCGGCCGGTCGGAACGCTCGGGGAGAGTGGTGTACTCGTCGCGCACGAAGCGGGTGAAGGCGCTGCCCTTGAGCTTGAGCAGCTCGATGTTCACGCGTCCGCTGCGGTGCTCGGTCAGCACGGCGCCGCCGGCGTTGCGCCCGTAGCGCAGCTCGGCCACCGAATGGTCGCCCCACTCGCGCCGGCGCAGGACACCGCTCTGCTCGAAGCCGTGCTCGCCCGGCACCTGGGCGGCGCTGAACGCCAGCTCACGCGCGCTCACGCGCACCTCCTGCATCTGCTCGTAGCGGTCCAGGAACCCGGTGCCGAGCCGGGCCAGGTAGCCCTCCAGCGTCGCGCCCTCGTACTCGCCCGCCTGGCGCAGGATGAAGTTCTTCATCGAGTCCGTGGCGACGACCTCCGAGTTGTCGCCCTCGGTGTAGGCGGGCAAGAAGTTGTCGCCGTGGACCTCGACCGTCACCTCGTTGGCGAACAGCGCGTTGTCTCGGCCGGTGAACCGCGACTCGGGCACGTCAGCGAGACCGGAGAGCGGCGTCGCGTGAGTGGCGATAGACGGGCACCTCGGCCTTCCCGTAGGCGATCCGGTAGTCCACGCCCGCGAGCGCCGCCGTCCTCGCGTCGGCGCGTCGCCTCCAGCCGCAGCGCCGCGATCTTGGCGATCTCGCGCAGCGCGGTGCGCCGCTCCTCGCTCCGGCTGTGGAGTCGAGGCGCTGCTCGGCCGCCGCGACGATGCTCTCCGGGCGTGTGCTCGCGCACGCAGACGACGAACGGGAAGCCGAACTTGTCGCGGTAGGCGATCGTCGCGCGCTCGAGCCGGGCGCCCTGCTCGAGCTCCAGCCGGCCGAGGCCGGCGCTCGCCTGCTCGGACGCGGACGCGGGCGTGAGCTCGCCGAGCGCGGCTCGCCCGGGCGCAGCTCGGGGTGCGCGCGGATCAGCTCGAGCTGGCGTTCCTCCGGCGCGCGCTCGACCGCCCGGACCATCGCGCGCGTGCAGCGTCGGCGATCGTCGCGAACGGTCGCTCCGTCCCAGGCCGCCTCGGCCACCCAGGGCGACGATTCGAAGGCGGGGCCGTAGCGCTCGACGAAGGTGCGCGTCGCGTCGAGGTTCATACGGCTCGTCCGCGGCCTGCGTCGCGCGAGCCCGACGATGTCGTCCGGCCGGACCGGCACGCGCGGGAGCGCGCGGCCGGTGGCGGCGCGGATCGCGCGCGACGATCGCCGGCGTCGACGAGATCGTCGGCGCCTCGGCGATGCCCGTTGAGCCCGTAGGGCGCGTGCGGCTGGGCGAGCTCGAGGATCCTGGATCGCACCGGCGGCATGTCGAGGATCGTCGGGATCAGGTAGTCGGTGAAGGAGGCGTTGCGCAGCCGGCCGTCGGCGAGCTGGATCTCCTCCATCAGCGCGAGGCCCAGGCCCTGGGCGATCCCGCCCTCGATCTGCCCCTCCACGGCGAGCGGGTTGATCGCCCGGCCGACGTCCTGCGCGGTCGCGATCTCGACGACCCGCACCAGCCCGAGCTCGACGTCGACGTCGACCACCGCCCGGTGCGCCGCGAAGGAGAAGGCCAGGTGAGCGTCGCCCTGGCCGTTCTCGTCGAGCGGGAAGGTCCTGCGCGGGCGATACTCGCGCGTCGCCTCGAGCGGGCTCGTCGCCGATCAGCTCCGCGAGCGAGGCCGAGCGCCCTCGGCCGTCGGCTCCGAAGCGCTCGCGCAGCGCGCTCGTTGACGAGCGCGGCCGACCGCCTCGCAGGCCTCCTTCACCGCACCGCCGGTGAACCAGGTCTGCCGCGACGCCGAAGAGGACCCGGCGTTGCCGACCGCGGTGTCGGCGGCAAGCACGATCACCCGCTCGACGCCGAGCACGTCGCGGGCGATCTGCGCCTGGACGGTCACCGAGCCCTGGCCGACCTCGCAGGCGGCGGTGTGGACCTCCACGAGCGGCTCGCCGCTCGCGAGCGACAGCCGGACGCGCGCGGTCGAGTAGTCGTCGAAGCCGCCGGAGAAGCCCACGTTCTTGAAGCCGACCGCGTAGCCGACGCCGCGCCGGATCCCCTCTCCGTGCGTGGTGTTCGAGACACCGCCGGGCAGCTCGCGGAGGTCGACGCTCGTCGCCGGCGGGCGGCGGGATGCGGCATCGACGCGAGCTCCTCGAGCAGCCGCGCGACCGGGGCCGGGCCGTCGATCGCCTGGCCGGTCGGCAGCGCTGCGTGCCCGGTCGTCCATCGCGTTGCGCCGGCGCAGCTCGACCGGGTCGATGCCGGCGGCAGCGGCGAGCTTGTCCATCTGGGCCTCGTAGGCGAAGCAGGTCTGCACCGCCCCGAAGCCGCGCATCGCGCCGCAGGGCGGGTTGTTGGTGTAGACGACGTAGGTGTCGATGTCGGCGTTCGGGCAGCTCGTACGGGACCGACGCCGGTGGACGCGGCGTTGAGGCAGACCGCCATCGAGCTCGAGGCGTAGGCGCCGCCGTCGAGCACGATGCGCGCCTTGCACGTACACGAGCTTGCCGTCGCGGCGTGGCGCCGTGCTCGTAGCTGCAGGCGCGCCGGGTGGCGGTGGACGTGGCCGAAGAACGACTCCTCGCGGGAGTAGACCATCTTGACCGGCCGCCCGGTGTGCAGCGCGAGCATGCAGGCGTGGATCTGCATCGAGAGGTCCTCGCGCCCGCCGAAGGCGCCGCCCACCCCGGCGAGGGTGATCCGCACCCGCTCGGGCGGCAGGCCGAGGCTGGCCGCGATCTGGTGCGCGATCGACGTGCAGCCACTGGGTGGCGACGTAGAGATCGACGCCGCCGTCCTCGCCCGGGATCGCCAGGCCCGGACTCGGGGCCGAGGAAGGCCTGGTCCTGCATGCCGAGCTCGTACTCGCCCGTCACGACCACTCGGCCGCGGCTCGGCCGCGGCGACGTCGCCGTGGCGCACGTGCACGTGCCTGAGGACGTTGCCGCCGTCGTGCAGCCGCGGCTCGTCGGTCGTCGACCGCGCGGTCCATGTCGACGAGCGGCTCGAGCGGCTCGTAGTCGACCTCGATCGAGCGCGGCCGCGCGGCGCGCGGTCTCCGGGTGGTCGGCGGCCACGATCGCCACCGGCTCGCCCTGGTAGCGGACCACGTCGATCGCGAGCACGGGCTGGTCGGGCAGCTCGAGGCCGTAGGTCTTGCGGCCCGGGCACGTCGTCGTGGGTCAGGATGGCGTGCACGCCGGGCAGCGCGAGCGCCGCGGCGAAGTCGATCGAGCGGATCGCGGCGTGCGGGTGCGGGCTGCGCAGGGTGGTCCCCCACAGCATCCCGTCCGCCCACAGGTCCGACGAGTACGCGAACTCGCCCTTCACCTTGAGCCTGCCGTCGGGGCGGTCCGCGCTCTCGCCGATGCCGTCGCGGATCCCCGGGGACCGGACCTCGGCCGTGCCGGTGGCGCTCACGCGATCGCCGTCCCGCTGCGAGCCGCACCGCGTCGAGGATCTTCTCGTAGCCGGTGCAGCGGCAGAGGTTGCCGGCGAGCGCCTCGCGGATCTCGGGCTCGCTCGGCGCGGCGTTGCGCGCGAGCAGGTCGTGCGTCGCCACGATCAGGCCCGGCGTGCAGAAGCCGCACTGCACCGCGCCCGCCTCGAGGAAGGCCTCCTGGATCGGATGGAGACTCGTCCTCGCCGGCGCCAGGCCCTCGACGGTCACGATCGCCGCGCCCTCGGCCTGGCCCGCGAGCACGAGGCACGAGCACACCAGCGTCCCGTCCAGGTACACCGAGCAGGAGCCGCACTCGCCCTGCTCGCAGGCGTTCTTCGAGCCCGGCAGGCCCATCCGCTCGCGCAGCACGTACAGCAGGCTCTCGCCCTCCCAGACGTCGTCGATCTGCGCGGCGCTCGCCGTTGACCGTGCAGTCGATCCGCATCGTCCTAGGCCTCCCCCGACATGGCCCAGGCGAGAGTGCGGCGGGCCAGCACGCCGAGCGCGTGCGCGCGGTAGGCGGCGCTGCTGCGGACGTCGTCGATCGGGCGCGCGGCCGACGCCACGAGCTCGCCGAAGCGCTCGAGCGCCGGCTCGCCGAGCGGCTGCTCGCCCTCCCACGCGTCCGGCCTCCGTCGAGCGCGCCCGCCAGGAACTCCTCGGCCTCGGCCGGCGACGAGCGGCGTGGGCCCGGCCGAGCCGATGCCCGGTGCCGACGCGGCGGGCGGCCGGGTCGAGTCGAGAGCGCGAACGAGCACGCCGCGATGACCATCGCGTTGCGCGTGCCGATCTTCGAGAACTGCTGCGGCCCGCGCGGCCGGCGCGACGCGGACGGCCGCGATCAGCTCGTCATCGCGCGAGCACGCTCTGCGCTTCGGCCCGCGTGAAGAACTCGCGCACCGGGACGCGCCGCACCCCGCGCGTCGACGCGAGCTCGACCTCGGCGCGCGGCGGCGAGCAGCGGTGGGTGCGCGTCGCCCGCCGGCGAGGCGGCTCCGAGGTTGCCGCCGATCGTGCCGCGGTTGCGGATCTGGGGCGACCCGACCGTGCGGGAGGCGAGCGCCAGCCCGGGCAGCGGGTCGCCGAGCTCCGCGATCACGCGCGTGTAGGAAACACCCGCGCCGATGCGCAGCCGCCCGTCGTCCGTGCCCCCAGTCGCGCAGCTCGGGCACGCGGGTGAGGTCGAGGATCGCCTCGGGCCGCCGGCGGTCGAAGTTGAGCTCGACCATCACGTCGGTCCCGCCCGCGATGCGGCAGGCTCGCCGGGAGGGCGGCCTTCGCCGCGAGGGCCTCCTCCCAGGTCGTCGGCTGGACGAACTCCATAATCCTCAGCGGTGGCTCCGGCTAATCGTCCACATTTGACCGACCGCACGGCACCTCCTCGCCGTCGCCAGGGGCGACGAGCCGGCCGGACCTCGTCGTCCGCGGCGCGCGCGTGTTCAGCGTCTTCACGCGCGAGTGGCTCGAGGGCGACGTGGCGGTGGCCGGCGGCCGCTTCGCCGGCGTCGGCCAGTACGAGGGGAGCGGAGACGTCGACGCCGCGGGGAGCATGCTCGTGCCCGGCTTCGTGGACGCTCACGTGCACATCGAGTCGTCGATGCTGACGCTCGAGCGCTTCGCCGAGGTCGTGCTCGCCCGCGGTACGACGACCGTCGTCGCCGACCCGCACGAGCTGGCCAACGTGGTGGGCGCCGACGGCGTGCACTGGCTGCTGGACGCCGCCGCGAGCGGGTGCCGCTGAACCTGTTCGTGATGGCGCCCTCGTGCGTGCCCGCGAGCCGTTTCGAGTCGCCGCGGGCGCCGCTCGAGCCCGACGACATGGAGGCGATCCTGCGACGAGACGGGCGCACTCGGCGTGGCCGAGATGATGGACTTCCCGGCCGTCATCGCCGGCGAGGCCTCGGCGCTCGAAGAGGCTCGCCACGCCGGGCGCCACGCATGTCGACGGCCACGCGCCCGGCGTGAGCGGCCAGCCCTGAACGCCTACCTGGCCGCCGGGCATCGCGTCCGATCACGAGGCGACGACCTACGAGGAGGCGCTCGAGAAGCGCCGCAAGGGCGCCTGGATCCTGATCCGCGAAGCGTCCAACGCGCGCAACCTCGAGGCCCTGCTCCCGCTCGTCCTGCGCTACGGCCCCGAGCGCTGCGCCTTCTGCACAGACGACCGCGAGGCAGACGTGCTGCTCGACGAGGGCCACATCGACGGCATGTGCCGCGCCGCTGTGCGCGGCGGCCTGGCGGTCGAGGACGCCCTGGTGCTCGCGACCCACAACGGCAGCCGCCTGCCACGGGCTGCTCGCCTCGGCGCCATCGCCCCGGGCTACCGGGCCGATTTCTGCCTGCTCTCCGACGACGGAGCTTTCGCCCGTCGCGGGTCTATCACGGATGGCCGCCTCGTCGCGGCGCGACGGTGAGGCGCTGCCGCTCGCCGCCCGGCCGCTGCCCGACCGGCTCACCGGCACGGTCCGGGTGGGCGAGCTCGCGCGCGTCCGACCTCGACATCCCGGCGAGCGGAGCCCCGATCCGGGTGATCGAGCTGGTGCCCGATCAGCTGCTCACCGAGTCGACGCAGTCGAATCGCCGAGGATCGACGGACGGCCTGGCCGTAGCCGATCCCGAGCGCGACCTGGCCAAGATCGCGGTCGTTCGAGCGCCATCATGCGAGCGGGCGAATCGGGCGCGGGTTCGTGCGCGGCTTTGGGCTGCGCGAGGGCGCGTTCGCCTCCACGGTCTCGCACGACGCCCACAACGTGATCGTCGTCGGCGCCTCCGACGACGACATGGAGCTGTGCGTGCGGCGGCTCGTCGGAGCTCGGCGGCGGGATCGTCGTGGTCGCCCGCGACGGGGTCGTGCTCGCGCGAGCTGGCCGCTGCCGGTCGCGGGCCTGATGTCGGACCGGCCGAGCCCGGCGGTGGCGGCCGCACTGGGCGAGCTGCGCGGCGCGGCCCGCTCCCTGGGAGTCGCGGTACGGGCGCCGTTCATGGCGCTCAGCTTTCTCGGCCTCTCGGTGATCCCCTCGCTGAAGATCACCGATCGCGGGCTGATCGACGTCGACCGTTTCGAGGTCGTCTCGCTCGAGGTCGAGGCGCCGGCGGGCTAGCCCGTCCCATTCGGGGGTTGCAAAGCCTGGGCGGGCCCCGACCCCCCGGTTCGCTGACGACTTTGGTGGTCTAGGACCGACCAAACTCGTAATCCGTTCGATGGCGCACAGTGTCGGCCCCGCCGGACTCGGGGTGATCCTCACCGGAATGGGCGATGACGGTGTTTCGGGCCTGCTCGAGCTGCGATCCGCCGGAGGCCTCGTGTTCGCCCAAGACGAGGAGTCTTCGGTGGTCTACGGGATGCCAAAGGAGGCCGCCGCTCAGGGGGCGGTCGATCGCGTGCTCGCCCTCGACAGAGGCGCCCCGGCGATTCGCCACGCGCTCAGCCACCCCGAGGCGCGAAGCCTCGCGCTCGCATAGGACTACGCTCGTAGCGTGAATGGCGAGTTCCCCTGAATGGCACCCACCGACGAGCAGTTCGGCTACCGCATCACCAAGGATGGCCGCGTTCGCGTCACCTTCCGGGGTCGCCACGTCGTCACCGTCTCCGGCCGCCCAGCCGAGCGCCTCAGCGCTCAGCTCGGCGGCGCTCAGCGCGAGCAGGTTCAGCTCCTGCTCGCGAAGGCGACCGGCAACTTCAAGCGCGGCAACGAGAGAGATCGCAGTACGCGAGCGGCCGGCGGCCCGCCGCGGTAGCCGCGATGGACGACTAGGCTCGTAGGCGTGAATGACGAACCGGACAGCACTTTCGGCGACGACGAGATCCTGGCCCTGGTAAAGCGGCTCGCGCGTCCACTCCCCTCAGGCGGCCAGGTGATCGAGCGCGCGGCGATCCTCGCTGCCGGGGCCGACTTCGGGAAGGTGATCGAGTGGGTGCTGGCCCACGACGGCAAGCCCGAGGCCACGGTGGCCGCCGCGCCGTCCGGCGGTCTGCACGGCGGGCGGCTCCAGAGCGCAGCCGCGTCGACCACGCCCAGCCGCTTCGTGCTGCCTCCGGGTGCGCTCGGGTAGGGCCCCGTGTCAAGACTCAGGTGTCAGATCTCGATCTCGCTCGACGGCTTTGTCGCGGGCCCGAACCAGAGCGAGAAGGACCCGCTGGGCGAGGGTGGTGAGCAGCTCCACGAGTGGGCCCTCTCCCTGGCCGCGTGGCGCGAGCCCCACGGCCTGGAGGGCGGGGAGGTCAACGCTTCCACGCCGGTCATGGAGCAAGCCACCGAGAACGTGGGGGCGACCGTGATGGGCAGGAACATGTTCGGCGGCGGCCGTGGCCCCTGGGGAGATGATCCGTGGCAGGGCTGGTGGGGCGACGACCCGCCGTTTCACATGCCGGTCTTCGTCGTCACCCACCACGCCCGCGAGCCGGTCGCGAAGGAGGGAGGCACAACCTTCCACTTCGTCACCGACGGCGTCGAATCGGCCCTCGACCAAGCCAGCGAGGCGGCCGCCGGCAAGGATGTCGCCGTGGCAGGCGGGGCAAGCGCCGTCCAGCAGTACCTCAGAGCGGGACTCCTCGACGAGTTGCAGCTCCACGTCGTCCCGGTCCTGCTCGGAGCCGGCACGCGCCTCCTCGACAACCTCGCAGGCGCGGACATCGGGCTCGAGTGCACGGCCGTGGTCGATGCTCCCGGCGTGACCCACCTCAGCTACCGCATCGCGAAGTAAAGCGCGCTCTATCCTCCCCGCATCCGATCACAAGGCGGATCTCATGGCTGGAAGTGACAAAGAGCAGGGCCCGCAGAAGCCGAGCGAGCAGCGCGGCGGGACCACGCCCGACGAGGCAGAGGCGCGCGCGAAGGGCGAGTGGGCGAGCACCGCGGACGACGGCATCGTGCCCCCCGAGGACGGCGGCTCCGACGCGCCGCGCGAGATGCTGGCGGACGATCCGGAGCTCGGCAGCTCGGTGCTCGGAGAGACGACCGGCTCGGATGAGCCGGCGACCGAGAGCGGCGTCGACCTCAGCGGCGGAGACAACGCCGACGCGGTGACGGACGCGGGTCCCGAGCTCCCCGGGGACGCCGAGCCCGACCTGAAGGACGCCGCGGCCGCGGCCCCTCAGGCCGACCTCGATTCCGACGGCTAGGACGTCTTTCCGAGCATCTGCGCCGCCTGCAGCGTGTCGCTCAGGATCTGCAGCCGGGTGACCTCCTCGTCGCCGCTGAAGCGCCAGACGTGCACGACGGGAAGGCTGGCCGACTGGTCGCCCTTCTTGACGTCGGTGTGGCCGAGCACGACGACGCTGTCGCCGCTCTCGAAGAACTCGTCGGCAGTCAGCTTGAAGTCATCCCACGCGCCCACTGCCTGCTGGAGGACCGCGATCGCCTGGCCCTTGCCCTGGTGCGTCCCGCCGCCAGGCATGTCCTCGGAGTTGCCGCCCTCCCAGGTGAAGTCGTCGGACCAGTTGGACAGCGCGCCCTCGAGGTCCCCCTCGGAGAACTGCCGGTAGCGCTCGCGGAGCAGATCGGTCTTGCCAGCCATCTGTGACCCCTTCGGTTGTGGTGGACGCGGCTCGCCGGCCGCTGTGGACCACCGGTCAACCTACTCCTCTGTGACTGCGACGTTGACCGTCGAGCAGCGCCCACAGCGCACGCGGACCTTCTTCGTCATCTGCATCGCATGCATCGCCTCGGCCAGGACGTTGCCGCACTTGACGCAGACGTAGTCGTCCGGGCCGTTGCCGCGGAAGGCGGGGCGATCGGGATCCTCCTGGATCGCGGTCCCGCCGTCGAAGGGCACCTCGCCCTCGCGGATCTCGTCGCATCGGGACGTTCGCCATCGGCTCTAGATCTGGCCGAGCTTGCTCGTGAAATCGGTGATCAGGGCATCGAGCACGCCGACGACCACGCCCTCGCCCATCGACGCGGCCTTCCCGGTGATCTGCGCGTGGGTGTGGATCGTGCCGCCGCCGTCGTCGAGCTGGAAGGTGGCGTCCGCGTTGGCGTGCCCCTGGCCGCCGGCCTCCCTCGACTTGACGCGCAACACGGCTCGATGGGACTCGGCGTCCTGCTCGACGACCTCGACGGTGCCGATCATCTTCATCGACATCGCGCCCATCTTCATGAGGATCTCGGCCTTGACCGAGTCCGGCCCGGTCCGCTCGATCACGCTGCCGCCCTCGACGGCCGGCACCACGCGCTCGAGGTCGGTGATCGCCGCGAAGCTGTCGTCGATCGACTTCGTGGTCGAGAAGGAATGTTCCAGGTCAATCGCCATGCGGTCTGCTTCTCCTGTATCGAGGGTGGCCAATAGGGTTCGGCGAATGCCAATCGAAGCGGGGACGCACCGGCTCGGGCCTCACAACGCCACGCTCTCGGTGTGGACCGAACGCGGCGGGGCCGCGGCGAAGGCGGGACACGACCTCGTGATCCATGTCACGTCCTGGGAGGCGTCGCTCGAGATCGGCGACGACCCTGAGGTGACGAGCATGGAGCTGGTCGCCGACGCCACGTCGCTGCGCGTGCAGAAGGGGACCGGCGGCATGAAGGCTCTCGGCGACGACGACAAGTCCAACATCCATCAGACCATCGACGACGAGGTCCTCAAGCGCCAGGACATCACGTTCCGCTCGACCCGGGTGGAGCACGCGGCCGACGGCAGCCGGATGGGCGTGGAGGGCGACCTGACGCTCGCAGGCAAGACCCGGCCGATCGAGTTCGACCTTGCGATCGACGGCGATGGGACGCTCGGCGCCACCGCCGTCGTCACGCAGAGCCAGTGGGGCGTGAAGCCGTACTCCGCTCTGTTCGGGGCACTGAAGGTCGCGGACGAGGTCAAGGTCGTGCTGCACGCGAAGCTGTAGCCGTCAGTCGCGGTAGACGGTCTGCGCGTCGAGTCCGCCCTCGACGCCGGGCGGGAGCTCGCCGGTGCCGTGCGCGTAGAGGGCGAGGTCTTCGATCGTCTTCAGTTGCGCGGGGTCGGTGCCGTCGCCGGCCACCCAGGCGCCCTTCGACCAGGTGAGCGCTTCCGGCGAGGACTCGAGCGCCATGCCCGCCAGCAGCCGGGCCTTGTCGCGGATCTTCGCGCTGGCGCTCGTGATCGCCGCCGGCGTTCCCTCTGACGGGCTCGTGTTGTAGCCGTGACCGACGCCGAAGCGGTCGGTGTCCGCCGCGACGACCTTGACGTCGAGCGCCGGAACGCCGAGCTCGCCGGCCACGAGCTCCGCGTATCGCGGCTCGTTGCCGTCGGAGTCGGTGGTCAGGCTGAGCACCATCTTGCCGGTCGGGTGCACGCGTAGAAAGACTGCTCGATAAGCCTCGTCAGCCATTGCTCGTCTCCTCGGTTTCGCTCTCGGCCTGGGACGCGAGGCGCTCGCGCTCCTGGTGGGCGCGCAGCGCGTTGTGCTCTTCCAGATCGCAGAAAGAGGGCTGTGGGCCGCCCAGCGGATTGGGGGGGACGGCCGGCCGCTCGCAGCCGGGGTAGATGCAGGTCTTGCCGGTCGTCATCGGCCACCCCATCCCGGCGTCGTGTTCCCCCTGCTGGGGTTGTTGCCGCTGGGCATCGCGACCGAGCTGCCCGGCACCGGCGTCGCGCTGGCCCACGGCTCCGGCTCCTCGAGCTCGGCCGCGGACGGTGCCTGCAAGCCGGTGGCCGCGTACGCCCCGATCGCGTCGGCGACCTCGCCGAGGGCCTCGAAGCTGTGGCCGCTGACCAGCGCGTCGCAGTGAGGAAGGGCGGCCACCATGCCGCCGGCCCGCACCGAGAACGCGGTCGCGCCGACGCGCGGGTTGACCCACACGATCCGGTGGGCCAGGCGCGCGAGGCGCTCCATCTCGCGTCCGACGAGCATGGGGTCGCCGCGCTCCCAGCCGTCGGAGATGATCACGACCACGGCGCCGCGCGCCATGCCGCGACGCCCGTGGCGGTCGTTGAACGCCTTGAGCGCGTCGCCGATCCGGGTTCCGCTCGACCAGTCGGGCGCCGCGGCGGCAGCGCGCTGGATCGCGCGCTCGGGATGGCGCGAGGAGAGCGCGCGGGTCAGGCGGGTCAGCCGGGTGGCGAAGACGAACGCCTCGGCATTCGGGCCGGTGGCGGCGGCGCAGGTCAGAAACTGCAGGTAGGCACGGGCGTAGGGCTCCATCGAGCCGGAGATGTCGCACAGCATCACCAGACGGCGCGGGGAGACGCGGCGCCGGCGGCGCGCGAGGCGGATCGGATCGCCGCCGGTGCGCAGGCTGGCCCGCAGCGTCCGGCGCATGTCGATCTGCCGGCCGTGGTGGCCCCTCTCGTAGCGGCGTGTGCGCCGCACCGGAGTGGCGAGTGCCAGGCGCGACATCAGCCGGTAGAGCTGCGCGAGCTCGTCGTGGTCGAGCGCATCGAAGCGCTTGCTTGCCAGCAGCTCCTCGTCGCTCGCCAGCGCCAGCGGAACCTCGACCTCGACGCCGTCGTCCTCCTTGTCCTCGCTCGCCCGCGGAGGCGAGGACGACGGGCTCGCGCTCGGATCGCTGTGAGCCGACTCCCCGGGGCGCTCTGTGGTCGGGCGCCGGCCGCTCGTCGGGCGGCGCCGGGGCGGTCTGCGCATCGACCGGCGGCTCTCCCTCGGCGGCGGCCGGGCCGCCGAATACCGAGAAGAAGACCGCGTCGAAGGCGTTGGCGTGCGCCTGGTCGGAGACGAACACAGACCGGGCGGTCCAGTAGAGGCGCCGGCGGGTGATCGGCCGAACGAGGGTGAGCGCGCGCGCGAAGTCGGCCGGCCGCTCGGGGGTCATCGGCACGCCCGCGTCGTGAAGGCGCCGGCTGAGCGCCGCGGCGAGCGGCGGGAGATCGAGCTCGATCGTCTCCACCCCGAAGTCAGTCACCGCTTCGCACGAGCTGCTCGAGGCCGGCCGCGCGGATCACCTCCTGGTCCTCGTCGTACTTGAGCACCGACCCGAGCGTGAGGTCGACGGCGGCGGCGTCGAGATGCTCGATTCCGAGCAGGTTCAGTGCCGCCAGCCAGTCGATCGCCTCGGCGATGCCCGGTGGCTTCTGGACGTCGCTGTCGCGCATGCGCGAGACCGCGTCCGCCACCTGGACCGCCAGCGTCTGCGAGGAGCCCTTCACGCGCCGGCGCACGATCTCCACCTCGCGCTGGGGCGTCGGATAGTCGATCCAGTGGTACAGGCAGCGGCGCTTGACCGCGTCGTGGAGATCGCGGGTCCGGTTGGACGTCAGCACGATGATCGGCGGGTGGGTGGCGACGATCGTGCCGAGCTCTGGGATCGTCACGCTCGCCTCCGCCAGCAGCTCGAGCAGAAACGCCTCGAAGTCGTCGTCGGCGCGGTCGATCTCGTCGATCAGCAGCACCGCCGGCCGCGGACCGGGGTGTTCGAGCGCGCGCAACAGCGGTCGCCGGATCAGATAGTCCGAGCCGAACAGCTCCTCCTCGCGCAGCGTCGAGTCGCCCGAGTCGGCGAGCCGGATGCTCAGCAGCTGACGCGGGTAGTTCCACTCATAGAGCGCCTCCGCGGCGTCGATCCCCTCGTAGCACTGCAGGCGGATCAGCGGCGTGTCGAGCACGGCTGCCAGCGACCGGGCGGCCTCGGTCTTGCCCACCCCTGCCTCGCCCTCGAGCAGCAGCGGCTGAGGGAGACGCAGGGCGATGAACATGGACGTCGCGAGGCCCTCGTCGACGAGGTAGTCGACGCCGGCGAGGCGCTGGGCCAGCGTCTCGACGTCGGGTACGAGCCGCCGGACCTCGCCGCCTGCCTCGCCGGTTACCTCCGCCGGGGTCATGCAGCGGCCGGAGCGGAGCCCAGCGCGGAGACGACCGCCTGGTAGTCCTCCGGGGTGTCGACGTCGAGGGGGATCGGGCCAGGGATCGCGACCTCGCGGACCTCGTCCGCGCGCGCGTCGAGCAGGCGCCAGACGCCCTTGTCGCCGTGGAGGCCGGCCAGGTCGGCGAAGACCGTGCGCGCGAACGCGATCGGGTGCCCGCGCCCGTCGTCGTAGCGGCAGATCGCCAGCGGCGCACCGGCGCGGCCCTCGAGCAGTGCCGCCACGGTCGCGGCGGTCACGCCGGGCTGGTCGCCGAGCATCAGCACCAGCACCTCGCAGCGCGGGTCGACGACGTCGAGCGCCGCGGCGATCGACGACGAGCAACCGGCTCCGTAGCCGTCGTTGACGACCACGTCGGCGCCGGCCAGGTCCACGCCGGCGCGAACCCCGTCCGCGGCGCCGCCGATCGCGACCACGAGCTGGTCGAACCGGCACGCACGGGCGACTCCGACGACGTGGCCGAGCAGAGTGCCGTCGCCGTACGGGAAGCAGCTGCTTGGGGCGCCCGAGGCGGCTCGAGCCGCCGGCGCCCAGCACGAGCCCGGTGACGAAGGGCTCAGTCTGCCGCGGCATGGTCGTGCTGCTGCTCGAATCTGGCCTTGCAGCCCGAACAGCAGAAGTAGACGACCTCGCCGTCGTGCAGGACCGAAGGAGTGCTCGCCACCGCGGCAACGGTCATCCCGCAGATCGGGTCGACCGCGGTCAGCTCCGGCGTCGAGACGCTCAGTATCCCCGACGGGATTGGGGGCGCGTCCTGCGGCGGAGCGGGACGGTGATCGCGGCGTACCGCGACGATCGCGGCGAGGATCGACAGCGCGATCTCCGCAGGCGTGCGTGCGCCGATATCGAGGCCGGCGGGCACGTCGATCAGTTCGACGAGCTCCTTGGGCACGCCGTCGCCGCGCAGCTCGCCGATCACCCCGGCGCCGCGCTTGCGGCTGGCGACGAGGCCGACGTAGGGGATGCCGGCCTCGAGGCCGCTGCGTAGCGCGTGGAGCTCGTCCGTCCGTGCGCCGCGACCACGAGCGCGAGGTCGCCGGGCCGCGGATCGACATTCGCTCCGTCCATGGCGACGACGTCGAGCCCGAGCTCGGCGCCGATCGCCAGGACCGCGCCCGCGATCGGCGTGTCGGCCCACGACGAGCACGCGCGGCGCGGGCACGACCGGCTCGAGGAAGATCTCGATCGCGCCGTCGGAGAGGCACGGGTTCTGGACGGTCACGGCCCCGTCCTCGGCGTCCGCGGCCTCCGCCCTCGGGCCGCTCCTCTCGCCGAACGGAAGGATCCGCAACAGCACGGGCTCCCCGCTCTCGATCGCCTTCAGCGCGTACGCGCGGACGCTGTGCTCCGCGCACGCGCCGCCCACGAACCCCTCGATCGTTCCGTCGCCGAGCACGAGCGCGACGCTGCCGACCTCGGCGCTCGTCGGACGCTGCGCCCGAACGACGGTCGATGTCACGAAGGCGATCGCCCTCGGCGGCGAGCTCCTGCGCCCGGCGGGACAGAGCGGCGCTGCATCATTGCGGCGGCTCGGGGCGGCCCTGCATCGCCGCCCAGACACGGGCAGGGGTGCAGGGCATGTCGATGTGATCGACGCCGTGGGTCTCGTGCAGCGCGTCGATCACCGCGTTGACGATCGCCGGCGGCGAGCCGACGTTGGGCGACTCGCCGATGCCCTTGGCGCCGAGCGGATGGTGGGGACAGGGGGTGACCGTCTCGCCGAGCTCGAAGTCGGGGCACTCGAGCGCGGTCGGGATCAGGTAGTCCATGAACGACGAGTTGAGGCAGTTGCCCTCTTCGTCGAACGAGATCAGCTCCATCAGCGCGATGCCGACGCCCTCGGCCAGGCCGCCGTGGATCTGGCCGTCGACGACCATCGGGTTGATCCGCACGCCGCAGTCGTCGACCGCGATGAAGCGCCGCACCGTGACCTGTGCGGTGTCCGGGTCGATGTCGACGACGGCGATGTAGGCGCCGTAGGGATAGGTGAGGTTCGGCGGGTCGTAGATCACCTGGGCGTCGAGCCCGCCCTCCATGTCGGCCGGCAGCGGCTCGCCGCTGTACGCCCGCGCGGCGATGTCCTCGATCATCGCCTCCTTCTCGGGGTCGCCCTTGACGAACCAGCGGCCCTTCTCCCAGGCCAGGTCCTCCGGCCTCGTCTCCAGCATCGTCGCCGCGATCAGGCGCGCCTTGTCGCGCACCTTGCGCGAGACGACCGCCACCGCGGCGCCCGAGACCGGCGTCGAGCGGCTGCCGTAGGTGCCGAGCCCGTACGGCGACTTATCGGTGTCGCCGTGGCGCACCTCGACGTCCTCCGGCGGGATGCCGAGCTCCTCCGCGACGATCTGCGCGAACGTGGTCTCGTGGCCCTGCCCCTGGGTCTGGGCGCTGATGCTGACCACCGCCTTGCCTGACGGATGCACGCGCAGGTCGGCGCCGTCGTTCATGGAGAGCCCGAGGATGTCCATGTGCTTGCGCGGCCCGGCGCCGACGCCCTCGGTGAAGAACGACACGCCGATTCCCATCAGCTCGCCGCGGGCCCGCTTCTCGGCCTGCTCGCGGCGCAGGTCCTCGTAGCCGGCGATCTCCATCGCGACGCCCATCGTCGCGGCGTAGTCGCCGGAGTCGTAGGTCCAGCCGGTAGTCGTCTCGTACGGGAACTGCTCGGGGCCGATGAAGCTGCGCATGCGCAGGTCGATCGGGTCGGTCTTCATCTCGAGGGCGAGCGCGTCGACCATGCGCTCGACGAGGTAGACGGCCTCGGTGATCCGGAACGAGCAGCGGTAGGCGACGCCGCCGGGCGCCTTGTTGGAGTAGACCGCCTTGACCTTGACGTGCGAGGCCTGCAGGTCGTACGAGCCGCAGACGATGTGGAAGAACCCGGCCGGGAACTTCGTCGGCTGGGCGGTGCTGTCGAAGGCGCCGTGGTCTGCGATCGCGTCGACTCGCAGGCCGGTGATCTTGCCGTCCTTCGAGCACATCTCGGCGTGCATGATGTAGTCGCGGGCAAAGCCGGTGGACATCAGGTTCTCGGAGCGGTTCTCGACCCACTTGACCGGCACGCCGGCCACGATCGAGCCGGCGATCGCGCACACGTAGCCCGGGTAGACGGGCACCTTGTTGCCAAAGCCGCCGCCGATGTCGTTGCAGCGGATCCGGATCATGTGCTCGGCGAGGCCCGCCACGTGCGCGTAGACCGTGCGGTGGGCGTGCGGCGCCTGGTTGCCGTTGTAGAGGTCGAGCTGGCCGGTGTTCGGGTTGAAGTCGGCGATGATCCCGCAGGTCTCGAGCGGCGCCGGGTGACAGCGCGGGTAGATGATGTCGCGGGTCACGACGGTGTCGGCCTCCGCGAACGCGCGGTCGGTGGCCGCCTCGTCGCCGGCCTCCCAGGTCGGGCTCGCGAGGTTGTCGCGCTGGCCGGACTTGTCGTCTCGGATCAGCGGAGCGTCTTCGTCGAGCGCCTTGCGCGCGTTGACGACCGCCGGCAGCGGGTCGTACTCGACGTCGATCAGCGCGAGCGCGTCGTTGGCGGAGTACTCATCGGTCGCGATCACGAACGCGACCTCCTGGCCCTGGAAGCGAACCTTGTCGCCGGCGAGCACGGCCTGCGTGTCGTAGGAGATCGTCGGCATCCAGGCCAGGCCGAGCGTCTCGAGGTCCTTGGCGGTGACGACCGCGGCGACGTTGGGGTGCGCCAGCGCGGCGGAGGTGTCGATCGAGAGGATGCGCGCGTGCGCGTAGGGGCTGCGCAGCACGGCGCCGTACACCATGCCCGGGAGCCTGATGTCGTCGAGGTAGTTGCCCTCGCCGCGGATGAAGCGCGCGTCCTCCTTGCGCTTCAGGCGCCCGAACCCGATGGGCCGCTCGGTGGTCGGGCTCGGAAGGTTCTCGGCGACCGCCATGTTCTCAGGCTCCTCGCGTGCTCGTCGTCGGCTGCGCTTCGTGCTCGGCCGGCCCAGCGAACGGCGCTGACGATGTTCTTGTAGCCGGTGCATCGGCAGATGGCGCCGGAAATCGCGGTTCGGATCTCGTGATCGGTGGGATCCGGGTTCTCGTCGAGCAGGGCGCGGGCCGTCATCAGCATCCCCGGCGTGCAGAAGCCGCACTGCAGCGCGTGGAGCTCGTGGAAGCCCTGCTGGATCGGATCCAGCTGCCCGTCGACCTCGAGTGCCTCGACCGTGCGGATCTCATGACCCGCGCACATCGCCGTCAGGATCGTGCACGACTTGACCGGCTGGCCGTCCATCTGAACGACGCAGGCGCCGCAGTTGGAGGTGTCGCAGCCCCAGTGGGTGCCCGTCAGGCCGAGCGTCTCGCGCAGGAAGTGCACGAGGAGCTGGCGCGGCTCGACGTCGCGCGTGACCCTGTGGCCGTTGACCGTTATCGAGACGTCCATGATCAGGCCTCCTGGTGCAGTGCGCGCGCGGCCGAGCGGCGCAGTGCGCGTTGGGTGAGGACGCCCGCGAGGTGGCGCTTGTAGTCGATCGGCCCGCGGCCGTCGGCGCTCGGGGAGCAGTCCGCCGACGCGATCTCGCCCGCCTCCGCGAACAGCTCCTCCGACGGCGCCTTGCCGCGCAGCAGCTCCTCGGCGCGATTGAGATGGATGGTCGTCATGCCGACCGCGCTGAGCGCGATGCCGACGTCGGCGATGGTGCTCCCGTCGATCCAGACGGCGGCCGACGCCGCGGCGATGGCCCAGTCGCCGGCACGGCGCTCCACCTTCTCGTGCGCGCTGCCCGCGCCCGGACGAACCGGTAGCCGGACCTCGGTCAAGAGCTCGCCGGCGCCCACCGCGGTCATGTAGGGCCCGACGTGGAAGTCCTCCATGCCGACCACCCGCTCGCCGCTCGCGCCGCGGATCACGACCTGCGCCTTCGCCGCCGAGCAGACGGCCGAGAGGTCCTCGGCGGCATCGGCCTGGCACAGCGAGCCGCCGATGGTGCCGCGGTTGCGAACGACAGGGTCGGCGATCACGGTCTCGGCATCGCGGAACAGCGGGAAGCGCTCGGCGAGCAGCTCGGACTTCAACAGGTCGACATGGCGGGTCGAGCGCGCCGATCCTGACCTCGCCGTCCTGCTCGCGGATGTAGGCGAGCTCGACCAGGTCGTTGATGTCGATCAGGTGCTCGGGGCTCGCCAGGCGCAGCTTCATCATCGGCAGCAGGCTGTGGCCGCCGGCGATGATCCGCGCCTCGGATCCGAGCCGGTCGAGCGCGGCGATCGCCCCCTCCACGCTGGTGGCACGCTCGTACTCAAATGGCGCGGGGGTCTGCAAGAACGTGCTCCTCTCCGATCAGGAACGACGAGCCGGAGGTCGCTTGCGGGGAGCTCCGATGTCGTCGCGCTGCTCGTACTGGACGGGCGCGTCGGAGCCGATTACCGGCGAGCCCGGCAGCTTCTCCGGGCTCGTATGACGGACGTCCGGATAGAGCATGCGCGCCGCCAGGCTGCCCCCCTCGACGTTCCTGAGCACTTCGCCCGTCGGGCTGAGGGCGGCGATCGGCGCCTCGCGGCCGAGGCGCGCGAGCGTGAGCGTGCCCTTCGTATAGACCTCGCCGATGCGCGGCGCGTCGATGTCGGCGCTCTCGGGGAAGTTGCGCAATCCGTCCGCGCCGGCACCCGGATAGACGCCGTCGATGAGGCCCATGGCGTCGCGCAGGCCCGCCTTCTTGACGAGCAGGCCCTCGAGCAGATCCACCCCCGCGTCGAGCTGCTCGTTGATCGCGTTCACGACATCGTTGACCGGCGCGCTCTTCTCCACGATCTCGCCGACGCCGGCGATGACCTCGTCGAGGCCGGACGCGATGCGTCGCAGTTGCACGATCGTCGAGACGAGGTAGTAGACGAGAGCGAGGACGATCAGCAGGACCGCGACGATCATGACGACCGCGGCTCCGGCGACCGCGAACACGGTCATCGCTGCTCCTCCTCGGCGTCGTCGAGGATCACGTCGAGCGAGCCGCCGTAGCCCGCGACCCCGGCGACCGTCTGGGTCACCTGCTCCTTGGTCGTCAGCAGCAGCGCGGCGGCGTCGAGGTCCTTCGACCCGGCCCTGGCCGTGGACGCGATCCCGTTGACGGTTGGAACGATGCTCTTGGCCGCCTCCAGCACGCCGCGCAGCAGCACCACGACGATCGGCAGCACCACGACCAGCAGGACGATGTTCCCGATCCACCAGAGCGTCACTTCGGCCTCCTCTCGGCGACGATCGCCGCCTTGCGGCCGATCCCCGGCAGCGCGCCGAGAATGACGTCGAACTGTGCGTTGATCGCCTTGACCGCGCCCTCGAGCGGCTGCAGGTGGCCGGACTCGACCCCCTGGAGCGCCGAGCCGAGCGTCGCGAGGCCCTCCGAGATCGCTGCCAGGCCCTTGCGGATCATGATGAGCGCGACCGCGAGCACGGCGATCACCACCACCGCGAGCAGGACGCTCAGGAGGATGAGGGTGTCGTCGCTCACGTCTCGCCGTACCCGTCGGTGAGTGCGTTCATGTAGCCGTCCTGGACCACCGCCTCGTCCACGATCAGCGCCAGCACCGGCGCGGTTGCCTCGAGCTGCGGGATGTTCGCCGTGTTCGCTCCGACCTTGCCGGCGATCTCGAGCAGCGCCGTCGACCGAGCGGCGAATCCGCCCGATGTACTGAAGGAGGAGCGTCAGCAGGACGACCACCACGAGAGCCGCCACGAGGCCGACGATCAGCGCGATCGCCCAGTAGGTGTCCCCGGACACCGCGAAGAGCGTCACTTGCCGACCGCCACCTTTCGAAGCGCGCGGGCGGCGTGCAGGATCCTCACTCCGGAGTCATTGATGCGCGCGATGCCGTCGAGATCGGTCGTCTGCCGGCGGACCACCTCGACCGCCTCCTCGGCCGTCTTGGCCTGCTTGGCGATCCTCATCGCAAGCGCCAGGATCACGATCAGGATCACCGCCGCGACGGCGATCACGACGATGCCGATTGCGAGTCCGACCGGCCACTCGCTCGACGCCACTCTCAGCACTGCTCCTCCCTCATTCCCCCAACTAGTTCGGCAGCGTCATTATGGCAGGGCGCCGACCCCGGTTACGGGGCGTCGGCCGTCTCACGGTCGCCGGCCAGCTCGGAGGTGAAGTCGTCGGCGCTCATCGGCTCGGAGAACATCGGGTAGTCGAAGCGGATCGCGTTTTCGTGCTCCTCGGGCGAGGTGGCCGCGACGCAGTCCGAGAGCGTGACCACCTGATAGCCCTTCTCGTAGCCGGTCCGCATCGTCGACTCGACGCAGCAGTTGGTGAGAAAGCCGCCGAGCGCGATCGTCGTGATCCCGCGCGCACGCAGGATGAAGTCGAGGTTGGTGGTGGCGAAGGTGTCGAGCCCGCGCTTGCCCTCGACGACGATGTCGCCCTCCTGCGGCGCCAGGTCGTCGACGATCTCGGCGCCCCAGGAGCCCTTGACGAACGCGGTCGAGTCGACCACGCCCTTGAGGATCCCGTACGGGTGGTCGGCGAGCTCGCCGAAGCCGGGCGCGAAGGTGATCGGCGCGTGCACGATGGTGGCGCCGGCCTCACGAGCGGCCGCAACCAGGCGCGCCGTATTGTCGAGCATTCCGGTGCTCTCCATGACGGGCTCGACGGCGCCGTGCAGGGCGCCCCCGTCAGACGTGAAGTCGTTCTGGTACTCGATGAGCACGACGGCGGTCTTGGACGGATCGATGGACACTCTGGCTCCTCGCGTCGGGAGGGCCGAGTCTAATCGGCGGCGACTGCCGTCGATGCAAGCGCGGCGCCGTGGCGCGGCGCAAGATCGATGCCCCGCCATGCCGGCAGGGCAATCGTGCGCTCACGCGCGGGCGCCGCGGCGGGCGCGGCGGGCGCGGCGTCCTGAGACTCCCAGCGGGCGAAGGTGCGGCGCAGGCCGCCGAGCGCCGCGAGGCCGATCGGGGCGGGCAGCCAGATGGCCACCGAGCGGTAGGCGAGCACGGAGGCGAGAGCCAGATCCGCGTCGACACCGAATGCCAGCAGGACGCCGACCATGCCGCCGCTCACGGCCCCTGGGATGGGGATCGTGTTGGCCACCTGGCCGACGAAGTAGGCGAGCACGACGACGGCGAGCGAGGGAGGGGCGCCGAGGGCGTTGAGCATCGCCCAGAGCACGGCCGCGTCGAACGCCCACCAGGCGGGCGCGCCCAGCAGGCGAACGTCGCCCGAGCGCACGAGGGCGATCGCGTCGCGCACGGCGGCGCCGATTGTGGCGGGAGCGGCCTGAGCGGCAGCGCCCGCGCGGGCGAGGCGCGATGCGCCCTGCGGCGCGCCGGTGTCCGAATCCGCGCCGGCGGGCCGGAACGCGGTGAAGGCCAGCGCGCAGGCGATCGCCACCACGGCGCCGAGCGCCGGCAGCGCTGTCAGAAGCAGCGGGCCGTCGCCGGGGGCAAGGCCGAGCGAGAGCAGCCCGCCGGCCAGCGCGATGGAACCGAGGAAGACCGAATAGAGGAGCACGAGGAAGGCGAGCAGCGTGCGCGTGGCGGTGCGCGCATCCAGCCCGGCGCGCCGGAAGGCCCAGATCGTCAGCGCCGCGCCGCCGACGCCGCCCGTGGGGAGCAAGCGCGTGGCCGCCGCGCCGCCGAGCGTCACCTCGGTGCTCGCGCGCAGGCCGAGCCGCGGGGTGGCGCGGCTGCCGACGAGCCACAGCAGTGCGACGTAGCCCGCGAAGGAGAGCAGCTCGAACGCGGCGCCGGCCACTACCCAGCGCGGATCGGCGTCGAGGACACGGCCGAGGGCGTCGGCGAAGGCCTGCAGCGGGCCACCGGCAAGGACGAGCACGGCGACCGCGACGGCCGCGAGGGCGGCCGGGAGCGCGGCACGGCGCGCCAGCGCGCGCAGGTCGAGCTGCGGGAGCGCATTCTGGGGCGCGAGCTGGTCGTGAGAGACGCTTTGCGGCATGGGAGCAGTCTTTCGCCGGGGTCCGCACCTGACATCGGTGCGGACCCCTTAACCGGCACCCTGATTAGGCCTCGCGCGGCATCAACACCCAGAGGGCGATGTAGGGCACAGGCGTGAGCACGAAGACGGACCCCAGGGCGAGCAGGCGCATCACGAGCAGGTTCACGCCGTAGCGCCTCGCAAGCGCGGCGGAGACGCCGCCGAGCAGCCGGCCGCTGCGCGGACGCGCAAGACCGTTCTCGGCAAACCAGCTGCGCGCTCCGGCGATCGAGGCGTCCGACGGTGAGACGGGGTTGTTGGTGGCGGTAGTTGCGTTCATTTGGAGCTCCTCTGGGCAGTCAGCCCGATTCGATTGCGATGAGAGGAGCTTGCCGCCCGGGGGCGCCGCGGCCCATGGGGGCGCGCAGGTGTGCGGGGGTGCGGTTAACCGGCCGGTTCCGCGGGCCGCGGGCAGGTCCACGAAGTCGCGGGGGGTGCCTTAGTTTGTTGTTCCATAGCACCCAAAACCTCAGGCACCCAAGCGGGCGCCTGCCCTTCCTGCATCGAGGAGTATTTTTGCGTCCCATGAGCCCCCTTCGCCTGGCACGTCTTGTCGTCCCGCTTGCGGCCCTCGCGGCGGTAGGAGTCGTCGCGATCGCCGGTGTTGCGTCCCCGGCCGGCAGCGGCCGCGCGGCCAAGCAGATCAGCGGGGCTGGGGTGGGGGCGGTCAAGATCGGCATGACCCACAAGGAGCTGCGCGACCAGGGACTGGTCGGCAAGATCCGCCGGGGCTGCGAGCTCGGCGGTCCCACCACGCGCTCGGCCAAGCTGCTTCCGCCGCTGAAGGGCCAGGTCAACTACACGCTGGTCAAGCCGCGCACGGTTGTCGACATCACCGTGCGCGGCGGCGCGAAGGCGCGCGGCGTAGGCATCGGCGCGACGATCCCCGCGATCAAGGCGGCCTTCCCAAAGGCGAAGGTCGACCACAGCACCGACGATGTCTTTGCCCTGACGCTCGTCCGGATCCCCAAGAACGGCGGGGGCAGGTTCCAGTTCGGCGTCAGCACGACCAACAACCGGACCACGGTCATCGGCGTCCGGCGCATCGCTTTCTGCGAGTAGCGGCGCGGCGGGCGGGGGGCTCATGAGGATCAGCGACGTCTACGAGAGCCTGGTGACGCCCGACGTCCCGGTCGGGTTTCGGGCCTATGACGGCAGCTCGGCGGGGCCGCGCGACGCCGAGGTGGTCGTCGAGGTGCGCTCGCCGCTTGCGCTGAGGTACCTCGCCACCGCCCCGGGCGAGCTCGGACTCTCGCGCGCGTATGTGACCGGGGCGCTCGAGATCCACGGGGACCTCCACACCGCGCTTGTGGGCCTGTTGTCCAATCGCCGCGAGGGGCTGCGGCGCCGCGACGCCCTGCGCTGGATTCCCAAGCTCGGGCTCGGGACGCTGCGCCCGCCTCCGATTCCGCCCGAGGAGGCGCCGCCGCCGTGGCGGCGCGGGCTGCGCAAGCACACGCCGAAGCGCGACGCCGCTGCCATCGCTCACCACTACGACGTCCCGTCGGCGTTCTACGAGCTGCTGCTCGGACCGACGATGACCTACTCCTGCGCGGTCTTCACCGGCGACGACTCAACGTTGGACGAGGCCCAGGTCGAGAAGGTCGACCTGATCTGCCGCAAGCTCGAGTTGCGTCCCGGGCAGCGCCTGCTCGACGTGGGCGCCGGCTGGGGTGCCCTGGTCCGCCATGCCGCGGAGCACTACGGCGCCAATGCGCTGGGCGTGACACTCTCCGCCGAGCAGGCGGCGTGGGCCGGCCGGGCAATCGAGGAGGCGGGCCTGTCGGGCCAGGCCGAGGTACGCCGGCTCGACTACCGCGAAGTGCGCGAGACCGGCTTCGACGCCATCTCGTCGGTCGGCACGATGGAGCACATCGGCGGCGCCGAGCTCGGGCGCCACTTCACGATGATGTGCGCCAAGCTCCGGCCCGGGGGCCGGATGCTCAACCACACGATCACGCGCGCCTCGGATGCGGGCAACACGCGGATCGGCGGCTTCAACGACCGCTACATCTTCCCCGACGGCGAGCTTCAGGGGCCGGCCACGGTGGTCAGGGCGATGCACGACCACGGCTTGGAGGTCCGCCACAGCGAGAACCTGCGCGAGCACTACGGCAGGACGCTGCAGGAGTGGGGCCTGAACCTCGAGCGCCACTGGGACGACGCGGTCGGCCAGGTGGGCGAGCGCCGCGCGCGTGCCTGGCGGCTCTACATGGCGGTGTCACGCCTGGCGTTCGAGACCAACCGCGTCGAGATCCACCAGATCCTCGGCGTGCGCCTCGACGAACAGGGGCGCTCGGGCATGCCGTTGCGGCCGACCTGGGACGCCCGTGCCGTACTGACTTAGCCGCCCGTCCGCCGGCGCGCGGCCATCCCGGCGAGGATCTCGATCGCGGTCCGCTCGGCGGCGAGGGCGGTGATCCCGGCTGTGTCGAAGGGCGGCGACACCTCGACCACGTCCGCCGCGCAGAGGTCGAGCCCGGCGGCGGCTCGGCGCACGGTCCAGAGCAGCTCGCGCGTGGTCAGGCCGCCGGGCTCGGGCGTGCCGGTCCCCGGGGCGAACGCCGGATCGAGCACGTCGATGTCGACGGTCAGGTAGGCGCGCGGCGCCGCCTTTGCCACGGCGGCGACGGCCTCTCCGACGACCGTGGCGAGGCCGCGCTCGACGACCTCGTCCATGGTGTGCCAGCGAAAGCCCTGGTCGCGCATCCAGTCGAAGTCCTCGGGACCGGGCCAGGTTCCGCGCAGCCCGACCGGACCATGTTGGCGCCGCGCAGGCACCCCTCCTCGACTGCGACCCGAAACGGGGTGCCGTGTGAGATCCGCACGCCATACAGCTCCGCCGCCGTGTCCGCGTGGGTGTCGAGGTGGAGCACGGCGAACTCATCCGGCCCGTAGCGCTCGGCCAGCACGCGCAGCGTCGGCAGCGACAGCGAGTGGTCCCCGCCGAGCACGAGCGGCATGGCCCCGGCGCCGAGGATCTCGCGCAGGCGGACCGCGAGCGCCTCGTGCGAGCGGCCGAGGTCGCCGGGCGCGGCCGCGGCGTCGCCGTAGTCCACGACGCTCAGCGCATCGAACGGGTCGAGGCCGAGCGTCATGTGCGGCCGGCCCCAGCGCCCGCCGTCGTCGGCCGCGCGGATCGCGCCGGGCCCATAGCGGGTGCCAGGCCGGTGCGATGTGCCGTCATCGAAGGGCGCGCCCAGCACCGCGACGTCGGCGCCCTCCAGGTCGGCGCGGTCGAGCACCAGCGGCTGGCCGCCGAAGGTCGCGCCAACACCGCCGGCGGGCGGCTCGTCTCCCCGGGTCAGGTCGTAGCCGCGGCCCGTCAAGCCTCGCCTCGCGCCATCCGAGCGAGCTCGCTCGCGGCCAGCCCGTCCCCGCCGGCGGCGCCGCGCTGAAGCCACTCGATCCCCTGGTGGCGGTCGCGATGGTCGCGAAGCATCAGGCCGAGATTGGTCGCCGCCATCACGTCGCCTCCCTCGGCGCCCACGCCCAGCCAGTGCAGTGCCTCGTCGATGTTGTTGTCTCTCATGGCGAGCAGGCCGAGGTTGGTCGCGGCCATGACGTCACCGCCCTCGGCGCCCACCCTCAGCCACCTCCACGCCTCACCCGAGTCGTCTCGCCTCATGGCGTCGAGCCCGACGTTGGTCGCGGCGATCGGATCGCCGCTCTCCGCAGCTTGCCGAAACCACCGCTGGGCATCCTCGCCGTCTCCGCGGTCGAGCGCTTGGAGGCCGAGATTGGTCGCCGCAGCCGTGTCGCCCGCCTCGGCGGCCTCGAGCAGAACCTGCGCGCCCCGCGCCTCGCGATCGTCCTCGCCCATCGCGACCAGGGTCACGGCTTCGGCGAGCGCGGTGAGGTGAGAATCGCCCGGCTCGGGAAACGCGTCGAGCCAGTGCTGTGCGCTGAGGAAGTACTCCATCGCCCGCGTCGGCCGGCAGTCCTCGATCCGAAAGGTGACGAGCGGGAGCTTGTGGGCGACGGCGCGGTCGACCTCGCGCATGACCTGGGACGAGGCGTTGGACTGCGACGAGAACACGACCACCATCGAGCGGCTCGCCTGGACGCCCTCGATGATCGCCTCGGCCCAGGTGGTGCCCGCCACGATGTCGTGGGGGGCCATCCAGCAGCCGAGCTCGGCGTCTTGGAGCTTCGAGCGGACCGCCTCGGCCACCGTTCGATCGCTGGACGCGTAGGACACGAAGGCGTCGTGCATGGGGCTCGGGCGAAGCTACGCCCCGGCCCTCCCTGGGTCAACCTTCGGCAGGCTAGGGAGCCCCAGCGCCTACTGCCCGCGCCTCAGGAGAACGACGGGGATCGTGCGGAGCATGATCTTGACGTCGCCCCACAGCGACCAGTCGGCGACATAGAGATAGTCGATCGACTTCATTTCACGCATGGGGATGCGCGCCGAGCCGGCCACCTGCCAAGGCCCGGTCATGCCGGGTGTGAGGCGGAGCCGACGCCGGTAGAAGCCCTCGATGCGGCGGTCCTCCTCCACCACGAGCGGGCGCGGTCCCACGAGGCTCATTTCACCGCGCAGGACGTTGAGCAACTGCGGCAGCTCATCGAGCGAGGTACGACGCAGGAACCGCCCCACTCCGGTCATGCGCGGATCGTCGTCGATCTTGAACAGGCCGTCGGCTTCGTTGCGGTCCCGCAGGTCGGCCTTGCGCGCCTCGGCGTCGGTCACCATCGACCGGAACTTCAGCATCGGAAACGTGTCGCCGTCCCGTCCCACGCGCGTCTGCCGGAACAGGATCTGGCCCTTCGAGTCGATCCGGATCGCCAGCGCGATGAGCAGGAGCAGCGGTGCGAGCACGACGAGGAGGATGGCCGAGCCGACCACATCGAAGGTCCGCTTGACCACGCGCGCACGCCGGGAGAGCCCGAACCGGCGCAGCCCGAGCACGGTGAGCCCGCCGATGTAGTCGAAGGCGACCGCCGAGCCGACAACCTCGAACATCTCTGGCAGGAGGCTTACGTTCACGCCCAGGGACTTGCCGGACTGGATCGCCTCATGGACGGCCTGGGGCGGTCCCGCGTCGCCTGAAACCACGACGCGATGGACGTCGAGGTCGTTGACGACCCTTGGCAGGTCGGGCGAGTCGGCCTCCGTGCGAGAGCTGTCATGGAAGCGAGCGGCGGCAAGTGGCACGGTGCCCACCACCTCGGCCTTTGCGCCCTTGGTCGTCTGCAGCTGTGTCTCGAGCCGCTCCGCCACGTCTGCCTCACCCACGAGCAGGCAGCGCTCGGGTGGGGTGAGCCGCCGGGCGGCGGTCCGCCCTACCAGCCGCAGCAGGATCGTCAGCACGGTTAGTGCCACCAGGGTCGTCGCCATGACCTGCGCACCGAGCGGCGTGGACAGCATTGCGCTCTGAGCCAGGTAGGCGAGGACGACGGTCAACGTCGATGCACGAAAGATGGCCGGAGCCTCGTCCAGCGTGTTCTTGCTGAGCACCAGCTCGTCGCGGCGGTAGAGACCGGAGCTCGTATTGACGAAGGGCACGATCAAAGCCAGCAGCAGGCCGGCCCACTCGGGCCCGGACGGACCGAAGGTGACGTGGAGGACCAGCGCAACGAGCAAGGCGGCGGTCACGTCGGCGGCGATCAACAATCGGCGGAACAGCTGGTCGCGCGAATGGACGGCCGCCGGGGCCGGCCGCTCCAGGACGAGATCACCGGGGGGCCGTTCGCGCTGGAAGCGGCGCAAACGGCGACCGGCCATGCGATCGGCCGCGGGCGCGGGGCGGCTACGGCCCGTCACGCGGACTCGATTCTCCCCAGCCCGCGCTGCGCGGCTTGCCGGAGGGTCAGCAGCACAAAGCGTGAGTTGGTCACGAGATAGCGGCGGAACAGGCGTCGCGGCTCCTGGGCGAGCCGAAATGCCCACTCGAGGCCCATCCGTTGCGAGAACCCGGGCGCGCGCCGCGTGACGCCGGCCAGCACGTCGATGGCCCCGCCCACTCCCATGCTGAACGGGACGTCGAGCTCCGCGCCCCAGCGCGCCAGGAAGTACTCCTTGCTCGGCGAGGACATGGCCACGAACAGCATGTCCGCACGTGCGTGCCGGATCTGCGCCGCGACCTCGGCCTCCTCCTCCTGCTCGGTGAAATAGCCGTCGCGGTAACCGGCGATCGCGAGCTCGGGGTGCAGTTCGCGCAGGCGATCGAGGGCGCGGTCGAGAACCTCCCGCCGGGCGCCCAGGACGTAGACCCGGTAGCGCTTCCGCTCAGCCAGGCCGAACAGCTCGTGCATGAGGTCGATGCCCGTCACCCGGCTGGGCAGCGGAGTCCCGAGCAGGCGTGAGGCCCACACCACCGACTGGCCGTCGGCCGTGACGAGCTCGCTGCGGTTGACGATCTGCCGCAGGTGCTCGTCGTCCTGCATCGCCACGACCTTCGCGGCGTTGACAGCCATGTGCTGGGTCGGCGTCCGGGTGTCGATGGAGCGCTCGCAGCGCGCAACGACCTCGTCCATGTCGAGCCGGTCGATCTCGCAACCGAGCACTCGGACGCGCTCGGGCGCTTCGGCGGCCGAGGGTCGAGAAGAGCGGCGCGTGAAGCCGCGCGTCGGCAGTCCTCCGTTCCGCCGCGCCGGCCAGCACGGCGGCGATGCGCTCTCCGGCGTGCCCGTCCCAGCCAGGGATCTCCGTCGCGCGGTATGCGCCCTGCCGCATGCGGACGTCGGCGATGGCAGCGGGGTCCTCGCCCAGCAGCGTGTTCGTGCCTTGCGAGATCGTGATCGGCCGCTCCGTATTCGGGCGCAGCGTGTAACACGGCACGCCGAGCGCGGTCGCCTCCTCCTGCACGCCGCCTGAGTCGGTGACGATTGCGCCCGCCCCGATCTCCAAGCCCAGGAAGTCCAGGTACCCGACGGGCACGGTGCAGCGCACATCGGCCCGCTCGAGCACGGATAGGAGACCCATCGCCGTGAGCCGATCACGCGTCCGCGGGTGCATCGGGAATACAACCGGGGCGCGCCGTGCCACCGCCGCGAGCGCCGTGACGATGCGCTGCAGCTGCGGGCGGGAATCGACGTTTGACGGGCGATGCAGCGTGACGAGCAGGTACTCGCCCTTGGGCACGCCGGCCTGCTCCCAGGGCCGTCGCGCGCCGGCGGCGGCCTCAAAGCGGCGCAGCGAGTCGATCATCGTGTTGCCCACGAAGTGCACCCGCTCCGGATCGATCCCTTCGGCTGCGAGGTTCTCCTCTGCCTCGGGGCTGTGGGTGAAGAGCAGATCCGAGAGCCGGTCGGTCAGAACGCGGTTCACTTCCTCGGGCATCGTCCAATCGAAGGAGCGCAGGCCGGCCTCGACATGTGCCACCGGCAGCGCGAGCTTGGTCGCTGCCAGAGCGCCGGCGAGCGTCGAGTTGACGTCACCGCCGACGCACACGAGGTCGGGGCGACGCTCGAGCAGGACCTCCTCGACCTTGATGAGCGCGCGCCCGGTCTGCTCGGCGTGGGTCCCCGATCCGACGCTGAGGAAGATGTCCGGGCGGGGAAACTCGAGATCGTGCAGCATCTCGGACGACATGCGCTTGTCGTAGTGCTGACCGGTGTGTACGACGGTCTGCGACACGTCGGGACGGGCCGCGAGGGCGTCGATGACCGGCGCCATTTTCACGAAGTTGGGCCGCGTGCCTACCACATGGAGTACGTGAAACATCTAATGCTCCGAGACGCCGACGCAGTTGCGACGACCATCGGGGGGAGAGACGATTTGGCTCCGTACGAGACGGTCAAAATGTGGTCATCCTTGACCGGGCGGCGGGTCGCTGCACCATAACGTCGTGCTCCGTGGCATGACCGGGATGGGACACAACCTGCAAAGACTCACAAGGGTCTATCCCCAGAAACACGCAAGCCAACCCATCTGGGTCCAAATTTGAACCCATCCGGGCCCCGGAAAAACACGCGGGGCAGCCGCAGGCCGGGCAGGACTGAGCCGCACTATGATCGCCCGGCTCGTGGAGATCGGTGACCCTCCCCTCGCCAACCGGCTCGCCGGCGCCGCGTTCGATCTCACTGAGACGGCGGCGGGCGTCGGATTCCGCGGCCCCGACCCGTACGACGCCCTGTGGTGGCCGTGGCCGCGTCCGCTGGTCGCGGGGCGCCGCCGCCGCCAGGCCCTCATCCAGCTGCACGCTCGCTCGCCGATTGACGTGCGCCGGCTGGCTACCGGCGCCGACATCCGCTCATTCCCAAGGCGCTCGGGGTCTTTGGCTCGGTATGCATGCGAACCCACCGGCTCTCCGGCCGGCCCCGCGCGCTCGAGGTCGGCCGCCAGGCCTTGGATCTGCTCGCCGAGGACCGCAGTGCCGGGCCGCGGGCGTGGGGCTACCCCTGGGACATGCAGACCCGCTGGAGCTTCTACCCCGCGGGAAGCCCGAACATCGTCGTCACGGCGTTCGCAGGCAGCGGGCTGCTCGAGGCGGCCGGGCCGTGTGCCCGCCCCGACTTCGCGGCCCGTGCTGCCGAGGCCGCCCGCTGGGTGCTCGAGGAGCTCTGGATCGAGCCCGGAGGGGTACTTCGCCTACCACCCGGGCCGGCCCGTGAACATCCACAACGCCAGCCTCCTCGGCGCGTGGCTTGTCCACGTGGTCCACGGGCGAGGATCCAGAGGCCGCGGCACGGGTCGCCCAAGCCGTCGAGCGGGCGCTGGCCGCGCAGCGAGCCGACGGCTCATGGCCCTACGGGGAGGGTCGCGCCCTCGGCGTGGAGCGACTCGTTTCACTCCGGCTATGTCCTGACCTGCCTCGACCGCCTCGGGGCTCTCGACCCCCGCGTCGAGGAGGCGGTGGCGCGGGGCGCCGAGCACTACCGGGGCTTCTTCGACGCGACGCGGACGCGCGCAGCTCTGGGCGAATCGGCGGTTTCCCGAGGACGGGCACTCGGCGGGCACCGCGCTCACGACCCTGGCCGTCCTGCTGCGCCGCGGGCTCGTCGATCGCGAGCTGCTCGAGCGCGTGGCCACGCGGGTCCTGGACGCAGGGCTTGCCGGCGGTCACGCGGTGCACCGTCGCTACCGCTGGGGACACAGCCGGGTGCGCTACCTGCGCTGGTGCGACGCCCACGTAGCGCTGGGGCTGGTCGATGCCGCCGCGGCGCTGCGCGGCGACCAGGACCTGGCGCCGCGCCTGCTGTCGTCGAGTCCCAGCGCCTGAGCCGCGCCGCTCTCGGCGACGCGGCGCAGCGCCGGATGCATGCGGTAGTACTGGCGTCCCTGGTCCGCCGGCTGCGGCATCGGGACGCGCGGTGCCGTCGCGCAAGGTGAGCGCGGCGCGCACGAGCAGTTGCGCGGCCAGGTCCTGGTGCTTGCGGCGGAGTGTCGCGAACGTGTCCGCCGGCTCGATCGAGATCCGCTCCTGCAGGAGGATCGCGCCGGTGTCCATGCCGGGATCGACGAGATGGACCGTGACGCCGATCGGATCGCCGCGAAGGACGCTCCACTCTGTGACGTTCATGCCCGCGATACGCCGGCAGCAAACCGTAGTGCGCGTTGATCGTGCCCAGCCGTGGAACCGCGAGGAGGGAGCGCGGGCACGAGGTCGGCGCCAACGAGCACCAGGACATCGGGCGCCAGGCGCGCAAGCGGGGCGGCATCGCCGAGGCGACGCACGCGTTCGACCACGCAGGCCGCGCTGCGTCGCCCACTCGGCGAGAGAGCGTGCAGGCGCCCCCGCGCCTATCGCGCCCGCGCAGCGCGAGATAACGTCGCAGAACGCCAAGGCCCGTCTGCCTGCAGCCCGGCCGACGCCTGGTCCAGGAGCGACGCACGGCTGTACAGAACCGAGACGCTCTGCTCCCGCTTCGAGCAGCCCCGCGCCGACCTGCTGCTTCCATTCGAGCGTGTCGACACGCGGGTAGCGTGAGACGAGGACGGCTCTCATGCGGACACCTCGGACCGGCAGTCCTCGTAGAGCATGATGGAGTCCGCAAGGAACTTCGCCGCCCAGTTTGGGTACTGGAGCGGCGCGTAGCGTCCCCAGACCGGGAAGGAGCCTGCCAGCGCGCCGCTGATCTCCGGCCATGGCCCGCGCTCCTGGTGCCGGGCGGCCTCTTCGACCGCCTTCAGGCCGGCGTTGAGCCATCGCGGATCGCCGGTGACCTGATAGAGCCGCAGCCAGACGCCGCCGAGCTGAGCTGTGCCGGTTAGACATGCGTGGCGGGCTGTCGGACGCCAGCGCTCGTCGTACCCGGCGAGCAGGCGAGGCAGGACCTCGAGCTTGAGGATCAGCGCTTCTGACGTCCGCTCGACCGCCGTCAGCCATGACCTTTCGCCGGTGATCACGTGGCTCTCGAGCAGCCCGCGCAGCGTGTAGGCGAGCCCATGCGTGCTCGGCGCCAGGCCGGGCTTGAACGCGCAATCGTCGAACCAGCCGTTCGCGCGTTGGCGAGACACGACCCAGTCCAGGTGACGGCGGCCGGCGGCCTCGGCCCGCTCGTCGCCGTTGCGGCGGGCCCATCGCAGCATGGCCCAGCGCGACGCGCGAGTTGTACGTGTGCGGGATTCCGGCGAACTCGACGCTCGGATCCCAGGTCCCGTCGGGGCGCAGATGATCGGTCAGGAAGGCCGACGGCTCGCGCCGCGGACTCGGCGTAGCCGTCTATCCCGGCTTCGCAGAGATCGAGCCATCCATGGATGACCATGCCCGTGTTGAACACGATCGATCGGCGCGGGACGGTGCCGACGACGCCCTGCATGATCCCGCCGTCCGGCTCCTGCGTGCGCATCTCCCAGTCGCCCATGACCCGGGCGCGCTCGACGAGGTCGCCCCGGTTCTCCCGCCTGCGGGCGTACTCCAGCAGCGTGCCGAGCACGTAACCCGTGGTCTCCGGATAGGCAGGCAGCCAGCCGTGAATGAGCGAGAACCCCTTCGACGATCCCTCCCAGCCGGTTACGTCGTGAGTGCGGCAGAGCCACGCCACGGCAGCGTCCAGGGCGCCAGGCGGAACCCCGTCGCGGTGCGCGCGGAGCGGGGTGGCCGCGTGCTTCATGCCATCGCGCCCGAGGAGAACGGCAAGGGCTGCGGGTCGGGCGAGGGCGGTCCGCACGCGCGCCAGGATAGGTGAGCCGAGGGCACAACCTGCTTGACCCCATATGGGTCCACGGCGGCCCCAATGGCTCACCGGGACCGCCGTCGGCGCCGATCGAGAAGGCATGTGCTCCACCGGCGTTGCTCGCCGCATCGCCGTGCTGACTGCACTGGCGGTCGTCGGCCCGGCCGTCGCGGCCGAGGCCAAGACGCACCGCTTTGCCCCGTCGCACGAGGTCGTGGTGCGTTTCAAGCTGCTGAAGCCAACGGCGACGGGGATGCTCATACGGTTCGCCCGCAACCGGCTGACGCTCAGCCGCAGCCGCTCGGGCAAGCTCGAGCTCAACAGGAGGGGCTCCCGGACTCGCCGGCTGGCGGGATCCCGGCGCCGCTCGGTACACGTTCGGGTGGCCCTGTCGGTGCCCAACGGCGAAGGGCGAACCTGGCTGCGGGAAGCCGCAAGGCGAGCCTCCCGAGCCGCTTCGTCGCGGAGGACACCGTGGTGGTGCGCCGAGGAGGGACGATCCGCGGACTGCGGATCTGGACCGACCGTTCCGGGCTTGTGCAGGGTGGCGATCAGGAGGAGCCGTCGCAGGGATCGCCGCCGTCTGAGCCGGTGCGGTTGTTTGCGCCGGACAGTGTGTGGAATGCGCCGTTGGCGGACTCGGCTGCGCTTGATCCGGCTGGCGATGTGTTGGTCGGGACCCTGCGCGACACGGTGACCGAGAATCTCGCGGCGGGGTGGGGGCCGTGGATCGAGCGGGGCGGGACCACGCCGCTATACGTGGTCCCGGCGGGGCAGCCGACGGTGCGGGTGCAATTGAGTCCAGGCTCGTGGAAGCTGGGCTTGCAGCAGACCTTTGAGGCGGTGCCGATCCCGCCGGACGCGGTACCGGCGCTCGGGCCGGATGCGCACATGACGGTTTGGCAGCCCTCGAGCGACCGTCTGTGGGAGTTCTTCCACGCGCGTGAGCTGTCTGATGGCTGGCACGCGAGACTTCGGTGGGGCGATCGCGAGCGTGTCGCGCTTTCCGGGCTACTACACCTGGGATGCCTGGCCTGGGTTGTCGCAGAGCTCCTGGGGGGCGACGGCCACGAGCCTTCCGGTGGTCGCGGGCACGATCACGATCGACGAGTTGCGGGCGGGCGTGATTCGGCACGCGCTGGCGCTGAACATCCCGTGGGCGCTGCCGAATGTCTATTCGTGGCCGGCGCAGCGCACCGACGGCACGAGCACCGATCCCGACGCGATCCCGGAGGGGGCGCGCTTCCGCCTCGATCCCGAGCTCGACATCGACAGGCTCGACTTGCCGCCGATGACGCGGATGATGGCCACGGCCATGCAGCGCTACGGGATGATCGTCCGCGACCAGACCGGGCACGCGGTTTCTTTCTTTGCGGAGAACTCGGCCCAGTTCGGAACCGACCCGTACAGGGGAGCGGGCGGCTTCTTCGGCGGCCATGACCCCGGACCAGTTGACGCGTGCGCTGCCATGGGAGCACCTACAGCTCGTCAAGATGGAGCTCCACCCCTGACCTCGGGGTAGACTGGCCGCCCGCCAACCGACAGGCGGGTCTTTGATGTGCGGCATCACCGGCATCCTCGCCTTCAACGACGCTTTTTCGCTCGACGAGGCGACGGTGACGCGCATGAGCGACACGCTGCGCCACCGGGGCCCGGACGACGCCGGCGCGCTCGTTCGTCGCCAGGATCGGGTGGCCCTCGGTCACCGCCGGCTGTCGATCATCGACCTCTCGTCCGCCGGTCATCAGCCGATGGCCAACGAGGACGGCTCGATGTGGATCACCTACAACGGAGAGATCTACAACCACGCCGACCTGCGCGCGGGGCTCGAGGCGCGCGGGCACCGCTATCGCTCGGGCACCGACACCGAGACGATCGTCCACCTCTACGAGGAGCACGGGGTCGAATGCGTCGAGCGACTCGACGGCATGTTCGCCTTCGCGATCTGGGACGCGCCGCGGCGGCAGGCTCTTTCTCGCGCGCGACCGGCTCGGGGTCAAGCCGCTGTACTACGCGCGGCTGGCCGACGGCTTTGTGTTCGGCTCGGAGATCAAGGCGCTTCTCGAGCACCCCGCTGTGCCTCGCGACCTCGACGAGGAGGCGTTCGCCGACTACCTGACCTTCGGGTTCACACCGCCGCCGCGGACGATGTTCCGCGAGCATCGGCAAGCTGGCGGCGGGCGAGTGGATGACCGTGTCAGCCGCGGGTGAGCTCCGGCGCCACACCTGGTGGGACCCGATGCCATCGGCCGCCGGCTCGGGCGCCGTCTCTGAGATGAGCGAGACCGAGATGGTGGCGGAGGTGCGGCGATTGCTGCGCGAATCGATCCGCAAGCGGATGATGTCCGACGTGCCGTTCGGCGTGTTCCTGTCCGGCGGGCTCGACTCCTCGACGAACGTCGCGCTGATGGCCGAGCTCGTCGACCGGCCCGTGCGCACGTACTCCACGGCCCCGCGGGGGCATCCGCGCTACGACGAGCTCGGCCACGCCCGCCTGATCGCGCAGCGCTTCGGCACCGACCACCACGAGGTCCTCGTGGACGAAGCCGGCGATGCGCGAGTTCATCCCGGAGCTGATCTTCCACCAGGACGAGCCGCTCTCGGACTGGACGGCGATCCCGCAGCACTTCGTGAGCCGCCTTGCACGCGACACCGGCACGATCGTGGTGCAGGTCGGCGAGGGCGCCGACGAGCTGTTCCACGGCTACAAGGGCTACGTCGACCACCGCCGCGTCGTCGTGCCGTTCCAGCGCTGGGTGCCGGAGCTGATTCGCCGTCCGGTCGGGAGGCTGGCCGTCGAGGCGACCCGGCGCACGGGCCGCGGCATCCGCCACGGGGAGGCCCTGTACGACGCGGGACACAGCCGGATCCCCTACTGGGGTGGCGCGCTCTGCTTCCGCGGGCCGCTCAAGGAGCGGCTTCTACAGCGTGACCACGCCGACGCGCTGCGGACGGTCGAGCGGATCTGGGACGAGTCCGCGCAGCATCGCGAAGGCGCCGATCTGTTCCAGCGCATGTCCTACCTGGAGCTGCGCCAGCGCTTGCCGGAGCTTCTGCTCGCGCGGCTGGACCGGATCGCGATGGCGAGCTCGGTCGAGGGGCGCGAGCCGTTCCTCGACCACCGGCTCGTCGAGTTCGTGATGGCGCTGCCGCCCGGCATGAAGCACCGAGACGGGAGGGGCAAGTACGTGCTCCGCGAGGCGATGCGCCACACGCTCCCGCCGGAGATCCTCGCGCGGCCCAAGCAGGGCTTCGGGAGCCCGATGGAGGAATGGTTGCGCGGCGCGTTCGGCGTGGAGGCACAGGCGGCGGTGCGAGGTTCGGCCCTCGCCGAGCGTGGGCTGCTCGACTATGAGGTGGTCGACCGGGTGTTCGCCGCGCACCGCCGGGGGCGGGGTGACTGGAGCAAGCACCTGTGGACGCTGTACTGCGTCAGCCGGTGGTACGACCGATGGGTGGCGCGGATGCCCGTCCATGCCGCCTAGTCTCTCGTCTGCACAGATAAAGGAGCAACGCCGTGTCCGTGCCACCCGCCACACCCGAGAGCTCGTCCAGCCAGAGCTTCTGGACCGAGTACCAGCCGGGTTTTCGCGCCACTGACGCCCCCGCGGGCTCGCCGGAGTTCTTCGCCCACGTGGAGGCCCACCGCTATGCGCTCGAGCCCGACATCCTCGAGGTGGTTCAGTTCGAGCGCTGGGTCGGCAGCGACGTGCTCGAGGCCGGCTGCGGCATCGCGACCGACGGGATGCGATTCGTCCGCGTCGGCGCGCGCTATACCGGGATGGACTTCAGCCCGACGGCGCTCGAGCATGCCTCGGCGACGACTGGAGCTCGAGGACGGGGCAGCCGAGTTCGTCCACGGATCCATCACCGACCTCCCGTTCCCCGACGCGTCGTTCGATCTTGTCTACTCAAACGGCGTGATCCACCATCTCTCCGAGACACACCGCGCGATCGACGAGTTCCATCGCGTCCTGAGGCCCGGTGGAACGGCGATCGTGATGGTCTACCACCGCCGGTCCTTCAACTTCTACGTGTCGATCATGACCGTCCGCCGGCTGTTGGCTTGCCTGCTGCTTGTGCCCGCGGGCCGCACGGCTCGATCGCCCGCGTGACAGGCGAGCAGCCCGATGTCCTCCACGGCCACCGCGAGCTGCTGCGAGAGCACGGACCGCGGTACCTCGCGGACCCGAAGCTCTTCCTCTCGCACAACACCGACGGGCCCGGAAACCCGCTATCAAAGGTCTACACGGCCGACGGGGATGCGTCGCGCCTTCTCGGCGATTCGCGCGCCGTGAACACGCGAGGTGCGGTTCCTCAACCTTCGCGCCTACCCGATGGCGAGCGGCTCGAGCGGCTCCCGTGGATACGGTCGGTGGGCCGCCGCTACGGTTGGCATCTCTGGATTCGCGCCACCAAGGCGTAGTACAGGCCCGGACGGCCGCGTCACCGGAGCCGGGAGCTGCGTCGTGTGTGGACTTCCTCGGTCGAGTGGCGAGCGGTAGGCTGCCGCAGCGTGAGCAGCCCCATCGCGAATCGTGGCCGACTAATCCTGCAACCGATGCAGGGGCCACTCGAGCCCGTAAAGCGCTGGGCGGGGCAGCGGCTGCGCCGCGAGCAGAACGTCGATCGCCTAGTCGCGCAGGGCCTCGAGCTCGGTCGGAGCGTCTACGTCGGGCGTGGGGTGTATTTCGACGCCGGCCACCCCTGGCTGATCGAGATCGGCGATGACTGCGTGATCACCGCTGGGACGATCGTTCTCGCCCACGACGCTAGCACCAGGCTCCACACAGGATGCACGCGGATCGCCCGTACGACGATCGGCAAGCGTGTCTTCGTGGGCGCCGGAGCGGTGATCCTCGCGGGCTCGTGGATCGGCGACGACTCGATCGTCGGCGCGCTCGCGGTGGTCCGCGGCGAGGTCCCACCGGGCTCGCTGGTCGTAGGCAACCCCGGAAGGGTCGTGGCTGACGTGGCGTCATTCGCGGAGCGGCACCGCCAGGCCATCGCGCGCGGGCCGGTCTGGCCACACTCGGGGTGGATGGCCGGGCGGGGCATCACGGACGCGCGTAAGCGCGCGCAGCGCGAGGCCCTGGCCGGGGGGGTCTCGGGATACCTCCGCGCCGGAGGGGCGAGGCCCGATCAGGTCGAGAGCGAGAACGGCGAGCCCGCTTCGCCGGGCAGATCCTCTGCCCCGGCCGGCCCGACGACTCTGCCCAGCTAGACCCTATGCGTGGTCGGTCACACCACTAGCTCGCTCGCCGAAGCGTTCAGCGAGGCTCATCCCGGGGACTCAAGGTACCCGCAGCGGTCCGTGAGCGCTTCGCGCTGCGCCGCTTTCCTCTCCTCGCTGATGCCGCTGCCGACCGTCCAGCCGGGGATCGGCCAGACTCGATCACGGGCGATCGCGTTGCTGTGCCGCTCCCTGAACGACGCCACGGGGCACACGACTTTCGCGGGGTTCCCGATCGCAACCGAGCGCGCTGGGATGTCGCCGTAAACCACCGAGCCGGGTCCGATTACCGTTTCGTCGCCGATCGTCGATCCCGGCATGACGATCGCGCCGTGCCCTAGGTAGACGCGCTTGCCGATCCTGACCCGGCCGACAAGAGTATGACCCGTATGAAGCCGTGTGCTCGTGTCGTGCGCGAGCACGATCACCCAGGGCCCGACCAGCGTCTCGTCGCCGATCTCGATCAGCCAGGGGTGGCCAACATCCAGGTACGCGGTGGGTGCAACGTACGCAGCGCGTCCGACTCGAGCCCCTGCGCGACGAGACGGTCCGCCGCCACCTGTCCGCGGACCCGCATGAGGGTGCGGCGTTTCAGCCGCGAAAGGGCCGCGCGAGCCTGCTTTGGTGCGTTCACCGGCACGTGTCTTCCTCTCGTATCCGTATGTGTCTGGAACCGTGTCTGGCACATGGTGCCGGAGCGCGGCGAGCAGCGAACGATCGAGCTCTCCAAAGCTTCCAGGAGCCTCGATCGCCGATGAGCTCTTCCTCTTGATTCGCGACTGTCTTAATCGCATCACCGGGCTTGAACGCGACCGAGCCTGAAGACGCCGATCGGGCGCGTGGAGCCTGGGTGGATGCGGGAACCCGGCCGCGCACACCTTCAACGCTCGGGTAAGTACGAGATGGTCGACATGCAGCGGCCGCACCCTCAAGCTGTTCCCGCCAGCGCGAGGCCGCTTGGGGCGGTAGACGCGTCTCAGCGGCGAGCGGCGACCGCGTGCTCGACGGCTGCCTCGAAGGCGTCGGCCATGGCGCTGTGAGTGAAGCGCCCGACGTCCTCGCGGGCCTGGTCGCCGAGGCGTTCGGCCAGCGCCGGGTCCTCGGCGAGCCGGCCCAGCGCCACCGCCAGCGCGGACGCGTCGCGCTCGGGGACCACGAACCCGTTGCGGCCGTCCTCGACGAGGCCGCCGGCCGCCGCGCCGACCGCATCGGTGGCCACCACCGGCACGCCGGCGTGCATGGCCTCGTTGACCACGAGTCCCCACGGCTCCCGATCCAGATCCGTGGTGATCGAGGGGAGCACAAGGCACCGCGAGCGCGCCAGCTCCGCGGGCAGGCGCTCTTGGGGCACGTATCCGACCAGCTCGACGCGAGGGTCCTGCGCCGCGCGACGCGAGACCTGCGGCTCGAGCGAGCCGTTGCCGATCAGCCGCAGCTTCGCGGGCAGGTCTGGCAGGGCGGCAAAGGCGTCCAGGAGGTGGGTGAGGCCCTTGCGTTCCTCGAACTGCCCGACGTACAGGACCTCCGCGGAGCCGTTGCGCGCCGGCTGCGCGGCCGTGAACCGCTCCGCCTCGACCGCCTGGCCGGCCACATAGACCTTGCTCGGGTCGACGCCCGACGTGTCGGCGACGAAGACGCTTGACGTGTTCGCCGTAGGCGACGATCGCCTCCGCCGAGCGGTAGACGTGCTCGGTAACCGGTCGCGTCAGGCGGTGGAACGTGGTCCGCGGGTGGTGCCACATCCCGGTCCAGAGCACGAAGGGCACGTCTCGTGCGCGACTGGCGAGGTAGACGGCCGGCAGCATCAGCTTCCCGTTGAGCGACTTCACCACCGCGTCATAGCGGCGCGCGCTGAGCTCGAGGACGAGGCCGGGCATGACTGCCTCGCCCGCGACCCGGTAGCGGCGCCGCTCGACCCTGCGGAACTCGCCGGCCTCGACGAGCGGGATCTTGCGGTTCCAGTAACGCTCGCGCTCGTCGGCGAAGAAGTAGAAGTCCACTTCCATCCGCCGCGCGAGCTCCTCGTAGAGCCCCCGGCGGTAGTGCGTGGCGAAGTAGTCGATGAAGGCGATGCGGCGCCGCACCTCCTCGTAGGATGCCACAGCCGTTCCCAGACTCCGCACGCCCAGGCCACCGTGTGCGGGATCGTCGGACAAGCAAGCAGTGACGGCCGGCCGGTCGAGCGTCCCGTGCTCGAGCGCATGTGTGAGTGCGCTCGAGCACCGCGGCCCGGACTCGCGCGGTCTCCACGTCGACGGCCGGCGTCGGGCTTGGGATCCAGCGGCTGCGCGTGATCGACCTCGCGACCGGCGATCAGCCGATCTTCAACGAGGACCGCTCCGTCGCCGTCGTCCTCAACGGCGAGATCTACAACTACCGCGAGCTGCGCGCCGACCTGGAGCGCGCCGGGCACACGTTCGCGACGCGCAGCGACACCGAGGTGATCGCCCACCTCTACGAGGAGGAGGGACCGGACCTCGTACACCGGCTCCACGGCATGTTCGGCCTCGCCGTGTGGGACGCGCGGCGGCGGCGTCTCCTACTTGCGCGTGATCGGGTGGGCAAGAAGCCCCTCTACTACGCCGAGGCGACCGGGCGGATCTCCTTCGCCTCCGAGCTGGCGGCGATCCTGCCAGGACCCGGAGGTCCCGCGCGAAGTCGACCACCAGGCGCTCGACGCGTTCCTGGCCTACCGATGGGTGCCGGCGCCGATGACCGCGTTCCGCGCCGTGCGCAAGCTGCCGCCGGGCTGCACGCTCGTGTTCCAGGACGGGCGCGCGACCGTGTCGCGCTATTGGCGGCTCGACTTCGCGCGAAAGCGCCGGATCGACGACCCCCGAGAGATCCATGAGGAGCTCCGCGGGCACATCCGCGCCGCCACGAAGCGGCGCCTGATCGCCGACGTGCCGCTGGGCGCGTTCCTGTCCGGCGGCGTCGACTCCTCGGCGGTGGTGGCCGCGATGGCGGAGGCGTCCTCCCAGCCCGTCAAGACGTTCTCGATCGGCTTCACCAGCGAGAAGTTCAACGAGCTGCCGCTTGCGCGGGTCGTCGCCGAGCGATTCGGCACCGAGCACCATGAGCTGATGATCGAGCCGCGTGCGCTCGAGCTGATCCCGCGGATCGTGCGCCACTACGGCGAGCCGTTCGCCGACGACTCCGCGATCCCGTCGTTCTACGTCGCTGAGATGGCGCGGCGCCACGTCACGGTCGCGCTCAACGGCGACGGCGGGGACGAGAGCTTCGCCGGCTATCCGCGCTACGCGGCGAACCTCGCGGCCGCACGGCTGGAGCGGATCCCGCGCGCGCTTCCGCCGCAGCGCTGGCGGCGGCCGGAGCGCGCATTCCTGAGAGCGGCACGATCGACTCCTGGCGCAGCCGTGCCCGCCGGATTGCCGAGACCTTGCCGCTCGATGGGCCCGATCGCTACGTCGCGTACATGACCCACCTCAACGGCCTTGATCGCGACCGCCTGTACACGCGAGGAGTACCGCGAGCTCATCGGTCGCTCGGCGTGCATCGGACGTCATGGCGGGTCCGTGGCGCGCAGTCGAGCGCAGGCTCGCTACTCGACGTCATGCTCGACGTGGACGTGCAGACCTACCTGCCCGATGACCTGCTGGTGAAGATGGACATCGCGACGATGGCCTCATCGCTCGAGGCTCGCTCCCCGCTGCTCGACCACGAGTTGATGGAGTTCGCGGCGTCACTCCCGGCGAGCTGCAAGCTGCGCGGGCGCGAGAAGAAGATCGCTCTGCGCGCGGCGCTGCGCGGGTGGGTCCCGGACGAGATCCTCGATGCGCCGAAGCGGGGATTCCGGCTGCCCTTGGCTGATTGGTTTCGCGGCGAGCTGCGCGACTATGCGCGCGACGTGCTGCTCGACCGGCGGGCGCTCGGCCGCGGCTACTTTCGCGAGGACTACGTCCGCAGTCTCGTGGAGCGGCATGTGGCGGGTTCGCAGGACCACTCCCAGGGCATCTGGACGCTGCTCATGTTCGAGCTCTGGCACCAGGAGTTCGTCGACGTGGCGCCGGGGGAGCGCGCACGGCGCTCCCGCCGGCACGCTGAGCCTCTGAGCAGGCAGGCGGAACTCACGTTGCGGCCGCCGAAGCGCAGACCCAGCTCGTCCTCGAGCACGGCCCGCATCCGCTCGGCCGAGCGCGCGACGTCGTAGTCCGTCTCCACCCTGCTGACGCGCCGCTCGTCCCATCCGCCGGCGTTCCTCGGGCGCGCGCACGAGCCGCTCCAGCGCCTCGGTCAGCGCGCCGACGCGGCCTGGAGGCGTAAGCAGGCCCTCCGTCCCGTCTTCAACCAGCTCCGGGATCCCCATGATCCGAGTCGTCACGAGCGGCAGTTCCATCGCCATCGCCTCGATGGCCACCACCGGGATGCCTTCAGCGAAGCTCGGCAGGCAGAAGATGTCGGCGCGGGCATAGTGCGCTCTGATGTCGTCCTGTCCGACGGAGCCGAGGAATCGGACGTGCTCCGACAGCCGTCGACGCTGGACGACCGCTTCGAACTCCTCGCGGGCCGGGCCGTCGCCGACGATGGTCGCAACCACGTCGAGCCCCCGCCGGCGCAGCTCCTCGATGGCCTCGAACAGCAGGGAGAGCCCCTTTCCACGGAGCAGGCGGCCCACGAAGAGGATCTCCGCGCGCCGGTCCGAGCTCGAGCGTTCTGGCGGGGCCGCGAACACGCGCAGATCGACGCCACAGCGGACGACATGGATGTGCGGCCAGCGCTCGATGGGGCTGAGCGTCATGAGCTGGCTGCGGCCGAAGTCGCTGATCGCCACCGCGAAGCTCGGCGTGAGCCAGCTTGGAGGCGAGGGCGTAGCGCGTCACGTCATAGAACTCGACCGACCCGTGCACCGCGAGGCTCCACGAGCAGGCGACGCCCTTGACGCGCTGACCGCGGCGATAGTGGGTGACGAGCATCGCGACGTCGGTTGCGCTGTCGGCGAACTGCGCGTGGATGTGCGCGATGCCGGCGCGGCGGCAGTGGCGCAGGAGGATCATCGCCTCCGCGAAGTAGAAGAGATGCCAGAGGCGCTCGCGCGCCCCCGGCGCGCCGGTCCGCAACGCCAGAGCCAGCGTCGCCAGGTAGCGTCGCGGCGAGCGGATGAGCGCCTCCAGGTGCGCGCCCAGCAGCGTCCCCGGGCTCGTCGGGAGAACGCTGAAGGTCGTGGCGGCCGCGCTCCGGTCGGCCGCGGCCAGGAGGTCCGCCGCCTCTGCGCGGTGGGTCGACAGCGTCTCCAGGTCGACGCCGGCGGCCCGCACGTGCTCGACCTCCCGCAGGACGAAGGCGTGCGAGATCGCCGGGTAATGGCTCATCAGATATGCGATGCGTGCCATCGGAGCGAGCTTCGCCGGCGATCAGCGGAGCGGCTGCGCGGCCTGGTCGGGTGAACGCGACGGTGTTCCGCGTGAGGTAGCGGCCGCTGTAGACGACGCCCGCCAGCAGCCAGAGCGAGCGGTTCGGCCATGCCGTCGGCGGCACCGCGTTCAACACGACGAGGTAGGCGGTCGCGACAGCCAGCAAGCCCACCCGCCAGAGCTTCAGGTCCGGCGGCCCCCGGGTGGCCAGCGCACCGCCGACACCGCACAGCACGCCCACGATCCAGAGCGTCATCCCGACGAGCCCCAGGTCGACCGCATAGGTGAGCGGGGTGTTGTGCACCCCTGCGCTCGTCGCGGTCAGCGGGTAGTCGGGCGACTGCTCGAAGTAGTCCGAGCTGTCCTGCGCGAAGCGGCTCCATCCGAAGCCCAGCAGCGGCTTGGCCTCGACCATGTTGGCGGCCGCCCGCGCAAGGTTCTTGCGATCCCAGATCGTTCCCTGCTCGTTGGCTCGTTGCGAAACCGATTCCGACAGCCCCGGGATCACCGCCAGCGCCGCGACGACCGCGACGCCGACGATGACGACGAGGTGGGGGATGTAGCGGCGCAGGCCGCGGCGTCGCGAGCATCGCGACGCCCGTCCCGAGCACGGCGCCGATCCAGACGGAGCGCTCCAGGCTGAGGAATGCGCCGACAAGGCACAGGAGGCCGATCGCCAAGGCGATCGCTCGCATCGGCGGGCTGCGCCACGAGGCGGCGGCGATGGCGCAGGCCACGGAGCACATGTAGAGCGCGAGCCCGTTCGCGACGGCGTCGACGAACGGCCCCCGGCCGCGCGTGTAATGGATCCCGTAGTCCGGATCGAGGATGTACTTCGGAAAGACGAGAGCGTCCAGCTTCAGCGTCTCGAAGAGCACGGTGAGGCCGAGGTAGGCACCGAGCGCGACGAGCGTGCCGAGCAGCACGTGTCGCTGCCGTTCGGTCCTGAACGCCAACGGGGCAACGAGAAAGACGAGGAAGGGCAGGATGCCGAACGCGTCGACGATCTTGAGGAACGAATCGTTATCGGTCAGCGTGCCCGCGAAGAAGGCGGACGCGAGCGTATATACGACGGCGAGCGCGAGCAGCCAATGCGCGCCGGAGATCTGCAGGCGCGGCCGGTCGGCGACCGGAGGCGCTCGCATCAGAACCGCGACGATCGCACCCGCGAACAGCAGCCGGTCCGGCGATAGCGCTCCCGGCACCCCCAGCTGCTCCCAGTTTCCCGCGAGAGGCGTGAGGAAGATGGCTGCGCTCAGCGTGTAGGCAGGCTCGACCAGCCAGACGACCACGGCCAACGCGACCGCCGCGACGACCGCCACCGCTACCGGGTACACCGAGCTTGCCTGGTCGGCTGTCGCGGTGGACAGCCAGGCGATCGACGCAAAGCAGAGTCCGGCGGTCGCGCTCACCGCGAGCGCCCCCGCAGACAACGCTCGCGCGCTCACCCGTCGGTGCGGGGCCGCGTTTTCCGGTACGACCGGAGAAGCGCCAGAGCGATCCCGGTCGCGAGCCCGGCGATCAACCCCAAGAACACCATTATCTGCATCATCCGGACCTGGTCGCTGGTGGCGCTCGTAGCGCGCGAGAACACTTCAACCGCTGGGGTGGAGGCGGTGCCTTGGACCATGTTCAGATAGCTCGCCCGCAGTGCTTCACGGCGCAGCAGGGCGACGCTGATGGCCGCCTTGGCTTGGTCGCGCGCGGCTTCGTTCTCCGGCGTCGGATCGAGCTCGTACTCAAGCGCGAGCTCCCTCGCCTCCGCGACCCGCGTCCGGTACAGGCTCACCGCCTGTTGGTACCTGGAGAGAATGACGGCGTCCTGGTCCGACTGTCCCTGGCGCTTGACGTATCTGGCGAGCGCCCGACTCGCCGTGTTCGCGAGCGCGACCGCTCTCCGCTCGGACGACGCTTCCGCGGAGACCTTGATCAGCGGGCTGTCGGGAACCGGCGTCGCGGTGACCTGATCCGAAGCGGGGAGGGAGTCTTGCCCGAGCCTGCGCGCGGTCTCCGTCTGGACGGCGGTCGAACGGATGGCGCGGCTGTACACGGCAGCGAGCGACTGCGTCGCCTCGAGCACGCCCGAGACGCCGGCAGGATTGTCTACGTAGATCCTGCCGACCGAGAGGTTCGCCGTGGCGGTGTAGCGGGGTGGGCGCTCGAGTCCGAGCGCCACGGCGGCGCCGACGAGCAGGATGACCGGCAGGGTCGCGACGATCCAGTGCCGGCGCACCGCGCTGAGCACCCCGATCGGCGGGGCTTCGGGGGAATTCAGGGTCTCAACGGCCATCGGCGTATTCCTGGAGGCCGGAGATCATGTAGCCGGTGACGTCCAAGGGCGAAGGTCGGCAAAGCCCGGGGATCGAGGCAGCGTAGCGAACGCTTTCTTCGGGACTAGAAGGCGCCTGGCCGGGCTGACGCGGCGGCCTGTACGGACGTGCATGTCCCTGACATTCGCGGCTCGCCGATGCCCTCCCCTGCCCGGAACTGCCACTCCGCGTCTCACACCGAGTCCCGTCCGGCGGCAGCGGCTTCGAGCACGCCGGCGAGCGCTCGAGCGAGCGCTGGACGAGAGAAGCGACGGAGCGTCTCTTCCCGGACGTTTGGGCTGATCTCGAGCTCACCGTCCTGCCACCGCCGGTACAACCGCTCGAGCGCATCCTCGATCGCCGCCATGTCATCAGGCTGGGCGCAATAGCCCGCCCCCAGCTCTTGGACGAGCTGGAAGGCGAAGTTGTCGCGCCCGGCGACGCATAGGACCGGTCGCCCCGACACGAGGTACTCATAGATCTTTCCGGACGGCCCCCGGTTGACGGTTGGCGCGTAGAACAGCAGCGCGTCGGCGGTCGCCATCTCAGAGATCGCAGTCGTGTGGTCCACGTAGCCCATTCGGGAGACCGGGAGCCGATCGAGGTTCGGGTCGGCGTCCAGTGCGGCCGAGCCGACGATTCGCAGCTCAAGGAGCTCCTCGTCGATCGCGCCTCGGTCGACGAGCGCGCGCAGCGCGGCGAACACCGGCGCGGCGTCGCGAGCGCCGTAGAGCGAGCCGACGTATGAGATCCGAAACCGCGTGCCCCGGCGGCGAGCGGTCACCGGGAGCACGTCCTCCGGGTCGACACCGTTTCGAATCACGATCAGTCGCGGGTCGTCCGGGTCGACGTCGAGCAGCTCGACGCTTTCGTCGACCACCACCAGGTAGTTGGCGCGGCTGACCACCGCCCGCTCGAGCCGGGCTGACAGCCAGGCAAACGGCCTGGCGAGCCGCTCCCCCTGGGGGTTTCTGGTCCAAGCGTCGCGAAAGTCCGCGACCCACGGTATGCCGGTGGCGCGACTGACAATGAGCCCCACGAGGTGCGCCGAGGCGGGAGATAGCGTGCTGTAGAGGACGTCTGGCCGGTATCGCCGAACGGCCCTGAGGGCGTGCCAGGTCGCACCGGGCACCCAGCCGACCATCTCATCCGGCCACCCGACGTACGAGGTGAGGCGCGGTGGAAGCCTGGCGCGGCGGAGTGCGCCGCCCAGGGCCCACTTGACGAGCTGAAGCGGAAGCTCCGGAGCCCGGATTACAACCGTCTCCGGACGGACCTCCTCGCCGAGTGCCGCGTCGCGAATGGGCGACCAGCGGACCCGCGTGGTGAGCACGATGGCATCGACTCCCTCGTCAGGGAGGTACTTCACGTGCTTGAGCGTTCGCTGAACCCCGCCGCCTCCGAGAGGCGGAAAGAAGTACGCGAGCATCAGCACGCGGCGTCGCGGTCCCCCGGTAGCCGGTTTGGCGCTCCCGGCCAGCACTTTGAAGCCCCTTCCTGCGCGGAAGCCCTCAGCATCCGTGCGGCGTGACAGCCTAGTGTGGATTGTCTGCGATCGCTTGATAGCTTCGAGCTCGATTGGGGCGGGAGGCGAAATTCCCTGCTCGTATCTTTCGCACGGCAGTCGGACCTGCCCGATCAGTGAAGGCGCTCATGGGCAGTGATTCGGGATCGCTCGGATCACGTTGCTCGTCCTAGATCCAGTGTCAGCCGATCATCCAGACGACCTACGCGACGTGCCGATCTCAGTCGAGCCGAGGAGGAGGCTTTCGATCGGGATCTCGGCGGTTTTCGTGGGACAGGTGGCCACAGTCGCTGCTGGCGTCGTCACGAGCATCTTTGTGGCTCGGATGTTCGGGCCCGCGGGCACGGGTGCCTATGCGCTGGTCGGCAACCTCTTCGCGGCGGTAGTACTGCTCACAGCTCTCGGGTTGCCGACTGGCATCACCTTCCTCGTAAGTCGGCGGGACTGGTCGCCAAGGGCGGCGTTTCGCCAGAGCCTAGGCGCAGCGGTACCGATGGGGTTGATCGGGGCGGCGCTCGGGCTGGGTCTCTACGCGCTGACGGCCGACTCGATCTTCCAGGGGGTGAGTCTGGTCGAAGCACTCACCGTTATGGGAGTGGTGCCGCTCGGACTCGTCTGGACGTTCTGCGGCTCCGTCGCCATCGCTGGCGATCACTACGAACGATACGCCTCGTTTCTCATCTCTCGGGCAGCCCTCACCGTCGCCGCGGTCGTGGGGCTCGGGATCCCGTTTGACCTGACCGGCGCCATCGTGGGTCTCGCCATCGCTCAGATTCTCAGCGCGGGGGTCGCTGTGGCATCGCTCCGGCGCTTGACCCGTCGCGATTGGGCGCACGCGACGATCCGCCCGGGCGGCGATAGGCCATCCAGTCCCCTGCGTTCCGCCCTCAGATTCGGCCGGCGGGCATGGAGCGCCGATGTCCTCCAGTTCCTGAACTACCGACTCGACCTGTTCATGCTGGCAGCCTTCGCAACCGGGGCCGACGTCGGCCGATATTCGGTCGCAGTGTCGTTGACCATGCTTGCCTGGCTGGCGCCGGCCGCGATCGGCCAGGTGCTCCTGCCACGCACGGCTAGCCTGGATTCCGCCGCCGAGGCAGGGGAGGTAGGTAGAGAGCAGGCGGACCGGGCGACCGCCCGGGTGATCCGCCACACAGTAATTCTCCAACTGCCAACCGGCGTCGCGCTGGTCGCGCTCCTGCTCGTCGGCATTCCCCTCTTCTACGGGCCTCCCTTCCACCAGAGCATCGAACTGGGCTTGTTGCTCCTGCCGGGAGCGTTGATCCTCAGCGTCGCGAAGGTGATCAGTGCAGTCGTTACCGGTCGCGGCTTTCCTCAATACTCGGTTTACAACGGGCTGATCTCGGTCCCCGTGACGGTGGCCCTCTACTTCATCTTGATTCCACCACTCGGAGCAACGGGCGCCGCGCTGGGCTCGAGCGCGTCCTACACCCTCACCACGGTGTTCGCCATGTACTTCTATCGTCGCGCCACAGGGCGCTCCGTACGCGCGGCGGTCGTCCCGACCGTTACTGATCTGCGCGAATATCCCGCATGGCATCGCAACTAGTGTCGTCGAGCCAGAGCTGGCTCGCGACGTTGCGTCGTCGGGCGACCGAGGGCTGACCGGTGCGTTGCTAGCATCGCCGACGGTAGATGCTCGTCGGTGCGCCGCTCTGATGCGGGTCCTCATTACGCCGGAGTGGTATCCGTGGCCTGATCGGCCGCTCTACGGGGTGTTCTGTCGGGAGCAGGCACGAGCGGTCGCGCGGCTTGAGGACGTGGTGGTCTTGACCTGGCGCGTCGACCCAACTCTCCGGGTGCCATTTCGGCTCGAGATGGCGGATGAGGAAGGGCTGTACACCATCCGGGTTCGCGTCGCCTCCGCTCGCGTCCCGAAGGCGACTCTTGGATTCAAGCTGACGGGCTGCATGGTGGCGCTGGCTTACCTGCGTGGCCGAGGCTGGGCTCCCGACGTGATCCATGCGCATCACTACGTCGCAGGTCGCGTCGCCCTGAGCCTGGGAGCGCTGACTGGCACGCCGGTGATCTTTTCAGAGCACTACAGCGGCTTCGCTCTCGGGACGCTCTCCCAACGAGAGCGCCGGCGGGCGAAATGGGCGTTCGAGCGCGCCAGCCTGGTCTGTCCCGTAAGCCGGGATCTGACTCGGCACGTGCAAGCCGTGGCGCCCGCAGCCAATCTCGCACCGATTCCTAACGTGGTCGACACGGATGTCTTTGCGCTCGGCGCCGCTTCGGATCCGGACTCTGCGCCTAGGCTGGTGACTGTCGGGTCGCTCGTCGAGATCAAAGGTCACCGACACCTGATCGGGGCACTGGTTGGCTTACGTGAGTCCGGCCGCACCGCGACGCTCGATGTCATCGGGGACGGCCCGCTGCGGCCGGAGCTGGAGCAGCTGGCTCGCGATTCGGGTGTGGATGATCTCATTCGCTTTCGTGGCTTAAGACCGAAAGAAGGGGTGGCCGCCGCTCTGCATGGAGCCGACGTGTTCGTGCTCGCGAGCCTTTGGGAGACCGGGGGGTGCGCCGTTTTGGAGGCGATGTCGACGGGCCTTCCAATTGTCGCCACACGAGTCGGTGGCCTGCCCGAGGTCGTCGGCCACCGTGAGGGGATCTTGGTCGCCCCGGGTTCATCTGATGCCCTCATGGATGGACTCGGCGAGATGATCACGGGCTTCGCGGACTATGACCCTGCTCAGCTGCATGCGAAGGCCGTGGCGGGCTTTGGTTACGCAGCAATCGCGTCCCGATGGGCGAGCGCTTATGCGTCCGTCGCGGGTCAGCACGCCGGTTGGCGGCGCCTTCTCAGCCGAGCCTGAACACCCCTAGCCCAGGCGCATCAGCATGCCGACGTACGCGTCGAGATCCTTGAGATTGTCCGGAGTGACCTCACCTTGCGGGACGTCGATCTCGAAGCGCTCGCTGGTGAAGCTGACCAGCTCGGCCACGGAGAGCGAGTCGATAACGCCCCACTCGAGTAGAGGCGTGTGCTCGTCGAGCCCGGCATCGCGCCCGTCGAGCAGCTCTCTGCCGACGTACTGCTTCAGCTCGCTCAGCATCTCTTCGCGTGTCATCCCGACACCGCCCCCTCCGCCATCCGCCGAAGCGCCAGCCGATCGACCTTCCCGTTCCTCGTACGCGGCAGCTCCTCCAGGTGGACCGCGCGGTCGATGATCATATGCCGCGGCAACCGCTCGGCGCAGTGCCGCTTGATCTCGAGCAGCGCCGGGGGCGCGCCGCGACCGGCGCAGATACGCGACAAGGCGCGCGTCGATTCCGGATCCGGCTGCCACCACCGCGGTGTCTTCGATCTCGGGATGCGCGAGCAACGCCGCCTCGACCTCGCCGAGCTCGACCCGATGACCCCGGATCTTGACCATCTGGTCACGCCTGCCGACGTAGGAGTACTCCCCGCCCGCCTCCAAGCGCACGATGTCACCCGTTCGGTACGGGGCGTCGCCCTGCGGCTCGCTTCCCCAGTAACCGAGTGACACGGTTGGTCCCGACACGAGCAACTCGCCCTTCTCGCCGATGCCCGCCTCGGATCCGTCGTCCTTGACCGCCCAGACACGGTCGCCTGAGGCGGCGTGGCCGATCGGGACAGGGACGCTCCGGTCAGGCGGGATTTCGCCGACCTCATAGCCCGTGCAGACATTCGTCTCCGTCGGCCCGTACCAGTTGAACAGGCGAACCCCGGGGAGGCCCTCGCGGAGGCGGCGGAGCTGCTTGATCGGATACGGCTCTCCGGCGAACACCACGGTTCGCAGCTCGAGCCCCGGTTGCTCGAGCAAGCCGCCCGCGTCGACCATGAGGATCAGCGCGGACGGGACCGCATACAAGACCGTGATTCGCTCCCGCACCGCGAAGTCCACCAGCGCGCGCGGGACGTATGCGTGATGCTCCGGCACGATCGACACGCAGCCGCCCGAGAGGAAAGCCGCGTAGAGGTCGAACACGGACAGGTCGAAGTGAAACGGAGCGTGGTTCGAGAAGCGGTCCTCGGGCTGCGGCGGCAACCTCCCTGGCCGCCCAGTCGACGAAGGCAAGGGCGTTGCGATGGCTGATGCAGACGCCCTTGGGGACACCCGTGGAACCCGAGGTGTAGAGGATGTACGCCAGGTCGTCCTCGGTCCCGGCGGTCGGCCGCGGAGCCTCGTCAGACCCGTCGAGCTCAGACTGGGCTAGCGCGTGGGTGCCCGGCGTCCGCCGCCACGAGCGGTACGTGGGCGAGGTCACCCGTCAGCACGGACCGCGCCCGATCAGCGGGTGCGACAAGCGCCCCGATGCGGCAGTCGCGCATGATCGTGGCGGCGCGCGAGGGCGGACTCAGGGGATCGACCGGCACGTATGCGGCGCCGAGGCGAAGGGCGCCCTGCATGACCGCGACGGCCTGGACCGACTTGTTCAGCCAGACGGCAACCCTGTCGCCGCGGCGGACTCCCACCTCGTCCAGCGCGCGAGCCGTCCGTTGGGCGAGGGCGTCGAGCTGGCCATACGTGAGCTCCTCGTGCGCATCCTTGATCGCCGCACGGTCCGGGTGGCGCTCGGCCGATTCGGAGACGAGGCGCTCGAGCCTCACAGCCCCAGTCCGCGAGCGATGAGGTCCCGTTGGATCTCCGACGTGCCCGAGAAGATGGTGCTCGGGATCGCGTCGGTGAGCGCGGAGGCGACGCCTGTCTCGGGCCTGATCCCCGACCCGCCGAAGATCTGGATCGCGTCGAGGCCAGAGCGCACGGCTGCCTCGCTTATCGCAAGCTTGGCCAACGAGACCTCGACCGCGCACTCGAGGCCTTGCGACTTCATCCAGCACGCGCGATGGAGGAGCAGCCTCCCTGCGTCCAGTCGCAACTTCATGTCCGCGACGCGGTGTGCGATCGCCTGGTGGCGGCCGACCGCCTTGCCGAACTGCCGCCGGTCCTTGGCGAACGCCACCACCTCCTCGAGCTGCCGATCCATGACACCGAGGTACTGCGCGAAGAGGCAGGCGCGCTCCCATTCCATGGCGCTGTGGAAGATCGCCGCTCCGCCGCCCTCCGGGCCGATGCGGTTGCTCTCGTCCACGGGGCAGTCTCTCGAGTCGCACGTCGCAGACGGGTGCGCCGGTCAGCCCGATCTTGTCGAAATGGTCGCCACGCCGAAGCCCGGGCGCGTCTCCATCGACCAAGAAGGCGGTGATGCCGAGATAGCCGTGCGCCGGCTCGGTCGAGGCGTAGACGAGGAAGCAGTCGGCGACTGGACCGTTGGTGACGTAGTTCTTGGAGCCGTTCAGCAAGTAGCGGTCGCCGTCGCGAACGGCCGTGGAGCTGAGTGCGAAGACGTCTGAGCCCGCGTCCGGTTCGGTGATCGCGTTGGCTCCGACCCACTCTCCGCTCGCGAGGCGGGGCAGCACCCGCTCCTTGAGCTGCTCGTCGGCGTGCTCGGCGATCGGCATGGCGCACGCGAACAGGTGCGCACACGCCGCGAATACGAGTCCTGTGTCGCTACACCCGCGGGCGAACCCTTCGACGACCCGCGCGACCGTGAGCGCGTCGTGGCCCCGCCCCCCGTATCGCTCGGGGATGCAGGATCCGAGGAGCCCGATCTCGCCGCACAGGCGCCACTCCTTCGCGCCGAAGTATTCCGGGCCGTCACGATCCCCAACGGCAGGGTTGACCCGGCGCACGGCGAACTCGCGCGCCTCCTCGTAGAGCCGGTCCTGTTCCGCGGTCGAGGAGAAGGCCATCGCGTTCCGGATGGCCGCGCCCGGAGGCGCTACCTGCGCCACTTGAGGGACGGCCGAAGCATCGGATTTATGCGCTGCGGTCCCGTCCGGTGTCGCTTGCACGGGCAGAGTCCGACGATACACGAATCGGTGGTCCCTACCGCGGCCGGCCGCTCAGATCCCGTGGGAGTTCACGTCCGTGCTCGGGGGTAGGCTCACGCGACAGTGCCTGGCGGCTACGGACATCCGGGGTGGCCCGCTATCGCCCGAGACGCGCTCGAGGGCTGAAGCGGCGGACGTTGCAGCGGCTGCGGGGCGAGCAAAATGTCGACCGCCTGGTCGCCGAGGGTCTCGAGCTCGGCAGCCGGACCTTCATCGCCCGCGACGTCTACCTCGATCCCGGTCACCCGTGGCTGATCAGTATCGGCGACGAATCTGGGCTCTCGCCGGGCGTGATCGTCATGGCCCATGACGCCAGCATGAAGCGCCACATGGGCTTCACCCGCATCGCCCGCGTCATGATCGGCGAGCGTGTCTTCGTCGGCGCCGGAGCGATCATCCTCCCCGGTTCCAGGATCGGGGACGACTCGATCATCGGCGCAGGGGCGGTCGTGCGCGGCGACATACCCCCGGCCTCGCTGGTGGTTGGCAACCCCGGCAAGGTCGTGGCAGACGTGAAGTCGGTGGCCGCGTGGCACCACCAGGCAGCCACGCGGGGACCCTCTTGGCCTCACGAGGGGTGGACCATCGGTCGAGGCATCACCGACGCGCGCAAGCACGAGCAGCGAGAGGCGCTCGCCAAGGGGAACTCCGGGTACCTCGCGGCCACACCTGAGTAGGTTGGGTCGTGCTCAGCCCGCGAGCAGGACCGGCGGATGGCGCAGCGCCGGGTGGGGCTAGGGCTAGGGCCTCTGCGGGCAGCTGGTCCTGACCGACCGGCTGCTGGTCGCGGTGTTGTCCTTCGCGTCGGTCACGGTCACGGTGAGGGTGTGCGGCCGCGAGTCGTCGAGCGGGAAGGCGGGGCTGTGGCCCTCGCAGGTGTCCCAGTGGTTCTCCGCGCCGCGGTTGTTGCATCCAAACGGCGGGCTGGTCTCCTCCATGAGCGAGTTCGCCTCGTTGCCGTCGACGATGAAGCGGGCGTTCTTCACGCGGTACTCGGAGTCCACCCGCACCCGGCAGGTCGCGATCGAGTCGCCGGCCTTTGGCGGCGTGTACTCGAAGCTCGAGACCTCGAGCCGCGGCGCCTTGAAGTAGCCGGTGGCCGCCAGCGCCGCTCCCACCACCAGCAGCGTGCCGAGCACGCCCACGGCGAGGCCCGCCTTGCCCCGGTTGCGGTGGATCGTGCGCCGCAACCGGTCGGCGGTGCGGCTCGCCCCGGAGCTCTGCTCGTCGGTCATCACGCGCTCGAGCGTGGTGACCAGGCGGCCGACGTCGTAGTCCCAGCGCTGGTCGCTGAGCTCGACGGCCTGGCGGCGCACGAGCGCCTGCAGCCCGGCGGGCAGCTTCTCGGTGGTCGGCATCTTGGCGCCCTCCACCAGCGCCGGGATCACGAGGACGTTGCGATCGAGCCCGGCCTCGACCTCCAGCCGGTGGAGGTCTGTCGGGTCCTCGATTCGACGTTGCCCGGTCGCGTCGGCGAGCGTCAGCCACTCCTCCCCGATGAGCACGATCAGCGCGCCGCACCTGCCGACCGCGCCGTTGATCTGCTCGGCGTAGTCGACCCCCGGCTCCATGGTGAGGTCCATGAAGATGCGCTCGCGGCCGAAGTGCTCGACCAGGTCGTCGTAGAGCCGTCCCGCGTGCCCGGCGGTCTCCCGTCGCCGGTAGCTGATGAAGATCTTCGCCTTCTCTGATTGACCGCGCCGCGGCGCCGGCGGGTTCGGCGCGTCGCCCATGTGACGCGGATTATGCATGGCCCTTGACCCGCCGGGGTCGCGGCGCATACGGTCGACTCGACGTGGCGATCGACTACTTCCTGAAGATCGACGGCATCCCCGGGGAGAGCGCGGACGCCCAGCACCGGGGCGAGATCGAGGTCATCTCCTGGTCCTGGGGCGAGGCACATCCGCGCCCACCCGCCGTCGGCACCGGGGCGGGCGCCGGCAAGGTGGAGATGCAGGACCTCGGGTTCACGGCCGCCGTGTCGAAGGCGAGCCCGCTGCTTCTCGTGGCCTGCGCGTCGGGCAAGCACTTCGCCAAGGCCGTCCTCACCGCCCGCAAGGCCGGCGGCCCGCCGGTCGAGTTCATGAAGTTCACGCTCACGGACGTCACCGTCTCCTCCTATGCGGTGGGCGGGAGCGAGGGCCAGGACGCGCCGCTGGACTCGGCGGGGCTGAGCTTCAGAACGATCACGGTGGAGTACAGGGAGCAGAAGCCCGACGGCACGCTCGCCCCCGCGATCAAGGCCGGCTGGGACGTTCAGGCGAACACGCAGCTCTGAGTGAGGGGGCCGGCTTGGCCAAGCGGGTGATCGTGCTGGGCGGAGGGGTGGCCGGCATGAGCGCGGCGCACGAGCTCGCCGAGCGCGAGTTCGACGTCACCGTCTACGAGACGCGGGAGATACCCGGCGGCAAGGCGCGCAGCATGCCCGTCCCGGACTCGGGCACGGGAGGCCGCCGCGACCTTCCCGGCGAGCACGGGTTTCGCTTCTTTCCCGGCTTCTACCGCCACCTTCCGGACACCATGAAGCGGATCCCCTTCAAGGGCCGGCCGGGCGGCGTGTTCGGAAACCTCGTGCCCGCGACGCGCGTGCAGATGGTGCGCGACGGCGGCGCGGAGCTCGTCGCTCCGGCTCACTTTCCCTCGTCCCTGGGCGATCTCGATCTCGCGTTTCGCTCGCTCTTCGCCTACGCCACCGACCTCGGGATCCCGGTCCCCGAGCAGCTCCACTTCGCCGAGCGCCTGCTGATGCTGCTCACGAGCTGCGAGAAGCGCCGCTTCGAGGAGTACGAGGCGCAGAGCTGGTGGAGCTTCGCCGGCGCCGGCAACCGCTCGGCCGGCTATCAGCGGTTCCTCGCGGACGGGCTGACTCGCAGCCTGGTGGCCGCCAAGGCGCGTGAGATGAGCGCGCGCACGGGCGGCTACATCCTGCTGCAGCTGCTCTTCGATCTATCGCGTCCCGGCGGCCAGGCCGACCGCGTGCTCAACGGCCCCACCAACGACGTCTGGATCGATCCGTGGCTCACCTACCTGCGCGGCCGGGGTGTCGACTACCGCACCGAGCACCAGGTGCAGGCGATCCACTGCCGCCGCGGTCAGGTGACCGGGGTGACCGTCGTCTCACACGACGAGACGATCGAGGACTCGGCGGACTACTACGTGGCGGCGCTGCCGGTGGAGGTGATGCGGCTGATGGCGAGCGACGCTCTCAAGGAGGCCGAGCCGCGCCTTGCGCCGCTGCACCGCCTGCGCACGCGCTGGATGAACGGGATCATGTTCTACCTCGACCGCGACCTGCCGCTCGTCCGCGGCCACACGATCTACATCGACTCGCCCTGGGCGCTCACCTCGATCTCGCAGGCCCAGTTCTGGAAGGAGTTCGACCTCGAGCGGATGGGCGACGGCCGCGTCGAGGGGATCCTGTCGGTCGACGTCTCCGACTGGGAGCAGAAGGGGATCCTGCATAAGAAAGCAGGCGATGTACTGCACGAAGGAGCAGGTGCGCGAGGAGGTCTGGGCCCAGCTCGAGCGAGGCCTGAACGACGCGGGCATCGACGTGCTCGAAGACGCGAACGTCGTTGCCTGGTTCCTCGACCCGAGCATCGTCTACCCGAACCCCAACGAGGCGATGAACCTGGAGCCGCTGCTGATCAACACCGCCGGCTCGTGGAGCGACCGCCCGGAGGCCGTGACGGAGATCCCCAACCTCTTTCTGGCCTCCGACTACGTTCGCACCCACACCGACCTGGCCACCATGGAGGGAGCGAACGAGGCGGCCCGGCGGGCCGTCAACGGGATCCTCGAGGCGTCGGGATCTCGCGCCGAGCGCTGCGGCGTCTGGCCGCTGCGCGAGCCGGCGATCTTCGGCCCGGCCAAGGCCATCGACCGCGTGCGCTTTGCGCTCGGCAGGCCGGCCAAGCCACTCGTGAAGTTCCGCGACGGACGCATCGATGCCTCATCGCTGGTCTCGGCCGGCGCCTCGCTCGGAGGGCGGATCGGCTCGCTCGGCGAGCGCCTGTTCAATCGCTGAAGGTCAGATAGCGACGGCGCTCGCCGGATGTCAGCTCGCGCGTCGCGCGCCGCTTGGCGCGGCGGATCAGCTCGCCGCGCGACCCGCAGGCATCGCAGCGGAAGATCCGCGCCGTGCCGTCGTCAGCGGCGGTCACAACGGCGCGGCCGTCGGGGGTGAACTCCGCGCTGTGCAAATAGCCCGAGTGGCCGCGCAGGACGGCGAGCGGACGGCCGCCTGGCAGCTCGAAGACGCGCGCCGTCAGATCCTGCCCGCCGGTTACGAGCTCCCGGCCGTCGGGGGAGAAGGAGGCGCTGAACACGAGGCCGTCGTGCTCGCGGACAACGGTCAGGGCGCGGCCGGTCTCGGCGTCGAGAACCCGCGCCGTTTGGCCGACCGGCGCCGCGAGCCGCCGGCCATCGGGGCTGGCGGCCACGTCGATCACGCCGCCGCCCCCGCCGCGAGCCAGGCGGAAGGTCCGCGTGGGGGGACCCCCGCGGGCGTTCCAGAGCCGCACCGTCCCGTCCTGGCCGGCCGAGGCCACGCGCTTGGCGCCAGGCATGAAGGTGGCGGCGTTGACCGGCCCGCGATGCCCGCGCAGCACGGTGAGCTCGCGCCCGTCGCGCGCCCGCCAGACGCGCACCGTGCCGTCCTCCGCCGCGGTCACGAGCAGCTCGCCGTCGGGGCTGTAGTCGATGTCGAACACCGACCCGTCGTGGCCCTCCAGCGACGCGAGCCGCGAGCCGGTCCGTGCCTCGAACACGGCCGCGGTCCCGCCGCCTGCCGCGGTCGCCACGTGCCGCCCGTCCGGGCTGAACGCCGCGCCCTCTATGAAGTTCGCGTGGGTCTGGATAACCCCGAACGCGAGACAGGAGAAGCTCGCGCCGGCGAGCAGCCCGCAATCGCCGGGCCGCTTGATCTCCATGCCGCTGCGCGTGTCCCAGAGCCGGGCGGTTCCATCGGTGGAGGCCGTGAGTGCGGTGCGGCCGTCGCTGCTCACCTCGGCGGAGTTCACACCGGCCACGATCGTGTCGTCGTCGCCCCCGCCGTGGCCGCGCAGGACGATCTCCCCGCCGATGTCGAAGCGCCGCGTCGAGCCGTCGTCGCTGGCGGTCACGACCGAGCGCCCATCGGCGGTGAACTCCACGTCGGAGACCCCCTTGTCGTGTCCCTTCAGCACGGCCACGGTGGTGCCCTGCTCGACGTCCCACACGCGCGCGGTCTGATCCTGGCCGCCGGTCACCAGCAGCGTGCCGTCGGGGCTGAAGGCGGCGGTGCGCACTTCGGTCCCGTGGCCGACGAGCGAGGTGCGCGCCCCGGTGTCCACGTTCCAGACCGCGACGTCGGCGTTGATCGTCGTCGTCGCCAGCAGCTTGCCGTCCGGGCTCAGCGCGCCGTTGAAGGTGAGGCCGTCGATCTTTCTGAGCAGGCGCCCGCTCGCCCTGTCCCACACTCGTGCGCTGCCGCGGACGTCGATGGTCAGCGCCCGGCGGCCGTCCGCACTGAACGAAGACCGGAACACCGGGTCGCCGTAGCGGACCAGGATCCGGCTCCTGCCCGAGCTGAGGTCCCAGAGGCGCGCGGTTCCGTCACCGCTCGAGGTGAGCACGGTCTTGCCGCTGCGGTCGAAGCTCGCGCGCGCCACGAAGTCCTCGTGGCCGCGCAGCACCGCCACTTGGCGGCCCGAGCCGGCATCCCAGACCCGCGCCGTGCCGTCGGTGCCGGCGGTCACGATCCGCTCACCGTCGTTGCTGTAGGCCGCGCTGCCGAGCTCGCCCCGACCATGGCGCAGGGTCAGGAGGGTGCGGCCGGCGCGCATGTCCCACACCCGCGCCGTGCCGTCGTCGCTGGCCGTGACCACGTGCCGGCCGTCGGGCGAGAGGTCGACGGTGGAGGTCGGCGCTCGATGGCCGCGCAGGTCGCGGACCGCCCGGCCGCCGGCACGCAGGTCGAAGACCTGGGCGACCGCATTGCCCCCCGCGGCGACGACGCGCGAGCCGTCCGGGCTGACCGCGATGTCGAAGACGCCACCCCGCCGGCCCGGCATGACGGCGCGGATGTCCGAGACCATCAGCGCTCGCCGCAGGGCGTCGTCGGCCGCTTCGCTCGGGGCGATCTCGAGCGCCGCCAGCGCGAGCAACATGCTGCGCTCGGGATCCACGTCGAGTTGCGCGATGGCGCGCGCAGCGACCTCGCGCGACCGTGCTTGGTCGCGCTGGTCGAGCGCCTCGTTGCGGGCGATCAGCGCGAGCACGCCCAGCACCACGGAGACCGCGAGCGCGACCATGGTGGCGGCAGCGACGGCCCGCAGCCGGCGCCGCTCGGCCCGCCGGCCGGTCGCAATGAACTCCGCCTGCAGGGCGGTGGGCACCGGCTGCTTGCCCTCCGTCGCCCGCGTCAGCCAGCGCTCGGCGGCGTCGAGCTCGCTGCCGCGCAGGAGCCGGCTGCGATCGCGCCCGCCCTGATCCCAGCTGAGCGCCCGGGCGAGCCATTCCGTGTGCTCGCGCACCCATTCGTGGTCGGTGGTGATCGCCTGGTCGAGCTCCTCGATCGTGCGCTCGAGATCGCCTTCGGCCTTGACGTCGATGTACTGGATCGAGGTGAGCGCAGGCGGTACCGACGGTGTCTCGCGGTAGAGCACGGGCACGAGGCGCTTGCCGAGCGCGACTGCGCGCTCGAGCTCCTCGGCACACTCGGGTGAGCCTGCGGAATCGGGGCTGATCACGAACACGAACGCGTCGGCGGCCTCGATGCCGGTGCCGAGCTCGCGCCGCCATGTGGCACCCGGCGGAATGTCATCGGAGTCGATCCAGACATTGCGCCCGCGTCGCTCGAGCGCCTCCTTGAGGCCGTTCACGAACGATTGGTCGCGGCGCGAGTACGAGACGAAGGCGTCAAGACCGCTATCGGCACGCATGAGGTATCCCCATGGTACGGTCGCCACGGCGCGTACTCCGAACGAAGAGGGGGACCCCCCAAATGGCCAAGCCGAAGCGAGTCAAGCGGATCCTCAACTGCGATCCCTCGCGCGAAACGCACCGCGACTGGAGATACGAAAACGCGGATGAAGCGGGCCTGCTGGCCGCGGCGCCGGCCACAATTCCCAACTCCAAGGACCTGCGCGCGACCTGGTGGAAGATCAACGACCAGGGCAGCACCGGCTCCTGCGTGGGGTGGGCGACCGCCGACTCCGTGCTGCGCTGGCACTTCGTCAAGGCCGGGCGTCTCGAGCGAAACGATCGCCTCTCGCCGCGCTTTGTCTGGATGGCTTCCAAGGAGACCGACCAGTTCACGTCGTCGCCGACCACTTTCATCGAGGTCGCCGGCACCAGCCTCAAGGCCGCCCTGGACGTGGCGCGCAAGTTCGGCGTGGTCCGCGAGACGGTGCTCCCGTTCGATTCCAGCAAGCTCTTCGGAGGCGAGGAGGAGAGCTTCTATGCCCTCGCCGCGACGATGAAGATCAACTCCTACTTCAACCTGACCCTGTCGATGGGGAGCGGGGTCGACGAGTGGAAGCGCTGGATCGCGACCAAGGGGCCGATCCTCACTCGCCTCACGGTCGACCGCACCTGGATGAACGCGAAGGACACCGGCGGGAACCTCGACATCTACAAGCCGGCCACCGCGCGCGGCGGCCACGCCGTGGCGATCGTCGGCTACACGCCCGACCGCTTCATCGTGCGCAACAGCTGGGGGACCACCAGCTGGGGCGACAAGGGCTTCGCCTACGCGTCACTCGCCTATGCGCAGGAGGCGTTCACCGAGGCCTACGGAGTGTCGATCTAGCTTCTATTTCTTCGCAAGCTCCGCGCGCAGCGCGGCCTCGCTGAGCGGCCCGAACACGCCGTCCGCCTCGAGGCCGTGCTCGCGCTGAAAGCGCTTCACGCACTCCTCGGTCTGCTCTCCGAAGCGCCCGTTCGGGCGGTGCGGGAAGAACGACTGGCCGGTGCTGTCGTTGCACTTCTTGAGCCGCCGCTGCAGCAGCCAGACGAGGCCGATGCGCCCGCCACCGCGGCGTAGCCCCGTCTCGCGCAGGCTCTCCTGGCGACGCCGCGCCACCATCAGCTGCGCGTGGGTCTGCTCGCCGTAGACGCCGTCCTCGGTCAGCTTGTGCTCGCGCTGGAAGCGGCGCACCGCCTCGGCGGTCTTCTCTCCGAACACGTTGCTGAAGCCCTTGGGCTCGGCCGCCAGGTAGCGGTCGCCGTCGAACGGCGAGCAGAGCTGGCTGAGGCGCCTTTGCAACAGCAGGACATCGGGGCCGCGCATGCCGACCTTCATCGTGCGCGTGCGCGGCAGATTGGGCTCGCGGCGAAAGTTGACGTGGTGGCCCTCACGCGGATTGCCCGGGTAGGTGAGCGTCGCGACCCAGCCGCGCTCACGCGCCGCCGCCATGACCGCCGCCGAGTCCGACCAGTCCATCCCGACCTGCCAGTAGCGCAGCGGCATCCCGGCCGGGCCGAAGTAGGCGACGCCGTCGTTGCGCCGCTCGTGGGTGCTTCTACCGGGCGGGTTGGCCGGATTGAATCCCGGGAGGCGTGCGACGAAGCCCTCGAAGAGCTGGCGCTGGGACATCTTGCCGAACTGTCGCAACAGCGGCTCGGCGTCGGGCGAGCGGTCGCATGAGTTGAGCGTCGCGCCCGTGCGGCGCTTGATCTCCTCGAGCTCCTCGGCGAGATCCTGGGGGACCGGGCAGTTGTCGACTACGGCGAATTGCACGGGTGGCTTCCTCTCCTACTTGCCGTTGAGCAGCTTCCATACTGCGTGGCCCACGACGCCGTCGGCCCTGAGCTTCGATGAGCTCTCGAACTCCTTGACGGCGCTGGTCGTCCGCGGTCCGAAGACGCCGTCGACAGGCCCGGGGTCAAAGCGCGGCTCGCTCGCGGCCAGCGCCCGCAGCTTCTCCTGCAGCTCCTCGACCCGCGGGCCGCGGTCGCCTTCGCGCAACGCGACGAACGCGGCCTTCGCCTTGGGCTTGCCGGGCTCGGCGCCGCCGCCCGAGCCGATCCTCAGCGCACTCAGCTCGTCGCGGGTGCGGTTGACGTCGGCGAGCGTGTCGATGCCGGGCACCCGTCCGCTGTCGTCGTGCTGCCAGAGGCAGAAATCGTTCCAGGGCTTCGGGACGGTCGGCTTCTCGACGCGCCAGTGCGCGATCCAGAGCGGGCAGCGGCCGATCAGGTGCCGGTCGCTTTGGTCGAGATGCCCCACCACTCCCTGCCAGAAGCCGGGCATCGTGTAGAAGACCGGGAGCTCGCCCGTGATCCCCTCGTAGGCGCGCACGAACTCGACGGCGTGCTTCGCGACCTTGGCGGGCGGCTGGTCGTTTGCGTCCTCGAAGTCGTAGGCAAAGCGCAGATGGCCCTTCTTGCCCCAGCCGAACTCGCGCGCGAAGCCGATCGCCATCTCAGCCTCGCGCGTTCCGTCGCGCTGGCCGTTCTTGCTCGAGGCGACGCGCGCGTAGTAGTAGGGCCCCCAGGAGAGACCCGCCTTCTCCAGCGCTCGCACGCGCTTCTCGTTGAAGAACGCGTCGCGGTGATCGCCGTCGGCCACCCGCACGAAGGCGCCCGCGAAACCCGCCTGGCTGACCCGATTCCAGTCGACTCCGCGCTGGTGTTCACTGACGTCAACGAGTCGGTGGGCCACGTGAACCTCCTTGTTTGTGCCCCAACGAACTTACACGGTACGTCAGAATGCGCCCGACGTGACGGACTTCGCCAACGGCAAGATCGAGGCGTTCGCGGGACCGACGGAGCTCGGCGCGCCCCACGACCTCGAGGGCGTCATCGTGGACTTCGCGGCCGGCGCGCGCCACAGCCTGGACGTGGCGGTGCAGGAAATCGACTCCGAGCCGCTCGCGCAGGCGTTGATCGACGCGCGCTTTCGCGGCGTGTCGGTCCGCGTCTTCCTCGAGCAGGACTACCTGCTGAGCCCGAAGCTCCCCAGCTACGAGACGAGCTGGGACGAGCAGCGCGAGCCGCCCGACACCAAGACCAACCGCGACATCTTCGCGGCGCTCCTGCGCTGCAACGTCGACGCCAAGGCCGACTACAACCCCGCGATCTTCCATCAGAAGTTCGCGGTCCGCGACTACCGCGGCAAGGCGACCTCGACGAGCGCGCTGTTGACCGGCTCGGCCAACTGGACGACCACGGACACCCACAGCAATCTCAACCACGTGCTGGTCTTCCACGACGCGCGTGTGTGCGCGGAGTACCAGCGCGAGTTCGACGAGATCCGCAGTGGCAGCTTCGGGCGCCGCAACCACGGAGACGTCCCGCGCGCCTTCAACCTCGCGGGAGTCCCGGTCAAGGTGCTGTTCGCTCCCGACCACACGCCGGAGCTCGAGATCGTCAAGCAGATGCTCAAGGCCGAGAGCCGGACGGACTTCGCCATCTTCACGTTCGCCGGGTCCTCCGGGATCGACGACGCCATGGTGATCATGCGCGCGGCCGGGCGCCGGATCCGCGGCGCGCTGGATCCCAGCCAGGGACGCCAGGCATGGGCCGCCACCCCGTGGCTGCACGACAAGGGGGTCGAGGTGTTCCTGCCGCGGCGCATCAAGCCGTTTCGCAAGCTCCACCACAAGCTGATGGTCATCGACGACGCGATCGTGGTGGCCGGCAGCTTCAACTACACCGCCCCCGCCAACGAGTTCAACGACGAGAACATCTTCGTGCTCGGCAGCCCGTACCCGGACCTGCCGCGCAAGGAGGGCGGCCCAGTCGACCAGGCGGCCTGCGCCGAGCTGACAGGATTCTTCCGGACGGAGATCGAGCGCATCATCGCGGCGTCCGAGCCCTATACGCCCAACTGACCGGATGACCTCACTGACCTTTCGCGAGCGCCCCGCCGAGGGCGACCCGGCCGGCCTGCTCGTGCTCCACCACGGGCGAGGGGCCGACGAGCACGACCTGCTCGGGCTGGCCGACGTGCTCGACCCCGCCCGCCGCCTGCACGTGGCCACGCCGCGCGGGCCGCTGACCCTGCCGGGTTGGCCGGGTCATCACTGGTACGTGGTTCCGCGGGTGGGTTACCCCGACCACGACACCTTCCACGCGGCCTTCGACAGCCTGGCCGGCTTCCACGACGAGCTCCGGGAGCGGACCGGCGTCAGCCCCGAGCGCACGGTCCTCGGCGGCTTCTCGATGGGGTCGGTGATGAGCTACTCGCTGGGCCTCTCGGCGAAGCGCCCGGTGCCCGCGGGGCTGCTCGCCTTCTCCGGCTTCGTGCCGGTCGTCGACGGGTGGGAGCCCGATCTCGCCGGCCGGCGCGGGCTGCGCACGTTCATTGCGCACGGGCGCAACGACCCGATCATGGAGGTCGGCTTCGCGCGCCAGGCGCGCGATCTACTCGAGGGGGGCGGGCTCGAGGTCGAATATCACGAGTCCGACGCGGGCCACCAGATCGATCCCGCTCACGTGCCGGCAGCGGTCGACTGGCTGAGCGGGACGCTGCCGCGTTGACCTTCGGGCGCCGCGCCCTCGCCTTGACCGATCCGCTCGTGCATGCCCTGATCGCGGCGGCGGTCGCCTCCCCACTGGCGGCGCGCTTTGGGCGCGCGCCGCTCGTGACGGCGGTGGTGGCGGCCACCGCGATCGACGTCGATCATCCGCTTTCGGTGCGCTCGTTTCGGCTCGGCCCGATCCTGTCGATGGCCGAGCGCCCGCGCAGCCACAACCTCACGGCCGCGCTCGCGCTCGGAGCGCTCTCCACGAGCGCCGCAGGACCGGTCCACGGCTGGGCCGCGTTCAGCGGGCTGGCCTCGCACCTGCTCTACGACGCCGGCGACAGCACGGCGCCGACCCCGCTGCTGTGGCCCTTCGCGCGCGCGCGCCAGATCGGTTGGCGGAGGTCGGTCGCCGGAATCGCCGCGCTCACGCTGGGATCGCTCGTGGTCAGCCGCGTCGCAGCAGGCGCCGGAGCCCCGAGCGCTGCTTGGCGCGATGACGCCGGCGCAGCAGCTCTCCCGCGAACAGCGTGAGGCCGATCGTCACGACAAGCTCGACCGCGCGCCGGCCGCGAAACGACGACTCTCCGTGCTCGCGCTGGCGCATCTGCACCGGCACCTCGACCAGGCGCAGCTTCGCGTCGGTGATCCGCATCAGCGCCTCGACCTCGGGCGCCTCGCAGACGTAGGGGTCGGCGAGCAACTCGAGCGCCTCGCGGTTGACCGCGTACATGCCGCTCGTGCCGTCGGAGATCGGCTGACCGAGGCGCAGGCGCAGGAGCAGGCGCAGCAGCGACGTGCCCACCACCCGCTCGGGCGCCGGGCGGTAGCGCCCGCCCTCGCGGGCCGGGTCGTCCAGGAAGCGCGACCCCACCGCCACGTCGCAGTCGCCCGCGCGGACCATCGCGAGCATCCGGGCGAGCTCGCCGGCGGGATGCTGGCCGTCGGCGTCGAGGCGCCCGCAGAAGTCATAGCCGCGCTCGAGCGCCTGGCTGTAGCCCTCCGCGATCCCCGCGCGCAGGCCGCGGTTCTCGGGAAAGCCGACCACGAGCGCGCCACCCTGCTTGGCGGCATCGGCCGTTCCGTCGGTCGAACCGTCGTCGATCACGAGCAGGTCGGCGCCGGGCAGCTCGCGCCGGGCCTCGCCGAGCACATCGGGCAGCGAGGCCTCCTCGTTCCAGGCCGGTATGAAGACCAGGGTGTCGCTCAGGCGCTGATCGCCCCGGCGCTCGCCCGCAGCTCCGAGATCGACTCGTCGGTGCATGTGGCGAGGAACCCTCCCACGACGTCGCGCACCTCGTCCAGCGACTCGGCGCGGTAGAGCACCGGCTGATAGTGGGTGATGTCGTAGTCGGCGGTGCCCATCTCGACGATGTCGAGCGGCCGCAGCTCCATGTCGCGGAACTCGTCGATCTCGCCGTAGGAGGACAGGATGCCGGCGCCGTAGGCCTTGAGCTCGCCGTCCTCGACCACCACGCCGAACTCGACCGTGAACCAGAAGACGCGCGACAGGAAGCGCAGGTTCTCCTCGTCCGAGAGACGGTGGGTGGCCGCGCCGGTCATCTGGTGGAGCGTCGAGAAGGTCGGCGTAGCCAGCAGGTGCCCGTGGCCGATGACCTCGTGGATGATGTCCGGCTCGGGGGTGTAGAGCGGCACCGCCGGGTGACGCACGTACTGAGTGGAGTGAAACAGGCGCTCGGAGAGCGAGCCGTAGAACTCGCGCAGCGGGACGAGGCCGGCGGCGGGGACGTAGCGAAAGCCGGTGATCGGGGCGAGTCGCTCGCTGACCAGGTCGAGGTTCGGCACGCCGTCGGTGGGGAGGCTGAGCGCCTCTTTGGCCTCGAGGAACTCGCGGATCGCGAGCAGCTCGTGCTTGGGAGCGAGCTCTCGGCAGACGGTCCGCCAGACCTCCTGCTCGGCGTCGTTGTAGCGCACGACCGGCGCGGGCCGGCCGGGCTGCCACTCGAGCGCCAGTGCTGCGATCTCGCCACGGCGTGCGCGGTACTCGGGATCGTCCGCCCCGGGATGGTCGCTACTGAGGTGAACGGTGACCTCGCCGTCTTCCCCGGCGGTCACGGGCGAGTAGAGCTGCGCTTCCTCGAACATCATCCCAGTGCAGCAGCTAGTCGCCGAAATTGCAAGTCTGCACAGCTTGGCTGGGCAAAATGCCCACTTCTGACGTATGAGTGGGCTATTCTCTGGTCACTATGCCCAGTCCAATCGACGCGCTCGACGCTCGCCTGATAGCCGCGCTCCGCGCGCATCCCCGCCTCGGCCTGCTCGAGATCTCGCGCCGGCTCGGCGTGGCGAGGGGCACCGTGCAGGCGCGGCTCGCGAAGCTCGAGCAGCGCGGGGTGATCACGGGCTTCGGCCCGGAGGTCGACCCGGTCGAGATCGGCCACTCGATCGAGGCCTTCGTGATGCTCGAGCTGGCCCAGGGCCGGCTGGCCGAGGCGGTGGTGGCGCTCGAGGCCACACCCGAGGTGCTCGAGTCCGATGCGGTCAGTGGCCCGCAGGACCTGATCTGCCGGATCGCGGCCCGCGACACCGAGCACCTGCAGGAGATCGTCAACAGCCTGCTCGCATCGGACGCGATCCGGCGCTCGACCAGCTACATCGTGCTGAGCCGCCCGATCAGGCCGCGGGTACAGCCGCTCGTGGACGCGGTCGGTTCCGGGTAGGTGAGAGGCCACACCCCGGCGACCACAGGAGCGCATCGTGGCCGCTGCGACGGCGCCCACCGGCAACTGGCAGTTGGTGGCCGTGGCGATTTGCGGATAGAACTGCGAGGGCACCGTGCCGCCCATCTACGTCACCGGCCATAGGAACCCCGACGCCGACTCGATCGCCGCGGCCATCGGGTACGCGGAGCTCAAGGGCAGGCTGACCCCTGGCGAGCAGTACGTCCCGGTGCGGCTGGGCGAGCCGAACGCTCAGACGTCCTGGCTGATCGAGCAGAGCGGGGCGCCGCTTCCGGAGCTGCTTCCCCACATCCTCCTGCGCGTGTGCGACGTGATGCGCGAGAGCTTTCCCACCGCCCGCTCCGACGAGCCGGTGCGCCAGGTCGGCCTGACGATGGCGCGCGAGGGGCTCGACCTCGTGGCGATCCTGGACCCCGACGGAAACCTCGTCGGGGTGATGACGGAGCGCGCGCTCGCGCGGCGGTACATCCGCGAGTCGCGCGAGGCATCGCGCCTCGACGCCCCGACGACGGTGGCCGCGATCGTCGGCGTGCTCGAGGGCAAGCTGGCGGAGGGTGACGAGGACAAGGAGATCGCCGGGCGCGTCTGGGTGCTGGCGATGGACGCGGCCTCCCCGACGCAGGTGGCCGAGGGCGACGTCGTGGTGGTCGGTGACCGCCCCGACGCCCAGCGCCGCGGGCTCGAGCGCGGCGCCGCCCTGCTGGTCACGAGCAACGGCACGACCGCGACCGGCGAGGTGCTCGAGCTCGCGCGCGGGCGCGGCGCCGCCGTGGCGAGCTCCGCTCTCGACTCGTACGTGACCGGGCGCATGATCACCCTCGCCGCGCCGTGTCACGCGCTGATGGACGCCGATCCGCTCACGGTGCGCCGCGACGACCTGATCGCCGATATCTCCGAGCAGGTGAAGGACGTCCACTACCGGGCGGCGATCGCCGTCGACTCATCCGGGCGTCCGATCGGGCTCGTCACGCGCTCGGACCTCGTCGATCCGCCGCCGCGCCGCGTGTTGCTGGTCGACCATGCCGAGGCCGCGCAGAGCGTGCCCGGGGTGGAGGAGGCGGAGATAGTCGAGATCCTCGACCACCACCACATCGGCTCGATCGAGACCCGCGTGCCGGTGGCGGCCACCTTCGACCCGGTGGGCTCGACCGCGACGCTCGTGGTCGAGCGCTACCGCCAGAACGGCATGGAGCCGACTCCGCCGACCGCCAAGATGCTGCTCGGCGCGGTGCTCTCGGACACGGTCATCCTCGGCTCGCCCACCACGACCAGGCGCGACCACGAGGTGGTCGAGTACCTGGAGCGCGTGCTCGCGCTGGACTCGCAAGATTTCGGACGCGAGATGTTCGAGAGCACGTCGAACGTGTCGAACGTGCCGGCCGCGGAGATCGTCGGCCACGACGCCAAGGAATACGAGGTGGGGAGCGGGCAGACCATTTCGATCGCCCAGGTCGAGACGGTGGGCGAGTCCGTGCTCGAGCGAAAGGACGAGCTACTGGAGGCGCTCGCCGAGCAGCGCGAGCGCGACGGCCACGTGCTGTCGGCGCTGATGGTCACCGATATCCTGGCCAAGGGCACCGACCTCCTGGTCTCCGGCGACATGGCGCCGCTCGAGCGCGCATTCGACCAGCAGGCCGACGACGGCGTGCTCGAGCTGCCCGGCGTGATGAGCCGCAAGAAGCAGGTGGCCCCGAAGCTGATGGCCGCCGCGGTGCGCTGAAAGGATCCGCGCGCACTCGGCCGAGCCGGGCGCTTGCGGCTAAGCGGCAGGGCTCGGCGACAGCTCGAGCTCGAGCCGCTCGCTCGCCAGCTCCAGCTCGCCCGCCGTGCCGCCGAGCTGCTCCCAGCGCTCCGCGGCCGCCCCGGCGAAGGCGTCGAGGAAATCGTCCGAGTGCATCGGGTCGTGGTGGAAGAGCAACAGCCGGTCGGGCTCGGCGCGGCGCGCGAAGGTGAGCGCGGCGGAGAGCGACGAATGCCCCCAGCCGACGTGGTGCGGGTACTCCTCGTCGCTGTACTGGCAGTCATGCACGAGCAGGCTCGCGCCGTGGGCGAGCTCGAAGCCCGAGATCCACTCCGGGTCGACGTCCTCGAGCCGAGTGCCGATCGCGGGCTCGTGGTCGGGGATGTAGCAGAGCGAGGTGTCGCCCTCGGTGATCCGGTAGCCGAGCGTGGGGCCGCGGTGGGTGACCGAAGTCGCGCGCACGGTCGCCGGCCCGATCTGCCACTCGACGTGGGGAGCCTCGCGAAAGGACATGTGGCAGGGCAGCTCCCGTACCTCGACCGGTGACAGCGGTGCGGAGATGTAGCGCGCGATGCGGTCTTCGAGCGGAGCGTCGGGCGCCTCGGGCCCCCAGATCACGATCTCGGCGCGCGGCCGAAACAGCGGAGCGAAGAACATCAGCCCCTGGATGTGGTCGAGGTGGAGGTGCGTGAGAAGCACGTGAAGGGGGCCGCACTCATCGGGAATCGTGGCGCCGAGGTTGCGGATGCCCGTGCCGGCGTCGAGCACCAGCACCGCGCCGTCGGAGAGCGTCACCTGGACGCACGAGGTGTTGCCCCCGTAATGCGTTGTCTCGGGACCGGGCGCGGGGACCGAGCCGCGGGCGCCCCAGACCTTCACCTGCACCTCAGGCCTCCTCGTCGGCGTCCGGCCAGAAGATCGCCATCGCGCCGCGCGTGCCCTCGGCGGTGTTGATCGGGATCGCGCTCACCTGGATCCCGTGCTCGGCGCCGTCGAGCGCGCGAATGCGAAAGCGCGAGTGCGCCGGCCGGCCGCCGCGCAGTGCGATGGTCAGGGGGAGCTCCTCGAAGTCGAGCGAGTTGCCCTCCGCGTCGAAGGGGCCGAACGCCGTGCTCCACTGCTCTGGCGTCAGCTTCCCGACCTCCTCGAAGCGCCGGCCCAGCAGGCCGCCGGCGGCGTCGTTGTAGAAGATGAGCACCCCTTCCTCGTCCACGAGGAAGGCCGGCGTCGAGAGCCCGGTCATCAGGTTCCGCGCGTGAATCAGCTCGAGAGGGTGCTGGCTGTCGGCCACCCCGCCGACTCTATCGCCGCAAGCAGAGAGCCCCGCCGAGGCGGGGCTCTCCGTTCCGTGCTGTGCGCCCTTTGGCCTTGGAGGACTACGGGCCGCCGAATCCGCCGGGACCGCCGGGACCGCCGGGTCCGCCGAATCCGCCGGGACCACCGGGTCCGCCGAATCCGCCGGGACCACCCGGACCGGGCCCGCCGGGACCGCGATCACCGGGGCCGTGCGGACCGCCGGGGCCCATGCCCCCGAAGTCCGGCAGGGCCTCCTCGACCTTCTCTTCGGAGAGGTTGAAGCGCTCGGCCAGGAACTTGACGAGGTCGGCGCGGCCGTCCTCCATGCGCTCCTCGGCGCCGCTTCGGACCTCCCTGAGCGCCTTGCGAAGCTCGGCGCGGGTCACGTCGAGCGCCGCGGCGAGCCGGCGCAGGGACATCCCGTGGTGACCTCCGCGCCAATCGGCTCGCAGGTTCTCCAGCGCGGCCTCCACGTCCGCTGTGTCTACCCCGAGCTTCTCGGCGAGGGCAGCGGCGAAGTCACCCGGGTTGTCGGGCCGCTCGTCCTGGAGCTCCTCCAGGGCGGCTTCGACGTCGGCCGCCTCTACGCCCAGCGCCTTGGCGAGCTTCGCGGCGAAGCGCGCCTTGTGGTTGTCAGCGAGCGAGTCGAGCGCCGCCTCTACCTCGGCGGCCGGCTTGCCGAGCGCCTTGGCAAGCGCGCTTGCGAACCCCGCGCGGCCGTCGCCCTGCTTCTCCTCGCGAAAGTCCTGCAGGGCCTCGCGTAGCTCCGCGGCGCTGACGCCGAGCTTCTTGGCGAGGCCGTTGAAGCCCGGAGGACCGCCGTCGCGCCAGTCCGCTTGAGAGCCGTTGTCGCGCGCGGCCGCGGCCGAGCCGCCGTCGCTTTGAGTGCCGAGGCCGTAGGCCACCGAGGCAAGCCCCGCGGCGCCGACCAGGATGATTGCTGTGGTCTTTCGTGGACTTCGCATGCGTCGAGCCTCGCCGACGGGTGTAGGAGGAGCATAAGAACGCCGTAGGAACGACCGAAGAGCCGCCCTGCGACGGGCACAATGGGTCGCGGATGAGGATCTTGATCGTGGACGACGACCGCTCCCTGCGCGACGCCCTGCGCCGCGCGCTCGTGCTGGACGGCTATGACACGGTCTCGGCGGGCGACGGCACCGAGGCCCTGACGCAGGTGTCCGTTGCGGCTCCGGACGCCGTGGTCCTCGACATCGGCCTGCCCGACGTAGACGGCCTCGAGGTATCCCGGAGGCTGCGCGCCGCGGGCAACCGCGTCCCGATCCTCATGCTGACCGCGCGTGACGCGATCGCCGACCGCATCGACGGACTGGACGCCGGCGCCGACGACTATCTGGTCAAGCCGTTCGACGTCGGCGAGCTCAAGGCGCGCCTGCGCGCGCTCCTGCGCCGCAGCGCGGGCGGCGAGGACCCCGACGCGCTGCGATTCGGGGAGCTGAGCCTCGACTCCGCGCGCCATGGAGTGAGGGTGGGGGAGGCGTTCGCCGAGCTGACTCGCACCGAGTACCAGCTGCTGGAGCTGCTCATGCTCAACCCGCGCCGGGTGCTGCCGCACGCCGTGATCTACGAGCGCGTCTGGGGCTATGACTTCGGGCCGGCCTCCAACGCGCTGCGCGTGTACATCGGCTACCTGCGCCGCAAGCTTGCCGACGCGGGCGCGCGGCCGCTCGTGCACACGATCCGGGGCGTCGGCTACGTCCTGCGCGAGCCGTGAGCCTGCGCACGCGTATCGCGGCAGCGGCGGGGCTGGCCGTGGCGCTGGCCGTGGTCGTCGCCGCGGTGGCGGTGTATCTCGGCGTGCGCGGGGAGCTGCGCCGAGAGGTCGACGAATCGCTGCGAGACCGCGCGGAGGCGGCCCTCGATCGCGGCGCCGCGCTGGGTCAGGGCGGCGGCGGGCCGGGGCCGCCTCAGGACGGCGGCGGGCCGCCGGGGTTCGATCTCCCGCCCGAGGGCCGCCCGGAGCCGTTCGGCGGACCCGAGGGCTACGTCCAGCTTGTCCTGCCCGGGGGGCGGGTGCTGCGCCCCGCCAGCGCAAACGAGCAGCTCACGGTCGACTCGCGCGCGCTCGAGATCGCCCGCAGCGGCGAGGGCGAGGACCTCACCGACCTCACCGCCGGGGGCGTGCACGTGCGGGTGCTCACCACGGCACTGCCCGGCGGGCGCGGCGCGCTGCAGGTCGCCCGCCCGGTCGACGAGATCGACCGCCAGCTCGACCGCGTCGTGCTCGTGCTGGTGCTCGTCGGCGCCGCCGGGGTCGCGCTCGGCGCCGGGCTCGGCGCGCTCGTGGCGCGCACGGCGCTGGCGCCGGTCGCCAGCTTCACCCGCCGGACCGAAGAGCTGGCGGCCGACCCCGACCCCTCGCAGCGCATGGAGGTGAGCGGCAGCGACGAGCTGGCGCGCCTGGCGGGCAGCTTCAACACGACGCTCGACGCGCTGGAACGCTCGGTTGAGGCCCAGCGTCACCTGGTGGCGGACGCAAGCCACGAGCTGCGCACGCCCATTGCCAGCCTGCGGGCGAACATCCAGACGCTCGAGCACGCGGATCGCCTGCCGGCGCACGAGAGCCGGGCGCTGCGCGCGGACATCGTCGGCGAGCTCGACGAGCTGACCGCGCTCGTGGCGGACATCGTCGAGCTCGCGCGCGGCGCAAAGCGCGGCGAGATGGCGGACGACGTGAGGCTGGACGAGATCGTCGCAGCGGTCGTCGAGCGCGCCCAGGCGCGCGCGCGGGAGCAGGTGAGCTTCGAGGTGAGCAGCGAGCCGACGCTGATCCGCGGCGAGCCCGAGCGCATCCATCGCGCGGTCTCGAACCTGGTCGACAACGCGGTCAAATGGAGTCGCCCGGGCGGAAGAATCGAGCTCGGGCTTGCGGGCGGCGAGCTGACCGTGCGCGACCACGGGCCCGGATTCGCGGAGCGCGACCTGCCGCACGTCTTCGAGCGCTTCTACCGCGCCGAGGACGCGCGCGCGCTGCCCGGCTCGGGCCTCGGCCTGGCGATCGTCCGCCAGGCCGCCGAGGCCCACGGCGGGAGCGTCGAGGCGGCCAACGCGCCCGGTGGCGGGGCCCTGCTGCGGGTCTCGTTCGGCTCTAACCTGATGCGGCCGGGCGAGAGGCAAGCGCTTCCGGCGTGAGCGTTGCGGGCTCCAGGAAGAGCTCCGCGAGCTCGGCCAGCATGGGCGCGAAGCCTCGCTCCTCGGCGAGAGCCCGCTGTCGCGCCGCGCCCGGGAATCGCGCAAGGGCCGGTACGGAAGCAAGCTCGCGAGCGCATCCGAGGTCCTTGGCATGTGCCTGGCCCGCGGCAACGGCCCCATCGAGCAGGTGCTCGACGGGCACCTGAGTCGCGCCCAGCGGGTCGATCTGGCGGCCCTTCATCCCGTCGCGGGCGGCGAGGAAGCGGTTCTCGGCGAGCACCTCGGGCGCGTCCAGCAGCTGATCCGGCGTGAGCGGCTCGGTGGCCTCGAGGCGAACCAGCACCTGTATCAGCGCGGCCAGGGCCGCAACGTCGGACACCGTCGTCTGGGCGTCTGCGATCCGCACCTCGATCGTGCCAAAGCGCGGTTGCAGCCGCACGTCCCACCAGATGAAGGTCGGCTCGGGGAAGGCGTCGGCGCGCAGGAGCACGTCGATCGCCTCGACGTATGCCGGATAGCTGCCGAAGCGCCGCGGGATCCCCGAGCGCGGGAAGGCCTGGAAGAGCGGCGTGCGCATGGACGCCATGCCGCTGTCGCGCCCGCGCCAGTACGGGGAGTTGGCCGACAGGGCGAGGATGAGCGGCAGGTGTCCACGGATGCGGTCGAAGGCGGCGATGGCCAGCTCGGGCAGCGGCACCCCCACGTGCACGTGCAGCGCGAAGGTGGGCTCGCGCCGGGCCAGGTCGCGCAGACCGCGCTCGAGCACCTGATAGCGGGGGCCCCCCGACACCTGGGTGCGCTCCGTCGACGCCGATGGATGGGTACCCGCCACAGCCGGGCGCAGCCCGAGCTCGCCCAGCTGGGCGGCGAGCGCGGCGCGGATCGAGGCAAGCTCCGCCGCGGCCTCGGCCACCGTGGAGTGGACCCCGGTGGCCAGCTCGAGCGTGCAGGCGTGCGTCTCGGGCGTGACGTGATCGGCCAGGTCGGGCGTGAGCGCCGGCAGCAGGTCGTCGATGCGGTGGGCAAGCGACCAGTCCGCGGGGTCGAGCAGCATCACCTCCTCCTCGATTCCGACCGTCCAGGCCGGCCGCCCCGGATCCGAGTTCCAGTGCGCCCACTCGGGCAGCGAGATGCCGCGCCTCATACCGCCTCCGGCGCGCGCTGGGCGCGCTCGGCGCCGGCACGCACCAGGCCCTCGAACAGCGCCAGCTGCTCGGGGCGGTCGGCGAGCGCCTCGGCGTGCCACTGGACGCCGTACACGAAGCCCTCGGCGGTGGACTCGATCGCCTCCGCCACGCCGTCGGGCGCGTGGCCGACCACACGCAGGCCGTCGCCCAGCTCGTCGATCGCCTGGTGGTGATAGGAGTTGACGTCGACGTGCGTGCGGCCGAGCAGCTTCGCCAACCGGCTGCCGGCCGTCAGCTCGACCGGGTGGGTGACCGCCGAGCCGACCTCGTCCTGGCGATGGCCCACGTCACCGCCGAGGTCGGGCAGGTGCTGGCACAGGGTGCCGCCGCGAGCGACGTTCATCACCTGCATGCCGCGGCAGATGGCAAGGACCGGCAGGCCGCAGGCGATCGCCCGGCGAGCCAGCGCGAGCTCGAAGCGGTCGAGCTCGGGCTCGGTAGGGCCGAGGTCGGGATGTTCGGGCGCGCCGTAGTGGTGGGGGTGGAGGTCGGGCCCGCCCGACAGGCAGACGGCGTCGAGGCGGTCGAGGAGCGCATCGACCGCGCCGGTGCGAATCGGCGCGAGGATCACCGGCAACCCGCCCGCGCCGCGGACCGCCTCGAGGTAGCGCTCGCCGAGAGCGAGCTCGCTGCGCGGCGGCTCGCCCTGCGGCACGGTGCGATGCTCGTCGCGGCGGCGCACCTCCGATGTGGAGATGCCGATCAGCGGCAGGCGGCTCACGTCATCACCCAGGTGTCCTTGCCGCCTCCGCGCTGAGAGCTGTTGACGACGAGGGCGCCGCGGTCGAGGGCGACTCTCGTGAGCCCGCCGGCCATGACGAGCTCCTCGTCCCCGGCCAGGAAGACGAACGGGCGCAGGTCGACGTGACGCGGCTCGAGGCGATCGCCGATGACGGTTGGGTGGGTGGAGATCATCACGGTCTCCTGGGCGATGAACGAGGCGGGGTCGGCGTCCACAGCTTCGGCGACCGCGCGGACGTCCTCGTCCTCGGCGTGCGGGGCTACGACCACCCCGTGGCCGCCGTGGCCCGAGCGCGGCTTGATGACCAGCTCGCCGATGCGCTCGAGGACCTCCTCGAGCTGCTCGGGAGTGTCAGGGTCGTAGGTCGTGACGGAAGGCAGCAGCGGCTCCTCCTGCAGGTAGAAGCGAACGATGCTCTCGACATAGGCGTGGACCAGCTTGTCGTCCGCCACTCCGGTGCCGAACGCGTTCACGCAGCTGAGCAGGCCGTTCTCGATCGGCTCGCAGAGCTTTGCTCCGACCTCGGTCAGCTCGCCGCTCGCGTCGGTCAGCCGGTCCTCGTCCGTGCGGCGGTAGAGCACGTCGACCCGCATGCGGGTACCGGCCGCGCGCGCCTCGAGCCGGCCGTCGCGGACCGAGAGGTCGGCGAGCGCCACGACCGGGACGTCGAGCATGCGCGCGATGCGCTCATGCTCGTACCAGGCGCTGTTTCCGGGACCGTCGCTCAGTACCACGATGGCGGGATCGCTCACGCCCTCGGGCGCGGCCTTGCGCAGCGCGCTCGCCGAGCATGTCGACCGCGCCGTCGAGCGGCTGCCGGCCGTCGGCAAGGTGCGAGGGCAGCTGCGCGTCGAGGCACTCACGCGCGCGCGAGGGCGTAGGCCAAGCCCGACGGCGTGCGCACGTTGTCCTCGAGGACGCCGAAGCGCCCGCGCACTCCGCGCACCAGGTCGAGCCCGGCAACACCGATTCGGACCGGCGGCGGCGGAGTTCCCACCAGCCGCGGCTCGAAGTGATCGCAGCTCTCGAGCGCGCGCTTGGGCAGCACGCCGGCGGCCACGATCCGCTGCTCGGCGTAGACGTCGGCAACGAAGAGGTCGAGCGCGCGGACCCGCTGGGCCAGCCCGCGCGAGAGCAGCGACCATTCGACGGCGGCGATCAGGCGCGGCACCGGGTCGAGGCTGAACGCCTCGTGCACTCCGTCGAGCACGAACGACACGCCGCGCCGCGCCGCTTCCTCCGTCACCGACTCGGCCAGCACGGCGAGGTCGAGCTCGCCCAGTGCTCCCACGACCTCGGCATAGACGGGACGCACGCACCCGTCCGCGGAGAACGCCTCGTCGAAAACCGCGGTCAGCGGCTCGTAGCTCACCCGCTAAGACTGGCATGGGATGCGCGCCTGTCCATGTACTTCCGTCGAAAGATCGCCGCCCGCCTTTGTCCCGATGGTCGGGCTGTAGGTGATTGATCCAAGTCCTTGCGCCTTCGGATGGCGCGTGTGTGGGCTCGGGCCAACGGCGGGCTATAAGGGGTTGGACGGGTTGCCGCGGTGCTCCGGTGCGGCCGTACTGGGCGTCCGTTGTCGAGTTAGCGGTCGCTGGGACCGCTAACTCGACACTGGAGCGGATTTCGGGCACGTCGCCGGGTCCACGCTTGGAGCGCGTGGCGGTCAACCCCTTTCGGCCCGCACATCCAAGACGACCTTGCCGGTCGCCCCACGGCCGTCGATCAGCTCGAGGGCGTCCGCCGCCTGCTCGAGCGGGAAGCGGGCGCCGACGAGCGGGCTCACGAAGCCCTCCTCGACCAGCCGGCCGACGGCGGCGCCGATCTCGCGGTTGAGATCCGGCTTGCCCATCACATAGGCGCCCCAGCCCGCTCCGACGACATCGATGTTGTTGAGCAGGAGCCGGTTTACCTTGACCTCGGGAATCGAGCCGCCGGTGAAGCCGACGACCACGCAGCGCCCGTTCTCGCGCAGGGAACGCAGGCTGTCGGTAAAGCGGTCGCCGCCGACCGGATCGATGACCACGTCCGCCCCGCCGAGCTCCTTGACCTCGTCCTTCCACGGCCCGTCGGAGCGCACGACCTCATCGGCACCGGCCGCGTGTGCAACCGCCTCCTTCTCGTCGCTCGACACGACGGCCACCGTGCGCGCGCCGAGGCCCTTGGCGACCTGGAGGGCGGCCGTGCCTACGCCGCCGGCCGCGCCGTGAACGAGCACCGTTTCGTCCGCGGCCAGGCGGCCCCGCAGCTTCAGCGCGAAGTAGGCGGTGTGGTAGTTGAGGATCAGGGCGGCGCCCTGCGCGTAATCGAACCCGTCGGGGAGCGCAAAGGTGAGGTACTCGGGCGCCACCGCGGTCTCGGCGAAGCCTCCGAGCATGCAGAGAGCGGCCACGCGGTCGCCCGCGGAGACTCCGCTGCCCTCGGGGGCGCTGCGAACCACGCCGCCGACCTCGCTGCCGGGCACGAAGGGAAGCGGCGGCTTGAGCTGGTACTCGCCGCGGGTCTGGAGCACCTCGGGAAACGAGACGCCGGCGGCGTGCACCTCGACCACCACGCCGCTTCCGGGAGTGAGCGGGTGCGACGGCTCGGGCTCCGCCAGGTCGGCCGGCTCGAGCGCCGACCGCGGGCCCGACAAGTTGGTGATCTGCAGCGCTCGCATCTCAGGTTCCTCTCAGGTTGAGGGCCATTATTGACCGGGTGAGGATCCTGGTGGTGGAAGACGATGCCCGGATGGCGGCAGCCATCCGCCGCGGCCTGCGCTTCGAGGGCCTCGTCGCCGACATCGCCGCCGGCGGCGAGGAGGCGCTTCGCAAGGCCGGGGCAACCGAGTACGACGCGATCGTGCTCGACGTGATGATGCCGGGCCTCGACGGCTTTGACACGTGTCGTCGCCTGCGCGCCGACGGGGTCTGGGCGCCCGTATTGATGCTGACCGCGCGCGACGCGGTCGAGGACCGGGTGCGCGGCCTCGACGGCGGAGCCGACGACTACATGACCAAGCCGTTCTCGCTGGCGGAGCTCCTGGCGCGCCTGCGCGCGCTCGTGCGCCGCGGGCCGGCCGAGCGGCCCACCGTGATCGAGGTGGGCGCCCTGCAGCTCGACCCGGCGACGCGGGAGGTACGGCGCGGCGGCGAGGAGATCGTGCTCTCGGCGCGCGAGTTCGCCCTGCTCGAGACCTTCATGCGCCGTCCCGGCCAGGTCTTCACACAGCTCCAGCTGCTCGAGGCCGCCTGGGACCTCGGCTACGAGCAGCGCTCGAACGTGGTCGAGGTGTACGTGCGCTACCTCCGCGAGAAGATCGACCGGCCGTTCGGGGTGGAGTCGATCGAAACGGTTCGCGGGATGGGCTACCGGCTACGCAAGGACGGGGGCGTGGGCCAGTGAGCCGAGTTCCGATCCGAGTACGCCTTACGGCGGCCTTCGCGCTGGCAATGGTCCTCGTGCTGGCGGCCGCCGGCCTATTCGTCTACGTCCGGCTCGAGGACGACCTCAACGAAAGCGTGACGGCCGGTCTCGAGACGCGCGCGAGCGCGGTCGCGAGCGCCGGATCGGCCTCGGCGGGCGCGGCGGGCGACGGCGAGGAGGGCTTTGCGCAGCTCGTCGCCGCGGACGGCACGGTGGTCGACAGCGCGGGGGGTGTGCGCGGCGGCGCGCTGAGCGCGACCGAGCTCCAGCAGGCCACCCGGGGCGACGAGCTGCTCGTCGAGCGCAGGGTGCCGGGCATCGAGGGCACGACACGCGTCCTGGCGACGGCGGACGGCGGCGGGGAGGGGGCTGTGGTGATCGGGCAGTCGCTCGACGACCGCGACGAGACCCTTGCGGGCCTCGTGACGTCGTTCGCGGTAGGCGGGCCGATCGCGGTGCTGCTCGCGTCGCTGCTCGGATACGCGCTGAGCGCGGCCGGACTTCGGCCAGTGGAGGCGATGCGCCGGCGGGCCGCGGAGGTGTCCCTCGGGAGCGGCGACGCGCGGCTCCCGCTGCCGGCAGCGCGCGACGAGGTGCGGCGCCTGGGGGAGACGCTCAACGAGATGCTGGACCGCCTCCGCCGTTCATACGAGCGCGAGCGGCGCTTTGTGGCCGACGCGAGCCACGAGCTGCGCACCCCCGTGGCCGTGATCAAGGCCGAGGTGGAAGGCGCGCTGCGTGCCGGCGGGCACGACCCACAGGTGCGCGAGGCGCTGGTGGCCGCGGTCGAGGAGTGCGACAACCTTGCCCAGCTCGCCGAGGACCTGCTGGTCGTGGCCCGGGCCGGTGAGGGCAAGCTTCCGATCCGGCCCGAGCCGCTTGACGCCGGCGAGCTGCTCCACGGCCTGCGCGAGCGCTTTGTCGACCGGGCGCGCGAGCGTGGGCGGGAGATCCGCGTCGAGGCGCCCGAGGGGCTCCTGGTCGAGGCCGACCAGCTGCGCCTGCGCCAGGCGCTCGGCAACCTCGTCGACAATGCGCTGCGCCACGGTGAGGGCGGGATCGTGCTGGGCGCACGGGCCGCGGGCGGCGACGGGGTGGTGCTCGAGGTCGCGGATGGGGGGCCCGGCTTCGGCGCTGACATCGCCGATCGCGCCTTCGAGCGCTTTGCCCGCGGCGACAGCGCGCGAACCCACGACGGCACCGGGCTGGGCCTGTCGATAGTGCGGGCGATCGCCGACGCTCACGACGGTCGCGCCGAGCTCGTCAGCGGGGATCGGGCGGCGGTACGGATCTGGCTTCCAGGAGCGCAGGAAAGCCCCTCAGGGTCATCTCAGACTGGCGCCATAGCTTCTCGATCACACCGAACAAGCCGGCAAGAGGAGGCGAAACAATGAGTAAGAAGCTCAAGGGCGCCGTAATCGCGGCAGCGGCCATCGTCGCGCTCGCGCTCGGCGGAGCGGCCATTGCCGGAGCCGCCGGCGGCGACGACGATGCGACCGAGAAGCCGATCGGCGGCCAGGCCCTGGACCGGGCGAGCGCGGCGGCGCTCGACCACACCGGAGGCGGCAAGGTCACCGGCACCGAGGCCGGCGACGAGGAGGGCGCTTACGAGGTCGAGGTGACCCGCGACGACGGCAGCCAGGTCGACGTGCATCTCGACAGCGACTTCGACGTGCTGAGCCAGGTCGACGACAACGACAGCGGCGGCGAGGAGGACGGCTCGGGCGACGACTGATCGCCCGGCGCCCGTCCAAGGACGGCAGTTCTCTCAGGCGGGCCCCAATCTGGAGGGCCCGCCTCTGCGTTTGGCTACCATCGACATCAGATTCCTATGGTCGAACTCGGCGTGGCGCTCGTCCTGGTGGGAGCCGCCCTCTTGGTGGTCGAAGCGCACGTGCCGGCCGGTGTTCTCGGCGCGGCCGGCGGCGTCACGCTCGCGGCCGGAGCCGCGCTGGCCCTCTCGGGCGCCGGTGCCGGCGCCGCGGCAGTCATCGCGGCCGTCCTGGCGACCTGCATCATCACCGTGCTCTGGCTCGCCGTGGTCACCCGTAAGGCGCTCGCGGCCGGCGGGCGGCGCGCCTCGTCGGGACGCGAGGCGCTGGGCGGGCGAATGGGAGTTGTCCGCAACTGGGACACCACCGGCGGGCAGGTCTACGTCGACGGCGCGCTCTGGAGGGCGCGGCGCAGTCCGGTGGACGACGACGAGGAGGAGGAGTTCGGGGAGGGCGATCCGGTGGTCGTCGAGAACGTGAGCGGCCTTACCCTCGCGGTCCGCAAAGCCGAGGAGTGGGAGGAACCGTGATCGAGGTCGTGCTGATCGTGCTGGTGGTCGTCGCGCTGGCGGCGGTGATCCTGGCCGGGACGTCGGTCCGGGTGCTTCGCGAATACGAGCGCGGGGTGGTGTTCCGGCTCGGCCGCATAATCGACCAGAAGGGCCCCGGGCTGATCCTGCTGATACCCGCGGTTGACCGCATGGTCCGCATGAGCCTCCGCACCGTCACGCTGCGCATCCCCCACCAGGAGGTGATCACGCGCGACAACGTGCCGGTGAAGGTCGCGGCGGTCGTGTACTTCCGGGTGATCGACCCGACGCGGTCGGTGGTGGAGGTCGAGGACCACGTCAATGCGACGCTCCAGATCGCCCAGACCACCCTGCGCTCGGTGCTCGGCAAGGCCGAGCTCGACACGCTGCTGTCCGAGCGCGAGCGCCTCAACGAGAGCCTTCAGAAGATCATCGACGAGCACACCGAGCCGTGGGGGATCAAGGTGTCGGTCGTCGAGATCAAGGACGTGGAGATCCCCGGCAGCATGCAACAGGCGCTGGCCCGCCAGGCCGAGGCCGAGCGAAACCGGCGCGCCAAGGTGATCAACGCCGAGGGCGAGTTCCAGGCCGCGGCAAAGCTCGCCGAGGCGGCCGGCGTGATTCAGCCGAACCCGGTCACCCTCCAGCTCCGCTACCTGCAGGCGCTCACGGAGATCAGCGGCAACGAGGGATCGACGATCGTCTTCCCCATACCGCTCGATCTGATCCGGCCGTTGCTCGAGAAGGGCGAGACCGCCGCGCCGGCCGACACCGACGCCGGCCCGCCCGCCCTGAAGGAGGCCGCCAGGCCTGCCCTGAACGAGGCCGCCAAGCCCCCACTGAACGAGGCCGCCAAGCCCCCACTGAACGAGGCCGCCAAGCCGCGCACCGAACGGTGACGTTCGGCACTCTGGTGTAACCGAACGGCAGCAACGATGGGGGGGTGGGCCCCCGATCGGGTGTATTCGACCCCCAAGAGCGCCCACCTCGCTGGGTGGGTCCGCGGGCCCTCAGCGGGCTCTCAGCGGTGCTTCGTAGGTTGGCTGCATGAAACGCATGCTCCTAGCCGGAAGCCTCGTGGCAACGCTCGTTCCCACCGCGGCGCTCGCAGCGCCCCGTGAGCCCGGGCCGGCCGGCTTCACCACCAAGATCGACAACCCCTATCTTCCGCTCAAGCCGGGAAGCCGCTGGGTCTATCGCGAGACCGACACCGGGGGGACCCGGCAGAAGGTCGTGGTCACCGTGACCGATCAGACCAAGCTGATCGCCAACGGGGTCACCGCCCGGGTGGTCCGCGACACCGTGACCGAGCAGGGCGCGCTGGTCGAGGACACCTTCGACTGGTACGCCCAGGACCGCAAGGGCAACGTCTGGTACCTGGGTGAGGAGACCAAGGACTACGAGAACGGCAAGGTGGTGTCCACCGAAGGCTCGTTCGAGGCCGGGGTGGACGGCGCCAAGCCGGGGATCGCCATGCTCGCCAATCCTCGACCGGGCATGCAGTACAGCCAGGAGCTCTACAAGGGCCACGCGGAGGACAAGGCCCGGGTGCTGAGCCGCGACGATCAGGCAGAGGTGCCCGCCGGCCACTACCGGCGCCTCCTGATGACCAAGGACTTCAACCCGCTCGAGCCGAAGGTCCTCGAGTACAAGCTCTACGCCAAGCGTGTCGGCCTGGTACTCGCCGTGGGCGTGTCGGGCGGCAGCGGGCGCGAGGAGCTGATCAGCTTCAAGAAGGGCTGAGCGTCCGCGCGCGCAGCGCGAGCTCGAGCTCGAGGCGCGCGTCCGGATCGTCGAGCACGTCACCGAGCAGTTCGCGCAGGCGGCCCAGGCGGTAGCGGGCCGTCTGCGCGTGCAGGTCGAGCACGCGGGCCATCGCGGCGGCGTTGCCCTGTTGCTGCACGAACGCGAGCGCCGTCTCCTCCATGCGCAGGCGCGCCTTCGGGCTGAGGTCGTCGAGCGGGGCCAGGCGCCGCGCCGCGATCCGCGAAACGAGCCCGCGATTTTGGAAGAGCAACAGCTCGGTGAGCGCGTCGTCTACCCGCACCAGGCCGGTCCCGTCGAGCGCTCCCGCCTCGATCGCCTGCAACGCCGCCCGCGCCAGCGACCACGAGGTCGCGAGCGCCGAGATCGAAGCGGCGGGCCCGAGTGCCACGCGGCGGTGGCCGATGGAACGCTCGATCTCGCCGCGGCGGCCGGGGCCATCGGGGTCGGACACCACGAGGCAGCCGATCCCGTCGAGTGGCGCCGCGAGCGTTTCGGGCGCAAGCCGCGAGGCGAGCCGGTCCAGCTCGTCCTCTGGGCAGGCGAGCGTGGCTGCCAGACGAGGCACTCGCCAGCCCGCGGCGGCCGCCGCCGCGCGCAGGTCCTGCTCCTCGGCAGGCGGGTCGTGCAGCAGCAGCGCGACGAGGGCGCGACGCCGCCGCCGGCGCTCGCCCTCGAGCCGAGAGCGCGCCTCGGCGTAGCCCTCGACCGAATCCGCCGAGAGCTCCTCGATGTAGGCGAAGATCGACTCTGCGAGCAGGCTCAGCACCTCCGGGTCGACGTCCGCGCGCCGGGCGGCCTCGGCCAGCCGCCTCCAGGCCACGCGCGCACCCACCCGATAGGCGGACTGCAGGGCGTCGAGGGTGCGACCCTGCCGCAGCTCGCCGCGCCCGAGCCCGACGTAGATCTCGCGGCCCGGGCGCGCGCCCGAGGGACTTCGAATCAGCTCGAGGAACTGGCGCAGCGCCTCGGTGACCCCGGTGCGCACCCCGCGTCCAAACGAGCCCTCGAACGGGCGAGCGTAGGCCGGCACCTCGCCGGCGATCGTGGCCAGGATCTCGTCGGCGATGGGCTCGAGCTCGGGCTCGAGCAGGTCGGCGATCTCCGGCGGCAGGGCCCGCCAGGGCTCAGATGAGTGCGCTTTTGGCATTCAGGTGAGCAAAACCCGATGTGAACTGATGCACAGAACCCAATTTAACTCGGCCAGCATAGGGAAGACTAGGGGTAATGACTAGTCTTGAAAAGCGCTTCAACCTCGGCGCAGTGATAATTCCCTTCGTGGCTTTCCTTGCGGCTGTGGTGCTGCTCTGGAACAGCGCGGTGTCCGTCAACGACCTGGTGATCCTCGCGGTGATGTACGTGATCACCGGGTTCGGCATCACCGTCGGCTTCCACCGGATGCTCACCCACCGGTCCTTCGTCGTGCCGAAGCCACTCGAGTACGGCTTCGCCATCCTCGGCTCGATGGCGGTGCAGGGCCCCGTGATGGCCTGGGTGGCCGACCACCGAAAGCACCACGCCCATGCCGACGAGGAGGGCGACCCGCACAGCCCGCACGTCGGCCACGGCGACGGCGTCACCGGCGTGCTGCACGGCCTCTGGCACGCGCACACCGGCTGGCTGTTCTCCAACCAGGGACGCGCGCACCCGCGCCAGTACGCCAAGGACCTATTCGAGGATCGCGGCATGAGGATGATCAACCGCCGCTTCCCGCTGTTCGTCCTGCTCAGCCTGGCGATCCCGGCGTTCGCGGGCTGGGTGCTCAGCGGCGGGACGCTCGCCGGCGCTGCCACCGGGCTGCTCTGGGGTGGCTTGGTACGCATCTTCCTGGTCCACCACGTCACCTGGAGCGTCAACTCGGTCTGCCACTTCCTGGGCAGCCGTCGCTTCGAGACCGACGACCACTCGACCAACGTCGCGTGGCTGTCGATCCCCTCGTTCGGCGAGTCCTGGCACCACAACCACCACGCCTTCCCGCGCTCGGCCTCACACGGCCTGCGCCGGTGGGAGAGCCTGCTCGACCCCTCCGCCGTCCTGATCTCGGGGCTCGAGAAGGTCGGCCTGGCCCGCAACGTGGTGCGGATCGCGCCGGAGCGCCAGGTCCAGCGCGAGCGCCAGGCGGCGCCGCGCCGGGCGCTCGGCGTGGCCGAGCCCGAGACGCGCGCCTAGCGCCCGCGAGCTAGAGCAGCGCCCGGTCGAAGAAGCCGGTCACCCGCCGCGCGGTTCGCGCGCTCATGGGATCTGCACCTGTCGGATCGCGATGGGCACGGTGCGCTCGGCCACGAACCGGGGCAGCAGCTCGAGCGCCGCATGTCGGTCCGAGGCCTCCACCTGCCACCACAGTCCGTGGCCGCCGGCCAGGCATGTGGAGGGCGCGCGGCGGTGCCGCAGGGGGCTGTCGAAGCCCTGCCAGGCGGCGAACGCCGCGGCGCACTCGTGGGCGTCGTGTGAGTGTTGTAGGAGGAAGAAGGGCATGTCTCTCTCCTCTATTGGCCGAGCAGGGCGTTGTCGAGGAAGGCCACGACGCGGCGCTCGTACTCCTTCGGCCGTACGTCGATTCCGTCGGTGTGGCCGCCTGCGGGCACCCGCCAGATCTGCTTGGGCTGCCGGGCAGCCCGGTAGTAGTCGGGGTTGAGGGTCCCGACGTCGCGGCTGCCGGCGTGGATCAGCAGGACCGGCCTGGGCGCGATCTTCGGGATCAGCTCCTTCAGGTGTTGCGGCGGCGCCTGGTTCGAGAAGACCGCGTTCGCGGCATCGCGCGCGAGGTAGGTCAGGAAGGTCGACACCTTCTCGAGCCCCTCCGCGTTGCTCACCTCCTCGGCGACCGTCCGTGCGCCCGCCCCCTCGGACACCACGGCCGCGAGGTCGGTGTCCTCGGCCGCGGTCTGGAGCAGCATCTCGCCCCCGACCGACAGGCCCAGGCCGCCGATCCGGCCGGGCTCCACGTCCTCGCGCTGCTGGAGGAAGGCGATTCCGGCCTTGATGTCCTTGTCGAAGTCCCAGCCCCAGCCGTTCGGGTCGCCCTCGCTGGCCCCCTCGCCGCGGCGGTCGTAGAGCAGCACGCCGTAGCCGTTGTCGGCGAGCATGCGGGCCTGCTTGCGCGTTCCGCTGCGACCGGGGAAGACGATCACCGCCGCGCCGTTTTTCGACGGCACGTACCAGCCCTCGAGCTCGAGGCCGTCGCTCGTTTCCAGCTTCACGTCTTCGTACGCCGTGCCCAGTTGCGCCGGCGGCACCTCGGTGCGCGCTGCGTGGCTGCCCACATAGGCGATTGCGACCGGCATCGCGATCAGCGGCGCCACCACCGCGGCAGCCGCGAACTTGAGCAGGCGCCGCGAGTAGCGGCGGTAGAGCCTGTCGCCGGTGCGCCGCGAGCGCCACAGCGTCACGGCGCCAAGGCCGATAAGCAGCGGGGCGGTGCCCATCGCCAGCAGTCCGGTGAAGTCGTCGCCGGACAGGCCGACCTCGCGACCGTAGTGAATCGCCTCGACCCCGCTGAGGAACGCCGGCAAGGCCATGACCAGGGCGAGCAAGCCCCGGTAGCCCGGACGCAGCCGCGGGTAGGCCCACGCCGCCAGCGCGAGCAGCGCAACCAAGACGAGCCCGCTGACCAGATGATCGGCGATCGAGGTGCCGGGCTGCGGCTGCACGAAGTTGTCGTCGAGCACATGCAGCCCGATCAGGGCGGTGCTCAGCCGAAAGAGCAGCGTCGCGTCAACGCGGCGAGCGCGCTTCGACCGAGTCGTTGGCGGTGCTGCGACGGTCGTGCTCATGGGTTCTCTCCTCAGCCCACCTGGGGCCCGGACAGCTGAGCCCTCAGGGTTGCGATCTCGGTCACTGCTGCTCCGACGTACGCGAAGCGCGTGGCGGCGATCTCCTGGTCGAGATCGGCCATGTACGAGGCCTGGTCGGCGAGCCCTTCGAGCGACGCCAGCGCGCGCTCGATCTGGAGCTCCTGAAGCTGCGATTGCATCTCGATTGCGGACATGGGTCGATGGTGCTCCTCGGCCGCCCCTCAATCATCGGGCGGTCACCCTGAATCGACCCCCGCAACACCCTGAGATTTTGCCCCTAGAGGGCCAGGCGACTTGTTCCAAATTGATGTACCTCTGGATGGCCCGCCTTTGGGCTTGTGCCAACGGCGGGCTATAAGGGTGGGACGGGTCGGCGCGGTGCTTCGCGCGGCCGGATTGGCGTCCGTTGTCGAGTTAGCGGTTGCTGGGACCGCTAACTCGACAATGAACGAGTTTCGAAAGCGTTTGCGGGCCAACCCTGTATTGCCCAGGCAGCCCCGACGCGCCCCCCTTGCCCGCCGGCCTACCGGCGCTCGATGGCCACCGCGTGCGTCGCCCAGCTTGGTCTGGCGCGCACCCTGATCGCTGACAAAAAGCCCTGCTGCTAGTGTCTTTCGGGTGGGTGGCGTCGCCGCCCGCGAGGTTCTCGTCTCCGAGCGCATAGCGATCTGGGCCAGCTGAATCTCCCAGATCTTTCGGCCGCCGCACACGGCGGCCGCTCGCAAGGAGTAACGATGTCCAAGCAGTCCTTCGCCGATCTCGGCGTATCAGACGCCGTCGCGCGCGCACTCGCAGCACGCGGCGTCACCACCCCCTTTCCCGTCCAGCGACTCGTCGTTCCCGACGCCCTGGACGGACATGACGTGCTCGTCAAGTCCCCGACCGGCTCGGGCAAGACGCTCGCCTTCGGACTGCCGATGGTCGAGCGCCTCGATGCCACCGACGCCCGCGCCGCCGCGCTGGTTCTGGTCCCGACTCGCGAGCTGGCGAGTCAGGTCACCGAGGACCTGACCGAGGTGGCGCGCGCACGCGCGCTGTCGCTGGCCACCGTGTACGGCGGAGTCGGCATCGAGCGCCAGAGCAAGCTCGCCCGCAAGGCGCACATCATCGTTGCCACCCCCGGGCGGCTCGAGGACCTGATCGCCCGCGGGGCGGTGCGGCTCGATCGCGTGCGCGTGCTGGTCCTCGACGAGGCGGACCGCATGCTCGACATGGGCTTCCGGCCGGCTGTCGACCGGATCGTGGCCCAGACGCCCTCCGATCGCCAGACGCTCTTCCTGTCGGCCACGCTGGAGGGCGACGCCGGGCGCGTCGCCAGGACCTACACGCGCAATCCCCGCGTCCACGAGGAGCTTGCCACCGAGCAGGCCAAGGGGAGGGTCGACCACCGCTTCCTGGGAGTCGCCCACGAGGACAAGCTCGACTCGCTCGTGCGCGAGCTGACCGACGGCGAGCGCGGCCGCACGCTCATCTTCGTACGGACCAAGCGCGGCGCCGACCGCCTGGTCAAGCGCCTCGGCAGGCACGGGATAAGCGCGGCCGCCATCCACGGCAACCGCTCACAGGCCCAGCGCGAGAAGGCGCTCGGCCGCTTCCACTCAGGATCGGTCGACACGCTCGTGGCCACCGACGTCGCCGCCCGCGGGATCGACGTCGACGACGTGACCCACGTCATCAACTTCGACGCTCCCGAGGACCGCGACGGCTACGTCCACCGCGTGGGCCGCACCGGCCGGGCAGGGCGCCGCGGGGTCGGCATCACGCTCGTGACCCGCGAGCAGGCGGTGGTGGTCGGCAAGATCGCCTCCGAGCTGCGCCTGCACGCCCAGTTCGCCCAGAGCGGGCTCAACGGAGCCAACGGCCGTCCGCACGCCGGCGCGCAACCGGCGCGCCCCAAGAAGTCCGTCCACCGCGGCCGTCACGGCGGGCGCAACCGGAGGTAGCGGTTGCGCGGCTGACCCGCCGACGCGCAGGGAGCCCTGCTGGAGCGACGGATGTAACACTGCCCCGCGTGCAAGTCGCGCGTCCATCGCGCATCACGCTCGTGCGACGTCACGCGCGGCGCCACGGCTGGCTGCAACTCCCGCCGCGCTCGACACCGGACGCCGGAGTCAAGCCCGTCCGGTACCTGCCGCTCTACGAGCGCCTGACAGCGCCGCTGCGCTTTCGTGCATGCGCGGTTCTGGAGCTCGGCGTCTGGCACGGCGACTCGCTGGCCATGTGGCGAGACGGCCTGCCGCGGGCAACGGTGGTTGGAGTTGACATCGACCCGCTGCCGCTCGACCTCGGGCCGCGCGTGCATGTGATCCGCGCCGATCAGACCGACGCAGCGGCCCTGAAGCACGCGTGCGAGAGCTTCGCGCCAGGCGGCTTCGACCTGATCATCGATGACGCGGCGCACGTTGGCGTGTTCGCGGCCCGGTCGTTGCAGGCGCTGTTCACCGATCACCTCAAGGCGGGCGGGTGCTACGTGATCGAGGATTGGGGTACCGGCTACATGTCGCGCTGGACCGACGGCGGGCTGCCGGACCCACCCGTCAGAGCCGACGCGCTCGACGAACACCGCCCGGCCGTTTCCTCGGACGCGACGCGTCCGGTGCGCCTGGCGAGTCACGACGTGGGCATGGTCGGTCTGGTGAAGCGACTGGTCGACCACGTCGGTTGTCGCCAGACGCTTCAGCGGCAAGGCTACCCGGAGGCACAGAACCAAGATCCCCTGCCGGTGGAGTCGATCGAGGTTCGGGACGGGCTGGCCGTGCTGCGGAAGCGAAGCTAGCCGAGCGCCGGCGGGATGGCTTCGCTACTTGATGAAGAGGATCTCCGAGTACTTCGCCAGCGGCCAGAGGTCGTCGGCGACCACCTTCTCGAGCTCGTCGCCGACCTCGCGCACGCGCGCGAGCGCGGTGAGCTGGCGGTCGCGAGCGTGAAGGGCGAGGTCGAGGCCCTCGACGCCGTCCGGGTAGATGTTCGCCGTCTCGAGCTCTGAGATCGCCTCCACGAAGTCCTCCGCCAGAGTGCGGACCTCGGCGGCCATGTTGTCCATGCCAGCCGCCTCGACCAGCGTCAGGTGCCGCAGCGCGGCCGGCAGCAGCAGCGTCTTTGCCATTGAGGCACCGGTCTCCGCCTCGATGTTCGCCCGCAGCGTGTACTGCTCGAGCCACACCTCGTAGCGCGAGTCGAGCTCGCGCTGCGAGAGCACCCCGTACTTCTCGAAGGCGGCCACGCTCGTGTCGCTCAGCACCTCGGGCAGCGCGTCGGGCGTGGTGTGGAGGTTCTTGAGCCCACGCTCCTCGGCCTCGGCGTGCCACTCGTCGGTGTAGTTGTCGCCGGCGAAGATGATCCGCTTGCTCGCGGCATAGGCGTCCTTGACGACCGCGTTGACGGCTTCGTCGAGGTCGCCGCTCGAGAGCTTGTCCTCGAGCTGGTCCGCAAGCTCGTCGATCGCCTCAGCCACCACCGTGTTGAGCACCGTGTTCGGGAACGCGAGCGATTGGCTCGAGCCAAGCGCGCGGAACTCGAACTTGTTGCCGGTGAACGCAAATGGCGAGGTGCGGTTGCGATCGCCTCCGTGCATCGGCAGCGGCGGCAGCACCGGCGTGCCGAGGCCCAGCACGGCGGCCGGCGTGTGGGGATCGCCCTCGCCCGCCTCGATCGCCCCAAAGACCTTCTCCAGCTCCGCACCGAGGAAGATCGAGATGATCGCCGGCGGCGCCTCGTTGGCGCCGAGGCGGTGGTCCTGCCCGATGCTGGCAACCGAGGCCCGCAGGAGGCCTTGGTGCTTGTCGACCGCCTTGATCACCGCCGCGCAGAAGAACAGGAAGCTGATGTTGTCCGCCGGGGTCTCGCCGGGCTCGATCAGGTTGTGGCCCGTGTCGGTGCTCATCGACCAGTTGTTGTGTTTGCCCGAGCCGTTCACGCCCGCGAACGGCTTCTCGTGCAGCAGGCACACGAGGCCGTACTTGCGCGCCACCCGCTGAAGCACCTGCATCGTGAGCTGCTGGTGATCGGAGCCGACGTTCGAGTTCTCGAAGATCGGCGCGATCTCGTACTGAGCCGGCGCCACCTCGTTGTGGCGGGTCTTGACGGGCACGCCCAGCTTGGCCAGCTCGCGCTCTGAGTCCATCATGAAGGCCAGCACGCGCTCGGGTATCGAGCCGAAGTAGTGGTCGTCGAGCTCGTGGCCCTTGGCCGGCTTGGCGCCGAACAGCGTCCGGCCGGTGTTGATCAGGTCGGGCCGCTCGAAGTAGTACTGCTCGTCGATCAGGAAGTACTCCTGCTCGGGGCCGACCGTGGTGAACACGCGCGAGGACCTGTCGTCGCCAAGCAGGCGGAGCGCTCGGATGGCCGAGCGCGAGAGCGCGTCCATCGAGCGCAGCAGCGGGATCTTGGCGTCGAGCGCCTCACCGGTCCAGGACGCGAACGCCGTCGGGATGCACAGCAGCGCCCCATTGGGGTTCTCGAGGATGAAGGCCGGGCTCGTGGGATCCCACGCCGTGTAGCCGCGCGCCTCGAAGGTGGCGCGTACGCCGCCGGTCGGAAACGAGGACGCATCGGGCTCGCCCTGGATCAGCTCGGTGCCGGAGAACTCGGCCAGCGAAAGGCCGTCGCTGGTGGGGCCGAAGAACGAGTCGTGCTTCTCCGCGGTAAGCCCAGTGAGCGGCTGGAAGACGTGGGTGTAGTGGGTCGCGCCGTGCTCGAGCGCCCACTCCTTCATCGCCAGTGCGACCGCGTCGGCGAGCGAGGCATCGAGGGTCTCGCCCTCCTCGAGCGCCCGCTGGAGGCGCTTGTAGGTCTCCCTGGGCAGGCGATGGCGCTGGACCGCCTGTGAGAAGACGTTCTCCCCGTAGGGGTAGCTGAACGGCTCGGTCAGGTCGACCGCGCCGAGCGCTCCACCGTTGGGGCTCCAGCGGGCGGCGCTGACGTTGTTCTGACGGACCTTGGGCATGGATGCGTGCTTTCTCCCGGATGCGAGTCGAGGCGACGGTAGCGACGAGTCCCGTCCGCCGATATGTACACATGTACAAGGATGGCCTCCGATTCCTCAGCGAAATGGAGCATGCGCCGTGAGTGGCAAATGGATGACAGACCGGATCCCCGACCAGACTGGACGCCTGGCGGTCGTGACCGGCGCCAACAGCGGACTCGGCCTCGTGACCGCCCGGGAGCTCGCGCGCAAGGGCGCGCGCGTGGTGCTCGCGTGCCGCAGCACGGCCAAGGGCGACGCGGCGAGGCGCTCGATCGAGGACGCCGTCCCGAGCGCTGAGCTCGTGGTGGAGCAGCTCGACCTCGCGAGCCTCGACTCGGTGCGCTCGTTTGCCGAGCGCATACGCGCCGAACACGCTGCGCTCGACCTGCTGATCAACAACGCCGGCGTGATGGCCACCCCGCGCCGCCAGACGGCCGACGGCTTCGAGCTTCAGTTCGGCACGAACCACCTCGGCCACTTCGCCCTGACCGGGTTGCTGATCGACAGGCTCGAGGGGCGCGAGCAGCCGCGCGTGGTCACGATGTCGAGCAGCATGCACAAGGTCGGGCGCATCGCCTTCGACAACCTCGGCGGCGAGCGGCGCTACTTCCGCTGGCGCGCCTACAGCCAGTCGAAGCTCGCCAACCTGCTCTTCGCGCTCGAGCTCGATCGCCGCCTGCGCGCGGCGGGGTCGGCGACAAAGAGCGTGGCGGTCCATCCCGGCTACGCGGCCACCAACCTCCAGCACACCGGGCCGGGCAGGCTCGACGAGCTGCTCATGGCGGTGCCCAACCGCGTGATCGCCCAGAGCGAGGAGATGGGCGCGCTGCCCACGCTCTACGCGGCCACGGAGCCGGGCGTCGAGGGCGGAACCTACGTGGGGCCCGACGGCTTGGGAGAGCAGCGCGGGCACCCGGAGCCGGTCAAGCCGAGCTCCGCAGCGCGCGACGAGCAGGTCGCTCGCCGGCTCTGGGAGGTCTCGGAGGAGATGACCGGGGTGCGCTTCGAGCGGGCCGGAGCGGTCCTCTAACGTCGAGGGCCGTGGCGGCCGCCATCGAGCTCAGCGAAGTGGTCAAGACCTTCGGCGCGATCACCGCTGTCGACGGGATCGACCTGGAGGTGTCCGAGGGCACCTGCCTCGGGTTGCTCGGTCCCAACGGCGCGGGCAAGTCGACCACCATGCGGCTGCTCACCGGACAGGCGATCGCCGACTCGGGGAGCCTGCGGGTGCTCGGCTACGAGCTGCCCGCGCAGTCCAAGGCGGCCCGGTCGCACATGGGCGTCGTCCCACAGCTCGACAACCTCGACGTCGACGTCTCGGTGGAGGACAACCTGGCCGTGTTCGCCCGCCTCTACCGCGTGCCCGACGTGCGCGAGGCGGTCGACCGCGGCCTCGAGCTCGCCCGCCTCACCCAGCGCCGCCGCGACTCCGTCGACGAGCTCTCGGGAGGCATGCGCCGGCGCCTGCTGCTGGCGCGCGGCCTGGTGCACCGCCCGCAGCTCCTGCTGCTCGACGAGCCGACCGTCGGCCTCGACCCGCAGATCCGCACCGAGCTCTGGACGCTGATCGGCACGCTGCGCTCTGAGGGGACGACGATCCTGATGTCGACCCACTACATCGAGGAGGCGGAGCGTCTGGCGGACGAGGTGGCGCTGATGGCGCACGGCAAGATCATCGCCCGCGGCCGCCCGAGCGAGCTCGTGTCAGAGCATGCCGGCGAGCGGACCGCCGAGGTCTACGGGCCGCCCGATCGGCTCGTCGAGGTGCGCGCCCGCGCCGAGGCCCAGGGACTGCGCGTGCGCCCGGCCGGCCCGGCCGTCGCGATCGTCGGCGCCGAGCGCGCCACCGACGGCGCCGTGCCGGCGGACGCCGTCGTACGGGCGGCGACACTCGAAGACGTGTTCGTGCTGCTGACCGGGGAGGAGGCCGAGTGAGCGAGGCAACCGAGACGGTCCCGGTTCCGGGCCCGGTCGCGCGGCCCGAGGTGGGTGTGCGCAGGCTCGAGCCCGCCGCGATCGCCGGCGTGATGAGCCGCGAGGTGGCGAACTTCCGCACCTTCTGGAAGGCGACCACTTTCTCGAGCGTGCTCGAGCCGGTGATCTACCTGCTCGCCTTCGGGCTCGGACTGGGCGCGACGATCGTCGACTCGGTCGATGGCCTCGACTACGTCGAGTTCGTGGGCACCGGCATGGTGGCCACGGCGGTCATCTTCTCGAGTGCGCTGCCGGCGATGTACGGCACGTTCATCAAGGAGCGCTTCCAGCGAACCTACGACGCGATTCTCGCGGCGCCGGTCGACGTCGAGGAGCTCGTGACCGGGGAGGTGCTGTGGATCGCGCTGCGCTCGTCGGTCTACGGCTGTTTTCCGCTGATCGTGTCGATGTTCTTCGGGCTCGACCCGACGTTCGGGATGTTGCTGGTCCCGCTGTTTTGCTTTGTGACCGCGGCCGGCTTCGCCTCCTTCGGCGTCGCGACGGCCGCGAGTGTGGCGAAGATCGACCAGTTCGGCTATGTCACGACGCTGCTGGTGACGCCGCTCTTCCTGGTCGCGGGCACGTTCTTCCCGATCGACCAGCTGCCCGAGGCCGCCCAGGTGATCGCCAACCTCAACCCGCTCTACCAGCTGGTCGAGCTGGTGCGCCACGCGGCATTCGGCTTCGAGGCCACCGACGTTCTGCGCTTCTGCGCGCTGGTCGTCTTCTCCATCGCGTTCTGGCGTGTGGCGGTCAATCGCCTGGAAAAGCGGCTGATCGACTGACAGCGGACCTCAGCGCGCGGACACGTGCCGGTAGCGCGCCACGGCGAGCGGCGCGAAGATCGCGATCAACACAAAGCACCACACGAACGCCATCCAGACGTCTGTGTGTGCGGGTGTGCCGAGCCACAGAGAGCGCAGAGCGTCGCTGATGGTGGTAAACGGATTGGCCTCGGCGAACTGCCGCAGGCCGTCCGGCATCGATTCGGCCGGCACGAACATCGACGAAGCGAACGTGAGCGGGAAGATGAGGGTGAAGCCGATCGCGTTCGCTGTCTCCGGCGTGGAAGAGTAGAGCCCCACGAGCGCGAAGATCCACGAGAAGGCGTAACCCAGGAGCACCAGCAGCAGGATCCCGAGCGCGATCTCGCCCGCGCCGGCGTCGTTGAAGTCAAAGCCGGCGATGAAGCCGACCGTGAAGAGCACGCCAAGCGACAGGCAGTTGAGCACGATGTCGGAGAACGTCCGTCCGGTAAGCACGGCGGCGCGCGACATCGGCAGCGAGCGGAAGCGGTCGATGAGCCCCTTGTGGACGTCTTCAGAGAGCCCCAGCGCGGTCACGAATCCCCCGAAGGCGATCGACTGGGCGATGATTCCCGGCATCAGGAAGTCGACGTAGTCGAAGCCGGGCGTCTCGATCGCGCCGCCGAAGACGTACACGAACAACAGCACGAACATGACCGGCTGGATCGTGTAGGCAACCAGCAGGTCGGGCTGGCGGGGAATCCGCATCAGGTTGCGGCGTGCGAGCACGAGCGTGTCGGAGACCGTTGTGGCCATGGCGCTCACGCGTACACCTCCTCTCGGGTGTCCTCGGCGAGCTCCTCCTCCTCGGCGGAGCGCCCGGTGAGGGCGATGAACACGTCGTCCAGGGTCGGGCGCCGCAGGGCGATGTCGTCGATGTCCACGCTTGCGTCGTCCAGGCGGCGCACCGCCTCGGCGATCCCGCCTCTGTCGCGCCGCAGCGGAATGGTGAGCACCTTGTCGGGACGCGCCGGTGGCTCGTCACCCGCGATCGTGGAGAGCGCCTCGACTGCGGTAGCGGCCTGTGACGGGTCAGACAGCGTGACCTCCAGCCGCTCGCCGCCCACGCGCGACTTGAGCTCGTCCGATGTGCCCTCGGCAATGACGCTGCCGTGGTCGATCACGACGATGCGGTCGGCGAGCCGGTCCGCCTCGTCGAGATACTGGGTGGTGAGCAGAACGGTGGTGCCGGCGGCGACGCGCGCCTCGATCACCTCCCACATTCCAATGCGACCGCGCGGATCCAGGCCCGTCGTGGGCTCATCCAAAAACAGCACCGGCGGGCGGACGATCAGCGCCGCCGCCAGGTCGAGGCGCCGGCGCATGCCGCCCGAATAGGTCTTGGCGGGCCGCTTGGCGGCGTCGGTTAGATCGAAGCGCTCGAGCAACTCGTCCGCTCGCCGGCGCGCCTTGGCACGGCCGATGTGGTAGAGCCGGCCGACCATCTCCAGGTTCTCGAATCCGGTCAGGTTCTCGTCCACGGCCGCGTACTGCCCGGCGAGGCCGATCTTCGCGCGGAGCTTGGCTGCCTCGCGCACCACGTCCAGGCCGGCGACGCGCGCGGTGCCCGCGTCCGGCTCCAGAAGAGTCGCAAGAATTCTCACGGCCGTGGTCTTGCCCGCCCCGTTGGGGCCGAGCAGACCAAGCACGCTGCCCGCGGGCGCCGCGAAGTCCACTCCGCACAGCGCCCGCACCGAGCCATAGGACTTCGCGAGTCCCTCGACGACGATCGCATCTTCGTCATTCATTGCTCCGACGCTAGCGAAGCGTTGGCGGCGGGATGGTTCGGTTTTCCACACCCTTCTGTGGGCAACGGGCCGGCCCCTAGCTCACCTCGAGCGGATCCTCGGCCCGCGCCAGCTTGAGCGAGGCCTCGCGGGTCTTCTTGAGGTGGCGTTCCTGAATCGGAGCAGCCCACTTCGCGAGCTTCACGACGCTCTGGTCGCCGGCCTTGGCGCCCATGACTCCGAGGATCTCCACGTGGCCGACCTCGCCGGCCTCCGCCATCGTCAGGAACTCGAGGCCATCGAGCCCGTCGGCGTCGTCGCCGAGGTAGGTGTCCATCATCTCCTGCGCCTCGGTCTTGGTCTCGCGCGCCATTGCCTTGATGGCGCTCTTCTTGCCGTCGCGCTCAGCCGCCACCTGCTCGCAGCGCTTGGCCGTCTCGATGGCCTCCTCGCGCATCTTGCCGAGGGTCGCGTCGACCTGCTTGTCGTCGACCAGCTTGCGCACCTTCGCGGTCGCGTCCTTGGCGGCCTGCGCGAGGCCCATCACTTCGGCCAGCTTCTCGTCGAGCTGGGTCAGCTCTGCCATGTGTCTCTCCTAGTGGTGATTCGGTTTCGTGTCCTCCAACGGGTAGCCCGGTGGGGCGACCGCTAAACACGCTAGGTGGCGGCCCGCCCGGGATGCGCGTGATAGCGGGCGCCGCGCAGAGCGAGCAGGGCGGCGTGCCCGTAGATCAGGCCGAGCACGCGCACGGTCTGGGCCGGGTAGCGCAGCCGCAGGCGGCGCAGGTCGCTCGCCGGGCGGCGCCGCAGCGATAGCGTGGCGTCGAAGACGCGCCTGCCCTCGCGCAGGCTCTCGATGTGCACGGTCAGCCGCTCACCGGGTGCGGTGGCGTGGAAGACGTACTCGTGATCCATCCCGAGGAAGGGGGAGACGTGCAGCGACTTGCCCGCCCGTCCGCTGCGCCCCGCGAACTCATAGGTGCGCCGCTCGCCCCAGGGCGTGTTGGTGACCTCGGCCGACATCGAGCCGACCTCGTCGCCCTCCATGCGATAGCGAAAGCGCACGGGGTTGAAGCCCACGCCGAACGAGCGCGGCATCTCGAGCGTCCTCACCGGCCCCTCGCCGCTGAGCGTCATGTAGAGCCGGTAGCGGAAGCTGTGCTCGACGGCGCCCAGGCGCCGGTGGCGCACCCAGCCCTCGTAGAGCTCGCCGTTCACAGCGCCGCCCCGAAGGTCCGGCAGACGCGCAGCGCGCTCTGAACGCCGTCCTCGTGGAAGCCGTAGCCCCAGTAGGCGCCGCAGAAGTGGGTGCGGCGCACGCCGCTGATCTCGGCCCAGCGCGATTGGGCCCCCAGGCCGGCGTGCGTGAAGACCGGGTGCGCGAACTCGCGCGCGCTGATAACGCTCGCCTCGTCGATCGCATCGCTCTTGTTGAGGGTGACGCAGAGCTGGCGCTCGCTGTCGAGCGACTGCAGGCGGTTCATGTGGTAGGTGACCTTGGTGCGGTCCGCCGGCTCGTCCTCCAGGTGGAAGTTCCAGCTCGCCCACGCCCGGCGGCGGCGCGGCAGCAGCGAGGCGTCGGTGTGGAGGACAACGTCGTTGTGCTGGTAGGGGATCGCACCGAGCAGCTCCGCCTCGGCGGCGCTCGCGTCGGCGAGCATTGCCAGCGACTGGTCCGAGTGGGAAGCCAGGATCACCTCGTCGAAGCGCTCGGGCCCATCGCCGCCGGCGGTCGTGACCTCGACGCGGTCGGCAAAGCGCTCGACCTTCGCCACGGGGGTCGCCAGCCGCAACCGCTCGCGCAGCGGCTCGGTCAACCGCTCGACGTAGCGCATCGACCCGCCCTTCACGGTGAGCCACTGCGGGCGGTTGGCGAAGCCGAACATCCCGTGATTCTCGAAGAACTCGGCAAGCAGGCCCGCCGGGAACCCGCGCAGGTCGCGCGGATCGGCCGACCAGACCGCCGACGCCTGGGGCACGATCAGCCGCTCGACGAACTCGCTGGAGTAGCCCCCCTCGTCCAGGAAGTCGAGGAGCGTCGGCCCGGAGCCGTTGAGCCCCACGAGCGCCGGGGCCTCGCGGTTGAAGCGCAGCAGGTCGCGGACCATCCGGTGAAACGACGGGCGAACGAGGCTGGAACGGCGCGCGAAGAGCCCGTTGGCGGACGCGCCGTTGTACTCGAAGTCGCCGCGGCCGTCGCTGACCGAGAAGCTCATGTGCGACGGCTGGTAGCCCACTCCGAGACGCTCCAGCAGCCGTTCGAAGCCGGGGTAGTTGCGGTCGTTGAAGACGATGAAGCCGGTGTCGACCTGATGCACGGCGTCGCCGGTGTCGACCGCGACGGTGCGCGTGTGCCCGCCGGGCTGTGCCTCGGCCTCGAACACAGTTATCTCGTGTTCGGGATGCAGCAGGTGCGCACAGGTGAGGCCGGCGATACCCGCGCCGACGATGGCGACTCTCATCCTTGGGTATACGACGCCCGTCACGAACCGGATGACCCCGCTAGTCTGCCGCCCCGCACACCACTAAGGGGGAATCAAGTGCAGCTAGTAGGAGTCGGATTCGGCCGGACCGGCACCATGTCGCTCAAGGGCGCGCTCGAGGAGCTCGGCCTGCCCACGTTCCACATGATTGACCTGATCATCGGCGAGAACCGCGAGCGCGACCTGCCCTATTGGGTCAAGATCGCGGGCGGCGAGCCGGTTGACTGGGAGGAAGTATTCGAGCCGTGGGATGCAACCGTCGACTGGCCGGCCGCCTCGCGCTGGGAGCAGCTGATCGAGGCCTTCCCGGACGCGCCCGTGCTGCTCAACTACCGCGACTTCGACGGCTTCTACAAGAGCTGCCAGAACACCATCCTCGCGGTGAAGGAAGCCGCCATGGCGGGCGAGCTCGCCGAGGATGCCAACCGCGAGGGCCCATCGCCCGAGCTGTGGGGAGTGATCGAGCAGCTGATCTGGCAGGGCGACTTCCAGGGCAAGTTCCAGGACAAGGAATGGGTGCGCGAGATGTACTTCGACCGCATCGAGGCGATCAAGAACGCCGTCCCCTCGGACCGGCTGATCATGTGGGAGCTCGGCGTGGACGGCTGGGAGCCGATCTGCGAGGCGCTCGGCAAGCCGGTGCCCGACAAGCCGTTCCCGCGCCTGCATGACACGAACGAGTTCCGCACGGAGTTCGGGCTGGAGCCGCTGCCGGCTTAGCTCAGCAGCGCCGCGCGCCAGCTTCAGCGCGAGAAGTCGTCCGCGCCGATGAGGTCGAGATCGAGCGCGGCCGCAAACGTGTCGGCCTGCTGCTCGAGCGCCTCGCGCCCCAGGCGGTCGGCGGCGCACCGCATGCCGTGTTCGGCACGCTGGAGCTCGCGATCGAAGAGGTCCGCCTCGCTATCGGAGACCGTCTGCTCCCAGCAATTCCCGCATTCCCCGCAGCGCAGGAGGATCCACCAGCTCGCCGCGTCCTGAGACCTCCACTCAACGGGGTGGACGAAATCGGCGCCGCAGGCGGAGCAATCCGCGAGCGTTGCACGGCGGGTACCGAAAATGCGCTTGAACATCGGGCCAGCGAGTCTGGATCCCAGCCTGCCTCATCGGCGGCCAAAGAGCAAGTGCTGTTTCCTAAATGCTCCCGCTGCTTGCGATCAGATCACTCGACGGGCGGGATCGGGTGGTTGGAGCAGAACAGGTCACCGGCGTCGTAGCGCGACTTGACCTCACGCAGCCTCGCGTACGCCCGCGCGTCGAATGACTCAGCGCTGTCGCTCGGCGCGTCGGCGAAGTTGAGGTAGCGCCCGCCGCCCCACGGCGCAATCGCCTCCTTGACGCGTTCGACGTGGCCCCCGATGGCCTCGGCCATCCCGTCGGCCATCGGCATGCCGACCGCGTAGAGCACGAACTCGGCGTCGATCGCGGCCAGTGCTCCGGCGCCCTCGTCCGCGCGCGCCACGGCTCCGCCGAGCTGGCGCAGCTCGAGCGAGAGCAGCGGGCTGCCGGATCCGGGGCCGCCCACGTCGATCAGCGCATCGACGGCCTCCGGCGTCAGATCGCGGACGAGCACGCCGTCGCCGATCGACGGCACCGGCTGATCCGGGTCCGCGTGGAGGGGGCCCAGCTCGGCCGCGGGCATCGTCGCGAAGCTGTCCATCACGAGCGGCGCGCACTCGCGCAGCGGCGCGAACAGCGGAGCCGCCTCCGCTTCGGTGCCCATGAAGGCGCCATCGATCGCGGCCACCGGCCGGTCGCGCAGCGGCTCCGGCACCTCGGGCAGAGGCGGCAGGTGCAACAGTCGAAACGAGGTGGTGACCTCGTCGGGCGCGGCCGCGGCCCAGTCGCGATAGGCGTGAAGCGCGGCTCTGGAGTCGGCGGCCTCGAAGACAAGCCAGCCGGCATAGACGTCACCCACGGGATACAGCGAGAACTCGAGTGCGGTGACCGCCGCGAAGGCGCCCCCGCCGCCGCGCAGGGCCCAGAAGAGATCGGGCTCGGTCTCGGCGTCGCAACGCAAGAGCTTGCCCTCGGCGGTGACCGCCTCGACGGCCAGCACGCTGTTGGCGGCCAGGCCGTAGTGGCGGCTGTACCACCCGATCCCGCCCCCGAGCGTGTAGCCGATCACGCCGGTGTCGGACGACGAGCCGTGGAGGCAGGCGAGACCCTCGGCGCCGGCGGCCGCGACAACGTCGCCCCAGAGCACCCCGGCCTCGGCACGCGCGCGGCGTCCCGCCGGATCGATCTCCAGCCCGGTCATGCGCGTCGTCTTGACGAGCAACGCGCGCTCGAGTGACTCGAGCGGAGAAGCGCCGTGGCCCGTCCCCTGCAGCGCCACCCTCAGCCCGTTGGCCTGGGCGAAGCGTACGGCCGCCGCCACCTCCTCGGGACCGGTGGGGAAGGCGACCGCGGCCGGGCGCGGGTCGGCCAGGAGCGCCCAGGCCTGGCGGGCCTCGTCATAGCCCTCGTCGTCCGGGGCTACGACCGGCTCGGCGAGTCCCGAGCGCAGGGAGGAGAGGTCGATGGAGGTCTCATTCGTGGTGTTCATGGACGCGATCTTTGCGCATCGGTCATTCGTCCAGGTGTCTCGATGCCTCTCATCCAAGGACGGGCGAGCGTCGAGGCACAAGGCGAGGACCCGACCCAGGCTTAGGCTTGGGGCCTCCGCCCAGCCCATGGCCACTTCCACGAGCCCAGCTCCGATTCTTCAATCGCCGGCGCGCGCGCAGCGCAAGTGCCTGCGCCTCGGCGTCGCCGGTGGGCCGCGGGCACCCGAGCGCGTCCGCGCCTGGCTCAAGAGCGCGGCGTCCTGGCTCCCGGAGGAGCTGGCGCGCAACCTTCTTCTCCTCACCTGCGAGCTCGTGAACAACAGCGTCATACACGGCCAAGCAGGGGAGGGCGACGTGATCGAGATCGAGCTGCGGGCCACGGCCACAGGCGTGCGCGCGCAGGTCACAGACCCCGGTCCCGGCTTCGCTGTGCCCGGGCGCGAGCGCCCGATCGACGAACCGGGCGGCTGGGGACTCGTGCTGGTGGAGCGCATGTCAGAGCGCTGGGGCGTCGAGCACGACGGCTCCACGCACGTCTGGTTCGAGCTCGCCGGCCCCTGAGCCGGTAGATCTAAGCCGCCGCGGCCACCTGGCGCTTGCCAAAGCGCACGCGAGTGCCGGCGCGATCGGGCATGAGCTCGAAGCCGTCGGTCACCGCGGCCATGATGCCGATCCCGCGACCGCCGACGCTCTGGTCGGAGACGGGACCCCCGCGACCGCCAAAGCGGCCGCAGTCGCACACTTCGACCCACAGCCCGTCGTCGGAGCCGTCCACGCGCAGGCGGATACCGCCGTGCTCTGAACAGGCCTCGCCGTGCAGCACGGCATTGGCTACCGCCTCGCTCGTGGCAAGCATCAGGTCCCACGTAGCCGTACGGTCGAGCCCCTGCTCGGCCGCTGCTTCACGCACAATGGCACGCGCGATCCCTGCGCTTTCCGGCGCAGCGGTTAGCCATGACTCCCGCATCATGACCCTTTGGTTATTCCCATCTCGGCGCTTTCTGACACATAGGTGAAGCGCCCGCCGACCATCGTCGCGAGCACGCTCAGCTCACCCAGTTCCTCGGCCGGGCAGCCGACCGGGTCGCGGTCCAGGATCACGAGGTCGGCGAGCTTGCCCGGGGCCAGGGTGCCACGGCGCCCTTCCGCGCGAGCCAGCCAGGCGGGCTCGACACAGGTGGCGCGCAGCGCCGCTTCGACCGTGAGGGCCTGCTCGGGGCGCCAGGAGGGACGTTCGTCGAGCGTCCGGCGCACGCCGGCCACGATTCCCTGCAACGGGTCGAGCTCCTCCACCGGGGCGTCCGATCCGTTCACCAGCCGCGCGCCTGCGTCGAGCAGCGAGCGGTAGGCGTAGGCGCCCGCGTGCCCTTCCCAGACGCGATCCGCGAGATCGCGGTCCGAGGGCGCGTGGCTGAACTGGACCGAGGCGGTGACGCCGACCGCTGCGAAGCGCGGCAGGTCGGCGGGATGGAGCAGCTGGGTGTGCTCGATGCGCTGGCGCAGGCCGAGCGGGCGCCAGACCGAGGCGGTTGCCTCGAAGGCGTCGAGCGCCGCGCGGTTGGCGGCGTCCCCGATCGCGTGCACGCCCACGGGCCAGCCGGCCGCCGCGGCCTCGCTGACGATCTCGGCCAGCCGCTCACTCGAGGTGATCTCGACGCCCGAGCCGTCGAGCAGCTTCGCCGTCGCCGACCCGAGCGTGCCGTCCATGAAGACCTTCAGGTAGCCGAGGCGCAGGTGGTCGTCGCCGAAGCCCGAGCGCAGCCCGAGCTCGCGCAGGCCGGGCAGGCGGTCGGCGGGCAGCGACTGCCAGACGCGCAGGGTCAGCTCGGCGTCCTCGTGCAGGCGCTGGAAGACCTCGAACGCGCCCATCCAGCCGTCCTTGTCGTGCAAAGCCGTGACGCCGCGCGCGGCGGCCACGCGCAGGCCCTCGCGACAGGCGACCACCATCTCTTCAATGGTCGGGCGCACGTAGCGGTCTCGAAACGCCCAGGCCGCGTTCTCGCGCAGCACGCCGTTCGGTTCTCCGTGCTCGTCTCGCTCGACCACGCCGCCCGGCACGTCCAGCGGGGCGTCCGCCTGGGCCAGCGCCGCTCCGTTGAGCCAAAGCGAGTGGTAGTCCTTTGCCATCAAGGCAACGGGAACGCCGGGCGCCACGCGGTCGAGCGATGCGCGATCCGGCGGCTCTGTCCAGTTGCCGTCGCGCCAGCCGACACCCCGCAGCCACCCGCCCTTCGGAACGCCGGCCAGCCCGAGCGCCACGCGTTCGAGGGCCTCCTCACGCGAAAGCGCCCCCTCGAGGCGCACCTGGTGGCGGGCCAGCGACCAGGTCGGGAAGTGCACGTGCGAGTCGTTGAAGCCGGGCAGGATACATGCGCCGGCGAGGTCGATCCGCCGCGCCGACGGCCCCGGTCGGGCGGCGATCTCGCTCCCGCTCACGGCGAGGCGGTCGCTTGCCGGATGCGCCGGGTCGAGCGTTCGCACGCTGCAGTTATCGAAGACGATCTCCTGATTCACCGCGCGTCGTACGCTACTTCGGCCTCAGGCGTACCCTGGCTCGGTGCGCTTGCCCCCATTCGCTCTCGAGCGCTACTTCGCGCGCTACGAGTTCCACGTTCCGTACCTGCTGTCCTCGTCGGACGTCGAGGCGCTGTCGATGGCCGAGCTGCTCGAGCTGGCCGACGCGGAGGGGCGCGAGCGCTGGGAGGGGCTGTCGCTCGGCTACACCGAGGCGCCCGGCGCTCCGTTCCTGCGCGAGACGATCGCCGCCCTGTACCAAGGCGTCGAGCCGGACGACGTCCTCGTCTATGCCGGCGCCGAGGAGGCCATCTTCGGCTTCGCGAACGTGGCCCTTGGACCCGGTGACCACGCGGTGGTGGTCTGGCCGTCCTATCAGTCGCTTCACGAGGTGGCGCGCGGGGCGGGGGCGGAGATCACGCTGCTGGAGCTCGAGCACGACTCGGGCTGGACGTTCGACCTCGACGCCCTCGAGCGCGCACTGCGGCCCGAGACCCGGGCGATCGTCGTCAACTTCCCCCACAACCCGACCGGGGCGCACGTCGATCGCGCGACCTTCGAGCGACTCGTCGCGCTCGCCGAAGGGACGGGAGTCACCCTCTTCAGTGACGAGGTCTATCGCTGGCTCGAGTACGACGACGCGCTGCGCCTGCCGGCCGCAGCCGAGCTCTCGGGATCCGCGGTCTCGCTCGGGGTCATGTCGAAGACCTTCGCGCTGCCGGGCCTGCGGATCGGCTGGCTCGTCACCCGCGACCGCGACCTGCTCGCGCGGCTGGCTGCGTTCAAGGACTACACGACGATCTGCAGCAGCGCCCCGAGCGAGGTGCTCGCCGACATCGGGCTGAAGGCGGTCGACCGGGTGGTCGCCCGCTCACGCGCGATCGTCGATGCGAACCTGATGCTGCTCGACCCCTTCTTCGAGCGCCACGCGGACGCCGTGGAATGGGTGCGTCCCAAGTGCGGGCCGATCGCGTTCCCGCGCATGACGGCCGCCGACTTGGAGGTCGAGGATTTCTGCGACCGGCTGGCCGCCGAAGCCGGCGTGCTGCTCGTGCCCGGCACGATCTACGGGCACCAGGGACAGCACTTTCGGATCGGCTTCGGGCGGCGCAACCTGCCCGAGGCGCTCGCGCGCCTGGAGCGGTTTATCGACGGGCGGCCACGCGCGGGTTCTCGAGCGGCCTGACGGTCGCCTCGATGTCGGCGCGCCGTCCCTCGAGGAACGGTGGGATCGAGAGCTTCTCGCCCAGGTGGTCGAGCTCCTCGTCGACCGTGAAGCCGGGGGAGCGGGAGGCGATCTCGAACAGCACGCCGCTCGGCTCGCGGAAGTAGATCGAGCGGAAGTAGTGGCGATCGATCACGGGGGTGGGGCGTCCGCCGCCGCTCTGGGCGCGCTCGCGCCACCTCTCGTGGTCGGCGTCCTCGGAGGTCCACGCGATGTGGTGCACAGTGCCGGCGCCCGGGATGCCGCGCTCGGCGGGCGGGGCGTCGTAGTAGAAACGGCCGCTGCGCTCGGGCCCGCGCGTCTCCCAGCCCTCGTCGCCGGCCGGCTCGAAGCCGAGCGTGTCGAGCATGCCGCGGCTGCGCTCGGGGCCCGACGAGAAGGCGCGGGCGGCGTGGAAGCCCTGGAGCGCGTGCTCGGCCGGGATCTCGGGGTGCTCGGCGATCAGTGGCTCATCGCTCACGTCCGCCACGAGCAGCTCGTGACCGAGGCCCTCGGGATCGCTGAACAGCAGGCTCGCGCCCGAGCGCTCGACCTCGATCTCGTGATCGGCCAGGCGCCCGGCCCAGAAGTCGAGCGCCTCCTCGCTTGCCACGCGCCACACGACGCGGTGGATCATTCCGTCGCCCGCGCGCCCGGGCATCGCGCCGGGGTACTCGAAGAACGTGAGGTCGAGCCCCGGATGGGCGTGCTCGTCGCCGTAGAAGAGGTGGTAGACGGTGGGATCGTCCTGGTTGACCGACTTCTTGACTAGGCGCAGGCCGAGCACGCCGACGTAGAAGTCCACGTTGCGCTGGGCGTCGCCGGTGATGGCCGTGATGTGATGTATGCCGTCTAGTTTCATTGCACGCGCAACTATATCAACGGCGGCGTTTGACCTTGAGCGTCGCGCGCATGCCCAGCTGCTCGTGGCCTTCCAGCGTGCAAAAGACCGTGTAGCGACCGGCCCGTCGTAGCCTCACGGTGAGGCTCCCGGTCGCGTCCGGGCGCAGCTCGGCCAGGCGGCCCAGGACCTTGCCGGCACGGTTGCGCACGGCCAGGTCGTGACCGTCCTCGCCGAAGTTGCGCACGTTGAAGCGCACCCGCCCGACCGGCACCTCGGAGCGATAGAGAGCCACGCGCCATTCCCGTTCGCCCACCCCGACGGCGGTGGGCTTTCGCTGGGGCGCCGCGGCCACGGCGGCGGGCGCCGCGGCGATCACCACGACAAGGGCGAGCGCCCGCGTCACTGCACCAGCGCCACGCGCCCGAAAGCGCCGGCGTTCGGGATCACCGCCCCGGCTTCGGTGCCGAGCCACTGCTCGAGCAGGCTCGAGTACACGCGCCGGAAGTCGATCGTCACCTGCAGGTTGTCGTGCTCGTCGAGGGTGCTGAGGTTGGGGTAGTCGCTGTGCACGCCGCCCCGCGCGCGGTCGCCCTGGACCCAGGCGAGCCCGCCGGCGCCGTGGTCTGTGCCCGAGCCGTTCTCGCCCGGGCGGCGGCCGAACTCCGACCAGACGAAGGTCAGCGTGCGCTGCGAGACGCCGCGCGCCTCGAGGTCCGCCTGGAAGGCGGCCAGGCATTCGCTCACATCGGCGAGCAGGCCGCCCAGGTCCGCCTGGTCGTCGTGGGTGTCGAAGTCGCCGTCGGCCTCGACCTGGGCGACCCGGATCCCGAGCGGCTTCTCGATCATCGCCGCGAGGTAGCGCAGCCGGGTGCCGAAGTCGCTCTCGGCGGGGTAGGTGACGCTCGAGGCGAGCGGGTCGACCCCGTCCTTCTCGGCGTACGGCGCAAGCCGGTCGGCGACGTTCTTCGCAAGCCGTGCGGCGGTTCGCGAGGCCTGCAGCCCGCGGCCGCCGCCGCGCGCGGCGCCGAGCCGGGCGTAGGCGGCCATCGCCTCGTCATAGGGCTCGCCCCAGACGCCGCGGATCCAGAACGCGGCGTCGCCGGGCGACGCCACCGCGGCCACGGGTGCGTGGCCCGAGCGCATCACCGGCGACAGCCCCCAGCCCATCGAGACGCCCTGGAGCGGGTTGTCGGCCCCGCCCGAGCGGTCGAGCCAGCGGCCGAGCCACCCGGGCGCGCCGTCGGTCGTGATCAGCCCGGTCTCCCAGAAATGGCGCGAGTGGAAGTGCGAGAGGTCCGGATTGGCGTAGTCGATCCCGGGCAGGAACCCGATCTTGCCGCGCTCGAACAGGCCCTTGATGCCGCCGCCGCTGCCGCGTGCCAGCGATGGATGGATACCGAAGCCCGCGCCCGCGAGCGATTCGCCCTGCACCTTCAGCCTGGGGTGGAGGTCGGCGTAGCGGCCGTAGTCGTGCAGCGGCACCAGTGTGTCGAGCAGATCCACGCCGCCGGGAAGGAAGACCGACACCAGGACGGGAGCGTCGGGCGCGGCCGCGGCGTCGGCGGCCGCCGCCTCGAGCACGCGCGTGAGCGGCATGGCCTTGGCTCCGTAGAGCGCCAGGCCGGCGCCGAGGCCGGCCCCGAACACCTGGCGGCGCGTGAGGCCCGCTCCGCCGAGGAAGTCGCGGCGCACGGCCTCCGAGCTGCGGTGAAAGTCGTCGCAGGCGCGGTGGCGATTCATCAGTGCACCTGCCCGTCCGGGCCGGCCAGCAGTAGCTGGCGCAGCACCCGCTGGCACATGTCGGCGCGCTGCTGCTCGGGCTGGCGCCATTCGCCTTCGGCGAGCTTTCGATCGCGCAGCAGCCGGCGCGCCACGCGCAACAGGTCGTTCTCGGCTCGCGGCGAGATCCACGGCTGGCCGACCGCGCGGCGGGCCCGCGCGAGCGCGCGAGCGGGGGAGAGGTTGGTCGGCGTGGTGTCGTCCTCCACGCGGATGCGCGGCGTGTCCAGGAGGTGGTTGGCGGCGTCGAAGCGGACCCGCATCGAGTTCGTCGAGAGCCACGCGGTGCCCCACTCCCAGCCCGCCACCGAGGGTGGGCGGAACGGCATCTGGCCCATGCCGCTCAGCAACCAGCCCCAGGAGTCGCGGTCGATGCCCTGGCCCGAGCTGCGCAGCGCACCCGCCAGGAACACCACCGGCGACTTGACCATCGCCGGGGCGTCGAGCTGCCGGTAGAGCGCCGGGTGCGCGAGAATCGCGGCGACCACCGGCCGGGTGCGGTGGCCCGAGCGGCGGTAGATCGAGGCGAGCTTCGCGCGCATGGCCCGCGGCGGCGGAGCGCCGATGAAGTACTCCCAGAGCTTGTCGCACAGAAACGGGGCGTGAGCGGGATGCCTGACGCACAGGGTGAGCACGTCCTGCCAGTCGTGGCGCCCGCGGTCGCCGAAGATGCGCTTGCGCCCGCGGTCGTGGTACTCGGCGTCGTAGTAGGTGCGCACGCTGCCGTCGTCCTCGAAGTCCGCGCGAAAGCCGGTGAGCGCACGCGCCGCCTCGCGGATGTCGCGCTCGGTGTACCCGCGCCCGAGCGTGTAGAGCTCCATCAGCTCGCGGGCGAAGTTCTCGTTTGGCGCCTCGGGGTCGGAGTTGGCCAGCGAGAGGTGCAGCAGCATGGCCGGATCGCGCGTGACCTCGCGAAGCAGGGTCGGAAAGGAGCCGAGCGCGTGGCGGCGCAGCGTCCTGTTCTGGGCCAGCATCAGCGGGGTGTCCTGGTCGGACGTGGCGAAGTGGTCGTGCCAGAAGAGCGTCAGCTTCTCCTGCAGCGGGCGCGGCGAGCGGACCATGCGGTCAAGCCACCAGAGCGCGTCGTGGCTGTACTCGTTCACCGGGTCGAGCGGGGCGCCGTCGATGTTCGGAGCCGCGATGCGCGGGACCGGGGCCGGTCCCCCGTTGAACAGCCAGCGGATCGTCGCGGCCTTGCCGCGCCGAGCCCAGTGGTGCGCCTCGCGCGGCGTGGCGCCGAACCCCGCCCGCCAGAACAGCCGCCTCACGTGGGCCTCGGTCCAGCCCGTGCGACGTCCGTGCCGCTTCTTGCGCCTCCCTGACACGGGCATGATGATCGCAGCCGAGACGGCGGGCGTGCAGTTAGGAGAGCAAAGCCTCGCGGGCGGCGCGCGTGCGCAGCTCCTCGACGGTCTTCAGCTGCTCCTCGCCGCGCTCGAGCAGGCCCTGGAGCCCTTCCTGGTCGAGCTTCGGCTCGCTCGGGGCGACCTCGAGCAGGGAGCGCCAGAGCGAGAGCTTGCCGTTGATCCCGGCGATCAGCCCCTCCAGCTCTGTCAGGCGCGACAGCGGCGAGTAGCCCGTGAGCTGGCCGTTGAGCTTGAGGCGCCCCGCCTTCTCGGCGGCCCAGAACGCGATGTTCTTCGCGCGGTCGGCGCCGAAGCCGAGGTCCTCCATGATTCCCTCGAGCGCGCGCCGGTCGGCCTCGATCTCATCGGCGAGGTTCGCCAGCGGATCGCCATAGGTCGTGCCCTCGTTGGCGGAGCGCGCGCGACGGGCCAGCTCGACTCCGCCGGTGGAGCCGGCGAGGTGGTCCTGCAGGTATATGCGCAGCAGCTTCATCTCCGCTCCTGGCTACCCGTAGATTGGCCCGATGCAAACGCCGAGCGAGCTCGACCTCGCTCTCGCCGACGCCGGCGGAGCCGACGCCGCGCCCGAATACGGCGCCAGGCTGCGCGAGCTGCTTCGAGGCGAGCTGGCGCGCGGCATGCGCGAGCTCGACGAGGCGCGCACAGGGCGCGAACGCCCGATCGTGCTCGCGCTGGCGCCCGCCGAGACCGCCCTGATCGCCGTGCTGCCGCTGGCGCCCGAGCTGCGCGCCGACCCCGAGGCGGTGACCGAGCGCGGCGGCGCCCTGGCGTCCGCCGGCGTGGCCTGCCTCGTCGAGGCGGCCGAGCCCGGGCCGCCGCGCGGGCCGCACGAGCTGGCGCTGCTGCTCGGCGCCCACGACGGCTTCCTGGCGCTCAGCTTCCCGGCCGGCGAGCCTCGCTGGGCCGCCGACTACGCGCGCGAGGCGCTCGACGACGCGGCGGCCGGCATCGACCGGCTGCGCGCTCACGCCATCCTCCTGCCCGGCCCACGCCCTCGAGCCGGTGGACCTGCGCCCGCCGATCGGCGCGACCCATCCGCTGCGGGTGGCCGAGGCGGTGACCCGTATGGGCGGGTCGCCGCTCGACGAGGATTCCGTCGAGGCGCTCGAGCCGCAGCTGCTGCTCCTGCTCGAGCCCGAGGGCTCGGTGACGCGCGCCCACGACGATCCAGATCCGCGCCGCCGCGTGATGAGGCGCATCCTCCAAAGGCTCGACGGCATGGGCAAGTGGGGCGGATACCACACCGCCTTCGACCACCTGGCGCGCGGCTTTGCGGGCAACGAGCGCGCGCTCGCATATGAGGTGGGCGAGGAGCTGGTGGGCGCGGGGCTGCTCGCGCAGAAGCCGAGTGTCGGCCAGCGCCACGTGTCGCTCAACCCGCGCAAGAACAGCGAGATCCGGCGGCTGATCGACGCGGGCCAGCTGCCGCCGGGGCTATGATGCGCTCGGCAACTGAGCTGGCGGCAGCCATGCGACGCGGGAAGCTCGGCCCCGTCGAGGCGATCGAGACGCACATCGAGAGGATCGAGCGGCTCGATCCGCTCGTGAACGCCGTGGTCGTGCGGTGCTTCGAGCGCGCCCGCCAGGAGGCGCGCGCGGCCGAGCGGGCGCTGTTGGCCGGGGAGGATGTCGGCCCGCTCCACGGGGTGCCGATCACGGTCAAGGAGGCGGTCGAGGTCGAGGGCCTGCCCTTCACCAACGGCTCGCGCCTGGACGCCGGCCGGCTCGGGAGTGTCGACGCGCCGGCGGTGCGCGGACTGCGCGCGGCCGGAGCGATCGTGCTGGGCAAGACCAACATCCCGGAGTTCTGCCCCGGCGGCAAGATGACGCTCTGCACCTGGCCCACCGCATTCGGGCTTCCGGCAGTCAGCGTCCCGGCCGGTCGCGACGAGACCGGCATGCCGCTGGCTGTCCAGGTGTTCGGAAGGCGAGGGCACGACCTCGAGGTGCTCGGCGTGGCGAGCGAGCTCGAGGAGGCGCTGGGCGGCTGGATCGACCCCGCGCAGTCGCCCTCAGGCGTGTTGAGGGGTCAGGCCCCTTAACAATCGCTGACGCGCAGCCCGCCGTCCGGGCTCACGCTCAGCGCGACGCGGCCCGCCACCAGCTCGCACAGCTCGTTGCCCACGAGCTCGCGGCGCCAGCCGGCGAGCACCCGCAGGTGGTCGGCGTCGTCGCCGCGGCGCAGCGCGGTCACCAGCATGCTCAGCTCGGACTGGGTCGCGATCAGCTCGACGGCGACGCCCTCCGCCATCGAGCGGTGGCGCACGAGCGCCTGAGCGAGCGAGACCAGCGCGGCGTCGGCGGGGTCACGTCCGGGCGGCTCCTGAGCGGCCGGCGGGGCGGTGCGCTGCTTTCCGCGCTCGATCGCCTCGATCAGGCGGTCGCCGCGACGCTGCATCGTCTGGGCCGGCAGGCCACGGATCTGCTCGAGGCCGGCGTGGTCGGTAGGCGCCCGCCGCGCCAGCTCGATCAGGGCTTGGTCGGGCAGGATGTAGCCGGGCGGGCGATCCATGGAGCGGGCGTTCTCCTCGCGCCAGGCGACCAGCTCGAGGGCCACCGCTCGCGCCTTCTCGTTGAGGCGGCCGAGGCGCGGCAGGCGCTCGTACACGCGGCCGGGGTCGCGCGTGTCGGTGGACTGCTCGAGCGCGCGGCACTCCTCTCGCGCCCAGTCGAGCCGGCCGCGCTCGACGAGGCGCTGCTCCACGGCCTCGCCCAGAGCGAGCAGCAGTCGTGCGTCGTCTGCCGCGTATTCGAGCTGCTTGCTGGTCAGCGGACGCTTGTCCCACTTGGTGAAGCCCTCGGACCCCTTGAGCTGCACACCAAGGACCTTGCGGACGAGCGACTCGTAGCCCTCCTGGTTGCCGCACCCGATGAACCCGGCCGCGAGCTGGGTGTCGAACACGTTCGTGACATCGGTGTCCCATGCTCGGCGCAGGATTGCGATGTCCTGGCGGCCGGCGTGCACGACGACCTCGACCGCCGGGTCGGCGAGCACGCGTGCGAGCGGGGCGGGGTCGGGCGGGTCGTCGCCGAGCGGATCGATCACCTCGGTGCGCACGCCGTCCGCCGCATCGGGGTCGGGCACGGCAACCTGAGCCAGGCACAGGAGCGCCTGGTAGCGGCGCTCGGACACGAACTCGGTGTCGATCGCCACCCGCCCGTGGGCTGCAGCCCGCTCTGCCAGCGCCATGGTCACGTTGCGCCACCATACTCATGGCGATGTCCGCGCTCGCCACTGCGTTCGCCGCGGCGGCCACCCTCGCCGCCGGCCAGCTCGAGGCACAGGCGCCCCCGCCCCTGCCCGACCAGGCCCGGGCCGGCGTGATCGTGATCGGCCACTCCGCCCAGGGTCGCCCGATCCGCGCCCTGCGCGTGGGCTCGGCTCGAGCGCGGGTGAAGCTGCTGGTGGTCGGCGTCATACACGGCAACGAGCGGGCGGGGACCGCCGTGGTCGAGCGCTTGCGGCGCTCCCGGCCGCCGCGCGGCACTGCGCTCTGGCTGATCGAGGACGCAAATCCCGACGGCACGGCCGCGGGATCGCGCCACAACTCCGCCGGGGTAGACCTCAACCGCAACTTCCCCTACGGCTGGCGGCCGCAGCACGGGGTCTACGAGTCCGGCCCGGAGCCGGCCTCCGAGCCCGAGACTCGGGTGCTCCAGCGCTTCATCGAGAAGGAGCGCCCGCGCGCGACGCTGTGGTACCACCAAGCGCTCCGGATGGTGGTCAAGAGCACGGGCGACCCGGTGCTCGAGCGCCTCTACTCGCGGGCGAGCGGCCTGCCGCGCCGGCGCCTGCCGCGCTACCACGGAACGGCGACCTCCTGGCAGAACACGACCTTTCGCGGCGACAGCGCCTTCGTGGTCGAGCTGCCCGGTGGAGCGCTGGCGCCCGCCGGGGTCCGCCGTCACGCGCGCGCCGTGCTCGGGGTGGCGCGCGCGCTCGCTCCGCCGCGCGTGGTGCTCAAGCCGATCCCCTTCGGCGACGACCGCAAGGACGACATGCGCGCGTACGCGCGCCGCCACTACGGCATCGACGACTACCTGCTGCGCAAGCCGAAGGTGATCGTCGAGCACTACACGGTCACGAGCACCTTCCAGCCGGTCTACGACACCTTCGCCCCGAACGTGCCGGACCCAGAGCTCCACGAGTTGCCCGGCATTTGCGCGCACTACGTGATCGACCGCGACGGGACGATCTACCGGCTGGTCTCCACCCGGATCATGTGCCGGCACACCGTCGGCCTGAACTGGACCGCGATCGGGATCGAGCACGTGGGCACGAGCGATGCCCAGGTGATGGGCAACCCGCGCCAGCTGGCGGCCTCGCTGCGTCTCACGCGCGCGCTCCAGGGCCGCAACGGGATCGCCGCGAGCAGTGTGATCGGCCACAACGAGAACCGCACGAGTCCTTACCACCGCGAGCGCGTCGCGCGCCTGCGCACCCAGACGCACGCCGACTTCCCCAAGCCGGTGATGGACCGCTACCGGCGGCTGCTCGGTCGCCTGCCGGCCCCGGCCAGCCTGCGCTGATCGCAGATCGGTGCGCTGCCGCTAGCCCGTCACGCCGCGGTTGTCGAGCGCCTCCTGCAGGGAAGCCTCGGCCTCGTCCTCGAGCGAGCTCTGGATGACCTGCCCGCCGTACTTGGCGATCTCCGGGACCACCTTGTCGCGGGTGGCGTCCTTGACGAGCACGAACACCGCAGCGCCGCCCTCGGGGAGCTTGTCGCCGAGCTCCTTCATGAAGTTGTCGTCGATGCCGTAGTCGCTCATCGCGCCTCCGGCCGCGCCGCTCGCCGCCCCGACCGCCATGCCGAGCAGCGGCATCAGGAAGATCAACCCGATCAGCCCTCCCCAGAGCGCGCCGCTGGCCGCGCCGAGGCCCGCGAGCGACGGCTGGTGGAGCTTCATCTTGCCGTTCGCCCGGTGCTCGACGATCACTGCGTCCTCGAGCGTGAGCGAGTGCTCTTTCACGAGGCCGCCGACCGTGCCCATCACTTCCTTGGCCTTGTCGAGATCGTCGTAGGCGATCGCTACGAGAGTTGACATTCTTCTTCTCCTTGGTCGTTTCGGTGCCGCCAGCCTGGTGGCGCCTCGAATTGGTACGCATCACCCGGACCGGGTGATTCCCGGTCACCCGAGAACGGGGAGAATGCCGCAATGGCAGATAAACGGCCCGCCGCCGCCGCCGACAAGTCCAGGTCGCCTTCGCGGCGCGATCAGGCCCGTACGATCGCGATCCTGGTGCTCGTGGGGCTCGGCGTGCTCTTCGCCGTCCTCAACCTCGACGAGGTCGAGGTCAACTGGCTGTTCGGCACCTGGTCCACGCCCCTGATCCTGGTGATCGCGATCTCGTTCCTGCTCGGCGCGGGCGTCGGGTTCCTGCTCGGCCGCCGTAGATGAGCGACGCGATCGGGCAGGTGCTCGTCAGGGCGGCGGTGGATGTGGCGCTCGCTGAGCCGCCCCCGCACGGGGGCGCAGGTTCGACACGATCAGCGCCACCACCGTGACCAGGTAGATCTGGCCGATCAGCGCCTCGCTCACCGCCAGCGCCCTGCCCACGTCGGTGGCGGCCACCAGGTCGCCGTATCCAACGGTGGAGAGCGTGACGTAGCTGAAATAGAGGAAGTCGGAGCGGTCGGCTGCGGCATCGCCGGCGAAGAAGGGGGCGCTCTCGATTTCGCTGACCGCGGCGTCGAGGAATGAGAACAGCATGCCCAGCAGGACATAAATCGCAAGCACGCCCGAGAGCGTGCGCGTGCTCACCCCGCCCTCAGCGCGGACGTCGCGCACGAGCCCGGCGGCGATGACGGGCGGCACGAACGCGATCAGGAGGCCGTTCGCGAGCGCCGCGGCCGCCTCCGGCACATCACCCGTGACCACCGTCAGCAGCGCCGCGACCACCACCAGCCCCACGGCCGCGCCAACGGCCGCGCGGACCACCGTATGTTGCGCGCGCGCGGCCCAGGCGGAGACCGCCAGTGTCGAGGCGCCGAGCATCATCGTCACGAGCTGCGACCAGTCGCCCTCGGGCGCCGCCACCTGGAACGAGGCGGACACGAGCACGAGCACGAGGACCAGCGCAAAGCCGTGGTCGCGGGACCTCACGTTCACCCCGCCTCCTTCGCGGTGCGGCACTCCAACCCTCCGCCGGGCCGCCCGGCGGTCTCGCCCTAGGGGACTGGGAGTCGGACGGGCCGCCGCGTCGCCCGTTGCTGCGGGATTCGGCGTTCGTGTCGACTTAGCGGTTGCTGGGACCGCTAACTCGACAAGAGACGCGGCCTCGGAGCGCGTTTCCGGTCACCAGTGCTCTCACTATGCGGATTCGGAATCAACCTTCTAGCCGACCGAGAGGCCCGAAGCGACGGCGAAGCCGAGCGCGGTGACGAGGCCGGTGGTGCGGCCCGCCTGGCGCGTGGCCTCCGGGATCATCGAGTCCACCAGCATCACGATCAGGGCCCCGGCGGCGAAACCGTTGATCGCGCCCTGAAGCTCGTTGGAGGCGCTGTCGGCGATCGCAAAGCCGAGCGGGGTGGCGAGCGCGCAGACCACCGTCACCCCCAGCCAGAGGCGGACGACGCCGCCCTTGCCCTGTCCGCCGCGCCGCATGTCGCTGGCCCCGCCGACCGCCTCGGGCAGATTCGAGATGTAGATAGCGGCCAGCAGGCCGACGCTCACGCCGCCGCCCCCCGCCAGCCCGATCCCGAGCACGAGCTGCTCCGGAATGCCGTCGAGGAAGGCCCCCAGCGCGAGCGCGGAGCCTGTGCCAGATCCCCCAGAGCGCGAGGCGAGCACGCTCGAGGCGGCGTAGTAGGTGAGCGCACCCACGGCGAGCCCGATGGCGACCGCCGTGGTCCCGCCCACGTCCACGCCTTCCTCGGCGAGCTCGAAGCTGACCGCGCTGATCAACGCGCCGGCGCCGAAGCCGAGTACCAGCCCGACCAGCCGCCCCGGCCAGGGGCGCGCGAGCCCCACGAGCGCGCCCACCAGCAGGGACGACGCGGCCAGGGCACCCCAGCCGAACGCCTCTACGATCACCTCAGCGGCTCAACGCAGGCGGCCTGGTCAAGATCCCGAGGCCGGTTCATCCGGTGTCCCACCAACTCGCGACGAGCGTACCCTCGACTTGAGGTTGTTGCGGGAGCGCCGCTAGAGTCTCGCCGTCGTGGGCTGCCTGCTTGCCGTCTTCGCCGGGTTCTTTCCGCGCATCGCGCTGGTCGGCCTGTGGATCTTCACCGACGACGTCGACCGCGCCTACGACAGCTTTATTCTCCCGCTGCTCGGGCTGTTCTTCCTGCCGCTCACGACGCTGATCTACGCGCTCGTCTGGGCGCCGGGCGTGGGCGCCGAGGGGATCGACTGGCTCTGGGTCGCCCTGGCCTTCGTGCTCGATCTGGGCGCCTACGGCAGCGGCGCGCGCGCTCGTAGCGGCCGCGACTAGCGCCGCACCCGCCCCCACAGGTAGCGCGCCCACGCCGTGGCGATGTCCACGGCCGCGCTCCAGAAGTGGCCGGGCGGCCCGGTCACGGTCCAGGCCGCCAGTCGCTCGCGGGCATTCACGAGAGCGCAAAGGTATCGTCAGACGCCCTGTGGCCGAAGCCGTAAAGACGAAGACCACCGAGCTCGGCGACTCGCGCGTGCGGGTCGATGTCGAGATCCCGAGCGAGGCGCTCGAGGCGGAGCTCACGAGCGCCGCGGCCGAGCTGGGGCGCGAGATGCGCGTGCCCGGCTTCCGCGCGGGCAAGGTCCCGGGCGACGTCGTGCTGCGCCAGGTCGGCCGCGAGGCCGTCATGGACGAGGCGGTTCGGCGCGGGCTGCCCGCGTGGTACGAGCAGGCGGTCGCGGACGCGGGCATCACGACGGTCGGCGACCCTAAGCTCGACCTCGACGACCTGCCGGCGAGGGGCGCCCCGCTCGCCTTCTCGATCGAGGTTGGCGTCGTGCCGCCGGCCGAGCTCGGCGAGTACAAGGGGCTTGAGGTCGGGCGGCGCGAGCCGAGCGCGAACCCCGACGAGGTGCAGGCCGAGCTCGAGCGCCTGCGCGAATCGCTTGCCTCGCTCGAGACCGTCGAGCGCGCTGCGGCTACGGGCGACTTCGTGGTGATGGACTTCGCCGGCTCGATCGACGGTGAGGAGTTCGAGGGCGGCTCGGCGCGCGGCCAGGTCGCCGAGCTCGGCTCGGGGCGGCTGATCCCCGGCTTCGAGGGCCAGCTCGAGGGCGCGTCGGCGGGCGACGAGCGCGAGGTGAAGGTCACGTTTCCAGACGACTATCCGGCGGAGCACCTGAGGGGCAAGGCCGCCTCGTTCGCGGTCGAGGTCAAGGAGGTCAAGGAGAAGAAGCTGCCAGAGCCCGACGACGACTTCGCGGTCGAGGCCGGCGGCTTTGACACCCTCGACGAGCTGCGGGCGGAGATCGAGGAGCGCCTAGCGCAGGCGGAGGAGCGGACGATAGAGGGCGAGTTCCGCGAGGCCGCGGTTGACGGGGCCGTCGCGGCGGCGAAGGTGTCGGTCCCACACGAGCTCGTCCACGCCAAGGCACACGAGATGTGGCATCGCACCTCACGGCGCTTCGCCGCCCAGGGAATCGACCCGGCCCGCTACCTCGAGCTGTCCGGCAAGACCGAGGAGGAGCTCGTGACCGAGGCCGAGCCGGATGCCGAGCTGGCGCTCAAGCGCGAGGCGGTGCTGGCGGCGATCGTTGCGGCCGAGGGGATCGAGGTCTCCGACGAAGAGGTCACCGACGCGGTGCGCGAGGCGGCCGGCCCGGACGCGAGCGACAAGCAGGTCAAGCGGGCACTCAAGCGCGCCCGCCAGCAGGGCGCCGACGAGGCGTTACGCGAGGACATAGCCATGCGGAAGGCGGTCGACCTGCTGGTCGAGAGCGCCAAGCCGATCCCGGTCGAGCAAGCCGCCGCCCGCGAGAAGCTGTGGACGCCCGAGAAGGAGGGCGACGAGAAGGGCTCGGGCGAAATTTGGACGCCCGGGTCGCAATAACCTCGTCGCTAGACTGGCCCGCCCATGAGTCCACTTGTTCCGATGGTCGTCGAGCAGACCTCCCGTGGGGAGCGCGCCTTCGACATCTACTCGCGCCTCCTCAACGAGCGAATCGTCTTCCTCGGTACCCCTGTCACGGAAGAGATCGCCAACCTGATCGTCGCCCAGCTCCTCCACCTCGAGTCGGAGGATCCGGACAAGGACATCTCGCTCTACATCAACTCGCCCGGTGGGTCGGTGTACGCGGGTCTCGCGATCTACGACACGATGCAGTTCGTAAAGCCCGACGTGCAGACGATCTGCGTCGGCATCGCCATGTCGATGGGCGCCCTGCTGCTCGCGGGCGGCGCCCACGGCAAGCGCATGGCGCTGCCGAACGCGAAGATCCTGATCCACCAGGTCAGCTCCGCATTCCAGGGCCAGGCCACGGATATCGAGATCCACGCCAAGGAGATCATCGACGTGCGCAGGCGCCTCGACGAGATCCTCTCCAAGCACACCGGTCAGGACATCGAGAAGGTTGCCCGCGACACCGAGCGCGACTACTTCATGAGCGCGGAAGAGGCGGTGGACTACAGCATCATCGACCGCGTCATCTCCAAGCACTGACCCTGCCGATGGCCGGATATTGAAGGGACCCGGGCCTCGGGGGCGTATTTCTGCGGTACCCTCGTCCGGCTGAGGGAATTGAGAGAGCGTGGCCCGACCAACGGACTCCAACGAGCAACTTCTTTGCAGCTTCTGCGGTAAATCGCAGCGGCAGGTGAAGAAGCTCATCGCAGGACCTGGCGTGTACATATGCGATGAGTGCATCGATCTCTGTAACGAGATCATCGACGAGGAGCTGACCGGAGCGCCGACGTTCGACCTCGAGAACCTGCCGAAGCCGATGGAGATCAACTCCGTCCTGCAGGAGTACGTCGTGGGTCAGGAGCCGGCCAAGCGCACGCTGTCGGTGGCGGTCTACAACCACTACAAGCGCGTGCAGATGATGCAGTCGGAGGGCGAGCAGGATCTCGAGCTCCAGAAGTCCAACATCCTCCTGCTCGGTCCCACGGGGTGCGGCAAGACGCTGCTTGCCCAGACGCTCGCCAAGATCCTGAACGTCCCGTTCGCGATCGCCGACGCCACTGCGCTTACCGAGGCCGGCTACGTCGGCGAGGACGTCGAGAACATCCTCCTCAAGCTGATCCAGGCCGCCGACTTCGACGTGAAGAAGGCCGAGACCGGGATCATCTACATCGACGAGGTCGACAAGATCGCGCGCAAGGCCGACAACCCGTCGATCACGCGCGACGTGTCGGGCGAGGGCGTTCAGCAGGCGCTGCTGAAGATCCTCGAGGGAACGGTGGCGTCGGTGCCGCCCCAGGGCGGGCGCAAGCACCCCCACCAGGAGTTCCTGACGATCGACACCACGAACATCCTGTTCATCTGCGGCGGGGCGTTCGCAGACCTCGACAAGGTCGTCGAGCGGCGGATCGGCCACAAGGGAGTCGGCTTCGGGGCCTCGGTGGCCTCCAAGCACAACAAGGACACGGGCGAGCTCTTCAAGCAGGTGCTTCCCGAGGACCTGGTGGACTACGGGCTGATACCGGAGTTCATCGGCCGCCTGCCCGTCGCATCGGTGATACACCAGCTCTCGCGCGACGATCTCGTCACGATCCTCACCGAGCCGCGCAACGCGCTCGTCAAGCAGTTCCAGCGCTTCTTTCAGTTCGACGGCATCGAGCTCGTCTTCGCCGACGACTCGCTCGAGGCGATCGCCAATCGCGCACTCGAGCGCGAGACCGGCGCCCGCGGGCTGCGCTCGATCCTCGAGGAGACGCTGCTCGACGTCCAGTTCGAGCTGCCCTCACGGCGCGACGTGAAGAAGTGCGTCGTGACCAAGGAGACGATCGAGAAGGGCCTCAAGCCCACGCTCGTCACCGAGGCCGTGGACGAGGAAGACACCGATACGCAGACGCACGCGGAATCGGCCTGAGGCTCCGCCTCCTCGAACGACTCGGCTCGGCGCTCGGCTTCTCGCCGGAGGGAAGGGCGGTCCGCGTATGGATCCAGGGGATGCCCGGAGGCGACGAGACCGAGGTAGTGTCGGGCACGATCACCGAGGTGCGCGACGACGGCGCCGTGCTCTACCTGCGCGAGCCAGACCGCGAGGAGCGCTGGGTGCTCGCCGTGCCCCAGGAGCCCGGCTGGGGCCTGCAGGCTCTGTGGTTCTCGTTCATCGCCGTGGACGCCTTCGAGCTCGAGGACCGGCGCAGCCTGGGGCGCTGGTACATCCGGCTGGGCGACTCGGCGGGCGATTCGACCGCGGCCCGGGGCCGCTGGGCCCGGGGTGCCTGACCTTGTTGTCGTATAGCCCCTAAAACCTAAGGCACCCCCCGCGATCCGGGCCGACTCCTTATAGCTGCAGTTTTTCGAGCGGCTGGCACACTTGACCCCAATGCCCGCCGACCGCCTCAAGGTCCTCGACGAACGCACCCGCTACGAGCCGGGCGACGTCGAGTCGCGCGTGTTCGCGCGCTGGCGCGAGGCCCAGATATTCCATCCCGAGCCGGCCGGCGACGCGAGCGAGAACTTCTCGATCGCCGTCCCGCCGCCGAACGTGACCGGCTCGCTGCACATGGGCCACGCGCTCAACGCCGCGATCCAGGATCTCTGCATCCGCCTGGCGCGCATGCGCGGACAGCGCGCGAAATGGATCTTCGGCACCGACCACGCCGGGATCGCGACGCAGCGCCAGGTCGAGAAGCAGCTCGAGTCCGAGGGAACGCACGCCGGCAGGCGATCGGGCGGGAGGCGTTCATCGAGCGCGTCTGGGAGTGGCGCCGCCACCACGGATCCACGATCACAGAGCAGTTCCAGGCGCTCGGCGCGTCGCTCGACTACGACGACGAGCGGTTCACGATGGACGACGCGTACGTCCGCGCCGTCACGCTCGTCTTCGTGCGCCTCCACGAGAAGGGGCTCATCTACCGCGACAACTACCTGGTCAACTGGGATCCGGGGCTCCGCACGGCGATCTCCGACCTCGAGGTCGAGCAGCGCAGCGTCGAGGACACGCTCTACTCGGTCGACTATCCGCTGGAGTCGAGCTCCGGCTCGGTCACGGTCGCCACGGTGCGACCCGAGACGATGCTGGCCGACAGCGCCGTGGCCGTGAACCCGAGCGACGACCGCTATTCGCGTCTGATCGGCGAGACGGCGATCCTGCCGCTCGTGGGCCGCCGGCTGCCGATCATCGCCGACGACCACGTCGATCCCGAGTTCGGCACCGGCGCCCTGAAGATCACTCCGGGACACGATCCCGCCGACTTCGAGATCGGCCGCCGGCACGGACTCGACGAGGTCACGGTGATCGGCGAGGACGGCCGGATGAGCGATGGCGCCCCCGAGCGCTTTCGCGGCATGGAGATCGAGGATGCGCGGGAGGCCGTCATCGCCGAGCTGCGCGAGCAGGGCCTGATCTCGGCCACGCAGCCCTACACCCACGACGTCCCGCACTCGCACCGCTCGGGCCGGCGCATCGAGCCGCTCATCTCGCTCCAGTGGTTCTGTGACATGAACGAGCTCGCCAGGGCCGCGATCGAGCCGGTCCGCGAGGGGCGGATCCGCTTTCATCCCGAGAAGCCCTGGACCGGCGTCTACCTCAATTGGCTGGAGAACATCCGCCCCTGGTGCATCTCGCGCCAGCTTTGGTGGGGCCACCAGCTTCCGGTCTGGTACCGAGGCGACGAGACGCACGTCGCCACCGAGCCGCCGGAGGGCGACGGCTGGGAGCGCGACCCCGACGTGCTCGACACCTGGTTCTCGTCGGGCCTCTGGCCCTTCGCGACGCTCGGCTGGCCCGAGGAGACACCCGAGCTCCGGGCCTTCTACCCGACCGACGTGCTCTCCACGGCGCGCGACATCATCTTCCTGTGGGTCGCGCGCATGGTCATGTTCGGTGTCGAGGTGACCGGCGAGATCCCGTTCACCGATGTCAACATCCACTCAGTGATCCAGGCGCCGGACGGGCGGCGCATGTCCAAGTCGCTCGGCACTGGGATCGACCCGCTCGACCTGATCTCCGATCACGGCGCGGACGCCCTTCGCTTCGGCCTGCTGGCCATGTCGAGCGGCCAGGACGTCCGCTTCAACGAGGAGCGCGTGCGCCAGGGCCGAGACCTGGCCAACAAGCTCTGGAACGCCTCGCGGCTGATCCTGCTCAGGGTCTCGGACGTGGATCCCGACCCGGGCGCCGCGACCCGGGTCGAGGACCGCTGGATCGTCTCGCGCCTCGAGCGGCTGACCGAGCAGGTGACGGGCCTCTATGACGACTTTCGGTTCTCGCACGCCGCCCGCGATCTCTACGAGGCCTTTTGGTCCGAGCTCTGCGACTGGTATCTCGAGCTGGCCAAGCCGCGCCTCTACGAGGAGCGCAACGAGGAGGTCTCCGGTGTGCTGCTCTGGGCGCTCGAGCGCACGCTGGTCCTGCTGCACCCGGTGATGCCGTTCGTGACCGAGGAGATCTGGTCGCTCATGCCCGGCGAGCGCGGCCTGCTCGCGGCGGCGCCTTGGCCCGAGGCCGATCCCGCTCGCCTCGACGAGGCGGCGGAGTCCGAGGTCGGCCGGCTGATCGAGGCGGTCACCGCACTTCGCCGCTACCGCGACGAGGTCGGCGCAAAGGCGTCGGCGCCCGTGCGCGGGCTCTTGCTGGCCGAGGGCTATGGCGGCGTGGGCGACCAGCTGGCCCGGCTGGCTCGCTTCGAGCTCGCCGAGGGCGAAGCCAATCGCTCCGGCGAGGGCCGAGCCCGCGCCCTCGCGCACGACGGCGACGGCGACGTCCTCGCCACCGTCCCGATCCCCGGCGGGACGGTCCAGGTGCTCCGCTCGGACGCATTCGACCCCGCCGAGGTGGAGAAGCGGATCGCCGCCAAGCGAGCGGGGCTCCAGGCCGAGCTCGAGCGAGCGGAGCGCAAGCTCGCAAACGAGAAGTTCGTCGAGCGCGCGCCCGCGCAGGTGGTCGAGGAGGAGCGGCGCAAGCTCGAGGAGTACCGCACCGCCCTCAGCCGGCTGGGCGACTGAGGCGGGCCGGCGATGAACTTTCGCCAGGCCGAGGAGTACCTCCTCTCGCTCGAGCTGTTCGGCATGCGGTTCGGGCTCGACCGCATGCACCGGCTGATGACCGTGCTCGGGCTGCCGCAGCGGCGGTTCGCATCGATTCACGTTGTGGGCACCAACGGCAAGTCCTCGACGGTGCGCTTCTGCGCGGCGATCCTCGAGCGCCACGGCCTGCGGACGGGCAGCTACACCTCACCGCACCTGCGCTCGTTTCGCGAGCGCATCGAGGTCGGCGAGCGGCCGGTGTCCGGCGAGGACTTCGCCGCCGCCGTCACGCGCGCGGCCCAGGCCGCGGAGATGGTCAACCGCACCGCGACGGCCGACGACCAGGTCACGCAGTTCGAGGCGCTCACCGCTGCCGCCTACCACGAGCTGGCCAGGCGCGGGGTGGAGGTCGCGGTGATCGAAGCCGGTCTTGGCGGGCGCTTCGACGCGACCAACGTGATCCCGTCGCGGGTGCAGGTGCTGACGTCTGTGGGACTCGAGCACACGCGCTGGCTCGGCCCGACGGAGACCGATATCGCCGAGGAGAAGCTGGCCGTGGTGCGCGACCAGGGGACGCTCGTGATCGGCGCGCTCGATCCCGAGTCGCTCGCAGTGGCCAGGCGGATCGCCGCAGAGCGGCATGCCGCGCTGGTCGAGGCCCCGAGGGAGCCGGCCACGGCGCTGCGGGCCGCCGGGCGCTTCCAGCTCGCGAACTTCGCCACCGCCGCGGCCGCCGCGGAGGCGTTTCTCGGCCGCCCGCTCGAGTCGGCGGCGCTGGAGCGAGCCGCCGGCGAGACGCTCGTCCAGGGGCGGGCGGAGATCGTGTCGCGCGACCCGTTGACCGTCTACGACGGCGCCCACAACCCCGCCGGCGCCAAGATGATGGCCGAGTCCCTCGACGAGATTCTGGGCGACCGGCGACCGCGCGTCGCCGTCCTGGGCGTGCTCGAGGACAAGGACGCCGCCGGGATGCTCAAGGTGCTCTTGCCGCGCTTCGACCGAGTGGTGTTCACCCGCTCGCACAACCCGCGGTCGCTGTCGCCGGCCACGTTGGCCTCGCTGGCCGAGCAGCTCGGCGGGCCGCCCGGGGAGATCGTCGCCGACCCTGATAAGGCCGTGGCCCGCGCTCGCGCTCTGGCGGGACCCGGGGGCGCCGTGCTGGCGACCGGTTCGATCTATCTGATCGCCGACCTCGTGCGCGAGGACACCGGCGCCCGGGCCTCCACCCTGTAACTTCACGCCTCATGGAGGGCGACGGACCTCGTTTCGGCGCGATGATCGGCCTCGTGGCGATCGTGGTGGCCACGGTTATCCTCGTCTTCTTCGGCATCGGCTACCTGCTCGGTCGCGTCTTTCTCTAGGAACCAGCCCGCCCGCGCCCGCCAAATCCAGCGTTTGCCGCTGGTGCGCCGGGTACACTCGCCCCTCCTATGGGCTCCTTCGCGATTTTCGGAATCGAGAACGACGCGCTCAACCTTGCCGTCAACCTGCTGATCCTGTTTCTGGTTGTGATCTGGCTGGCGCTGGTCTATTGGACCTACGCGGATGCGCGGCGGCGGATCGCGGACGGATTGCTCGTCGCGTGTGCCACCGCGGCCTCGCTGTTTCCGTTCGTGGGCACGGTCGTCTACCTGATCGTGCGCCCGCCGGAGTACCTCGACGACGTGCGCGAGCGCGAGCTCGAGATCGCGGCGGCCGAGGCGCGGCTGGCGACCATGGAGCACCTGAACTGCCAGCACTGCGGCTTCGAGGTCGAGAAGGCCTTCCTGCGCTGCCCGAGCTGCCTGCGCCGGCTCAAGGAGCCGTGCAACGTCTGCGGCAAGCCGCTCGATCCCCGCTGGAAGATCTGCCCCTACTGCGAGGCCGAGGTCGGCCAGGCGCCGGCAGAGGCCCGTCGGACACGGCCGCGCCGCACCGCAGCCGCGGCGGGTCAGCCGCGCCAAGCAACGCCGCGTCCGGCCGCCCCGCGTGCCGCCCGGCCGCCCGACGGCGCCGCCGAGCGCCCCGCCCGCGCCTCGCGCGAGCGCCCGCCCTCGGCCGGCTAGTGGACCTTCCCACTAGATGAGTGATTCCAATGCCATGCGCCTCTGGATCACGCGCCTTTGGGTTCCGGCCAACGGCGGGCTATAAGGGTGGGACGGGTTGGCGCGGCACTTCGTTGTGGCCGCCCGGATCTTGCGTCCGTTGTCGAGTTAGCGGGCCCAGCGACCGCTAACTCAACAGTGGACGAGCTTCAAAGCGCGTTTCGGGTCACCCCCTTATTGCCCAGGCAGCGCGTCGCGCCCAATGGACCCAATGAGCTCCCGGCGCTCGATGGCCACCGCGTGCCGCCCAGCTGGTCTGGCGCCCCTCGGAAGCACACCGATTCGGAATCAATCAACTAGCCGCCCGGCCGGCTGAATCCATTTCGAGAGGAGACCTAGATGGACCGGACCCTGATCCTGGTGAAGCCCGACGCCTTCGAGCGCCGGCTGACCGGTGAGATCCTCGCTCGCTTCGAGCGCAAGGGCCTCACGATCGTCGCGCTCAAACACATGGAGGTCGAGCGTGACCTGGCCGAGGAGCACTACGCCGAGCACAGCGAGCGCCCCTTCTTCGGCGACCTCGTCGACTTCATCACCGGCGGCCTGCTTGTCGCCCTCGTGCTCGAAGGCCACGAAGCCGTGACCGCGGCGCGGCAGATCATCGGCGCCACCAATCCACTCGAGGCCGAGCCCGGCTCGATCCGCGGATCCTTCGGGCTGGAGGTTCAGCACAACCTGGTGCACGGCTCCGACTCGCCCGAGTCCGCAAAGCGCGAGATCGGCCTGTTCTTCCCCGAGCTGTGATCCTCGCCTCGGGCTCGCCGCAGCGAAAGGCGATCCTCGAGCAGCTGGGGCTCGCCTTTCGCGTCGTGGTGCCGGGAGTGGAGGAGCGCAGCACCGGCGACCCCGGCCAGGTCGTCGCCGAGAACGCGTTGCGCAAGGCCCGGGCAGTCGAGGGCGACCGCGTTCTTGCCGCGGACACGGCCGTCGTGCTCGACGGAGTCACCCTCGGCAAGCCTCGCGATGAGGCTGAGGCGGCGCACTTCCTGCGCCGGCTCTCCGGCCGCACCCACGAGGTGATGAGCGGCATCGCGGTGCGCGAGGCCGACGGAAGCGAGCGCGACGACGTGGCCGTCACGCGCGTGCGCTTCCGGCTGCTCGAGCAGGCCGAGCGCGACTGGTACCTCGCTACCGGCGAGTGGGCCGGGCGCGCCGGCGCCTATGCGATCCAGGGAAAGGGCGCCGCTCTGGTCGAGGAGATCGAGGGCGACTACTGCAACGTGGTCGGGCTGCCCGTGGCCGCCCTGCTGCGCCTCGTGCCGGACCTGTTGACGGGATAGGTTTCGCTCAACCCGCGAATTGCAGGCGTTTTAGCCCCGCCGGGTGCGCCGCGTGCATCCGTCGACGGGTGCCTCCCGGCCGCTAGACTTCGGGCTCGGTCGGGCGCAGCCCACGGCGTCCGCCCTACAGCCGGTCGCCGCACGCACGTGCTGCCGCCCCGGCGCTTATTCTCCGCTCCGAACCGTCAATGGGCTTTTTCTCCTACCTCACCGGCATGGGCGGCCGCGACATGGCCGTCGATCTCGGCACCGCCAACACCCTCGTTTACGTGCGCGGGCGCGGCATCGTGCTCTCCGAGCCGTCGGTCGTCGCGATCGACTCGCGCACCTCCGAGGTGCACGCGGTCGGGATCGAGGCGAAGCGCATGCTCGGCCGGACTCCCGGCACGATTCAGGCGATTCGGCCGCTGAAGGACGGCGTGATCGCCGACTTCGACGTGACCGAGCAGATGCTGCGCCACTTCATCCAGAAGGTGCACCAGAACCGCTGGGCGCACCCGCGCGTGGTGGTCTGCGTCCCGTCTGGGGTGACTGGGGTCGAGAAGCGCGCCGTCGAGGAGGCCTGCCTGAGCGCCGGCGCGCGCCAGGCGTACCTGATCGAGGAGCCGATGGCGGCCGCCATCGGAGCCGGGCTGCCGGTGGGGGAGCCCACGGGAAACATGGTCGTCGACATCGGCGGCGGCACGAGCGAGGTCGCGGTGATCTCGCTCGGCGGGATAGTGGTCTCGCAGTCGATCCGCATAGGCGGCGACGAGCTCGACGAGGCGATCATCAACTACGTCAAGCGCGAGTACAAGCTCATGATCGGCCAGCAGACCGCGGAGGAGGTCAAGCTCGAGATCGGCTCGGCCTTCCCGCTCGAAGAGGAGGTCCAGGCCGAGATCCGCGGCCGCGACCTCGTCGCCGGCCTGCCCAAGACGATCGTGCTCACGAGCGAAGAGGTGCGAATGGCGCTCGAGGAGCCGCTTCAGGCGATCATCGATGCAGTCAAGGAGACCCTCGACCGCACGCCGCCTGAACTGGCTTCGGACATCATGGACCGCGGCATCATGCTCGCGGGCGGCGGCGCGCTCCTGCAGGGGCTCGACGAGCGCCTGCGCGACGAGACCCAGATGCCCGCGCACCTGGCCGAGTCCCCGCTCACGTGCGTAGCGGTCGGCTCCGGCCGCAGCCTCGAGGAGTTCGAGGCCATCCACCGCAGCAACAAGAATTCCCGAACGAGCCGGCGGCGGTAAGCCGCCGGCCCCCAGAGGGCGCTAGCCGTGCACGACAGGAAGGTGATCCGCAGGAGGCGGGCGGCGCTTGCGGTCTTCGTCGCGCTTTCGGTCGCGATCCTCACGGCTTACTTCGGCGAGTCCGGCGGCGGCGTGTTCCACACCATGCAGCGCGGCGCTCAGGAGGCGTTCGCGCCGATCGAGACGGGCGCGAGCAAGACGCTCAAGCCCTTCCGCGACTTCTTCGGGTGGGCCGGGGACACCGTCGACGCTAAGGACCAGAACGAGCAGCTCAAGCAGGAGGTGCAGCGCCTTCGCTCCGATCTCGCGCAGGCGCAGACCTCGCTCCGTGACGCAAATCAGCTCAAGGCGATCCGCGACCTGCACGCCGAGAACTACTTCCCGCAGTCCACCGAGCCCGTGACGGCGCGGGTGATAGCCCGCTCACCGACCGTCTGGTACTCGAGCATCAAGATCGACAAGGGCTCAGACGACGGCCTCCGGGTCAATCAGCCGGTGATCGCGGCCGGCGGCCTGGCCGGCAAGGTGATCAACGTGACCGGCGGCACCGCCGAGGTGCGCCTGATCACCGATGGCGAGAGCGGAGTGTCGGCACAGGTGTTCCCGGCGGGCGTCACCGGCGTCGTCCGGCCGAAGGTCGGCGATCCCAACGACCTGCTGCTCGAGAGCGTCGAGAGCGGGCGCCGGGTGACCGAGCGCACCCTGGTCATCACCTCGGGCTTCACGTCCTCCAAGGGCGAGTCGCTGTTCCCACGCGGCATTCCGGTCGGCGAGGTGACCAAGGTCGACTTCGACGAGCTCGAGACCTATCAGCGCGTGCACGTCAGGCCGTTCGCCGACCTGCGCCGGGTGGACGTGGTACAGGTGCTCACGCGCCGCGGTGTCGCCCAGCAAGCTGCCGCGCTCCCGGAGGGCGGCGGATGATCCTGTCGCCGGGCGCCTTCCTGCGCGTCGGGATCCTGCTGATCGTTGCCGTCGTGCTCCAGCTCTCGGCGCTGAGCTCGATCGGCATCCTCGGCGGCCATCCGGATGTCGTGGTGCTGGCAGTCGCGGCGGTCGCCTACTACGCGGGCAGCCTCCCGGGCTGCGCCGCCGGCTTTGTCGCCGGTTTCCTGCTCGACCTCCTCACGGGCGCCACCATGGGCGCGTCGTCGCTGGTGCTCACCGCGGTCGGCTACGCGGTCGGGCGCTTTCGGGAGGTGCGCGATCCAAGCCACGGCCTGCTGCCGATTCCCGTCGCCGCCGCCGCCACGGCCGGCTGGGTGCTCGCCTTCGCCGCCGTCTCGCTGATGCTGGACATCGGTGCGCGCGTGAGCCCGCTCGTGATCCGCGACATGGTCGTGACGGTGCTGCTGAACGCGCTCCTGGCGCTGCCGGTGTTCGCCGGTACGCGCAGGCTGCTGCGTCCCGCGCTGGCGGTCGACCCCGCGGAGCTGCGCCGGCGCCGGCGCCCCCCGCGCGAGGCCGGGCCGCTCGGCCTGCGCGGGCTGGAGATCTAGCCGATGTACCTCGACAACGACCGCCGTCCGACGCTCACTCCCCAGCTCGCCTGGCGCGTGGCGATCATCGGCGGAGTCGCGCTTGTGGCGTTCGCCGTGATCTTCTTCCGGCTCTGGTACCTGCAGGTGCTGTCGAGCGACAAGTACGTGGCGGCCGCCCAGGGCAACCAGCTGCGCAGGATCAAGGTGCAGGCGCCGCGCGGCGAGATCGTCGACCGCGAGGGGCGCGTGCTCGTGCGCAACCGGGTCGGCCTGGCGGTCAAGATCACGCCGGAGACCCTGCCGGAGGACCAGGCCGAGCGGGACGAGGTCTACAGGCGGCTCGCCAAGCTGCTGGGTATGCGTGCGGCGCGCATCGAAAGGCGTGTGGACGACCAGTTCGACGAGCTGCCGTTCTCGAAGGCGACGGTCAAGCAGGACGTCGGCCGCGACATCATGATGCACATCCAGGAGCGCAAGGAGGACTATCGCGGGGTCGAGATCGAGCCCGTCTTCCTGCGCGAGTATCCGCACGGAGAGGTGGGCGCTCACCTGTTCGGATACGTCGGCGAGGTGACCCAGGAGCAGCTCGACGACGATCCTCACTACACCGACGTGGCGTCGGGTGACCGCGTCGGCAAGGCCGGCATCGAGGCCGAGTACGACCGCTTCCTGCGCGGCCGCAACGGCGCCACCCAGGTGCGCGTGGACGCGTTCGGGCAACTGGTGAAGAACCTGAGCACGATCGAGCCCAAGCAGGGCAAGCAGCTGCGCCTCTCGCTCGATCTCGACGTCCAGAAGGTGGGCCAGCAGGCGCTCGCGTCGGGCACTGGCAGGGGCGCCTTCGCCGTCATGGACGTGCGAAACGGCGAGGTGCTGGCGCTCGGCTCGCAGCCATCCTTCGATCCCAACCTCTTCGCGCGCGTGGTGCGGGAGTCCGACTACAAGCGCCTGATCTCAGACGAGCTCGGCGCCCCGCTCACCAACCGGGCGGTGTCAGCCGGCTATCCCACCGGGTCGACGTTCAAGCTGATCACGGCCACGGCCGCGCTCGAGGAGGGCTTCATCACGCCGGACACGGTCCAGGTCGACAACGGCTCGATCACCGTGGGCGGCCAGGAGTTCGCCAACGCCGGCGACGCGGTGCACGGGGCGCTTGCCCTGCGCCAGGCGCTGACGGTCTCGAGCGACGTGTTCTTCTACCTGCTCGGCCAGGACATGAACAACTCGGGTGACGGCCAGGCGCTGCAGCGCTGGTCGCGCCGGCTCGGGATCGGGCGCGAGACCGGCATCGACCTCCCCGAGGAGGGCCCCGGCTTCGTGCCCTCGAAGGCCTGGCGCGATCGCGAGTACCGGCGCTTTCTTCGCTGCAAGGAGCGCAACAACTACACCGACGCGCAGATCGCGGCGGGGACCAAGTGCGGCTTCATCGACCGTCCCTGGTCGGTCGGCGACGACATCAACCTCGCGGTTGGCCAGGGCGACCTCCAGGCCGACCCGCTCCAGATGGCGGTGGCCTACGCCGCAATCGCGAACGCCGCTGAGGGCAAGGGCGGACGCGTGCTGCGCCCGCGCCTCGGCCAGCGCATCGAGAACTCGCTGGGTCAGGCCGAGCAGAACCTCCAGGCTCCGGCCGCGCGCAAGCTGAAGATCGACCGGGCCAACGCGCAGGCCATCATGGAGGGGCTGAACGGCGCCGCCAACGGCCCCGGCGGTACCTCGACCTCGGTGTTCGAGGGCTTCCCGATCGCAATCGCGGGCAAGACCGGAACGGCAGAGAAGGGCCTCTTTCGGGCGGACCAGTCCTGGTATGTGGCGCTCGCCCCCTATCCTCACCCCAAGTACGTGGTGGCGGCAACCGACGAGGCCGGTGGCTTCGGTGCGGACACCGCGGCGCCGATGGTCCGATTGATCCTGTCCGAGCTCTTCAACCTCAACGAGAGGCAGCTCGTCGCGGGCGGGGGCGCGCCCGACTGATGCCCGCCCCCGCGTCCGTCAAGGACTTCCGCGATGATCGGGTGCCCGCCTTCCTCCGGGTCGACCCGCTGCTCCTGCTTGCGACCCTCGGCCTGGTCGCCGCGAGCGTGTACTTCGTCCGCCGGGCCACCGTCGGGGACATCCCCGGCGACCCGAACTACTACATGTACCGCCAGCTCGTCTACGTGGGCGTCGGCCTGGGCCTCATGTTCGTGCTCTCCCGCTTCGACTACTCGCGCCTGCGGGAGTGGAAGTGGGGGGTGTACGGGGCCATGATCGCCTCGATCCTGTTGGTGTACGCCTTTGGCTTCTCCGCCCGGGGGTCGCGCCGGTCGATCGAGATCGGCTTCTTCAACTTCCAGGCTTCGGAGCTCGGCAAGCTGTTGCTGGTCGTAGCCCTGTCGGCGTTCATGGTCGACAGGCTCCGGCGCCTCGGGGACCGCGAGACGACCAGCCGCATCATGCTGCTGGCGCTGCTCCCGGCGATGCTCGTGGTGGCCCAGCCGGACCTGGGCTCCGGGCTCGTGTATCTGGCGATCGTGCTCGCGGTGCTGTTCGTCGCCGGCACGAAGTGGACTCATTTCGCCGCGCTGGCCGGCCTGGGCGCGGCTGCGATAGTTGCAGTGCTCCTGGTTGCCCCGGCCCTCGGCGTCCAGGTACTGAAGCCGTATCAGACCGACAGGCTGACGGCCTTCCTAAACCCCTCGGACGATCCTGTCGAGGAGGGTTATCAGATCAACCAGTCGCTTACCGCGATAGGCGCCGGCGGAAAGACCGGCCGCGGTGACGAGTCCACACAGACCGAATTGAACTTCCTTCCCGAACACCACACCGACTTCATCTTCTCCGTGGTGGGAGAGGAGTTCGGCTTCGTGGGGGCGGCACTCGTGCTGTCCCTCTTCGCGCTCCTGATCTGGAGGGCGCTCAGAATTTTGACGATGTCCAAGAACTTCTACGGCGCGCTTGTCGCCGGCGGCATCACTGCGATGCTCATGTTCCAGGTCTTCGTCAACGTGGGCATGACCATCGGGATCATGCCCATCACCGGCATCCCCCTGCCGCTGATTTCCTACGGCGGCTCGTCGGTGCTAACGACATTGATGGCAATCGGCCTCCTTCAGTCGATACACGCGCAGGCGCGCGAAACGGCTGTCGCGAAGGGCCACTAGCCCATGAGAGGGTTTTCCTTTGAAGAAGCAGTTGCTCGTCACGGTCGACCGTGGCGAAACAAGAGTCGCGATCCTCGAGGCGGAAGGTTCAGCCTCCGGCTCTGACGGCGGCGGTGACAACCGCTCCCGCGCACGAGGACGCGCAAAATCACAAAGCGACGACTGGCGCGTTGCGGAGCTCTACGTCGAGCGCCGCGGATCGCGCTCGATCGTCGGAAACGTCTACAAGGGCAAGGTCGACAACGTCTTGCCCGGGCTCGAGGCGGCGTTCGTCGACATCGGGCTCGACAAGAACGGCTTCCTGCACGCCGACGACGTCGCGTTCCCGGGAGTCGAGGTCGCGCGCCGCGGGCGCGGCAGCCGCACGAAGGGCAAACGGATCACCGAGCTGCTCAAGCCCGGTCAGGAGATCGTCGTGCAGGCGATCAAGGACCCCCTGAAGACCAAGGGTCCGCGGCTGTCCATGCAGCTCTCGATCGCGGGCCGCTACCTCGTGTACGTCCCGCAGGGCGAGGGCGTCGGCGTGTCGAGACGGCTCGAGGACAAGGAGCGCGAGCGCGTTCGCCGCGCCGCCGCCAAGGCGGAGCTGGGCGACGGCGGCGTGATCGTCCGCACCGCCGCGCAGGGCGCCACGCGAGAGGACTTCGAGCGCGAGATCAAGTACCTGCACAAGCTGCACGACGTGCTGCAGCAGCGGGCCGCGGAGACGACCGCGCCGGAGATGGTCTTCCAGGAGGCCGACCTCTCGGTGCGCGTCGCGCGCGACATCTTCTCCGGCGAGTTCGAGCGAGCGATCGTTGACGACGAGAAGCAGCATCACCGCCTCGAGTCGTTCTTCAACCGCACCGCGCCCGAGCTGCTGGCGCGCCTCGAGCTCTACACCGACAGAGAGCCGCTGTTCGAGCGCTACAACGTCGAGGACGCGATCCAGTCGGTGCTGCGGCGCCGGGTGGATCTGCCGAGCGGCGGCTACCTGATCATCGACTACGCCGAGGCGATGACGGTCATCGATGTCAACTCGGGCTCGTTCACCGGCCGCGGCAAGGGCGCGAAGCTCGAGGACACGATCACCAAGACCAACCTCGAGGCCGCCGAGGAGGTCGTGCGCCAGCTGCGGCTGCGCGACATCGGCGGCATCATCGTCATCGACTTCATCGACATGTCGCGCGCGCGCAACCGCGACGCCGTGCTGAAGACGCTGCGCAAGTCGCTCGACGAAGATCGCACGAAGACCTACGTCGTGGAGATCTCCCCGCTCGGGCTCGTCGAGATGACGCGCCAGAACGTGACCGACGGGGTGCGCGAGATCCTCACCAAGCCCTGCCCGACCTGCGAGGGCGAGGGCGTGGTGCTCTCGGAGGAGACCGTCGCGATCGAAGTCGACCGCTGGCTGCGCGACCTGGTTGCCGACCGGCCCGACTCGCCCGCCTTCCTGATTCGCGTGCACCCGAAGGTGGCGACGATCCTGGTGGGCGGCCAGGGCGTGCCGGGACCGATCGTGGAGATCGAGGCCGAGACCGGCCGCCACTTCCACTTCGAGGGAACCGAGGCGCTGCCGATCGACGCCTTCGACGTGGTGCTCGAGGGCACCCGGGAGGACGTCGAGGAGCGCGCGCTGCCGTTCCGCGAGGGCGAGGAAGTGCTGGTCCACATCGAGGAGCCGCACATGTACAACGACGACGACGCGGTCGCAAAGCTGGACGGCTACGTGGTCTCGGTCTTCGGCGCGGCACCGCTCGTGGGCCAGAAGACACTCGTCCGGATCGAGAAGGTCGCCCGCAGCGCGGCCCAGGCCTCGCTGGTGGATCCCCCGCCCGGAGTGGCGGCAGACCCCGCCGCCGAGCCCGCCGAGGACGGCGACGGCCGGCGCCGGCGCCGGGGGCGGCGTGGCGGACGGGGGCGGCGAAAGAAGGCGGAGGCGGGGGCGGGTACCGGCGGCGACTCGGGTTAGGGCTCTGGGCGCCCTGCCTCGGGCTTGCGTTCCGACAGTCGAGCTCTCAGGTGAAGTGGCCAGCCACTTCACTGAGACTCGCTGTCGTCACCGCCCTGCGGAGGGGGCGCCCGGCCCGGGCCCGCTGTGCCTGCCGGGCCCGCGGATGATGTAGCTCCGCGAGCCGGGGGTGCCTTAGTTTGTTGTTGCATAGCACCCAAAAACTCAGGCACCCGAACGCGGGAGCGGGGGGTTCGGCGATCGGGGCCGACCCCCTCATAGCTGCAGTTTTTTCCGGCGCCGGCGCTACGACGAGCCGCCAAGCTCCCCCTCCAGCGCCCCCACAACCGCCTCAGTACCAGCCCGCCCCCCAAGATCGCGCGTGTGGTTCTCAGGCGACGCAAGCGTACGCTCGATCGCGCCGTGCACCGCCGCCGCAGCAGAAGCCTCGCCCAGGTGCTCGAGCATCAGCGCGCCGGTCCAGACCTGCCCGATTGGGTTGGCGATTCCCTGCCCGGCGATGTCCGGCGCCGAGCCGTGTACCGGCTCGAACATCGACGGATGCTCGCGCTCGGGGTTGAGGTTGGCGTTCGGGGCTATCCCGATGCTGCCGGCGACCGCGGCGGTCAGGTCGCTGAGGATGTCGCCGAAGAGATTCGAAGCCACGATGACGTCGAGGGAGTCCGGCGCACTCACCACCCGGGCACAGAGCGCGTCGATCAACACCTTGTCGACCTCGACCGCGGGGTGGTCGGCCGCGACTTCCTCCACGACCTCGTCCCAGAACGGCATCGTGTGGATGATCCCGTTCGATTTGGTGGCAGACACCAGGCGACCCTGCCGCTGCTCGGCGAGGCGGAAGGCCTGGCGCGCGATCCGCTCGATCCCGCGCCGGGTGAAGATCGCCTGCTGGGAAGCCAGCTCGCTCGGCTGACCGCGATACATCCGCCCACCCACCTCGGAGTACTCGCCCTCCACGTTCTCGCGCACCACGACGATGTCGATCGGCGCGTTCCCGGCGAGCGGGCTTGGCACGCCCGGCATCCAGCGGATCGGACGCAGGGCGAGGTACTGATCGAAGGCGCGGCGGATCGGGATCAGCAGGCCCCAGAGCGATACGTGGTCAGGCACCTCGGGGGCGCCGACCGCACCGAGGAAGATCGCGTCGTAGCCGCGCAGGCGCTCCAGGCCGTCGGCGGGCATCATCTCGCCGGTCTCGCGGTAGTGGTCGCAGCCCCAGGGCAGCTCGTCCCAATCGAAGCCAAAGCCGTGGAGCCGCCCGGCCCGCTCGAGCACGCGCTGCGCCGCAGGCACGACCTCGCGGCCGATGCCGTCGCCCGGCAGGACCGCGATTCGGTGGACGACATCGGTCATCCAGCGAAGGCTCCCATAGTCTGCGGCCCATGTCTGAAGCCGAAAAACCCAGCGTCGAAATTCCGGCCGGCCAGGCGCCCTCGTACCAGCTCGAGCTCGTGGACATCGCCGTTGGCGAGGGCGAAGAGGCGGTCGCGGGTCGCCAGGTGGAGGTGCACTACGTCGGCGTCTCGTGGTCGTCCGGCGAGCAGTTCGATGCGTCGTGGGACCGCGGAGACACGTTCAAGTTCAAGCTCGGCAAGGGCCAGGTGATCGCCGGCTGGGACCAGGGCGTGGCGGGAATGCGGACCGGCGGCCGCCGCCGAATCACGATCCCTCCGAACCTGGCCTATGGCAAGCGCGGCGCGGGCGGCGTCATCGGGCCGGACGAGACACTCGTCTTCGTCGTGGACCTGGTCGGCGTGCGCTGAGTGGCCGCGTTCAGGCGGGCGGCGGGTGGATGTCGTCAACCCAGTGAACCGGCTCGGGATCGGACTCGACGTCGGGAAGGTCGAGGTTCACGACCACCGGGTCCTGTCCGCTGCGGACAAGCACGCAGGAGAGCGGCTCGTCCGGGCTGGCGTTGATCTCCTGGTGGGGCGCGTAGGGGGCGACGTAGATGAAGTCGCCCGGATCGGCCTCCGCTACGTACTCGAGCCGCTCACCCCAACGCATCCGCGCCCGGCCGCTGACCACGTAGATGACGCTCTCGACCGGACCGTGGTGATGAGCCCCGGTCTTTGCATCGGGTTCGATCACCACGGTCCCGGCCCACAGCTTCTCGGCTCCGGCCCGAGCCGTAGTGATCGCCGCGGCGCGACTCATGCCCGGCGTCTGCGGAGTGTTGGGGTCGAGCTCGCCGCCCCGCACAACTCGTACGCCGTGCCGGCTCATGGCCTCACGGGCGCACGAACGTATCCGGATCCGCGCCGATGCGCTCGCCCGCGTCCAGGGCTTGGATCGCTTCCAGATCGTCCTCGCTGAGCTCGAAGTCGAAGATCGCCAGATTCTGCTCGATGCGCTCCAGTGTCACCGACTTAGGGATCACGATGTTGCCGACCTGGATGTGCCAGCGCAGGACCACCTGGCCGGGCGTCCGGTCGTGGGCCTCGGCGATCTGCGTGATCGCCGGGTCGTCGAGCACCTGGCCCCGGGCCAGTGGGCTCCAGGCCTCGGTGGCCACACCGAGCTCGGCGTGGTGGCGGCGCAGCCCGGGCTGCTGCAGGCGCGGGTGCAGCTCGACCTGATTGACGGTCGGGGTCACACCGGTCTCGTCGACCAGCCGGTCGAGGTGGGCGGGCTGGAAGTTCGATACGCCGATCGACCTGACCAGGCCCTCGCTCTGTGCCTCGATGAAGGCCTTCCAGGTCTCGACATAGCGGTCGTGGGCGGGCACCGGCCAGTGGATCAGGTACAGGTCCACGTGGTCCATCTCCAGGCGGTCGAGGCTCGAGCGCAGGGCGCGCTTCGCCTCCTCGTAGCCGTGGTCGTCGTTGGGGCACTTGGTGGTGACGAAGACGTCGTCGCGGCCCAGGCCCGATGCGTGGATCGCCTGGCCGACGCCGGCCTCGTTCTGATAGGCCGCCGCAGTATCGATGTGGCGGTAGCCCGTTGTGAGTGCCCGGGTGACGACCTCGGCGGTGTCCTCCGGCGGAACCTGGAAGACCCCGAAGCCGAGCTGCGGAATCTCGACACCATCCCGCAGCTTGAGTTGGGGCACGGCTATCTGTCGTAGAGCTCATACCCAACGCGTTGCCGATGTGCGGCCGGATGAAACGTAAGACTGTCCGCCGGTGCTCGACCACGTGACAATCCGGGCTTCCGATCGCACGGCGTCCGAGACGTTCTACGAGACGGTGCTGCCGGTGATCGGCATCGCGCGTGACAACAGCGGTCGCGAGTACACCGAGTGGGGTCACCTCTCCGTCGCCCAGGCGGATGCCGAGCGTCCGGTGACGCGGCGGCTGCACATCGGGTTCGCCGCTCCCTCCCGGGAGCTCGTGGACGAGTTCTGGCGCGCCGGCACCGCGGCGGGGTACCGCGACGACGGTTCGCCGGGTCCCCGTCCGCAGTACCGCGAGGACTACTACGGCGCCTTTTTGCTCGACCCCGACGGCAACAGCGCGGAGGCCGTCCATCACAGCGGGATGCCCGCGGGCGCCACGATCGACCACCTCTGGATCCGCGTGGCCGACCTTGCGGCCGCGGGGCGCTTCTACGAGGCGATCGCGGCCCACAGCGGCTTTCGCCTCGCGAGCGGCACGGCCGACCGCACTCGCTTTGCCGGCGCCAACGCGTCGTTCACGCTGCTCGCGGGGGAGCCGACAGAGCATCTTCACATGGCCTTTTCCGCCATTTCGAACGCAGCGGTGGACGCGTTTCACCGCGATGCCACCGGGGCGGGATACCGCGACAACGGCGCACCGGGCGAGCGAGCGATCTACCACCCCGGCTACTACGGGAGCTTCGTGCTGGACCCCGACGCGAACAACATCGAGCTGGTTAGCCACAACCGCCGTGCGTAAGACCGACATCGAGGCGATTGGTGACCTGGCCGGCGAGGCTCTCGCCGCCTTCGGGACCGGGATCCGAGACATGCACGAAGGGATCGCCGGTCGCCCGTTCGCGGCGCTCGGCCCGGCGGCAGCGCCGGTGCGGGAGGTCCACGACGGCATCTCGCGAGCCGTCTACGCGGGTGTGCGGGGGGCCCTGCGCGCGGCTTCGCGCGGCGGCGGTCGCGCGGTCGCGCTGGGCGCCGATCCGGATGCGCCCGCACTCGCCTCCCGGCCGGGCGGCTCGCTGGCGCTGGCCGCCCTCAACGGGCTCTATGGCCACCACCTGGCTGCGCGCGGGAGCGACCTTGCGCTGGACATGGAGATCCGCCGCGCCGGCGCGGACGCCGACGCCGGCCCGCGCGTTGTCGTGCTCGTGCACGGGCTCGGCGAGACGGACGCATCGTGGTCGCTCACGCCGCGCGGAGACGCCCCTGCCGACCGGCGGACCGACGGCGAGCGCCTGGCCGACGACCTGGGGTTCAGCCCCGTCTACCTGCGCTACAACAGCGGCCTGCACGTCTCTGAGAACGGCCGCTCGCTGGCGCGGCTGCTCGACGAGCTGGTGGCGGAGTGTCCGGCCGAGGTCGAGGAGATCGTCCTCGTCGGCCACTCGATGGGCGGCCTGGTCGCGCGCAGCGCCTGTCACTACGGCGATCTGGAGGAACGGGCCTGGACCAAGGCCGTGCGCCACGTGTTCTGCCTGGGCACCCCGCACCTCGGCGCCGACCTGGAGAAGGGCGTCAACGCGCTGGGCTGGGCGCTCGACCGGCTGCCCGAGACGCGCGCGTTGGCCAACTTCTTGAATGCGCGCAGCGACGGCATCAAAGATCTGCGCTTTGGGGCCTGCGTCGACGAGGACTGGAGCGGCTGCGATCCCGACGAGTTCCTGCGCGACCGCTGCCGGGAGGTCCCGTTCCTGCCGGAAGCCAACTACTACTTCATCGGATCAAGACTCAGCGAGGGCCCGCTCGGCTCGGCGCTGGGCGACCTGCTCGTGAGGGTGCCGAGCGCGTCGGGCCGCGGCAGCGGGAGGGGCCGCAGCATCCCGTTCGAGATCGACAAGGGCCGCGAGTTGGTCGGCCTGACGCACTTCGACCTGCTCAACCACCCGGACGTCTACGAGGAGATCCGCCGCTGGATCGCCGCGGCGGTGCGCACGTAGTCGCTCTGGCGCTCACCGTCGAACACAGCCTGCGCCGCGTGGGTCGAGCCGCGTTCGCACCACTCGAGCGGCGTTCCGCCGAAGGGCTCGCCGGCCTCGGCGCCGGGATCCGCGCCGTGTTCGAGCAGCAGCTCCACCATGTCCGCGCGGCCGTACCAGCTCGCCGCGTGGAGGGGGGTCTCGTTGAACTCCTCGGACGTAATGTCCACCGGGAGGCCGATCTCGAGCATCAGCCGCGCGGCAGCGAGGTCGCCCTTCGCCGCGGCATGCACGAGCACGTCGCGGTCGCCTTGCTCCAGGCGCTCGAGCAGGCCGGGATTGGCGGCGAGGACGGCATCCGCCGCCGGGCGGTCGGCGCGCCGCAGGGCGCCGAGCAGCTCGTCGGCGGGGGAGGGGCTGGCGGGGCCGAGCAGGTCGAGCAGGTCGGCACGCCCGCGCCGGACGGCCAGGGTGGCGTCGCCGAGCGCGACCGGCGCGCCGTGGGCGAGCAGCAGCTCGATGTGTGCGCGGGAGCGGTCGCGAGCCAGCGCGGCCTCGATCATCCCCTGCAGCTCGGGCCACTCGCCTTCCTCCTGCGCCACCCCACGCTCCAGCAGCAGCCGCAGGCCCTCGAGGTCGTCGTAGCCGAGCATGTGCCCCAGCGCGTTCGTACCGCCGACGCGTGCGCCGGCGTCCAGCAGCAGCAACAGGCACGTGTGGTCGCGGCTCTCGCAGGCGTGGTAGAGCGACTCGTCGTCGTCGGGCGTTGCCCCGCGCTCGAGCAGCAGCGCCGTCATGCGCGGTTCGTGGGCGACCCCCGCGGCGCCGTAGAGCGCGCTGAGCGCGCCGAACTCCGGGTGCTCCCAGGACGCGTTCGGGTCGGCGCCGGCGTCGAGCAACAACCGGGCGCAGTCGAGCAGGTCGTCGGTGCGCTCGGTCCCGAGCAGCTCGGAGTGGGTCACATAGAGAAGGGGGAGCCAGGAACGCTCGCCCAGCGGCCGGTCCACGAGGCCCGGATCGGCGGCGAGGGCGCGTTCGAGCTCCGCGCGGTCCCCTTGCCCGAGCGCTTCGTCGAGTCCGTCCACGAGGCGGACGTTATCGGGGCGCCGCAGCTAGCTTTCCGGGCATGCCGGAGCCGATTGAGCAGCCCGTCCGGGTCGAGGCCGCGGGCGAGCCTCCCAAGCTGATCGAGGAGTTCGCGGGGCGTGCGAGCACGGGTGACGAACGGGTGAGCGTTGCCCGCATGCGCTCGCCCGCCGGCTGGAGCGAGCCCGGCCAGCGACCCGAGTTCGACGAGTACACGATCGTCCTGGCGGGCGCCCTGCGCGTGGAGAGCGAGGACGGCACGCGCGAGGTCGCCGCCGGACAGGGCATCCTCACGCGGGCCGGCGAGTGGGTGCGCTACTCGACTCCCGAGGGCGCCGAGTACATGGCCGTCTGCCTGCCGGCCTTCTCGCCGGACACCGTGCACCGCGACGACTGACGGCTGTCACAGCCGGGCCGTGCGTGTCGTCTAAGAGGTGAACCCCAACAAGAGGAGACACCATGAAGGTCCTGGTCGCAGGTGCCACGGGCGCGCTCGGCAAGCAGCTCGTGCCTCGGCTCGCAGCCGCCGGGCACGAGGTCACCGGAATGACCCGCAGCGAGTCGAAGCGGGACGCCCTACGCGCGCTCGGCGCGGTACCCGTCGTGGCCGACGCGCTCGAGCCCGAGGATGTGGCGCGGGCGGTGGCGGAGGCCGAGCCCGAGGCGATCGTGCACCAGCTGACGGCCCTATCGGGCTCGCTCGACATGCGCCATTTCGATCGCGACTTCGCTCTCACCAACCGGCTGCGCACCGAGGGCACCGACCACCTGCTTGCCGCCGGTCGCGCGGTGGGCGTTGAGCGCTTCGTCGCGCAGAGCTTCGCCGGCTGGCCCTATGAGCGCAGCGGCGGATCCGTCAAGACCGAGGAAGACCCGCTCGATCTCGAGCCGGTCGCGGCCATGCGCCGCTCGCTCGAGGCGATTCGCCGGCTCGAGGCCTCAGTGACCGGCGCCGATTGGACGGAGGGCATCGTGCTCCGCTACGGCGGCTTCTACGGCCCCGGCACGTCGCTCGGCACCGACGGCGAGCACCTGGAGGCGATCCGCAGGCGCAGGTTCCCGGTCGTCGGCAACGGCGCGGGCGTTTGGTCGTTCGTCCACATCGAGGACGCCGCAGATGCGACCCTGGCGGCCGTCGAGCGCGGCACGCGCGGGATCTACAACATCGTCGATGACGAGCCTGCCCGGGTGGCCGACTGGTTGCCGGTTGTCGCGAGCTCCCTGGGAGCAAGGCCGCCCCGGAGGGTTCCGCGCCGGCTCGGGCGCCTGCTCGCGGGTGAGGCCGTGGCGGTCATGATGACCGAGATGCGAGGCGCGTCGAATGCCAAGGCAAAGCGCGAGTTGGGCTGGAAGCCGGGACATCCGAGCTGGCGGCGGGCGATGGCGTGACCGAACTCGCTCGACGAGCTCCGGCCGGCGGTCTTCGCGATCGCGTACCGGATGCTCGGCAGCGTGAGCGAGGCGGAGGACGTCGTGCAGGAGACGCTGCTGCGCGTGCACGGCGCGACTCGAGGACGGCCGGCAGATCGAGTCGCCGCGCGCGTACGCGGCGACGATCGTCACGCGCCTCGCCATCGACGAGCTGCGCTCCGCTCGCGCGCGCCGCGAGACCTACGTCGGCGAGTGGCTCCCGGAGCCGCTCGTCGCGGGCGCCGAAGACGACCCGGCCCAGCAGGCCGAGCTGGCCGACTCGCTGTCGCTCGCGTTCCTGGTCTTGCTCGAGAGCCTTTCGCCCGAACAGCGGGCGGCCTTCCTGCTGCACGACGTGTTCGACTACGACTACGCCGAGATCGCACGCATCGTGGGCACGAGCGAAGCGAACGCACGCCAGCTCGCCTCGCGCGCGCGGCGCCACGTCGAGGAGCGGCGTCCGCGCTTCGAGCCGTCATCGGACCAGCGCGATGAGCTGGCCGACCGCTTCTTTGCCGCCGCGCGCGACGGAGAGGTTGCCGCGCTCGAGGCCCTGCTCGCAGAGGACGTCGAGCTGCACGGCGACGGCGGCGGCAAGGTCCCGGCGCTGGCCCGGATGTTGCGTGGCCGCAAGCGCGTGGCGCGCACGCTGGCGGCGTGGGCTCGCCAGGGACCGAGGGTGGGGGCGGCGAGCTTCCGCCGGGTCGAGATCAACGGCCAGCCGGGCGCCCTCGTGCGCGATTCGCAGGGCAGGCTGATCACCGTCATGGCCATCGAGATCGCCGCGGGCGAGGTCCGCGCGGTCAGCTCGATCGTCAACCCCGACAAGCTTCGGCACATCGGTCCGGTCGCCGACCTACGCGAACTGCTCGCCAAGCGCGACCGCTAGGGCGCTCCGAACAGCGGTGCGCCGCCGGTCACGGATCACCCCTTCCGGGTGAGGCGGCACCGACCTGGGCGCGCTTATGTTCCCGGTGTGAGAGCCGTGTTCAGCGTGCTGGCCGTCGTGATGCTCGCGCTCGCGCTTGGCGCGTGCGGTGAATCCGATGAGGAGAAGGCCCAGAACACCGTCTGCGATGCCAGTGACGACATCGCCAAACAGTTCGACGAGCTCACAAGCCTGACCCCGGCGACGTTCACGACGGATGGAGTGACGCAGAACCTCGACGCGATCAAGAACGACCTCGAGGATATCTCCGGCGCCGTGTCGGACCTCAGCAGCGACCGGCGCAGCGAGACCGAGGCCGCCACCAAGGCGTTCACCAGCTCGGTCGAGGAGATCGCGAGCGAGCTCGGCAGCTCGCTTTCGGCCTCGGATGCGAAGGCAGCGTTCATCACCTCGCTTCAGCAGCTCGGGGCGTCCTACCAGGAGGCCTTCGCGCCGCTGAACTGCGACTAGGCATGTCGAGCTAGCGGCGGCGTACTCGGCCAGCGCCCGCAGTTGCCGGCGGTGTCCCGGCCGAACCGCGACGCCGGCAGCGCGTCCGCAACACTGGGCAGGTGTCCCGCCCAGCCCTGTTCGCCCTCTACGGGATGCTCGTAGTCATCTGGTCGAGCACGTGGGTGGCGATCAAGATCGGCCTGGAGGACTGCCCGGCGCTGCTCGGCGCCGGCATCCGGTTTGTGCTCGCCGGTGTGCTCCTGTTGGCGCTCGCGGCCGTGCGGCGTCAGTCGCTTCGTACCGACGCCCGGCTCGCCGTCGTGCTCGCCCTGCTGCCCTTCGCGTTCGCATACGGCCTGGTCTATTGGGGTGAGCAGTACATCCCGTCGGGCCTGGCGGCCGTTCTGTTCGGGATCCTCCCGCTCTACACGGCGCTGCTGGGCTCTGTGCTGCTCCCCGACCAGCCGCTGCGGGCGCGCCTGGTGGTAGGCATCCTGCTCGCGATCGGCGGCTTGGCGCTGGCCTTCGCGGAGAGCGCCGACGCGGGCGACCAGGAGCTGGCCCTGCTCGGCGCGGCCGCGCTAGCCCTCGCCCCGCTTGGCGCCTCGCTCGGCAACATCTCGCTCAAGCTGCGCGCCGGTGAGCTCGACGCCGTGGTGCTCAACGGCTGGGGGATGCTCGGCGGCGGGCTTGCCCTGCTGGCGGCGTCGGTGCTGGGGGAGGACTGGGGCGAGCTCGCCTTCACCGCCGAGGCGATCGGCTCGATCGCCTACCTGGCGGTGATCGGCTCCGCGATCCCGTTCGTGGTCCTGACCGTGCTGCTGCGCTACCTGAGCGCGCAGGCGATGTCCTTCCTGGCGATGCTGCTCCCGTTCGGAGCGCTCGCGTTCGGAGCCACGCTGTACGGCGAGGACGTCACCGCACGGGCGCTCGGAGGGGCGGTTTTGGTGTCTGCCGGGCTGCTGATAGCCGAGACTTCGCGCCGGGCCGGGACCCGCGAGCGCTCCGGCGCTCCGGCGCCCTCAGGGTAGGCCGGGCAAATTCAGGGGGCCGGTTAGGGGTGCTGCCCCGATGTTCGAGAGGGCTGTGGAGCGGAAGATCGCACTATGAGCCCGCAAATCGTTACCTCGACCGCCCTCGACCGCTCGACGTACGCGGCGACTTCGCTCGCCGGCGCTTCCTTTTACGTCGAGCCGCCGAGTGTGCCGGCGGGCCTCACTCTTAGCGACTACCGGCGGCGGCGCGCCTCGCAGACCCCGCGTCGCCGCCGGTTGCGCTTCCTCTGAATCGCTACACTCGCCCCCGGCGCCTGAGGATCTCGGCGCTCTCTTAGCCGCAAGCGCCCGGCTCGGCCGGGTGCGCGCGGATTTCTATTTCCATGAGCTACGTCATCGTCAGAGTGGGCGGGAAGCAATACCGCGTTGAGAAGGGCGACTCGATCGTCGTCGATCGCATGCGGGCGGGCGAGGGCGACAAGGTCGATCTCGAGCCGCTGATGTACGCCGACGGCGACAAGTCGCTGCTCGATCCGGGCGAGCTCGGCCGGATCAAGGTGAAGGCCACCGTCACCGGCCACGAGCGCGGAAAGAAGATCCACGGGCTCAAGTTCAAGCCCAAGCGCGGCTATAAGCGCCGCTACGGTCACCGCGCGGACCTCACGCGCCTGGAGATCGCCGAGATCAAGGTCGGCGGGCGCACGGCCAAGAAGCAGGAGGACGAGGATGGCTCATAAGAAGGGTCTTGGATCGAGCCGAAACGGCCGCGACTCGAACGCCCAGCGCCTCGGTGTCAAGGTGTTCGCGGGCCAGGCCGTGACCGGCGGTGAGATCATCGTGCGCCAGCGCGGCACGCGCTTCAAGCCCGGCGAGGGCGTCGGCATCGGCAAGGACGACACGATCTTCGCCAAGCGGCCCGGCGTCGTTCAGTTCGCGTCCGGCCGCCGCGGCCGCGTGATCTCGGTCGAACCGACGGAGTAGCCACGACCTATTCGATCGTCGCGCGCGATGACCGCAGCGGCGAGCTCGGCGTCGCCGTGCAGTCGCACTACTTCGGCGTCGGCTCGATCGTCAGCTGGGCCGAGCCCGGCGTGGGGGCGATCGCCAACCAGTCGGTGCCCGGTCCGGGTTACGGCGCGCGCGGCCTCGCCCTGATGCGTGACGGGGTATCGGCCCCCGAAACGCTCCGGCGACTGCTGTCCGCGGACGAGCAGGGATCCGTGCGCCAGCTCGCCGTCGTCGACCACCACGGCCGGGTCGCCGTCCACACTGGCGCCCGCTGCATTCGCCACGCCGGGCATCGAGTGGCCGATGGCGTAGCGGCGCAGGCGAACATCATGGAGCGCCCGACCGTTCCGGACGCGATGGTGGAGGCCTACCTCGCCGGGCCGGGGGATCTCGCCGACCGCCTCCTTGCCGCTCTCGAAGCAGCCGAGGCCGAGGGCGGCGACCTGCGCGGGCGCCAATCGGCAGCCATGCGGGTCGTCTCCCCGCGGGCGCGGGCCGAGGACGAGCCTTCGAAGGAACCCCCGTTCGACCTGCGCGTGGAGGATCACGGCGATCCGGTGTCCGAGCTGGGCCGCCTCGTGGCCGTCCGCCGGGCCTACCGGCGCGTCGAGGTGGCCGACGAGCTGGCGGCAAGCGGCGACTTCGACGGGGCGTTCGCCGAGTACTCGGCGGCGCACGAGTCGCAGCCGGACAACGCCGAGCTCGCCTTCTGGCGCGGCGTCGCGCTGGCTTCACGCGGACGCGAGGCCGAGGCGCGCCCATTCCTGGAAGCGGCCTACCGCAGGAACGAGGGCTTGCGTGAGCTGCTGCGCCGGCTGCCCGCCGCCGGGCTGTTTCCGGACGACCAGGCTCTGATGGACAGGCTGGTATAGGGATGTTCCACGACCGCGCGACGATCCACGTGCGCGGTGGCGCCGGGGGCAATGGCGTGGTCTCCTTCCGCCGCGAGGCGCACGTTCCAAAGGGCGGGCCCGACGGCGGCGACGGCGGGCGTGGGGGCGATGTGATCGTGGTCTGCGACGCATCGCTGCGCGACCTGGCCTCCTTTCGCCGGGGCTCCCATTTCAAGGCGGCACGCGGAGGGCACGGCCAGGGCGCCAACAAGCACGGCGCCACGCCCGACCCGCTCACGGTGCGCGTCCCGCCCGGCACGGTGATCGAGGATTCAGAGCTCGGCGACCGCTGGGATCTGACCGACGGCGGCCAGACGGCGCTCGTCGCGCGCGGCGGAAGCGGGGGGCGCGGCAACAAGCACTTCGCCACGGCCACGCGCCAGGCGCCGCGCTTCGCCGAGAACGGGCTGCCGGGGCAGGAGCGCCGGCTCGAGCTGCGCCTGCGGCTGCTGGCCGACGCCGGCCTGGTGGGGCTGCCGAACGCCGGCAAGTCATCGCTGCTCGCCCGTCTCACGCGGGCCCAGCCCAAGGTCGCCGACTATCCGTTCACCACGCTGCATCCCGTGCTCGGCACGCTCGAGCGCGACGAGCGCCAGCTCGTGCTCGCGGACATCCCCGGCCTGATCGAGGGCGCCAGCGCCGGCGCCGGGCTCGGCCACGAGTTCCTCGCCCACGTCGAGCGCTGCCGCCTGCTGGTGCACGTCCTCGACCTGGCTCCACTCGACGGCTCGGACCCCGTCGAAAACCATGCCACGGTCGAGGCCGAGCTGCGCGAGCACGGGCACGGCCTGGCCGCGCTGCCGCGCATCCTCTGCCTCTCAAAGGCGGACCTGGTGCCGCCCGGCGGGGCCGAAAGCGCGATCCGCCTCTGGGAGCAGCGCCTCGATATCCCGGTCTACTCGACCTCCGCGGCCACCGGCGAGGGGCTCGATCGCCTCCGCGACGCGATCTTCGCGCGGGTGCCCGCCGGCGAGCCGGAGCCGGGCGCGGGCGAGCTGCCGGCCACGCACCGCGTCTACCGGCCCGGGGAGAGCGACTCCTACCGAGTCGACCGGGTCGGGCCAGGCCTCTTCCGGGTAGAGGGCGGGCGCATCGACCGCCTGATCGCTCGCCACGACGTCGAGAACGACGAGGCACTCCGCTACGTCGAGGAGCGCCTGCGCGCGCTCGGGGTGATCAAGACGCTGCGGGCCGCCGGTTTCGAGCCGGGCGACGACGTGGAGATCGCAGGCATCGTGTTCGAGCTCGATCCGGGTGGCTGAGCGCCATAGCGCTCCCTTCATCAGCTACAAGTCGCGGCGTGGCCCGCGCGTCCCTCTGCCTCGGCATCTGTGCGCTCGCGCTCGCCCTGCCGGCCTGCGGCGGCGGAGGTGACGACGGCGACGACGCCGAGCAGGTGGTGCGCGACTTCGTCGAGGCGACCAACGCGCGCGACGGCGACACGCTGTGCGGCGAGCTGCTCACCCAGGAGTTCAAGGAGAAGGCCACCGGCGCCACGGGCGACCGCGCGGAGGAGGTCTGCAAGCAGCAGCTCGAGCTGACCAAGGGCTTCAAGCTGAAGCTGGTGTCGATCGACAAGACGACCGTCGACGGCGACACGCGCGACCGTTCGCACCGTCTTGAACGTCGACGGAGTTCAGGCTCCGCGCGTCTTCCGGCTCGCCAAGGAAGACGGCGACTGGAGGCTCGCGGCCGGATCGAGCGGGTGATGTCGACCGTCGTGGTCAAGCTCGGGTCGAGCATCGTCGCCGACGAGCGCGGCGAGGTGCGCACGGAGGTGCTGGCGGCGCTCTGCGACGAGGTCGCGGCGCGCCACGCGGACGGCGAGGAGACGATCGTGGTCACGTCGGGCGCGATCGCGCGCGGCATGCGGCTGATGGAGCTGCCCATGCGCCCGAGCGGGATGGAGGAGCTCCAGGCCGCCTCGGCGGTCGGGCAGGGCAAGCTCTACCGCCACTACGACGAGCTCCTCCAGGAGCGCGGCGTGCAGGTCGGCGCAGGTGCTGCTGACCTTCTTCGACATGTCCGCGCGCACGCACTACCTCAACGCCCGGGCCACCCTGCGCAAGCTGCTCGACTGGCACGTGGTCCCGGTGATCAACGAGAACGACACCACCACGACCGACGACATCTCCTTCGGCGACAACGACTTCCTCGCGGCACAGGTGGCGATCCTGATCGGGGCCGACCGGCTGGTCCTGCTGACCGACACCGGCGGTCTCCACACCGCCGACCCGCGCAGCGATCCGGACGCCGAGCTGATCTCCGACGTCCGCGGGCTCGAGCAGCTCGAGGGCTACGAGATCGGCGTGTCGAGCTCGCCGCTCGGCTCCGGCGGGATGCGCTCGAAGGTCGTGGCGGCGGAGATGGCCACCGCCGCGGGCATACCCGTGGTGATCACGAGCGGGCACCGAGCGCGAGGCGATGGCGGCGGCGCTCTCGGGCGAGCCCACCGGCACTCGCTTCCACCCGCAGCGCGGCCGAGTGTCGAGCTTCAAGCTCTGGCTCAAGTACGCAAAGCCCACGCACGGGCGCCTCGCAGTAGACGAGGGCGCCGAGCGCGCGCTGCGCGAGCGCGGCACGAGCCTCCTGCCCGTCGGGGTGGTGGACGTCGAGGGCGAGTTCGAGGCCGGCGACGCCGTCGAGGTCGTCTGCGACGGACGCACGGTGGGCAAGGGCATCGTCGGCTACTCGTCCGAGCGAGCTGCACAGGATCAAGGGCCTGAAGACCGACGCGGTGCGCGAGCTGCTTCCACGTGCGACCGAGGAGGCCGTGCACCGCGACTACTTCGTGCTCGATTAAGCCCTCGTGCCGCGGCTGCGCTCCAAGTACGACCGCGAGATCTTCACGCTCGCCCTGCCCGCCCTCGGTGCGCTGGCGGCCGAGCCGCTCTACCTGCTCGCCGACACCGCGATGGTCGGGCACCTCGGAACCGAGGAGCTGGCCGCGCTGGCCATCGCGGGCACCCTGATCGTCGGCGCCTTCACGCTGTTCAACTTCCTGACCTACGGGACCACCGCCCAGGTCGCCCGTATGCACGGCGCGGGAGAGGAGGTGGCCGCGGGGCGGATCGCCGCGCAGGCGCTCTGGCTCTCGACGGCGATCGGGCTCAGCCTCACGGTCGTGTTGGCGGGGCTCGCGGTGCCGCTCGTCGACCTGATGGGCGGCGATGGGCGAACGGGCGAGCTGGCGGTGCTCTACCTGCGGATCGGCTCGCTCGGACTGCCTTTCGCGCTGATCGCACTCGCCGGGCAGGGCTACCTGCGCGGAGTGTCGAACCTGCGCTCGCCGCTTGTGATCGTGGTCGTGGCCAACGTCGTGAACTTGCTCCTGAACGTGCTCTTCATCTACGGCTTCGACTGGGGGCTGGCGGGCTCGGCCTGGGCGACGGTCGTGGCGCAGGCCGGGCATGGGCGCGGCCTTCGCGCTGGCGCTGCTGCGCGCACCGGCCGACTCGCGCCGGCCTTCGCTGGCCGCCATGAGGCCGCTCGCCCGCATCGGCGGCGAGATCTTCGTGCGCACGGCGGCGCTGTACGCCTCGTTCCTCGTGGCCGGCGCGGTGCTGGCGCGGGTGGGGGAGGACTCGCTCGGCGCCCACCAGATCGCCTTCCAGCTGTTCGTCTTCCTGGCCCTGGTGCTCGACGCGATCGCGATCGCGGGCCAGGTGATCGTCGGGCGCACGCTGGGAGCCGGGCGACGCCGAGGAGGCGTACCGCGCGGCCCGGCGCATGATCGAGTGGGCCGTGGTGGCCGGAGCGCTCTTCGGGCTCGTGATGCTCGCCCTGATCGACGTGCTCCCGCGGGCGTTCAGCAGCGACCCCGAGGTGATCGACCGCGCCAAGGAGATCTGGCCGCTGTTTGCCCTGATGCAGCCGCTGAACGGAGCGGTCTTCGCGCTCGACGGCATCCTGATCGGAGCCGGCGACACGCGCTTCTTGATGTGGGCGATGCTCGCCGCCTCGGTCGGCGTCTACGTGCCCATCGCGCTGGGCTCCCTTGCCCTCGGCCTTGGCATCGTGGGCGTCTGGGCGGGCCTGGTCGGGCTGATCCTGGTGCGCCTCGCCACCTGTGGATGGCGCTTCAGAGGACGGCGGTGGGCCGTGGTCGGCGCGAGCCGGGCCCTGGCCTGACCTCCGAGCCGCGCGCGTCGACCGCGGCCCCGCAGTCGGCACAGACAAAGCGCTCGTCCACCTCGCCGCCACAGCCGCGGTGCACTATCACCGTGGGTGGCCCGCCGTCGGCGCCGGCGTGGCGGTCGCCCCACTTCATGAGGGAGACCAGCACCGGCCAGAGGTCGGCGCCCTTGTCGGTCAGGCGATACTCGTAGCGCTGGGGGCGCTCCTGGTAGCGGCGCTTCTCGAGGATGCCCTCGTCAACGAGGCGAGCCAAGCGGTCGGCGAGCACGTTGCGCGCGATTTCCAGGTCGCGCTGGAAGTCCTCGAAGCGGCGCACGCCCAGAAAGGCGTCGCGGATCACGAGCATGGTCCAGCGGTCGCCGACCGCCTCGAGCGCGCGGGCGACCGAGCAGACCTGGTTGTCGTAGGTGCGGGGCAGCACGGCGCGATCAGCGTAGCGTGAAGCAACTTACGCGGGGGCGGTTCACAGACGGTTGCGGCCGCCCGCACGCGGGCAGGTACCCTTGCCGGGTGGCCACCACCGCCCAGTCCGTAGCCGAGCTGTGTGGCGCCGCGCGCCGCGCGTCGCGCGTGCTCGCACGCCTCGGCACCGAGACCAAGAACGCCGCGCTCGAGGCGATGGCGCAGGCGCTCGAGCGCCGCAGCGGCCAGATCCTGGAGGCGAACAAGCAAGACATGGACGAGGGCGAGCACGCCGGTCTCCCCTCGAGCCTGCTCGACCGCCTCGAGCTGACCGAAGATCGGCTCGCGGGGATCGCCGCCGACGTGCGCACGATCGCCGGCCTGCCGGATCCAGTTGGCAGCACGATCGAGGGCTGGCGGCTTCCGAACGGCCTGGACATCCGCCGGGTGCGCGTGCCGCTCGGCGTGGTGGCGGTGGTCTACGAAGCGCGTCCGAACGTCACGATCGACTGCTCGGCGCTCTGCCTGAAGTCGGGCAACGCGATCGTGCTGCGCGGCTCGTCCACGGCCGCTCACTCGAACTCGGTGCTGGCGCAGATCGCCGCCTCGGCGGCGACGGCCGCGGGCGCGCCCGGAGGGGCGATCTCGATCGTCTCCGGCGGGGATCGCGACGAGCTGCGCGAGATCGCCACGCAGGACGGAGTGGTCGACCTGATCATCCCGCGCGGGGGCGACGGTTTGAAAGCCGCCCTCAAGGAGCACGCCACGGTCCCCGTGATGTACGCGGCCGGCGGCAACTGCCACGTCTTCGTGGACGCGAGCGCGAATCTCGACGACGCAGTCGCGATCGCGGTCAACTCGAAGGTCCAGCGCCCCTCGACCTGCAATGCGGCCGAGACGCTGCTGGTGCACGCCGAGATCGCGCCGGAATTCGTACCGCGCGCGCTGCGGGAGCTGCGCGAGAAGGGGGTCGAGCTGCGCGTGGACGGCCGCACGCGCTCGGTGGCGGCGGAGCTCGCCGACTCGCTCGCCGACGCCTCCGACGAGGACTGGGCGACCGAGTACCACGCGCTGATCCTGGCGGTGAAGGTGGTCGACTCGGCCGAGGAGGCGATCGAGCACGTCAACCGCTACGGGTCCGGCCATTCGGAGGCGATCGTCACCGACTCCACGGCGTCCGCGCGGCTGTTCACCGATGGCGTGGACGCGGCCGCCGTGTATGTCAACGCGTCAACTCGCTTCACCGACGGCTCGGTCTTCGGCATGGGCGCGGAGATCGGCAACTCGACCCAGAAGCTGCACGCGCGTGGGCCGATCGCGCTGCGCGAGCTGACCACCAACAAGTTCGTGATCGAAGGATCCGGCCAGGTCCGCGAGTAGTCCTTGCGCGTAGGCATCCTCGGAGGAGCGTTCAACCCGCCGCACATCGGCCACCTGGTCTGCGCGCAGGAAGCGATGTGGCAACTCGAGCTGGACCGGCTGGTGGTGATCACGACGGGACAGCCGCCGCACCGGGAGCTCGAGGGCGACCCGGGCGCCGAGGCTCGCCTCGAGATGGTGGAGCTGGCGATCGGCGACAACCCGAGCTTCTCCTCCTCGCGGATGGAGATCGATCGCGAGGGGCCCTCGTACACGGCCGACACGCTGCGCGAGCTGCACGAGGAAGCGCCCGACCAGGAGCTCTTCCTCGTCCTCGGTGGCGACCAGGCTGCCGTGCTGGCAGGGTGGCACGAGCCCGAGCAAGTGTTGGAGCTGGCGCAGATCGCGGTCGTGGAGCGGACGAACTGGTCGCGCAACGCGATCTCCATCACGCTGGGCCGGCTGCGCGGGGCCGAGCGGATCCGCTACCTCGACATGCCGATCATGCAGGTCTCCTCGACCTCGGTGCGCCGGCGTGTGGCGGAGGGGCGGCCGATCCGATACCTGGTCCCGGACAAGGTGGGGGAGTACATCGAGACCCACAAGCTCTACCGGGCGCCGCGCGCGAACCTCGAGTCGGTGCCGGACGCGCCGGTGGCGGAGGCCTCGGCGTGAGCACGCAGGCGACGGACTCGGTCGCGCTGGCTGAGCGCATCGCGGCGATCGCCTCGGACAAGAAGGCCATCGACGTGCGCGTGATCGACCTGCGCGGGATCGTGTCGTATACCGACTTCTTCGTGATCTGCTCGGGCAACACCGAGCGCCAGGCAAAGGCCATCCGGGACGCGATCCACGCCGAGCTCAAACATGCGGACGAGCGCCTGCTGCCGCGACGCAGCGAGGGCGACCGCGAGGCGCGCTGGATCCTGCTCGACTACCTCGACGTGATCGTCCACATCTTCACGCCCGAGGCGCGCGAGTACTACCGCCTGGAGCAGCTCTGGGGCGAGGCCCCCGCTCGCTCCGTGGGCTGAGATCGCCCGGTACGCTTGCGCGGTTGCACTGCTGCGTCAGTCTCGTGCTCTGCCTGACGGCGCTGTCCGGCGTCGCGGCAGGCTGCGGGGAGGAGGACGCGCCGCGCCGCGTGAGCCGGACGCCCGACCCCAACCACGCTAGGGAGGTCGAGCGCAATCCCTACGCGGTGACCTGCGGCGACCTGGCAAGGCAAACGCGGCACCCGGAAAGCGCGCGCCTGGTGATCCACGCGGAGTTCGCGCTCGCCCAGGTGCCCGCCCTCAGAAAGCAGGTCGCCAAGCTGACGCTCAACCGCGCCGGCCGGAGCGTGTACTACGGCCTGACAGAGGTCTGCAAAGGCCGCGACGCCTCGTTCAAGCCCGCGCGCCTGGCCGTCGAGGGGGTGAGGCAGGGGAAGTACCGCGCGGCGCTGAATCGCCCGGGGTAGTTCCGTCCGGATGTCGTGCGAACATGTGTTCGTGCTCACGACGAACGAAAAGGGAGCGATCGCCGAGCTGAAGATCGCCACAGCGGCGGCGGAGCTCGGGGTGCCCGTCCTGCGTCCCCTAACCGATCATTGTCGGTTTGACCTCGCTCTCGAGGTGGGAGGCAGATTGCTGCGAGTGCAGTGCAAGTGGGGCGCTCTCCACCCTGATGGCAGCGTCGTGCAGGTCAAGCTCGAGTCCTCCCGCTGCACGCCGGCCGGCTACGTGCGGGCCGGCTACACCGAAGACGAGATCGACCTGCTCGCCGTCTACTGCGGAGAGCTTGACCGCTGCTACCTTCTCCCGAGCGCTCTGGCGACTCGACGTAAGGGGATCTGGCTTCGCGTCCAGGCTCCGCTGAACGGTCAGCGCGCCTGTCTCAACGATGCGTCACAATTCGAGTTCCAAGGGGCTATAGCTCAGTTGGGAGAGCGTTCGGCTGGCAGCCGAAAGGCCGGGGGTTCGAGTCCCCCTAGCTCCACTCCTTCGCACACCGAAGTCGGCTGCCACGAGTTCCGCAACCACTTCGGCTTCTACCTCGAGCAAGCCGCGGCCGGCCAGGAGATCCAGATCAGCCGCCGCGGACGCCCGTACGCCCGGCTCGTCCCTGCCCAGGCGCAGCTCCGCGCCGCATGAAGCCGCCTAAGCCCGCTTGACGGCGATCCCGCGCAGCACATGCGCCACGCGGTCGCAGGCGTCGATGCCGTCCTCGACTCGCTCGAAGATGTCCTTCCAGCGGATCACCACCATCGGATCGACTCCGCCTTCGAAGAGCGCCGACAGGCCTTCGCGCAGCAGGCGGTCGCCCTCGTTCTCGAGGCGCTTGATCTCGACCAGGTGCGAGGTCGCGGCGTTCGGGTCTTCGATCGATGCCATGGCGGCCGCGACCTCACTGCCGGCCGCGGCGAGCGCGTCGGCCAGGGCGATCGCCTGGTCCATCGGCGCCTCGACCCGGTAGAGGCCGAGGAAGTCGGCGGCTTCCTCCGCGAAGTCGACGACGTCGTCGAGGCCGGAGGCGAGCGCGAGTATGTCGCTGCGCTCGAAGGGCACCTCGAGGCGCGAGTAGAGATGGTGGATCACATCGTGGGTGACGGCGTCGTTGTCGTGTTCGAGGTCGATCAGCTCGACTCGCTTCTCGGCGCCGTCCGGCCAGGCCCGCATCAGCTCGCGTAAGAGCGCGGTCGCCAGCGCCACGTTGCGCCCCGCCCGCTCGAGCATGCCGTAGAGCACGTCGTAGTCGGGCGCGCGCCCGACCAGCTTCGCCAGGGACTCTGCGGCCATGCCGACAAGTTAGGGCGAGAAATCCCTGCTTGCGTGACGAAACGGTGAACGCCCCGCTAGTGCACGGCGGCGCGCAGCCTGCGGCGGCTCTCGGCGAAGCGCACGGCCTCGTAGGCGACGAGTCCCGACGTGATGGCGGCCGCGGCCGCGAGCGCAACGAGCGCGTCGACCTCGAGGGCCAGCGGGATCAGCGCAAGCGACAGCAGCGCAGCCAGCAGACGCTGCGCGTTCAGCGTGTGGACGTTGCGCAGCCGGAAGCCCACGTGGCCGAGGTAGTAGCAGCGCGACCCCACCGAACAGCGCAAGCGCCGGCACGATCTTGAGCGGCTCGTCGACGTGCCCGACCGTCTTCTTGATCCCGAGTGCGATCAGCACGATGCCGGCAATCATCGGGAGGTGCAGGTAGCTGTAGGAATCGCGCGCGATCTGAACCTGGTCGAGGCCCTGGGCCTCGCGAAAGTGGCGCTCGGACACCAAGGCCACGACGTCGAAATACGCCCACCAGAGTGAGCAGGCGACCACGAGCCCCAGCGTCGCGGCGACGATCACGCCGGCGTCGAGGTCGCCCTCCAGCCCCGCGCCGACCGCGACGATCGACTCGCCCAGCGCGATGATCACGATCAGGCTGAAGCGCTCGGCGAAGTGGCCCGCCGAGACCCTGAAGCCGCGCACTCCGAACACGTAGGGACCCGAGAAGTCGATCGCGAGCGCGACGATCCAAATCGCCGCCTGGGTGGCGCCGTCGAAGAAGCTCGCGCAGATCAGCAGGGCTGGGGCGGGCAGCGCGGTTCGGGCGAGGCGCCGCACGGCCATGCCGGCGTCGATGTCGTCGTTGGCCTCGGCGAAGATGAAGATGTGCAGCCAGCGCGCCACGGCGTAGGCGATTGCGAACAGCAGCGCATCGCTCCCGAACGCCTGGGGCACGGCCAGGGCGGCGATCAGGAAGGCGCCCATCACAGCGAACATCAGCAGCCGCTCCACTCCCTCGTCGGCGGCGATGTAGTTGGTGAGCCAGGCGTAGGCGCCCCAGGCCCACCAGAGCGCCGCCAGCACGAGGATCCCCTGCCCGAGGCCCTCCCAGGTCGGGTTGTCCGACATGAGCTTCGTGACCTGGGTCAGGGCGAAGACGAAGACGAGATCGAAGAAGAGCTCGAGCGGGCTGACCCGCTTCTCGGCGGCGTCGCTCCGCTCCTCGCCGGCCGGGACGGGGGATGTGTCGGCAACCGTCATGTCTGCACTCAGAAGTGGGGCCAGGGCGACTGTACCCTTGCGGTCCCGATGGAGCGCTATGACCCCACCGAGATCGAGGCCAAGTGGCAGCGCGTCTGGGCCGACGAGCGCGCCTGGGAGGTGTCGAGCGAGCCCGACGAGCGTCCGAAGGCGTACGTGCTGGAGATGCTGCCCTATCCGTCGGGCGAGCCTCACATCGGCCACCTGAAGACCTACTCCCTCGGCGACGCCGTCGCGCACTTTCGCCGGCGTAACGGCTACCGCGTGCTCCACCCGATGGGCTACGACGCCTTCGGCCTTCCCGCGGAGAATCACGCGATCAAGACCGGACAGCACCCGCGCGACTCGACCGAGGCCTCGATCGCCGAGTTCCAGCGCCAGTTGCGCCGCTGGGGCGTCTCGATCGACTGGACGCGCGAGTTCGGCACGCACGAGCCGCGCTTCTACCGCTGGACGCAGTGGATCTTCCTGAGGCTGTTCGAGAAGGGGCTGGCCTACCGCAAGGAGGCGGCCGTCAAGTGGTGTCCCAAGGACGCCACCGTGCTGGCCAACGAGCAGGTGATCGAGGGCCGCTGCGAGCGCTGCGGCACAGAGGTCGAGGCCAGGCAGCTCGAGCAGTGGTTCTTTCGCATCACCGACTACGCGGACCGGCTGCTCGACGACATGAAGACGATCGAGTGGCCGCCCAACGTGGTGACGATGCAGGAGAACTGGATCGGCCGCTCCCAGGGCGCCGAGGTCGTCTTCCGTTGCGAGGAGCTCGGAATCGACTACCCGGTCTTCACCACGCGGCCCGACACGCTGTTCGGCGCGACCTTCTTCGTGATGGCGCCGGAGCACCCGGACGTCTTCCGGCTCAACGACTCGCCGGAGGTGCACGAGTACGTCAACCACGCGGTCACGGAGACCGCGGAGGAACGCGGTGCCGAGCACAGGCAAGACCGGAGTGGCGCTCGGCCGCACGGTGACCAACCCGGTCACGGGCGAGCAGATCCCGATGTTCGTAGCCGACTACGTGTTGATGGAGTACGGCACCGGGGCGATCATGGCCGTGCCCGGCCACGACGAGCGCGACTTCGAGTTCGCCCAGGCCTTCGACCTCCCGATCGTGCAGGTGATCGAGGGTGGCGAGCTGCCCTACACCGGTGACGGTCCGGTGGTGAACTCGGGCCGCTTCGACGGGACGCACAACCGCGAGGCCTACGAGCAGATCGTGGAGTGGCTCGGAGCGGAGGGCAAGGGGCGAGCGCTCGGTCAACTATCGCCTGCGCGACTGGCTGCTCTCGCGCCAGCGCTACTGGGGCTGCCCGATCCCGATCGTCCACTGCGACGGGTGCGGCCTCGTGGCGGTGCCCGACGAGGAACTGCCGGTCGAGCTGCCCGACGTCGATCGACTACAGGCCGCAGGGCCAGTCGCCGCTCGCCACCGCCGAGGATTGGGTGCGCGTGCGCTGTCCGAAGTGCGGCGCCGACGCTCGCCGCGAGACCGACACGATGGACACCTTCGTCGACTCCTCCTGGTACTTCCTGCGCTACTGCGACCCCCACAACGATCGCGCGCCCTTCGACCCGGAGATCCTGCGCGGCTGGATGCCCGTCGACCAGTACGTCGGAGGCGTCGAGCACGCGATCCTGCACCTGCTCTACGCGCGCTTCTTCGTCAAGGCGCTCGCCGACATGGGCTACCTCGACGTGCAGGAGCCGTTCGCGCGGCTCTTCACCCAGGGGATGATCACCCGCGACGGCGCGAAGATGTCCAAGTCGAAGGGCAACACTGTGTCGCCGGAGGAGATCGTCGAGCGCTACGGCGCCGACACGGCGCGCTGCTACATCCTCTTCATCGGGCCTCCCAGCGAGGACGCCGACTGGCAGGACGAAGGCGCGGGCGGCGTGCACCGCTTCCTGTCGCGCCTGTGGACGGCGGCGCAGGAGGCGTCGCAGATCGACGGCGACCTCGTTCCGGCCGGCGAGCCCTCCGAGCTGCTGCGCAAGGCGCACTGGGCGATCGACAAGGTCACCCGCGACATGAAGGACCGCTTCGCGTTCAACACCGCGATAGCCGCCGTGATGGAGCTCGTCAACGAGATCTACAGAAAGCGCGAGTCGGCGCCCGCGTCACACGTGCGCTTCGCGGTGGCCACGGCCGGCTCGCTGATCTTCCCATTCGCCCCGCACCTCAGCGCCGAGGTCTACGAGCTGATGACCGGCGCGCGCGTCTGGGAGGAGCCCTGGCCGCAGGCTGACCCCGCGCTGCTGGCCGCCGACGAGATCCAGCTCGTGGTGCAGCTCAACGGCAAGCTGATCGACCGCATGGCGGCGCCCGCCGAGGCCTCGCAGGAGCAACTCGAGGAGATCGCGCGCGGGTCGGACAAGCTGGCCGCCCGGCTGGACGGCAAGGAAATCGTCAAGACGATCGTCGTTCCCGGGAAACTGGTGAACTTCGTGGCCAGATGAACGACGAACCCAGAAGTTCGACCCTCCCGGTGGGGCCGATGGTCGCGGCGGTGGGCGCGGTGTTGCTGATCGTCAGCCTCTTCCTCGACTGGTACGAGGTGGACCTCGAGGGCTTCACCGTCTTCGAGTTCCTCGACCTGCTGCTCGTGGTGATGGCGCTCGCGACGATCGCCTCGCTGGCCGGCGGTCTCGGACTGGTCAAGCCGGCGCCGTCGCCGGTTGTCTCGCTCGCGGTGGCTCTGTTCACGATCTTCGTGGTGGTGTCGCAGATCCTCAACGACCCGCCCGCGGTTGCCGGCGGCGATCGCGGCAAGGAGATCGGGATCTGGCTGGCGCTCGGCGGGGCGGCGCTGATGACCGCTGGATCGCTGCTCGCCTTCGCGCGGATCTCGCTGGCCGTCGAGACGCGTGCCGGCTCCGGGCGCGACCGCGACCGCGACCGCGAGGCGCGGCGGCCACCCACCGCTCGGAGGGAGCCCGACGGCGACGATGCGCCGCAGGGCACCCGCGACCCCGATGCCACCCTCCCGCTCGCCGACCCGGACAGGCCCACGTAGACTCGCGCCATGTCCGTCTCCCCGTCCGAGGCCGGGCGGCGGCAAGCCCCCGCGACCCAGCAGGACACTCCCTACCTCGACGCCCTGCGCGCCTACGCGGCTCGTGATCCCGGTCGCTTTCATGTTCCCGGCCACAAGGGCGGCGCAGCCGCCGACCCGCGCCTGAGGGAGGCGGTCGGCGAGGCGGCGCTCGCGCTCGACATTCCGGCGCTCACGTGGGGCATCGACATGGGAGTGGAGCCCGCTCCGTTCTTCGAGGCTCAGCGGCTCGCCGCCGAGGCCTGGGGGGCCAAGCGCGCATGGTTCCTGGTCAACGGGGCCTCGCAGGGCAACCACGTGGCGCTGCTCACGCTGGCCCATCGCGGCAGCGAGGTCGTGACCCAGCGCAACGCTCACTCGAGCACGATCGACGCGCTCGTGATGTCCGGGCTGCGGCCAACCTTCGTCGCGCCCGAGCTCGACCCCGAGCTGCACATCGCCCACTGCATGACTCCGCAGGCGCTCGAGCGCGCGCTGGAGGCGACGCCTGGGGCCGTGGGGGCGACCGTGGTCTCGCCCACCTACTTCGGCGCCGTGGCCGACGTGGCCGCGCTCGCCGAGGTGGCGCACGCTCGCAACCTCCCGCTGTGGTCGACGAGGCCTGGGGCGCTCACCTCGCCTTCCACCCGCACCTGCCGGCGCACGCCCTGTCGCTCGGCGCCGACCTCGTCATATCGAGCATCCACAAGGTCGTCGGCAGCCTCACGCAGTCTGCGCTGATTCACCTGGGCCACGGAAGCCTGCTCGACGAGGATGTGGTCGACCGTTGCGTCACGCTGCTCGAGTCGACCAGCCCAAACGCCTTCCTGAACGCGTCGCTCGACTCGGCGCGCCGCGCGGCCGTCATCGACGGGGAGGAGCTGCTCTCCGAGACGCTCAGCGGCCTGCGCGCCACGCGCCGCGCGGTCCGCGAGATCCCCGGCCTCGACGTGCTCGACGAGCGGCTCGCGGGGGCGCCCGGGGTGTACGACTACGACCCGCTGCGGCTTGCGATCGACGTGCGCGGGACCGCGTGCAGCGGCTACGACCTGGCGCGGATGCTGCGCGAGCAGGACGACGTGCAGATGGAGCTCGCCGGCGAGAACGTGATCGTCGCGGTGTTCGGGATGAGCGAGGACGTGACCGCCGCGGGGGAGCGTCTGCGTCGGCGCCCTGCGCCGCGTGGTCGAGACCGTTAGCGCCGCGCCGCCCGAGCAGGCCGGCGTGCTCTTCGCGCCGCCGCCCCCGTGGGGCGAGCTGGTGATGACGCCGCGCGAGGCCTTCCTCGGCCCGCAGGAGGTGGTGCCCGCTGCCGAGGCGGTCGGACGAGTGGCTGCGGAGTCGCTGGCCGCCTACCCGCCCGGGATCCCGAACGTCCTGCCCGGCGAGCGGCTCACCTCCGAGACGCTCCAATACGTCCAGCAGGCGCTCGACCATGGTGGCGCGCTGCGCGGCGCTAGCGACCGCAAGCTGCGCACCCTGCGCGTGGTGCTCGAGCGCTAGATCCGCCCGCTCAGCCCACGCGCTCGCGGCGGATTGCCTGCATCAGGCAGTGCGCTCCGCCGCCGCCGAGGGTGAAGGCCGACAGCTCCGGGTCGTAGACCGTGAGGCCGAGCGCGCGCAGGCGGTCGTTGAGCTCGCTGGACTCCGCCGTCGAGAGCACGCGGTCGCCGCCGAGGCAGACGCCGTTCACGCCGAGCTTGAGCGCAGCGGCGAGCGTGACCGGCACGATCTCGACTCCCTTCTGCTCGAGCCACTTCACGAAGCCGGTCGAGGACTGCTCCACGCAGACCGCGGCGAGCTTCTCGCCCAGCATGCAGGCGAGCACGTCGATGTGCAGGAAGTGGGGCGGGATGCGCTCCACGCGCACCTCCCAGCCCTCGGCCTCGAGCCAGCCGGCGACCTGGCGCGCGGCCTGCTCCTGGGTTCGCTCCTCGCCCGTCCCGATCGCGGCCACGCCCGGGCTCGACGATCATGAAGTCGCCGCCCTCGAGCGAGCCCGCGGTGACCATGTTCTTGATCGGGATGCCCCGCTCGCCGTAGAAGCGGATGACGGGTGCGTACTCGCCGCGTCGCCACCACTGCGCGCACTGGGTGACGATCGGCCCGTCGGGCACGTTGATGCTCGAGTCGCGCGCGAAGACCTGGTAGGGGAGAGCGGGGTCGTCCTCGAGGAAGTGGACGCGGACGCCCGGCCTGCTCGTAGACCGAGACCATCTCGGCGTGCTGGCGCAGCGCGTCGTCGCGGCTGAAGACGAGGCCCGAGTCGATCGTGGCGCGCGAGATCACGCTCGTGGGCAGCCAGCGGAAGGTGTCCGGCGGGCAGAGCAGGACGTCGAGCAACTGCCCGTATTCCGAGTCGACTCCCCAGGCGGGCTCGACCACCTGCGCGCTAGCTTCCATTTCCAATGTCTCCTCTGCTTGTGGGCGGCACGATTCTATGAGCGAGACCGCTCGCACCCGCGTGGTGGTGCATGGACAGGTGCAGGGTGTCTTCTTCCGCGAACACGACCCGCCGCGAGGCGCTGGCCCGCGGGCGTGTCGGGCTGGGTGTGCAATCGCGGCGACGGTGCGGTCGAGGCGGTGTTCGAAGGCGAGCCCGGCGCGGTGCGCCGGCTCGTGGAGTTCTGCAAGCGGGGGCCGCGGGGCGCGAGCGTCGAGCGCGTGGAGACAGCGGACGAGGAGCCGGAGGGGCTGAGCGGCTTCGACGTGCGCTGAGCCGGCCGCGCCGGGGGGCGGTGCCCTCCGCCTCGTTTTTCGCAGACTTGTAACCCTCGTCGCCCACGCGTAACGCGCCCCCTCGTAGCGTCGCATCCATGGCTGAGCGTTCGGTGAGCAGGGTTGGGACGTGGGTCCTCACGGCGGCCGTCATCGCCTTCGCGCTCTGGCGGATGACCGGGTGGGGCCACGGGGACGCGGAGGGCTCGCCGGTTCGGTTCGATCGCTCCCCGTCCGCGCCGGGCGCGCCTCCTCGCGAAGCCGTCGGCACCGCCCGCAAGGCCGTCGTCTTCGTCCATGTCGCGGGCGCGGTGCGAAGACCCGGGCTTGTTCGCGTGCCGAGTGGCTCGCGCGCCGCCGCCGCCGTGGCATCGTGCCGGCGGGCCGACTCGTCGTGCCGACCTGGCGGGCGTGAACCTGGCCGCTCGAGTCGAGGACGGCCAGCAGGTGATCGTGCCGGTGCGGGTCGGTGCGCCCGGACGCCGGTGCGAGCCCGGATGGGGAGCCCGGCACTCCCGGGGTGCCGAAGCTCAGCCTCGGCACGGCGACGGTCGATCAGCTCGACGAGCTGGACGGCATCGGCCCGACGCTCGCGGAGCGGATCGTCGAGTACCGGACCGAGAACGGAGGATTCCGATCGATCGAGGAGCTGCGCGAGGTCGAGGGCATCGGCGAAAAGCGCTTCGAGAGCCTGCGCGAAGCGGTACAGCCGTGAGATGGGCGAGAGCGCCGGCCAGAGCAAGCCCGGCGCGCCGGCTGCCACTCGCGCCGGTTTCCCCTCGCCCGATGAGCGGCCGTTCCATGTCGCGATCGCCGCCCTGGCACTTGGGCTGGCGCTCGCCGAGGCGCGGCAGGTCCTCGTCCTGGCGGCAGCCGGCGGCGTCGCGGCCCTCGTGGTCGTCCTTCGGGCGCCGCGGCTCGGCGCGCCCCGGCTCAGGGCGCCCCGACTCGGCGCGATCGCCGCCGCCATGGTGCTCGCGGGCGCCGCGGTGGGCGGAGCTGAGGATCCACGCGATCGACGGCCCGGCGGGCCGGGTGCGAGACGGAGAGGCCGTCGAGCGTTCACGCCCACCTGCTCACCGCTCCACGCCCCGGTGCTGTTCGGCTCCTCCGCGGAGATCGCTGTGGTGGGCGGACGCCTGCGCGGCGCGCGGCTGCTGCTGCGGATCGCGCGCTGGGCGCCACTGCCGGCTGCGGCCGAGCCCGGGTCGGAGCTGGCGCTCGAGGGCCGACTGTTCGCTATTGGGAAGCGTCCCCGCGACAAGCCCGGCAGCTTTGACTTCGCCGCCTATCTGCGACGGCGCGGTATCGCCGGCGAGCTCATGCTCGAGCACGCGCGCATCACCGGCGCGCGGCGCGGAGGACTTGCCGGACTGCTCGATCGTGCGCGCTCGCGCGCCGAGCGGGCGGTCGGCGCCGGCATGGCGCCGGGCGACGCGGCGCTCCTGCGCGGCATGGTGCTCGGCCAGGACGAACGGATCGGCGAGGGCGTCCGGGAGGACTTTCGCGCCAGCGGTCTCGCACATCTGCTCGCGGTGTCGGGCCAGAACGTGATGTTGCTCGTGGCGCTGGCGCTGCCCTTCCTCGTGCTGGCCGCCGTCGGGCTGCGCATGCGGCTGGCCATTCTTGCCGGCCTGATCGCGCTCTACATCCCGCTGGCCGGAGCCGGGCCCTCGCTGCAGCGGGCCGGGGTGATGGGGCTGGCCGGGATCGCCGCGATGGCGGCCTCGCGCCCGGCCTCGCGCTCCTATGCGCTGCTCCTGGCGGCAGCCGCCACGCTCGCTTGGAATCCGCGCGCATGGGCCGACCCCGGCTGGCAGCTCTCCTTCGCCGCGGTCGCCGGCATCCTCGCGCTCGGCCTGCCGCTGCAGCGCGTCCTGCGCCGCGCGGCCGCCGAGCTGGTGCCCTCCAGCGCGCGAGCGGTTCGAGTCGCCGCCGCGGGACTCGCCGACGGTGTGGCCATCACGATCGCCGCGACGGCCGCCACCGCGCCGCTGCTCGGCCACCACTTCGGCCGGGTCTCGCCGGCGTCGCTGCCCGCGAACCTGCTCGCTCTGCCCGCGGTGGCTCCGGCCATGTGGCTCGGGATGCTCAAGGCGGCCGTGGGGCAGGCGGGCGGAGCGGGCGAGCCCGCAGCCGAGGCGCTCGGCACGCTCGCGTCGCCGACGGTCGGCTACATCGGCCGTCTCGCGGAGCTCTTTGCCGACCTGCCCGGCGGCCAGGTGGGGCTTCCGCTCGGCTCGCGCGCCGCCGTCTGCGCTGCGTACGGAGCGTTGGCTCTCGCGGCGATCGGGCTGCGCCGTGCCGCACGTCCGCTCTCGCCGCACGCGCTCGCGGCTGCCGCGCGCTGGCGTCACCTGCCTCGCGGGCGGCGCCTCGCCCTGATCGGCGCCGTTGTCGTTCTCGCGGCGGTCGGAGCCGGCTCGGCGCTCGGCCCGCCCGGTCCGCCGGACCACCTCACCGTTCGCTTTCTCGACGTCGGCCAGGGAGACTCCACGCTGATCCAGCACCCCGACGGCACCGCCGTCCTCTTCGACGGGGGACCTCCCGAGGCGGGCGTGGCACGGCTGCTGCGCCGGGCGGGCGTGCGGCGTCTCGCGCTGGTGGTTGCCACGCATCCGTCGCGCGACCACCACGGCGGCCTGGTGGAGGTTCTGCGGCGGTTTCCCGTCGATGCTCTCCTCGACGGTGGCGACCGGACGCGCGACGCGAGCTTTCGTGCCGTGCTGCGTGAAGCCGCCGCGCGAGGCGTGCGGCGGATCCGCGGCCACCGCCCCGCTCGGCATCGCGCTCGCCGGCGGACGGCTGCGGATCCGGGTGCTTTCACCGGCGCCGCGCCCGCCGGGCCGGCCGCTGGAGGACCCGAACCCGCGTGCCGTGGTCGCGCTCGTGAGCGCCGGGCGATTTCGACCTGCTGCTCTCAGCCGATGCAGAGAGCGATGCGCTGCTGCCACTCGACCTTCCCGGCGTCGAGGCCATGAAGGTGCCCCACCACGGCAGCTCCGACCCGGGCCTGGCCGAGGTGCTGGAGCGCATCGACCCCGAGCTGGCCGCGATCGAGGTCGGCGCCAACACCTACGGCCATCCGACTCCCTCGACCCTCGGCGCGCTCAGACGCGCCCACGTGAAGACCTACCGCACCGACCGACACGGGACGGTGACGCTGAGCGTGCTTCCTGGCGGAGTGCGGGTGGATACCGAGCGGTAGCCGGCCGCCGCCCACCAGGCCCGCCGCTCGCCCGCCTACACTGGCGCACGGTGTCCCAGCTCAAGCCCGCCTACCTCATCTGCGGCGACGACGACGCCAAGATCGATTCCTGGCGCGGGCGCGTTCGCCGGCGCGCCGAGGAGGAGCGCGGGCCCGGCGGGCTCGAGACCTTCGACGCCGGCTCGAGCGAGCCGGACGAGGTCGTGGCGGCGCTGCTGGCCCTGACGTTCGACCCCGGCACGCGCTACGTGCAGGTGGACGACGCCGGCGCCTGGAAGGCCTCCGAGCTGGCTCCGCTCGAGGCGGTTCTGGCCGACATGCCGCCCGATACGGTGCTGGTGACCATCGTCAGGGGCAAGGCCCTCAAGCAGCTCTGCAAGGCCATCGAAGGCGCCGGGGGAGAGGTCCGCGAGTACGCGGCGCCCAAGCAGTGGGAGCTTCCCAAGTGGGTGATCGAGCGCGGGCGCGAGTTCGGGCTCCAGATCGACCACGGAGTCCGCCAAGGAGCTGGTGGCACTGGTGGGCAGCGGGCCAGCAGCGGCTGTCGCGCGAGCTGGAGAAGATCGCCCTGGCGCTGCACCCGCGCACCAACGTGAGCGCGGCCGATCGTCGATGCGCTCGCCGCTCGGGACGCGTCGCCGCAGGTCTACGACCTGGCCGACGCCCTGGTCGCCGGCGACCTGCGTTCGTCGTTCGCGCTGGCCGAGCGGCTCGAGGCCCACGGCGAGCGCCCGGGGCGGCTCCTGTTCCCGGTGGTGCGCCGGCTGCGCGAGGTCCACCGCGCGGCGGCCCTGCTCGACTCGGGGATGCCCGACATCAAGGTCGCGGAGTCTCTGAAGGCCCCGCCCTGGCTGGCCAAGAAGACCGTCGCGCGCGCAAAGAAGGCCGATCGCGCCGCGCTGGAGCGCGCGATCTGCGTGTTCGCCGACCTTGAGATCGACCTGCGCGGCGGCGGCGCGGTGTCGCTCGACGAGGACACCGCGTTCTCGCTCGCGCTGGCGAAGGCGACCGCCTAAGCCCCGGCTCCCGACGGCGGCGCGGAGTCGCCCGGCGCGTAGGGGTACCACCACTCCTTGGGCGCGATCTTGGTCTCGATGTGCACGTGCTTTGTCTCCTGGAATGCCTCGAGGCCCTCCTGACCGAGCTCGCGGCCCATGCCCGACTGCTTGAAGCCGCCGAACGGGCCGGCGTCGTTGTCGGTGAGCGGGTCGTTGATCCAGACGGTGCCCGCTCGGATCTCACGCAGGCAGCGCACCGCGGTCTCGAGGTCGCGGGTGTACACGTTCGCGCCTAGCCCGAAGGGCGTCGAGTTGGCCAGCTCGATCGCCTCGTCGAGCGATCGCACCGGCACTATCGGCGCGACCGGGCCGAAGGTCTCCTCGCTCAGCAGGGCGGTCTCGGCCGCCGCTCCCGTGACCACGGCGGGCGCGTAGAAGTGGCCGCGCTCGTGACCGGCGCGGCCGCCGCCGACGACCAGCTCGGCGCCGGCAGCCACCGCCGCCTCGACCTGCGCCTCGACCTTGGCGCGCTGGGGCGCCGACACCATCGGGCCGACGTCGGTGTTCGGGTCGAACGGGTCGCCCACGCGCAGCTCGCGGGCCTGCGCGACGAAGGCGTCAAGGAAGTCGTCGTAGACCTCGCGCTGCACGTAGAAGCGCTCGGCCGACGTGCACACTTGACCCGCGTTGAGGTAGGCGGCCCAGACGCCGCCCTTCGCCGCAACCCCGACGTCCTCGGCAACGTCGGCGCAGACGATGAACGGGTCCTTGCCGCCCATCTCGAGGTTCATGCGCGCCACGCGCTGGGCGCACGTGACCGCCACCTTCTTCCCGGTGGCAACCGACCCCGTAAACGCCACTCCGTCGATGCGCTCGTCCTCGTGATCGCCGCGCCCACGTCGCCGGCGCCCGCGATCAGGTTGACGACGCCCGGGGCCAGCGACTCGAAGCACTCGGCCAGCATCAGCGTGGACACCGGCGTGACCTCCGAGGGCTTCGCCACCACGGTGTTGCCCGCGGCGAGCGCGGGCGCGAGCTTCCAGGAGAGCAGCAGCAGCGGGTAGTTCCAGGGCACGATGCAGCCCCATACGCCCGTTGGCTCCTTGGTGACGAGCGCGAGCTGCGTTGCCTCGATCGAGGGGATCACGCGGCCGGCGAAGTTGCGGCCCATCTCCGCGTAGTAGTCGAACGCGGCGGCGGTCCAGCCGACCTCGTCGCGGTTCTCGATCAGCGGCTTGCCGCCCTCGAGCGTCAGCGCTTTCGCCAGCTCCTCGGTCATGGCGCGCATTCGCGTGGCCGCCTCGTGGAGCAGCTCCGCCCGCTCCACGGCGGGGGTTGCGGCCCAGCCGCGCGCGGCTTCGCGTGCTCCCGCGATCGCTGCGTCGACCTGCTCGGGCGAGGCTCCGTGAACCTCGGTCACGGTCTCCTCGGTGGCCGGGTTCTCGATGGCCAGCGCGGCGCCCTGACCAGACACCTGCTCGCCGCGAATCAGCAGTCTCGTCTCCATCGAGCGGACCCTACCGGCGCTGTGCGGCCCGGCGGCGCTAGGAGGACTGCGAGCGGATGCGCGACGCGCGCGACTTCTTGCGGGCGCCGTTATTGGAGTGCAGCGCGCCCGTCTTGACTGCCTTGTCGATCCGCGAAATCAGGCTGCGGTACTCCTCGTCGACCTTGGCGGAGTCGCCCTCGGCGACCGCGGACTCGAGCCGCCGAAACCAGGTCTTGACCTGCGAGGTGCGGTTGCGGTTCTCCAGGCGCTCGCGCTCCGCCCGGTGGATCCGCTTTTCTTGTGAATGGATGTTGGCCATATACGCACCGCCGCCGCGTCGAGTCATCCGGCGCGGCGGAGGCCCAGTGTAGCGCGTGGCGACCGACTCTCCGCGGGCCGCGGAAGGCTCCCCGGATCGCCCCGGACACGCCCGCCACCTGGCCCGCAACACCGCCTTCTTCTCGTTCGCGACCGGACTCTCGCGCGTGCTGGGGCTGGCGCGAGAGGTGGTGGCGGCGAGGTACTTCGGCGTCACGGGCGTGATGTCGGCCTTCACGATCGCCTTCCAGGTGCCGAACCTCGTGCGCGCCCTGTTCGCCGACTCGGCGCTCCAGGGCGCCTTCGTGCCGGTCTTCACCGAGCTGCTCGAGAAGGGTGAGCGCAAGGAGGCGTTCCGCGTCGCCTCCAGCCTGTTCTTCCTGATCTGCCTCGTCTGCGCCGCGCTCACCGCCCTCTTCGTCCTCTTCGCCGAGCCGCTCATGTCCCTGTTCGCTCCGGGCTTCGACGACAACCCGGCGCTCAAGGACCTCACGGTCAACCTCGCCCGGCTGATGTTCCCGATCGTGGGCCTGCTCGCGCTGAGCGGGCTCGTTGTCGGGATGCTCAACTCGTTCGGGCACTTCAGCGTGCCCGCGCTGGCGCCCGTCGCATGGAACGCCGTGATCATCGCGGCGCTCGTGGGCCTCGTCCCGCTGTTGCCGGAAGACGACGAGATCTACGCCTACGCGATCGGGATCCTCGCCGGGACGGTCGTCCAGTTCCTGCTGCCGTTGCCCTGGCTGCGCGGGCGCGGCGGGCGCTTCACCTTCACGCTCGACTGGCGCGACGAGCGCGTTCGCCGGGTCCTCAAGCTGATGCTGCCGGTGACGATCGCGCTCGGGCTGATCAACCTCAGCCTGCTGATCAACTCGGTGTTCGGAACGCTCGTCTCCGACGAGGCCCCCGCGGCGATCGACAAGGCGTTTCGGATCTATCAGCTCCCGCAGGGGCTGTTCAGCATCTCGATCGCGACGATCCTGTTCCCCACCCTGTCCCGCTTCGCGGCGCGCGGCGCCCGCGACGACCTGCGCCGAACGATGGGCAACGGCGTGCGCCAGATCTGCCTGCTGCTGATCCCGAGCGCGGTGATCATGGCCGTCCTGGCCGAGCCGATCACGCGCCTCGTCTACCAACGCGGCGCCTTTGGCCCCGACGCGACCGAGCTGACCTCGACCGCCATGCTCTGGTGGTCGATCTCGCTGCCCTTCCAGGGAGTGAGCCTGCTCTACTCGCGCACCTTCTTCAGCCTGCAGCGCCCCTGGGCCACCACGGCGCTCAGCGGCGTGAACCTGGTTGTCAATGTCGCGCTCGCGGCGGCGCTCTACGAGCCGTTCGGCATCGCCGGGATAGTGATCGGCACCGTGGCGGGGACCGTGGCGATGTGCGTGGCCCAGGCCTTGGTCCTGCGCGGCGAGCTCGGCGGGGTGGAGGGCGCGCGCACATTCGGCGCCGCCGCGCGCATGCTGCCGGCCGCTGCGCTGCTGGGCGCTGTGGCCTACGGCGTCTGGTACGGGCTCGACGAGGCGCTCGGCCGTGGGATCGTCGCCCAGATCGCCGCGGTCGGGGGCGCGATCGCCGCGGGCCTCGCGGTCTACGCCGCGGCGGTCTGGGTGCTGCGCGTGCCCGAAGCGCGCCAGATCTGGGACCTCCTCGTTAGAAGGCGCCGCACAGAGGGGTAAGAAAGCGCTCATGTCGCCGGAAGAGAAGATGGATGTCGACGAGCAGATCGATTGCCTCAACACGGCGCTGCGGCTGCAGCACCGGTCGGTGCTCCAGTACTCGCTCGTGGCCGGAAGCGTGATCGGGCTCGAGTACCAGGCCCACGCCGACAAGATGCGTGAGCACGCGCTGTCGGAGCTCGAGGACGCCACCCGGCTCGTCGAGAAGATCGCGGCCCTGGGCGGCGAGCCGACCACCGAGGTGGCGCCGATCAGCTTCAACTCCGACCCCGCGAGAGCGATCGACAAGCTGATCGATGACGAGGGAGAGACGCTCGAGGCGCTCCAGGCCGCCATCGAGCCGACCGGCCGCGAGGCCGCCTCCGAGGCGGTCGAGCACCGGCTCGAGCACATGATCATGCGAAAGCAGGAGCAGGTGGACTACCTGCTGCGGGCGCGCCGGCGACCCTAGGCAGGGCCCGGCGTCAGGCGGGCTCGGAGCCGATGCCCGGGCTGTTGAGCGCCTCGAGCGCGGCGACCGCCTCGGCGGCCGAGGGGTAGACGCGCCCGTAGGCGACCTTGCCGTCGTGCACGCGCAAGATCCAGCCCGACGAGCCGGCGATCAGGCGCGCGGGCGAGCGCGCACTGACCTTGCCCGTCACGAGCACCGTGTGCCCCACCTGGCGGAACTCGGTCGGGGTAAGGCGAAGGTCGTCCCAGACCTCGGCCACGTCCCGGAAGTACTCGCGCATGCCATCGTGTCCCACGTACGGCTCGGTCCGCCCCGCGTAGTCGGCGGTCACGGCGCTGAAGACGACGTCCTCGTGGGCGTGCGCGAGCACCCCCTCCACGTCGCGTTCGGCGAAGGCCCAGAACACGGCCCTGACTACCTCGATCTCATCAGCCATCAGCGAGCCCGCCGCCAGTCTGACCGATTGCGGATAGGCATACTCGTACGGCCCCATGGCTGCCCCCGCGACGAACATCCGCAACTTCTCGATCATCGCCCACATCGACCATGGGAAGTCGACGCTGGCCGACCGGATCCTGGAGATCACCGGCGCCGTGGACGCGCGCGACCACCGCCCGCAGCTGCTCGACTCGATGGACCTCGAGCGCGAGCGCGGCATCACGATCAAGGCGCAGGCCGTGCGCGTGGAGTACACCGCCGCTGACGGCAAGCTCTACCGCCTGCATCTGATCGACACCCCGGGTCACGTCGACTTCACCTACGAGGTCTCCCGCTCGCTCGCCGCCTGCGACGGCGCGCTGCTGCTCGTCGACGCCTCGCAGGGCGTCGAGGCGCAGACCGTGGCCAACACCTACCTCGCTGTCGACTCTGGCCTCGAGCTCATCCCCGCCCTGAACAAGATCGACCTGCCCGGCGCAGAGCCCGAGCGCGTGGCCGGGGAGATCGGCGAACTGCTCGGCGACGACCCCGACGCGGTCATCCGCATCTCGGCCAAGACCGGCGAGGGCGTCATCGATTTGCTCGAGGCGATCGTCGAGCGCGTGCCGCCGCCCCAGGGCGACTCCGACGGCCCCGCCCGCGCGCTCATCTTCGACTCCGAGTTCGACCAGTACCGCGGGGTGGTGGCCTACATCCGGATGGTCGACGGCGAGCTGCGCCAGGGCGACGACCTCCGCGCAATGCAGACCGGCACCGAGGCCGAGGTCGACGAGATCGGCTTCTTCGGCCCGGACATGATCCCCGTGGAGGTCCTGCACGCGGGCGAGGTGGGCTACCTGATCACTGGGATCAAGGACGTGTCGCTGCTGCGCGTGGGCGACACGCTCACGACCAAGCACAGCGCGGCCGTCGAGCCGCTGCCCGGCTACCGCGAGATCAAGCCGATGGTCTTCTGCGGCCTGTTCCCGGTCGAAACCAACCAGTTCCCCGACCTGCGCGACGCGCTCGAGAAGCTCGAGCTGAACGACGCCGCGCTCACCTGGGAGCCGGAGACCAGCGAGGCGCTCGGCTTCGGCTTTCGCTGCGGCTTCCTCGGCCTGCTGCACATGGACATCGTGCGCGAGCGCCTCGAGCGCGAGTACGACCTCGAGCTGCTGGCCACGGCGCCCGACCGTCGAGTACGACGTCCACCTCACCGACGGCCGCGAGCTGGTGGTGCACTCGCCCGTCGGACATGCCCGACCGCGGCCTGATCGCCTCGATCGAGGAGCCCTACATCCGCGCCACGATCCTCACCCCAAGGAGCACGTGGGCGCGGTGATGGAGCTCTGCCAGGAGCGGCGCGGCACGCACGTGGACATGACCTTCCTCTCCCAGGAGCGGGTGCAGCTCCACTACGACCTTCCGCTCGCCGAGATCGTGCTCGACTTCTTCGACCAGCTGAAGTCGCGAACGAGGGGCTACGCGTCGCTCGACTACGAGGTGCTCGGGATGCGCGAGGGCGACCTCGTCAAGCTCGACATCCTGCTCGCCGGCGACAACGTCGACGCCCTGTCGATGGTGGTGCACCGCGACAAGGCCTACGCCGCCGGCCGCGGGCTCACCGAGCGCCTGCGCAAGCAGATCCCGCGTCAGCAGTTCGAGGTGGCGATCCAGGCCGCGATCGGATCGAAGGTCATCGCCCGCGAATCGGTCAAGCCGATGCGAAAGGACGTGATCGCCAAGTGCTACGGCGGTGACATCAGCCGCAAGCGCAAGCTGCTCGAGAAGCAGAAGGAGGGCAAGAAGCGCATGAAGCAGGTGGGCCGGATCGAGGTCCCCCAGGAGGCCTTCCTTGCGGTGCTCGAGCTGTCGAGTGACGGCGATGCGAAGAAGTAACGGCGCGTCGCCCGGCCGCTGCGACGGGGTCGCCGGCCTCTCCTCGGCGCTGATTCGCTGCTCGCAGAAGAAGCCACGCCTGACAGGGGACTAGAGTCAACCCCCTGGCTCGCTTCGGCCTTCCGGCCGCTCTTGTTGTTGTTCTTGCGCTGGTGCTCGTTCCCGGGGTCGCGGCCCAGACCCCGGGTCCGCCCTGTCCCGCCGGGACGCCCTCGCCGGTTTTCACGGTCAACGGCAAGGCCGCCCCGGTCTACACCACGCACGAGCTCACGGTGCGGGTGAGGCAACCGGGCGACGACAGCGCCTACCCGTTGAGCTTCGAGATCTCCGGCGCGCGCCTGACGTCCGCCGATGACGATGAGGACTCCCAAACGCTCCAGGCGATGGCCGATGTTCCCGGCACGCTGACCGCGAGCGCGGTGATGGCCACCTATCCCGACCAGGACAGCGGAGAGTCGTGCACCGTCTCGGGGAGCGCGACGTTCGAGATCAAGCAGGCCACGGTGCCGGTCGTGACGCTCGGGCGCCCACGCCCGCTCCTCTCCGACCCTCCGCTCCTGTGGGACAACGCATGGAGTCTCTTGGTCGCGCTCGGCCCGACCATCGACCGCAGCCCGCTCACCGTCGAGGCGCGGGCGATCCGGCGGGCCAGGCTCCCGGGCAAGCGCGCCAAGCGCAAGACGCAGACGATCGCCCTGCGAGCGTCGGATCAGGTCGAGGACGATGAAAGCGACCAGGGTCAGCTGATCTCCTCTCCGCGGGTCAACAGCTGGGCGAAGGGGGCTGAGGTTGCCGTCTTCTCGAAGACGGCCCGGAGATTGATAGTGCAGACGACGCTTCCGAGCGGATACCCGTCCGGACCGCGCGGACTGACCCGTGCGACGTCACCCGTCGGGGTGGACGTCCGGATTCTCCAGAGCGGCCGCGCGATCGGCAGGCTCAGGCTCGCCGGCCGCTGCGAGGGCCGCGGCCAGTTCTACCTCTGCCGCTTCAAGACGTTCACCACGAAGCTCAAGTAGCCGATTCCCGCCCGTTGAGCAGGATTTAGGTCGTCCTTAGGACGCGGCCGTAATTTGGCCGCCGTGACCACTGAGACCCTGACTCCTCAGCCCGCCCCGGACCCGACTGTTGACTCCCTCCAGCAGTTCCTCGACGGCATTGCCAAGACTCCGCTGCTGAACGCCGGCGAGGAGATCGTGCTGGCCAAGCGCATCGAGCGCGGCGACCTGGCCGCCAAGGACCACATGACCCGCGCGAACCTGCGCCTCGTGGTCTCGATCGCCAAGCGCTATCGCAACCAGGGCCTGCCGTTCCTCGACCTGATTCAGGAGGGGACGATCGGCCTGGTACGCGCCGTCGAGAAGTTCGACTACCGCAAGGGCTTCAAGTTCTCGACCTACGCGACCTGGTGGATCCGCCAGGCGATCTCGCGTGCGATCGCCGACAAGGGCCGGACGATCCGGATCCCGATCCATATCGACAACATCCTCAAGAAGCTCGATGGCGCCCAGCGCAAGCTGGAGGCCGACGGCGACCGCGATCCCACCATCGAGGAGATTGCCGCGCTGGCGGGCGTGGACCCGGTCGAGGCGGACGTGATCATGCGGGCGGCCCAGCAGCTGGTGTCGCTCGACAAGCCGGTGGGCGACGACTCGGACGCCGCGCAGTTCGGCGACCTGATTCCCGACGAGTCGACTCAGAGCCCATACGAGTCCGCCGTCGAGTCGCTCATGCACGAGCGCCTGCGCGACGTGCTCGAGTGCCTCTCCTACCGCGACCGGCGCATCCTCGAGCTGCGCTTCGGCCTCGACGGCGACCAGGCGCGGACGCTCGACCAGGTGGCGAAGCTGTTTGGACTGACGCGCGAGCGTACCCGGCAGATCGAGGAAGCCGCGCTACGCAAGCTCTCGACGCTCGCCGAGGCGCAGGGACTGCGCGAGGTCGCCTAGATCAGTCATCTAGCCCGTCGATTCCAAGCCCGTCGATTCCAAGCCCGTGCACCTCCGGGTGACGCGGCCTTGGGCTCGGGCCAACGCGGGCTATCAGGGGGTGGGACGGGACGCCGCGATGCTCCGGTGCGGCGGATTTGGCGTCCGTTGTCGAGTTAGCGGTTGCTGGGACCGCCAACTCGACAACCGTTGTTGGTTTCTGGCGCGTCACTGATTAGGCAACGAGCGCGCGCCGTCCGGCCACCGCTGCCACCAGGCCCGCTCCCGCAGCGAGCGGCGCGCAGGCCAGCGCGGCCTGCACGCTGAACTCCTCGATGATCAGGCCGGCGATCCCGGCCCCGACCGCGCCGCCGGCGACCGCGGCCACGATCTGCCAGGCATAGGCCTCGGTTGTCGCGCCTTCCGGGGCGAGCTGCCCGATCAGGGAATAGGCCGCAGCCGTGAAGGGAGCCAGACCCAGCCCGGCGGCCACCAGGAAGAGGCCAAATGCTGCCGGCGACCCGGCGAAAGCCAGAGGCGCGAGGCCGGCGGTCAGGACCGCGGCCAGGATCAGAAAGCGCCGGGCGACCTGCAGGCGCCAGCTCCGCGCGCCGTACCAGATGCCGCCGGTCAGCGACCCGAGCGCCCAGAGCGCGAACAGCCAGCCCGAATCGTCACGCGAGCCGTCCTGCTCGGCGAACGCGGGGATGCCGATCTCCAGGACGCCCACCGACACGGCGAGCAGGGTGAGCGTGAGTACCACCACCCGCATGCCCCGCGAGGAGAGCGCACCCGCGCGGCGCTCGCGAGCCACCGTCGCCGGGCGCCAGGCGCGCGAGGCCGGCGCGGACGCGAAACCCAGCGCTCCCGCGGCCTGCATCGCGACGGCGCACAACAATGCGGCCGCGGGGGAGATCCACGCCGCGATGCCGGCGGCCAGCAGCGGTCCTGTGATGAAGAAGACCTCGAGTTGGAGCGCATCGAAGGCGAAGGCGGTGTCGAGGCGCTCGCGACCCACAAGCTCGGGCCACAGCGTCCGCATGGCGGGCGATATCGGCGGCGTGCTCGCGCCGCCCACCACTGCGAGCCCGGTGAGCACCGCCACGCCGGCCCCGGAAACGGCCGCCACGACGAGGCCGGTTTCGGCCGCAACGCACACGCAGGTAGTTCCCACGAGCACCCGCGTCTGGCCCGCCCGGTCGATCAGCCGGCCCACCAGCGGTGCGGTGGCACCCAGGGCGAGGCCGCTGGCGGCGCTCACGATGCCCACCTCGGCATAGGAGAGACCCTCCGCGCGCAGCAGCAGGATCAGCGCCAGGATGTTCATCCCATACGGCAGGCGGCCGATGGCGCTCGCCACCACGAGCGGGGCCACGCCGGGCGCGCGGACGAGATCGAGGTAGCGACTCACGGCGTTACATAGACTGCCGCGCCGTGCCAGTGAAGACAGACGCCAAGGGCAAGGCCTACCCGCCGTACGAATACGAGGTGGGCAAGGAGAAGATCCGCGAGTACGCGCTGGCGGTGGGCGAGGACAACGCCGTCTACTTCGACCGCGAGCGGGCGAAGGCGGCCGGCTTTCGCGACGTTCCCGCCCCGCCCATGTTCGCCGTCGTCTACTCCTCGGGCTCGCTGGGGCCGGGAGTCCTCGACCCGGAGGTGGGGATCGACCTCGCGATGATGGTCCACGGAGGCCAGGAGTTCGTCTGGGGCGAGCCGGTCTGCGCCGGCGACGTGATCACCACCGAGACCACCGTCAAGGACATCTACGAGAAGGACGGCAAGGGCTTCTACGTCTTCGAGTCGGTCTCGCGAAACCAGGACGGGCAGGAGGTCGTGCGCGGCACGTGGACGAACATCGTCAGGGGGGTCGGGTGATGGACGTCAAGCTCAAGGTCACGCCCGACAAGTACCTCCCGCATCGCTACGCCGGCGCGTCGGGGGACTTCAACCCGATCCATATCGACGTCGAGTTCGCCCAGCAGGTCGGGCTGCCGTCGAACATCCTTCACGGCCTCTACTCCATGGCCCAGGTGGCGCGCGCGTGCTCGGCCGGTGCCGGCGGCGACCCGCGCTCGCTACGCCGGCTCTCGGTCCAATTTCGGGGCATGGGCTTCCCCGAGCAGGAGATGACCGTGACCGGCACCGAGAGGGAACGGCGCGACGGACGCGTGGTGGTGGACGTGGTCGCGGAACAGGGCGGCAACCAGATCATCCGCAACGCCGAGGCGGAGCTGGACGTCGCCTGACGGCGTCCCCGGCGTTTCGCGGCGGGCACCAGTCAGAATAGGTGTCGATGGAGATCAGTCCGCGACAGACGTTCATCCTGCGCAAGGTGGTCGAGACGCATGTGAACCTCGACCAGCCCGTCGGCTCCAAATGGATCGCCGAGCAGAAGCGACGTGCCCTGGGGGCCGTCCACTGTGCGCGCGGAGCTGGCCCGGCTCGAGGAGTCCGGCCTGCTCGAGCACCCGCACACCTCGGCCGGACGAGTGCCGACCGATCGCGGCTATCGCTACTACGTCGACCAGCTGCTCAGCGAGGGCCGGCTGCCGGTGCCGCGCAAGCCGCTCGAGCTGACCGCGATGCGGCGCCAGGTCGACGACGCCATGCAGGCCACCACAGAGCAGCTCTCGCAGGTCACCAACCTGCTCGCGATGGTGACCGCTCCGCCGATCGAGACCGCGACCATCCACCGCGTCGAGGTGCTCCTGCTCCAGCCGCAGGTGGCCATGGTGGTCGTGATCACCTCGACCGGCGGTGTCACCAAGCGTGTGATCTCCTATGACGGGCCGGTCGACTCCGGCCTCGTCGATTGGGCTGCCAGCTACCTCAACGAGGCGCTCGGCGGCATGGATGTTGGCTCGCGGATGGTCGGGTCGAAGCTGTCGGCGCCCGAGCTCGGGCATCGCGAGCGCGCCTTCCTCGCCACTCTGGCCCCCGCGTTCACCGAGCTCGAGGAGACGTCTGGGAGCAGCCTGTTCATGGAGGGCGCCGCGCGGCTGCTGACCGAGCACCGCTTCCAGGAGCTGTCGCAGATCGCAGGACTGATGGAGGTGCTCGAGCACCGCCGCGCGCTGCTTGGCGTGCTGCGCGCCTCGCTCACCGAGCCCAGCGTCTACCTGCGCATCGGAGCGGAGAACCCCACGCCGGCGCTGCACACCGTGTCGATCGTCGCCGCCAACTACGGCGTCGCTCGCCGCAACCTCGGCGCGGTGTCGGTGGTCGGCCCCGTGCGCATGGACTACCCGCGCGCCATCGGCGCCGTTCGCGAGGCGGCGCGTGAGCTCTCGCGCTTCGTGGCGGAGGTCTACGACGAGTGAGGCGCGATGCCTATGAGGTGATCGGCGTGCCCCGGGACGCCGACGACGCGCGAGATCAAGAAAGCCTTCCGCGGGCTTGCGCGCGAGCTTCACCCGGACGTCAACCGCCACGACCCCGAGGCCGAGGAGAAGTTCAAGGAGGCCGCCGAGGCCTACGAGATCCTCTCCGACTCCGAGCGCCGCGCCACCTACGACCGCTACGGCTACGAGGGCCTTGACTCGCGCGGCTACTCCTCGACGGCCCACGGCTTCGGATCGTTCTCGGACATCTTCGACGCGTTCTTTGGAGGCGATCCGTTCGGAGCCTTCGGCGGTCGCGGCGGGGGCGGCAGGGTGCAGGGCGGCGACGTCGCGGTCGAGATCGAGATCTCGCTCGAGCAGGCCGCCCGCGGTGCCGACGTGGAGGTGGCCTACGACCTGGTTGACGCCTGCGAGCGCTGCAACGGGAGCAGGGCGGAGCCGGGCTCGGAGGTGCAGACGTGCCGCAACTGCCAAGGCGCCGGCCGGGTTCGGGCGGTGACGCGGACGGCGTTCGGGCAACTCGTCCGCGAGCACGTCTGCGACGTATGCGGCGGCGAGGGGCGGGTGCCGTCCGAGCCCTGCAGCGCCTGCTCGGGGCGGGGTCGCAAGGCGGTCCGCAAGACGCTCGACGTGAGCGTGCCCGCCGGCATCGCGGACGAGCAGCGCATCCGGCTCACAGGACGCGGCCATGCGGGCGAGCACGGCGGGCCGCCCGGCGATCTCTATGTGCTGGTGCGGGTGACCGAGGACGAGCGCTTCCTCCGCGACGGCAGCGACCTCGTGACGGTGGTCGACGTCCCCGCTCCGGCCGCGGCGCTCGGGACCACCGTCAGCGTGCCGACGCTGGACGGCGACCATGACGTGGACGTGCCCGCCGGCACCCAGCCCGGGACCGTGGTCACCCTGCGCGGTCGCGGGATGCCCAGCATCGGCCGCCGCGGGCGCGGCGACCAGCAGGTGGTGCTCAACGTCCTGATCCCGCGCAACCTGACCGCGCGCCAGCGCGAGCTGCTGAGCGAGCTGCGCGAGTCGCTCACCGAGCAGAACCTGCGCGAGGCCGAGGACGAGTCGATCTTGTCGAAGGTCAAGCGGGCGTTGCGCTGATCCGGCTGTGCTTCCGCTCCCCGGCGGATGGCGCCGAGCAGGTCCTGGCCGAGCTTCTCGAGCTCGTCCCCGCCGGAGTCGAGCAGATCGACGGCGACGGGTGGGTCGAGTACGCGGTCTATGGCGCGCCGGGCGAGCTGCCCGCCTTTCCCGACGGGGAGGCCGAGGTGGCAGGCGTGCGGGTGGCGGTGCGCGGCGACGAGGTCGCCGACGACTGGGCCGAGCGCTGGAAGCGGTTTCACCGGCCGTCGTTGGTAGGGGGACGGGTCTGGGTGCGTCCTCCGTGGTCAGAGCCGCGGACCGGGGCCGTCGACGTGGTCGTGGATCCCGGCCAGGCCTTCGGCACGGGCTCTCACGCGACCACTCGGCTCTGTCTCGAGCTGCTGCTGGACCTCGAGCCGAAGGGCTCGCTCGCCGACCTCGGCTGCGGCTCCGGCGTGCTCGCGATCGTGGCCGCGAAGCTCGGGTTCGGGCCGATCACCGCGGTCGACCACGACCCCGCCGCTCTGGAGGCCACCCGCGAGAACGCTCAGGTCAACGGGGTGGTGCTGGACGGGGTCGAGCGTCACGACCTGCGCCGAACGCCGGCGCCGCAGGCGCAGACCGTGGTGGCGAACCTGATGCGCCCGCTGCTGCTCTGTGTGGCAGATCGCATGGAGGAGCGCCCGCGCGCCCTCATCGTGTCCGGGCTCCTCGATGTCGAGGCGAAAGAGGTGGCGGCGGCGTTCGCGCCGCTGCGCGAACGCCGCCGCCTTTCGTCGCTCGGTTGGAGCGCCTTGCTGCTTGCCCATCCCTAGAGGTCGTTGCCCCCGGTCTCCAGGGCGGGTCCGCCACCCGTCCGTGTGTTAACTGAGTGGCGGTCAAGGGGTGTATCGGCGGGGGGTCCTCGATTCTCCGTAGTACATTCGTCCAGGCGACCGCGTCGGATAGGGTCGAGCGCCATGCGCATAGTGGATCTGTCGGCGCCGATCAGCGCGAGTCCGCCCGAGACGCCCGAGGCCCTGCGCACCGACATCGAGTTCCTCGATCACGCCGGCGGCGCGGCCCAGATCGAGTCGCTCTTGGGTGTGCCGAAGCGCCTGCTGCGCGACGGCGAGGGCTGGGCGACCGACACCTTCACCCGCCTCGGAACGCACAACTGCACGCACGTGGACGCCCCGTCGCACTACAACTCGATGATCGGCGGAGAGCGGGCACAGGCGATCGACGAGCTGCCGCTCGACTGGTTCTTCGCCGACGGCGTGGTGCTCGACATGACCGCGAAGGCCGACGGCGACGCGGTCGACGTGGGCGACATCGAGGACGAGCTCGAGCGCATTGGCCATGAGCTCGAGGAGCGCGACATCGTGCTCGTGCGCACCGGCCGCGATGCCCACTACAGCGAGCCGGGCTACATGGCGCTCGGCCCGGGGGTCACGGTGGCCGCCACCCGCTGGCTCTTCCAGCGCGGGGTTCGGGTGATGGGAATCGACGCGTGGGGGTGGGATGCGCCGCTGCACATGCAGGCTCAGGAGGCGCTGGAGCGAGACGAGCCGGGGGTGTTCTGGTCGGCGCACCAGGCCGACCTGCCCTACTCGCAGATCGAGCGGCTCGTGGGCCTCGACCAGCTTCCCGCGACCGGCTTCAAGGTGGCCTGCTTTCCGCTGCGCATCGTGGGTGCGAGCGCCGCGCCGGCGCGCGTCGTCGCGATCGTGGCCGAGTAGGGCTCAGGCCAACGGCGGGCTATAAGGGGTGGGACGGGTTGCCGCGGAGCTCCCCGTGCGGCCGGTTTTGGCGTCCGTTGTCGAGTTAGCGGTCGCTGGGCCCGCTAACTCGACAATGACCCGGGCTTGGGGCGCGGAGCCCTATTCTTGAACCCGTGACGGTGCTCGAGCAGATTCAGCATGACGTGAAGGACGCGATGAGGGCGCGCGAGAAGGAGCGCGTGCACGCCCTGCGGCTGATCGTGTCCGAGCTGCAGAAGGCCGTCAAGGACAACGGCGCCGACGAGGTGGAAGTGCTCCAGCGCGAGCGGAAGCGCCGTCTGGAGGCCGCCGAGGCCTACCGCGACGGCGGCCGCGCCGAGCTCGCCGAGTCCGAGGAGCGCGAGGCCGAGCTGATCGCGTCCTACATGCCCGAGCAGCTCTCCGACGAGGACCTGGGCGCGATCGTGGGCGACGCCGTGGCCGAGTCCGGCGCCAGCTCGCCGAAGGAGATGGGCAAGGTCATGGCGCTCGTGATGCCGAAGGTCAAGGGCCGCGCGGACGGCAAGCGGGTGAGCGCCGCCGTCAAGGAGAAGCTACTTCCCTAGATGACTGATTCCAAACCCCTGCACATCCGGATGACGCGCCATACCGGCGCTGGTTCGCCACCCGCGTCCTCGCCGATAGTTCTTCAACTATCGGCTTCGTCCGCGTGCGGCGCCCAGCTTGGTCTGGCGCGCCCCCGGACGCACACGGATTCGGAATCAATCATCTAGTGCGCCTCCAACTCGAGCTTCCCAACGATGTGGCCGCCGAGCTGGCCGGCCCGGAGGACGTTGTCATGAAGACGCTCGAGGAGCACCTCGACTGCGAGGTCTTCCTCCGCGGCAACGTGCTCACTCTCGACGGCGCCGATGACGCCGTCGGCATGGGCCGCACGGTCGTGCGCGAGCTAACGGATCTGGTGCGCCAGGGCCACGACATCGCTCCGGGCACGATCGAGGCGATCGCGGGCGCGCTCGACCGCCACGAGAGCCCGAGCCGCATCCTCGAGGACGTGGTCTGGCGCCACCGCGGGGTCAAGGTGGCCCCCAAGACCGTCAATCAGAAGCGCTACGTGGATGCCATCCGCAGCCAGACGATCACCGTCGGAATCGGCCCGGCGGGCACCGGCAAGTCGTTCCTCGCCGTGGCGATGGCGGTGGCGGCGCTGTCGCGGCGCGAGGTCAACCGGATCGTGCTCACCCGCCCCGCGGTCGAGGCGGGCGAGCGGCTCGGCTTCCTGCCCGGCGACATCCAGGCCAAGGTCGACCCCTACCTGCGCCCGCTCTTCGACGCCCTCTACGACATGCTCGAGCTCGAGAAGGTCAACCAGCATCTGGAGCGGGGGATGATCGAGGTGGCGCCGCTGGCGTTCATGCGTGGCCGAACTCTCAATGACAGCTTCATCATCCTCGACGAGGCCCAGAACACGAGCCCGGAGCAGATCAAGATGTTCCTCACGCGGCTCGGCTTCAACTCGAAGATGGTCGTGACCGGCGACGTGACGCAGATCGACCTGCCGCGCGAGCAGGCCTCCGGCCTCGTGTTGATCGGCGACATCCTCAGGGACGTGGAGGGGATCGAATTCGTTCGCTTCGGCGGCGAGGACGTCGTCCGCCACAAGCTGGTCCAGCGCATCGTGGCCGCCTACAACGAGTTCGCCGAGCAGCAGGCGCCCGCCCTGCGCTCGTCGCGGCGCCAGCAGGGCTGATTCAACTCGACCTCATCGACGCCCCTGAGGAGCTGCGTCCCGCGGCGCTCGCCGCGCTCGCCGCGGCAGGGGTCGAGCACGGCCACCTGGCTGTTGCGCTGGTGGATGCCGAGCGCATCCGCGCGCTCAACCGCGAGCACCGGGGGCTCGACGCTCCCACCGACGTCCTGTCGTTCCCGATCGACGAGGCCGGCCCGGCCGTGGGGCCGCGAGAGCTGGGGGACGTCCTGATCTGCGCCGAGCTACACCGAGGACCTGCGCGAGGCCGTGGTCCACGGCGTCCTGCACCTCTGCGGCTACGACCACGAGACCGACGACGGCGAGATGCTCGCCCTACAGGACGAGATCATGGACGGCCTGTGAGAACCCGATCCGGATTCGTGGCCCTCGCCGGGCGCCCCAACGCGGGCAAGTCCACGCTGGTAAACCGCATCGTGGGCGACAAGGTGGCGATCGTCTCGGACAAGCCTCAGACGACCCGTCGCGAGATTCGCGGCATCGCCACCGGCGACGACTGGCAGCTCGTGCTCGTCGACCTGCCCGGCGTGCAGCGCCCGCGCGACCCGCTCACCGAGCGCATGCAGCGGCGCGTCGAGCGCGCGCTCGCGGACGCCGACGCCGTGCTCTTCATGCTCAACGGCGAGCAGCGGATCGGCGCGGGCGACCGCTTCATCGCGAACGCGATCGTCAACGTCGGCGTGCCCGCCGTGATCGCGCTCAACAAGATCGACCGGCTCGACCGGCCGCGAACGGTGGGCGCGCTCGCCACGGCCGCGGAGCTCGGCGTCGACGGCGAGATCTTCCCGATCAGCGCCCGGACCGGCGATGGCCTGGAGCCGCTCCTCGCGGAGCTCGTGTCGATGCTCCCCGAGGGCCACTTCCTCTACCCGCCGGAAGACAAGAGCGACCTCGCCGAGCAGGTGCGCCTTGCCGAGCTCATCCGCGAGCAGGTACTGCTCCGCACCCGCGAGGAGGTGCCGCACTCGGTCGAGGTCGAGATCGCGGAGATGGACGAGCGCGACGACGGGCTGCTCGTTATCCACGCCCGCGTCTGGGCGGAGACCGAGTCGCAGAAGGGCATCCTCGTCGGCGCGGGTGGCCGGATGGTCAAGGCCGTCGGCAGCGCCGCGCGCCCCGAGATCGAGTCGATGCTCGGCCGGCACGTCCACCTCGAGCTGCAGGTTCGCGTGCGCAAGGGGTGGCGCAAAGACGAGGCGCTGCTCGACCGGTTGGGCCTCGAGTGACCTCACTGGCGAACTCGCGCATCCTCGACTTCCTCACGCGCACCGAAGAGGCGGTGGTCGACGAGGTGCGCCCGGTCCGCCACGGCTCGGCGTTGCTCACCCCGGCCCTTCCGCTCGTGTGGCAGCTCAACGCCCTGCGCGTGGAAGACCGCGGGGCCGCGCCGGCCGAGCTGGCCGAGGAGGCCGACCGGGTCCTCGAAGCCTATGGGCACCGCAAGCTGGTGGTTCACGACTCCGAGCTCGGCGAGCGCCTGGCGCGTCCGCTGGCATCCTCGGGCTGGAACGTCCTGCGGCTGCTCGTGATGGTGCACGAGCGCCGGCCGAAGCGCGAGCAGCCCGCCGGGGCCGGCGCGGAGCTCGACCGCAAAACCGGCGCCGCAGGCCTCGCCGCGTTTCGGCGCGAGCAGCCCTTCGGCTGGCAGGATCAGGCGGTCGACCAGCTGGCCGGGATGGACGAGCGCTACGACCGCGCGGCGAGCGGGCGCAACTTCGGCTCGCCTCCCGACAACCCCGCCTGCGTCTGCCGCCTCTACACGTCGCACGGGATCGCTCAGGTGGATGAGGTCGGCACAGTCGAGACGCGCCGCGGGCGCGGTCATGGAAGCGCCGCCGTGCTCGCGGCGGCAGACGCGGCCGCCGCCGAGGGCTGTGACCCGGTCTTCCTCATGACCGACGCGAACGACTGGCCCAAGCGCTGGTACCGGTCGCTCGGCTTCAGGGAGATCGGGTCCGTCTACGAGTTCCTGAAGCTGCCCGTCAGCCGCACAAGGCCATAATCGGGGCACCGATGGACCTGACACCCTGCATAGTCCAGGACTCCCGCACCGGCGAGGTGCTGACCCTCGCCTATATGAACGAGGAGTCGCTCGAGCGCACCCGCGCGACCGGCGAGATGTGGTTCTGGTCGCGCACGCGCGAGGAGCTGTGGCACAAGGGCGAGACGTCGGGGAACGTGCAGCGCCTCAAGGCGCTTCGCTACGACTGCGACAACGACGCCTTCGTCGCGCTGGTCGAGCCGGCCGGCCCCGCCTGCCACACCGGCGAGCGAACCTGCTTCTATCGCGGCGACATGGATCTCGCCCCGGCCGAGGCGCTCGCGGCGCTCGAGCGCACGATCGCCGAGCGACGGGACGCCCAGCCGGAGGAGAGCTACACCGCCTCGCTGCTGGCCGATCCCGCGAGGATCGGCGAAAAGGTCGAGGAGGAGGCCGAGGAGGTCACTCGCGCCGCCCGCTCCGAATCGGATGAGCGGGTCGCCGAGGAGGCGGCCGACGTGCTCTACCACCTTGCCGTGCTGATGGCAGCGCGCGGGCTCAGCCTGGCCGACGCCTACGAGGCTCTCAATGGCCGTCGCCGTTGACCTCGATCTGACGCCGGGCCTCGAGGAGGTGCGCGAGCTGGCTCGCGACCACAACCTCGTCCCGCTGCGCCACACGTTCATCGCGGACTGCGAGACCCCGGTCTCCGCCTATCTCAAGCTCCGCGGCGCCGGGCCGTCCTTCCTGCTGGAGTCCGCCGAGCAGGGTCAGCGCGTCGGGCGTTGGTCGTTCCTCGGCTTCCGCCCGCGCGCGATCATGCGCATGAACCTGGGCGACCACCCGGATCCCTACGCCCACGTCGCGCGGGAGCTGTCCTCGTATCGGATCGCGCCGCTCGAAGGCCTACCGCCCTTCGCCGGCGGAGCGGTCGGCCTGTTCGGCTATGACCTGGCACGCAGCGCCGAGCCCACGGTTGGCGACCCGAACCCGGACGAGGCGGGGATCCCCGACCTCGCGCTGATGATCACCGACGTCTTGCTGGCGTTCGACCATCTGCGCCACGAGGTGACGGTTCTGGCCAACGTCTTCGCCCCCGAGGGCGAGCCTCACGATCTCGAGCGCTCCTACCAGGAGGCGGCCGCCGCGATCGCCGAGGTCAGGGAGCTCCTCGCCGGTCCCGTGCCACAGGCGGCGGGCGGCAAGTCCGAGCCGCCGGAGTTCTTCTCCAACCTCGGCCGCGACGGCTTCGGCGCGGCGGTCGAGCGCGCCGTCGAGTACATCCACGCCGGCGACGCCTACCAGGTCGTGCCCTCGCAGCGATGGACCGCCAACTGCCCGGTCGAGGCGTTCTCGATCTACCGCGGCCTGCGTGCCATCAACCCGAGCCCCTACATGTACTTCCTGGACTTCGGGGACTTCCAGATCGCCGGAGCATCGCCGGAGTCGCTCGTCAAGGTCGGCGGGCGCCACGTGGAGCTGCGCCCGATCGCCGGCACACGCCCGCGCGCCGGCTCGGACAGCCAGATGGCCGAGGAGCTGCTGGCCGACGCCAAGGAGCGCGCCGAGCACGTGATGCTCGTTGACCTCGGCCGCAACGACCTGGGCCGCGTCTGCGAGTACGGCAGCGTCAAGGTGGACGAGTTGATGGCCATCGAGACCTACTCGCACGTCATCCACATCGTGTCGTCAGTGTCGGGGCGGCTGCGCGAGGAGGTCACTCCCATGGACGCCCTGCGCGCCACGCTGCCGGCCGGGACGCTCTCGGGCGCGCCCAAGATCCGCGCCATGCAGATCATCGACGAGCTCGAGCCCGTCAAGCGCGGTCCCTACGGCGGGGCCGTGGGCTACCTCTCCTACACCGGTGAGCTCGACACCTGCATCAACATCCGCTCCACGTTCGTGCGCGACGGCAAGGCCTATCTGCAGGCCGGCGGGGGCGTCGTCGCCGACTCCGAAGCCGCCTATGAGAACCGCGAGACGGAGGCCAAGGCGGGTGCCGTGATGGACGCGATCCGGCTCGCCTGCGCCCAGCCCGACTGGTCATGAACGTCCTGGTCGTCGACAACTACGACTCGTTCACCTACAACCTCGTCCAGTACCTGGGTGAGCTCGGGGCCGAGGTCGAGGTGATCCGCAACGACGTCGACGACCTGCTCGAGCGCGAGCCGGGCCGAGTGATCGTCTCGCCCGGCCCGTGCACGCCGAACGAGGCGGGTCTCTCCATGCGCGCGGTGCGCCACTACGGGGAGCGCGGAACGCCCGTGCTCGGAGTTTGCCTCGGCCACCAGTCGCTCGCGCAGGAGTTCGGAGGGCGGGTCGTGCGAGGGGAGCCGGTCCACGGCAAGACGGCCGAGATGGAACACGACGGCAGGACGATCTACGAGGGCCTCGAATCACCGCTCGTGGTCGGCCGCTATCACTCGCTCGTCGTGGACCCGGGCGCCCTGCCCGACGCGCTGGAGATCTCGGCGCGGACCGGCGACGTGATCATGGGCCTACGCCACACCGAGCTGCCGATCGAGGGAGTCCAGTTCCACCCCGAGTCGGTGCTGACGCCGCACGGCAAAGAGATGCTGCGGAGCTTTCTCGCTTAGAGATGACTGATGACCAACCCGGTTCTCACTGACGCGATCGAGCGGGTCGCGAGCGGAGGCGATCTCGCGACCGAGGAGGCCGCGCGGGTGCTGCGCGAGGTCATGGAGGGCAACGCCTCGGACGTCGAGACCGCCGGCTTTCTCGTGGCCCTGCGGACCAAGGGCGAGACCGTCCACGAGCTCGCCGGGCTCGCCGCGACCATGCGCGCGCTGGCCCTGCGAGTGAACGCGGGTGACGGCCTGATCGACACCGCCGGCACGGGTGGGGGGCGGCCCACCTTCAACGTTTCGACGACCGCCGCGTTCGTCGCCGCCGGCGCCGGCTGCCGGGTCGCAAAGCACGGCAACCGCTCGTCCACCAGCCAGTGCGGATCGGCCGACGTGCTCGAGGCACTGGGGGCCCGCATCGACCTCGAGCCCGACGAGGTGGCCGCATGTATCGACTCCATCGGGTTCGGATTCATGTTCGCGCCCAACCACCATTCGGCGATGAAGCACGTGATGCCGGTGCGCAAGGCGCTCGGCGTGCGAACGATCTTCAACTTCCTCGGGCCGCTGACCAATCCCGCGGGCGCGCGGCGCCAGGTGATCGGCGTGTCCGATCCCGCCAAGCTCGAGACGATGGCGGCCGCGCTGGGAGAGCTGGGGACCGACAGGGCCCTGGTAGTGTCGAGCGCCGATGGCCTGGACGAGTTCTCGGTATCGGGGGCGACCCGGGTGGTCGAGCTGAGGGACGGCCAGCTCGCCAGCTACGACGTGACGCCCGAGCAGGTGGGGATCGACCGGGCGGCCGACGGTGCCGTGGGCGCGGGCACGCCCGACGAGAACGCGCGCGTCCTGCGCCGCGTGCTCGAGGGCGAGCCCGGAACCGAGCGATCGCTCGCCGTGTTGAACGCCGCCGCCGCGATCTATGTGGGCGGCCGTGCCGCGTCGCTGCGCGACGGCGTCGAGAGCGCGCGCGAGGCGATCGACTCGGGCGCGGCGCTGCGCACTCTCGACGCCTATCTCGAGCTGGTGCGATGAGCATCCGCCTGGACGAGCTCGTCGACGCGACGCGCGAGGCCGTTCACCGCCGCAAGCGCGAGCGCCCGCTCGCCGAGCTCGAGCGCGAGGCCGGCGCGCAGCCCGAGGGGCGGCCTTTCGCCGAGGCGCTGGCGCGTCCCGGAACCTCGCTGATCGCCGAGCACAAGCGGCGCTCCCCCTCCGCTGGAACGATTCGCGAGGACCTCAGCTGCTCGGACCTCGTGTTGGCCTACGAGCGCGGGGGGGCGGCGGCCGTTTCGGTGCTGACCGAGGAGGTCCACTTCGGTGGCTCGCTGGCCGACCTGCGCGAGGCACGCGCGGCGATCGAGCTGCCCATTCTGCGCAAGGACTTCACGATCGATCGCTACCAGCTCTACGAGGCCAAGGCCGCGGGGGCCGACGCGGTGTTGCTGGTGGTCGGCTCGCTCGAGCCCGAGCAGCTCGCGGCGCTCTACCTGGAGGCGCACGCGCTCGACCTCGACGCGATCGTGGAGGTCTCCACCGAGGAAGAGCTCGAGACCGCACTCGAGGTGGACGTCGACGTGCTGGGAATCAACAACCGCAATCTCGAGGACTTCATCGGTCGACATCCACCGCACGTTCGACCTGCTCGCCGACGTGCCCGCGGGCAAGGTCGTGGTCTCGGAATCCGGGATCCACCACCGCGAGCAGATCGAGGAGCTCGAGCAGGTGGGGGTCGACGCCGTGCTGATCGGCGAGGTGCTGATGCGGGCGCCCGACCCGGAGGTCGCCGTGCGGGAGCTGACCGGAGCGGAAGAGCCGACTCGAGCCTGAGGGAACCGAAAGGCCGCTGTCTACGTATCCCTAGGATGGTGCATGGTGGCAACCATCCCTGAGCTCGATCCTTCGCAGGTCGCGGAGCTCGGAGCACGCCTGCGCGAGAACGTCTCGCGCGCGGTCAAGGCTCCCGAGCAGGTCCTGCGCGACGTGCTCGTGGCCTTTTTGGCCGAGGGGCACGTGCTCATCGAGGACTATCCGGGCGTCGGCAAGACGGCGCTGGCGCGGGCGCTCGCCCGCTCCATCGACGCGGAATACGCGCGGGTGCAGTGCACGGCCGACCTGCTGCCTGCCGACGTGGTGGGCACGAACGTCTACAACCAGCGCGAGAACCGCTTCGAGTTTCGGCCCGGCCCCGTGTTTGCGAACGTGGTGCTCGTCGACGAGGTAAATCGCGCGTCGCCCAAGACCCAGTCCGGCCTGCTCGAGTGCATGCAGGAGCGCCACGTGACCGTGGACAAGCAGACGCACGAGCTGGCCCGGCCCTTCCTCGTCATTGCCACCCAGAACCCGGTCGAGTACGAGGGGACCTATCCGCTGCCCGAGGCGCAGCTCGACCGCTTCACGGTGCGCGTCTCGCTCGGCTATCCGACGGCCGACCAGGAGTCGCAGATGCTCGCCGACCACGCCGAGCGCGACCGCGTGCTCGACCTCGAGTCCGTCGCCGACGTGAGCGAGGTGCTGGCCGCCCAGATCGCCGCGGCGGCGGTGCACGGCAGCGAGGCGCTGCGCCGTTACGTGGTCGCGATCTGCGAGGCCACTCGCGCCGATCCGCGGGTCGACCTCGGCGCCTCCCCGCGCGCCGGCCTGATGCTCTTTCGCGCTGCCAAGGCGAACGCCGCGCTCGACGCCCGCGACCACGCCCTGCCCGACGACGTCCAGGCGCTCGCCGCGTCGGTCCTCAGCCATCGTCTGCTGCTGGCGCCCGGCGCGGGCATCGGCGAGCGCGAGGCAGTGGTGCGCGACACGCTGGAGCGGGTACCGGCGCTCTGAGCATGCTGCGGCCGATCGCCACCGCTTCGCTTCGGCGTGGCGCTGTGCCTGGCCGCTGCCACCTTCGACAGTGCCTCGTTCTACGTTCCCGGGGTCGCGCTGGTGGCGATCGCCGTGCTCGCGACCGGCTGGGTCGTGCTGGCCGCGACCGGCGCCGCGATCGAACGCCGGCCGGGGCCTCACACGGTCACCGAGGAGGAGCCCTACCCGCTGCGCATCGAGGTCCGGTCGGGAGCGCTGCCCCCGCCCGGCGGCGAGCTGATCGAGCCGCTGCTGGGCTGGCCCGTGCCGATCGCCGGGCGCTGGTCGCGGCGCGTGCGCATCAACGTCCGCTTCGCCCGCCGCGGACGCCGCGTGCTGGAGCCCGGCCGGCTGGTGATTCGCGATCCGCTGCGCCTGCTACTCGCGCGAGCTGGTGCGGGAGGGCCGGCACGAGGTCCTCGTGCTGCCGCGGGTGGAGCCCGTCACTGGCGCCCGGCGGCGGCGGCGCCGGCGCCGGCGAGCACGGCGGCTCGGGGATCGATCCGGGCGTGCTGGGCAGGCGGCTCGACGCGTCGGCGGCCGAGCTCGAGATCGACGGGCTGCGCCCCTACCGCGAGGGTGCCCCGGCGTCGCGCATCCACTGGCCCTCGGTCGCTCGCACCGGCGAGATGCTCGAGCGCCGCCTGGTCGCCGAGCTCGACTCCGCACCGCTCGTCGTGGTCGACCCTTCCGCGCCCTCGGGCGAGGAGAACCTCGACAAGGCCATTCGTGCCGCCGCCTCGCTCTGCGTGCACCTGGCGCAGGTCGGCGGCTGCGCCGTTCTGCTCCCCGGCGATCGGCGCCCGATCGAGATCGGGCACGACATGGGCGCCTGGCCGGCCGTGCACGTCCGCCTGGCGCTGGTGGAGGCCGGCGCGCCGCCGCCCACATCGACGCTCGGCCCGCGCGGAGGAGCGGTGATCTGGGTGACCGGCGCAGACCTGAACAGCGCTCCGCGCGCGCTCGAGCGCCTGCCGGCCGGGGCGCGCATCGTGGTCTCGCCGAGCGCCCTGCCCGGTGTGCGCGCGCTGTTCTGTGTCGCGGAGTGCACCGGCTCCCTGGTCGAGGAGCGCGACGCGCGGCGACGGTCGGGGCCGGGAGGGCGGCGTGAGCCCGGCGCTGCGCCAGCCGGCCGCGGCCACCGCCGGCGCGTCTGCCTCGCCGCCGCGCCGGCCCGGCCCGGCGCGTCGAGCGCGCCGACGCTCGCTGGATACCGTGGCTGCGGCTCGCCTCGTTCACCGGGCTCGCCGCCGTTCGGCGCCGCCCACTGGGTCACGTTGGTCGACGCGCCTTCGAGCGGCCGGACCTTGCTCGTGGTAGCCGTGGCCGCAGCCGGCGGCGCGCTGCTGATCGGGCTCGGCACGCCCGAGCTACGGCGCCGGCTCACCACCCTGCTCGGCGATCGCCCGCGCGCCGCCGGGGCGCTCATCGTCGCTGCCGCCCTGTTGATCGGCCTCTTCACGATCGCCCTCGGTCTCGCCGCGGCCGGCCTGCCGGTGCGGCTGCTCGCGCCCGGCAACTGGAATGAGCTGGTCGACGGCCTCGACCGCGGGCTTGCGGGCGTGCAGGGGGTCGACTGGCCCTACGACGGTCCGGAGGAGTGGATTCGCCTGACGATCCTGCTCGGGGCGCCGCTCCTGCTCGGCCTCGCGGTCACGCTCGCGTTCTTCCCCGCGCGCCGCGCCGGGTCGGTGCTGCGCGCGGCCGCGCTCGTGATCCTGCTGGTCCTCTACGGGACGTCCGTGACCGAGCACGAGCCGGGAGCGCCGATGCTGCGCGGCGTCACGCTGCTCCTGCTGGTGGCAGCCTGGCTCTGGCTGCCGCGCCTGCGCCCGCGCGAGGCCGCGGCGGCCGCAGCGGCCGTGGTCTTTGCCGGCCTGCTCGCCCTGCCGGTGGCGGTGGCGCTCGACGGGGACAGGCCCTGGTGGAACTACCGCGCATGGGACTGGTTTGGCACGGGCAAGGCGATCACGTTCGACTGGACCCACGAGTACGGCCCGCTCGACTGGCCGCGCGACGGGACCACGCTGCTGAACGTCCGCTCCGACCGCCCGCACTACTGGAAGGCGGAGACGCTCGACGGCTTCGACGGGATGCGCTGGGTGCGCACTCCCACGAACGACACGGCCGAGCCCTTCAACGAGCTGCCGACCCCGTTCGGCGAGGCGCAGGGGCCGACCTGGGACCCGTTCGAGTACAACCCGCGCTGGGACGAGCAGATCGAGGTCACGGTGCGCTCGCTCAGCAGCGACCTGATCGTCGGCGCGGGCACGACGTACCTGGTCGACGGCGTTGCGCACAACACGAGCGGCGACGGCACGTCGCGCGTGCAGGGCGACCCGCTCGAGAAGGGCGACAGCTACACGGTGCGCGCTTATGCGCCCGATCCCGACCAAGGGCCAGATGCGCCGGTCGGAGCCCACCTACCCCGGCAACTACAGCCAGTACACCCGCTTCCAGCTGCCGACCGCGGGGGACGACGCCACGGAGGGGAGCGGCCGCGCCGGCGACGCCAGCCGTGACGCCGCGATCTCCCTGCGCCAGCAGCTGCAGGTGCCCCTGATCGGGGACGAGTTCACCGGGGAAGCGAACGCCGACGAGGTCCTGCGGCGCTCACGCTATGGAGACATGTACCGGCTCGCCCTCGACTGGACCGCGAGCGCGGAGACCAACTACGACCGCGTGAAGGCCATCGAGGCCAACCTCCAGGAGGACTACGTCTACTCCGAGCGGGTGCCCACGCGACCGATCCCGCTCAACGGCTTCCTGTTCGACGACCGCCGCGGCTACTGCCAGCAGTTCTCCGGGACGATGGCCCTCATGCTCCGCATGCTGGGGATCCCGGCGCGCGTGGCCGCGGGCTTCTCGCCCGGCTCCTACAACCGCGACACGGGCGAGTACCGCGTCCGCGACCTCGACGCCCACTCCTGGGTAGAGGTCTACTTCACCGGGATCGGGTGGGTGCCGTTCGACCCGACTCCTACCGCGTCGCCGGCCGAGTCGCAGTCGGGCGGCTTCGCGGCCACGAGCGCGGCGAGCGCGGACGGGGGCGAGGTGAGCAGCCGGCGCGCCGGTGTGGCTGCCGAGCGCGCCAGCGACACCGGTGCGACGATCGGCGACGACGGCGGCTCGGACTGGGTGGTGCCCATGCTGATCTTGCTGGCCGCGGTCGGCCTCGGCGGGGCGGGCTGGTACACGGTCCGGCGGGTGCGAGTCCAGCGCCACCTGACCCCCGAGCAGCTCGCGGCGGCCCAGCTGGCAGAGCTCCGCCGGGCGCTCGACCGCCTCGACTGGAAGCTGCCGGCGGCAACCACTCTGCTCGGCCTGGAGCGGCGCCTGCTGCGCTACGCGGGGCCGCACTCGGCCGGCTACGCGCGCCGGCTGCGCGAGCATCGCTACGACCCGCGCGCGCCCCAGGCACCCGGCCCGCGCGACCGGCGCGCGCTGCGGCGCGAGCTGAGCGCCCGCGGAGGGCTCAAGGCGCGGCTGCTCGGCCTGGTCGCCATTCCGCCAGGCGGACCGCGCCCGAATTAAAGGTCCGAGCGCACTCGGCCGAGCCGAGTGCTTACGGCCAAGCAGATCCGCTCTGTTTATGCCGCTCTAAGGTAGGCGCTCTAAAACAGAGACATATGAATCCGGTCATGACCCCCGAGAAGCAGCGCTCCACCGTCTCCAACCTGATCGCCGGCGTGCTCGGCGGGCTGATCGTGCTCGTGGCGGGCGCGGTGCTGATCGCCACCGACGTGATCGACACAGGCGACTCGAGGACAGTGGTGCGCCAGCCCGCGATCTCGCAGCCGGCGTCCGATCCCAGCCTGGCCGACGGCGGGCGAACCGTTCAGGACATCTATCGCGAGGAAGGCGGCAGCGTCGTCTTCATCCAATCCGAGGGCGTCAGCTCGGACTCCGTCTTCGGCCAGCAGGAGGGCTCGGCGACCGGCTCCGGATTCGTGGTGGACACGGACGGCACGATCGTGACCAACGCGCACGTGGTCGAGGGCGCCAGCAGCGTCTCTGTGAAGTTCGACGAGGACGGCGAGTCCATCGATGCAGAGGTCAAGGGCGTCGACGCCGACACCGACATCGCCGTGCTGAAGATCGACCCCGACGAGGTCGACAACCTGAAGGCCATCCCGTTGGGAGATTCCAGCTCCCTCGAGGTAGGAGATCCGGTGGTGGCCATCGGCAATCCGTTCGGCCTGCAGCGCACCGTGACCACCGGCATCGTGTCGGCACTTCAGCGCCAGATCGACGCCCCGAGCGGCTTCTCGATCGACAACGTGATCCAGACGGACGCCTCGATCAACCCCGGGAACTCCGGCGGCCCGCTCCTGGACGCACAGGGGCGCGTGATCGGGATCAACTCCCAGATCGCCACCGGCGGCGGCCAGGGCTCGGTCGGCATCGGCTTCGCCGTGCCGATCAACACCACCAAGGAGCTGCTGCCCCAGCTTCGCGAGGGAGAGAACATCGAGCGCGCCTACCTGGGCGTGCGCATGGCCGACGTGACCGCGGACCTGGCCGGCGAGCTCGACCTGCCGGTCGACGCCGGCGCGCTGCTCCAGCTCGTCGAGGAGGACGGGCCGGCCGACAAGGCCGGGCTGCGCGCGGGAGAGACGGAGACGGCCGACCAGCTCGTTACGGGCGGCGACATCATCGTCGCGATCGACGGCAAGACGACGAACGGCTCTGAGGACGTGGCGGCGATCGTGGCGGGCAAGAAGCCCGGCGACACGATCACGATCGAGTACTACCGCGGCGACGACAAGCGCTCGGTCGAGGTCAAGCTCGGCGAGCGGCCCGAGCAGCTGGCCGCCGAGGCCACGCCGCAGGAGCCCGAGACCCCACAGGACCCCGATCAGCCCGAGTCGCCCGAGGACGACGGCGGGGACGAGCTCTTCCCACTCCCGTAGGCGAGAACGGACTGGTCCATCCTGGCGCGGCCACGCCCCTCGCGCCTGACGTTGACCGCCACATAGGCGGCAAACGTAAGCCCGGCGAGATCGATCGCCTGATTGCCGACCTCGGCATCGGCCGCCTGCGACCATAGGCGCGGTGACCCGCGTCAAGATCTGTGGAGTGAGCGACCCGGCGGATGCGCGCCTCGTTGCCGACCTGGGCGCCTGGGCGCTCGGCATGGTGTTCTGGCCGCACAGCCCGCGCGCGTGCTCGCTCGACGCAGCCGAGCAGATCGGTGGCGAGCTGCACCGCCGGCTCGAGCTGACCGGGGTGTTCGTGAACGCGACGCTCGACGATGTGGCCGCGACCGCCGACCGCTGCCGCCTCACGCTGCTCCAGCTGCACGGCGACGAGGGCCCGGCCTACTGCCGCGAGGCCGCGCGGCGCACCGGCGCGAAGGTCATGAAGGCCGCGCACGTGCACGACGCCGCGCAGGTGCACGACCTGCGCCGGTTCCACACCGACTTCCATCTGCTCGACGCGCATTCGCCGCGCGCGCCAGGCGGCACGGGGGAGAGCTTCGACTGGGAGCTCGCGCTCCTCCACCCGCACCGTCCGCCGGTCGTGCTGGCCGGCGGCCTGACGCCTGAGAACGTGGCCCGGGCGATCGAGTCGACGCGTCCCTTCGGCGTCGACGTCGCGAGCGGCACCGAATCCGAGCCCGGCCGCAAGGACCCGGCGAAGCTGGAGGCGTTCTTCGCCGCGGTGGAGGAGGTCGACGCACGGCTTTCGCCGCCCGCCGCCACGGAAGCGGTGCACCCATGAGCGCGCCCGCGGTGGAGCGCCGCTTCGGCCCCTATGGCGGCCGCTACGTGCCCGAGACCCTGATCCCGGCGCTCGATGAGCTCGAGCGCGCCTGGGTCGAGGCCCGCGCCGACCCCGGCTACCTCGAGGAGCTTGCCCGGCTGTCGCGCGACTACGTCGGGAGGCCGACCCCGCTCTACCGTGCCGCGCGGCTCTCGGAGCTGGCCGGCGGCGAGGTCTGGCTCAAGCGCGAGGACCTCACCCACACCGGCTCGCACAAGATCAACAACGCTCTGGGACAGGCGCTGCTGGCCCGCCGCATGGGCAAGCCGCGGATCATCGCGGAGACCGGAGCGGGCCAGCACGGAGTCGCATCGGCAACCGCATGCGCGCTGCTCGGGCTCGAGTGCATCGTCTACATGGGCACCGAGGACATGCGCCGCCAGCAGCCGAACGTCCAGCGAATGAACCTCCTGGGCGCCGAGGTGGTGGGCGTCGAAGCCGGCGCGCGCACGCTCAAGGAGGCGGTGTCGGCGGCGATCCGCGACTGGGTCACCAACGTCGAGTCCACCCACTACATCATCGGCTCGGCGGTCGGGCCGGCGCCATATCCGGCGCTGGTGCGCGACCTCCAGCGGACGATCGGCGACGAGGCGCGCGCGCAGATGCTCGAGAGCGCGGGCCGCCTGCCCGACCGCGTGATGGCCTGCGTCGGCGGCGGCTCGAACGCGATCGGCACGTTCGCGGGCTTCGTGGACGACGCCGGCGTCGAGCTGATCGGGGTCGAGGCCGCCGGCGAGGGGCTCCATACTCGCCGCCACTCGGCGCCGCTCACGATCGGGGCGCGCGGTGTGCTGCACGGGGCGCTGTCCGCGGTCCTGCAGGACGAGGAGGGCCAGATCCTCGAGGCACACTCGGTCTCCGCGGGCCTCGACTACCCCGGCGTCGGCCCCGAGCACGCCTACCTGCGCGACAGCGGGCGGGTTCGCTACGTGGCGGTGCCGGACTCGGCGGCGCTGGCCGCGTTTCGGACCGTCGCCAGGCTCGAGGGCATCCTGCCCGCGCTCGAGCCTTCGCACGCGCTCGCCTGGCTGTTCGCCAACCCCGCGCCCGGCGCGCAGCTCGTCACGCTCTCCGGTCGCGGCGACAAGGACCTCGCCGAGGTGCTCGCGCTCGGGGAGGACCCGCGCGCGTGAGCGTCGCGGCCACCGGCGTCGATCGCATCGCTGCCGCCTTCTCGTCCCACGGCAAGCGAGCGGCACTGATGCCCTACCTGATGGGCGGGTACCCCGACCTCGACTCCTCGACCCGATCCGGCCTGGCGGCTGCCGCGGCCGGCGCCGACCTGATCGAGCTCGGCATCCCCTTCTCCGATCCGCTCGCCGACGGGCCCGTGATTCACGCCGCCGGCACCGAGGCGCTGGCCGCCGGCGCCACCCCGCACGGAGTGCTGCGCGTGTGCGAGCGCCTCGCGGCCGAGCTGCCCGTCGTCCTGATGGTCTACGTGAACCTGATCATGGCCGCCGGCGCCGAGGCCTTCGCGCTGCGCGCGGCAGCGGCGGGAGCCGCCGGGCTGATCGTGCCCGACCTGCCGCACGACGAGGCGGGCGAGGTGCGCGGAGCCTGCGACGCCGAAGGACTGGCGCTGGTGCCGCTGGTGGCGCCGACCACCACGCCCGAACGGGTGGCCGAGATCGGGGCGGATGCCCGCGGCTTCGTCTACACCGTGTCGCTGACGGGCACGACCGGCGAGCGAGCCGATCTGCCGCCGGGGCTGGCCGACACGGTCGCCGGCGTGCGCGCCGCCAGCGACGTCCCGGTGGCCGTGGGGTTCGGGATCTCGACCTCGGCCCACGCGCGGGCGATCGCCGAGGTGGCCGACGGCGTGATCGTGGGCAGCCGGGTGGTGCGCGCGGCCGGGGAGGGCGGTCCCGAAGCGGTCGGCGCCCTGATCGGCGAGCTGGCAGAAGCCCTGCGCTGAGTACGCGCCAACCCGCGGCTGAACTACCCCGATCGCTGGTAGGCTGGCCCCACGATGGCCACCCAGGCGAAAAGCGGGTCGGCTGCCGAGACCGCGGCGGCGCCCAAGAAGGGGCGACGCAGGATCACGAGGCGCAAGGTGGTCGAGGCGCACGTCCGCAGCTACTTCGATGCACTGTCAGCGCGCGACGCCTTGAGGATGGCCCAGCACTGGCGCGAGGACGGCGTGGCGGACATCGTGCCGCTCGGCGTGCTGCGCGGGCGCGAGGAGATCACCGACATGTTCCGCGAGCTCTTTGCCGCGGTGCCGGACCTCGAGACGACGGTCACCCGGGTGGTGGCCGGCGAGCGCGAGGCCGCGGTCGAGTGGCGCATGACGGGAACCTTCGCCGGTGAGCCGTTTCAGGGTGTCGAGGCCACCGGCAAGCGGATCGACCTGCGCGGCCTCGACCTGATCGAGGTCGAGGACGCCGAGAACGTCAGCGCCGCCGCGTACTACGACGGCATGGCCTTCGCGCGCCAGATCGGCCTGATGCCGCCGCAGGACTCGCGCGCCGAACGCGGCCTGAAGAGCGCTTTCAACGCCGCCACCAAGGCGCGGCGCGTGGTTGCCGAGAAATCGAGCTCCCTGGCCCAGCGAAGGGACGCCCGGTGACCGTCCTCGTGACGCTGACCGTGGGGCTGGTCTGGTGGATCGTGGCCTGGTCGTTTGGGATCAAGGCCTTCGACGCCTTCCTGGTCACGGTCTTCATGGTGGTCATCGCGGCCGCGATCGTGATGATCAGGCCCTTTGTCGATCAGATGCTCGGCCGCCAGGCCGCGCCCGAGGACAAGGGCGGCATCTACTAGCCGACTGATTCCGGCCCTCTGTCTCGATGGTGCGCCTCTGGGCTCGGGCCAACGGCGGGCTAAGAGGGTGAGAGAGGTTGCTTGCAGCGCTCCCGACCCAGCTTCGCTGACGACTTTGGGGGCCTATGACCGACCAAACTCGTCAGGCAAGCGGCGTCCAGGCCTTTTTGGGCTCGCGCTCAGCCGAAGAAGGCCTCGGCGGCGGCGTACTCGTCGGGGGGGACGGTGCGCAAGTCGGCGACCGCCTCCTCGAGGGCGACCAGCTCGATCTTCGTGCCCTTGAGAGCGGGCATCATGCCCCAGCGCCCCTCGTCCGCGGCGTCGATCGCCGCGAGCCCGAGGCGGGTGGCCAGCACTCGGTCGAAGGCGGTGGGCGTGCCGCCGCGCTGGATGTGACCGAGCACGGTCGCGCGCGTCTCGAAGCCGGTGCGCTTCCCGATCTCTCGCTCTAACAGCTGCCCGACACCGCCCAGCCGCTCATGGCCGAACTCGTCCTTGTCGCCGCCGATGATCTCGATTGTTCCCTCCTTGGGAACCGCGCCCTCCGCGGCAACGACGATGGAGAAGTAGCGCCCGCGCGAATGGCGGCGGTTGATCAGCCGGACCACCTCGTCGATGTCGAACGGCTGCTCGGGAATCAGAATCACGTCGGCCCCTCCGGCGATCCCGGAGTGGAGGGCGATCCATCCCGCGTGGCGGCCCATCACCTCGACGATCATCACGCGGTTGTGGGACTCGGCGGTCGTGTGGAGGCGGTCGATCGCGTCGGTGGCGATCTGCACGGCGGTGTCGAAACCGAAGGTCATGTCGGTGCCGCCGAGGTCGTTGTCGATCGTCTTCGGAACGCCCATCACCGGCAGGCCGTGCTCGCCGTAGAGGCGGGCGGCTGCGCCGAGCGTGTCCTCGCCGCCGATCGCGATCAGCCCGTCGAGGTTGAGCGTGCGCAGGTTCTCGGCGATCTGCTCGGCGCCGCCGTCGCGATTGAACGGGTTGGTTCGAGACGAGCGCAGGATCGTGCCTCCGCGCGGAAGGATGCCGCGCGTCGACTCGATCGTCAGCTCCTCGTAGGCGTTCTCGAGCGGACCCCGCCAGCCGTCCTGGAAGCCGATGATGGCGTGGCCGTGGCCGTCGATCCCCCGTCGGACGATGGCTCGGATGACCGCGTTCAGGCCTGGGCAGTCGCCTCCTCCCGTGAGCACTCCGACGCGCACGACGGGCACAATAAAGACCACCAGGCAGAATGGGCTGCTTGCCCAGGACCGCAACACTCTCGGCGCTGGTCGCCGTCCTCGCGCTGAGCGGATGCCTCGGCCAGGCGGAGCGCCGCTCGCGTATCGCGGGCGACACGGTCACCGTGTACACGAGCCTGCCCCGTACAGGGGTATCCGCGCCGGCCGCGCGCGCCGTGGCGGCGGGGCAGCGCCTCGCGCTCGAGGACGCCCACGGGCGGGCGGGCGGGCTGCGGGTCAATCTCATCGAGGAGGGCGCCGCCGACCGCGACGGGGCGGCGTGGAGCCCCGACCGCGTCAGCGCGAACGCCGAGCGAGCCGCCGACGACCCCAGGGCGATCGCCTACCTGGGCGAGCTCGACTACGGCGCCTCGGCGGTGTCGGTGCCGATCACCAACGATGCCGGGTTGCTGCAGGTCTCGCCGACCGACTCGCTCACGAGCCTCACCCAGACACCGATCGGCCGCCCGCGCGCCGGCCCGGAGCGCTACTACCCCACCGGCTCGCGGAGCTTCGCGCGCCTTGTCCCGAACGACGACCTGCTCGCCGAGACGCTGCTCGAGCTCGCGCGCCAGGGTGGCGCCAGCCGGATGGCTCTGGTCTTCGACGCCGACATCTACAGCCGCGAGCTCGCCGGACAGCTTGTCGCCCTGGGCAGGCGCGACGGACCTTTGCCCGTGCGCTTCGAGGAGTACCTCGGCGAGGTTGAGGAGATCCCCGACGTTGCGCGGCGCCTGGCCGAGGGCCGCCCGGACCTGGTGGTCTACGCGGGGATCGCAGGCCCGGGCACCGGCCGGATGCTTGCCCAGATCGAGGCGCGCCTGCCGGGGGTTCCCGTGTACGCGACCGCGGGCCTGCTGGCGCGCGATCCGGCGGCCCGGACCCCGGCGGCGCCCGCGACGGTGCGGGCGCTGGGCGCCATGCCGCCGCGACGTGAGCTGACCGCCGAGGGGCGGCGCCTGCTCGCCCGAGTGGCTCGCGTGGCGGGCCCGCAGGCGGCCCGGGCCGAGGCCCTGTACGGCTACGAAGCCATGCGCCTCGTGCTCGACGCCATCCGCGCCGGAGGCCCCAACCGCGAGCGCGTACGCCGGGCCGGCACGCGCACCCGCATCCGCGAATCCGCCCTCGGCGCTTACCTCATGCGCGGCACCGGAGACGTCGACACACAGCGGTTTTCGGTGTGGGCATTACGCGAGGGGCGCTTCGAATTCGTGCGGACTGTGGAGCCATGAAGGCAGATTGACTCCGCGTTAAGCCGACCCGCCTGGTTACACGCAAGCCGAAACGGTGCCTAGGATCCGGCGCAGGCTGGACCTCAACTCCCATTAGGAGGGAACATCTTGCGAGTACGTTGGCTGGCAGTCTTTAGCTGCCTCCTCGCCGCCCTCGCCCTTGGCGCAACTGCCTGTGGCGACGACGACGACGATGGCGGCAGCAGCGGAGACAGCGGCGATAGCGGTGGCGGGACGGTAAACGTCTATTCGTCACTCCCGCTGCAGGGCGCGTCGCGCCCGCAGACCACGGCGATGGTCGATGGCATCAAGCTCGCCCTCAAGCAGGCGGGCAACAAGGCCGGTGACATCACCGTCAAGTACACGTCGCTGGACGACTCGACCGCGCAGGCGGGCACCTGGACGCCCGAGGCCACTCAGGCCAACGCACGCAAGGTCGCTCAGGACGACGCCGCCGTGGCTTACATCGGCGAGTTCAACTCGGGGGCGAGCGCGGTCTCGATCCCGCTGCTCAACGAGGTCCCGGTCGCGCAGATCAGCCCGGCGAACACCTACGTGGGCCTGACCACGGACAAGCCCGGCTCGCTGCCGGGGGAGCCGGACAAGTTCTACCCGACGGGCAACCGTAACTACCTGCGCATCGTGCCTGCGGACGACATTCAGGCCGCCGCGCTGGTGACGCTCATGAAGGAAGACGGCTGCACCAAGCCCTACGTGCTGAACGACAAGGAGGTGTACGGCGCCGGCCTCGCGCGTAACATCGAGATCTCGGCGAAGGACCAGGGTGTCACGCTCGTGGGCAACGAGGGAATCGACCCCAAGGCCCCGAACTTCCGCTCTCAGGCGTCGAAGATGAGTGCCGAAGGCGTGGACTGCTTCTTGTACTCGGGCATCACGGCGAACGGTGCCGTGCAGCTCTACAAGGACGTGTCGGCGGCTGTCCCGGACGCCAAGCTCTACGGACCTGACGGTGTGGCCGAGTCCGGCTTCGCCGATCCGGCCGAGGGCGGCATCCCCGAAGACGTGGGCGCAAAGACCCAGCTGTCGGTGGCCACCCTGTCGCCCGACGAGTACCCGCCGGACGGCAAGGCGTTCTTCGCGGACTTCGAGAAGGAGTACAACGAGCCCAACCCCGATCCGTACTCGATCTACGGCTACGAGGCCATGAAGCTCGTGCTGGACACCTGCACGGAGCTCGGTGCGGACTGCACCGACAAGCAGGCCATGATCGACGCGCTCTTCCAGACGAAGGGTCGCGAGTCGGTGCTCGGCACCTACGACATCGACGAGAACGGTGACACCACGCTCACCGACTACGGGATCTACACGGTTGAGGGTGGAGCGCTCACCTTCAGCAAGACGATCCAGGCCGCCGACTGATCGAGCCGTAGGCCGTAGTGCTGCAGCAAAAGGGGGCGGGCCTTTCGGTCCGCCCCCTTTGTCTGATAGAAGTCGCTCGCAGAGGGATAGTGTCCAGCGCCACGAGCGACTGAGGGGGGAGGGATTCTGGAGGCAAGCACGGAAGCCGCCCGCATGCCGGTCCAGAGAAACACGCGCGATCGCGTGCAGGGCTACATCAGCGACTACGGGCTGATTGCGCTTCTCCTCATCATGCCGGTGTACTACGGCATCCAGGATCTGTCTGACGACGGCAACCTCTCCCGGCTCGGCAACAACATCGTCGACGGGATCTCCAACGGCTCCATCTGGGCGCTCGTCGCGCTCGGGTACACGCTCGTCTACGGCATCATCGAGCTGATCAACTTCGCCCACGGCGAGGTGTTCATGATCGGCTCGCTGGTGTCGGCCGGCCTCTTCGGCACCCTCGGGCTGACCACGGCCACCGGGACCGGCGGCCTGGTCCTGGGCCTGCTCGTGACGCTGATCCTGGCGATGCTCGCCAGCGGCTCCCTCAACACGATGATCGAACGCGTGGCCTACCGGCCGTTGAGATCGGCGCCCAAGCTGGCGCCGTTGATAACGGCGGTCGGCTTCTCCTTCATCCTGCAGAACGTAGGCATCCTCTGGATCGGCGGCTCGCCGGAGGGCATCCCCGACCTGATCAACGCCCAGAAGGAGCTGTTCAGCATCGGGGGCGTTTCCATCTCGCAGGGCGACGTGCTCGCGGTCGCGGCCACGATCCCGCTGGTCCTGCTGCTCACCACCTTCATCTCCCAGAGCCGGCTCGGCCGCGCCATGCGCGCCACCGCGCAGGACCCGGAGGCCGCGCGGCTGATGGGCATCAACGTCGATACCACGATCTCGCTGACGTTCGTCCTCGGCGGTCTCATGGCCGGCGCCGCCGGCCTGATCTACGCGCTCTACCAGACCACGATCTGGTTCTTCCAGGGCTTCCAGGCGGGCCTGATCGCCTTCACCGCGGCCGTCATGGGAGGCATCGGGAACCTCCACGGCGCCGTGCTCGGCGGCCTCATCATCGGGGTAATCCAGCAGATCTCCGATAACCGGATCGGCGGGCAGTGGACGCCCGCGATCGTGTTTGCCTACCTCGTGCTGATCATGGTCTTCAAGCCGCAGGGCCTGCTCGGGGAGGAGACCCGCGAGGCCGGATGAGCGCCACCGCCGAAAGAGAACGCGGTACCGAGCTCAACACCGATCGCCGCACGCTCATCGCTCTCGGCGCCGGCCTGGTGGTGACGCTCTGGATGGCCGACCAGATCGAGATGGACCTGTTCATGGCGTTCGTCGTTTGGCTGCTCATCGCCCTGCGCACGGTCTTCGGAGCGAACAAGTGGGTTGTGCGCGGCACGGTCGTGGGGCTCCTGGTGTGGGCGATCATCCTGCCCTTCTTCCACGACTCGGGGTCCGGGTTCATCGAAGACATGACGCTCGCGCTCGCGTACACGGTGATGGCGCTCGGGCTGAACATCATCGTCGGCTTCGCGGGGCTGCTCGACCTCGGCTACGTGGCCTTCTACGCCCTCGGCGCCCTGACCTCCGGCTGGTTCATGTCCGGCTTCTTTTTCAACGCCGGCGGGGGCGAGGGCTGGTCCTTCCTGGTGGGCGAGCCCGCCTCGAACCTGCCCGGCGTCCACTTGAACTTCCTGTTGGTGCTGATCATCGCCGTGGGAGTGACCACTACCGCCGGCATGCTGATCGGGTTGCCCACCCTACGCCTGCGCGGCGACTACATCGCGATCGTGACGCTCGCCTTCGGCGAGATCGTCGGCCGGATCGTCATCAACGGGGACGAGATCACGATCGCCGGGGAGAAGCTCACCAACGGCCGCCAGGGCATCACGCCGATCGACAAGATCAACCTGCCCTTCGTCGAACCCTTTACCGGGCTCGAGCTCAGACCGTGGTACTTCGTGGCGCTGGGGCTGGTGGTGCTTGTCCTGTTCGTGAACTTCCGGCTGCGCGACTCGCGCCTCGGCCGGGCCTGGATCGCCCTGCGCGAGGACGAGGTGGCCGCGGCTTCGATGGGAGTTCCGCTCGTGAAGACCAAGCTGATGGCCTACGGCACCGGCGCGGCCTTCGGCGGCATGTCGGGGGTGTTCCTCGGGTCTTACCTGAACACGGTCAACGCTGACCAGTTCCAGTTCTCGTTCTCGATCTTCATACTTGCCATGGTCATCCTTGGTGGGTTGGGCTCGATCGAGGGAGTGATGCTCGGCGCCGTTGTGCTGACGTTCATCAACTTCAACCTGATCCCCGACGTCTTCAACGACTACCCGCAGAAGCTCGGCCTCGATTTCGACCTGACCGAGCTGTCCTTCGGCATCTTCGGCTTCCTGCTCGTGATCATGATGGTGGTCAGGCCCGAGGGCTTGATCCCCGAGCGAAGACGGCAGCTCGAGCTCAGGGAGGGCATCGGGGTCGCGGACACCGAGCTCGGCCCGAGCGACTCAACCTTCGAGGCGAGGGCCAGGTGAGCGACCCGAACCCAGAGCCGGCCGAGCAGGCAGCTTCGGGCTCCGGCGCGGGCGACGGCACCGATCTGCTCACCGCCGAGCACATCACGAAGGTGTTCGGCGGGCTGGTCGCAGTCGAGGACGTCAACTTCAGGATCCCCGAACGCTCGATCGTCTCGATCATCGGTCCGAACGGAGCCGGCAAGACCACCTTCTTCAACATGCTGACCGGGCTCTACAAGCCCACCTACGGACAGGTCACCTTCGCCGGCAAGAACGTCACCGGGCGCCGGCCCGACCGCATCATGAAGGACGGTGTGGCGCGGACCTTCCAGAACATCCGCCTGTTCGGCACCATGAGCGCGCTCGAGAACGTCATGGTCGGCCAGAACTCGCGCATGCGGGCCGGGCTGTTCGGCTCGATCCTGCACATGCCGTGGGTGAACAAGGAGGAGCGGGACGTCGAGGCCAAGGCGCGCGAGACGCTCAGCTACTCCGGGATCGACGAGAGCCAGCACGACCAGCTGTCGGTGAACCTCTCCTACGGCGACCAGCGCCGGCTGGAGATCGCGCGCGCGCTGGCCTCCGACCCGAAGCTGCTGCTGCTCGACGAGCCCACCGCGGGCATGAACCCCCAGGAGTCCGCCTCGCTGACCGACTTCATGCACAAGCTGCGCGACGAGCGCGGCCTGACGATCCTGCTGATCGAGCACGACATGTCGGTGGTGATGGGCGTGTCCGAGTACATCACCGTGCTCGACCACGGCCAGAAGATCGCGGAGGGAACCCCCGAGGAGGTGCGCAAGAACGAGCGCGTGGTCGAGGCCTACCTCGGCAAGCAGGGCGAGAAGGAGGCCGAGGAAGGTGCCGCGCGGCGCAGGGGGTCGGGCGAAGGGGAGAGCCCCGCCTGATGGCCCTGCTCGAGGTCAGCGAGATCCGCACCTTCTACGGCAACATCGAGGCTCTCAAGGGCATCTCGCTGACCGTCGAGGAGGGCGAGGTCGTCACGCTGATCGGGTCCAACGGCGCGGGCAAGTCCACGACGTTGCGCTCGATCTCGGGGCTGACGCCGCCGCGCGAGGGCTCGATCAAGTTCGAGGACACGGAGATCGGCGAGGTGCCTCCGCAGGAGATCGTGCAGCGCGGCATCTCGCTCTCGCCGGAGGGCCGACACGTGTTCCCGCGCATGACCGTGCGCGAGAACCTGGACCTCGGCGCCTACCTGCGCAAGGACGCGGGAGAGATCTCCAACGACCGCGATCGCGTCTACTCGCTCTTCCCGCGCCTAAAAGAGCGCGAGAAGCAGAAGGGCGGCACGATGTCCGGCGGCGAGCAGCAGATGCTCGCGATCGGGCGCGCGCTGATGGCCAACCCCAAGCTGCTGCTGCTCGACGAGCCGTCAATGGGTATCGCCCCGATCCTGGTCGAGCGCATCTACGAGACGATCGCCGAGATCAACCGCCAGGGCACGACGATCCTGCTGGTCGAGCAGAACGCGAACTACGCGCTCGAGGTCTCCAAGCGCGGCTACGTGCTCGAGACCGGCACGGTCGCCCTCGAGGACGAGTCGAGCGCCCTGCGAACCAACCCCGACGTCCAGAAGGCCTACCTCGGAGCGTGATGATGGACCTCCTCGCAGTTATCGGCGCGCAGGCACTCTGGCTCACCTACGCCTGGCTGGCCTCGGCGATCATCGCCTCCTACCTGTCCGCCCGGAAGGGCTACGGCGAGAAGCTGGGGCTGGCGTTCGGGCTACTCCTGTCGGTGGTCGGCGCGATCATCTGGCTGCTATGGCCGGCGAAGAAGGACTCGCGCTGGAAGCTCCAGGGGCCGTTCGGAAGCGGCGGCAAGACGGTCGCGGAGCTGCGAGCCGAGCAGCACGCCCTGCGCGAAAAAGAGGCTAAGTAGCCGATCGCAGCGCCGGTTCGAGGTCGGGCCGGCGGAAGCCGTAGCCCGCCTCCAGGATGCGCTTGGGGATCGCACGCTGGCCGGTGGTGACGATCGTGGCCATCTCGCCGTAGAGCGTCTTGACCGCCAGCGCGGGAATGGGCGCGAAGGCCGGCCGCTTCAGGACCCTCCCGAGCGTCTTCGAGAGCTCCTTGTTGGTCACGGGCTCGGGCGCCGTGACGTTGACGGGGCCGCTCGACACGCCGTCCACGCAGGCGACGATCGCTCCACTCACGTCGTCGAGGTGCACCCACGGGACGTACTGGGCGCCGCCCGCCACCGGCCCGCCGATCCCGATCTTGAAGAAAGGCAGCATCTTTTCGAGCGCGCCGGCGCCGGGCGCGAGCACGACCCCCGTACGCGTCAGCGTCACCCGCAGCCCGAGTTGGGCGGCGTTCTTGGCTTCGGCCTCCCAGTCGCGCACGATCTCGGCGAGGAAATCGGTGCCCGCGGGCTCGTCCTCGTCGAGGCGCTCGTCGCCCCGCGGCCCGTACCAGCCGGTGGCCGACTGGGAGACGAGCACCCGCGGCCGCTCGTCCTCGCCGAGCTCGCCGAGGGCGCTCACGAGCAACCGCGTGGACAGGATGCGCGAGTCGCGAATCTCGCGCTTGGCCTCGGGCGACCAGCGCTGGGCCACGGTCTCGCCCAGGAGGTGGACGACCGCGTCGCGGCCGCGCAGCGCCTCCAGCGGCGGCCGCTCGGCCTTCGGGTCCTTCCATTCGGCCGCGGGGACTCCGAGGCGTTCCCGCGCCCGGCCCGCGTCGCGCGAGAGCGCGGTGACCTCGTCGCCGCGCTCGCGCAGCTCGCGCACGACCGCCGATCCGATTGTTCCCGTGGCTCCGCTGAGGGTGATCCGCATCAAGTGATGACGGCGCGCTCCACGGTCGGCTGCTCCGGTTCGGCGGCCGACACGCTGCTGCGCTCCGCAACCTCTTGTACGGCCCTGGCGACCGCGCGGCTCACGTCGCGGTTGAAGACGCTCGGGATGATGTACTCCTCGTCGAGCTCGTCGTCTTCGACCACGCTGGCGATGCCCTTCGCGGCGGCCAGCTTCATCGCCTCGGTGATTGCGGTGGCGCGGGCGTCGAGCGCGCCGCGGAACACGCCCGGGAACGCGAGCACGTTGTTGATCTGGTTCGGGTAGTCCGAGCGACCGGTGGCCATCACGCGCACGTGTGGCTCGGCGTCCTCGGGGCGCACCTCCGGATTCGGGTTTGCCATCGCGAACACGAACGGTTCGGGGTTCATCTTCTGGAGGTCGGACGCGTCGATGATGCCCGGGCCCGAGAGGCCGAGGAAGAGGTCGGTTCCCTCGATCACCTGCCGCGGCGTCCCGTTGCGGTGAGCGGAATTGGTGTTCTCGGCCAGCCAGCGCTTGGGGGCGTTCATCGAGCCCGCCGCGTAGTCGTCGCGGCCGGTGTGGATGGCGCCGACGCGGTCGCAGGCGACGATCGAGCGCACCCCGGCGTCCATCAGGATCTTGGCCACCGCCACGCCGGCCGCACCCGCGCCGACCATCAGCACCTCCAGGTCCTCCATCGCGCGGCCGGTCAGCCGGCAAGCGTTGATGAGCGCCGCGAGGGTCACGATCGCGGTGCCGTGCTGGTCGTCGTGGAAGACGGGGATGTCGAGCGCCGCCTGGAGGCGCTGCTCGATCTCAAAGCAGCGCGGTGAGGAGATGTCCTCCAGGTTGATGCCGCCGAAGGTCGGCGAGATGCGCATGACCGTCTCGACGATCTCGTCGGTGTCCTTGGTGTTGAGGCAGATCGGAAAGGCGTCGACGTCGGCGAACTCCTTGAAGAGCATCGCCTTGCCCTCCATGACCGGCATGGCCGCCTCGGGTCCGATGTCGCCGAGTCCGAGTACGGCCGTCCCGTCGGACACCACGGCAACCGTGTTCGCCTTGATCGTGTACTTGAAGGCCTTCTGGCGGTTCTCCGCGATCGCAGTGCAGACGCGCGCCACGCCGGGCGTGTAGGCCATGGAGAGATCGTCGCGCGACTTGAGCGGGATGTTCAGGCCGGTGTGGATCTTCCCGCGGCGATGGACCTGGAAGGTCCGGTCGATGATCTCGACCACCTGGGCCGTGCGCACCGACTGCACGGCGCTGACCACGTCGCCGCGATGCCCCACGCTGGAGCACTCGACGGTGATCTCGCGCAGGGTGCGATCGCCCTTTGCGTCGAGCGTGTCCACGGCGAGGATCGAGCCGCCGGCGCGCGTGATCGCCGCGGTGACCTTCCCAAGCGCGCCACCCGACTTCTGCGGCAGCGCGACCCTCAGGGTGAGCGAGAATTGTGCGGATGGAGTGGCCACGGAGGCGATGATACGAGCGGGGTCCCGTCGATAGGGTTGAGCGGTGGCCGCAGCGACCCCCCGTGAGCTGTTCCTGATCGACGGAAACAGCCTCGTCTACCGCGCATTCTTTGCCCTTCCCGAGTCGATCGCGACCTCCAAGGGCCAGCCCACGAACGCCATCTTGGGCTTCGCCTCGATGCTCGTGAAGATGATCTCCGAGTACGGCGTGAAGCCGACGCTTGTCGTCTGGGACGCCGGCATGTCCGGCCGCAAGGAGATCTACGAGGAGTACAAGGGCCACCGCGAGGAGCGCCCTGACCTGCTCTCCGAGCAGTGGCCGCACATGCATCCGCTGGTGGACGCCTTCGGCTACGAGAACATCAAGGTCGACGGCTATGAGGCCGACGACGTGATCGCCACGCTGGCCGGAAAGGCGCGCGCGCAGGGCATCGACGTGATGGTCCTGACCGGCGACCGCGACCTCTTCCAGCTGATCGAGCCCGGCGTGCGCGTGATGGCCACCGGGCGCGGCGTAACCGACACCAAGATCTACGACCGCGACGCCGTAATCGACCGCTACGGCATCGCGCCCGAGCTCGTGCCGGACTTCGTCGGGCTCAAGGGCGACACCTCCGACAACATCCCGGGCGTGCCCGGCATCGGGGAGAAGACCGCCACCCAGCTGCTGCAGGAGTGGGGCGACCTCGAGGGCGTGCTGTCCAACATCGAGTCGATCTCGGGAGCCAAGCGCAAGCAGAACCTGGCCGAGCACGCCGAGAACGCGCGCATCTCCAAGCAGCTCGCAACCGCGGTGCGCGACGTGGACGTCGACGTCGACTTCGACCGCGTGATCGCGCGCGAGCCCGATCGCTCGCGCCTGCGCGAGACCTTCAGGGAGTTCGAGCTGCGTGCTCCCCTCGAGCGCCTCGAGGAGGCGCTCGGCGAGGACGGGGCGGCGCCCGCGGAACGGGTCGAGGAGGTGATCGAGCTGCAGGCGCGCCAGGTGGCGCTGGCCGAGCTCGGGGAGCTGGACGGCGAGCTGGTGTCGTTCGCCGCGCTGCGGCCGGGCGAGGAACCCGACGAGACCGTGGCGGCGGCCGAGCCCGAGGACCCGGACGCCGAGCTCTCGGCGGAGGAGGAGGCGGCTGCCGAGGCGGCCGAGCTCGAGGTCCCGGTGGCCGCGACCCCCGCCGCCGGCGGCTCGGCTCAGGGCGCGTTCGACTTCGACGGGGCCGCACCGCGCGGCCCGCTCGCCGTGGCGGGGTGGGCGGGGGGCGAGGTGCTCGTCTCCGAGGCCGAGACGCTCGCCGCCTTCGCCATGGCTCGCGGAGAGCGCCCGGTGGTGGCACACGACTGGAAGACGATCGCGATGGCCGACGAGCCCTGCGAGGCGCCGCCGCTGGCCCACGACACGATGGTCGCGGCCTACCTGATCGATCCCGCGCGCCGCGGCTATCCGCTCGACGAGCTGGCCACCGAGGCCGGCCTGGGCGCGCGAGTGAAGATGATCGCTGCGCACCCGGCCGAGCCGGGCGCTGGCGCCCAGCGCGCGAACGGTGCGGAGGGCGCGGCCCGCCGGGCAGCGCTCACACGGGTGCTCGCCGAGCGCCAGCGCGAGCGCCTCGACGAGGACGGGCTCACAAGCCTCTTCGAGGAGATCGAGCTGCCGCTCGTGGACGTGCTCGTCGAGATGGAGCGCCAGGGGGTAAAGCTCGACGTCGGCCGCCTCCGCGAGATCAGCGAGCGCTTCAACGCGCGCGCCTACGAGCTCGAGCGCCTGGTCTGGACGCTGGCCGGGGAGGAGTTCACGATCGGGTCGCCCCAGCAGCTCGCGCCGATCCTCTTCGACAAGCTCAAGCTCTCGCGAAAGCGCCGCGGCAAGACCGGGTTCTCGACCGACGCCCGCGTCCTGCAGGCGATCCGCGGCGAGCACGAGATCATCCCCGCGATCGAGGAGTGGCGGGAGGTGACCAAGCTCAAGTCGACCTACCTCGACGCCTTTCCCGAGCTGATCGCAGACGACGGGCGCCTGCACACCACCTTCAATCAGACCGCCACGGCAACCGGGCGGCTGTCGAGCACCAACCCCAACCTGCAGAACATCCCGATCCGAACCGAGCAGGGCCGCGAGATCCGCGCCTGCTTCGTCGCCGAGAAGGGATACCGGTTGATCTCGGCCGACTATTCACAGGTCGAGCTGCGGCTGCTCGCCCACATAGCCGACGAGCCCGTGCTCAAGGACATCTTTCGCCGCGGCGAGGACGTGCACACCGCCACTGCGGAGGCGATCCTGGGCGGCCGGACCGACCCCGGCACGCGCTCGAAGGCGAAGATGGTCAACTACGGGATCGTCTACGGGCTGTCGGCCTACGGCCTGGCCGACCGCCTGCAGATCCCACAGGAGGAGGCGCAGCAGTTCATCGACGCCTATCTCGAGCGCTTCCCCAAGGTCAAGCAGTTCATCGACGAGACAATCGAGCGCGCCCGCGAGGAGGGGTACGTGGCCACGCTGTTCGGCCGGATCCGCCGGGTCCCCGAGCTGCGCTCGCGCCAGTTCCAGACGCGCTCGCTGGGTGAGCGGCTCGCGGTCAACATGGTGATCCAGGGAACGGCCGCCGACATCATCAAGGTCGCGATGGTGCGCTGCCGCGACGAGCTGCGCGATGGCGGGCTCTCGACCCGGCTCGTCCTGCAGATACACGACGAGCTCCTCTACGAGGGCCCCGAGGACGAGGTCGACGCGGCGTCGGAGATCGTCCGGCGCGAGATGGCGGGCGCGTTCGAGATGGACCCGCCGCTCGAGGTCGACGTGGGCGCGGGCGAGAATTGGCTCGAGGCCAAGTGAGCAAGGAAGTCGCCGTGCTCCTGACGGTGGCCGCCGGCGGGCTCGTGGCCGCGCAGGCGCCCGCGAACAACGTCATCTCGGGGCAGGTGGGGAGCTTCGGCGCGGCGCTCGTGAGCTTTCTCGTCGGGACCGCCGTGATCCTGGTGCTCACGTTCACCGTCGCGGGCGGGATCAGCGGCGACGAGGGCGCGGAGTCCGTGGCCTGGTACGTCTGGGTTCTGGGCGGTGTCGGCGGCGCGGCGATCGTGGTGGTGACGCTGATCACCGTGCGCGAGCTGGGTGCGGGAGGAACAACGGCCGCGGTGATCGCCGGCCAGCTTGCCCTGTCGGTCGTGCTGGACCGAGCGGGGGTCCTCGGCCTCGACGAGCGGGCGATCACGTGGGAGAAGGTGCTCGGGATCGCCCTGCTGGCCGCCGGGACCGTGCTGATCGTGCGCGAGTAGCGAGGGATCGGTTGGGGTCGGGCTCCGCGGCGCGGGCTCCAGGGCTCGGGCCAACGGCGGGCTATAAAGGGTGGGACGGGTTGCCGTGGCGCTCCGTTTCCGGCAGCGTTGCTGACTTTGCTGGTCGGTGGCCACTAAACCCAGGACGGTGTGGCTCGCTTGGGTTGCTTGGGCCGGGTTGCTTGGACTCGGGCCAACGGCTGGCTATAAAGGGTGGGACGGGTTGCCGCGGCGCTCCCGTGCGGCCGGATTTGGCGTTGGTTGTCGAGTTAGCGTTGCCTGGGACCGCTAACTCGACAATGGACCGGATTTCGAGCGCGTTTCCGGCCAACCTTTTATTGCCCAGGCAGCGCGACGCACCCCGGGACCCACGTTCCTTGCAACGCGCGAGAACTGGCACTTGCGCCTGAATCATCGATTATCTATGATCGGCCGCCGGAGAGCGACCACGAGGAGGAGACGCGATGGCAGTCACCGGCGCCGGCGAGGAGGTCCTCGGCAGCTTCCAAGGAAGCGACGAGTTCCCGATCGAGTGGGAGCAGGGCGAGAACGAGCTCTTCTGGATCTACGACGACCTCCACTGTCCCAATCCGGTGTCGCCGATGTTCTTCGACATCGGCGGCTGGTGGCTCACCTGCGATCACATGTTCCGGCGTTTTGGCACCCCCTTTGCGTGTGACTGGATCGCCAAGGAGATCAACGGCTACGTCTACACGGCCGCGATCCCGTCGGACTCGCGCATCCACTCCGAGGCGACCGAGTACCAGTCGCGCTATGTGCCGCGCGTGCCGCGCGACCCCGAGCACGCCGCCACCATCGGCGCCTACCTCGGCTGGGTGCTGCCGCACTACGCGGAGAACTTCCTCGACTGGTGGCGCGACCGGCTGCGGCCCGAGATCGAGCGCAACTTCGAATACCTGGACGGCTTCGACACCGACGCCGCCGGCTTCATCGAGCTCGCCGTCCTGCTCGAGGACGCGATCGACATCCACGATCGCCACTGGAAGATCCACTGGATGCTCAACTTCGCCCAGTTCGCCTCGACCCAGGCGCTGAACGGCCTGCTCGAGGAGGAGAAGGGGGAGGCGGCTGCCGCCCTGATGGGCCGTCTGCAGAGCTCCGTCGAGGACCGCAACTGGGACTCGATCGAGGATCTCTGGAAGATGAAGGAGGAGGTCAAGGACGACTCCGAGCTCGCGGCCGCGTTCGAGGGCGAGACGGCGGTCCAGGTGATGAGCGCGCTCGATGGGACCGAGCGCGGCCGGCGCTTTGTGGAGGAGCGCGTGGTCGCCCACCAGAAGGCGTTCGGCTACAAGGCGATCTGGTCGCACGAGTTCGCCTTTAAGACCTGGCGCGAGGACCCGGCGCCGATGATCGAGGCGGTGCGCGGCTACCTCGCCACCGACTACGACTACCCCGCGAACATCGCGGCTGTCCGCGACGACCTCGAGGCCGCCAAGCGCGAGGCGCTCGACGGCGTCGAGGGGGGCGACCTGCAGGCGGCGCTCGAGCGCTCGCTCAGCATGAACCCGCTCACCCCCGACCACCACTTCTACATCGATCAGGGGACGAACGCGCGTCTGCGCCTGCTGCTCATCGCGATCGGGCGCAAGCTCGTGGACACGGGCACGCTCGACGACGCCGAGGACGTCGTGTACCTGCGCTACAACGAGCTGCGGCTCCTGATGGCAGACCAGGAGGCGCTCGACGCGCGCGCCCTGGTCGGGGACCGCCGCGACGCTCAGGAGGACGCCTACGAGAAGCGCCCTCCGTCGTGGGTCGGCACCGCCACCCAGACCGCGCTCGACTTCCCCTACAACGCGCTCTGGGGCTTCCCCGAGAAGTTCCACGCCGGCGAGCCGGCGACCACAGGCGAGGTGCGCGGGCTCGCGGCTTCGCCGGGCGTGGTCGAGGGCCCGGCGCGCTATGTCCAGTCCTTGGACGAGTTCGACCAGGTGAAGGACGGCGAGATCCTCGTCTGCCGGATGACCAACCCCGCCTGGGTGGTCCTGTTCACGAAGATCTCCGGGCTCGTCACCGAGGCGGGCGGAGCGGTGTCCCATCCGGCGGTCGTCGCTCGCGAGTTCGGCATACCCGCGGTCGTGGGCACGACCAACGCCGGTGACCGGATCGCCACCGGTGACCGCGTGCGCGTGAACGGCACAACCGGCGTGGTGGAAATCCTCTCCTGACGTGACCGACTGGCTGGCGCCGGACACCCTGGAGGAGGCCCTCGAGCTGCGTGCCGAGCGCGCGCGCCGAAGCGACCGTGCTCGCCGGCGGGACCTTCCTGGGCATCCTCATGAACCAGGGCTTCCTCGCCCCGCAGGCGCTGCTCAGCCTCGGCCGAGTGCCCGGACTGGACCGGATCGAGGTCGTCGACGGCGAGCTGCGCCTCGGTGCGATGGCCAGCCACCGGGCGGTCGAGCGCTCCCAGGCGGTGCAGAACGGCTGGCCGGTGCTGGCGCGCGCGTTCTCACTGGTGGCGAGTCCGCGGGTCCGCAATCAGGCCACCGTCGGCGGGGTGATGGCCGATGCCGACTACGCCTCCGACCCGCCCGCGGTGCTGGCCGCACTGGACGCGCGAGTGGTGCTGCGCGCGGCGCGCGGCGAGCGCACGGTGGGAGTGAGCGAGCTGATCCGCGGCTACTACGAGACCTGCATCGCCGAGGACGAGCTGCTCGTCGAGGTACGCGTGCCGCCCTCGCCGAAGCGGGCGGTCTACCGCAAGTTCCGCTCGCGATCGAGCGAGGACCGGCCCTGCGTTGCGGTGGCCGCGGTGCGCGGCCCGGTCGGGCTGCGCGTCGTGGTGGGCGCGGTCGCCGAGCGCCCGCAGGAGCTGGCCGAGGTGTGCGCCCTGGCGGACTCGAGCCTGCCGGACTACGAGCTGGCGTCGGAGATCGGCCGGCGCTACGCGGAGGGCATCGAGCCGATGAGCGACTCACGCGGAAGCGCTGCGTACCGCCGCAAGGTGATCGCCGTCGAGGTGCGCCGCGCGGTGGAGGCGCTGGCATGAGGCTGACCGCCTACTCGCAGGACGCCACCGCCGATGGCATGTGGCACGCCGCCTTCGTGCGCTCGACGGTGCCCCACGGCCGCGTGCTCTCCGTCGACGCCTCTGCGCTCGGAGCCGGCTGCGTCGCACTCCTTCCCGAGGACACCGCCGGGCTCGGCCGCTACGGCTGCCAGCTCAAGGACGAGACCGTCCTGGCGAATCCGGCGCGCTTCGTCGGCGACATCGTCGCCGCCGTCGCGGCACCAACGCGCGCGGCCGCGCGCGCGGCGGCGCAGGCGGTGGAAGTCGAGTACGAGGAGCTGCCCGCAGTCTTCGATCCCATCGCCGCGGTGGCCGAGGGCGCGCCGCTGCTTCATCCGGACGCGGGGACCTCGGCTCAGGACGAGGTCTCGATCGGCGTGCGCCCGCTCGCCAAGACCAACGTCTGCCACCGCTTCCGGCTGGTCCACGGCGATGTCGAGCAGGGCTTCGCGCAGGCGGACGTGACGATCGAGGAGACATTTCGCACGGCGTCCGCCCAGCACAGCGCGATGGAGCCGCACGCCACGCTCGCGGCCTGGACTCCCGACGGGCGGCTCGAGTTCCACACCGGCACCCAGACCCCGTTCAACCTGCGCGACGACCTCGCCGGGGTGTTCGGGATCGAGCCGGAGCGCATCCGGGTGATCGCGCCGGCGATGGGCGGCTCCTTCGGCGCCAAGACCTTCACCCGCCTGGAGGCCGTGACGGCCTGCCTCGCGCGCAAGGCCGGAAAGCCCGTGAAGGCGGTGCTCGATCGCGGCGAGGAGTTCGTGACGCTCAACCGCCACCCCGCCGTGGTCCGCGTGCGCATCGCGGCCCGCCGCGACGGGACGCTCGTGGCCAAGCAGGTCGACTGCTGGGCGGACACCGGCGCGTACGCCGACTGCGGCCCGGGCGTCGCGACCAAGATGGGCTACGCGGGCGTCGGCCCCTACCGGATCCCGCACGTGCGCGTGGACGCGCTTGCCATCTACACGAACCTTCCGCCCAACGGTGCGTTCCGGGGCTACGGCGCCACGCAATCGGTCTGGGCCTCCGAGCGGGCGATGGACCGCCTGGCCGAGCGCCTCGACATGAGCCCGCTCGAGCTTCGCCGGCGCAACCTGCTGCGCGACGGCGACCGCTTCGCAACCGGCGAGGTGATGCACGACGTCCACTTCGAGGAATGCCTGCAGGCCGCGGCCGACGCGATCGGCTACGCCGAGGACTCGCGCGGGAAGGGCCTGTGCGTGCTGCTCAAGGGGATGCAGACGCCGAGTCGAGCGGCGATCTCGGTCGAGCGCACGCCCGTGGGCTATGTGATCCGCAGCGCGTCCTGCGAGATGGGCCAGGGGATCCGCGACTCGCTGCGCCTGCAGGGCGCAGCCCTGCTCGGCTGCGAGCCCGGCCAGATCGAGGTGCCCGACCCCGACACCGACTCCTCTCCCTTCGACACCCGCACGACGTCGAGCCGCTCGACCTACATGATGGGTCGTGCTCTGCGCGAGGCGGTCGCCGACATGGAGGCGGGCGGTGGCGAGCGCGGCTACGGCGAGATCGAGAACGAGGGCGGGCTCGACCCCGATACGGGCCAGGGCATCGCATCGACCCACTGGCACCAGGGAGCGGCCGGCGCGCACGTGAGCGTGGACAGCGAGACCGGCCGGGTGAGCGTCGAGCAGCTCCACGCGGCGGTCTACGCCGGCCGGGTCGTCGACCGCGCCGGCGCCGAGCTGCAGAACGAGGGGTCGATGATCATGGGCCTGGGGACCGCGCTCGTCGAGTCGATCGAGGCCTCCGACGGCCAGATCACAAACGCCAACTTCTCCGACTACAGCGTGCCCGCGCTGGGCGACCTGCCCCGGCGGATGAGCCACGAGCTGATCGAGCGCGAGGGCGCCGAGGCCCACGGGCTCGGGGAGACCGCGCTTCCCCCGGTGCCCGCGGCGATCGGCAACGCGCTCGCATCGCTCGGCGTGGAGCTCACCGAGCTGCCCATGACGTCCGAGCGGGTGCTGGAAGCGGTGGCGCCGTCGTGATGCTCGAGCTGGCGCTCAACGGAAAGGCGGCCGCGCTCGAGTGTGAAGCGGACGAGATGCTGATCGACATCCTGCGCCGCGAGGGCCTGTCGAGCGTGCGCGCCACCTGCGGCATCGGCATCTGCGGGGCCTGCACCGTGCTGCTCGACGGCGAGCCGGTCTCGGGCTGCCTGCTGCTGGCCGCGCAGGCATCGGGTCGCGAGGTCACCACCGTCGAGGGGCTGCCCGCCGAGCACCCGGTGCCGCTGGCCTTCGAGGCCGAGCACGCCTTCCAATGCGGCTGGTGCACGCCCGGCATGGTGCTCACGGCCAAGCGGCTGCTCGAGGAGAACTCCCGGCCCAGCGACGACCAGATCGCCGACGGCCTCGGCGGCAACATCTGCCGCTGCGGTTGCTACGTGAAGATCCGCGCTGCGGTGCAAAGGGCGGCCGCGGCGTGAGGCTCGTGACCTACGACGCCGGCGCCGGCCCGCGGGTCGGATCGCTCGAGGACGGAACGGTCAGCGACGTCGGCTTCGACGGTGACATGGTCGCCTTCATCGAGGCGGGCGCCCCCGCGGGTGAGAGCCGCAAGGTGGCCGGGGCCCGGCTGCTCGCCCCGCTGCGCCCGCGCTCGCTGCGCGACTTCCTGGCCTTCGAGGGCCATCTCCGGGGCGCGCTTGGGCGTCTCGGGCGGCCGATTCCAGACGAGTGGTACGAGGTTCCCGCCTATTACAAGGGCATGCCCGACACAGTCATCGGGACCGAGGAGGAGATCCCCTGGCCGTCGTTCACCGATCGGCTCGACCACGAGCTCGAGCTGGCATGCGTGATCGGGCGCCGCTGCCGCGACGTCTCGGCGCCGGACGCCGCGGACGTCATCTTTGGCTACACGATCTGGAACGACGTCTCGGCGCGCGACGTCCAGACGCGCGAGCTGCCAATCGGGATGGGGCCCGGCAAGGCCAAGGACTGGGATGGCTCGAACGTGCTCGGCCCCTGCATCGTTACGGCGGACGAGCTCGACGCGCAGAACCTGGGCATGAGCGTGCGGGTGAACGGCGAGACCTGGGGCGAGGACACGAGCGCCTCGATGCACTGGCGCTTCGCGGACATGATCGCCTACGCGTCGCGCAGCCAGACGCTCTACCCGGGCGAGCTGTTCGGCTCGGGCACGGCCGCCGGCGGATCCGGGCTCGAGCTCGACCGCGAGCTCGCGCCCGGCGACGTCGTGGAGCTCGAGATCGAGGGAATCGGAGTGCTCAGAAACCGAATCGGGGAGAAGGGAACGGACTGAATGGCTTACGTGGTGTCGGCACTGTGGAGGGCGAACGAGGGAGAGGAGGACCGCATCGCGCGGATCATCGAGGAGATGACGGGCCCCTCGCGCGAGGAGCCCGGAAACGTCTTCTACCAGGCCAATCGCTCGCTGGAGGATCCGCGCCTGTTCTACCTGTACGAGCAATACACAGACGAGGCGGGCTACAAGGCACACCAGGACTCAGAGCACTTCCAGCGCCTCGTGGTCGGTGAGGCCATCCCCAACCTGGAGTCCCGTGAGCGCGCTTTCTACGAGACCATGGTGGACGAGGCCGGGGGCCTCGGTTGAGCCGCGAGGAGGCGTCATGAGGCTGACCAACGAGCTGGTCGTACCCGCCTCGCCCGACGAGGTGTGGTCGGTGCTGCTGGACGTGGCGCGCATCGCGCCGTGCCTGCCCGGCGCCTCGATCGAGGCCGGAGAAGGCGACGAGTACCGCGGCACGATGAAGGTGAGGCTGGGCCCGATCACGTCGAGCTTCCAGGGGACGATCCACATCGAGGAGGCCGACGAGTCGGCCCGGCGCGCGGTGATGAGCGCCAAGGCCCGCGACAGCCGCGGCCAGGGAACCGCCACGGCGACGATCACGTCGACGATGGAGCCGGCCGATGACGGCGGCACGCGGGTGACCGTCGACACGGACCTGCGCGTGACCGGCCCGGCCGCCTCGTTCGGGCGCGGCGTGATGCAGGACGTGAGCGCCAAGCTCATGGGGCAGTTCGCCGACTGCCTTGCGGCCGAGATCGGACGCTCGGCACAGAGCGCGAGCGCCGCGGCGCCCGGCGCGGCCGAGGGCCAGGCCGCGCCGGAGGGCGGCGAAGGAGTCCCACTGGCGGGCCCGCTGCCTCCCGATGTCCCGGAGCCGCCGCCGACCGAGGAGGGTGTGCGCTGGCCCGCCGGAGGAGGAGCCCCCGACGTGGGCGAGCCCGCGGCTGCCGAACGGCGCGAACTGCCCGAGCGAGGCGACGACGACGTGCTCGACCTCGGTGCGATCGGGCGCGAGGCGCTCGTTCGCCGGCTGGCTCCCGTGGCCGCCGCGGCCGCGCTCCTGCTCCTGATCGCCGCGGTAATAAGACGCCGGAGCGGGGGATGAGCGACAGCGCCGCCGCAGTCGCGTTCGCCCGCCCGAACCTGCGCGAGCAGATCAAGGACGTGCTGTTGCAGCGGATCGTCGAGGGCAGCTACGAGCCCGGCAGCCGGATCGTCGAGACGCGCATCGCCCAGGAGCTCGGTGTGAGCCAGGGCCCGGTGCGCGAGGCGCTGCGCGACCTCGAGCAGCTTGGCTGCGTAGTCCACCAGCCCAATCGCGGCTGCTCGGTCCGCGCGTTCTCGGTCGAGGAGCTGCTCGATGCGTTCCCGGTTCGCGCGGCGCTGGAGGCGCTGGCGGCGCGCCTGGCCGCCGAGCGGATCGGCGACCACCAGCTCGCCGAGCTCGACCAGCTGCTGGAGCGAATGCGCAAGGCGGCGCAGCGAGGCGACGCCCACGACCAGTCGCAGGCCAACGCCTCCTTTCACGCGACGATCATCCACGCTGCCCGCAACGCCACGCTCGAGCGCCAGTGGCGGATGCTCGAGCCCTTCTCGCGGACCTACCTGACCGTGTCGCGGCCGGGCATCGACCTGGTGCACCTGTCCGAGCGCCATCTGCCCGTCCTCGAGGCCCTGCGCAGGCGCGATCCCGACGCCGCCGCCGAGGCCATGCACGAGCACCTGATGGGCGCGGCCGAGCTCCTGACGGAGGGGACGCAGTGAGCCGGATAGTCGACCTCTCGATGCCGGTCCACGCAGACATGCTCACCTTCCCGCGCGTGCCGCCGCCGGCGCTGGCGGTGCTCGAGACCCACGAGCAGTTCGCCGAGCGGATCGGGGCCGCCGCGCACGGAGTGGCGTCGCTCACCGCGCACTACCTCGTGGTGACCGACGACCACGTCGGCACGCACTGCGACGCTCGCAAGCACATCGTGCCCGACGCCGGCGGGCCGGAGACGATCCCGCTCGAGTGGTGCATCTCCGACGGAGTCGTGCTCGACTTCACCGCCGCCGAGAGCGGCCACGGCATCAGCGCGGCGGAGATCGAGGCTGAGCTCGACCGCATCGGCTACGAGGTCAAGGAACGCGACATCGTCCTGATCCACACCGGGGCGGGCTCCTACAACACCGAGGAGCGCTACAAGACCGACCACTGCGGGATGACCGCGGAGGCCACCCGGTGGCTGATCGAGCGCGGCGTGCGGATGATGGGCATCGACGCCATCACGTTCGACCCGCCCGTCTGGGCCATGTTCGAACGCAAGCAGTTCTGGGAGGCGCACCGGGTCATGTGGGATGAGGAGTACTGGCACCTCGAGAACCTGACGAACCTCGAGCAGATCGGCCGCTCGCACGGATTCCAGCTGGTGGTGCTGCCCGTCAAATGGGTGGGCTCGACCGCCGCACCGGTGCGCGCCGTCGCGATCGTGGAGGACGAATGACGGTCCTGGGCTTTGCCGACGAGACCTGTCGGGAGGTCGAGGCGGCCGGAGGCAAGGGCGCCTCGCTGGCGCGTATGGCGGCGCTCGGGCTGCCGGTCCCGCCCGGCTTCGTCGTGCACGCGGACACGCTTGCCCAGGCGCTCGGCCCGCGGGTCGACGAGCTCCGGCAGGCACTGGCTGACGACAAGGCAGGCGTGCACGACTTGGTCGCCGGCTGCGACATCCCCGGCGAGGTCGCCGAAGCTGTGGAGGCCGCCTATGCCGAGCTGGGCGACGAGCCCGCCGTCGCGGTGCGCTCAAGCGCGTGCGCCGAGGACTCGCAGGAGGCGAGCTTCGCCGGCCAGCAGGAGACCTATCTGCATGTGCGTGGTGTGGCCGAGGTGCTCGAGCGGATCCGCGAGTGCTGGGCGTCGTTCTTCAGCGAGCGGGCGCTGTTCTACCGCGAGCAGAAGGGCTCGCTCGACGACCTGGGCATGGCGGTGGTCGTGCAGCGGATGGTGGACGCGGACGTTGCCGGCGTCCTGTTCACAAACGACCCGGTCCAGCGACGCCGCGATCGCATGGTCGTAGAGGCGGTCTTTGGGCTCGGTGAGGCCTGCGTCTCGGGTTTGGTCACCCCCGACCACTACGTCCTCGCCCGCGACGGCACGCTGAAGAAGGAGCGCCTGACGGTGCAGCCACTCGCCGTGGTGAGCGGGCCGGAGGGCGGGACCGTCGAACGGGAGCTGAGTCCCGAGGAGGGCGGAGCGTCCACACTCGGCCAGAAGGAGCTGAGCGAGCTCGCCGGCCTCGGAGATGACCTCGAGAAGCGCCTCGGGGGCCCCCAGGACATCGAGTGGGCCTTCGAGGGCGGCGAGCTGTATGTGCTGCAGGCCCGGCCCGTGACCGCATGACCGAGCTGCTCGACAGGGCGACGGCCTGGATGGCGGAGGTGCACCCCCACTTTCCGCACATGCAGCGGGCGCTCGACTGGGCCGTCGAGCTCGACCCGGGCGCGAGCGAGGCTATGCGGATCGCGGCGGTAACCCACGACGCCGAGCGCGCCTATCCCGACAACTCCCCCGGCTGGGACTCTGCCGTCTCGTGGGCCGATCCCGAGTACAACCGCTGGCACCAGGAGCGCTGCGCGCGGATCGTGGGCGACTGGCTGCGCGAGCAGGGCAGCGCCCCGGAGCTCACCGAGGAGGTCGAGCGCCTCGTGCGCGTGCACGAGGAGGGCGGCTGGCCGGAGGCCGACATCGTCCAGGCGGCCGACTCGCTCTCGTTCCTCGAAACCATGGTCTACCTCGTGGCCGAGTGGGTGCAATCCGGGCGCACCACGCGCGAAAGCGCCCAGGGCAAGGCGCGCCACTCGCTGGAGCGGATCGCCCCCGAGCTCACCCGCGCGCGCGAAGAGGCTGCGCCGATGGTCCACGCGGCACTCCAGCGCCTGGCCGCGGTTTCGACCCCCGCGGACGTGCTGGCGCGCCATTTCGCTCGTGAAGCAGGGCCGCATCCTGAGCCTCGCCCGCGACCGCTTCCCGCGCATGCCGGTATTCCCCGGCCACCCCAGCTTCGAGGTGCTCTCCTATCGGACGCCCCAGGGCATCCGCGCGGCGGGCGACACGCCCTGGGGGCCGGGGAACGAGGCAGGGCTCGGCTACATGAGCGAGATGGTGATCGGCACGACACACAGCGGCGCGCACATCGACGCCCACGCCCATATGACCGTCGGCGACGACGATCGCTGGAACGGCGGCTCGGCGCAGCGCCACCTGGGCGATTTCGGGCCGCTGCGCGGCGACGCGACGGAGATCCCGCCGCTCTGGCGCCGCGGCGTGCTCTACGACGTCCCGGGCCACCGCGCGGTCGAGCACCTGGGCCGCGGCGAGGTGGTCGACGCCGACGAGATCGAAGCGATCGAGGCGGCCGGCGGAGTGGCGGCGGGCGAGGGCGACGTGGCGCTGATCCGCACCGGCTACATGCGCCACTGGCCCGATCCGCAGCGCATGGCCGAGCACCGCGGCCCCGGCCCCGACGAGTCGGCCGCCCGCCTGCTTGCCGACCGCGGAGTGATCGCGACAGGCTCGGACACCGAGACCTTCGAGGTGCAGCCCGCGCCGGATCCGGGCGAGCCGGCCAATCCCCAGCCGGTGCATACCCTGCTCCTCATCGAGCGCGGCATCTACATCATGGAGAGCCTCGACCTGGAGGGGCTCGCCAAGACCGGCGCACGCCAGTTCCTGTTCGTGGCCCTGCCGCTCAAGATCCGCGGCGCCACGGGCTCGATGATCGACCCGGTGGCCGTGATCTAGTTGGTGGCCCCTTCCTCAATCACGCTCGCGTTCGGCGGCTGCGAACCTTCGCCTGGCCGCACCTGCGGTGCTCGCCAATGCGCTGCATTGGCTGCGCCCGCCGGCGCTGCCATGCTCGGTTCTCGCTCGCCGAGCCGCGACCGTGCTCTCGGGCCGGGCCACTAGTGAAAGCGCTGGTCGTCTCCGAGCCCAACCGCTTCTCGGTCGAGGACGTCGCGCGGCCCGAGCCCGGGCCGAACGAGGTGCTCTGCCGCGTGAAGGCGCTCGCGATCTGCGGCACCGACCCGCACATCATCGGGGGTGACTTTCCAGGCTTCTGGCCCAAGGAGTTCCCCTTCATCCCCGGCCACGAGTGGTCGGGGGAGGTGGTCGAGCTCGGTCCCGGCGCGGCCGAGCTGGGCTGGGAGGTCGGCACGCGGGTGGCGGGCACCTCGCACGCGGGGTGCGGCTTCTGCCGGCTGTGCGTCGAGGGTCGCTACAACCTCTGCGAGAACTACGGCGACGAGCGCCTCCACCGCCAGTACGGCCACTACACCCAGGGCGCGTACGCCGACTATGTCGTGCACTCGGTCAAGTCGGTCTTCGCGGTGCCCGACGAGCTCAGCGACGAGGAGGCGGCGATGCTCGACCCCACCTCGATCGCGCTCCACACCGTCAAGCGCGGCGGCCAGGCGCCGGGCGACAGCGTCGCCGTCATCGGCCCGGGTGTGATGGGCCTGCTCGTGGCCGAGTGCGCCCGCGCGCTCGGCGCCGGCCGTGTGCTCGTGGTCGGGCGTGGCGCACGCCTCGCGAAGGCGGCCGAGCTGGGACACGAGCCGGTCGACTTCACGGTCGAGGACCCCGTGGAGGCGATCCGCGAGCGCACGGGCGGCCGCGGCGCCGACGTCGCGCTCGAGTGCTCGGGCGACCCGGCGGCCGTCGGCCGCTGCGTCGAGATGGTGCGCAAGGGCGGCCGGGTGGCGGTGATCGGCATCCCGCTCGAGCCCGCGCCAATCCCACTACGGCGCCTCGTGCTCGACGAGATCGAGGTCACCGGGGTGCGCGCCGCGGCCGGTGAGATGCCGGAGGCGATTGCGCTGGTGGCCGCCGGGCGCATCCCGCTCCGCGATCTGATCACCCATCGCTTCGCACTCGACGACTTCGCCGAGGCGTACCGCGTCTTCACCGAGAGGGTGGATGGCGCGCTCAAGGTGATCGTCCGCCCGTGAAGGCGTGGGCCGTTCTCGCCGCGCTCTTTCTGGGCGCGCTCGCGCTGCGCCCGCAACTGGTCGGGGTCGGCCCGCTCCTGCCCGAGATCGACGAGGAGCCTGGGGATCTCGCACGCGGTGGCCGGCCTGCTGGCGACGATCCCCGTGCTGTGCATGGGCCTGTTCGCGCCGCCTGCCGCCTACGTGGCCGGACGCATGGGCACGCGTGGGGCGATCGGCGCCTGCCTGGCGGGCATCGCGATCTTCGGCCTGCTCCGCTCCGCGGCCCCCGGCGCGCCGCTCGTGCTGACGCTGACCATCCCCATCGGCATCGGAATGGGCGTGGCCGGCGCGCTGCTGCCGGTGGCGGTCAAGGAGCGCTTCGCTCACCGGCCCGCCTTCGCCAGCGGCGTCTACACCACGGGGATCAACATGGGCTCGGCCCTCTCGTCGGCGCTGGCGGTGCCGATCGCGGCGGCGTTCGGCGGCTGGCGCGCCTCACTGGCGGTCTTCTCGGCGGCCACGATCCTCTGCTTCATCGGCTGGATGCTGCTGACCCCTCCGGCCGGCGAGCGCGCCACCGCCGCGCCGCCGCGCCTGCCGCTCGGCCGCCGGATCGTCTGGGCGCTCGTGGCGGTCTTCGCGCTGCAGTCGATCGTCTACTACGGGCTGATCTCCTGGATGCCGGACTCCTTTCAGGAGCGCGGCTGGAGCGATCAGGCTGCGGGTGCGCTGGTGGGAGTGATGAGCATCGCCGCGCTTCCCAGCGGCCTGCTGCTGCCGTTCTTCGCCGACCGCCTGGGCTCGCGGCGGCAGTGGCTCGGGCTCTCGGCCGGCGCGATCCTGGTGGCCACGATCGGAATAGCGTCGGTGCCCGGCGGCGGGTGGGCCTGGGCTGCGCTCGCCGGGCTCGGCATCGGCGCGACCTTCCCGCTCACGCTCACCCTGCCGCTCGACGTGGCGCACGAGCCCGCCGAGACCGGCGCGGTGGTCGGCCTCATGCTGGGCGCCGGCTACACGATCGCCGCAACGGGCCCGCTGTTGCTGGGCGCGGTGCGCGACATCACCGGCTCCTTCTCGACGAGCCTCTGGGTGCTGGTCGCGGTTGCGGCCTGCCTCGTCGTGGCGATCGTGCCGCTGTCACCGGCGCGGCTTCGCCCACCGGTGCGGCTCGGGCCGGGGGTGGTGCCCACGTGAGCCTCGACCCGGTCTTCCTGTCGTGCGCGATCACCGGCGGCATGAGCGTGCCGGGCCAGAGCGCCGCGATCCCGGTCACCCCGGAGGAGATCGTCGAGTCGGCCGCCGGGGCGCATGCGGCCGGGGCGGCGATCGTGCACCTGCACGTGCGCGAGCCCGAGACCGGCAAGCCGATTGCCGACCTCGGCCTGTTCCGCGAGGTGCTCGCGGGCATCGGCGAGCGCTGCGACGCGATCGCGCAGCCGACCAGCGGCGGCGGCGTGGGCATGACCATCGAGGAGCGCGCGCAGGTCGTGACCGAGTGCCGGCCCGAGATGGCCACCTTCAACTGCGGCTCGTTCAACTTCGGCATCTTCGGCGTCCGCCACCGCCCCGAGATGGCGGAGTGGGAGACCGAGTACCTCGAGTCCACTCGCGACTACGTGTTTCGCAACACCTTCCGCGACGTCTACCGCCTGTCCGAGCTGTTTCGCGAGGCGGGCACGAAGCCCGAGTACGAGGTCTACGACGTCGGCCACCTCTACAACCTGCATCACCTGGCCGAGCAGGAGCTCCTCGACTTCCCGTTCCACGTCCAGTTCGTGCTCGGCGTGCTGGGGGCCAACGCCGCCACGATCGACCAGCTCGTGCACATGCGCCGCACTGCGATCGAGCTGTTCGGGGCCGACAGCTTCACCTGGTCGGCGGCGGGGGTCGGCTATCCGGCCCAGTTCCACCTCGCCGCGACCGCGCTGATGCTGGGCGGGCACATGCGAGTCGGGCTCGAGGACAACCTCCGTGTGACGGGGAGCGAACGTGCGGAGTCGAACGCCGCCCTGGTGTCAAAGGCCATGACGCTGGCGCCGCTGCTGGATCGCGAGCCCGCGAGCGCGAGCGACGCGCGCCGCCTGCTGGGCCTGCCTGACTTGAGGAATCGCCGGGGAGCAGGTGCGCGCGGCTGAGCCCACGCGCTACGATTCATGTGTGGATCAGCACGAGCCCAGATCCATGCGGCTTCAGAGCATCGGCCATGTGTTCTGGGCGTTCTGCGCGGTCGTCGTGATGACGTTCATCTTCGTCGCGGCCCTCGGGGCGCTCGAGCCGGGCGACGCCCTCCCGCTGACCCTCGGGGTACTCGCGCTGGCCGTGTTGTGGCTCGCGCACGCCTGGCGCGACCTCTGGCGCGACGAGCATCGCTCGCGCTAGCGCCTTCGGCTCAGGCCGCCGCGGGCTCGAGCGAGCGACGCCGCTTGGCGGGCGCCGCGCCGGCGGCCACGAACTCGGGCGGAGCGATCGCCAGGTAGTGCCCGAAGGACCAGTCGACGAACGCCTTCGCCGCCATCGCGCCCATGGCGCGGGACAGCAGTCGCGGGGGGACCCGCGGGACGAACCTCTGGGTATTCAGCATCCAGCGGAACTTCCACTCGTGTGCGTCGGAGAAATCGCCGTAGCGCGCCAGCGCCTGCGCGATCGTCTGGCGCTCCTCGACGACCGCTCGCAGCTCGCGCCCGCAGGCCAGGCCGAAGTAGAAGGCGGTGCGGATGCCCTCGGCCGTGAGCGGCAGGCAATGCCCGGCCGAGTCGCCCACGAAGAAGACGCCGTCCTCGGTGGCGGCCCGCAGCCGGTGCGGGATCCAGTTGCCCTGGTAGCCGACGGGCTCGCGCCCCAGGTCCTCGGCCAGCAGGACGGTGGTGTCCTTGACGTGGAAGCGCGGATCGAACGAGCCGACGCCGATGCGGAGCTCGTCGCCCGCGGGAAAGCTCCAGCTGTAGCCGGCCGGCACGTAGCGGCGATCGATCCAGATCTCCAGCTCGTCGCCGGCCCCCCACGGGTGCACCTCGAGCCCACGCGACAGCGGCGCGTCGGGCGGCTGATACCCACTTCCGAGCACGCGCCGCCAGCCGAGCGCGTCGACCACCACAGGCGCGGTCAGGTCGCCGCGATCGGTGTGCACGGTGTCACCGCTGCGACCCTCGACCTTGGCGGTCTCGAACTCGGCGTCTGATTGCTCCCAGAGCAGCGAGCAGAGCTCGCCATAGTCGAAGGTCGAGAAGCTCCAGGGCAGCTTCATCCGCGCGGTCCCGTGTGCGGTGTGCACGAGCAAGTCGGGGAAGGTCTGCCGGTGCGAGGCCATCAGGTCCATCGCCCGCAGCCACTCGGTCGGGATGCCGCAGGCCGAGGTCTGGCGCTCGCCGATCTCGTAGCGGTCGATCACCAGCACGCGTGCGCCGCTGCCCGCGAGCTCGCGCGCGACGGCCAGCCCGGCGAAGCTGGCGCCGCAGATCAGGACGTCGCATTCCCCGGTCAGAGGGGTGCGAGCGCTCCCGCGTTTGGTGGCGCGAGTCGGCATGCGGGCCAGATTAGCCTTTCGCACTGGCCCGGATGCGCCGATTGCCCGTGGCTTAGCTACCCTTGCAGCCTCAGTGCCGGATACAGAGACGCTTACGGAACCACGGACGGTCGAAGGATCGGGCGGCATGCTGCTCGAGATCGACGGCCAGATTGTCCCCAACTACGACGCCACGATCGTTCCCTTCGAGGAGGGCGACGTCGTGTCCGGGAAGGTCGTCCAAATCGACCAGGACGAGGTCCTGGTCGACATCGGGTACAAGAGCGAGGGGGTCATCCTCCTCAACGAGCTCTCGATCCGCAAGTCCGTCGACCCGCACGACGAGGTCGAGATGGGCGAGGAGGTCGACGCTCTCGTCCTCACCAAGGAAGACCAGGACGGCCGGCTGCTGCTCTCGAAGAAGCGCGCCCGCTTCGAGAAGGCATGGCGCAAGATCGAGGCCGCCGCCGAGTCCGGCGAGCCGGTCGAGGGCAGCGTGATCGAGGTGGTCAAGGGCGGGCTGATCATCGATCTCGGCGTACGCGGCTTCCTGCCCGCCTCGCTGGTCGACATCCGGCGCGTCCAGAACCTCGATGAGTTCCTCGGGACGAAGATCGAGTGCAAGGTGATCGAGCTCAACCGCTCTCGCAACAACGTGGTGCTCTCGCGCCGCGCGGTGCTCGAGGAGGAGCGCAAGGAGGTCCGCCAGCAGATCCTGGACCGCCTCGAGCCCGGCATGATCGTCGAGGGCGCGATCTCCAACATCGTCGACTTCGGGGCCTTCGTGGACCTGGACGGCATCGATGGCCTGATCCACATCTCCGAGCTGTCCTGGTCACACGTCAACCACCCATCGGAGATCCTCGCCATCGGCGACGTGGTCCCGGTCAAGGTGCTGGACATCGACCGCGACCGCCAGCGCATCTCGCTCGGCCTCAAGCAGACCCAGGAGGACCCGTGGCAGCGGGTCATCGACACCTACCGGGTCGGGGACGAGCTCGAGGGCAAGGTCACCAAGGTCGTCACCTTCGGATCCTTCGTGGAGATCATGGACGGAGTCGAGGGGCTCGTGCACATCTCCGAGCTCGCTCACCATCACGTCGAGAACCCGCGCGAGATCCTCGAGCCGGGCCAGGACGTCCGCGTGAAGATCCTCGAGATCGACTCCGAACGCCGCCGCCTCTCGCTCAGCGTCAAGCGCGTGGCCGAGCAGCTGGCGCACATCAAGTCCGCCGCGGCCGCCGGCGCAGCCGCCGCAGCCGTGGCCGAGGGCGAGCTCGGCGACGTGCCCGACCTCGGCCTCTCCGAGGATGTCTTCGCCGGGCCGAGCGTCAGCGGCATAGACGACCTGCGCGCCGCCGTGGCCGATTTCGGCAGCCCCGATGACGCGGAGGAGGCGCCGCCGCTGGAGCGCCCGGTACAAGAGGCGCCGGCCGCGCAGGAGGCCGAGCCCGCTGTGGCCGAGGAGCCTGTGGCCGAGGAGCCTGTCGCCGAGGAGCCTGTCGCCGAAGAGCCTGTCGCCGAAGAGCCTGTCGCCGAAGAGCCTGTCGCCGAAGAGCCTGTCGCCGAAGAGCCTGTCGTGGAGGAGCCGGTCGCCGAGGAGCCTGTGGCCGAGGCGCCCGTCGTCGAGGAGCCGGTCGCCGAGGAGCCTGTAGCCGAGGCGCCGGCCGCCGAGCAGGAGCCCGCCCCCGAGGACGCCGTCCCGGCGGACGAGGCCCCGCCCGAGGAGACCGAGGAGTAGCGAATGGGGGTCCCCTTCGTGGGACTTACCGGTGGGCTGGGAGTAGGGAAGTCGGAGTCGCTTCGCCTGCTCGGGGAGTTGGGCGCCGCCACGCTCTCGACGGATGCCGTCGTCCACGAGCTGCTTCTGGGCGACGAGCTGCGCGAGCTGGTCAGCGGACGCCTTGGGACGGACGTCGTTCGGGAAGGGACACTCGACCGGTCGGCCATAGCCGAGCGGGTGTTCGGCGACGATGCCGCGCGTTCGTGGCTGGAGGAGACGCTCTGGCCTCGCGTGGGGGAGCGGGTGGCCGCTTGGAGGCAGGACGTCGAGGCGGTGGATCCGCCGCCGTGCGCGGCCGTCGTGGAAGTGCCCCTGCTCTTCGAGTCGCATATGGAGGGCGTCTTCGACCGCACGATCGCACTCGTCGCCGACGAGGCCGTGCGCGAGCAGCGCGCCGCGGCGCGCGGGCATGCGTCCATCCCCGAACGGTCGGTGCGCCAGCTGACTCAGGCGGAAAAGGCGCAGAGAGCGGACTTCACGGTGCGCAACGACGGCTCCCTCGACGAGCTGAGGGAGTCACTGTCCCGCGTACTTGCCAAACTCGAAGGGCAGTGAGCTCACACGCCCACCGCATCGCACGACGCCCTTCGCGCGCGCGGGTACGGCGACGCCGGCGGGCGGCGATCGTCGTCGCTGCCCTGCTTGCGGCCACGCTCCTTGCCTTCGTCACCGGGGCCGGGCCGCTCGGCGAGGCGGTGCGCGAGATCACGCTGCCGCTGCGGCATGACGACATCATCCGCCAGCAGGCGCGAGACAAGAACCTCGACGCGTCCCTGATCGCCGCGGTGATCTACGAGGAATCGCGCTTCCGCGACCAGACCTCGCACGCGGGCGCGCGCGGGCTGATGCAGATCACGCCGGAGACGGCCGACTTCATCGCGGCCCGGACGGGCGGCTATCGCTTCCAGCAAGAGGATCTCGCCGATCCCCAGATCAACATCGCCTACGGCGCCTACTTCCTGCGCTACCTGATCGACCACTACGACGGCGAGGAGGCGCTGGCCGCCGCCGCCTACAACGCCGGCCTGACCAACGTCGACCGGTGGGTGGCGAAGGCCGGCGGGTCGGACGAGTTCGACACCGCGAGCGACATCCCGTTCCCGGAGACGCGCGCCTACGTGGACAACGTGCTCGAGCGCCGCAAGGAGTACCGCGACCACTACGCCGGCGACCTCGGCCTGTAGGGATGACCGAGCGGCCGGTCTTCATCGACCACGTCGCCATCCGCGTCCGCGACCTCGAGCGCAGCCGCGCGTTCTACCGCGCGGCGCTCGCGCCGTTCGGATCGCATGAGATCCAGACGGGCGACGAGGTCGCCTTCGGGCCGAAGGGGGCCGAGGATCTCGTGCTCTCGGCGGCGGGCCCTCCGCACGCTCCTCTCCACATCGCGCTCGCGGCTTCCAGCCGCGGCCAGGTGGTGGCCTTCCACGCGGCGGCGCTGGCGGCGGGAGGCGAGGACAACGGGTCGCCCGGCCTGCGGCCCGAGTACCACGCCGGGTACTACGCCGCCTACGTGCTCGACCCCGACGGGCATAACGTCGAGGCCGTCTTTCACGATCGCTCGGCGGACGCCTCCTCCCAGCGCGCGTAGGCCTCCTCGACAGCGCGCTTGGCGGCCTCGTGTCGCTTGGTGTTGCGGTCGGTGCGCGTCGGGCTGCTCCACTGCGTGGGATCAGCCAACTCGTCTTCGAGCTTCTTGAACGCCGCCTCGGCGCGCTCGACCTCGCGTTCCAGCTCGGCGATCCGGCGCAGCGCGTTCTTCGACGGCTGCGCGCTCTTCGACGGCTGCCCACTCGGCGGGCGTCCGTTGCCGGGTTTGGCCGCGGCGCGGCGCTCGGCCTTCGCCGCGGTCACGGCGCTGGCATCGGCCTGGCGGCGCTCCTCGCGCACCCGCGCGTACTCCGCCCATCCCCCTTCATAGGCGCGCAGCCGCCCGTCCTCGAAGGCGATCGTGCGCGTGCCGACCGCGTCCAACAGCGCACGGTCGTGGGACACGAGCAGCACCGCTCCCTCGAACGCGAGGAGCGCGTCCTCGAGCGCCTCGCGCGCATCGAGGTCGAGGTGGTTCGTGGGCTCGTCCAGGATCAGCACGTTGGATCCCGAAGCCACCAGCACCGCGAGCGACAGGCGCCGGCGCTCGCCGCCCGAGAGGCCGTCGAGTGGCTTCTCGGCTTCCTCGCCGGAGAACAGAAAGCGCCCGAGCAGCGCCCGCGCCTTGCCGGGGGTCAGGCCGGTGGCGCGTTGGACCGCCTCCAGGGCGGTACCGCTCATGCCGAGCTCCTCGGCGTGCTGAGACAGGTACCCGAGTTGGACGTTATGCCCGGTGCGCGTTCGTCCTCCGTCGAGCGGCCGGCGGCCGGCGAGGGCCTGGATCAGCGTCGTCTTGCCGACCCCGTTCGGCCCGACGAGCGACACGTGCTCGCCCCGCTCGAGCCACAGCTCGCCCTCCTCGAGGAGCGTGCGCCCGGGCACCTCGAGGCGGCCGTCCTCGAGCTCGAACACCACTCGCCCGGTGCGCTCCACCGCGCCGAACTGAAAGCCGAGCGAGCGGGTGTCGCGCGGGTCGCGCTCGATCCTCTCCATCTTGTCGAGGCGCTTCACCCGCGACTGGGCCTGGCGGGCCTTCGTCGCCTTGTAGCGGAACCGCTCGACGAAGCGCTCCATGCGCTCGATCTCGCGCTGCTGCTTCTCGATCGCCTTGCCGAGCGCGATCTCGCGCGCCGCCACCTCCTGGCGCCAGGCGTGCCAGGGCCCGGGAAAGAAGCGGCCGCGCCCGGCCTCGAGCTCGAGCACCGAGGTGCCGACGGCTTCGAGAAACCAGCGGTCGTGCGCCACGAGGATCACCGCGGCGTCGAGCCCCACGAGGTAGCCCTCGAGCCATTCGAGCGACGCGATGTCGAGGTGGTTGGTCGGCTCGTCGAGCAGCAGCAGGCCGGGGTCACCGGCCAGGGCGCGCGCCAGCGAGGCGCGCGTCAGCTCGCCGCCGGAGAACGTGTCGAGGCCGCGGTCGAGCTGGTCGTCGCGAAAGCCGAGGCCGTGCAGCGGGACGATCGCCCGCTCGCGCCAGTTCCAGCCGCCCGCGTGTTCGAGACGGCTCTGGGCGGAGGCGTAGCGCTTGAGCAGGGTCTCGTCGTCCGGGCGCTCGCCCATTTGGCCCTCGAGCGCGTGCAGCCGCTCCTCCAGGGCCACCAGCTCGGCGCAGCCGGCCAGCACGAAGTCGCGCAGGGTGAGGTCGCGCTCGCGCGGCGGACGCTGATCGTGGAGCGCCAGGCGTGCCGCCTTGTCGAAGGCGAGCTCCCCTCCGTCTACCGACGTCTGGCCCGCGAGCATGCGGAGCAGCGTGGTCTTGCCCGCCCCGTTGCGCCCGGCGAGCGTCATCCGCTCCCCGCGCTCGAGCTTGAAGGAGACGCCGCGAAACAGCGGGGAGCCCGCGATGTCCTTGTCCAGCGCCGATGCGATCACCACGGCCATGCCGCAAACGAGGCTACCGCCGCGACGCTCGCGAGCCGCGACGTCCGCCCCCGCGCTCCCCCGAGGCGGGTGCCTTAGCTTCTTGTTGTATAGCCCCCACAACCTCAGGCACCCCTCGAGCCTGACCGGCCGCGGCGCACCCGCGGGTTACGAGTGTTACTTCTTTGCTCGCCGTTAGCCCGATGCCGAGAGCCGCAAGCCTCCGGCCGCGACAGCCGTGATCCGTTCGGCCCCATCCGGCCGCACCGCTAACGTTGATTGGTTCGTGCCCGATTTCAAGGTCAACTCCGCCTATCAGCCGATCGCTGACCAGATCGGGGCCCGCGAGGGCCTCGCCCAGGGGATCGGCGACGGCGACCGCTTTCAGACGCTGCTGGGCGTGACAGGCTCGGGCAAGACGGCCACGATGGCGTTCACGATCGAGCAGGTCCAGCGGCCCGCGCTCGTGATCGCTCACAACAAGACGCTGGCCGCCCAGCTCTGCAACGAGTTTCGGGAGTTCTTCCCGCGGAACGCGGTCGAGTACTTCGTCTCCTACTACGACTATTACCAGCCCGAGGCCTACGTTCCGTCGGCGGACCTCTACATCGAGAAGGACTCCTCGATCAACCAGGAGATCGAGCGACTGCGCCACTCGGCCACCGCCTCGCTGTTCGGCCGCCGCGACGTGATCGTGGTGGCCAGCGTGTCGTGCATCTTCGGCCTCGGCTCGCCCGAGAAGTACGACCGGCTGATGCTGATGCTGAAGAAGGGCGAGATGACCGACCGCGACGCGGTGCTGCGCAAGCTCGTCGACATCCAATACTCGCGCAACGACTCCGTCATCTCCCGGGGCGGCTTCAGGGTGCGCGGCGAGACGCTCGAGGTCTTCCCCGCCTACGCCGAGACCGCGTATCGCGCGGTCTTCTTCGGCGACGAGATCGAGACCCTCCAGGAGTTCGACCCGCTGACCGGAGAGGTGCTCAAGGAGCTCAACTACGCGGCGGTCTGGCCGGCCACCCACTACGCGACCGACCGCCAGACCATCGAGCGCTCGGTCGGCGAGATCCGCGACGAGCTCGAGACGCGAACGAAGGAGCTGGAGGAGCAGGGCAAGCTGCTCGAGTCGCATCGCCTGCGCCAGCGCACACAGTTCGACATGGAGATGCTGCGCGAGCTCGGCTTCTGCAACGGGATCGAGAACTACTCGCGCATCCTCGACGGCCGCGAGCCGGGCGCGCGCCCGTACTGCCTGCTGGACTTCTTCCCGGACGACTTCGTCTGCTTCATCGACGAGTCGCACCAGACGGTGCCCCAGATCGGCGGCATGTACGAGGGCGACCGCTCTCGCAAGCAGACGCTCGTCGACTACGGCTTCCGCCTGCCCAGCGCGCTCGACAACCGCCCTCAGACCTTCGACGAGTTCCTCCAGCGCACCCGCCAGATCGTGTTCGTCTCCGCGACGCCGGGCGACTTCGAGAAGAACCACTCCAGCCGCATCGTCGAGCAGATCGTGCGGCCGACCGGCGTGGTCGACCCCGAGGTCGACGTCCGCGAGACCAAGAACCAGATCGACGACCTGATGGAGGAGATCCGCAAGCGCGTGGAGACCGAGGAGCGCACGCTCGTGACCACGCTCACGAAGAAGATGTCGGAGGACCTGACCGACTACCTGCTCGAGTACGGCTTCAAGGTCCGCTACCTGCACTCCGAGATCGACACGCTCGAGCGCATCCAGATCATTCGCGAGCTCCGCCTGGGCGACTTCGACATCCTGGTCGGCGTCAACCTGTTGCGCGAGGGACTCGACCTTCCCGAGGTGTCGCTGGTGGCCATCCTCGACGCCGACAAGGAGGGCTTCCTGCGCGGGGAGACCTCGCTGATCCAGACGATCGGCCGGGCCGCCCGGAACATCCGCGGCAAGGTGATCATGTACGCCGACAAGGAGACGGCCGCGATGCGCGCCGCGATCTCGGAGACCAATCGCCGGCGAGCGATCCAGGTGGCATACAACGAGGAGCACGGCATCACACCGGCCACGATCCAGAAGGGCATCTCCGACATCAGCGACTTCCTGATGATGGAGTCGAAGGTGCCGGCGAGCCGCGGGCGCCGCAAGCGGCCCGAGCTCGAGGGGATGTCCGCTGAGGAGATACGCCGGACGATGGTCGAGCTGGAGGAGGAGATGCTCGCCGCCGCCGACGACCTGCGCTTCGAGTACGCGGCCAAGCTGCGCGACGAGATCAAGTCGCTGCGCCGCGAGCTTGCCGAGGCCGAGGCCGAGGCTAGCGCCTGAGCGCCGAAACTTGCAGAGGGCGCGCAGAATGGCGCTAGCATGAGCTCCATGCCGCTTGCCTTGCGCCGCGCCGGTTGCGCGCTGATCTCTGCCGCCGTCGTGCTCGTGCTCGCCGCGCCGGCGAGCGCCGCCCCGGAGACCGTGGGCGCCGCGGTAAAGGTCTCCGCCGGCGCGAACGGCGCGAAGCGGCTGACCTACAAGATCGGCCCGTTCGACATCGTTCCCGGGCAGAACGAGATCGGCAACGAGATCATCGCGCAGAAGCCTCAGGTGGACGGCTGGATCACGCGCATCCGGCCTGACCTGATCTACACCAGCGGCAAGGTTCCCGGCGTGGACGTCATCCACCTGCATCACGGCGTGTGGCTGAACCTGGGTGAGCGCGACAGCACTTGGCCGGGGCTCCCGGAGCGCTTCGTCGCCGCCGGTGAGGAGAAGACGATCGTTCAGTTCCCCAAGGGCTACGGCTATGCCAACCACGCGTCGGACACGTGGGTCCTCAACCACATGATCCACAACCTCACACCGGTGCCGACGAAGGTCTACATGGTCTACGAGATCGACTTCATCCCCGCGTCGTCTCCGAAGGCGCGCGGCATCAAGCCGGTACGCCCGATCTGGATGGACGTTCAGAACCACAGCGCGTACCCGGTGTTCAACGTGGAGAAGGGCAGCGGCAAGAAGGGGCTCTACACCTATCCGGGCGACGAGCCGAAGGCCTATGGCGCCGGCCCGCGCCGCAACGAATGGGTGGCCGACCGCGACGGCGTCCTGGTCGCGACGGCGGGTCACCTCCATCCGGGCGGCCTCTACACCGACCTTTATCTGCGCCGCAACGGTGCGCGGCTGCGCAAGGCGAGCTGCGCGAGCAAGAGCACCGCCCGGGCTCGCAAGCGCTGCAAGCGCAACGCGCCGCGGGGGCGCGGCAGCAGCGCCCATTTGGCCCGGTCGAAGGCCAAGTACTTCGAGCCCGCGGGGGCTGTGTCCTGGGACGTCTCCATGACCGCCAGTCGCCCGGACTGGCGCGTGAAGGTCCGCGAGGGCGACACCCTCTGGACCGATGCGACCTACGACACCAAGCGCGCCGCCTGGTGGGAGTCGATGGGCATCATGGTCGCCTGGATGGCCGACTCGGGCCGAGGCGAGAACCCGTTCAAGACGCGCGTGAACTTCGCGGGCCGGCCGACGCACGGCCACCTCCCGGAGAACGACAACCATGGCGGCAAGACCGCCGTCCTGCCCGATCCTCGTCAGCTCGCGGACGGTTCAACGGCCACCGGGCCGGTCGACATCCTCGACTTCAAGTACACGCTCGGCGACCTCAGTCTGGCCGGGCAGGGCGGCCTGCCCCCGGTGATCCAGCAGGGCCAGTCGCTCACCTTCCGAAATGCCGACAACGGGCGCCGGATCTATCACTCGCTGACGTCGTGCAAGGCGCCCTGCAACCGCACCACCGGCATCGCCTACCCGATCGCCGACGGCCCGGTCCAGTTCGAGTCGGGAACCCTGGGCAGCGCCGTGCCGCCCGCCACGGGCGCGCTCGAGTGGACGACGCCGAACAACCTCGACGCCGGCACCTACGCGTACTTCTGCCGCATCCACCCGTTCATGCGCGGCGCCTTCCGGGTCAAGTAACCGCCGGCCGTTACGCTTCGCTCCGGAATGCCAGAAGGAGCGCCACAGTCCACGGCCAGCGCCGCCGCCGAGCAGGTGAGGACGATCGTCGCGGCCGCCGAGCAGAGCGCCTCCACACTCGAGGCCGCGGCCCGCGCGGACGCCGACCGGATCAGGGCCGACGCCGAGCGCGATGCCGCGGCTTGGCGCGAAGCCGCGGGGCGCATCGCCGAGCGCGCGGCCGAGCTCGAGCAGCGGGTGGCGGACCTGGTCGCGGGAGTGCGTGAGGAGGTCGAGGCGATGCGCTCCGACCTGGCCGCGCTGCGGCCCTCCGACGAGGCCGGCCCGTCCGACCAGGTCGACGAGGAGCTGATCGCGGAGGTCGAGGAGGTCACCGCGACGGAGCCCGACGTGAAGGCTCCGCCGGAGGCAGACGAGCCGGGGGCGGGTTCCCCGGCACCGGAGGGCGCACGCGTGCTGGCGCTGAAGATGGCGCTCGACGGATCCCCGCGTGCGGACACCGCGCGCTACCTGCGCGAGAACTTCGAGCTCGACGACGCGGATGGCCTGCTCGACGAGGTCTACGCCAAGGCCGGCCGGTAGATGATTGATCTCGAATCCGTGTGCCTTCGGGGGCGCGCCAGACCAAGCTGGGCGACGCACGCGGTGGCCATCGAGCGCCGGTAGGCCGGCGGGCAAGGGGGCGCGTCGGGCTGCCTGGGCAATAAAGGGTTGGCCCGGAAACGCTTTCGAACTCGTTCATTGTCGAGTTAGCGGTCCCAGCAACCGCTAACTCGACAACGGACGGCCAATCCGGCCGCAGCGAAGCTCCGCGCCGACCCGTCCCACCCCTTATAGCCCGCCGTTGGCCCGAGCCCAAAGGCGCGTCAGCCGGAGGTGCAGGGATTTGGAATCAGTCCTCTAGCCGCCGCCGGGCCTCACCCGGCCGGTGAGGCGATCTCCACCAGGTTCCCGTCCGGGTCGCGAACGTAGGCGACGTCCTGGCCCCAGGGCTTGGTGTGCGGCTCGTCGACCGGCTCCGCGCCCTCGTCGAGGGCCAGCTCATAGGCGGCCTGCACGTCGTCTGTGACGAAGCAGACCTCGAAGGCCGGGGAGGGCGCCCCCACGGCCGCGGGCCGCAGCACGCCCGGAAGGTTCGAGCCCGCGAGCTCGTGGGAGGCAAACGCGAGCGTGGTGGCGCCCGTCTCGAGCTCGGCGTAATCGCCGCTGTCGTGGACGAACCGGCGGCGCTGGGAGAACGCGCGCTCGTAGAACTCGAGGCTCGGCACAACGTCGCGCACGTACAGAATCGTGTAGCCGAAACGCATTGCGGGCGACCCTATCGCGCCACTTCCTGATGCGATCCCGCAAACTGCGAAGAACGAACACGCGTTCGATCCGGCCTCGGCTCTACACTCGTTATTCGTTGATTCAAGCGGGTGAAATCGTCGTCTCCGGTGCGCGGGAGCACAACCTCAGAGACCTCCATCTGAGGCTGCCGCGCAATGCCCTGATCGTCATCACGGGACTGTCGGGCTCGGGCAAGTCGAGCCTCGCCTTCGACACGATCTACGCCGAGGGCCAGCGCCGCTACGTGGAGTCCCTGTCGGCGTATGCGCGCCAGTTCCTCGGGCAGATGGACAAGCCCGACGTCGACTCGATCGAGGGCCTCTCGCCGGCGATCTCCATCGACCAGAAGACCACGTCGCGCAACCCGCGTTCGACCGTCGGAACGGTCACTGAGATCTACGACTACCTGCGCCTGCTCTGGTCGCGGGTCGGGCATCCGCACTGCTACAACTGCGGCCGGCCGATCGAGGCGCAGTCGGCCGAGCAGATCATCGACCAGGTGATGATGTTGCCGGAGGGCACAAAGTTCATGGTGCTCGCGCCGGTGATCCGGGGACGCAAGGGCGAGTACGGCAAGCTCTTCGAGGAGCTGCGCGCGGAGGGCTTCACGCGCGTCAAGGTCGACGGCGAGCTGCGCCGGCTCGAAGAGGAGATCGTCCTCGACAAGAAGTACAAGCACGACATCGCCGTCGTGATCGACCGGCTCGTGATGCGCCCCGACCTGCGCAAGCGCCTCGCCGACAGCGTCGAGACGGCCGTGGCGCGTGCGGAGGGCCTCGTCGACGTCGAGCACGTGGATTCAGGAGAGGTCGCCACCTACTCGGACCGCTTCATGTGCCTGCACTGCGGCACCTCGATGCCCGAGCTCGAGCCGCGCACGTTCTCCTTCAACTCCCCGCACGGCGCCTGTCCGCGCTGCACGGGACTCGGCTCCCAGATGGAGATCGACCCTCAGTTGATCGTGCCCGACCCGTCGCTCAGCCTCAACGAGGGCGCCATCCTGCCCTGGTCGACGAGTGCCTCGAACTACTACGAGCAGATGACGCAGGCCATCGCCGACAAGTGGGAAGTCGACATGGAGATCCCCTGGGAGGACCTCCCCGAGGACGTGCGCGCCTGCTTCTTGCATGGCACCGAAGGCGAGAAGATCTACGTCTCCTACCGCAACCGCTACGGCCGCCGGCGCTCGTACATGACGACCTTCGAGGGGATCGTCCCGAACCTCGAGCGCCGCTACCGCGAGACCGACTCCGACTGGTCGCGGGAGAAGATCGAGGAGTACATGACGCTGCGGCCATGCCCGGAGTGCAAGGGTGCGCGGCTGCGGCCCGAATCGCTGGCGGTCAAGGTGGGCGGGCTCGGCATCAACGAGTTCACCCACATGTCGGCGCGCCGGGCGATCGAGTGGCTGGGCGGGCTCGAGCTCACCGACACCGAACGCCAGATCGCCCGGATGATCCTGCGCGAGATCGACGAGCGGCTGCGCTTCCTCGACAACGTGGGAGTCGGCTACCTGTCGCTCGAGCGCGCCGCCGCCACGCTGTCGGGCGGCGAGGCACAGCGCATTCGGCTGGCGACCCAGATCGGCTCCTCGCTCGTGGGCGTGCTCTACATCCTCGATGAGCCGTCGATCGGCCTCCACCAGCGCGACAACGAGCGCCTGATCGCCACGCTCAAGCGCCTGCGCGACCTCGGCAACACGGTCATCGTGGTCGAGCACGACGAGGGCACGATGCTCGCCGCCGATCACTTGGTCGACCTGGGCCCGGGCGCCGGCGAGCACGGCGGTCACCTCGTCGCCGAGGGCACACCCGCGCACGTGATGGGAGTCAAGGACTCGGCAACCGGCCAGTTCCTCTCGGGCGCGCGCGCGATCCCGGTGCCCGCCAAGCGACGGCGCCCCAGCGGCTACATCCAGGTCGAGGGGGCCTCGCAGCACAATCTCCGCGGGATCGACGTGAAGGTGCCGCTCGGCGTGTTCTGCGCGGTCACCGGGGTATCCGGGTCGGGCAAGTCAACGTTCGTCAACGAGGTGCTCTTCAAGGCGGTGGCCAACCGCCTGCACCGCGCCAAGCAGCGGCCGGGCGCGCACCGGCGGATCAGCGGTCTCGACCAGGTCGACAAGATCATCAACATCGACCAATCGCCGATCGGCCGCACGCCGCGCTCCAACCCGGCCACCTACATCGGCCTGTTCGACCACATCCGCGAGCTCTACTCCCGCACCCAGGAGGCACGCGCCCGCGGCTACAAGCCCGGACGCTTCTCGTTCAACGTCAAGGGCGGGCGCTGCGAGGTATGTCGCGGCGACGGCCAGATCAAGATCGAGATGCACTTCCTACCAGACGTCTACGTGCCCTGCGAGCAGTGCCACGGCAAGCGCTACAACCGCGAGACGCTGGAGGTGCGCTTCAAGGGCCGGACGATCGCCGACGTGCTCGACATGAACGTCGAGGAAGCGGTCGACTTCTTCCAGCACATCCCAAAGATCGCCCGGCGGCTGACGGCCCTGCACGACGTGGGGCTCGACTACATCAAGCTCGGCCAGCCGGCCACGACGCTGTCGGGAGGCGAGGCGCAGCGGGTCAAGCTGGCGAGCGAGCTGTCGAAGATCGCCACCGGCCGCACCCTCTACATCCTCGATGAGCCGACCACCGGGCTGCACTTCGCGGACGTCCAGCGGCTGCTCGAGATGCTGAACCGCCTCGTCGAGCAGGGCAACACCGTGGTGGTCATCGAGCACAACCTCGACGTGATCAAGACGGCCGACCGCATCATCGACCTCGGCCCCGAGGGCGGGGAGGAGGGCGGCCTGCTCGTGGCGCAGGGCACGCCGGAGCAGGTGGCCGCGGCCAAGGGCTCGTACACCGGGGGCTTCCTGACCAAGATTGTGAAGCCGGCGGGGCGAAAGCAGGTGCGCCGGGCGCGGCCGAAGGTCGCCGCCGCGGCTTAGCGGGCCGGGCCGGGCCGCGCGGCCCGGGTGCGCCCTGCCTCGGGCTTGCGTTCCGACAGTCGAGGTCTCGGCTGAAGTGGCCAGCCACTTCACCGAGACTCGCTGTCGTCACCGCCCTGCGGAGGGCCGGCCCGGCGCCCGGCCTCGGCCCGGGCCGCCTGCCGGAACGCCGGAGTTCTGCCCGGGCCCGGGGGTGCCTTACTTTCTTGTTGTATAGCCCCTAAAAGCTAAGGCACCCTTTGCGTGGGACTGGCCCCGATTGGGGCCGACCCCTTATTGCTGCAGTTTCCGCGCCGAAGCCCAAAAGCCGGCAGCGAGCGAAACGCCGGCCTACGACCCGCTCGTCCGCCGCAACTTCCGCACCGACTGCACGATCTCCATGCGCCGGCGCGCCTTGGCCGCCACCTCCAGCAGGGTCAGGCCCTCTTGGGTATCAGCGATCCCCAACGAGCACGTCACCGGCGTCGCGGGGTGGTCGCGGGTCGCCGCATCGAGCGCATCCTCAAACCGGCCGGCCCAGAGGTTCGCGCTGCGGGCGTCGGTGGCGTGGAGCAGGGCCGAGAACTCGTCGAGGCCCGTGCGTGCGAGCTGGTCGATTCCGCGCAGCGTGGTCTCCAGGGTGTTCGCGCACACGCGCAACAACTCGGTCCCGGAAGCCGCGCCGTGGCGCGCGTTGACCTCGCGCAGGCCGTCCAGGTCGAGGATGGCGATCGACAGCGTCTCGCCCGTGCGCGCGCGGCGCATCGCCTCGCGTGCGAGCAGGGCGTGGAAGGCATCGGCGCCCGGGAGGTGGGACAACGCGTCCATCTCCCTCGTTCATCGGCCATTCGGCCCCAGCCTTTGACAAGCTGCCGCCGTGTCCAACGCGCGGCTGTGGTGGCAGAAGTGGCTCTGGTACGAAGTCAACTCGCTGCCATGGAACCGGGCGCGCATCCACCGTGAGTTCGCGCGCCGGCGTGCGTTTGCCCGCTGGCCGGTTCACGGCAACGTTTTGGAGGCCTTCAAGGAAGGGCGGCTCGAGGTCGGCGAGCACACCCTGCTCGAGCCCGATGTCTGGATCACCGCGCCGGGCAAGGCGCGCATCCGGATCGGGTCAGGGAGCTTCCTCAACATCGGCGTGATGGTCGCCTCCGTCGAGCTGGTCGAGATCGGCGATCACTGCATGTTCGCCAACGGCTGCTTTGTCACAGACGGCAATCACCGCTTCGACGCGCCGGACAAGCCGGTGCCCTGGCAGGGCTTCAGCAGCAAGGGGCCGACCCGCGTGAGCGACAACGTCTGGTGCGGGGCGCACGTGGTCATCACGAGCGGCGTCACCGTGGGCGAGCGCTGCGTCATCGGCGCCAACAGCGTGGTCACCGTAGATCTGCCGCCCTTCTCCGTCGCGGCCGGGGCGCCCGCGAAGGTGCTGCGCAGGATCGAGTACCCCGAGCGCTTGGACGCGGTCTGAGACCGGTCCAAGCGCCCGAGGAGGCTCTCAGCAGGTGACAGCCAGGTGGAATCCCCTGTCGGCGGCCGCGCCGGCGGTGTTCTCGGTGCGCACCCGCACAGCCGCGACGTTCGACGGATGCGAGGCCACGCTGATCTGTCCGGAGGGCGGACCGCCGGTGCTCGGGTGGCCAAGCGTGGCCACGTAGCCGCAGGCACGTACGTCGCGGTTGAAGACCACGTTGTAGACGCCATCCGCGGCGTGGGATGCCGGGTCGCCTCCCGCGAAGCCCTTGCCGCGCACCAGGACGCCGTCGGCGTTGACCACGGCCCAGGTGTCGAGTCCGGCGGCGCTACCGGCGTTGACCGCGGCCGGCACGAGCCCGAGCGATGACTCCTTGATGGCGCCTCCGCCGACCGTGTTCGCCCGGAGGTCGTGGCCTCTCAGCGAGTGCTTCTTGATGTCCTTCCCGGTCACGGAGTTGTTGCGGATCGATTTACCGGTGATCACCAGCGCGTACGCCGAGCCGCCGAGCGACATCACGAGCGCCACTATCGCGACGACCATCGCGGGCGACGGCACGAGACGCCGAAGAGTGCGAGACATTGGGACCTCTCCTCCTTGCATGGATGGGCGAACCGTCAAACCCGCAACCTACCCGGAAGTTGCTCTCTGGAGGAGGACTGCAACGAGTCGTTCGGAGGGTGTGAGCTAGTGGACCTTCTCACAACGTTCCACCCGAAACTGCGGTCCCAGGCGCCGCCATGCGGCGTCCTCGGTCGCCTGAATAGCGCTGCTATTCAGGCTCCCTGCGTCCTTGCCTGGCGACCCCTGGAACTCGCATTTCCGGGGAAACGTTGCGAGAAGGCCCACTAAAGGCTGTAGCCCCCGGTGAAGGGCTCCCCGGTGCTCTCGCCCAGCAGCTCGTGCAGCCGCTCGATCTCGTCCGGCGCCATGGTGTAGCCGTGCTCGGGCTCGGGGTAGCGCCGGGTGCGCACGTCCTCCGCGAAGGCGCTCACGCCCTTGATCATCTGCTCGCGTACGTCCGCGTAGCGCTTGACGAAGCGCGCCGCGTGGCCGTCGTAGATGCCGAGCAGGTCGTGGAAGACGAGCACCTGGCCGTCGGTGGCCGGACCCGCCCCGATCCCGATCACCGGAACCTGGATGCGGGGCATGATGAGCTCGGTGAGCGCGCTGGGAATCGCCTCGAAGACGATCGCAAAGCAGCCCGCCTCCTGAAGAGCGACCGCGTCGTGCATGACCTCGAGCGCACGCTCGGCTGTCCTGCCCTGGGAGCGATAGCCGCCGAGCGCGGTGGCCGTCTGGGGGGTCAGCCCCACGTGGCCCATCACCGGAATGCCGGCGCCCAGGATCGCCCGCGCCCGCTCGGCCGAGGTGCCGCCGCGCTCGAGCTTGACCGCATCGCAGCCGGCCTCCTTGACGAAGCGCTGCGCGTTGCGAATGGCCTCCTCGTTGGAGGCCTCATATGAGCCGAACGGCATGTCGCCGACCAGCAACGGGGTGGAGAGGCCGCGGCGCACGGCGCTGGCGAGCATCACGAGCTCGTCGAGGGTCACCGGGATGGTCGAGGGGTAGCCGAGCACGGTCATGGCGCCGGAATCACCGACCAGCACCACGTCCACCCCCGCCTCCTCGGCCACCTGGGCGCTCGGGTAGTCGTAGGCCGTGACCATCGCGATCGGCTCCCCGAGCGCCTTCTTCTCGATCAGCTTGGTCAGGGTTACCGTGGGACGCTGGGTTGGCCTGCCGCTCATGAGGAACCTCCGAGGATCGTGTTGTCGATCAGGCGCGCGGGGCCTACCCGCGCGGCGACCGCGAGGAGAGTCGAGCCGTTCACGCGCTCGACTGGAGAAAGGTCGGTGGTGGAGCGGAGCTCGAGGTACTCGGGCTCGAGACCGGCGGCGTCGAGCTCTCCGCGAGCCGCCGCGAGGACGGCGGGGGCGTCGAGCACTCCGCCCGCGACTTCCGCCTCCGCAGCGCGCAGCGCCCGGTTGAGCGCGCCGGCGCGCTCGCGCTCCTCGGCGGAGAGGTAGGAGTTGCGCGACGACAGCGCGAGCCCGTCGACATCGCGGACGGTCGGGCACACCTCGATCCTCACGGGGAGGTCGAGATCGCGGACCAGCTTCTCGATCACGAGCACCTGCTGGGCGTCCTTCTGCCCGAAGTAGGCCACGTCCGGCTGGGCCATGTTGAGGAGCTTGGTCACGACGGTCGTGACGGCGCCGAAGTGCGCGGCGCCGCGCTGGCCGGGCTCGCCCTCGAGCGTGTCCGTCAGCCCGCCCACAGACACCGCGGTCGCGAATCCCGGTGGATAGACCTCCTCGACCGGCGGCGCGAACACCAGGTCGACGCCCTCGGCCGCGGCGAGCGCGAGGTCGCGCGCCTCATCGCGGGGGTATGCCTCGAGGTCCTCGCCCGGCCCGAACTGCGTTGGGTTCACGAACAGGGACACCACGACGAAGTCGCACCCTGTGCGTGCCCGGCGCATGAGCGACAGATGGCCGTCGTGGAAGAAGCCCATCGTCGGAACGAGCCCAATGGTGCGACCGGCCTCTCGTTCGGGAGCGAGCGCCTCGCGCAGCTCGACGACCGAGCGAACGGTTCTCATGCCGGGACCCCCGGGACGGACGTCGCGGCGAGCGGCCGGGTGTGGCGTACGAGCTCGTCGAAGAGGTCGAGGAGGTGGGGGGCCACGTCCGCCACCGCCTGGCGCTGGGCGTCGATCGTGCGCTCGTCGCCGCGCGCGACGGGCCCGGTCAGCGCGCCGGCCGGCCCGAGCTCGGCCAGGTTGTCGACCGTGCGGCGCAGCAGGGGCACCAGCAGCGCGCGTGCCTCATGGGGCTCGAGGCCGGCGCCCGCGGCGATGCTCTCCGCGGCCGCCTGGAGGGTGACCAGGAAGTTCGAGGCGATCGACGCGGCGGCGTGATAGGCCGCGCGTCCCTCGTCGTCGATCTCGAAGGGCGTCATCCCCAGCGTGTGTGCGAGCGCGGTCGCGAACGCGAGCGCCTCCGGCGTGGTGCCCGCGACGGCGCAGCCGGCGCCGGCAAAGGCGTCCAGCCCACTGCCCGCCCGCGCGGCGAAGGTCTGCAGCGGGTGCAGCCCGAACGCAGGCACGCCCGCCGGCGCCAGGTCGGTGAGCGGCGTGGCGCCGCTTGTGTGGCCTACGAGCGGCGCTGCGCCCGCCGCCGCGCGGGCCACGCCGGTGATCTCGGCATCGGGCACGCACAGCACGATCGCCCCGCAGCTGCGCGGAATCTCGCCCCGGCCGGCCGGGCCTTCGACTTCGAGGCCGGCCTCGCGCAAGGCAAGACAGAGGGCCGTGCCGACGCGCCCTGCGCCGATCACGCCCAAGCGGACGTCGGTGAGTCTGTCGATAGTTGGGCTCATACCCCTGCCGGTCCACTCCAAGCGGTAGCGGCCGGACAAGCTAAGGATAGGCCGTCAGGCCCGGGTTCTAATCTTGAGCCATGCAGCCGCCAAGCGCCGAGGAGCGCCGCGAGGACCTTGTCGAGCTCTATCGCGAAGCCTCCGGGTGCGTTCTCTGCCCCCTCCACGAGAGCCGTACCAGGGTGGTGTTCGGAGCAGGCAATGCCGACGCCGACCTGATGTTCGTGGGCGAGGCGCCCGGCATGAACGAAGACCTCCAGGGCCTGCCCTTCGTAGGCCGGGCAGGAAAGCTCCTCGATCAGCTGCTGGGGGAGGTGGGCTTTGCCCGCGGCGACGTGTTCATCACCAACGTGCTCCTGTGCCGCCCGCCCGGCAACCGCGATCCTCAGCCGGACGAGATCGACACGTGCAAGCCGTATCTGCACCGCAAGATCGAGCTGATCCAGCCGAAGGTGATCTGCACGCTCGGGAACTTCGCGACGAAGCTGATCACGCGGTCGAATCGCGGCATCAGCGGCGTCCACGGGAGTCCGCAGGTGCACGAGCTCGGCGGCCGCGCCGTGCGCGTCTACCCGCTCTACCACCCGGCCGCGGCGCTGCGCAGCACGGGGACGCTCGAGGAGCTGCGCGCGGACTTCGCGCGCCTGCCCGCGCTGCTCACCGAGCCCGCTCCGCTCCCGATCGGCGCCGTCGCCCCAATGGCGGCGGTGGCCGCGGCCCAGCCCGAGCCGCCTCAGATCGGTCTCTTCGAGTAGGCGTCCCTGACGGCCGCGGCAGCGTGATCTGCGAGACGTCGAGCGCCGAGGAGACCGAGGCGGCAGGGGCGCAGCTCGCGCAAGGGCTGCGGCCCGGCGACGTCGTGCTCGTCAGTGGCGAGCTTGGAAGCGGCAAGACGACGTTCGTGCGCGGCGCGGCGCGCGCGCTCGGCGTGCGGGGACCGGTCACGAGCCCCACGTTCACGATCGGCCAGGTGCTGGCGGGATCCCCGGACGTGGCGCACCTGGACCTCTACCGGCTCGGCTCGCTGACGGGCGAGGACCCGGCGCTGCTCGACGACTACCTGACGCCGGACCGGGTGGCGTTTGTCGAATGGCCGGCTGTCGGAGAGCCGGCCCTGGAGCGGGTGGCCGCGCGCGTGACCCTCGAGCACATGGGTGGCGACCGCCGCCGGATCGCGGTCGAGTGATTCTCGGCTTCGACACCTCGACCGCGGCGAGTGCCGCGTGCGTGCTGCGCGACGACGGGGTCGCCTTCGAGGCCCTGCCCCGGCCGGGGGCGCTGAGCGCCCCGCCGGCTCATGCGCACGAGCTGATGCCGGCGATCGCCGAGGTGATGGACGAGGCGGGCGCGCGGTTTGACTCGCTCGAGGCGATCGCCGTGGGCGTGGGGCCCGGCAGCTTCACCGGGCTGCGCATCGGCATCGCGACGGCGCGCGCGCTGGCGGGCGCCGAGGGCCTCGCGTTGCGCCCCGTCTCGTCGCTGGCGGCGCTCGCGGCGGGAATCGACGCAGAGGCGGCACTGGCGCTGATCGACGCCAAGCGAGGCGAGCTGTTCGCCGCGCTCTACGCGGATGGAAGGGAGCTTTGGCCCCCTTTCGTGGCCCGCCCGGACGAGCTGGTCGCCCGCGTGGGGGCTGCGCGGCTCGCGGTTCGAGCAGCGGGAGACGGCTCGGTACGATTTCGAGGGATGCTCGAGGCGGCCGGGATGGACGTAGAGCCCGACGAATCGCGTGCTCATGTGGTCCGCGCCCTGAACGTCTGCCGGCTGGCGGTGGACATCAAGGACGAGCCACCCGAAGCGGTCCTACCCGACTACGTCAGAGCACCGGACGCCAAGCCGCAGTGAATCACGACCTCGAGATCCGCCGACTCGCCTACGCCGACCTTCCCCAGGTGATCGCCATCGAGCGGCGCGCCTTCCCGACACCCTGGTCGCTGGCGATGTTCGTGCTCGAGCTCTCCAAGCCGTCCGGCATCAGCCTGGCCGCGCTGATCGACGACGCGCTCGTCGGCTACCTGGTCTGCTCTCGCTACGACAGCATCTGGCACGTGATGAACGTCGCCGTGGACGACGGTCTTCGCCGCCAGGGCCTTGCCACCTCGATGCTCGAGCGGCTGTTCGAGCTCGCGGACAAGCCGAACGAGCAGTACACGCTCGAGGTGAGGACCTCGAACGATCCCGCCATCCGGCTGTACGAGCGCTTCGGCTTCCGGGCTGCCGGCAAGCGGCGCGCCTACTACCACGACAACCGCGAGGACGCGCTGATCATGTGGCGCACGGTGCCGGAACGCGCGACAGCGTGATCCTGGCCCTGGAGACGAGCTGCGACGACACCTGCGCCGCCGTGGTCACGGCCGACGGAGAGATCCGCTCGAACGTGATCGCGTCGCAGGGCCTTCTGCACGCGCGCTACGGGGGCGTCGTCCCCGAGATCGCGGCGAGGCACCACCTGGAGCTTGTCGACGCGGTCACCGCGGACGCGCTCGAGCGCGCGCGGACGCGCCTCGACGACATCGAGACCGTCGCGGTGACCCACGGTCCCGGCCTGATCGGAGCGCTGCTGGTTGGAGTCTCGTCGGCCAAGGCGCTGGCCGCGTCGCGGCGTATCGGACTCGTGCCGGTGGACCACCTGCACGGCCACGTGACAGCGAGCATGCTGGCTCCCGGCCCGATCGATCCGCCCTTCCTCTCCCTCGTGGCGAGCGGCGGCCACACGTTTCTGGCTCGGGTCGACGAGCCGCGGAGCTACACGGTGCTCGGCCAGGCGCTGGACGACGCGGCCGGCGAGGCCTTCGACAAGGGCGCGCGACTGCTCGGCCTCGGCTATCCGGGCGGCCCCGAGATCGACCGGCTGGCTCGCGACGGCGATCCCGAGGCGTTCGACTTCCCGCGCAGCGCGCCGGGCGAGCTCGACTTCAGCTTCAGCGGCCTGAAGACGTCGCTGCTCTACCGGCTACGCGACGAGCCGGACGCGGACCGGGCGGACCTCGCCGCGTCCTATCAGCGCGCGATCGTCGACGCCCTCGTAGGGCGCGTGAGCCGCGCGCTCGAGCTCACGGCGCTGGAGCGGCTGGCAATCGGCGGCGGCGTGGCGGCCAACTCCGAGCTGCGCGCGGCCGTGGAGCGCCTGGGCGTCCCGGTGTGGGTCCCGCCGGTCGAGCTCTGCACCGACAACGCGGCGATGATCGCCGGGGCAGCGCGGTTTCTGGACGCGCTGCCGTACCCGGACTACCTGAGCCTGGACGCGGCCGCGCGGCTCGGCTAGCACCGGGCGGCGGGCGCCGCATCGTTGCCGAACTGCAGCAACCAAGATTGTTAAGGGGTCAGACCCCCTGCACCCCTGCAACCTGCTCGACCGCCCGAGCGGCCGAAACTCGGGCACCGTGCTGAGTTGAGGGTCTCCTGGCCCCCAAAGTCAGGACGGTACGCGTCAACCGCGACCGGCACTGCTCATGCTCGTCGCCGGCCCGTTGCCGAGCCCGGGCTCCGGACGGTCCGCGGGCCCCATTAGTGCCGCATATGGAGACCGAGGGGGCCCGCCGACGCCGCTCGCATGATCTCGGCCGGTCCGGCTCAGGGCGCCAGCCGCGATTCCTCCAGATCGAGGTCGCGCTCGACCTTGCGCCTCACCTCGTCGCTGATCTCGTGCCGGTTGCGAAGGCCGAGCAGCTCGTCGCGCTGGGCATCGAAGAGGTCATACATCAGCCGGACGTAGGCGTCGGTGCGCTCTTCGTACTCCGCGCCATCGCCGCCGGAGCGGGCGTCGAAACGCCTGCGCCGGTAGTCGAACGCTCCGCGCACGCGTTCGAGCGTGTCGTCGCGCGCCCAGTTCTCGCCGGCGATCTCCTCGATGCGGGCGAGCGCGGCCTCCGCCAGCCGCAGCCGAGCCAGGACCTCTTCGCGCTCTTCCTCACCGTCGTCGCGCACCCCGAGCCGGTTGATGAGCGGTCCCAGGGTCAGGCCCTGGCCCACGAGGGTCACGAGGATCACCGCGAAGGCGAGCAGGATGATCAGCTCGCGGTTGGGAAATGGCGCGCCGCCGTCGATATGCAGCGGGACCGCCAGCGCGGCGGCGAGAGAGACCGAGCCGCGCATCCCCGCCCAGCTGATCACGAGGCGCTCGCGCGCCGAGGAGCGCCGGGCACGGACGGACTCGCGCCTGTCGATCGCACGCAGCAGGTAGGGGACGGTGAATCCCCATGCGAGCCGCACTCCCACCACGACGAAGCTCACGAGCAGGCCCCAGCCGATCAGCTCGACGCCCGCGTAGCCGGAGACGTCGTCGAGGACCCCGGGTAGCTGCAGCCCCACGAGCAGGAACAGCAGCGCGTTCAGGATGAACGTGAGGATCTCCCACACCGACGTTCCCTGGATGCGCATCACCGCCGTGGTCAGCTCGGGCGTGTGCCAGCCCATGTAGATGCCGACGGTCACGGCCGCGATCACCCCGGACAGATCAAGCTGCTCGGCCGGGAGGTAGGCGGCGTAACCGGACAGGATGGAGATCGTGATCTCGATGGGCGGGTCGTCGATCCGCGAGCGCACCTGGCGGATCACCCAGCCGGCGGCGAGTCCGATCGCAAGTCCGCCGAGTCCGCTGAGCACGAAGCGCCAGCTCGCCTCCACGAGCGAGAACGAGCCGGTGACCACCGCGGCCACGGCAAACTTGTAGAGCACGAGGGCCGTCCAGTCGTTGGTCAGGTTCTCGCCCTCGACGATCGTGAGCAGGCGCCGCGGCGCGCCCACCCGGCGCATGATCTCCGCCGGGGCGACGGCGTCCGTCGGCGACACGATCGCGCCGAGCACAAAGGACTCGGCCCAGCCGAGCCCGATCACCTCGTGCGCGACGAAGGCGACGGCGAACATGGTCACGAACACGACGCCGACCGAGAGCAGCGCGATCGGTCGCGCGTGCGTGCGCAGGTCGCGCAGGGAGGTGAAGAACGCCGCGCCGTAGAGCAGCGGCGGCAGGAAGATCAGCAGCACGAGGTCGGGGTCGAGCTCGACCGACGGCATGCCCGGTATGAAGCCGATCGCCACTCCGCCTACCACGAGCGTGATGGGGTAGGGGACGTGAATGGCGTTGGCCAGGATCGCCAGGGTGGCCGTGCCCACCAACAGGGCAAAGACGATCAGCTCGGTGTGCTCCACGCGCCCTAGAGTGACAAGCCGTGCCCACGATCACGCTCTACGGCAAGCCGGGCTGTCACCTCTGCGACGGGGCCCGCCGGGTGATCGAGCAAGTGGGCGCCGAGCGGGAGTTCGAGTTCGAGCAGGTGGACATCACGCTCGACCCGGGACTTCACCACCGTTACGGGGAGCGAATCCCGGTCCTGGCGCTCGACGGCGAGGAGCTTTTCGAGTTCCACGTCGACCCACGCGCGCTCCGAGAGCGCCTGCCGGCGCGGGCCGATGGCTCGCTAGAGTGACGGCGTGAGCTTTCGCGAGCCCCAGACGGGCGGGGCCGGGGTACAGGAGGCGGCGTCGGAGCGCCTTTCGCTCGGTGTCGCTGCTCGGCTGTCGCGCTACCTGCAGGTCCTCACCCAGGCCAAGAAGATGGGCCGGGAGACGATCTCGTCCCAGGAGCTCGCCGAGTACACACACGTCAACTCCACGCAGATCCGCCGCGACCTCTCGGGCTTCGGCAAGTTCGGCAAGCGGGGCGTCGGCTACAACGTCGACTCGCTCGTCTCGCAGATCCGCAAGATCCTGCGCTCCACCGGCAAGCACAACATCGCGCTGTTCGGGGCCGGCAATCTCGGCCAGGCCATCGCCGGCTCGGACATCTTCGCCGACCACGGCTTCCGCGTGGTCGCGCTGTTCGACAAGGACCCCGGCAAGGTCGGCACGGAGATCGGTGACGGCCTCGAGGTCCGGCCCTACGCGGACCTCGAGCGGATCGTCCGCGACGAGGACGTGGTCGTGGGCGTGCTGGCCGTTCCCACGGAGGCGGCGCAGGAGGTGGCCGACGACCTCGTCGAGGCCGGCGTGAAGATAATCTTCAACTACTCGGAGGCGCTGCTCCAGGTGCCCCCCGAGGTGACGGTGCACACTTCGAGTCCTGCTGTCGACCTGCTTTACGCGCTTTACTTCTACCTCACCTGATGCTGGAAATGGCCCGCGTCCACGAGGCGTTCGAGGCCTCAACGGACTTCACGGTCGGGATCGAGGAGGAATTCGCGATCCTGGACCCGGAGACGCTCTCGCTCGCCCAGCGCTTCGATGAGCTGCGCGACGCGGCCGCGGCCGATCCGGTGCTGGGCGACGCGATCGCCGGCGAGCTGATCAGGTCGGAGATCGAGATCCGCTCGGGGCGGGGGGAGACCTTCGCCGACGCGCTCGAGCTCCAGCGCGACGCCCGCGCTCGGCTCTTTCGCTTGGCCGCCGACCACCACGCGCTGCTCGGAGCTACCGGCACCCATCCCTGGAGCCCGTGGCAGGAGCAGCAGATCATCGACACCGAGCACTACCGCCGGGTGGCGGAGGGGTTGCAGTACGTCGCCTGGCGCAACAACACCTTCTCGCTCCATGTGCACGTGGGAGTTCGCGGAGCGGACCGCGCGGTAAGGGTGTGCGACCGCCTTCGCCCCGTGCTGCCGGAGCTGCTGGCGCTGTCGGCCAACTCACCGTTTCTCGACGGCCGCTCGTCCGGGCTGCACTCGGTGCGCACGCAGATCTTCACCAAGAGCTTTCCGCGCTGCGGGATCCCGGACGCGTTCGGCGGCTGGCCGGCCTACGAGGCCTACGTCGATTTTCTCGTGCGCACGGGATCGATCGTCGAGCAGACGCAGATCTGGTGGAGCATCAGGCCCCACCACTCCTACGGCACGGTCGAGCTGCGGATCTGCGACGCCCAGTCGAGCGCCGCCGACTCCTCGGCGCTCGAGGCGCTCGTGACCGCGTGCATCGCGCAGGCCGCCATCGATCTGGACGAGGGCGTGCCCTTCGAGGACCCGGCGGCACGCCTCGTCGAAGAGAACTTCTGGCGTGCGATCCGCTACGGCCTCGACGGGAAGCTGATCGACCTCGCGCGGGTGGAGGAGTTTCCCGCGGCGGCCGTGGCCGAGCGCTTGCTCGCCTGGACCGCGCCGGCCCGCGCGCAGCTCGGTCTCGATGTGGCCCTGTTCGAGGAGAATGGCGCCCAGCGCCAGCGCCGGGCGCTCGCCGGCGGCGCGTCCATGGAGGAGATCTACGCGGGCGAGGTGGCCGAGACACAGCGCACCTACGCCGCCGAGGAGGTGAGTGCATGAGTTCCCAGGAGGGCCCGCCACCCGGGCTTCCCGAGGCCGGCGACGTTCTGATCAGCACGGCAGCGGCACTGGTCAACCTTGCCGGCATCAGGCTGACCGAGAAGGAGCACAAGAACGTCCCGAAGGCCAAGGACGCGATCGACGCAGCGCGCGGTGTGCTGGCGCTCTCCCCCGAGGACGCCGTCGGTCCGATCAAGGATGCGCTCGCCCAGGTGCAGATGCTCTACGTCAAGGAGCGGCAACCCGCGGGAGCGCAGCCGGCCGAGCCCGGCCAGGCGGCGGATCCGGCCCAGCCCGCGGATCCGGTCGATTCGGACAGCGCCGAGCGCGAGAAGGCACGCGCGAAGATCTGGACCCCGCCGGGCGCATGATCGGGATCTTCGGCGGATCCGGGTTCTACAGCTTCCTCGACGATGTCCAGGAGATGCCCGTCGCGACCCCCTACGGCCCTCCCTCGGGCGCCGTCGCGATCGGCCGCATCGATGGGACCGAGGTGGCGTTCATGCCGCGCCACGGACCCGAGCACGCGCTTCCGCCCCACCGCATCAACTACCGCGCGAACATCTGGGCGATGCGCGAGGTCGGCGTGCGGCGCATCATCGGCCCGTGCGCCTGCGGCTCGCTGAGGCGCGAGCTCGAGCCGGGCATGTTCGTGATCTGCGACCAGTTCGTCGATCGCACGCACGCCCGGGAGAGCACGTTCTACGACGGGCCGCAGACCACCCACGTGTCTGCGGCCGATCCCTACTGCTCGGATCTGAGCGCAATCCTCGTCAGCGCCGCTCGCGAGGAGGGAATCCCGGTTGTCGAGGGGGGCACGGTCGTCGTTATCCAGGGGCCGCGCTTCACGAGCCGCGCCGAGTCGCGCTGGTACTCGAAAAGCGGCTTCGATGTGGTCAACATGACCCAGTACCCCGAATGTTGGCTGGCCCGCGAGCTCGAGCTCTGCTACGCCAACATCTCGCTCGTGACCGACTACGACGTCGGCATGGAGGGCGCGGAGCCGGTCTCAGCGGACGCGGCCTTCTCGGTGTTCGGTGACAACCTCGACCGCCTGCGTGCGCTGCTCGCCCGCGCGGTGCCCCGGATCGGTCCTCAGCCCGACGATGCCTGCGCCGCCGCTCTCGCGGACGCGATCGTCCACCATTGACTGGTGAGTAGTCGATAGACTGCCGCACGCTCTTTTCCGGGTGGTGTTTGGAGGCCGCTTCTTGGGGATCCAAGGCCTCCGGCGCTCCGCGCTCGACTGCCCGCTGACTGAACCGGACGGAGGACATACCCCTTGGAATTCCTGACTGACTGGGGCGTGATCATCGCGCTCGTTTGCGCGGGGGCCGCCGTGCTCTACGGCGTCTTCACCTCGCGCTGGCTTTTGTCCCTCTCCCCCGGCAACGACGAGATGCAGGCCATCTCCCTTGCCGTGCAGCAGGGCGCGAGCGCCTACCTCAAGCGTCAGTACACGATCATCGCGGTCGTCGCGGCGGTCCTGGCGGTCATCCTGGCCGTTGCGCTCGAGGCCTCCGACAGCGAGGGCATTCTGATCGCAGTCGGCTTCTTGATAGGAGGAACCTTCTCGGGGGCCGCCGGTTTCATCGGGATGAACGTGTCGGTTCGCGCAAACGCCCGTGTGGCGGAATCGGCGCGCTCGGGTGTGTCGCGAGCCCTCGACGTGGCATTCAAGGGGGGCGCGGTCACGGGAATGCTCGTCGCGGGCCTGGCCCTGCTGGGCGTGGCCGGCTACTACGGGGTGCTGATCCTGGCCGGGGTCGATGAGCGCGACGCGATCGACGCCCTGGTGGGCCTCGGCTTCGGCGGATCGCTGATCTCGGTCTTCGCGAGGCTCGGCGGCGGCATCTTCACCAAGGCGGCCGACGTAGGCGCGGACCTCGTGGGCAAGATCGAGGCCGGCATCCCCGAGGACGACCCGCGCAACCCGGCCGTGATCGCCGACAACGTGGGCGACAACGTGGGCGACTGCGCCGGCATGGCAGCCGACCTCTTCGAGACCTACGCCGTGACCGCGGTCGCGGTGATGCTCCTCGGCGTGCTGACCTTCCAGGAGATCGGCACGGTGGCGACCTACCCGCTGGTCATCGGCGGCGTCTCGCTGATCGCCTCGATCATCGGCACCTTCGCCGTCCGCAGCCGCGCCGGAAACGTCGAGCGGGCGCTCTACCAGGGCCTGATCGTCTCCGGCGGGCTGGCCGCCCTGGCCTTCCTGCCGATCACGCTCGGAATGATGGACGACCTCACCTTCAAGGGCGAGGTCTCGCAGCTCCTTCGCGGCGGCTCGGGCGAGGCGCCCAGCGGCATCGAGCTCTACCTCTGCACGCTGGTCGGCATCGTGATCACCGCCGGGCTGTTCGTGATCACCGACTACTACACCTCGACGCGCTTTCGCCCGGTGAAGACCACGGCGGCCGCGTCGCAGACGGGTCACGCCACGAACATCATCCAGGGCCTGGCCCAGGGCCTCCAATCCACGGCGGCCCCGGCGATCCTGCTCGCGCTCGGCATCCTCGTGGCCAACGAGCTGGGCGGCATCTACGGGATCGGCGTGGCCGTGATGGCCCAGCTCTCGCTGACCGGCCTGATCGTCGCGCTCGACGCATTCGGCCCGATCACCGACAACGCCGGCGGCATCGCCGAGATGGCGGACCTGCCCGAGGAAGTGCGCAACGTGACCGATCCGCTCGACGCGGTCGGCAACACCACCAAGGCCGTGACGAAGGGCTACGCGATCGGCTCGGCGGTGCTCGCCGCGCTGGTGCTCTTCGCGGCCTTCGTCGAGGAGCTGCGCGAGGAGGCGGCCAAGGAGGGCGCAAAGGTCACCTCGTTCGACATCTCCCAGCCCGAGGTGCTGATCGGCCTCCTGATCGGGGGCATGATGGTCTATCTGTTCGTGGCGCTCGCCATCGAATCGGTCGGCCGCGCCGGCGGCGGCGTCGTGGAGGAGGTGCGCCGGCAGTTCAAGGAGAAGCCGGGCATCATGGACGGCACCGAGAAGCCCGACTACGCCCGGGCCGTCGCCATCGTCACCGCCTCGGCGCAGAAGGAGATGATCGCGCCGGCGCTGATCCCGATCGTGATCACGCCGATAGTCGGCCTGCTCTCCACCCAGGCGCTCGGCGGCCTGCTGATCGGCGTGATCATCGTGGGCTTCTTCGCCGCGGTCTCGATGACCGCCGGCGGCGGCGCCTGGGACAACGCCAAGAAGCTGATCGAGGACGGGGCATACGGCGGCAAGGGCTCGGAGGCTCACGCCGCCTCGATCACCGGCGACACCGTGGGCGACCCCTACAAGGACACCGCGGGACCGGCGATCAACCCGATGATCAAGGTGGCGAACATCATCGCCCTGCTCATCATCCCGATCTTGGTCTGAGCTCCTGAATCGACAACCGGGCGCGCCCCGGTGAAGGCTTCGTGAAGTCGTCTCTCGCAGGGGTGGCGGGCGCCCGCGTTCGCGCATGTAGGCTCGCCGCCTTGCATGGCCGAGTATCGCCCCAAGAACCGAGGGCTGGAGCGGGTCCTCGGCACGGGGGCCCTCTTCAGCACGGCCTACGGCAACGTGGGCTCGTCGATCTACTACGCGCTCGGGCTGGTCGCGATCTTCGCGCTCGGGATGACCCCGGTGGTCTTCGCGATCGCGGGCCTCATCTTCGCCTGCACCGCCGCCACTTACACCGAGGCGACCACCATGTACCCCGAGGCCGGCGGCTCGTCCTCGTTCGCGCGCCGGGCCTTCAACGAGTTCTGGTCCTTCTTCGCCGCCTGGGGCCAGATGCTCAACTACATCATCACGGTCGCCATCTCGGCGTTCTTCGTGCCCCACTACCTCGGAGTGTTCTGGGAGCCGCTCGGCGAGTCACCGGCCGACATCGTTGGTGGCATCGTGGTGGTGGCGATTCTCGCCGTCGTCAACATCGTGGGGGTCAAGGAGTCGGCGGGGCTGAACGTGCTCCTCGCCTTGACGGACTTCCTCACGCAGGTCGTGCTTGTCGTCATCGGAATGGTGCTGGTCTTCTCGCCTGACGTTCTGGTGAACAACGTCGACCTCTGGACGACGCCCACCCTCCCCGACTTCCTCATCGCGATCCCCGTCGGCATGGTGGCGTACACGGGGATCGAGACGATCTCCAACATGGCCGAGGAGGCTCGTGACTACGGGAAGACGATTCCACGGGCCATGGGCGGTGTGGTGGTCGCCGTTGTAGCGATCTACGCCTTTCTGCCGGCCGTCGCCCTTTCGGCCATGCCGGTCGCGCGATGGTGAAACGCTGCTGGCTCTCCCCAAAGAGGAGGGCGGCTACGCCGACGACCCGATTCTCGGGGTGGTAGAGAACATCGACCTGGGGGCGCTGCAGGGCGCTGCCGAGATCTACGTCGGGATCTTGGCGGCGACGATCCTCTTCATCGCGACTAACGCAGGGATGATCGGCGTGTCACGACTCACCTACTCGATGGGCTAGTACCGCCAGCTGCCGGAGGGGCTGCGGGCGCTCCACCCGCGTTTCCGGACGCCCTACGTCGCGATCCTCATCTTCGGCTTTGTCGCCTGCGTGACGATCCTGCCCGGGCAGGCGGATTTCCTCGGCACGATCTACGCCTTCGGGGCGATGCTGTCGTTCACCATCGCGCATCTAGCCGTTATCGCGCTGCGGATCAAGCAACCCGACATCGAGCGGCCGTGGCGCGGACCCGGGACGCTTCGGATCAGGGGCCATGAGCTTCCTCTTTTCGCGATCGTCGGCGCCATCGGCACCGGGATCGCCTTCGTGGTCGTCACGATCCTGAATCTGCACGACGCTCGTTGCGGGCGTCATCTGGCTGTCGATTGGCATCACTACCTATGTCGTCTACCGCCGCCGCCAGGGGCTCTCGCTCACCGAGACGCACAAGATCGTGATGCAGAAGCCGGTGGTCGAGCACGAGGTCGAGTACCAGTCGGTGCTGGTCGCCTTCGAGGACGGCGACTTCTCGCACGAGGCGGTTGCGACTGCTGTCCGCCTCGCCGCCCGCCGACGGCGCGGCATCCACGTGCTGGTGACGATCACCGTGCCGACCGGGTCGCCGATCGATGCGGCGATGCCCGACGAGGAGACGCGCGCGGCCTCGCTGATCGACTCTGCGCGCGTGCGCGGCGGACGGCGCGTGACCGGCCACTGGGAGAAGGTGCGCCAGGGCCAGGCCGGCCGCCGGATAGTCGAAGAGGCGCGCGAGATCCAGGCGCGCGCGGTCGTGATGTCGCTGCCGCCGCGCCGCACCGGCAAGTCGCTGTTCGGCAAGACGCTCGAGACCGTGCTCTCCGAGCGTCCCTGCCGTGTGATCATCGACTCTTCGCGCGGCGTCGACGGCGGCCAGAACGGCGCCTGACGCGGGGCTACGATAGGCCGGTGCAACGCGCGTACCTTGCGTCCACACGCGTGCTCAGCGCGGTGCTGTTCGGCCTCGGGGTCGCGATGGTGGTGTCCACACTCGTCCGCGGCGGCGGGGCGCTGGCACTCGGCGTGGTCCTCGGCACGATGCTGGCATTGATCGGCGCCGCACGCCTGTGGTTTGCGAGGGGCGGCGGACGGTGAGCCCGCGCGAGGCTGGCGACGGGCGTCCCCCGGCAGCGCGCCGTGCGCGCTCCCAGATGCGCCGGGGCTCCGAGCGAGCCGGGCGGACCGGCGCGCGCATCACTCGCGGCCTTGGGGAGCCGGCCCTGTTCGCGATTCTGCTCAGCGCGCTCGTATCGGGGCTCTTCATGGTGCTGGGGGTCGTGGCCGGCGACGCGCTCGGGCTCACGCCGCTCGCGTTCTTCGCGGCGGGCCTGTTCTTCGTGGTCACCATGGCCACCTACGTGGAGGGCAGCTCGCTCCACCCCGAGCGCGGCGGCGCATCCACCTTTGCCCGCTACGCCTTCGACGAGCTGTGGAGCTTCATCGCGGGCTGGGCCATCCTGCTCGACTACCTGATCGTGATGGCGATAGGGGCGGTGGCGATCACCGACTATCTCGCCGTCTTCTGGAGCGATCTCGACGACGGCTTCGTCGAGATCGTCATCGGTGCCCTGGCGATCGCCTTCGTGGCCTTGCAGAACGTCCGCGGGCTGTCGGCCGACCGGCTCGGGATGGTGCTGCGCCTGTCCCTCTTCGGCCTCGGGTTGCTCGTGGCAGTGGCCCTGGTCAATTTTGCCCAGGAGTGGGATCCGAGCGCGGTGGTCGACTCCGTCGAGTTGGGCTCGGTGCCCGCCTGGGACGACGCGCTGTTTGCGTCCGTGGTGGCCGCGGTGGCGCTGATCGGAGTCGAGGCGGCATCCGGTCTGGCCGGCGAGGTTCGCGTCGGCCGCCGCGGCCTTCGGCGGGTGGTCCTCGCCATTGCCGGCGTTGCCCTCGTGCTGTTCGTGGGAGTCTCGGCGGCGGCGCTGATGGCAGTGCCTGTCGTGGACGGCGAGACCGCGCTGGGCGGCCGCTATATCGAGGCGCCGGTGCTCGGCATGGTCAACAGCTTCGAGCCCGGCTGGCTGATGGACGCCTCTCGCTACCTGGTCGGGGCGACCGCCGCGGCGATCCTGATCGTAGCCATGAACGGTCAGATGCTCGGGCTGTCGCGGCTGTCGTACTCGCTGGCCACCAACAGCCAGATCCCGAGCGCGGCGGGGCGCCTCAGCGGGCGCCACGGAACGCCCTATATCGCGATCACCATGGCCGCGGGGATCGCATTCCTGCTCGTGATCCCGCACGACCTCGATTTCCTGGCCGGCATCTTCGCGTTCGGCGCGATGGTCACCTTCTCCATCGCGCACCTCTCGATCATCGTCCTGCGCTTCCGCGAGGCCGACCGGCCGAGCGCCTTCCGCGTGCCGCTCTCGGTGCCCGTCCGGGGCGGGAGCATCCCGGTGCCCGCCGCGGTCGGCGCGCTGGCCTCGATCTTCGGCTGGGTCAGCGTGGTGGTGCTGCACGAAGGGGCTCGCTTGGTCGGCGGCATCTGGATGGCGATCGGGATCGCGATGTACGTGATCTACCGGCGCGTCCAGGGCAAGGAGCTGACCCGGCGCTTCACGATTCCCGCCGAGGCGCTGAAGGAGGGAATCACTCCCGAGTACGGCAGCATCCTGGTGCCGATCTTCGGGGAGAGGCTCGACGACGAGATCATCGGCACCGCGGGGCGGCTCGCGGCAGACCACGCCGACGAGGGCGAGGGCGGCGCGGTGCTCGAGGCGCTCTTCGTGTTCGAGATCCCGATGTCGCTGCCGATCGACGCGCGTGTGCCCGACGAGCGAGTCAACGAGGCCAAGCGCGTGCTTGCGCGCGCCAAGGAGGTGGGGGAGGAGTACGAAGGCGTCGAGGTGGCGACAGCGATGGTGCGCGGCCGCAGCGTGGGCCAAGCGATCGTGGCCGAGGCGCGCCGGCGAGGGGTGGAGGCCATCGTGCTCGCCGCCGAGGAGCCGTCGCGCGTGGGCGGCGGCGCGCTCCTGGGCGGGCGCGGTCGCGGCCGGGACCGTTTCGTCGGGGAGACCACTCGCTACGTGGTGGAGAAAGCGCCCTGCAAGGTGATCCTCACGGCGCCGCCGACGGGCGAGGAGGGAACCCGCGAGGGCGTGCTGCCGTGAACGGTTCGGCAACCGGACCTTTCCACAGCTCTTGGGTAGAGTTCGAAAGGAATGTTCGTCCTGATAGTCGGTTGCGGTCGCGTGGGCTCGGCGATCGCCCACTCCATGCTCGCGGAAGGGCACGAGGTCTCCGTTCTCGATGAGGATGCCGAGGCGATCGCGTTGCTCGAACGGGGTGTGGCTGAGAGCTGGGAGGAGCGCGGCGGGCGCTTCACCGAGGGCACCGCGCTCGAGATAGACGCCCTGCTCGCCGCGGGGATCGAAGGCGCGGACGCCTTCATCGCCTCGACCGACGGCGACAACACCAACCTGGTCATCGCGCAGATCGCTCAGCGTCGCTTCAACGTCGAGCGCGTGGTCGTGCGCGTGCTCGATCCCGCCCGCGCCCGCTGGTACGCGGAGCAGGGTCTGCAGACCGTCTGCCCGACGCAGACCGCGATCGAGCTGCTCGAGGCGGCGGTGCGCGGCCAGATACGCTTCGAGGGGGTATCGGGATAGCGCCATGTATGTACTGATCGTCGGAGCCGGCAAGGTTGGATGGAACCTCGCTCGCGAGCTCATCAACAAGCGCCACGAGGTGACGGTGATCGAGTCCGATGCGCGCCGCTACGCCGTCGTCGAGCAGGAGCTCGAGCACAGCGCCCAGTACGGAGACGGCTCTGAGCTGTGGGTGCTCGAGCGCGCCGGGATCGAGCGCGCCGACCTGGTCGTGGCGGTGACCGGCGATGACGAGGACAACATCCTCATCTCCCAGGTTGCGCGCGAGAAGTACGGCGTCGTGCGGGTGGTCGCGCGCTGCAACAACCCGCGCAACCTCCAGCACTTCGAGCTGCTCGGCGTCAAGCCGGCGATCTCCGCGACCGACCTGATCCTGCGCCTGATCGAGCACGAGGTGCCGAAGTACGGGCTCGTCCACCTGCTCGACCTGCCCGAGGAGCGCCTCGAGATCATCGAGCTGGAGGTGGCGGACGGCTGCGAGGCTGCAGGTCTCGCCGTCAAGGATCTCGGCCTGCCCGACGGCTCGCTCGTGATCTCGATCCTGCGCGACGGCGGCGGCTTTGTCCCGAGCGGCGACTCGGTTGTGCAGGCCGGAGACGAGGTCCTGCTCGTGCTCGACGTGGGCCTCGAGCCGAGCGTGACCGAGCGCTTCGCGGATCGCTCCGCGGGCGCCGCCGCGTAGGCCCGTGGCCACCCGGCGCAAAGTCGACCATCTACTGATCGGAGGCGGCCTGGCCGCGGCCAACTGCGCGCGCTGGCTGCGCGAGGAGGGCGCCGACGGGAGCGTGCTGCTCGTCGGTCGCGAACCCGACCCGCCCTACAACCGCCCGCCGCTTTCGAAGGGCTACCTGCAGGGCGTCGAGTCGCGCGAGGAGGTGCTGTTTCGCCCGAGCGAGTGGTGGGACGAGCAGAACATCGAGCTGCTCACGCGCACCAGTGTGATGAAGCTCGACTCCGGCGAGCGCGTGGCGACGCTGTCGACCAAGGAGGAGATCCAGTTCGGCAACGCGCTGATCGCGACCGGCGCCAACGTGCGCCGGCTGCGCGCCGATGGCACCGACCTAGAGGGCATCCACTACCTGCGCGCATTCGCCAACTCCGACGCGATCCGCGCCGACGCCGAGCAGGCGGAGCGCGCCGTGCTCGTCGGCGGCAGCTACATCGGGACCGAGGTGGCGGCATCGCTGACGGCGGCGCACGGCGTGAAGTGCAGCATCCTGATGATGGAGGAGGTGACCCTCGAGCGTCAGTTCGGGCGTGAGATCGGCGGCTTCTTCCACGGCGTGCTCGAGGAGCACGGGGTGGAGATCCACGGCGGTGACGAGCTCGAGCGCTTCGAGGGGTCCGACGGCCGCGTGCGGCGGGTGATCACAAAGGGCGGCAAGTCGCTCGACTGCGACCTCGTGATCGTGGGCGCCGGGGTGTCGCCCGACGTGATGCTCGCCCGCTCGGCCGGGCTGGACCTGGGCGAGGCGGGCGGCGTGCGCTGCTCGGCCGAGCTCGAGAGCTCGGTCCCGGGCATCTTCGCGGCGGGCGACATGTGCGAGTACGACAGCCCGTTGCACGGGCGGCCGATGCGAATCGAGCACTGGGACGTGGCCTTCAACCAGGGCAAGACGGCGGCGCTCAACATGCTCGGCCGGGGCGTCGAGCACGACACGATCCCGTACTTCTTCTCCGACCTCGCGGACTGGGCCTCGATGGAGTACGTCGGGCCGGGGTCTGGGGACACGGCCATCCGAGGGTCGCTCGAGGACGGCGAGTTCTCGGCCTTCTACCTCGACGACGGGCGGGTCGTGGCGGCGCTCTCGGTGGGCCGCTCGGACGACCTCGAGCACGCGCGGCGCTTCATCGGGGAGGGCGCGCGCCCAGACCCGGCGCGCGCTGGCGGACCGCAGCACGGAGCTCGGTTCGATCTAGTCCGCGGCGAGACGTACGCCAGCATCCGGTTGGTCAGGGCGGTCACGCGCTCGACGGCCGAGGCGTCGGCGGCCGCCGGTTGCGAGAGCCACTCGGGTACCAGCTCGCGCAGCTTCGGCCACTGGGTCGCGGCGAGCTCCAGCCCGATGCGCGCGGCCTCGCGCACGACGTCCGGCTCGACTGACCAGAGCATCTCGAAGACGCGGCTGGAGTCGTCTTCGGGAGTGCCCGGGCGCTCCCAGCCGGCGAGGCAGGCGCTCACTCCCGGGCCGTCGCAGACGATCGCCCACTCGCGCGAGAGCGGATGGCTGCGGTCGATCGGGATCTCGATGGGTGCGCCTTTGGGGGCGCGCGGCTTCTCGAAGTCGCCGAGCGCGACCGTCAGCTCCGCGGTGCGGGCGAACGCGCGCCAGCGCGGCTCGGCCTGGCGATAGAAGCGCTCGCGCTGGAAGGAGCCGACGAGGATCGCTCCGCCGCCGCGGGCCGAGCATTCGTCCTCCATGGCGTGGGAGATCGGCACGAGCATCCGCTTGGGTACCGGATAGGGGGCGAGGTCGGGGCGGCGCTTGCGCAGGCCGGCGAAGATCGAGGGCGAGTCGGCGGCCACCGGCGAGTCGCGGTTCGCGCGCTCGACGGCCGCGGCGAGCGAGAGGCCGCCCTCGCGTGCGCGCACGACTTCCAGCACGCGCTGCACCTGGTCGACGGGGTAGCGCCGATGCCCGCTCGGGAGCCGCTCGGCGTGCGGGAAATCGTGGCGCTGCTCCCAGATCCGCAACGTGCCGGGTTGGACGCCGGTGCGCTCCGCGAGCTGCCCGATGGTCAGCAGTTCATCCACAGACTTCAACAATCCGTATGAATATTGCTATACATACTGTTTAAGCACAGTTCTACTCCGGAATGAGGTCAGCATGTCCCTCCTTGAATCACGCAACGGCTTCACCCGCGCGTACTCCGAGCACTATCCGCTCGCCTTCTCCGCCGCGTACCGAGTGCTCGGCGACGCGGCCGCCGCCGAGGACGTGGTGCAGGACGTGTTTACCGTGCTGTGGCGCGATCCCTCCAAGTTCGATCCGGCGCGCGGGGGTCTGCCAGGCTACGTGGCGATGATGGCTCGAAGCCGCGCGGTCGATCGCGCGCGCTCGCGCACCGCGGGCGCGACGGCGGTCGAAAGGCTCGGGGTAAGGGACGCCGGGCGCGAGGCCGAGGTCGAGTCGCCGGCGCAATCGGTGGTCCGGCGCGACGAGGCCGGACGTGTGCTCGCCGCCCTGGCGGAGCTGCCGGCGGTGCAGCGCGACGCCGTGCTGATGGCCTACGGCCGCGGTCTCTCGACAGCCGAGATCGCGAAGGCGGCGGGCGTGCCGCTCGGCACGGCGAAGAGCCGCCTGCGACTCGGCCTCCAGCGCACCCGCGAGGCGCTGATGCCCTCCGCGCCCGCCGACGCAGCGGCGGCCTGACCGCGGTGACCCGAGCCTCCTCACACTCCAGGTACGCGCCACCGGAGGCAGGGGGTCACCAGGCCGGGTACTTCGGTGAGGGCTCGATGCTGCGCCGCGTGCACCGCGAGCGAGTGATCGCGCTGAGCGGTCCGCGGGCACTTCTGATGCAGGCCGCGCATCCGCTGGCCGTGGCCGGGCTGCTTGCCCATTCCAGCGACCTGGAGGAGCCCTACGAGCGCTTGGCGCGTACGGCCAAGGTGATGCACACGATCGGCTTCGGCTCGCGCGCCGACGCCGACCGGGTGACTCGCCAGGTGCGTGCGATGCACCGGCGCGTGCACGGGCGGCTCAGGGAGCCGGTCGGCACGCTATCCCGCCGGGACCGAATACAGGGCCGACGATCCGGAGCTGCTCCTGTGGGTGCTTGTTCTCGCTGGTCGACTCCGCCCTGGTGGTCTACCGCGCGTACGTCGGGGGACTGACGCCGCGACGAGGAGGCCGCCTACTGGCAGGACTACCGGGTCGTTGGGCGCCTCTTCGGACTGCGCCAGGCCGACATGCCGCGCACGCTGGACGACCTCGACGAGTACCGGCGCTCGATGCTCGAGGGCGACACGCTCCACGTGACCGACTGGGCGCGCGAGCGCGCACGGGCGATCGTGCTCGAGCCGCCCGTGCCGCTGGCGGCGCGCCCGCTGGTCGAGACGGCCAACTTCGTGACGATCGCGCTGCTGCCCGACGCGATCCGCGAGCAGTACGGCTTCTCGGCCGCTGCCGCCGGTATTCGTGCGCAAGGCGCTGGTGCGGGCGGGAGCCGGATACGTAAAGCGCGGGGTGATGCCGTTTCTGCCCGGCCGGCGTGCGGCTTACCGCGCCGGCCTGACGGGGGCTGCGGGACCTCGAGAACGCGATTGGCGGTGTACTGGGGGGCAGGGACTCGAACCCCGATAACCAGCTCCAGAGGCTGGCGTCTTGCCATTAGACGACCCCCCAATCGCCGCAGAGGATAGAGGGTCGCTCCCCGAGCACACGCGGCCAGAATGCGCCCTATCGTGCTGGATTGTGGGCCCACTGACCCTCAAAGTCAGGACGCTGGAGAAGTTGGTCGCGCGGCACCCGCAGCCGAAGCGAAGTGGTCTTCTTGCGCGAGTCGGTCAGCTTCAAGCGCACCGTCACCCAGCGAACGCGCCGCTTGGCGACCGCACGCGGCCTCAGGCCACCGACTGCTGAGCCCAATCCCGATACAGCTCGGCGTATGCCCCGCCGGCCTCGATCAGCTCGTCGTGGGTGCCCTGCTCGACGATTCGGGAGCGGTCCAGCACCACGATTCGCCCAGCTCCGCGGATCGTCGACAACCGGTGCGCGATCACGAGCGCGGTGCGTCCGGCCAGGAGACGCCGCAGCCCGCGCTCGATCTGGGCCTCCGTGCGCACGTCCACGTTGGACGTGGCCTCGTCGAGGATCAGGATGCGAGGGTCGGCGGCGGCCGCCCGGGCGAAGGCCACGAGCTGGCGCTGGCCGGCCGACAGCTGCCCGCCGCGCTCCCCGACCTCGGTGTCGTAGCCGTCTGGCAGGCGCTCGATGAACTCGTGCGCTCCGACCGCCTTGGCTGCGTCGCGGACGTGCTCGTCGGTGGCGTCTGGGCGTCCGAAGCCGATGTTGTCGCGGATCGTGCCAGAGAACAGGAAGCCCTCCTGCGGCACGATGCCGAGCTGCGACCGCAGAGAGTGCTCGGTCACGTCACGTAGGTCGTGGCCGTCCACGAGCACCCGCCCATGGTCTGGGTCGTAGAAGCGCGCGACCAGCTTGGCGAGCGTCGACTTGCCGGCGCCGGTGGCGCCCACGAGGGCAACCGTCTGCCCCGGGGGTATGTGCATGTCCACCGAGCACAGCGCGGGATCCTCGCCGCCGTAGGAGAAGGTCACGTCGTCGAACTCGATTTCGCCGCGCAGGCGCGGCAGCTCGACCGCGCCCGGCTTGTCGCGCAGGTCCGGCTCCTCGTCGAGCAGCTCGAAGATCTTGTCGAGCGCAGCCATGCCGGCCTGGTAGGTCGTATATAGCTGCGAGAGCGCCTGGATCGGGTCGAAGAAGCTCTGCAGGTAGAACACGAAGGAGACAAGCACGCCGATCGACACCGCTCCCTCGAGCACCTGGTTGCCGCCGTAGACCAGGATGCCCGCTGTGGCGATCGCCGACAGCAGCTCGACCGAAGGGAAGTAGGCGGCGTTGAGATAGACCGTCTTCATGTTCGCCGCGCGGTGCTCGTCGTTGAGCTCCGCAAAGCGCTTCTTGTGCCGCGGCTCCTGTCCGAAGGCCCGTACGACGCGCACCCCGGAGAGCGTCTCCTGCAGATACGCCGTAACGCCGGCGATCTTCTCGCGCGTCAGGCGGTACGCCCCGCTCGAAGTCAGCCGGAAGGCAACGCTCGCTGCCAGCAGAATCGGGAAGGTCAGGAACGTGATCAGCGCGAGGCCGGGATCGAGCACGATCAGGATCGCGGCGGTGCCGACGAGCATCAGGGTCGATGAGAACAGCGTGGCGATCCCCTCGGTCACGAGCTGGTCGAGCGCCTGCACATCATTGGTGATCCGCGAGATCAGGACGCCGGTTTTGTTGCGTGAGTAGAAGCCGATCGAGAGGCGCTGGAGGTGGGCGAACAGCTCGATGCGCAGATCCTGGAGCGCGCGCTGGCCGATCCAGCTGATCAGGAACGTCTGCGCGTAGGTGGCGACCCAGTTGAGCACCGCGGCGGCGACGAACAGGATCACGATGACGGTCAGGGCGCTCGAGTCGCCGCCCTTGATGCCGTCGTCGATCGCCTTGCCGGCGAGGTAGGGCGGCGCCAGCGCCGCCGCGGTCGCGAGCGTCAGCGCGACCAGCATGAGGAAGACCTTCGTGCGGTAGGGCCGAAGCAGCCGCAGGAGGTGGCGTTGCTTGCGCAGCCTCATAGCCCCGCCACCTCGCGCTCGGGATCCTCGCGCGTGAGAAACACCTGGTCGGGGAGTCCCTTCTGGGCGATCTCGCGGTATAGACCGGAGTCCTCCAAGAGCTCGCCGTGAGTGCCGCGCGCGGCAATCAAGCCGTCCTCGAGGACCACCACCTCGTCGGCGAGGGCGATGGTCGAGAGCCGGTGGGCGATCACGAAGGTGGTGCGTCCCTCCATGACCTCCGCGAGCGCCGACTTGATGCGGCTCTCGGTGGTGGCGTCGACGCTCGACGTTGCGTCGTCGAGGATCAGGATGCGCGGCTCCGCGAGCAGCGCGCGCGCGATCGCTACACGCTGGCGCTGGCCGCCGCTCAGGGTGAGCCCGCGTTCGCCGACCAGGGTGTCAAGTCCCTCGGGCAGGTCGTCGATCAACTCGCTCAGCCCGGCGCGCTCGGCCGCTGCGATGACCCTGTCGTCGCCGGCCTCCGGCCAGGCGTAGGCGATGTTGTCGCGCAGGCTGGCTGAGAAGAGGAACGCGTCGTCTGAGACCACAGCGACCTCGCGCCGCAGAGACGCCGGGTCGACGTCCCGGACGTCCACGCCGTCCACCAGCACCGCCCCGCCCGTCACGTCATATAGGCGCGGGATCAGCATCACGAGCGTTGTCTTGCCCGAGCCGGTCGGACCGACGAGCGCGACCGTCTGGCCCGCCTCGACCGACAGGTCGATGTCGCTCAGCACCTGCTCTCCGTCCTCGTAGGCGAAGCTGACGCCGCGCAGCTCGACGCGCCCGCCTCCGCTCGGCAGGCCGGGCGCGCCCGGAGCGGAGGTGAGGCGCGGCTCGCGGTCGAGGAGCTCGAAGACGCGCTGGCCGCTCGCCACGGCGCGCTGAGCCATCCCGAGCGCGATGCCGAGCATCCGCATGGGACCGGTGAGCATGAGCACGTAGCCGTAGAAGGCCACGAACTCGCCCACCGAGATCTGATTGTCGATCACCTGCTTGCCGCCCACGAGCAGCAGCGCCGCCAGGCCGAGCTGAGGCAGGAAGCCGATGAACGGCGAGTAGAACGCGCGCAGCCGAGTGGACACCATCGACTGGTCGAACACGCGCCGGACGACGTAGCGGAAGTGCTTGAGCTGGCGGTCCTCCTGCGCGAACGCCTTCACCACGCGCACGCCGCCGATGTTCTCCTCGGCGGCGGCCGTCAGCTCGGCGATCCGCTGCTGCACCTCAACCGAGGCCGGCCGGTTGCGGCGCCCGTAGCGGAAGGCCACCCAGATCACGAACGGCATCGGCGCGAGCGAAACGGCGGCCAGCTTCGGGTCGAGGACGAACATCACGGTCGCGGCGATCAGGATCGTCAGCGCCGCCTGCAGGATGAAGATGAGCCCGTAGCCGAGAAAGAAGCGAACCGCCTGGAGATCGACGGTGGCGCGCGACATGAGCTGCCCGGTCTGCTGGGAGTCGAAGAAGCCGAGCTCCAGCGAGTGCAGGTGCTGGTACATGCGGTTGCGCAGGTCGTACTCGACCCCCAGCGAGACCTTCCCGGCCACGAGCCGGCGCAGGACGCTGAACACGACGCGCAACACACCGGCGCCGACAACCGCGAGTGCGAGCGGCCAGAGGTCGGTGCCGCCCTGGCGGATCTCGTCCACCGTGACGCCAACCAGGAACGGAATGAGCACCCCCGCCGCCATCGCGAAGCCGGCAAGCACGAAGGAGGCGATCACCCCTCCTCGGTAGGGGCGAAGAAACCCGAGAAGCCGCCAGAACGTCGCCATCGGACCCTTACTTTACTTTGTGAAGCGGCCCGGAAGCGGTCCCGAGCATTCGCGCCACCGACTCCTGGCGGAAGTCGAAGATCCGCTCGAGGTCGCGGCGCACGAGCAGCCGGTGGGCCAGCTCGCCGAGCGGGCCGAGCGGCAGCGCGTAGCGCACCCGGTCGCGGACGAGCGTGCCGCCGTCGTGCGCCTCGAAGGTGTGGGTGTGGTGCCAGAGGCGGTAGGGGCCGCGGACCTGGACGTCGACAAAGCGCTCGCCGGCCACCCAGGTCTCGATGCGGGTGAGCCAGCGGATCGGGATGCGGTGTAGCGTCGAGGCGGTACTGGATCAGCGCGCCGGGGGCCATGTGAACCGGCCCCGGGGTAAGGACTCGAAACCGCAGCCACGGGGGAGTGATCGCCTCGAGGTTGAAGGCATCCGCGAAGAACCCGAAGACCTCGTCCGGGTCACCCGGGAGGATCTGCTCGCGTGTCAGCACGTGCTCCACGTGAATTGGTACGGATCGTGCACGTTATGGGGTTAGCAGGAGCTCCTGCGGGGAACGAGAAAAAGGCGGCGATGAGCGATGGAACGGCACGGGTGGGTCGGTTGAGCAGCGGAGAGCAGCGGGCGCTCGCCTCATTCCTCGCGGGCCGGCTTCCCGCCGGTCAACTGCATGCCGAGCTGTGCCGCCACCGGGAGGCCGCTCTGGCCGCGGCGGTCGTTTGCGAGATGCGCGAACCGGCGCCGGCCGACGCGCCGATCGCCGTTCCCGCGCTGCACGCCGCCTGACGCGGCCCTCGCGACGCTAGGCCGCGGCGGCGGTCGGTTCGAGCACGAACACCTCGACCGCGTAGTCGGGCGCGATGTGGTTTTGGCTCATGAAGGCGACCACCTTTCGATCGAGCTGGCGTTCGACCAGGGCCACGAGCTCGTCGCGCATGACGAGCTGGTACTCATGGCGAAGCTGAAGGACCCGATCGGAACGGCCGCTCTCCACGAGCTTGCGCTCACCCCTGGTGAGAGTGTCCGCCAGCAGCACGGTCACCAGGTCCCCCTGGATCATCGTCTTGGCCTTCGTCGGGCCGCGCCCGGTGTACTGATGGAGCAACTGCACCGTGGAGGTGGAGATCATCGCCGAGGCACTGCTTGGGTCTCTGTGGTCATCCATGCGGACACCTTCCATTCGCTTCCTCAGCGGGGGTGAAAAATTCACCACGAGAGGGCAAGGAAGCGCAGGAGACCCAATAGCAGCTACACAAGGGTACTCGTTCCGGCGGCCGACCCCCAAATTTCCGCGAAGTCCGGGCTATTTCTTCGAGGGCTTGTGGCGTATGTGATAATCCCGTGCTCCAGATGGGACTTGACGCTGACGTGTTCCGGCAGCGTGGGGACCGAAAGGGGGCACCGCCTATGAGCGGGACCCAACTCCGATTGGCTTTGGCTAGCCAAGCGGACGCCGCATCGGAGCAGATCGAGTCGGGTGCGCCGGACGATCTGACCGTTGATGAGAAGGCCGCGCTGTGGCTGGTCGCCTTCTCGCTCCCCGACCCGCTCCAGCAGCAGGTGGACGTGCGGGCCGACCTGTACTCATTCGGCTAGGGCCGGGGAGCAGGCATGAGCGAAAATGCAAACGGCTCCGGGCGTTCTTCCCCGGAGCAGATGGAGAATGGCCGCCAGCGGGTAGTGCCCGCCGACCCGACGTCAAGCGGTGACGGTGACGGCTCCCCCGAGCGGGCGGCTACCAAGCGGTCGGTCAGAGAGTGGCTCGAGACCGAGGTCCTCCGGGATCGGCTCGCAGGCCTCCGTGATACCGCCGCCCGAGAGCGCGACGAGCGCGCGGCGGCGCGCGACCGGGAGGGCGCTCGCTGCGACCACGATGCGCTCGCCCTGGACGGCCGCGACCGCATACTCGACCGGCACACGCTACGCGTGGAGGAGCTGCGCAGCCGCGCCGCCGCCGGGCGTGCTCGCGCGGCCGAGGACCGCGCCCGCGCCGCGCGCGAGCGCCAGGTCGCCGCCCGCGACCGCGAGCACGCCGCGCGCGATCGCGAGCAAGCGGCGCGCGATCGCGAGCAAGCGGCGCGCGACCGCGAGCGCGCCGCGAGCGACCTCAAGCAAGCCGGAGTCGACGAGCTGACCGGCGCCCGCCGGCGCGGGACGGGGCTCGAGGAGATGCGACGCGAGATCGAGCGCGCGCGCCGGACCAACGGAGGGCTGGTGGCCGCGTTCATCGACGTCGACGATCTGAAGTCCGTCAACGACAAGCACGGCCATCGTGCCGGCGATGAGCTGCTTCGTGATGTCGCCGGAGGACTCGCAAGCCGCATGCGCGCCTACGACCTGGTCGTGCGCGTGGGCGGGGACGAGTTTCTGTGTGTGCTCCCGGACGTCACGGAGGTCGAGGCTCGGCGGCGCCTGGATGCGCTCGCAAGCGACCTGCACGACGGGCCCGCGTTGAGGTCGGTGAGCTTCGGGCTCAGCGAGCTGCGCGACGCCGATTCGCTCGAGGAGCTGATCGACCGCGCCGACCGCGACCTATTGGACGGTCGTCGCCAGAGGCGCTCGCGTAGCTCCCGCCTGGGTGTCAAAGGAGGGCGCGGCGCCCGATAGCATCGGCGGCCGCCATGGCCGTCTACGTCGACGAGCCGATCTGGGAGCGCCGCGATCGGCGCTGGTGCCACCTGACGGCTGACACCAGCGAGGAGCTACACGAGCTCGCCGCGCGTCTCGGGTTGCTGCGCCAGTGGTTTCAGTCAAAGCCCGGCCGGCCCTGGCACGATCACTACGACCTGCCCGAGGAGGTGCGCGCCCAGGCGATCGCCTGCGGCGCCAGCCCGCTGACGACCCTGGAGATGGGCCGCCTGCAGGCTCGGCGCCGCGACGCCGCCCGGTCAGTCGCTCGCGCTCAGACCTGAAGCAGGCGCGGGTGGGACGTCGAGCGCCGGGTTGCGGTCGAAGAACCCGGATGGCTTGAGCCAGAACGAGACGGTGTCGACCGGCATCACCGGCCACTCCTCGGGGCGCGTCACGTGATGGAGGCCGAACACGTACCAGAGCACCACATCGGTGTTCTCGATCGGACGGTTCTGCTCGGTCCAGGCGGGCAGTCCGGCGTCGACCTCGGCCTGCACCGGGAACTCGCCGCACGGCCAGCGCTCGTCCTCGGAGTAGGGGGTGACCCAGAGCGTGTGGCCGATGGCCTGGGCGCGCCGAAACACGCGCGAGGACGGGTCCATCATCGCGGGGAAGCAGCCGCCGGGCACGAGCTTGTAGGCCACCGGGGCGCCCAGTCCGTTGCGCACGCCGGGGTTCACGACCTTCCAGGCCCGCTGCGTGCTCCAGTCGTAGTCCTGCTTGCCCTCTTCCTCGGTGCGCAAGGGGGTCGAGCGCTGCACGATCGCAAGCCCGTCGGGGTTGTCCGCCGATATCGGCAGCGCGTCCGACTCCGTCATATGCACCGTGTTGCTCTCGCCGTCAACGTCGAGGTCGAGCCGGGCGACGATGAAGTGCTGGTGGAAGGGGGCGTAGGTGCGCTCGTCCACGAGCGACCCGTAATCGGGCTGGGTGTCCTCGGCGAAGTGCGTGGTGACCATGATGCCGGTGGCGCGCACCTCGCACTCGATGTTGCCGTCTTGGTAGAAGCGCCAGTACACGAGGTACTCGTAGTTGGCCACCGTGGCGTGGCAGGAGACCACCAGCCGGCGCGAGCGCCGCACCTCGGTGCCGGCGGCGGGGTCGACGTGCTTCCACAGCACGGCGTCGTCCTCCTCGTGTATGCAGATGGCGTTCTTGATCGTGCGCGGCTCGCCCTTGCTGTCGTGAACGACCGCATCGAGGTAGGTGATGTCGCCGACGCAGTCGCAGCCCAGCTCGAGCGAGGTGGTCATGAAGCCGAGGCCCCACTCGCCGATGTCGAACGCGGTGCGGCGCATGTGGTCGGCCGTCGGATCGCGATAGGGGACGACCATCTCGGCAAACGACATCCGGTGGGCGACGGGGCGCAGGCGCCCGCCGTCCTCGTAGCCGACCGTGTGGACGACGAGCCCCTCGCGCGGGTTGAAGCCGAGGCGCATCGACCAGCGCTGCCACTCGAGGTGGCTGCCCTCGACGGCGAACGACACGCCCTTGGGCTGGGTGATCTCGAGCGGCTGCAGATCGCTGCGCAGCTGCTGGCCGGGCACGAGCGCCGGCACGTATTCGCCCATCGTCTTCGGCCGCTCGCCCGCCTCGATCTCCTCGATGTCCAGCAGCTCCATCGAGTTGACGTCGATCACGAAGGTCAGGCCGCTGAGCGGATTCGCGTACGGGTTCGCGGTCTCCGAGTTGCGGATCCACACATCTGTCCAGCCCACTCGCCGACCGCGGTAGCGCTCGTCCACCAGGTGCGCGCCGTAGGCCCAGGTGTCGAAGAGGACCAGGTCGACGTCGTGCACGCCGTGGCGCGTGAGCGCCTCCAGCACGCGCGGGTCCTTCGCCAGCGTCTCGTTGGCCTCGTAGAACTCGTCCTCGGTGAAGTTCGCCTGCTCGCCGGGCCGGTGCTCCCACGACAGGACGCTGTCTTCGTCCAGCGAGACGCGCGCCTTGTAGGTCTGGCCGTCGTCGCGGTTCCAGCAGGTGGCAAGCGCCACGCGCGGTGTGTCGCCGCTCGCCAGCGCGGCCTTCGACGGCTCGCGGAGCTCGATGCAACCGAAGCGCCAGCGCGGCGGATCGACGTCGCGGTCACGGCGCAGGATCGCCGCGGTCGTGGCGATCTCGTCAGCGGAGAGAGGATCCAGGGGATGCTTCATCGGCGCAGACTAACGCCGATGTCATGGCGCGGCGGAGGGCTCGACTACGTCGACGCTCGTCACGACCGGAGCGGCAGCCGCACGTCGATCCCCCGACCATTGACCTCGTCGCTCAGCGGCAGCACGACAAGGCCATGGTCTTCCAGATACGGGCCGAGGTAGTGGCCAGAGACCTTCATCGGCGGCCACCACAGCGGCTTGGTAACCGCCTCGTTAGCGTCCAGAGTCTCAGCGCGAGGAAGGAAGCGGCCGCTGTGCCCGGTGAGCAACCGGCCGCTCAGCACGGCGTCATAGGGAGCAGCGTCCACGGGGGCGCCGGCAATCTGCGCGACATGCGCGGCCACCGCGTCGGCTTGCTGACACGCCAGGCTGCCTTGCTTGATCGGCCGGTCGGTGGCGTCGCCGGCCGCGTAGACGGCCTGGACACCCTCGACCCGGCCGAACTCGTCGACCGGAAGAAAGCCGCGGGCGTCTGAGGGCAGGCCGGCGAGACGCGGGCCGTCGAGAATCGGCAAAGCGACAACGCGCTCCACGTCCAGGCCGGCGCCGGACCCGGTCTCGACGTGTCCGGCCTGGTGGACAGCTGCGCTGACGCCGCCATGCACTGTGATGCCCGCCGCCTGCAGCAACTCCGCGACGGCTGCGCTGGCGTCGGGGCCGAAGATGTCGAGCGGCGAAAGCTCCGGGGTGACCAGGTGGAGGTCGACGCCGTTCAGGCGCAACCCGGATACCTCATCGGCGGTCATGAGCGCGAGCTCGTAGAGCGGCAGTGGCCAGCTGCACGCCTCTGGGACCAGGAAGGCGACGCTCCGCGAAGAGCCCTGCTCGAGACCGGCGACCAGCCCGTTGAGCGCCGGGAAGTCGGCGCCGAGGGTGAGCGAGTGCTCGAAAGCCGGTCGTGAAGACGCCCCGACGGCGACGATCAGCGTGTCGTAGGGCTCGTCGGTCCCTGTCACGCAGCGCACCGTGCGAACGTCGGCGTTCACGCCCAGCGTGACGCTGCGGCGGAAGCGTCCTTCCTGCTCGCCCATGAAGCGCTCGAGATCTAGGTCCAGCGGTCCCAGGGTGAAGTGGGATTCGGGCGCGATGACCGTGACGCGCATGCGGGCGCCGGCCAGGTCGCGAAGTGCCAGTACGGCTTCGAGGGCAGCAATGCCTCCGCCAGCGATCACGACTCGGTGAAGATCGATGGGGGCGGTGGAGGCGATGGTCGGGATGTTCCGCTCGTCGCGCCGGCTCCACATCGGGGAGGGACCCCCGCCTGCGCTACGTGGTTGTTACGGACTGTGTCGGGCGATCAGCCGAGCGGCAGCTCGAGCGTCACACGGGTTCCCCCGCCTGAGCGCTGCGTGACCTCGACCTCGCCCGAAGCCAGCGCGGCGCGCTCGCGCATCCCGACGATGCCATAGCCCCCGTCTCGTGCGGCGCCCACGCCACGGCCGTCGTCGGCCACGATCAGCCGCAGCCGCCCGGCATCGAGCAGCACTTCGACGGCCACGGTCTGAGCGTCAGCGTGCTTTACCACGTTGGTCAGCGCCTCCTGGGCCACGCGGTAGGCGATCGTCTCGACGTCGGGCTCCAGGCGCGCGGCGCCCAGCTCGATCGCGACGCGGGCCTCGAGTCCCGCGTTCTCCGCCACTCCGGCGACCAGCGTGCGCAGCGCCGGCGCGAGGCCGAGCTCGTCGAGCGCCGTCGGGCGCAGGTCGGAGATGATCGCGCGCAGCGCGTCGATGTCGTGCTCGACCTGCCCGACCGCCGACTCGAGCACGGTCCGCGCCCGATCGGGCTGCGCCTTCAATGCATCGATGAGCGCGAGCTTGAGTGAGGCCAAGCCTTGAAGCGTCTCGTCATGGAGCTCGCGCGCCCAGCGGCCGCGCTCGGACTCGGCGGCCGCTATCGAATCGTGCAGGCGCTGCTCCTCGACGAGGCGAGCGGTCGCAACCGCCGTCGCCGCGCTCGCCGCGAATGCCTCGAGCGCCCGCTCGTTGGCGGCGTCGAAGCTCGCCGTGGCCCCGAGGCGGTCGAACGCCACCAGCACGCCGAGCCCGCGGCCGCGGTGCACGAGCGGGACGATCAGCGCGCTCCTCGCCTGCGACATGCCGAACTGCGCCGGGTTGATGAGCATCTGCTGAGCGTCCGCGATGCGGACCGAGCGTCCGGCTCGCAGCGCATCGCCGGCGGTTGAGGCATCGAGCGGGATGACGGCGTTCTCGGGGACGTCGGTGTGCCCGGCGACAGCCGCAATGCGCAGCTGATCGCCGTGGCGCAGCCAGATCAGCAGCCCGTCGGCCTTGACGAGCGCCCGCGCGCGCTTGGCGATCAGCTCCAGAATCCGCGCCAGGTCGGTGTCGCTCCCGATCGCGGTCGCGATCTCCATCGCCGTGCGCATCGTGCGCAGCGCGCGCTCGAGCTCGTGCCGGCGTGTCCTGACCTCGCCGAACAGCCGTGCATTGTCGATTGCCACGGCAGCCCATTCGGCGAGCACCACGATCGTTTCGACGTCGTCGTCGTCGAAGCCGTCGGCCCCCTGCTTCTCGGTCAGGTAGAGGCTGCCCAGAGCCTGGCCGCGGAAGCTGATCGGAGCCCCGAGAAAACTGCGCATGGGTGGGTGGCCGGGCGGATACCCGACGCTCCGCGGATGCCGGGTGACGTCGCCCAGGCGGATCGGCTCGGAACCCTCGGTCAGCAGTCCCAAGACGCCGAGCCCGTGAGGCGGCTCGCCGATCGCTTCTCGATCCCCTTCGCCGACGCCGAGGGTGTGGAACTGTGCCAGCCGACGCGGGCGGTCGTCGTCGAGCACGCCGAGTGCCGCGTAGCGAGCGCCTGTGAGCTCGCGCGCCGACCCGAGGATCTGCTCGAGCACGGTCTGCAGGTCGAGCTCGGATGTCAGGGCGCGCCCGGCGGCGAGCAGCCGCTCGAGACGGTTGACGGGGTCGCGAGCTGCGCGATCGAAACCGGGCACGTCGGCTCCGAGGATACGGCGTGCCGTAGCCTGCTGGCCGTGTCGGCGATCCGCATCGTCCTCGCGGACGACCATCACGTTGTCCGCAGCGGGCTGAGGCTCCTACTCGAATCGGAGGAAGGCATCGAGGTGGTCGCCGTGGCCGGCGACACCGACGGCACCCTGCGCGCCGTGCTCGGCCACAAGCCCGAGGTGCTCGTGCTCGACCTCAACATGCCGGGCAGCCAGACATCGCTGGAGGCGCTGCCCCTGGTGCGCGAGCGCTCCCCGGATACCGCGACGGTCGTGCTGACGATGCAAAAGGACCCCGAGTACGCGCGACGCGCGCTGCGCGCCGGGGCGCTGGGCTACGTGCTCAAGGACGCCGCGGACGTCGAGCTCATCGACGCGGTGCGCCGCGCCGCCGACGGTCAGGCCTATCTGAACCCGTGGCTCGGGGCAACGCTCGCCTCGACGCCCGAGCAGCCGGCGGCCCTGCCGGACGACCTCTCCGAGCGCGAGCTGCGAGGTGCTGCGCCTGATCGCGCTCGGGCATACCAACGCCGAGATCGCGGAGCAGCTGTTCCTCTCGGTCCGGACGGTCGAGACACACCGCGCGCACGTCCAGGAGAAGCTCGGCCGCTCCACCCGGGCCGAGCTGGTCCGCTACGCGCTCGATAACGGGCTGCTGAATGCGGAAACATCACCCGACGATGGCGGTGGCGATCAATAGGTAGACGGTGATGGACAGCAGGTCCTGTACGACCGTCGCGAGTGGCCCTGATCCGAAGGCCGGGTCGGCACCGAGGCGCCAGAACACCCACGGGAAGACCATGGCCACCAGCGTGGCGATCGAGCAGCTGGCGGCGAGGGCGAGCCCCACCGCCATCGCGACCCCGCCGTCTCCCCAGACCAGCAGGGCAAATGGGAAGAAGGCGGCCGCCATCAGGCAACCCACGACCAGACCGGTTGCGAGCTCGCGAAAAACCACGTCCCGAGGCTCCACCCCGACGGACAGGCCGCGAATCAGGACGGTCTCGGTCTGCGTGCCGACGGCGTCCGCCATGTAGACGACGGCCGGCCGGAAGAAGGCCAGCAGCACCTTCTTGTCGAGCTGATCCTCGAACCCGCCAACGACTATCGCCGCGGCCATCGCCCCTCCCAGGCCAACGAACAACCACGGCAACCGGTGCCACAGCCGCCGGAGGATGGTCTCCTCGGCTGCGCTGCGGGCTCGCTCGGTCTTGGCCAGGTAGCCGCCGAGCCGAGCCAGGTCCTCATCGTGCTCGACCAGCAGGACACGGAGCATCCGCCGAGGGGGACCTGGTTCCACGACCGGCGGGGAAGAGTCCATCAGGTCTGCGACGGTCGCACGCTCCTCGGCGGCGAGCATGCGCTCCATTGGACGAGACCGACCAAGGTGTTGCCGGCGAGCACGGCGACATCGCCGGCGTAGTCGAAGCTTTGGCCAGAGAGCTCCCCGCGGATCTCACCGGCGGTCTGCTGCGCTCGAGCAATAGGGACGCTGGTCGTCGCGTGCTCGCGCGCGATGCCGAGCTGCTCCCCGGCAGACGCGATCACGCGAGCGTGGCGACGAGCACCGCCTTGATCGTGTGCAGTCGGTTCTCGGCCTGGTCGAAGACGATGCTGGCCGGCGAGCGGAAGACCTCGTCGGTGACCTCGAGGCCGTTCGACATGCCGGTCGCCTCGGCGATCTCGCGTGCCGACGGTGGTCGTCGGTGTCGTGGAAGGCCGGCAGGCAGTGCATGAACTTGACCTTGGGGTTCTCGGTCGCGGCGAGCAGCTCGGCGTTGACCTGGTAGGGGGCGCAGCAGCTTGGCGCGTTCGGTCCAGACCTCCTTCGGCTCGCCCATCGAGACCCAGACGTCGGTGTGGACGAAGTCGGCGCCGCTCGACGCCGGCGGCGACGTCGTCGGTGATCGTGATCCGCGCGCCGGAGGCCGCCGCCGAGCTCGTGCGCCAGCGTCGACGACGTCGTCGGGCGGGCGCAGCTCGTCGGGCGCGACCAGGCGCACGTCGGAGCCCATGATCGCGCCGGTGACCAGCAGCGAGCGGCCCATGTTGAAGCGCCCGTCGCCGACGAACGCGTAGGCTGATCTCGTCGTAGGGCTTGTTGGCTGCGCTCGTGCATGGTCAGGAAGTCGGCCAGCATCTGCGTCGGGTGCCACTCGTCGGTGAGCCCGTTGTAGACCGGGACGCCGGCGTGCCGCGCGAGCTCCTCGACGTTCTCCTGGCCGGAGCCGCGGTACTCGATCGCGTCGAACATGCGGCCGAGCACGCGCGCCGGTGTCGGCGATCGACTCCTTGTGGCCCATCTGCGAGCCGGTCGGATCGAGGTAGGTGACGTGTGCGCCCTGGTCGAAGGCGGCGACCTCGAACGCGCAGCGCGTGCGGGTCGAGCTCTTCTCGAAGATCAGCGCGATCTCCTTGCCCGACAGCCGCTGCGCCTCGTTGCCGGCGTACTTGGCCGTCTTCAGCGCCTGCGAGAGCGCCAGCAGGTGCAGCAGCTCGTCGCGGCTGAAGTCGATCTCCTTGAGGAAGCTGCGGTTGCGCAGGTTGTACATGGCTAGTAGGCCGCCTCGCGCTCGATCGGGCAGGTCATGCAGTGCGAGCCGCCGCGCCCGCGGCCGAGCTCGGAGCCGTCGATCGTGATCACCTCGATGCCCTCCTTGCGCAGGCGCGTGTTGGTGTCCACGTTGCGCTCGTAGGCGATGACGACGCCGGGCTCGATGCAGACGACGTTGTTGCCGTCGTCCCACTGCTCGCGCGCCATCTCGGAGCTGTCGCCGCCGGTCGGGATGACGCGCATCGAGTCGAGCTCGAGCGCGTGCTCGAGCGCGTCGACGACGTTGCCCTTGAAGCGCTCGACGACCGGCAGCTCCCCGTCGTCGCCCGGGCGCAGCGTCCAGATCTGGACGTCGTCGTTGACGACGGTCGGGTACAGCGTCACGGCGTCGCGGTCGACCATCGTCATGACCGTGTCGAGGTGCATGTAGGAGCGCGACGGCGGCAGCTTGACCGCCAGCACGAGCCGCGCGGCGCCGTGCGCGAACAGGTTGCGGGCGAGGATCCCGACCGACTGCGGCGACGTGCGCTCGCCCATGCCGATCATCACCGCCCCGTTGCCGATCGTCTCGACGTCGCCGCCCTCGATCGTGCAGCGGCCCCAGTCCTGCTCGACGCCGCCGAACCACACCTTGACGCCGCCGTCGGCCGCGAACATCGGGTGGAAGCGATAGATCGCCTCCATGATCGCCGTCTCGGGCCGGCGCGCCGCCTTGGTCATCGGGTTGAGCGTCACGCCGCCGTAGATCCACGACGACGGATCGCGCTGGAACAGGAAGTTCGGCAGCGGCGGGAGCATCATGTCCAGCGGGCCCGACGAGCCGTAGAACAGGCCGGCGCCGCCGTCGAGCTCCTCCTTCGTCATCCCGCCGATGAGGAAGTTCGAGACATCGCGAGCGCTCGCGCCGGCGGCCCACTCGCGGCCGCTGCGCGCCAGGTACTGGCCGACCTGGCGCTCCTCGAGCACCTGGTCGAGGATCCACTCCTTGCCCTCGGGGACCTCGAGCGTCTCGAGCAGCAGATCCTCGGCGTCGAAGACCTCGACGCCGCGCTCCTTGCAGGACCTGCACGAACGCGGCGTGCTCGACCTTCGCCTTGCGCACCCAGATCACGTCGTCGAAGAGCAGCTCCTCGGCGTTCGTCGGGCGTGAGCCGGCGCTGCTCGAGCCCCGGCCGGTGGACGATGACCTTGCGCAGCCTCCCGACTTCGGAATCGACGCTGAACGGCATGGTGTCTCACTCTTTCCTTGGGTGGAGGCGGGCTCACGAAGCGCCGCGCCGATGACGACGAAGACGAGGCTGATCGCCGAGGGCGATGCCGAAGAACGGCAGCACGAAGCGCAGGTAGCGGTCGTAGCCGATCCGCGACAGCGCGAGGCCGCCCATGATCACCGCCGACGTCGGCGTGATCAGGTTGACCAGGCCCGACGCGGTCTGGTAGGCCGGTCACGGCGATCGAGCGCGGCACCTCGGCGAAATCCGCGAGCGGCGCGAGCATCGGCATCACCAGGGCGGCGTGCCCCGACGACGACGGCACGAGGAACGCGATCGGCAGGTTCACCAGCAGCAGCGACCGCCGGCGAACACCCCGCCGAGACGTGCCGGTGACCGCGTTCTCGGTCCAGTGCAGGATCGTGTCGGTGATCTGGGCGTTCTTCATCACCACCGTGACGGCGCGCGCGAGGACGATGATCAGCGCGGCGCCGAGGAAGTCCGCCGCGCCGCTGATGATCGTCGTCACGGTGCCCTCCTCGCCGAGCCTTGCCACGAGCCCGATCACGACCGCCATCACGATGAACAGCACGGTCGCCTGGGCGAAGTAGAAGGAATCGAAGGTGGGCAGCGGGAAGCTCGCGCCGAAGACGGTGTCCCAGATGTCCCCCCACGGGACGAAGCCGTAGATCATGACCGCGAAAGCCAAGAAGAAGAGCACGAGCACGAGCTTCTGGCGCCCGGTCAGCGGCTCGACCTCACCGGCCGCCTCGTCGGCCATCTTCAGTCCGGCGCCGGTCATGCCCTCGGCGCCGAGCACAGAGCGCGACGGGTCGGCACGCACACGGTGCGCGTACCGCAGCACGTACGCGATCGCCGCGCCGACGATGACGAACCACATCACCACGCGCAGGCCGATGCCGTCGCCGACACCGATGCCCGCCGCGTCCGACGCGACGCCGGTGGCGAACGGGTTGACGGTCGATGCGAGCACGCCCGAGCCTGCGCCGAAGAAGATGATGGCGGCGCCGGTCATGCGGTCGAATCCGAGCGCGAGCGCCAGCGGAACCAGCAGGGCGAAGAAGCCGAGCGTCTCCTCCCACATCCCCTCGGTCGTTCCGCCGAGCGCGAACACCGCCATCAGCACGACGATCAGCACGGACGGGCTGTGGCGAAAGCGCAGCGCGAGCCGGCCGATGCCGGTCTGGATGGCCCCGGTCTTCATCGTCACGCTGATGAACGCGCCGATCGCCAGCACGAAGAGGAAGATCTGTGCCGACCCGTACAGGAAGCCGAGGTTGTCGACGCTGACATTCCCGGCCTCGTTCTCGATTCCGTAGAGACCGTTGGTCGGCGCGTTCCACAACTTGTAGAACTGGTGCGGGATCGACTTGTCGATCTCGACCTCTTCGTACGTGTCCGGGCTTCGGCCCGCCCGTATCCGGATCGACCTCATAGCTCCCGGACGGGATCACGAACGACAGGACCCAGACGAACAGCAGGACGCCGGCGAGCACCGTGAACGCGGTCGGGAACCGCCGCGGCTTGCCCCCGTCGGGCGGCTCGGGGTCGGAGGGCGGCCCGGGCTCCTCGGGTTCGGCTTTCTCGCCAGGCGCGAGGATCTCGGTCATCGACAGGAAACTGCTCGGTCAGGTCAACCCGCACAACCGCGCTGGTCCGCAGCATGAGTGCGGGAAAACCCGGAGGAGAACAGGAGCCGGCACGGCACAATCGCGCCATGAAAGGTCTCGCCACGCGCGCTCACGCGCGGGTCTACCGGCTCAGCGGCGGGCGGATACTCGGTCGCATGGGCGGCCAGCCCGTGCTGCTGCTGGAGACGGTCGGCAGACGCACCGGACGGACCCACACGACTCCCCTGCAGTTCTTGCCCCGCGACGGAGCGTTCGTGGTGGTGGCCGCCAATCGGGGCGCTGCGCGTCCGCCCTCGTGGTACCTCAATCTGTGCACCGCTCCGAACGCCCGGGTTCGCATCGGCGCCCAGGACGTCGATGTCACGGCCCGCGAGGTTCGCGACTCCGAGCGCGATAGCGTGTGGCGAGAGCTCACGGCCGCCAACCGCTACCTCGAAGGCGCCGCCCGAAAGGCGGGGCATCCGCTTCCGGTTCTGGTGCTGGCTCCTACCCAAACGCCGGCGTCCAACCAGAACGGCTCGGCTCCGCTCGCCGTCGTCGCGCTCGGGGGCAACGCCCTGCTCCGGCGCGGCGAGCCGGCCTCCGCCGCCAATCAGCTGAGCGCCGCACGCGGGGCCGCCGAGGCTCTCGGCCCGGTGTCGGAGCGGGCGCGCCTCGTCGTCACCCACGGCAACGGCCCGCAGGTCGGGCTGCTGGCGCTGAAGGAAGACGCGTACGGCGACGCGGACCCATACCCGCTCGACGTGCTCGACGCCGAGAGCGAGGGTCAGATCGGCTACGTGGTCGAGTTGGAGCTCGACAACGCGATCCACCACCAGGACACGGTCACGGTCATCACGCGCGTGCTCGTCGACGCCGACGATCCCGCGTTCGCCGAGCCGACCAAGTTCATCGGGCCGGTCTACGACGAGCAGCGCGCCAAGGCACTCGCCGCCGAGCGCGGCTGGGTCGTCAAACCCGACGGGGACAGCTGGCGCCGGGTCGTCCCGTCGCCCGACCCGAAGCAGATCATCCAGCTCGGCGCCATCCGGAGCCTCGTCGATGCCGGCCTCCTGGTCGTCTGCGTCGGCGGCGGGGGCGTTCCGGTGATCGCCAAGGGAGACGGTCACGAGGGCGTCGAGGCGGTCATAGACAAGGACCTCGCGTCCGCCTTGCTCGCGGTCGGCCTCGGCGCCGACGTCCTGGTGCTGGCCACCGACGTCGACGCCGTCTACACCGACTGGGGCACGGAGCGACAGCGCGCGGTTGCCCGGACGTCGCCCACCTGGTTGCGCTCTCGGTCCTTCGCGGGCGGCTCGATGGGACCCAAGGTCGAGGCCGTCTGCCGCTTTGTCGAGGCGACCGGCAAGCGCGCCGCGATCGGAAGGCTGGAGGAGCTGCCCGGCCTCATCGACGGCATCGCCGGCACGCAGATCCGAGCAGATGCCTGAGCTCTCGGTGTCTTGCAGCGGCGGCGAGCCGCCTCCATAGTTTGCCGGTAGCGTGAGTGTCGTGATGCGAGTCTTGGTGGCCGGCGGGGGCATCGCCGCCTTGGAGGTGCTTGCGGGCCTGCGGGCCCTCGCAGGCGAGCGCGTCACGCCAACCCTCATCGCTCCGGTGACCAGCTTCTCCTTCCGGCCGTTGTCGACGGCGCTGCCGTTCACCCTTCGCGCGGAGCGCACCCGGACTCTCGCGGAGCTCGCGGGCGGTCTGGGGGCGCGTTTTGTTCACGACGCCCTCACACAGGTGGATGAAAGCCGGAGCCGAGTTCTCACAAACGATGGCGACTTCATCTCCTACGACGCGCTCGTCGTGGCCGTCGGCGCGCGTGCTCGCCGTGGCGAGGGAGCAGCCCGGATGTGGACACGCGGGCCCGAGGGCACCGCCCTATTCACGCACCTACTCCGGGACCTGGAGAGCGGCGCCGTCGAAAGCGTCGCCTTTGTCATTCCGCGCGGTGCGGCGTGGCCTGTCGACGCCTACGAGTTGGCGTTCGTGGCCGGCCTGGCAGCCACGCGCGGCAAGTCGCGAGCGAAGGTGCTGCTCCTGACAGCCGAGCCAACGCCACTCCACGCGTTTGGCTCCGCCGTTGGGGAGGCCGTCGCCGACGAGCTCACGCGCGCCGGGATAGAGCTGGTCACCGGCGTGGAGGTGCGAGAGCCCGCACGCGACGATGCCGGCGACGAGGCAGTAGTGCTCGGACTGACGCCGGGATCGCCACTGCGGGTGGACCGCGCGGTGCTCCTTCCCGTGGTCGATGGTCCCGCGACCGCGGGAATGCCCCACGACGAACGAGGCTTCATCCCCGTCGACGTTCATGCTCGGGTCGCAGGCGCACGGCGCAGCTTCGCGGCAGGTGACGCCACCTCGCTGTCGCTGAAGCACAGCGCGCTCTCGGCGAGCCAGGCGACTGCCGCCGCCGAGGCGATCGCGGCCGAGGCGGGGGCGGATGTCACGCCGACCCCGTGGTCTCCCGTTCTGCACGGCCTGCTGACCGTGCCGCCGCACTTCTCGGGGGCGCCGGGCTCGCCGTGGCTGGACGACGGCGAACCCGTGACCAACTGCCTCTGGTGGCCGCCGGGGCATGTCGCCGGCCGCTACCTCGCCCCGTACCTCGCTGCGACCGATCCCGGGGTGAGGCCGGGCCTGGGATGGCATCCGAACGGTCTCCCGGTGGCGGTGGACGTCGGTGGAGCGGCCACGGGGTCGCCGGTGGCGGTTCCGTCCGAGCAGGCGATCCGGCGAGACGCCCGGACGCGACAGCTGATGGCCATCCGCCGGGCAGAGCAGGAGGGGACGCAATTGGTGCACGAACTGGAAAGCCGGCGCAGCGAGCTCGACCGCCACCAGCGCGCGACGGTCGAGCGGCTCGAAGCGGCGGGATATCTTCACCACGCCTCGGCGCCGGAGCGCTAGGCTGCGTTTCGATGCCAGCGGAGGACTCGCCGCAGGTCATAGAGCGCGGGGTGCTCGACGAGCTCCTGGGCGCGCTGCGCAGTCGCGGCTTCACGCCGATCGGGCCCACCGTGCGCCAGGGGGCGATCGTCTACGAAGAGCTCGACTCGGCCGCCGATCTTCCCGCCGGCTGGACGGACGTTCAGGACGGCGGCACCTACCGGCTCGCAGCGCCGCGACGACGACGCCGTGTTCGGCCACAACGTCGGCCCGAACTCGTGGAAGACGCCACCTGTTCCCGCCCACGCTCGAGCTGTGGAAGGCGCGGCGCTCCGAGGACGGGGAGCCTCGAGGTCGAGCAGGAGCCCGCCGAGCGCGCCGCGCTACGCGTTCATCGGCGTGCGCTCGTGCGACCTCCACGCGATCGCCGTGCAGGACCGAACCTTCGTCGACGGCCCGTGGGCCGATCGCGACTACCAGGCGCGGCGCGAGGGCGCCTTCATCGTCGCGGTCAACTGCGGCCAGGCCGGCGGCGACCTGCTTCTGCGTCTCGATGAACACGGGACCGCGCGCCAGCTCCGGCTTCGACCTCGCGCTGACCGAGCTGCTCGACGACGCCGGGCACCGCTTCCTGGTCGAGGTGGGCAGCGAGCGCGGCGCCGAGGTGCTGGCGGAGCTCCCCAGCCGCGCCCGCCGGGGCCGGCGACGAGGAGGCCGCCGAGCAGGTCGTCGGAGCACACCGCGGCGCAGATGGGACGCACGCTCGACACCACCGACATCAGGGACCTGCTCTACCGCAACCGCGAGCATCCGCGCTGGGACGAGGTGGCGGACCGCTGCCTCACCTGCGGCAACTGCACGATGGTCTGTCCGACCTGCTTCTGCGCCAGCGTCGACGACGTGACCGACCTCGCCGGCGAGGAGGCCACGCGCGTCCGCAGCTGGGAGTCCTGCTTCACGCTCGAGCACTCCTACATCCACGGCGGCAGCGTGCGCACGTCGGCGAAGGCGCGCTACCGCCAGTGGATGACCCACAAGCTCGCCAGCTGGATCGACCAGTTCGGCACCTCGGGCTGCGTCGGCTGCGGCCGCTGCATCACCTGGTGCCCGGTCGCGATCGACATCACCGAGGAGGCGGCGGCGATCCGCGCGACGGACCTGGGCGAGCCGGCCCGCGAGCGCGATGCGCACGATTGACGCGCTGCTGAGCGAGGTCCCGATGTTCGAGGGAATGGAGTCACGAGCGGCTCGAGCTGATCGCCGGCTGCGCCCTGAACCGCGTCTTTCAGGACGGCGACTACCTGCTTCGCGAGGGTGAGCCGGCGGACGCCTTCTTACGTCGATCCGCGACGGCGACGTCGCGCTCGAGACCTACGTCCCCCAGCGCGGCGCGCTCACGCTCGAGACGCTGCACGCCGGCGACGTGCTCGGCTGGTCCTGGCTGGTCCCGCCCCACCGCACCACGTTCGACGCGCGCGCGGTCGGCGTCGTCCACGCCATGGCGTTCGACGGGCGCTGCCTGCGCGGCAAGTGCGAGCAGGACCACGACCTCGGGCTACGACGCTGCTGACGCGCTTCGCCGCGGTGATCGTAGAGCGCCTGCAGGCGACGCGGCTGCAGCTGCTCGACGTGTATGGCCATGTCGCCGCGCTGAGCTCTCGCGTGGGCCGATGGTGCCGGCGAGCTTCCGCGTCGCCGACCGGGTCCGGGAGACCGCCGACACCTGGACGCTCGATCTCGAGCCTCGGCAGAAGCGCGCGCTGCCCGACTTCGCGCCCGGGCAGTTCGCGATGCTCTACGCGTTCGGGGTCGGCGAGGCGCCGATCTCGGTCAGCGGCGACCTGACCGCCGGTGGACCGCTCGTGCACACGATCCGGGCGGTCGGCGCCGTCACCTCGGCCCTCTGCAGACCGCTCCAGGCCAGGACGTGGGCGTGCGCGGCCCCTTCGGCACCGCGTGGCCCGTGACGGAGGCCGAGGGCGGAGACGTGGTGGTCGTGGCCGGCGGGCATCGGGCTCGCGCCGCTGCGCCCGGTGGTCTACCAGCTGCTCGCCAACCGCGAGCGCTACGGCAAGCGTCGTCGATCCTCTACGGCGGCCGCTCGCCCGGCCGAGCTGCTCTATCCGCGAGGAGCTCGAGCGCTGGCGGGGTCGCTTCGACGTCCAGGTCGAGGTGACCGTCGACGGCGCACCCGCCGGACTGGCGCGGGCAGCGTGGGCGTGGTCACGAAGCTGATCGCCGCGCGCCGACTTCGACCCGGCCGCCGCCGTGGCGCTGATCTGCGGCCCGGAGGTGATGATGCGCTTCACGGCCGCTGCGCTCGCGGAACGCGGCCTGCCGAAGGAGCGGATCTACGTGTCGATGGAGCGCAGCATGCACTGCGCGATCGGGCTCTGCGGCCACTGCCAGCTCCGCACCTGTTCGTCTGCAAGGACGGGCCGGTGTTCCCGCTCGACGCCGTCGAACCACTGCTCAGGGTGCGCGAGCTGTGACCGCGACCGCGTCCGCAAGCCCACGCTCGCGGTCTGGAAGTTCGCCTCCTGCGACGGCTGCCAGCTCAGCATGCTCGACCTCGAGGACGAGCTGCTGGCGCTCGCCGGCGAGATCGAGATCGCCTACTTCCTCGAGGCGCGCCGCCAGACGATCGACGGGCCGTACGACCTCTCGCTGGTCGAGGGCTCGGTCACGACGCCGGAGGACGCCGAGCGGATCCAGATGGTGCGCGAGCAGTCGCGCCGCCTCGTGACGATCGGGGCCTGCGCCACGTCCGGAGGCATCCAGGCGCTGCGCAACTTCGCCGACGTCGACGACTTCCTCTCGGTGGTCTACGCGTCGCCGGAGTACGTGTCGACGCTCGACACCTCGACCCCGATCTCCGACCACGTGCACGTCGACTTCGAGCTGCAGGGCTGCCCGATCAACAAGCGCCAGCTGCTCGAGGTGATCAGCGCCTTCCTGAACGAGCGCCGGCCCGGCGATCTCGTCGAGCAGCGTCTGCATGGAGTGCAAGCGCCGCGGCAACGTGTGCGTGATGGTCGCGCACGGCACGCCCTGCCTCGGGCCCGTCACCCACGCCGGCTGCGGCGCGCTCTGCCCCTCCTACGACCGCGGCTGCTACGGCTGCTACGGGCCGATGGAGACGCCCAACACGGCCGTCGCTGTCCGGCTGGCTGAGCGGACTCGGCGCCGACGAGGTCGGACCTCGTGCGCGTCTACCGCACCTTCAACGCGAACGCCGCCGCCGTTCCGGGAGGAGAGCGAGGCGCATGAGCGCTGAGCCGCCGGGACGCGGACGATCAAGACCGACTACCTCGCGCGGGTCGAGGGCGAGGGGGCGATGCACGTGCGGATCAGGGACGGCGAGGTGGAGGAGGTCCAGCTGCGCATCTACGAGCCGCCGCGCTTCTTCGAGGCGCTGCTGCGCGGCCGGCGCTACACCGAGCCGCCCGACATCACCGCGCGCATCTGCGGCATCTGCCCGGTGGCCTACCAGATGAGCGCCTGCGCGGCGGTCGAGGACGCCTGCGGCGTCGACGGTCGACGGGCCGATCCGCGAGCTGCGTCGCCTGATCTACTGCGGCGAGTGGATCGAGAGCCACGCGCTGCACGTGTTCATGCTGCACGCGCCCGACTTCCTCGGCTACGAGAGCGCGATCGCCGATGGCCGCGCGACCACCGCGAGATCGTCGAGCGCGGCCTGCGCATGAAGAAGGCCGGCAACGCGATCATCACGCTCGTCGGCGGCCGCGAGGTGCACCCGATCAACGTGCGCGTGGGCGGCTTCTGGCGGGCGCCCTCGCAAGCGCGAGCTGCGCGGCGCTGGCCGAGCGGCTCGAAGGAGGCGCGCGAGCTGGCGCTCGAGACCGTGCGCTGGACGAGCACGCTCGACTTCCCCGAGCTCGACGAGGACTACGAGTTCGTGGCGCTCTCCCACCCCGAGGACTACCCGCTCGAGCGTGGCCGGCTCGTGTCGAGCCGCGGGCTCGACATCGGCCCCGGCGAGTACGAGGAGCACTTCGTCGAGGAGCACGTGCCCCACTCGACCGCGCTGCACTCGCGGCTGCGCGAACGCGGCTCCTACCTCGTGGGTCCGCTGGCCCGCTACGCGCTCAGCTCGGACCGGCTCTCGCCGCTCGCCCGCGAGGCGGCGCGCGAGGCCGGCCTCGACCGCGGTCTGCCGCAACCCGTTCCAGAGCATCGTGGTGCGCAGCGTCGAGATCCTCTACGCGTTCGACGAGGCGCTGCGGATCATCGACGGCTACGAGGAGCCGGACCGTCCGGCCGTCGAGGTCGACGCCGCGGGCGGGCACCGGCTTCGGCTGGACCGAGGCGCCGCGAGGGATGCTGTGGCACCGCTACGCGATCGACGAGCAGGGCACGATCCTCGACGCGAAGATCGTGCCGCCGACGTCGCAGAACCAGCGCACGATCGAGGAGGACCTGCTCGCCGCTCGTGCGGCGCAACCTCGAGCTGGACGACGAGCCGCTGCGGCTGCGCTGCGAGCAGGCGATCCGCAACTACGACCCCTGCATCTCGTGCGCCACGCACTTCCTCGACGCTCGAGGTCGATCGCGCCTGACCGCGTGGTGATCGGAGTCGGCAACGAGTGGCGCCGCGACGACGCCGCCGGCCTCGTGGTGGCGCGCCGCCTGCGCGACGTGCCGCTTCACGCGGTCCGCGTCATCGAGCACGAGGGCGAGCCGCGTGGACCTGATCGAGGAGTGGTCGGGCGCGGACGAGGCGATCGTGGTCGACGCCGTCAGCTCGGGTGCGGAGCCCGGAACGATCCACCGTCTCGACGCGGTCTCGACGAGGCTTCCCGCCCGAGCTGTTCCGGGCATCGACACACGCGCTCAGCGTCGCCGAGGCCGTCGAGCTCGGCGCGGGTCCTCGAGCGCCTGCCCCGAGCGCTTGCTCGTCTACGGCATCGAGGGCGAGGAATTCAGCGCGGGAAGCGGGTCTCACGGCGGAGGTCGAGCCGGCCGTCGGCATCGTGGCGAGCGAACTGCTCGCCCGACTCGAGTGACGCTCTATTACGTAGGCAAGGCGCGGGGAATTCCGGATGCCAAGCGGCTCACAAGATCGTACCGTTCGCCCCCACCCAGACTCCGAGGAGAGAGCCATGCCCGTCCGTGTTGCCATCAACGGCTTCGGCCGCATCGGCCGAGCGCTGTTGCGTTCCGCCCACGAGCGTGGCGGCGAGATCGAGATCGTCGCCGTCAACGACATCGCCGACGCCGCCACGCTGGCGGCGCTGCTTCGCCACGACTCCGTGTACGGTCGCTTCCCGGGCACGATCGAGGAAGGCGACCGGGCGCTCGTCATCGATGGCAGCGAGGTCCGGGTGCTGGCCGAGCCGGATCCGGCGAAGCTCCCGTGGGGCGACCTGGAGGTCGATGTGGTCATGGAGTCAACCGGCCGCTTTCGCACGCGGGCCGGGGCGGCCGAACACCTCGCGGCCGGCGCTCGGAAGGTCATCATCTCCGCGCCCGCGAAGGGGGACGAGCCCGCGGACGCGACCGTGGTGCTCGGGGTCAACTTCGACGAGGTCTACGACCCCGCGGCCCACCACGTGATCACGAACGCCTCCTGCACGACCAACTGCCTGGCGCCGGTGGCGAAGGTGCTGCACGAGGCGGTCGGCATCCGCCACGGCCTGATGACCACGATCCACGCGTACACGGCCGACCAGAACCTCCTCGACGGCCCGCACAAGGACCTGCGCCGCGCGCGGGCGGGCGCGATCAACCTGGTCCCGACGTCCACAGGAGCCGCGAAGGCGCTGGGGATGGTCATTCCCGAGCTCGAGGGCAAGCTCCACGGCTACGCCGTCCGCGTGCCCGTCCCCACGGGGTCCCTGGTCGACCTGACCGTCGAGGCCGAACGCCCGACGAGCGTGGCGGAGGTCAACGCCGCCTTCGCAGGGAAGGCAGACAGCAGGGGCCCTCGACGGGGATCCTCGCCTACAACGAGGAGCCGCTCGTGGTCACCGACGTCGTCGGGTCTCCCTACTCGGCCATCTTTGACGCCCCGCTCACGAGCGTCATCGACGGGACCGGGGTGAAGGTGGTCGCCTGGTACGACAACGAGTGGGGCTACGCCACGCGGATGGTGGACCTGGCCGAACGGGTTCTGGTTCCGGTTCCGACGCAGGCCTGACGGCGACCGGCGTCAGGCCGCGAGCGCGGCCTGCGCCGCCGCCACCCGGGCGATCGGGACGCGGAATGGCGAGCAGCTGACGTAGTCGACGCCGGCCGTGTGGCAGAACCGGATCGAGTCCGCGTCGCCGCCGTGCTCGCCGCAGACGCCGACCTGGAGCCCGGGGCGTGCGGTGCGGCCTCGCTCGACCGCCATCCGCATCAGCCCGCCGACGCCCACCTCGTCGATCCTCGCGAACGGGGAGCGCTCGACGATCCCGCTCTCTTGGTAGAGGGGGACGACGCGGCTCTCGATGTCGTCCCGGGAGAACCCGAGTGCGGTCTGGGTCAGGTCGTTCGTGCCGAAGGAGAAGAACTCGGCGTGGCGTGCGATCTCGCCGGCCGCGAAACAGGCCCGCGGCAGCTCGATCATGCTGCCCACGACGAAGTCGCGGGGTGCCGCGAAGCCCTCCTCGACGGCCACGCGCATGACGAGGTCCCGCGCCAGCTCGAGCTCGCGGGCGTACGCCACCAGTGGGATCATGATCTCGAGGCGGGGCATGTGGCCGGAGCGCTTGCGCACCGCGCGCGCCGCGCGAAAGATCGCGCGCGCCTGTGTCTCGTAGATCTCGGGATGGATCAGCCCGAGGCGCACGCCGCGGGTGCCGAGCATCGGGTTGCCCTCCTTGAGCTCGCGAACGATTTCGAGGTGATGCTCGAGCTGCGCCAGCTCCGGGGCGGCGCCGAGGCGCGCCTCGGTGACCCGCTCCACGAGCTCCATAGGGTCGGGCAGGAACTCGTGCAGCGGCGGGTCGAGCAGCCGGATCGTGACCGACAGGCCCTCCATCGCATCGAACATCCCTTCGAAGTCCTCCTGCTGCAGCGGCAGCAGCTCGTCCAGCGCCGCGCGCCGGCCGGCCTCGTCCTCGGCCATGATCATCTGCTGCATCTTGGGCTGGCGGTCCGCCGCCATGAACATGTGCTCGGTGCGACACAGGCCAATGCCCTCGGCCCCGAACTCGCGTGCCCGGCGGGCATCCTCCGGGGTGTCGGCGTTGGCGCGCACTCCGAGCGAGCGCAGCTCGTCGCACCAGCCGAGCACGGTCTCGAAGTTCGGGTCCACCTGCGGCGTCACGAGCGGCACGTCGTCGAACGTGACCTGGCCGGTGGTGCCGTCGATCGCGATCAGGTCGCCCTCGCGCAGCACCCGCTCGCCAATCCGCATCTCGCGGGCGTGCAGGTCGACCTCCAGCTCGCCGGCGCCGGTCACCGCCGGGCGTCCCATGCCGCGGGCCACCAGTGCCGCGTGCGAGGCCTTCCCGCCCTCGGAGGTGAGGATGCCCTCGGCCGCGTGGAAGCCCGCCACGTCGTCGGCCTCGGTGAACGGCCGCACGAGGATCACGGCCCGGCCTTCCTCGGCGGCGGCCACTGCGTTGGCCGCGGTGAAGACGATCGCGCCCTTGGCCGCACCGGGCGACGCGGCGACCCCGCGAGTGACGACGTCGTATTGGGCGCCGACGGCGAACGTGGGATGCAGCAGCGCCTTGAGCGAGCCGGCGTCGATCGTCGCGATCGCCTCGGCGGGGCTAAGGAGCCCCTCCTCCACGGCGTCGACCGCGTAGCGGACGGCGGCCTGCGCGGGCCGCTTGGCGCTGCGCGCCTGCAGCATGTAGAGGCGGCCCTCCTCGACCGTGAACTCCGTGTCCTGCATGTCCCCGAAGTGGCGCTCGAGCCTGCGGAGAAGCTCAGTCAACTGCGCGTGCACCTCGGGCATCCAGCCGGCCAGCTCATGAAGGTCCCGCGGGGTGCGCACGCCCGACACGACGTCCTCGCCCTGAGCGTCGACGAGGAAGTCGCCGCTCGGCTCCGGCGCTCCTGTCACCTCATCGCGCGAGAAGGCCACGCCCGACGCCGAGGTGGCTCCCTTGTTGCCGTAGACCATCTGCTGGACATTGGCCGCGGTGCCCCAGTCATCCGGGATGCCCTGGATGCGCCGGTAGGCGATGGCGCGATCGCCCATCCACGAGCCGAACACCGCGTAGATCGCCTGTTCGAGTTGCTCACGCGGGTCGGCCGGGAAGTCGTAGAACGCTTGGAACCGGCGCGTCAGCTCGCGCAGCGCCTCGGCGTCGAGCTCGGTGTCCAGCGTGACCCCGCGCTCGGACTTCATGCGCGCGATCTCGCCTTCGAAGCGGGCGCCAGGCACGCCGTGAACGACGTCGCCGAACATCTGCACGAGGCGGCGATAGCAGTCCCAGGCAAAGCGCGGGTTGCCGGTGCGAGCGGTGAGTCCTTCCACGGTGGCGTCGTCCAAGCCCAGGTTCAGGACGGTGTCCATCATCCCCGGCATCGAGTCGCGTGCGCCGCTGCGGACGGAGAGCAGGAGCGGGTCGTCCCGGTCGCCGAGCTGCCGGCCTGCCCGCTCTTCCAGCCGCGCGAGCGCTTCCCCGACCGCGTCGGCGAGCCCGTCGGGCGGCCTGCCGCCGGCGCCCATGAAGGCCACGCACGCCTCGGTGGTGATCGTGAAGCCGGCCGGTACGAGCTCCGGGCCGAGCACGCGCGTCATCTCGGCGAGGTTGGCGCCCTTGCCACCGAGCAGATTGCGCATCTCGCGTGATCCGTCGGCGAAGTCGTAGACCCAATTGGTCGCGGCCGGTGCGCGCATCAGATTGCCTTTCATCTCGTCTTAGGCCGTCCCGCCCCAGGCCAGCACGCCGGCCACATCCAGTGCCGAGAGCATTCCGACCGGATGGCCGGTGTGGGGTTGGATCACGACCAAATGGCTCACCTTGTGCTCGGCCATGAGCTGGGCCGCGCGCGCGAGCGAGTCGTCAGCGGCCACGCTCACCGGCTCCGCTTGGGCCAGCTCGGCGGCCGTGCAGTCACGCGAGCCGCGGGCGGCTGCGGCGGCGAGGTCGATGTCGGCGATGACGCCCAGCGCGTTCCCGCCTTCCATCTCGGTGACCACCACGCTGTGGATCCGGTAGGTGGCCATGATGCGGGCCACGTCCCTGAGCGAGGTGGCGGGCAGGCAGTTGATGATGCCGATACGCATCGCGTCGACCACGGACGCCTGCTCGAAAGCCGGCGCGGCGAAGGTGTGGGCAAGCGGCTGGTCGGTCGTTCCGGTTGGCATCGGTTCCCTTTCGGTTCTTGCGTCAGGGGTACGCTACGCGCCGGCCTTCTCGCCGGCATCGGTAGTCCTCCGCACGCGTGCCGGCGCGCCCCCCGCCGGCCGCGCCCGGTAGCGCCTACTTCTCGTCGTCCGATCCGCGCAGCCCCTTGCCGGCGCTCTGCACGACATTGCGAAGGAAGTCGTACTGCGTGTGGACCAATCGGTCGGCCATCTCCAGAGCGGCGTCGACGATTTCCTGGCGCTTGGCCGGACCCTCGCCGCTGGCCGGCACCTTCTCGTCGACGGTGCCGACGAACCTGCGCACCGCCTCGATCGCAGCCCGCTGCCCCGACTCGAGCGACGTGAACACGTCGCCGGAGACCTCGGTAGTCCGGTCGACTGCGCTCGCCTGGTCGACTGCGCTCGCCTGCTTGTGCTCCTTGCTCGCCGCGGCGTTGCGTTTGCGAGTGGCCGCCGCCTTGCGTGCCGCCGCGCTGCGCTGTGCCTTGGTCTGTGGCATTGGGATGTGCCTCCTTAAACGGGACGGGCGTCCTGTTGCTGCTGCATTCACGGAAGGCTGTCGGCCGGCGCTCCCGACTTGGGGGCTCCTGCTTCGCGGCCACCGTCTCGACTCCGACCCTAGGCCAGCCCGCCGGCGGTGCCATCCGTAGAGACTTCGGACGTGGCCGTGGTCAAGCTACGTGCCCAGGAGCACCCTGGCTAGACTCGCGACGAGGAGGTGGGGCGCGCCTGGTCTCCTGGCTGCGATGCTCGTCTGGGGCGAGCGCGACCCGATCATCCCGGTCGAGCATGGGCGCACGGCGCATCGGCTGGTACCTGGCAGCCGGCTCGAGCTCTTTCCCAACGCAGGCCACTTCCCACACCTCGACGATCCGCTTCGCTTCGTCCGGCTGCTGATCGACTTCATCGAGACGACCGAGCCGGCGGAGGTCCACGCCGGCCGCTGGAGCGAGCTCTTGCGCAACGGGCACTGACGGCGCCCTTGGACGGACAACGCAGTCCTGTGGGAAACCCCACGCATCCTGCGGCTCTTCACCGATGTGATGCGCCCCGCCGCGCGGGAAGCTCTGAACCGAAGGAGGTGACGCCACGATTCGCGCGGTTCGACACTTCCTCTGGTACCTCGAGCACCGGTCGAGCGGTGGCAGAGGCGTGAGCCGTCCCACGAGGCCGCCCAAGGGCGGCTCAGAGGGCCTGCCCAACGCGCTACAGGCCCGCCGGTCCGCTGAGCTCCACGCACGCCCGCGAAAGACCTCGGGCAGGCAGACTGCACGCCCGCGAAAGACCTCGGGCAGGCAGACTCCCGACGGGTCCTAGCCCGACCGGCTGTCCAGGCGGCCCTCCGCCAGCCGATCGAGGTCGACGTCGTCGAGCGTCGTGACCACGAGGTCGGCGCCGGCTGCGGCCAGAAGCTCGGCATCGTCAGCGCGCGCGATGCCGAGGGCAGCCATGCCACCGGCCTTGGCCGCTTCCACCCCCGAGACGGCGTCCTCGACCACGAAGCACTCGCCCGCGGGGACTCCCAGCTCCTCAGCAGCGGTCAGGAAGATGTCGGGGTGGGGCTTGCCGTGGGCGAAGTCCCGGCCCGAGATGTCCACCTCGAAGAGGTCGAGCAGGCGCAGGCCCCGCTCCAGGAAGTCGTAGTCGAGTCCCTGCTCTTCGGCGAACGTGTCGAGCCGGATCTGGGCCAGCATCAGGCCCGCGTTCTTCGACGACGATGCGGCCGCGGCCGAGATCTCTCTGGCGCGCACGGCGAGCACAAATCTCAGAGCGTCGGGGAAGGCGGTGAACTCGCCGGCCCCGATCAGCTCGAGGACCGTCTGCTGCTTGCGTTCGGCGTAGGCCACCACCCGGACCTCGGCGTCGGGCACCTCGAAGTGATCGAGCGCGGCACGGGCGCCGCTCATGCGCGGCTTGCCGGCCACCAGTTGCTGGTAGAGCCGCGGCGTGAAGAGCTCGGGCGAGTAGCGGGTGTCGGCGCGGATGTCGCTCCACGTAGTGTCCATCAGCTCCCCCAGCGTGTCCCGCCAGGCTCGCTCGTGGGGCGAGTCGACGAGCACGCCGTCCACGTCGAAGATGGCGCCGCGAAAGCCCATCTGCGCTAGCTCACGCCCGCCCCGGCGGCAACGCTGAACGTGTGGCGCTCACCGGCGCTCAGCTCCCTGACCTCCTCGCCGACACCTACCCGGATGGGCGAGCTGAAGCCGTCGGCCAGGACGACGACAGTGAGCTCGCCCGCCTCCAGGGTCACCCTGATCGGGGTGTGGCGAAACTGCATCGGAAACGACAGTCCGTCGAGCCGGTCGGTCAGCCTGGGGCTGAAGTAGACCACCCCATCGCGAATCTCAGTGCCGGCGAAGGCGCGCTGGATCAGATCGAGCGTCCCGGACATCACCCCCATGTGGATGCCCTCCTGGGTGGTGCCTCCCTGAATGTCGGCGATGTCGCTCTCCAACGCGACCAGAAACCGCTTCCACGAGCTCTCGGGGTCGCTGTCGGCCAGTACGCCGGCGTGCACGACGAGGCTGAGCGTCGACCCGTGCGTGGTCCGCTCGTCGTAATAGTCGATCGTCTTGCTCGCGGTGTCGGGCGCGTAGGGGTAACCGAGCTGATCGAACAGCCGTCCCAGCTCCCGTTCGGAGAACAGGAAGAAGAGCATCACCGTGTCGGCCTGTTTGGCCAGCTTGTGGCGGTTGGTATCGCCGCCCTCCGCACGCAGTATCCGGTCGAGCCGCTGGATGTTGCCGTACTTCGCACGGTAGCCCTCCCAGTCGAGCTCCTCCAGCTGCTCGTAGCCCTCGAACTGGCTGATGATGCCATCGCCGTGGAAGGGCACGAACATCTTGCGGCTCATGTCCTGCCACCTCGCGATCTCTTCGTCGCCGAGGCCGATCTTCGCCCGCAGGGCGGTACGGCGGCTCGCGGGCAGGAGGTCGAGGACCTCTCGCGCCGTCTCGCAGATCCAAGCCACCATCACGTTCGTGTAAGCGTTGTTGCGCAACCCCCCTTCGGCGGCGCCCGGATACTTCTCGTGGAACTCGTCCGGTCCCATGACGCCGTGGATCTCCCAGCGCTCGCGTTCGGGGTTGAAGTGGGCGATCGAGCACCAGAAGCGAGCGATCTCGAGCATCATCTCCGCGCCGCAGTCGCGCAGGAAGTCAAGGTCGTGAGTGGTCTGGTAGTACTGCCACACGTTGTAGAAGATCGCCGCGTTCACGTGGCGCTGGTTTCGGCTGAGGTCCTGTTCCCACCGTCCCGACAGCGGATTGAGGTGAACGACCTGGGTCTCCTCCTGGCCGTCGCTGCCGCTCTGCCACGGGTACATCGCCCCTTGGTAGCCGGCTTCGCGCGCTGCCGCGCGCGCCTCTTCGATCCGCCGGTAGCGGTAGAGGAGCAGTCCCCGGGTGATCTCGGGCAGGCGGAAGTTGAGGAACGGATAGACGAAGAGCTCGTCCCAGAAGACGTGCCCGCGGTACGCCTCCCCGTTGAGGCCGCGGGCGGGGACGCCGGCGTCGTGGTGCGGGGTCAGCCGCGAGCAGACCTGCAGGACGTGCGAGATGTGCAGGCGCACCAGGAGCTGCACGCGCTCCTCGTGCGGGAGTTGCATGTCGCAGACCTCCCAGAGCTCGTCCCACGCTCGCGCGTGGTCATGGAAGGCGTCGTCGAAGCCGGGATAGCGAGCGACGCTCTTGCACGCGTTGTCCAGCGGCTCGTTGATGGCCCGGTCACGCGAGGTGTAGATGGCAGCCATCTTTTCCACGCGCAGGGGCGTGCCCTCCTGCAAGTCGAACGCGAGCACCTGCTGGATGTAGGCCTCCATGTGGTAGGTGGTGCGAGCGACCTCGAGCTCTGTGTGACCGTGGTACGCACGTGTGCGGGCTGCCTCGGCTACCTCGGACCTCGCCTCGCGGGTGCGTGACTTCAGCGCAATCACGTCACTGCCGTCGACCCGCGAGCCCTGGGGGTCGAGGTGACGCCCCTCGAGCTGCCGGTAGCGGTCGACGCCCTGGTTGAGCACGCGCCCGTCGAGAGCGGACACGACCTCCACCCGGCCCGACCAGTTCTCGGCCGTGAGCTGCCATGCGAGCGCCGCCATGTGCATGCGGCCCATGCTCATGAAGCGGCGGCTCTCCAGTGTGGTCTCGCGGCCCGCGCCGTCGCGAAAGCGCAGTGTGCGGGCAAGCAGGGCGTTCCGTGCGTCGTACTCGTGCCGGTAGGAGAGGAGCTCGACGTTGCCGAGCCGGATCGGCTCCTCACCCTCGATGCGCAGCTTGAGCACGAGCCAGTTGGGCAGGTTGACCAGATCCTCGTTGGGGATCGGATGCCCTCCCATGATCGTCGTCTCCCGGTCGTACACCCCGTGTGCGTAGGTGCCGGGGTAGTGGGTGCTGTCCACCTCCTCCCACTCCGCGGTCCCGCGCGTGCAGAGATAGCCGTTGCCGGTCGAGGTCAGCGCCTCCCGGAGGCCCTCCTCGGCGGGATCGAAGTGATCGTAAGCGAGCAGGAAGTCGTTCACCGATGGCTCCGTCCAAGCCCGTTCAGGCGGCATGGGCGCTCTCGAGGAGAGGAGTCGGGATGTGCGCCGGCCTTGACGTAGATACCCTGGACTTTACGCTTGAGTCGATCCAGATCTTCGGCGCGCCGAGGCGCCGCGAGGGGATGCGCGCGTGAGTCACGTCGTCTTTCCGATCCTCTGGGGGATCGGGCTTCTGGTGTTCGCGGGGATCATCGCCTTCAGGACGCGGCTGCTGCTGGCCGCACGTCCGGCGGCGCGCCTGGATCGGATCCCGGAGCGGATCAGGCGGACGGTCGTCGATGGGCTCGGCCAGAAGAAGTTCCTGGCCGGCGAGCAGCCGGCGGGGATCATGCACGCGCTGGTCTTCTGGGGCTTCGTCGTCCTGATCTCCAGGTGATCATTCTGTTCGGTCGGACGTTCGACGCGAGCTGGGACCTTCCCGGCTTCGGGGCAGACCAGCCGCTCGGCCCGCCGTTCTTCATCGCCCGCGACCTGCTCGAGGTGACCGTGATCGTCGGCGTCTGCTACATGCTCTACCGGCGGCTGATCGTCCACACCCCACGGCTGTTCGCGCATCCGCCGCGCCGAGCAGCGCTACCGCGACGCCCCGCACTGGGAGGGCGTCGCTGATCCTCGTCTTCATCCTGTTCATCATGGTCGGCGGGCTGCTGTACGACGCCGGCCGCCTGGTCGAGTACGACATCCACGGCAACGAGCGCGACTTCGCGCCGCTGGCCGCGCTGGTGGCCGCGGCGCTCGGCGGCCTCGAGCCGTTCCTCGGCGCACACCGTCAGCGAGGTCGGATGGTGGCTGCACTGCGCCACGATCCTGATCTTCCTGTGCCTGCTGCCGCTGTCCAAGCACTTCCACATCATCACCGCGATCCCCAACGTGTTCTTCGGCAAGCTCCCGCCGCGCAGCGCGGAGCGGCCGCTGGCGATCACGCACGTGCCGGCCGCCCCGATGGCCGCGCTCGACGGTCCGCCCGACGGCCTCGTCGGCGTCGCCTCGCTGGCCGACGTGAGCTGGAAGCAGGTGCTCGACGCGTTCTCGTGCACCGAGTGCGGCCGCTGCACGGCGGTCTGCCCGGCCACCGCCAGCGGCGCGCCCCTGGCACCGCGGCAGCTGATCCTCGACATCCGCGATCGCCTCTACCAGCATCCCGACGAACAACGGACCGGCAACGCCTCCGAGCCGCTGATCTCCGACGAGGTCCTGTGGTCGTGCACGACCTGCATGGCGTGCGTCGAGGCGTGCCCGGTGGGGATCGAGCACGTGCCGACGATCATCGACATGCGCCGCAACCTGGTCGACCAGGGCCGGATGGATCCGCTCCTTCAGCAGACGCTCCAGAACTACGGCGAGCAGGGCAACTCCTACGGCAAGTCGGCGCGCATGCGCGCCCGCTGGACCAAGGGCCTCGAGTTCAAGATTCCCGACGCGCGCAAGGAGCCCGTGGAGTACGTGTGGTTCGTCGGCGACTTCGCCTCCTTCGACGAGCGCGTGCAGCTCGCCTCACAGTGCGTCGCGCGGATCCTGCACGACGCCGGCGTGTCGTTCGGGTTGCTCTACGAGGGCGAGCGCAACGCGGGCAACGACGTGCGCAGGATCGGCGAAGAGGGCCTGTTCGAGATGCTGGTCGAGCAGAACATGGACGCGCTCGCCAATGCGCAGTTCGAGGCGATCTTCACCACCGATCCGCACTCGCTGAACACCCTGCGCAACGAGTATCCGCAGTACGGCCTCGACAAGCCGGTCTACCACTACACCGAGCTGTTCGCCGACCTGGTCGCGCGGGACGTGATCTCGCTGCGGACCCCGCTCACGGGGACGCGCGTCACCTACCACGACCCGTGCTATCTGGCGCGCTACAACCGGATCACCGAGGCGCCGCGGAAGCTGATCGAGGCGACCGGCGCCGAGCTCGTGGAGATGCCGCGCCACGGGACGAACACCTTCTGCTGCGGCGCCGGCGGCGGCCGGATCTGGATGACGGACGAGCCGACGGAGATCGAGCCGAGACGGCCGAGCGAGCAGCGGATCCGCGAAGCGCAGACGCTCGGCGACCTCGACTACTTCCTCGTCAGCTGCCCGAAGGACCTGGCGATGTACTCAGACGCGGTCAAGGTCGTCGGCGCCGACTTCGAGGTCGCGGAGCTGACCGCGCTGATCGAGCGCGCGCTCGCGCGAGGCCGAGCCTGCGCGGCTCACTCGCCGATGAGGCTCGTCAGCTCGTCCGCGACGTCGAAGAGATCGGCGACCACCCCGTAGTGGGCGACGTTGAAGATCGCCGCGCCGGGATCGGTGTTGACGGCGACGATCAGCTCCGCCCCCTGCATCCCCTCGACGTGCTCCGGCGCACCCGAGACTCCGAGCGCCGAGGTACAGCTTGGGTCTCACCGTCGCGCCTGATTTCCCGATCTGCCGCACCTTGGGGACCCAGCCCGAATCGATGACCGGCCGCGACGCCGCGAGCTCGGCGCCCAGCGCGGCGGCCAGCTCCTCCGCGATCGACGACGTTCTCCGCGCCCCCGATCCCACGGCCGACGCACACGATCCGATCGGCCGTGGTCAGGTCGACGCCTTCGTCGGGCGGGCACGACGAGTTCGACGAACGCCGTCCTCAGGCTCTCCAGTTCGGGAGGCGGCGGGAGCTGGATGCGTTCGCCCCGGCCGGCATGCGTGCGGCTCGTCGTGCAGGGCAGCCGAGTTGATCGCAAACACCGCCGGCAGCGACGTGCGCGCCGTGGCCTGCAGCTGGCCGCCGTAGATGCGCGCTGATCGACTGCGCCTCGCCACCCTCCAGCGACAGGCCGACGCAGTAACCGACGAAGGGAAGGCCCGCCGCGGCCGCCGCCGCGGCGCCGAGGTCGTAGCCGGCCGTGGTGTTCTCGAGCAGGACGAGGTCCGGCGTGCGCGCCTTGATCGCCGCCGCGAGCACCGCCTGGTGCGCTTCCGGGAGGTAGGGGGAGAGCGCCGGGTGCGACACCTCGAGCACCACGTCCGCCGCCGCGAGCGCATCGGCATCCGCCGGCTCGCCGCTCGCCAGTAGGGCCACCAGCGCCCCGCCGGCAGCGTCTGCCAGCGGTCGTGCGAACGCGAGCAGCCGGTCGTTGATCGGCAGGTCCACGTAGACCAGGACGTCGCCCATCAGCTCACCAGCGCTCCCCGTTCGCGCAGCACCGCGACGATCTCCGCGGCCATCTGCTCCGCATCACCCTCGAGCATCGTCGCACCGCTCTGCGTCTCCGGCCGAGCGAGCGACACGAGCTTCGACGCCGCGGTCGGCGCCTCGACGCTGACGTCGAGCGTCTCGGCGGTTGCTTCGGTCATCGCCTGGCGGAGACGGCCCATCGACACGTACCGCGGCGGTGAGCTCGCGGATTGCACGCCCACGACGGCCGGCAGTTGGAGACTCAGCACCGCGAGCCGGCCACCGGCGTACTCCTGCACCACGCGCGCGGTCCCGTCGACCACGCTGACGCCGACGACGACGTTCGCCTGCGGCCAGCCGAGCGTCAACCGCGAGCAAAGGTGCTGTTTGACCGAACACGTCGTACGGCGTTTGCACGCCGGTCAGGACGAGGTCCGGCGCCAACTCGCGGAACGCGTCCGCGAGACGCGAGCGCCGCAGTCCGCGAGTCATAGGGGTCGATCTCGCCCGCTTCCACGACGACCACCCGGTCGGCCCCGCGCGCGAACGCCACCCGAAGCGCCTGCTCGATCCCTTCCGCCCGCAGCCCCACGGCGGTGACGGTGGCGCCGGTGGCCTCCTTGATCAGCACGGCCTCTTCGAGGGCCTGGTCGTCGAACTCGCTGATCACCATGTCGACGAACTCGCGATCGATGTCCGTGCCGCTCGAGTCCACTTCGAGCTCGTCGCCCGCTTTCGGCATCAGCCGTACCGCAACCGCGATGTTCACGGCCGCCCCACCGTGGACCCTTTTCCTCCGAGCCGGCTCTTGCGGACGTCATCTGGGGCATCGGTCGCGCGGCACGTGGCATGTGCCACCGCGGCATCGACACATAACGTGCACATATCGATCGGCTCCTCCTAGCTCGGTTCCGTCCTGCGTGGGATTGACGCGTCGCCGAAGCGGACGTTACTGCGAATCGGAGGCCGGCGCTTGCGTGGAACAGCCGGTCGGCGAACACCCGGTGACCGCCGATCGTGCCCGGCGGCCCTCCTTCACGCGACCGGACCCGTAGTTTCCACGCTCGTGTAAGTGGAAAGGGCCGATGGCCGCGTGGCTTCGATGTCTCATGCTGACGTAACCCGAGCCAAGGCGGAGGAGCCGATCGTGGCGAACGAGCTTGAACCCGAAATACTGAAGGTAGCCCTTGCGTCGATCGACGACTTCGCCAAGCGTGAGCTTCCGGATTCGCGGTTGATCGAACTCGATGAGCGTGACGAGTTCCCGGAGGACCTGGTGCGGCAGATGTCGTCCGGTGACGGGCTCGGAATCCAGTTGCTGTTCGTGCCATTCGAGTACGGGGGCATGGGAGGCGGCGCGTTCGACGTCTGTCGCGTCTGCGAGCGGATGGCGGCAATCGACCTGGGGATCGCGACCTCGGAGCTCGCAACGTTCCTGGGCAGCGACCCGATCAGGGTTGGCGGGACAGACGAGCAGAAGCGCAAGTACATGACCCGGATCGCCAAGGAGGGAATCCTGTTTGCCTACGGCGCCACCGAGGCCGAGGCGGGCAGCGATCTCGGAGCGCTGAAGACGACAGCAGAGCGGGTCGGCGACAACGGGGCAGTGACCGGCTACCGGATCAACGGCGCCAAGCAGTGGATCAGCAACGGCGGCGTCGCTGACCTCTACACCGTCCTCGCCCTCGCTCCCGACGGGCCGAGCTGGTTCGTGATCGACGCCGGCACCGAGGGCTTTACGCACGGTGAGCACGAGGACAAGCACGGGATCCGGTTGAGCAACACCGCGGCGCTATTCCTAGACAAGGTCTATGTCGACGCCGACCGGCTCATCGGCGGCGTCGAAGGCCAGGGCCTCGTCCAGGCCCAGCAGGTGTTCGGCTACACGAGACTGATGGTTGCCGCGTTCGGGCTCGGCGCCGGGTGGGCGGCGCTCGACCGCGCGATCACCTACTCGCGCAAGCGCATCCAGGCCGGCAGCCCGCTGTCCGAGAAGCGGGGCTTCACGCACAAGCTGATCGTCCCGCACGTGGTCGCGCTCGAGGCGTCGAGGGCGGCGATCGAGGAGACCGCGGAGCGCCTGGATGCGGGAGAGGAAGAGCTCAACATCGAAGGGGCGGTCGCCAAGTACCTCGCCAGCGAGGCGGGCGACGCAGCCGCCGACGCGGCGATCCAGGCCCACGGCGGCTACGGCTACACGCACGACTACATGGTCGAGAAGATCAAGCGCGACGTTCGCATCACCAGGATCTACGAGGGCACCTCGGAGATCATGGAGATGACGATCGCGCGCGGGCGCTGGCAGGAGCATCTGAAGACGGGCGGCGACTATTACCGCGCGCGAGCGCTCGAGCTCGAATCGATCCACGCCGAGGATCCCGCGGTCGGCGCCGATGTCGTTGCGCTCGCCCACCACGCGCTTGCTGAGCTGCTCGAGCGCTGTCGTGTGGAGAAGCTGACCCGCAACCAGCACATCTTGCTACGCCTCGGCGCATTGATCGCCCAGGTTGAGGGGGCCGCAGCGCTCGCCAGACGTGCACAGCGAGCGGCCGCCAAGCAGCTGCACCCTAAGGCGGACCGGGGCCTACGCCCCGACGCGCTGGCCGCCGCCAGTCGCGTGAACGCCCGTGACGCGGCCCTGACAATCGCGACCGAGGCCGTCCGCTGGGTGTCGGGAGCGGACGGCGGCGAGCTCGGCGACCTCGAGCAGCGCCTCGACCTCGCGTCGATCCATCGCTCCCAGAGCGGGCTCCTCGCCGACCTCCAGATGGTCGCCGAAGCGATCTACGCGCGCAAGCGGCCTTGACCGGACACGAACGACGAACGAAGGCTGTAATCACCGAGCTGGAGCCCGACGGGCTGCACGAGATCGTCTTGCATGGGCATCGCGTCTTCTATCGCTCGGCGGGCAGCGGCCCTGTGGTCGTGCTTGTCCATGGGATCACGTCGACGTCGGCCACTTGGGCCAACGTGCTTCCGTATCTGGCCGAGCGCTTCACCGTCATCGCTCCCGATCTGCTCGGCCACGGCGAATCGGCCAAACCGCGAGGGGATTATTCGCTGGGGGCCTACGCGAGCGGGATCCGCGATCTGCTGATCGCGCTGGGGCATGAGCGAGCGACGTTCGTGGGGCACTCGCTGGGCGGCGGCGTGGCGATGCAACTGGCCTACCAGTTTCCCGAGCACTGCGAGCGCCTGGTGCTCGTGAGCAGCGGCGGACTGGGTCGCGAGATCACCGCGCTGCTACGTGCGGCAAGCCTTCCGGGCTCTGAGCTCGTGCTTCCGCTGTTGGTCAACGAGCGGGTGCTCGCGCCCGGCCGTGCGGTGGGAAGCCTGCTCGGCCGCATCGGGCTGCGCGTGCGCACCGACGTGGGGGAAGTCATGCGCGGTCACGCCTCGCTCTCGGACGGCGAGGCGCGCGCGGCGTTCCTGCACACGCTCAGGACGATCGTCGATTTCCGGGGTCAGCGGGTGGATGCCAGAGATCGCCTCTACCTCGCCCAGGCGATCCCGTTCCTGCTCGTCTGGGGCGAGCGCGACCCGATCATCCCGGTCGAGCATGGGCGCACGGCGCATCGGCTGGTACCTGGCAGCCGGCTCGAGCTCTTTCCCAACGCAGGCCACTTCCCACACCTCGACGATCCGCTTCGCTTCGTCGGGCTGCTGATCGACTTCATCGAGACCAGCGAGCCGGCGGAGGTCCACGCCGGCCGCTGGAGCGAGCTGATGCGCAACGGCCCTGACGATTCCGCCTCCTCGCCGAAGCCGTCCACGGCCGCCGGCTGACGTTCAGTCGACCTCGACGACGAGCGTAGGGTCGAAGGCCGCGACCGGCTCGTGGGGGTAGCCGCGGGGGTTGCTGATCACGTGGGTTCCCTCGACCTTGAGGTCGGCCGTCCGGTGCGTGTGACCGAAGACCCACAGCGCCGCGCGGTCGCCATCCATCAGCTCGGTCAGATCGCTGGCAAAGGCGCCCACCAGCGCCCGGTGCACGAGGGTCGGCGGCTGCACACGCACCAGCGGCGCGTGGTGGGTGACGATGACCGTCGGCCCATCGTGCGGAACGGCCAGCCGCTCGGCCAGCCACTCGCGGCTCGCGAGGTGCAGCGCGCGTGTGTCCGCGGGTCGCAGCGTGCGCTCCTCATCGCCCCACGTGATGACCTCGTAGTCATTGAGCAGGCGAGCGCAGACCGCCATCGAGCGATCAAGCTCTCGCTCACCGGCGGCCATGAAGTCGCTCCATAGTGTGCAGCCGAGGAAGCGCACGCCGTCGAACACCACCTCGTCGTTCTCGAGCACGTGCACCGCACTGCCCGCCGCCGCCGCCCGCAGCTCGGCGGTGAGCGCCGGGAGCGCATTGCGGTAGTACTCGTGGTTGCCGGCGACGAAGAGCACGGGCCGGCCGCGCGACCATCGGCGGGCGAGCTGCACGCCGGCGGTGCCGAGACCGGTGTCGCCGGCGAGGACCACGGCGTCGGCGTTGGTTGTCGGGAGCTCGAAGGCGCCGAACTCGACATGGAGGTCGCTGACGACGTGTAGGCGCACGCTCCCGGGCAGGCTAACGCTCGGAAACCCGCGCACGACGAGTCCGTAGCGCACGACGAGTCCGTAGTTCTCCACGCGCGACCCTCGGAGACCTGCGGTTGAAGGTGCTTCCGCGCGGCCCTAGCCTCGATCCGAGTGGAGCAGCAGCTTAATGCCGGCCGCGACGGGGAGACCCTCGACTTCACGCTCGAGTCGATCATGCTGCGGAGAGGAGCTCGGGCTGGAGCTACTCTTCATCCACGGGGAGCCATGACCCACCCCGCTCCCATGACCCACCCCGCTCCCGGCGTCGCCATCGTCGGGGTCGGCGCGATTCTTCCCGGCGCCCCCGATGCGCAGGCCTTCTGGCGCAACGTCAAGGAGGGTCACTACGCGATCAGCGACGTGGATCCGGCTCGCTGGGATCCGAAGCTCTACTTCGACCCCGACCCGAAGGCTCCGGGGCACACTTATTCCAAGATCGGCGGCTGGGTAGACGATTGGGAGTGGGACCCGCTCGGCTGGCACCTCCCGATCCCGCCGAAGGTCAGCGACGCGATGGACGATTCCCACAAGTGGGCGCTCGCCTGCAGTCGCATGGCGCTCCAGGACGCGGGCTGGCCCGAGCGCGAGCTCGACCTCGAGCGCACCGCGGTGGTGATCGGCAACGCAATGTCGGGCGAGCACCATTACCTCACTGCGCTGCGGATCGCATGGCCGGAGATCGAGCGCGAGCTCGTGCAGGCGCAGAGCTACTCGGAGCTGCCAGAGGACGTTCGCGGCGCGATCTCGAGCGAGCTGCACGCCAATCTTGACGCGTGGCTCCCGTCGGTGACCGAGGACACGATGCCCGGTGAGCTGGGCAACTGCATGGCCGGGCGAGTGGCGAACCTGTTCAATCTCCGCGGGCCCAACTACGCGGTCGACGCCGCCTGTGCCTCCGCCATGGCGGCGATGGACTCTTCGATCGACGGCCTGATCGAGCACGAGTACGACGCCGTGCTCACGGGCGGCATCGACCGCAACATGGGCGCCCACACGTTCGTCAAGTTCTGTGCGATCGGCGCGCTGTCGGCCACGGGGACGCGCCCCTATGCGGACGGCGCCGACGGCTTCGTGATGGGCGAGGGCGCCGCGATGTTCCTGCTCAAGCGCCTAGAAGACGCCGAGCGCGACGGCGACCGGATCTACGCCGTGATCCGCAGCATCGCGGGCGCGAGTGACGGCAAGGGCAAGGGCATCACCGCACCCAATCCGGTCGGCCAGAAGCTTGCCGTAGAGCGCGCCTGGCGCAAGTCCGGCCTCGATCCCTCCGCCTGCTCGCTGGTCGAGGGCCACGGCACCTCGACCCGTGCGGGCGACCTGGCGGAGCTGACCAGCCTCGGCGAGGCGTTCGCCGGAGCGGGCCTTGCGACCGGCTCGGTGGCTCTCGGCTCCGTCAAGTCGAACATCGGGCACCTCAAGGGCGCGGCGGGCGCCGCGGGCATCCTGAAGACGACCCTCGCCCTGCACGAGAAGGTCCTTCCGCCCTCCCTGAACTTCGACAGGCCGAACCCGAACGTGGAGTGGTCCTCCATGCCCTTTGCGGTCAACACGGAGCTGCGCGATTGGGAAACCGCCAGCGGCGACACGCGGGTGGCCGGCGTGAGCGCCTTCGGCTTTGGCGGAACAAACTTCCACGCGGTAATGGAGGAATACGTGCCAGGACAGAACGGCGGACAGGGACGCGCGCAGATATCGGTGCCCGCGGAGGTACCCGCGGTGCCCGCGGGCGCACCCGCCGGCGAGGCGCTGACGCCGCCGCGCGGCGTGCTGGTGATCGGCGCCGATGACGACCCCGGTCTCGAGGCCCGGCTGCGCGACGTGCAGGCCGCGGCCGCCTCGGGTGACGCGCCCCCGCCTGCCTTGCCGGAGGAGTCCGCGCTGCGGAAGGCCGAGCGGATCGCGATCGACTACGGCGACGCGGCCGAGCTTGCACAGAAGGCCGGCCAGGCGCTGAAGGCACTTGCGACCGGGAACCCGGCCGCCTGGAAGGCGCTGCGCGGCCGTGGCATCTTCCGCGGCTCGGGCCCCGCGCCCAAGGTGGCCTTCCTCTACACCGGACAGGGCTCCCAGTACGCCAGCATGCTCGCCGAGCTGCGCCGGATCGAGCCCATAGTCGCCGAGACGTTCGACGAGGCCGACCGGATCATGCGCCCGTGGCTGGAGGGCCGCAACCTGAGCGACATCATCTTCGTCGACCTTGCCGACGAGGCGGCGGTCGCAGAGGCGAACGCCCAGCTGATGCGCACCGAGATCACCCAGCCGGCGGTGCTCACGGCCGACATTGCGCTCACGCGCCTGCTGGCTGCCTATGGGGTCCGGCCGGACTTCGTGATGGGTCACAGCCTGGGCGAGTACGGCGCGCTGATCGCTGCCGGGACGCTTACGTTCGCCGAGGCCCTCGAGGCGGTCAGCGCCCGCGGGCGCGAGATGGCCGGCCTGGACCCCGAGGACCCGGGGTTGATGGCGGCCGTGATGGCCCCACTCGACAAGGTCGAGGAGATCATGGCGCAGGTCGACGGCTACGCCGTGATGGCCAACGTCAATTCCACGAGCCAGGTTGTGATCGGCGGGGCCACAGAGCCCGTGAAACAGGCCGTCGCCCTATTCGAAGAGCGCGGCCACGACGCGATGCTTCTGCCGGTGAGTCACGCCTTCCATACCGAGATCGTGGCGCCTGCATCAGAGCCGCTGCGGGCGGTGTTGCGGCGGCTCAACATCTCGCCTCCGAAGATCCCCATCATCGCCAACGTGAGCGGCGACTTCTACCCCACGGGGCCCGGCGCCGAGGAGCAGATAATCGACATCCTCGGGCACCAGGTGGCCTCACCGGTCCAGTTCGTAAAGGGGCTGCGAACGCTGTTCGAGGCGGGCGCGCGCGTCTTCGTCGAGACCGGCCCGAAGCGGGCGCTGCAGGGCTTCGCCTCCGATGTGCTCGGTGACGACGAGGCCCTCAACCTGTTCGCCAACCACCCCAAGAACGGCGACCTGCCCTCCTTCAATCAGGCACTGTGCGGCCTGTACGCCTCCGGTCTCGGGATCGGGCGCGGCGAGCGCGCCGAGCCGGCTCCTCAGGCGGCTGCGGCTCCTCAGGCGGCTGCGGCTCCTCAGGCGGCTGCGGCTCCTCAGGCGGGGGCTTCCTCAGCTCCTCCGACGCCTGCTCCCCCGGTCGCCGGCCCGGTCGGCGACGACTCCCTGAAGGAGCTCGGGCGCATGTTCGTCGACTTCCTGGAGCGCGGCCGCGCGCTCGTCTCCGGCAAGAGCGACGGCGGCAGCGGCGGGCTCGTGGACACGGATCCGGTCGTGATCACGGGCTCCGCGCTCGGCCTGCCCGGCACTGAGCGCATCTTCGACGACGCCAACCTCGCCCTCATCCTGCACGGCGAGCAGCTGATCGACGTGATTCCGACACGGCTGCGGCAGGAGATCCTCGACAAGCACGTCACCCGGCTGGTGAAGGGCGACGACGGCAGCGCGAGCTTCGAGACGATCGACAGCGCGGCGGACGTCATCAAGCTGGCCGGGCGCGCCGGGGCGCTTGACATAGTCGAGGACTTCGGTGTGGGTTCCGACCGGGCGGCCGCGCTCGGCCGCGAGACCCAGCTGGCGATCGGGGCGGGGATCGACGCCCTGCGCGACGCCGGCATCCCGCTGATCCTGCACTACAAGAAGACGACAACGGGGTCGCGCCTGGCCGACCGCTGGACCCTGCCCGCGGAGATGCGCGACGACACCGGCGTCATCTTCGCCTCGGCGTTCCCCGGGCTGGCCGACTTCGCCGGCGAAATGAACCGCTACTGGTCAGACCGCGTGCGCCACGAGCGCATCGACGCTCTGGAGACGCTGCGGGCCCGCATCGCCGAGACCGACGGGGATCACTCGGTCGCGCTCACAGAGATCGACCGGCGTCTGCACGACCTCCGTCTCGAGCGCCAGCAGGAGCCGTACGCCTTCGACCGCCGCTTCCTGTTCCGGGTGCTGTCCATGGGGCACTCCCAGTTCGCCGAGCTGATCGGCGCGCGTGGGCCGAACACGCAGGTGAACGCAGCCTGCGCCAGCACGACACAGGCGGTGGCCTTGGCCGAGGACTGGATCCGCACCGGGCGCTGCCGGCGCGTGGTGGTAGTCGCGGCCGACGACGCCACCTCCGACGAAATTCTGCCCTGGATCGGCGCGGGCTTCCTGGCCTCCGGCGCCGCGGCCACCGACGAGGACGTCGAGCAGGCGGCGACTCCGTTCGACCTTCGGCGCCACGGGATGATCGTTGGGATGGGAGCCGCAGCAATGGTCGTGGAGAGCGCGGCCGCTGCGCGCGAGCGCGGCATCCAGCCGATCTGCGACGTGCTCGGCGCAGTCACCGCCAACAGCGCCTTCCACGGCACACGGCTCGACGTGAGTCACATCGGGCAGATCATGGAGCAGGTGGTGAGCCAGGCCGAGGCGCGCGGCGTCTCGCGCCGCGAGATCGCGCCGGAGACCGTCTTCGTCTCCCACGAGACGTACACACCCGCTCGCGGGGGCAGCGCCGCCGCCGAGATCCACGCGCTGCGTGAAGTCTTCGGCGAAGCCGCCGACCAGCTGGTGATCGCCAACACCAAGGGCCTCACGGGCCATCCGATGGGGGTGGGCATCGAGGACGTGGTGGCGATCAAGTCCCTCGAGACCGGCCTCATTCCATCCGTGCCGAACTTCCGCGAGGTCGACCCCGAGCTCGGGAACCTCAACCTCTCCAAGGGCGGCGCGTACCCCGTTCGCTACGCACTGCGCCTGGCCGCCGGATTCGGCTCGCAGATCAGCATGATGCTTCTGCGCTGGACCCCCGTGCGGGACGGACAACGGCGCAACCCCGAGGAGCTGGGCTTCGACTACCGCGTGGCCGACCGTGAAACCTGGCAGAACTGGCTCCGCCGAATCAGCGGGCAGGACGACCCGCAGCTCGAGATCGTGACGCGGCGCCTGCGCATCGCCGACCGCGGGCCCGTCGCAGCCCCCCCGGCCCCCTCGGAGCACCCTGTGACCGCGGTGCCGCTCGGAGCACCTTTGCCCGAGACGACGGAGCCGGCAGAGGCGGCCGCGACACCGGCGGCCGCTCCGGCTCCAGCCCCCGAGCCCGTCCTTGCTCCGGCCGCTGAGCCGGCGGTCGCGTCGGCCGCCGCCGAGCCGGCGCAGGCCGCCGCCGGCGGCGATGGTGTGGCCACGCAGGTCTTGGCGCTGGTGGCCGAGCAGACCGGCTACCCGCCCGACATGCTCGACCTCGACCTTGACCTCGAGGCCGACCTCGGGATCGACACCGTCAAGCAGGCCGAGGTGTTCGCCGCGATCCGCGAGGCCTACGGCATCGAGCGCGACGACACGCTCAAGCTGCGCGACTACCCCACCGTCAACCACGTAGTCGCCTTCGTCCACGAACGCGCGGACGGGCTCGCCGCGGAGCCGGCAGCGACGCCAACCCCCCAACCAACGCTCGAGCCGGCGCCTGAGCCGGCCGTCGCGTCGGCCGCCGCCGAGCCGGCGCAGGCCGCCGCCGGCGGCGATGGTGTGGCCACGCAGGTCTTGGCGCTGGTGGCCGAGCAGACCGGCTACCCGCCCGACATGCTCGACCTCGACCTCGACCTCGAGGCCGACCTCGGGATCGACACCGTCAAGCAGGCCGAGGTGTTCGCCGCGATCCGCGAGGCCTACGGCATCGAGCGCGACGACACGCTCAAGCTGCGCGACTACCCCACCGTCAACCACGTAGTCGCCTTCGTCCACGAACGCGCGGACGGGCTCGCCCCGGAGCCGGCAGCGACGCCAACCCCCCAACCAACGCTCGAGCCGGCGCCTGAGCCGGCCGTCGCGTCGGCCGCCGCCGAGCCGGCTCAGGCCGCCGCCGGCGGCGATGGTGTGGCCACGCAGGTCTTGGCGCTGGTGGCCGAGCAGACCGGCTACCCGCCCGACATGCTCGACCTCGACCTTGACCTCGAGGCCGACCTCGGGATCGACACCGTCAAGCAGGCCGAGGTGTTCGCCGCGATCCGCGAGGCCTACGGCATCGAGCGCGACGACACGCTCAAGCTGCGCGACTACCCCACCGTCAACCACGTAGTCGCCTTCGTCCACGAACGCGCGGCGGCGACGGTCTCCGTCACCGATGACACGCCCGCCTCCGCCGCGCCTGTCGAGGAGGAGGCCGTGGCGCCCGCCGCCGAGGGAACCGAGGCTCCCGAGCCCGACCCCGATGGCTACCCACGCCGCGTGCCGGAGCCCGTCGTGCGTCCGCCCCTCGACATCTGCGTCGACACGGGTGTGAAGCTCGGAGAGGGCAGCCGGGTCGTCGTGATGCCTGACCGCGGTGGCGTGGCCAAAGCACTCGACAAGCGGCTCGCAAGACTGGGTGTCGAGGTGCTCGCGATCGAGGGCACACCGGACGTCGAGGAGCTAGAGCAGAGACTCGAAGAGTGGAAGGCAGCGGGACCGATCCAAGGGGTCTACTGGCTGCCTGCCCTCGACGACGAGGGCGATGTCCGCTCGCTCGAGCCTGCGGACTGGAGCTCTGCGCTCCACGTGCGCGTCAAGCTGCTCGCGGCGACCATGCGCGTCCTGGCCGACCAGGTCGAGGAAGCGGACAGCTTTCTCGTGAGCGCCACCCGGCTCGGAGGGCGCCACGGCTACGACCAAGCGGGATCCACGTCCGTGCTCGGCGGCGCGGTCAGCGGCTTCACCAAGGCGCTGGCGCGCGAACGCGAGCACGCGCTCATCAAGGTCGTCGACTTCGCGGCCAGCCGAAAGAAGACGGTGCTCGCCGATCGCCTGATCGAGGAGACGCTGCGCGACCCGGGGGCGGTCGAGATCGGCTATGCCGGCGAGCTGCGCTGGAGCGTTGCGCTGGTCGAACGCGGGGTGGAGCCGGACCCGACCCGGGAGCTCTCGGGCGAAGCGGTGTTCGTTGTCACCGGGGCGGCGGGCAGCATCGTCTCCGCCATCACGGCCGACCTCGCGAAGGCGTCGGGCGGCACCTTCCATCTGCTCGACCTGGTGCCCGAGCCGGACGCCGCCGATCCCGACCTCGAGCGCTTCGTCTCGGACCCCGATGGCCTGAAGCGTGAGCTCGCCGAGCGCATCCAGCAACGCGGCGAGCGCTCCACACCGAAGCTCGTCGATCGGGAGCTCGCGAAGATCGAGCGGGCGCGCGCCGCCCGGGACGCCGTCGAGGCGGTTCGCGCTGCCGGCGGTACGGCCCACTGGCATCAGTGCGACCTCACCGATCCGGATGCGGTCGAGAGCGCCTTGACCGAGGTGCGCGACACCGGGCGCGTGGACGTTCTGATGCACTGCGCGGGCCTCGAGATCAGCCACTTCCTGCCGGACAAGCCGCAGCGTGAATACGACCTCGTCTTCGACGTCAAGGTGGACGGCTGGTTCTCCCTGCTCCGGGCTCTGCGCGGAGCGGAGATCGGCGCCGCCGTCGTGTTCAGCTCGATTGCCGGCCGCTTCGGGAACGCCGGTCAGACCGACTACTCCGCCGCCAACGACCTGCTGTGCAAGAGCATCTCGAACCTGCGGCGCACATCGCCGGACACGCGCGGGGTGGCTATCGATTGGACCGCGTGGGCGGGCATCGGCATGGCAAGCCGCGGCTCCATCCCGAAGATGATGGAGATGGCCGGCATCGACATGCTGCCGCCCGAAGTCGGGATCCCGGTGGTCCGCCGCGAGCTCACTGCCATGGGCGGCGGCGGCGAGGTGATGGTTGCGGGGGCGCTCGGAGTCCTCGCCGAGGAGCGCCACCCCGCGGGCGGCCTCGACCCCGACGCAGCCACCGAGAAGGTGACGGGTCCGCCGGGGCCCATGACCGGGCGAATCGTCTCCATGCCGCTCGGCCAGGGACTGACCATGCTCACCGAGCTCGACCCGAGTCGCCAGGCTTTCCTCAACGACCACCGCATCGACGGCACCCCGGTGCTGCCGGGTGTGATGGGAATGGAGGGCTTCGCCGAGGTCGCGCGGGCGCTGCTGCCCGAGTGGCACGTCCGCGCGCTCGAGGATGTGGACCTCCGGGCCCCGTTCAAGTTCTACCGTGACGAGCCGCGCACGCTCGAGCTGCGGGCGCTGCTGCGCGACGGCGGCGACGACACGGTCGTGGCCGACTGTCGGCTGATCGGGCGCCGCGCGCTGGCAAGCGGCGAGGAAAAGGAGACCGTGCACTTCACCGGCCGCGCCCGCCTCTCGCAGGAGCCGCCGCCCGCCCCGCCCGCGGGCGACAGGCCCAGCGCGGACGCGGGTGAAGGCGGCGAGGTAGACCACGACGCCGTCTACCAGGTGTACTTCCACGGTCCCGCTTACCAGGTACTCGAGCGTGCCTGGCGCTCGGACGGCGACATCGTCGGGCGTTTGACGCGGGACCTACCGCCGGCCCACGAGCCGCCAGGGCAGCCGACCGAGATCGCCCCGCGCCTGATCGAGCTGTGCTTCCAGACCGCGGGCGTATGGGAGCTCGGCAAGTTCGGCCGCATGGGGCTTCCCACCCACGTGGACCGGGTGGTGCGCTTCAAGGGCGCAGACGAGCAGGGGGCGCTGTTCGCCGTGGTCCATCCGCGCGACGGCGAAGGTGTAGACGCCGAGGTGGTGGACGAGAGTGGGAAGGTGAGGGTGCGCCTCGAGGGCTACATGACCACCGCGCTACCGGGCGGGCTTGATCCCGAGGCCCTCGATCCGATCCGCGCCGCGATGGGCTAGGAGCGCGCGCGAAGGTGTCCACGCCGCGACCCTTCAGCCGACTGGCGATCGTCAACCGCGGCGAGGCGGCGATGCGTTTGGTGCACGCCGCCCGCGAGCTGAACGAGGAACACAAGCGGCATTTCCACCTGATCGCTCTCTACACCGAGCCGGAGGCCCAAGCGATGTTCGTGCGCCGCTCGGACGAGGGCTACTGCATCGGACCGGCCACGTACACCGCGGCGAACGGCAGCCGTCGCTCCGGCTACCTCGACTACCCGGCGCTCGAAAGAGCCCTGCGGGAGACCGGCGCCGAGGCAGCCTGGGTCGGCTGGGGATTCGTCGCCGAGCATCCAGAATTCGCGGAGCTCTGCGAGCGGCTCGACATCGTGTTCGTAGGCCCCGGTTCCGAGACCATGCGACTGCTGGGCGACAAGATCCGCTCGAAGCAGCTCGCCGAGGAAGCCGGAGTCCCCGTTGCGCCCTGGAGCGGCGGCGCGGTCGACACGCTCGACCAGGCCATCCGCCATGCCGAGAAGATCGGCTACCCGTTGATGGTCAAGGCCACGGCCGGCGGCGGCGGGCGCGGGATCCGACGCGCCGAGGATGCCAGCGGGCTCGCCCCGGCCTTCGAGCGTGCCCGCGCGGAAGCCGAGCAGGCCTTCGGCGACTCAACGGTGTTGTTGGAGCGGCTCGTCACGGAAGCGCGTCACGTGGAGGTCCAGGCCATCGCCGACGGTGCGGGCGGCGCCTGGGCCGTGGGCGTGCGCGACTGCAGCCTTCAACGCCGCCACCAGAAGGTGGTCGAGGAGTCGGCCAGCACCGCCCTGACGCCGCGGCGGGAGGAGGAGGCGAAGGAGGCTGCGCGTCGGCTGCTCCTCGAAACCGACTACCGGGGAGCAGCGACCGTGGAGTTCCTCTACGAGCCGGCCGAGGAGCGCCTCTCCTTCATGGAGGTCAACGCCCGCCTCCAGGTGGAGCACCCGGTGACCGAGATGACGACCGGGCTGGACCTGGTGAAGCTTCAGCTCCACATCGCCTCGGGCGGGCGACTCGAGGGCGATCCGCCGCAGGCTGTCGGGCACGCCATCGAGGCGCGTCTGAACGCGGAGGATCCCGCCATGGACTTCGCGCCCTCCCCTGGGCGGGTCGAGCTGCTCAACCTGCCAAGCGGTCCGGGGCTGCGCGTCGACCGGGGCGTGGAGGCCGGCGACACGATCCCGCCCGAGTTCGACTCGATGATCGCGAAGGTGATCGCCCTGGGCCGCGACCGCGAAGAGGCCCTCGCGCGCCTGCGTCGCGCGCTGCGCGAGACCACCGCTCTGATCGAGGACGGGAGCACGAATCGGGGATTCCTGCTCGAGCTGCTGGACCATCCCGACGTCGTCGCCGGTCGGGTGGACACGGGCTGGCTCGACCGGCACGAGATCGGCGCGGCCGCCGAGCAGCCGGCCCACGCCGATATCGCGCTGCTCCAGGCCGTGATCGAGCTCGCGGACGCAGAGGACGCCGCCGACCGCTCGCGCTTCTACGCCTACGCTCGCCGCGGACGCCCCGAGGCCAGCGGCGAGGTGGGCCGGACCGTCGATCTGGTCTACGGGAAGCAGAGCTACCGCTTCCGGGTGCTCCAGGTGGCGCCGGGTCGCGCCCGCGTGGCGGTCGACGGTACGACCGTCGAGGTGGACGTGGAGCGGCTGAGTGACCACGAGCGGCGGCTCGCCACGAGCGGCCGCATCCACCGGACGTTGATCTCCGAGCAGGGCGCCCACTTCCTGGTCGAGGTCGATGGCGTCCCCCACCGTGTCTCCCACGACGAGGGCGGGATCGTTCGCAGCCACGCCCCGGGGGTCGTCGTCTCGATTCCGGTGGCGGAGGGCGATGAGGTCGCCGCCGGGGATGTGGTGGCCGTGCTCGAGAGCATGAAGATGGAGTCGTCGCTCACCGCGCCGCGGCCGGGCCGGGTGCGCCAGCTGCTGGTGGGCCCAAACACCCCGGTCGCTGCGCGCACGCCCCTGGTCCAGATCGACGAGCTCGAAACCGGCGACCGGCGGGAGCCCGGCGAGCGCATCCAGTTCGAGGAGGAAGACGCTGACCTCCCGGAGACACCCCAGCACTGCGAGGAGAACTTGCGCCGGCTGGAGTGGCTCGTGCTCGGCTACGACGTGACGGACGCCGACGTGAAACGGATCATCGCCGACCTCCACGGCGCCTGCTCAGACCTCTCGTGCAGCCCGGCGCTCATCCCCGGCGAGCACCGCGTGATGCGGCTCTTCGCCGACCTGAGGGCGCTCACGCGACCGCGTCACGAGGAGGATCCCGAAGGTGAGCAGCTGCGCAGTGCGCAGGAGTACCTGCACGCTTTCCTGCGCTCGCTCGACGCCGAGTCGGAGGGACTGCCCGAGCGCTTTGTCGCGCTGCTCGCGCGTGCGCTTGCCCACTACGGCGTCCCCGGGCTCGATCGTACGCCGGCGCTCGAGAAAGCTTGCTATCGAATCGTTCTATCCCAACAGCGCGTGGCCGCGCAACGCGCCGCCATCATGGCGATCCTCGACCGCCGCCTGGAGCTCGCCGACGATTTGGCGGGCAACGTGCCCGGCGACTTCCGCGAGGTGCTCGACCACCTCGAGACCACGATGGAGGGCCGCGACCAGGTGCTGGCGGACCTCGCCCGCGAGGTGCGCTACCGCTACTTCGACGAGCCGGTGATCGTGGCCGCCCAGCGAGGCCACGTACGCGGAGATGGCGAACCACCTCGCGGCGCTCGCGTCGGCGCCGACCGCGCCCGAGCGCGCCGACCGGATCCGCTCGCTTGTCGAGTGCCCACAGCCGCTGGCGCCACTGCTCTCGAGCCGCATGCGCGCGGCGGATCCCGCTCTGCGCCGGGCGCTGCTCGAGACGATGGCGCGCCGCTACCACCGCGTTGGGGAGCTGTCCCCGTTTCAAGAGGCGACCGCCGAAGGGGTGTCCTTCCTCTGCTCCGGCCTGACGCGAGAGGGCCAGACGCGCCGGCTCGCCACGGCCTTCGTCGAGTTCGAGCAGGTCGGTGCGGGCGACCCGTGCGCTGGCCGCGCTCGCGCGCGATGCGGAGGAGCCGATCGAGCTGGTGGCCGACTTCTACGCGGCCCATCCCGAGCCCGCCCGGCCGCACGACGAGCTTCGCGCCCGTCTGCGCGAGGCGATCGAGGAAGCCTCGCTGCCGTCCGGGGTGGAACGCGTGGTGTTCGCCGTGGCCGAGCCCGGGCGCGGGCGGGGCATGTCCGCCGTGGACTTCGCCACGTTCCGTCGCGCGACGGAGGGCGGCTTCCTGGAGGACGACTCGCTGCAGGGCCTCCATCCAATGATGGCCGAGCGGCTGCGCCTCTGGCGTCTCGCGGAGTTCGAGTTGACCCGCTTGCCGTCAGCCGAGGACGTCTACCTCTACCACGGCGTGGCCAGAGCGAACGCCAAGGACGAGCGACTCTTCGCCGTCGCCGAGGTGCGTGACCTGACGCCCGTCCACGACGAGGCGGGCCGCCTGGATGGGCTGCCAGAGCTGGAGCGGGTGCTGGTCGAAGCGCTCGAGGCGATGCGCGCCTTCCAGGCTCCGCGCGAGCCGCGCAGGCGGCTCCTGTGGAACCGAGTGCTGCTCCACGCGTGGCCCACGATCGAGTTCACGGCCGAGGACCTGCGCGGCGTGATCGAGCGCTACGGGCGGGCCACCGGCGGCCTCGGGATCGAGATGGTCGAGCTGAGCGGCGCGATGAGCAGGGAGGGCGGCGGGGAGCGCGAGCTGCGCTTCTTCAGCCCCGCCGGCCGCGGAGTTGTGGTGGAGGTGGACGATCCGCCCACGCATCCGCTCCAGCCGCTCGACGAAGGCGCACGTCGGATCGTGCAGTCCCGGCGACGCGGCACGATGCATCCGGCGGAGCTCGTGAAGCTGCTCGCCCCCGAGCACGGCCACGGCGACCACGGCCACGGACCGCCGGGCGCCTTCGTCGAGCACGACCTCGATGCCGACGGGCGCCTCGCACCGGTCAGCCGTGGCCGGGCCCTGAACGAGGCCAGCGTCGTGGTGGGCCTCGTGCGCAACTACACCGACCGCTATCCGGAGGGCATGCAGCGCGTGGCCCTCCTCAGCGACCCAACCCGCGCGCTCGGGTCGCTGGCCGAGCCGGAGTGCACCCTGATCATCGCCGCGCTCGACCTCGCCGAGGAGCTCGGCGTGCCGGTCGAGTGGTTCGCCCTGTCGGCGGGCGCGCTGATCGCCATGGACTCCGGCACCGAGAACATGGACTGGATCGCCGCGGTGCTGCGCCGGATCATCGAGTTCACCCAGCGCGGCTGCGAGCTGAACGTGGTCGTGACCGGGATCAACGTCGGCGCCCAGCCGTACTGGAACGCCGAGGCCACCATGCTCATGCACACGCGCGGGATTCTCGTCATGACGCCGGAGAGCGCGATGGTGCTGACCGGCAAGCAGGCGCTCGACTACTCCGGTGGGGTGTCTGCCGAGGACAACTTCGGCATCGGCGGCTACGAGCGGATCATGGGGCCCAACGGCCAGGCCCAGTACTGGGCGCCCGACCTGGCGAGCGCCTGCCGGGTGCTGCTATCCCACTACGAGCTCACCTACGTGTCGCCCGGCGAGCGCTTCCCGCGCCGCGCCAAGACCACCGACCCGAGCGAGCGCGATGTGCGCAGCTCCCCCCACTCCGCGCCCGGGTCGGACCTCCGCGAGGTGGGCGAGATCTTCTCGGACGAGACGAATCCCGGGCGCAAGAAGCCGTTCGACATCCGCTCGGTGATGCGGGCGACGATCGATCGCGACCACCCGCCGCTCGAGCGCTGGGCTGGGTGGCGGGAGGCGGAGAGCGCCGTTGTGTGGGATGCGCACCTTGGCGGCTGGCCGGTCTCCCTGCTCGGCATCGAGTCCCGGCCCCTGCCGCGGCATGGGCCGTTGCCGGCCGACGGGCCCGAGCAGTGGACCTCGGGCACGCTCTTCCCCCAGTCCTCGCGCAAGATCGCGCGCGCGATCAACGCCGCCAGCGGTCGCCGCCCGGTCGTGGTCCTCGCCAACCTGGCGGGCTTCGACGGCTCGCCGGAGTCGATGGCCCGCTGGCAGCTCGAGTACGGCGCCGAGATCGGCCGAGCGGTGGTGAACTTCCGCGGCCCGATCGTCTTCTGCGTCGTCTCCCGCTACCACGGCGGGGCCTTCGTGGTGTTCTCGCAGCGGCTGAACGACGATCTCGAGACCGTGGCGCTCGCGGGCTCACGTGCCTCGGTGATCGGAGGGGCTCCCGCCGCCGCCGTGGTGTTCGCCCAGCAGGTGAAGCGCCGCACGGGAGAGGACCCCCGAATCGTCGAGTTGGATCAGCGCATTGAGGCCGCCGAAGGGGCGGAGCGCCAGCGGCTGCGAGCCGAGCGTGCCGCAGCCTGGTCGGAGGTGCACGCCCAGCAGCTCGGACAGCTGGCTGCCGAATTCGACTCCGTCCATTCCGTGGAGCGCGCGCTTGCGATGGGGTCGATCAGCCGCATCATCGAGCCTCGCGAGATGCGGCCATTTCTGATCGGAGCGATCGAGCGCGGCATGCACCGTGCTTCCGAGCGGGCCGACGCGGGCCATGACCTCGCCGGGCTGGCTGACCCGTTCGCTGGCTGACGTCCCCACGGGCGACGGCTGGCTCGGTGCGGGCGAGGTCGAGGTCCTGGCGGGGCTCAGGTTCGAGAAGCGCCGTACCGACTGGCGCCTCGGGCGCTTCGCGTCGAAGGCCGCGGTGGCGATCTGGCTGGGGGTGCCGGCAGGCCGCGTGGAGATCGCAGCAGCTCCCGACGGCGTCCCCGAGGCCTGGCTCGACGGCCGCCGCGCCCCGGCCTCTCTGTCACTCAGCCATCGGGCGGGGCGCGCCCTGGCTGTGGTGGGCGAAGCGGACTCTGCGCTCGGCTGCGATCTCGAGCTGGTCGAGCCGCGCAGCCCGGCGTTCGTGAACGACTGGCTCGCGCCATCCGAGCGCGAGCTTGCAGCCGCTGCCGGCGCCCGCCGCGACATCGTGGCCAACCTCCTGTGGACCGCCAAGGAAGCCGCGGCCAAGGCCCGCCGGGAAGGGCTGCGCCTCGACGTGCGGCAGGCCGTCGCGGAGCCCGAGGACCTCAGCTCAACGACGCTCGACTGGCGCCGGCTCGCGGTCGTGTGGGGCGACGGCGGCGGGCGCGACGCGGGCTGGTGGCGGGCAGAGCCCGGCTGGGTGATGGCGGTCGTCAGCGACCCTGCGCCCGGCCCGCCGCGAGCGCTCGACGACTAACGGCGGGAGCCCGGCCCTGGAGAGGTAAGCGTCAGCGGCTTGCCGCCCGCGGCTGGGCGGCCGCGTCCTCGAGCAGGCGCTCAAATTCGTCGCCTTCGAACTCCGCGGCGGCTTCCGCGTAGAGCCCCAGGCCCCAGGCCAACAGCTCCGGATCAGGGGCGACGTTGTGGCGCAGCACCGCCCACAGCGTCCAGCCGTACTTCGACATCAGCGCCCAGAGCCGGGCGCGGGCCACAAGCGCCGGGGCGGGCTCGCCGAAATAGTGGCCCACGAGCTGCTCGAGCTGCTCGAGGGACAGATGCGACTCCGACCAGGCGTCGCCGAGGTCCGAGCAGGGGTCGTTGTTGCCCGAGTAGTCGTAGTCGATGAGCCGCAGGCCCGCGGGGGTGTCGATGAGGTTCTCGGCCACCAGATCGTTGTGGCAGGCCACCGGGGTCATGGGATGGGCGGCGAAGGCCCGCTCAATCCGGCGGACGTGGCCCTCATAGCGCAGGTAGCCCTCGGGCAGCGCGAATCCGCGCGCCAGTACGGCGGCCTGGTAGTCGCGCTGGCGGCGGAACATGTCGAAGTTCCCGCGGAAGCGGCAGCCGCCGTGCAGCCGGCGCAGTAGCGCAACGACCTCGGCCAGCCGGTCGCCGTAGCGCAAGTCCTCGGGCGTCAGTGTCCGCCCCGCCAGGAAGCGCATGATCAGCACGCGCTCAGCGGACAGCCAGCGCAACGAAGGGCGCTCCCACCCCGGCGGCCGACGCCGCCTGGCAGTTGGCCAACGCGCTCGCGCTGTCGATGTCGAGGACGTCACAGTCGGGCGCGTCAATGCGCACCACGAACGTCCCCGCCGGGGACTCGACCTTGAAGTTGGCGTTCGTAAGCCCGCCCAGTCGCTCGACGCTGTGGGCGCCGCGCAGCTCCGGCACCGCCTCGATCGCAACGGCCACGAGATCCTCAGCGGTCATGGCCTCGCGCCAACCAGCGTGCTCGCCAGCTCGGCCGTGAGGCGGTCCACGACGAGCTCGGCCACACCGCAGTCCTCGTCGTACGCGCGGCCGCGGATGGCGATGCAGCGCATGCCGGCGGCACGGGCGGCCCGGGCGCCATCGGTCGCGTCCTCGACCACCACGGTGTGCTCGGGCGCGATCGCCTCGGGCCGGTTCCGGTTGATGTGGGCCAGCGCCGCGGTGAAGCTCTCCGGGTCCGGCTTGCCGGCCCGGACCTCGTCGATCGAGACGATGACCGAAACGAGCTCTTCAAGGCCCGCGAGCTCCAGGACGTGCTCGATCTCCTCCCGAAAGGCACCCGACGCGATGCCCACCGGCACCTCAGCCGCGAGGACGCGCACGAAGGCGGCGGTTTCGACGGCGACGGGATGGTCGTCGCTGACCGCCGACCTGTAGCGCCCGACGCGCTCGCGCATCAGGCGATCGGCGGTGGCCGCCTCCAGGGGCCGCGCGTGGGCCTCGAACAGGCGACTGAAAATCGCCTGGTCGGGTAGGCCGGCGTAACGGTGATACTGGTCCTCGTCGAAGGCCAGGCCATGCTCCCGCAGCAACTCCTCGTAGATGCCGATGAGCAGGGCCTCGTCCTCCGCCAGAGTGCCGTTGAAGTCGAGGATGACCGCGCGGGTGGCGCGCATCAGGAACCTGGCAGACGCATTCGTGCCACCCATGTCGCGGACCACGCAGTCACCAGGGACCGTAGGCGCTGGTGTTGGCCCCCCTCAGCGCGCTGACGTAGCCTGCGCGCTCGTGTGCTGCCTCGTCGGTGCCGGGCGCCACCGCGAGGATCCCGCGTAGCTCGTCGACCGTCGCGAATCCCTTGCGCGCCATCCACGCGGACAGGCCGTCGAGCAGGACGGCCGCGTGCGCGGGGCCGTGCCGCAGCAGCGCCGACGTGGTCATGACGACGTCCGCGCCGGCCAGGAGGTACCTGGCCACGTCGGCCGGCTCCTCGACGCCGGTGGTCGCCGCGAGCGCGGCGCGCACCCGTCCGTGCAGGAGCGCGATCCACGTGCGTGGCAGCCGGGCCTCCGCTGGGCTGGAGAGGTCGACGGTGGGCACCACGGCGAGGGTGTCGGGGTCGATGTCGGGCTGCAGGAACCGGTTGAAGAGCACGAGCCCGTCGGCGCCGGCCTCGTCGAGCCGCAGCGCCATCTCGCCGGTCGAGCTGAAGTGCGGGCCGAGCTTGACCGCTACCGGCACGGTCACCGCGTCCTTGACCCGTGTCAGGACGTCGATGTGGCGCTGCTCGACGTCGCGGCCGGAGATGTGCGGGTCGCCGGGAAGGTAATAGATGTTCAGCTCGATCGCGGCAGCGCCGGCATCCTGCATCGCCCGGGCGTAGTCGGCCCAACCGCCGGGCGTGACGCCGTTGAGGCTGCCGATCACCGGGACCTCGACGGCGGCCGCGGCGCGCTCGAGCAGGCTCAGGTAGCGGCGCGGGCCGGGCTCCTCCTCGGCCGCGTCCGGGAAGTACGACAGCGACTCGCCGAAGCTCTCGGTGCCGGCGTCGGCCAGCCGCGCGTTCAGCGCCGCCTCACGGCGCAGCTGCTCCTCGAAGAGCGAGTAGAGCACGACCGCGCCGACGCCGGCGTCGGCGAGGCGCCGCACGCCATCCACGGTCTTCGACAGCGGGGACGCCGACGCGACGAGCGGGTTGCGCAGGGCAAGACCCATGTAGTCGGTGGACAGCTCCATCAGCGATCCTTGCGAGCGTCGGCCGGGAACCGATGCGCGCCGCGGGTCGCCATCTCCTCGTAGACGTCCCAGCGCTGAGCGACGGCCTGCTCGGCCAGGCCGTGCAACCGTTCGGCCTCGGCCGGGTCGCTGTTCGCGAGCGTGCGGTAGCGCAGCTCGCGGTCGGTGTAGTCGGCCAGCGCGATGCGTGGCCGCGGCGAGTCGAGCAGGAACGGGTTGCCGCCGGCTGCGCGCGCCATCGGGTCATAGCGGATCAGTGGCCAGTACCCGCTGGCCACGGCGCGGTACTGCTGGTCGAGCCCGTTTCGCATCTCGATGCCGTGCGCGATGCAGTGGCTGTAGGCGATCACCAGCGAAGGCCCGTCGTAGGCCTCCGCCTCGCGGAAGGCCTCCAGCGTCTGCTGGGGATCGGCACCCATGGCGACCCGCGCGACGTACACGTTGCCGTAGGCGATCGCCTGCAGGGCGAGGTCCTTCTTCGGCACGGTCTTGCCGGCGGCGGCGAACTTGGCGACGGCGCCGAGCGGCGTCGCCTTGGACATCTGCCCGCCGGTGTTCGAGTAGACCTCGGTGTCGAGCACCAGCACGTTCACGTTGCGCCCGCTGGCCAGGACGTGGTCGAGTCCGCCGGACCCGATGTCGTAGGCCCAGCCGTCGCCGCCGACGATCCACACGCTGCGCCGGACCAGGTGATCCACGACGCTGACCAGGTCGGTCACGGCCGGGCCATCCAGCCCGTCGAGCCGCCGCATCAGCTCCGCCACCCGTTCGCGCTGCGCGCGCAGCTCCGACTCCCGGAGTTGTGGGGCCTCCAGGATGCCGTCCACCAGCTCGGCGCCCACCACGTCGCGTAGCTCGGCGAGCCGCCGGCGCGCCAGGTCGGTGTGCCCGTCGGCGGCGAGCCGGAAGCCGAGCCCGAACTCGGCGTTGTCCTCAAAGAGGGAGTTCGACCATGCCGGGCCGCGGCCGTCGGCGTCGGTCGTCCACGGTGTGGTGGGCAGGTTCCCGCCGTAGATCGACGAGCACCCGGTCGCGTTGGCAACCATCAGCCGATCGCCGAACAGCTGCGAGAGCAGCTTGATGTAGGGCGTCTCGCCGCAGCCCGCACACGCAGAGGAGAACTCGAACAGCGGCTCCAGGTACTGGGTGCCCCGCACCGTGCCGAAGTCCACCCGGGACCGGTCGCTCGCCGGCAGCGTCTCGAAGAACGCGATGCTTGTCGCGCTCGGCGGCGACCAGCGGCTCGCGCTCGGCAAGATTGATCGCCTTGCGGACCGGGTCGCCCGGCGCCACGACCGGGCAGGCCTCGACGCACAGCCCACATCCGGTGCAGTCCTCGACGTAGACCTGCAGCGTGTAACGGCTGTCCGGAAGCCCGGGGGCCTCCAGCGGAGCCGAGCGGAACCCCTCCGGTGCGCCCTCCAGGCAGGACGGGTCGTAGTACGTGGAGCGGATCACGCTGTGCGGGCAGACGAAGCTGCAGTTGCCGCATTGGATGCACAGGTCGGAGTCCCAGGCGGCGACCAGCTCGGAGATGTTGCGCTTCTCGTACGCCGTCGTGCCGCTCGGGTAGGTGCCGTCCACCGGCAGCGCGCTGACCGGGCAGGTCGTCGCCGCGGCCGGCCATCATCTCTGCGGTCACCGCGCGGACGAACTCCGGCGCGTGCGCCGGCACCGGCGGCGCCGGCTCGCGCGTGGCCGTCACCCGCTCGGGCACCTCGATCCGGTGCAGCCCCTCCAGCGCCTGGTCGACCGCCGCCTGGTTGCGTTCGACCACCTCCGCGCCGCGCCGGCCGTAGGTCTTGGTGATCGCGTCCTTGATCCGGGCGATCGCCTCGTCGTGCGGCAGCACGCCGGAGATGGCGAAGAAGCAGGTCTGGAGCACGATGTTGATCCGCCCGGCCAGGCCGACCTCGCGGGCGATCTGCGCCGGCGTCGATCGCGTATACGTGCGATGCTCTTGGCGAGGATCTGCTCCTGTACGGGTCGCGGCAGCGCATCCCAGACCGCGTCCGGCGAGTGCCGGCAGTTGAGCAGCAACGTCGCACCGGGCGCCGCCCGGGCGAGCACGTCGACCTGCTCGAGTTGCGCGAAGTGGTGGCAGCCGACGAAGCTCGCGCGCTGCACGAGGTACGGCGCCCGGATCGGCCGCGGACCGAAGCGCAGGTGCGACACGGTCTGCGAGCCCGCCTTCTTCGAGTCGTACACGAAGTAGCCCTGGGCGTGCAGGTGCCCCTCGGACCCCAGGATCTTGATCGTGTTCTTGTTCGCGCCGACTGTTCCGTCCGACCCCAGCCCGAAGAAGACCGCGCGAACCGTGTCAGGCGACTCTATGTCCAGCGACGCGTCGTAGGCCAGGCTCGACCCCGACACGTCGTCGGTGATGCCGACGGTGAACCGGCGCCGCGGCTGCTCGCTTGCGAGCTCCTCGAACACCCCGGCGACCATGCCCGGGGTGAACTCCTTTGACGACAGGCCATAGCGGCCGCCGGACACCCTCGGCAGAACGCGCTCACCGTCCGCGTGCGACTCGGTCAGCGCGGCGAGCACGTCGAGGAACAGCGGCTCGCCGATCGAGCCAGGCTCCTTGGTTCGGTCCAGCACCGCGAGACGGCGCACGCTCGCGGGCAGCGCGTCGACCAGCGCCCGGGCCGGGAAAGGCCGGTACAGCCGCACCTGCACCACGCCGACCCGCTCACCGCGCTCGTTGAGGGCAGCGACGGTCTCCTGAACGGTCTCCGCGCCCGAGCCCATCAGGATCAACGCTCGCTCGGCGTCGGGGTGCCCGAAGTAGTCGACGATCTGAAGGCGCCGGCCGGTGCGCTCGCCGAGGCGGGTCATCAAGTCCTCGACGACGTCCGGGATGCGGGCGTAGAACGGGTTCACCGTCTCACGAGCCTGGAAGTAGACGTCGGGGTTCTGCGCCGTGCCTCGGATGAACGGCCGCTCAGGGGACAGCGCCCGGTCGCGATGCGCACGGACGAGCTCCTCGGGCACCAGCGCACGCAGGTCGTCGTCGGAGAGCGTCTCGATCGTGTTCAGCTCGTGCGAGGTCCGGAACCCGTCGAAGAAGTGGACGAACGGCACGCGCGTCGCCAACGTGGCGGCCTGCGCCACCAGCGCCAGGTCGTGGGCCTCCTGAACCGACGCCGAGGCGAGCATCGCGAACCCGGTCTGGCGCACCGCCATGACGTCCGAGTGGTCGCCGAAGATCGACAATCCCTGCGCCGCCAGTGACCGCGCGGCTACATGCATCACGGCAGCGGTCAGCTCACCGGCGATCTTGTACATGTTCGGGATCATCAGCAGCAGGCCCTGCGAAGCGGTGAACGTCGTCGACAGCGCCCCGCCCTGTAACGAGCCGTGCAGCGCCCCCGCCGCTCCGCCCTCGCTCTGCATCTCCACCACCGTGGGCACGGTGCCCCACACGTTGGGCCGATTGCGGCTCGCCCACTCGTCGGCCAGCTCGGCCATCGGCGACGACGGTGTGATCGGGTAGATGCAGCAGACCTCGTTGAGCCGGTAGGCGACCGACGCCGCGGCCTCGTTGCCGTCGACTGTCGCGCGCATCACTCGTGCTCTGGAACCATCTCGATCGAGTGCACCGGGCACTGCTCGTAGCACGCCCCGCAGCCTGTGCACCGGTCGTAGTCGAACCGGTAGCCGTGCCCAACACCCAACTTGATCACCGCGTCCTCCGGGCACGCGCCCAGGCAGCCATCGCACTCGGTGCAGTTGCCGCACGACAGGCACCGGCCCGCCTCATAGTTCGCCTGCTCGACGGACAGTCCCCCGAGCACCTCGCCGAAGCCCTCAACTCGCTCGTCAGGCGCCAGCTCGGGCTGCTGCCGGCGCGCGGCGTCGCCGAAGAACCACAGGTTCAGCATGTCGAACGTCGCCACGTCGTGCTTCGGCCGGCTCGCGGCCGCCGCGCCGGCCAGCCACGCGTCGATGTGGCGGGCGGCCTTCTTGCCGTGCCCCACACCGACCGTCACGGTGCGCTCGCTCGGCACCATGTCCCCGCCTGCGAACACGCCGGGACACCCCGTCATCAGCGACGCGGACACGACCACCGTGCCATCCGACTCGAACTCCACCCCGGGCACCGTGCGCAGGAACGCCGTGTCGGTCTCCTGACCGAGCGCCAGGATCACGGTGTCCGCCGCCAGCGTCTCGTACCGCCCGGTCGGCTGTGGATATCCGGACTCGTCGAGCTCCATCAACTCGACCTGCAGCTCCGGCCCGTCGAACGCCGTAATGGTCCGTAGCCAGTTGATCCGCACTCCCTCCCGCTCGGCGTCCTCGGCCTCCTCGACATGGGCCGGCATCTGCTGGCGCGTGCGGCGGTAGACGATCAGCGCCTCGTCCGCACCCATCCGACGCGCCACCCGGGCGGCGTCCATCGCCGTGTTGCCACCACCGTAGACGGCAACGCGGCGGCCGATCACCGGCCGCTCGCCGGAGGCGACGCTGCGCAGGAACGACACGGCGTCCACGATCCGCCCGGTGTCACGGGCCGGGATGTCCACGCGCTTGGACAGATGGGCGCCCACCGCTACGAAGACCGCATCGAAGCCGCCCTCCTGCCGCTCGGCTCCGAGATCCTCGACCCGGTGTTCGCAGGTCATCCGCACCCCCGCTTCCGCAATCCGGTCGAGCTCGCCGTCCAGGACGTCGCGGGGCATCCGGTAGGCCGGGATCCCGTAGCGCATCATCCCGCCGGGCTCGGCGCCGGCGTCCCGGACTTCGACCGCATGGCCCAGGCGGGCCAAGTGGTAGGCGGCCGAGAGCCCGCTCGGCCCGGCACCGATGACAAGCACCCGTTTTCCGCTGTGCGCCGGCGGCGGGTCGAACACCCACCCCCGCTCCAACGCCAGGTCGCCCAGGAACCGTTCGACCGCGTGGATCGAGACGGAGCTGTCGAGGTTGGCTCGGTTGCAGACGCTCTCGCACGGGTGGTAACAAACTCGCCCGTGAATCGCCGGAAACGGATTGTCGGCCACCAGCTCACGCCACGCCTGTTCGTGGCGACCCGCCTGGGTATGCGCCAGCCAGGCCTGGATGTTCTCCCCGGCGGGGCAGCCGGCATTGCACGGGGGCAATAGGTCGACGTAGACCGGGCGGCGCTCCCGGGCCGGTCCGGCGCGCGAGCGGCCGTGCACCAGATCGGGCAGCGACGTCACGTCCTGCCGCGGACCGGTCATACCATCGCCGCCGGCGGACCGGCGTTTCGCCGTCGTCGAGCCGCCATCGCGCTCAGGCTACGCCTTTTGGCGATCGTACGCCGCCCGTCACCGGCCAATCAGTCGTCCCCGGCCGACCGCGGCCATGAATCACGGTTTCCCGGCCTTGGCCGGCCGCCGACGGGCTTTCGCCCGGGTGCGTTTGGCACGGCCGCGTCCCGCCTCTGCCAGCTCCGTGAGCTCCTTCAGCGACGACTCAATCCCGTCCCGCAGGATTTCGAGGTCGGGCGCGGCGCGGCGATCCGCATTCAGGCCGAAGGCGACCCCGCCCGCGTAGCTCACGACGGCGATGCCGACGGCGTGCTCGGCCGCAAGCGGCACGAGCGGATAGATCTCCTCGAGGCGTGCCCCGAAGCCGTAGAGCGACTCTCGGGGCCCGGGCACGTTCGTGACCGTCACGTTGAAGAGCCGGGAGGCGAACAGCGAGCGCGCCAGCCCCGAATGGAGCACGGGGGGCGCCAGCCCGGCGAGAGCCACGAGGGTGGCGGTACCCTTTGCCTGCCCGTCCGACTTGAGTTGCTCTGTCTCGGCGACCGCCCGCCGGTAGCGGAGGAGCGGATCGGCCTCGGCCACGGGGAGGTGGACGAACAGCGAGCTGACCTTGTTCCCGAGTTGGAGGTGCTCGCCCGCAGCGCGCACGTTGACCGGGACCATCGCCCTCAATCCGCCCTCTGGAGGCTCCTCACCCCTCGCCTCGAACAGCTTCCGCAAGCCACCCGACACGACGGCGAGAACGACGTCGTTCACGGTCCCACCGAACTCGTTCTTGATCATCTTGAGCTCGTCGAGCCCGGCAGTCGCGACGTCGAAGCGCCGCCTGCGCCCGAGCGGGACGTTGAGGCTGGTACGGGGGGCGGCCACGATCTCGTCGCGGACGATCAGCTCGACCACCGACTTTGCGCTTGAGAGGGCCTCGCGGAGCTTTGCCGGGTGGAGAGCGACGTCGACTCCCGCGCGCACGCCGCCAGTGACCATCGACTCCATTTCGCGCACCAGCGCGGGCGTCCGGTGGTCCTCGTGCACCGCGGGCGGCCGGTGCATGTGCTTTATCGGCATGGCCTCGCGGGTCGCATCGAGAAGGAGATGTGCAACGTCAATGGAGCCGATGCCGTCAACGAGGGCGTGGTGGGTCTTCGTGCAGAGAGCCCACTGGCCGTCGGCCAGCCCTTCGAGGAGCACCACGTCCCAGAGCGGGCAGTCGCGCTCGAGTCGGCTCGACCAGTACTCGCCGGCCCAGTCGACGAGCTCGTGGCGACCGCCTGGAGCCGGCAGGGCGGCCCGGCGTACGTGGTTCTCGATCGCGAAGTTCGGATCGGCCTCCCAGTGGGGCCAGCTGAGCCCGCCGGTGTGCTCGTGCGAGAGGCGGGAGCGGTAGTACGGAAGCATGTCGACCCGGTCTTCGATCTGGCTCCGAAGCTCGCCAATTGAAGGTGGACCGTTCTCCGTCGCCTCGAAGACCATGACGGCGCCGATGTGCATGTGAGCGCTCGAGTCCGCCTCCTCGAGCTCCAGGAAGGTGGCGTCGAGCGGGGTTAGCTGATCGGCCATCGGCTGGGGAGGCTACGCCCCGGTCCGTCGCCTCGAATCGGTAGAACGCCGAGAGGATGCGGTGGAATTCCCCCCGGGCGCGCACATGCGCGAGCGGGTTGCGATTGGGTAGTTCCCACGGTTCGCAGGGCTCGCGCGGTTGTGGAAGATAAGGCGCATGGACGGAGACCACCCGTCGAGGAACGACGGCGAGCAATGGATGTCGCTGGAGGGCGGCGCCGACAGCCCACCCAGCAATGGCTCGCACACGAGCCGCTTCGCCGGCATTGGCGCGTCGGTTCCCGAGCGGCGGCAGACCAGCGCTGAGCTCATGGCGAGCACAAAGCACAAGACCCACATTGAGCTCGAGCGGCTGACCGGCATCCGCGAGCGGCATATCGTGGGGGAGGGCGAGGACTCCTACACGCTCGCGCTCGGCGCGGCGCGGGATGCCCTGGCGCACGCGGACTGTGCTCCGGAGGACCTCGACATGCTGATCGTGTCGAGCATCTCGCGCTACGTCGGCGGCCTACGCATGCAACTCGAGCCGCCCATGAGCGTGTCGCTCAAGGAAGCGCTCGGCGCTCGGCGCGCAATGAGCTTCGACCTCGCGAACGCCTGCGCGGGGATGATGACCGGCGTGTTCATTCTCAACGACCTGATCCGGCAAGGCCGGATCAGGCGCGGCATGGTCGTCAGCGGCGAGGACATCTCACAGCTGAGCACCAATGCCGCCCGCGAGGTCCGCACGATAATGAGCAAGCAGCTCGCCTCGCTGACGCTCGGCGACGCCGGCGCTGCGGCGATCCTCGAGCGGGCGCCCGAGGGCGTTCCCGGCATCGAGGTGGCAGGGTTCACGACGTTGTCCGAGTACAGCCGCCTGTGCCTGGCGTTCCCGGCCAAGATCGGGAGCGGGATGTCCATGTACACGGATGCCAGGGCGATCCACAAAGTCGCGATCGAGGAGTCGCTGCCGTTGGTGCGCGAGGTGCTTGACCAGGCCGGGCTCGAGTTCGACGAGATCGACTATCTGATCCCGCATCAGACCTCCGCGCGGGCAATCAAGAAGGGCATGGCGGAGCTCGCTAAGAGCATGGGCGTGGCGCCGAAGCACGTGGTCGTGACCGTTGACGAGTTGGGCAACACGGCGTCGACGACGCATTTCGTCGCTCTGTCGAAGTACCTGAGGGAGGGTCGCTTCGCCAAGGGAGACAGAGTCATGCTCCTGTCTCTTGCCTCGGGCCTCGAGGTGGGTGTCGTGATCTTCAAGGTCGATCAGTTGGTGGAGCGCCATGGGCACGATAATTGAGGCGACCGCCACCGCGACCGTGCACCATCGGTGGTTCGCTCCGGGCGCGCTGAAGCTCGCCGACGCCGCCGCCCGCTCGTGCCTGGAGCGCGCGGACCGGACCGCCGAGGAACTCGACCTGCTGATCAACGCGGGCGTCTACCACGACAAGATCCTCAGCGAGCCGGCGTTTGCGGCCTTGATTCAGGAGGACATCGGCGCCAACCCCGACCACCCCCCCGGCGCAGGTCATGGCACGTTCTCGTTCGATGTCTACAACGGGGCCTGTGGCCTTCTGACAGGCATTCACCTGGTTGACGGCATGCTTGCATCGGGGACAGTCGGGCTCGGGATGGTGGTGGCGAGCGACATGGACCCTGTGCCGGGCGTCTCGGAAGGATTCAGCTTTCCCTCGGTCGGCGGAGCGATCCTGCTGAGCGCGGACGCCTCCCGCGCGGGCTTCACGGCTTTCCATTTCGCCACGTTCCCCGAGTACGCTGAGCTGTTCCAGAGTTACGTGGACTGGCAGGCAGATGCCCGGCGTGGGCTCGCCCGTCACGGCAAGAACATCCTCACGGTCGAGATCGCCGAGTCCTACGCCGCCCGAGCCCTCGATTGCGCTGAGTCGACCGCCCGCGAACTGGCGGCGGCGCAGGCGCTCGACCTCGGCGAGGTCGACCTACTCGTCGCCACCGCGTCCGTTCCGGGCTTCGCCGACTCATTGGCGAAGCGACTCAGCGTGTCCTCCGAGCGGGTCGCGTCGGCTCCGGACGGCCTCGCCCATACGCATACGGCCGCCCCGGCGGTGGCGCTCGAGTCCGGGCGACTGGCGGCGGCGCACACGACACTGCTGGTCTCCGCGGGCGCGGGCATCTCAACCGCAGCCGCGGTTTACCGCGGGTGATCCAAGCGTGAGCACGCAGGGCGCTCAGGGTGCGTACATTGCCGGGTTGCGAGCGTTGCTCCCGCCCGTGCAGGGCGAGCCCCGCATTGCCCCGGCCCGCCTGCGCGAGCTACGACCGCTGGCGAGACTCGTGGCTGCGGTCGCGGGGCGAGTCAGCGGCAGCGGCCCACCGAGAATATTCACGACGCTCGGCCGACACCCGCGCCTGTTTCGCGCCTGGCTGCGCTACTCGGCGCAGCTGATGCCGTTTGGTCGGTTGCCGCGCCGCGATACCGAGCTCGTGATCCTGCGGGTCGCGTGGCAGTGTCACTCGGCGTACGAGTGGCACCAGCACGTACCGATTGCGCTGCGCGTGGGGTTGACACCGGCCGAGGTCGCGGGCGTGGCCGGCAGTCCTCCGGAGGGCGGGTTCACGGACCGTCAGCGTGCGCTCCTGGCCGTCAGCGACGAGCTGCTGGCCCGGCGCGCGCTCTCGGACGCGACGTGGAGCGCCGTTCACGCGAGTCTCGGTGACCGCGAGGCGATCGAATTGTGCCTGCTCATCGGGCACTACCAAGGCCTGGCGTCCACGATCGGCGCACTCGGAATCCAAGTCGAGCAGGGCCGTGGGCGGCGGAGCTGATCTGACCCGGCTATCAGTCGACGGGCGCACATGCGCTCCGCTGCGTAGAGGCCCGCACCCGATCCGCGGAGGAGCACGGGTGCAATCCGGGATCGCCGCTGCAATCTTGTAGCCATGCCGACGGCCGCCGGCGAATCCGACATCGCGCTGCGCGATGGCTCCACCGTCCACGTCCGCCCGGTGCGACCTAAGGATGTCGAGCGGATCGAGCGCTTCTTGGGTGAGCTCTCCGAGGAGGCGCGCTGGTTCCGCTTCTTCAGCGCCGGCGCAGACGTCGGCGCGATGGCGCGCTGGCTTACCGACGCGCGCGCAGGCATCGGACTCCTCGCCGTCACCTCGGACGACGGCCTGGTGGTCGGCCACGGCCAGTACATCCCGGACGGCAAGCGGAGCGCGGAGGTCGCGTTCGCGGTCGCCGACGGCTGGCAGGGTCGTGGGATCGCCACCCTCCTGCTCGCCCAGCTCGCGGAGGCAGCTGCCGCTGAGGGCGTCCCGCAGTTCACCGCAGTGGTGCTGGCCAACAACCACAAGATGATCGACACGTTCCGCGCTTCCGGGTTTCCCGTCGAGGTCCGGACGCGCACCGGCGAGCTCGAGGTCACCTTTCCGACCACGCTCACCGAGGACGGCCGGCGCCGCTTTGAAGGGCGCGAGCGCACCGCGGCGGTTGCCGCGGTCGAGCACGTGTTGCGGCCCCGGTCGGTCGCCATCGTCGGCGCGTCGCGGCGCCGCGGCAGCATCGGCGCGGCTGTCATGGCCAACCTCGTCGCCGGCGGCTTCACAGGGCCGATCTTCCCTGTCAATCCGCACGCCGAGACGATCGAGGGCCTGCACGCCTACGCGTCGCTGCGTGAGCTGCCCGAGGCGCCAGAGCTCGCCGTGATTGCCGTGCCCGCCGGCCGGGTCGTCGCCGTCGCCCGCGATGCCGGCGCGGCCGGCGTGCGTGCTCTCGTGGTCCTCTCGGCCGGCTTCTCCGAGGTGGGCGACGCGGGTGAGCGGCGCCAGGATGAGCTGGTCGCCGCGTGCCGCGCCGGCGGCATGCGGCTGGTGGGCCCCAACTGCCTCGGCGTAGTCAACACCGACCCGGCTGTCTCGTTGAACGCGAGCTTCGCGCCGGGTGCGCCGCCGCCCGGCCGGGTGGGCTTTGCCTCCCAAAGCGGCGCTTTCGGCATCGCGGCGCTCGACCTCGCCCGGACGTACGGCATCGGCCTGTCCTCGTTCGTTTCCGCCGGCGACAAGGCGGACCTCTCCGGCAACGACTTTCTCCAGTACTGGGAGGCGGACGAGCGGACGGACGTCATCACCCTTTACCTCGAGTCGTTTGGCAACCCGGCCAAGTTCGGCCACATCGCGCGCCGCATCACCGCCCACAAGCCGGTGATCGCCGTCAAGAGCGGCCGCTCGGCCGCCGGCCAGCGCGCGGCCTCCTCGCACACAGGCGCGCTGCTCGCGGCGGCCGACACGACCGTGGACGCACTCTTCCGCCACGCGGGCGTGATCCGCACAGACACCGTCGGCGAGATGTTCCAAGTGGCTGCTGTGCTCAGCCGCCAGCCGCTGCCGCAGGGCAACCGGGTTGCGATCGTGACGAACGCGGGCGGCCCGGCGATCCTCTGCGCTGACGCCTGCGAGGCCGACGGCTTGCGCGTCGAGCCCCTGGGCGCGGCGACCCGCACGGCGCTCGCCGCCGTGCTTCCCCCCGAGGCGTCGGTGACCAACCCGGTCGACATGATCGCCTCGGCGACGGCCGCCGACTACGAGCGCGCGCTCGAGGCGGTGGTCGACGATCCCGCCGTGGACGCGGTGATCGCGATCTTCGTCCGCCCCCTCGCCACCCGGGCGACCGATGTGGTGGCCGCCATCCGAGCGGTCGGGGCTTCGCCGCGCGCCCGTCGTACGCCGATCATTGCGGTCTTTCTCGGCCCCGACGTGCCAGTGAACGTCGACGAGGGCGTTCCGCTGTTCGGGTCGGTCGAAGAGGCGGCCCGCGCGCTTGGCCACGCGGCGCGCTATTCGCGGCACCGCTCTGCCCCGCCCGACCCACCGACGCCGACTCCGGCGGCCGAGGGCGACCAGGTCGCCGCCATGATCGCCGACGGGCTCGCTGCGGGGGGCGGCTGGATGTCCCCCGCGCCGGCGGAGGCGCTTCTGCGCAGCGTCGGCCTGCCGATCGTCGAAAGCCGATCGGCCGCGACGCCACGCGCCGTGCGGCGTGCCGCGGGGAGCTCGGCGGCCGGGTGGCGCTCAAGGCCACCGGTCCCGAACTGCTGCACAAGTCCGACCTGGGCGCCGTGCGCCTCGGCCTAACTGCCGCCGGCGCCGAGCGCGCCGCGCGTGAGCTGCGCTCGTCGCTCGAGGCGGCCGGTGTGTGCCCCGAAGGATTCCTCGTGCAGCGGATGGCGCCCGCCGGCGCCGAGCTGATCGTCGGCGTGGTCGGCGATCCGCGCTTCGGACCGCTCGTTGCCGTCGGGGCCGGCGGAACGACCGCGGAGCTGATCGGCGACGTTCAGGTCCGCCTGGCCCCGGTTGGTCCCCGCGAAGCGGCCGCCATGCTGCGCGAGCTGCGCACGTTCCCCCTTCTCGACGGGTTCCGCGGCGCGCCTCGCGCCGACGTCGGAGCGGTAGAGAAAATCGTCGAGCGGGTGGCCGCGCTCGCCGCCGCCCACCCGGAGATCGTCGAGCTCGACTGCAACCCGGTGATTGCCGGCGCCGACGGCGCCGTCATTGTGGATGCCCGTATCCGGCTTGCGCCGGCCCCGGCCCGCCCACCCGTGGGCGCCCTGAACAGCTGAGATGCCGCTCCGTGGGTAGGGCCGTTGTGCAGGGCCTGCCCGCAGCCTCCGGCTGCCGCGGCGCCACCCGCTGGGCGTGATGGAGGTCGCGCTGCTGGCACTCGCCGGGAGCGCAACGGCGCTGGCGACGGGTCTCGGGGCGATCCCGGTTTCGCATCTCGGCTCGCGCGCGGACCTCCTGCGTCCCGCACTCTGGGGGCTGACCGTCGGGCTGATGACTGTGGCCTCGATCGTGGGCCTGCTGCTGCCCGCGCTCGACGAGGGCTCGACCTTCGCAGTCTTCGGCGGCCTCGCGGTCGGAGTGCTCTTCCTGCTCGCGTCGCGGCGAGCCCTGGCGGCCCGCGACGTGCACGTCGGCTCGCTGAGGGGCGCTGGCGTGCGGCGCTCGGTGCTGGTGTTTGCGGTCCTGCTGGTCCACAGCCTGCCGGAGGGCTTTGCGATCGGGACGGCGTTCGCCTCGGATACCGAGGGGCTCGGGCTGTTCGTCATCCTGGCGATAGGCCTGCAGAACATCCCGGAGGGCACCAGCGTGGCCATCCCGATGAACGCCGCCGGCTTCAGCCGCAGCCAGCAGTTCTGGGCGGCGGTCGCAACGAGCGCGCCCCAGCCGGTCGGAGCGCTGCTCGCCTACGCGCTGGTGGAGCAGATCAAGGGGCTCCTGCCGTTCTCGTTCGGCTTCGCCGCGGGGGCGATGCTGGCCCTGGTGGCGGTCGAGCTGGCGCCCGAGGCCTTCCGCCGCGGCGGGCGCACGAGGGCTCTGGCCGGCACCGCGTTCGGGGCGGCGCTGATGCTCGTCCTGGCCGCGCTGCTCGGCGTCTAGAGCTTGATGTGGGTTAGCGTCCGTCGTGGGCGGCGAGCGCGCGTGGGGGCGACCAGTAGGTAGTTGAGCTAGATCCCGAAGGTGAGGGCGAGTGGCCGTTGGGCTGTGCGCTGGACGAGCCCGCCGATCGTTTGGCGAGCTGCTCGCCGATGCGCGCGCGGCCCCAGCAGCCGCTTGTCGGCGAACAGCAACTGCCGGGGGTGAGCGGCGGCGAGTTGGAGCGCCGAGTCGCCGGCCGGCATCGATCACCGCAGCCGTTGTCGACTTGGCGGTCCCCGCCAACGGTAACTCGACAATGGACGCCCGATTCGCCACACCGAGCACCGCGGCAACCCGTCCCGCCGCTCAGTGCCGCCGTTCGCCGGAACCCACATCAAGCCTCTAGGCCGCCGCTTAGGCGTGGCCCGGGCCGAAGTGTGACGTGCCTCCGCGTGTGATGGAGGTCGCTCAGGCGCGCACGCTTGTGGCATAGAACACATGCAGCTCACTCGTCCATCTGGAGGCCTCACATGCAGGACGCCGCGCTACTGACCGTCTTCCGCCCGCCGAGCTACGTCCCGTGGGGCTTGCTGGCAGCGATCGACCTCCACGGCTGCGAGCGCGAGCTGCTTGCCGATCCCGACAACCTCCGTCGCTTCGTGCCGGCCGTGATCGACGCCATCGGCATGCAGGCGCACGGAGAGCTCGCGATCGACCGCTTCGGCAACGACGAGCTCGAGGGCTGGTCGGCCATGCAGTTCATCGAGACCAGCTCGATAACCGTTCACGCCGACGAGGTCTTCGGGCGCTGCTTTGTTGACATCTTCTCCTGTCGGTCGTTTGACCCGTACGTCGCGGCCGCCATCGCGGTCGAGTACTTCGGCGGCGACTCGACGGTGGCCGTGCTACAGCGATGATCGAAGTCGCGCCGGTGCTGGGCGTGCTCGCCGTCTTGGTAGGCATAGCCGACGCGATCCCCTACATCCGCGACACGCTGCGCGGTGCGACCCGGCCGCACCGCGGGACGTGGCTGATCTGGAGCACGCTCGCAATCGTGGTCTGCCTGTCGCAGCGCGCGGACGGGGCCACTTGGAGCCTGCTCATGGTGGGAGCGCAGGCCATCCTCACAAGCCTTACCTTCTGCCTGTCCATCCGCCGCGGCGAGGGTGGCGTGAGCATGCCCGAGATGGTCATGATCGCGGTTGCGGGCGCCGGGGTGCTCGGATGGATCGTGGCCGATGAGCCGATCATCGCGACCGCCTGTGTCGTAGCGGCCGATCTGCTTGGGGCAGCGATGATGGTGCCGAAGACCTACCGCGATCCAGACTCGGAGACGCTCTCCACCTTCGCCCTCGCAAGTGTGAGTGGCGCACTCGCGATCGGCGCGGTGGGTACCCCGGAGCTGTCGTTGCTCCTCTACCCGGTCTACTTCATGCTGGTGAACTGCGCGATCGCAGTCTTCATCCATCACCGGCGCGGTGTTCTCCACTCGGCGCGCCGCCAGGCGTCGTACGGAGCGGTCGCCGCCCAGGCGGGGGTTCCCACGTAGCGGTACGCCCGGGGGTCAGCGCTTGCCGGCGATCTCCTGTGTTCGCTCCTCGAGGAAGACGCGAAGCAGGAAGCTCACCCAGCTTCGGTACGGCGCCCAGCGCGTGCCCATCTGTTCAAGCTCCTCTGGAGAGGGCGCGCTGTCGAGCCCGTACGCGAGCGCTGCGGCGCGAGCCAGGCGGGGTTCGCTCGAGGGCAGAAGGTCGGGCTCGCCGGCGCCGCGCACCAGGATCAGCTGCGCCGAGAAGTCGCCGACGCCGGGCAGTTCCTTGAGCTCGGCGATTGCCTGCCGGTGAGGAAGCGCCCGCAGGCGGGCGGCGTCGAGCACGCCGGTCTGGGCTGCATCGGCGAGCGCTCGCAGGTTCTCGACCTTTCGAGCGGAGAGCCCCGGCAGGCGTTCGAGCTGCCGTAGGCGGGTTGGGCTTGGGAAGGCAGCGCGCTCGTCGCCATGGATGTCGACCGGGTGCCCCAGCTCCCTCGTGATCCGTTCCTTGGCTTGCGCTGCCTGCACGATCCGCACGCGGTGGCTGATGAGCGCCCACGCGGCCGCCTCGTAAGGCGAGAAGAAGCAGACCGGCCTCAGGCCCGGATGGCGATGCTGGAGACGCCCGATCACCGGGTCGCGCTCGCCGACCGCCGCGAACCGCGATCCGTCGATGTCGATCGAGAGGATCCGCGCGAGCTGAGCCCTCAGCGTCTGCCGATCGGCCGCGCCGTAGATCGATGCCCAAACACCTGTCGCGGTCTCGCGCAAGCAGACGCCGACCGGCTTCCAGTCCCCCTCGACGCAGAAGCCGACGTGAAGGTGGCCGTCCTCGCCCGCGCCCTCGTGCGAGGCAGGCGCGAAGCCCTCGAGGAAGCGGGAGCTGGCCGCCAACGAGTACGGGCCCCGCGGCCGTAGCTGAACGCGAGCGCGCTCGCTGTCACGGGTCGCCACGACCAATCCGTCGTCGTCGCTCACTCGGACAGCTTGGCAGCGGCGCCCACTCAGGCCGGGCGGCGCCCGTTGTTGTCGAGACCGGACCCGTTCTTGACCGGGTTGCCCGGGAAGTCGTAGAACTTTCCGGGCGCGCCGCCGGGCTTGCCGAAGCCGATTCCCGTGCCCTCGAGGGCCCGGATCATCCCCTTTACGGTCCGCACGCTCCAGGGCGCGAAACTGCGGTTGATAGAGATTTGCTGCTTACCGCCCAGAGCCGTCTGGGCAAAGCGCGCGATCGCGCGGTGCTCCGATTCGATCGCACACCCCTCGGCCAGGAAGCGGGCACCGCGCTCGTGGCCGCGCTTGGCAAACGCGGTCACCCCGGTGAGGTAGCCCATCAGCTCCAGCGTGTCCGCCGTCTCGATCGACTCGAACAGTCCAACGCCGCCGCCGCCGAAAGCGCCGTCCGGGATCCAGAACCTCAGCGTGGTCTGACGGCCGCCCAGCTTTCGCAGCGCGACGACGTGGTCGTACTCGGCGGTGTTGGCGGCCCGCAGCGTGTCCACCAGGTCGGCGGACGGGGTGCCCGGGGCGCGCCCCACTGCTTCCGTGAGGAACGTGACGCCGAAGCTCTCAGCGGTCGCGAGCGTCGACAGGATCTCCTTCGGCGACTCCCCAGCCGCCGCAGCGGCGCCGCTCGCCGTGGCCAACGCGCCTGCCGAGGCCGCCGCGCCGACGGCGGCGGTCTGGAGCAGCCGCCTGCGGGTGACATCGCTCGCCGGCGTGTCCTCAAGGACATTGGAGAGCACCTGCAGGTCCTCTGCGGTCGTCTGGTCGCCAGCTGTCGCTCGCTGGTCGCTCATGGTGAGCACTCCTAGGTTCGGGTAGCTCCTATGCGCCCGGCCGCGCGCCGGTCTTACCTGGCGGCGCGCCTCGTTACCCGGAAGCGCGGATGCGTCGCCGCGGCGGCGCGAGGTAGCCTTGGCCGCATGAACGATGAGAGGACGTACGTCCGGGCGCCTTGAGCGCCGAAAAGTCCCGGCCCCGCGACATTCGCCGCGCGCGCCGCTCGCGCCGGCACGGGTGCTGGGATCACCTCATGGTCGCTCCGCTGTGGGTGGCCTTCCAAGCAAACCTCGGAACCTTGTTGCGCACGTGCGACGCGGTGGGGGCGTGCATGGCGGTTCCGGATACACCGCACTACCGAGGGGCGCTGCTGCGCGGCGACACGCTGCGCTCGGATCGGCGCCCGTGCATTCACTGGGTGCGCGGCGGAAAGGACCGCTGGATCGAGCACCAGCGCGCCGCGGGCTGGCGAATCGTGGCGGTGGAGCTTGCCGAGGGCGCGGTTGCCCTACCGCGCCTCGAGCCCGCCCGAGGGCGAACGGTCGTGCTTCTCGGCCACGAATGGCACGGCGTTCCGGACGCGAATGTCGAGGCCGCCGACGAATGCGTGGAGATCCCGATGGCCGGCAGCGGGGCGAGCCTGAATGTCGCCGTCGCCGGGAGCCTGGTCCTATACCGGCTCGCCGGCATGGCCTGATCCGCAGAGCGACATACTGCGGCGCGATGTCGCAGGAGAACGTAGACAGGACGGAAGCCTTCATTGCGGCCTACAACCGGCGTGACTTCGACGCGGCCGTCGAGTTCTTCGATCCCGAGGTCGACTGGGTGCTTCCTGCGCTCCAACGGGCGGATTCCTGCCGGGGGCCAGACGAGATCAAGCGGTTCTGGGAGGGGCTCGACGAGACGTTCGACGAGTTGCGGCTCGACCCGCAGGAGACGGTGGATGCCGGTGACCGCGTGGCGGTCCGCCTCCGCTTCTACGGGCGAGGCAAGGGAAGCGGCGCGGAGCTCGACACGGAGATGTACCACCAGGTAACCACGTTTCGCGATGGAACGATGGTGCGCATCGAGTACTTCACCGACTGGGCCGAAGCGCTCGAAGCCGCCGGCGGGTAGCTTCGGCCGCCGTCACGCGGCGAGGCGAGAGCTCGGCTGCACCGAGGTTGTTTCGGACGCCCCGAGCTTGCGGGCAAAGCGCCGCCGTGCCTCGTGATAGCTGGGGTCCGGCCCGAAGAAACATTGGTGCGAGCGAGCCATCTCCTCGGCTCGGTAGGCCTGAAGCGGCTTGACCTGCTCGTCGCGAGCCCGCCGGCGGCGCTTGGCATCGAGGCGGTAGTCCAGGGACCGGTCCGCGGCCACACGCTGGGCCAGCAGACGGGTCTGCTCCTGGAAGCTCGCGACGGTTGCGCCGAACGCGGCGTCCAGCAACCCGATCTGGACCGCCCGCGCGGTGCCGACCGCGCGAACGGCGGACCGGTGAGCCGTGCGGTCATATCGCCTCCGACGCGGCGAGGCAGCAGGTAGGTCCAGTACTCGGAGCCGTACAGGCCGCCCATGTGCCGGTAGTAGGGGTTGAGCACAACGTCGTCGCGCGCGTATACGTGGTCGGCCGCCAGCGCGAGCGGCACACCGCCCGCCGCGGCGTCGCCTGCCAGAGCCGAGACCACGAGATGGGATTTGGTCTCGACGATCTCGCGAACGAGGTCGTTCATCGCCTCGAGGTTGCGCCATGACTCCGCGGCCGGGTCCCCGGCCGCCTCGATGACGTTCAGGTGGATGCCATTCGAGAAGAAGTCACTGCCGCCCATCAGCACGATGACCTTCGTCTGCCAGCGCGAACGAGCGTAGAGGTACGCCTCGCGCAGGCGCGTGCACTGATCGGTGCTCATAGCGCCGTTGTAGAAGTCGAAGTGCAGATACCCGACCCTCGCGTCCTCCTCGTAGAAGATGTCGCGATAGGTGTGCTCACCTTGCGGGCCCCCGTCCAAGGGCACCGGGACGTCCGGGACCTCGAGCTCACGGCCGGCCAGGTTGAGCGCGAGCGTCGCCGGGAGCTTGAAGTGCGTGTGCTGGGGGCCGGATCGCCTCAGATGCGTGACCCAGACCGCGCCGTCGACCGTTGCGCGGCAGATCGCCCCGTGCCGCTGCGCGATGATCTCGCCCGGGGTGCCTCGGAGAGTCGTCTCGCGGTGGGCGCCGAACAGGTGGAAGTCGGTGCCCTCGAGCTCGTCCAGAACGCCGGGATAGCCCTCGGCTGCGCGGATCTTGCGGACCACGGTGTCGGTGGCGTCCGACGTCCAGTCGATCGCGCGGACGTCCTGGGTCATCAGCGGCCGCGGCCGGCCGATCACGCGCGTGCCGTTCGAGTCGAGACCCGTCGGGCGCCTCGCGGCCGTCAAAGACCTCCTCGACCGCCGCCACCAGCGCGTCGATCGCCGAGCGGCGGACCTCGTGCCGGTAGATGCTCGTCTTGCCCGTCTCGCGCATCTTGAAGGTGCGCGTGGCCCAGACATCGCCGGCGTCGAAGTCCCCGTTGGCCTCGAGGACAGTCACACCCCATTCGCGCATCCCGAGCTCGATCGCCCAGTCGAGCGAGGACGCGCCACGGTCGCCGATCGGCCCCGGGTGCACGATCAAGCAGCGGTGCGTCGTCCAGATCGACTCCGGGATCAGCTTCTTGAGCATCGGACTGACGATCAGCTCGGGGCGATGCCGGGCGACGGCTTCCTCCATCGCGGCCGCGTCGGCGACCACCGCGACATCCACTCGGTGCCCGAGCTCGGTCAGGGCGATGAACGCGCGTTGGCTGAGGCTGTTGTGCGCCGAGACCAGGAACAGGATTCGGCGCTGAGTGGGAGTGGGGGCCATCCCTTGATGACAGCGCGCGCCGGGTCCTGTTGGTGTGACATCGGACACGTGGGGCCGGCGCGCCGGCGCCGGTGGGCTGTCGATTTCCCCCCGGCCCGTTCGTCGTTGGGGTACAGACCCGCCATTCTCGAGATACGGGTTGACAAGCGGAATCTAGATTCCGTATAGTGTTGAACCGGAACCGACATTCCGTTTTTTTCGGCAGGTGAAGGAGACCAGACATGACCGACCCACAGGAATACATGGAGCGCCGCTGGGTTGCCCTGATCCTGCTCTGCTTTGCGCAGTTCATCGTCGTTCTCGACGCCTCGATCGTGAACGTCGCGCTGCCATCGATCGGTGAGGCGCTGAACTTCTCCCAGGCCAACCTCCCATGGGTCGTCAACGCCTACGTGTTGACGTTCGGTGGCTTCCTGCTGCTCGGCGGCCGCCTGGCCGACCTGCTCGGGCGCCGGCGCGTATTCATCGCCGGGCTGCTGGTGGTCGCCGCTGCTTCGCTGGTGGCCGGTTTCGCCGCCAACGAGGGCCAGCTGATCGCTGCCCGCGCCGCCCAGGGTCTCGGCGCCGCGCTCATCTCGCCGGCTGCGCTGTCGATCATCACGAACACCTTCCGCGACGGTTCCGAGCGCAACAAGGCACTCGGGGCCTGGGGAGCGGTTGCCGGTGCCGGTGGCGCCGCGGGCGTGCTGCTCGGCGGCGTCCTCACCGACGGTCCGGGCTGGGAGTGGGTGCTGTGGATCAACGTGCCGGTGGCGCTCGTAGTCGCTGCGCTGTCCCCGCGGCTGATCCTGGAGAGCCGCTCCGAGTCCGCCACGCGCCACTTCGACACCGCGGGAGCGGTCACCGTCACCGCAGGCCTTTCGGTGCTCGTGTACGCACTGGTCGATGCGGCCGAGGCCGGCTGGGGATCGACGCAGACGCTCGGCCTGCTCGCGCTCGCCGCGGCGCTGATCGGGGCATTCGTCGCTATCGAGGGTCGCTCGCAGGCGCCGCTGGTTCCGTTCCGGATCTTCCGGCTCCGGACCCTGACTGGCGCGAACATCGTCGGGCTCCTGGTCGGCGGGTCGTTGTTCTCGATGTTCTTCTTCATAACGCTCTACATGCAGCAGGTGCTCGGCTACGACCCGATCGAGGCCGGGCTCGCCTACCTGCCGCTTGCCGTGATGATCACCGTTGCCTCCGGTGTCGCCTCTCAGCTCGTCACGCGGATCGGCTTCAAGCCGGTGCTGGCGGCCGGGATGGCCCTGATCGCCGCGGCGCTCCTATGGTTCTCCCAGGTGTCCGTGGGTGGTGGCTTCACGAGCGACATCCTGGGCCCGTCGCTACTTGCGGCGGCCGGGCTCGGCTTCGCGTTCGTGACGACCACGATCGCGGCCGTCTCCGGGGTCCGCGAGGAGGAGTCCGGGCTCGCCAGCGGACTGATCAACACCTCTCAGCAGATCGGCGGGGCGCTCGGGCTGGCCGTGCTGGCGACGATCGCCAATTCGCGGACCGAGGACCTCATGGCGAGCGGCGACAGGTCGGGGCTGACAAGCGCCCTGAACGAAGGCTTCCAGTCGGCCTTCCTCGCCGGGGCGGGAATCGCGGCGCTGGGCCTGCTCCTGACTCTCGTGCTGATCCGAGGCCGCGACAGCCGCGCCCATATCCAGCTCGGCGCCCAGGAGCAACCGGCGAGCGCGTAGCTGCACCTTGGCATCGGCGCGTTCGGTGGAGCGCGGGGCCGGATCAGGTCGTGTGCACGGCGCGATCGGCGCGCTCGACGGTGCGTGCGACCTCGACGCGTGAGGAAACGTCGAGCTTGCGGAAGATGTTTCGCATGTGCGTCTCGACCGTTTTCGGGCTGAGGAAGAGCGCTTCGGCGATCTCCGGGTTCGTCCTGCGATCGACGACGAGCCGTGCGACCTGGAGCTCGCGCTCCGTCAGCGCTTCGACGCCGGTCCCGTCGATCTTGCCGGGGCGGGTGCGGCGGTGGATGCGATGGCCCAGGCCTCGCAGTTCGCGCTCGGCGGCGCCGCGATATCTGAGCGCCCCGCAGGCCTGAAGCTCGGCGGCGGCGTGTTGCAGCTCGGCGACGGCGGGCTCGGTTTGCCCGGCTTGGGCGAGTGCGCGGCCCGCGAGGGTCCGTGCGAGCGCCGCCTCGACCGGCGCACCGACTTCTTCTGCGGCGGCGGCCGCGGCCAGCGCGCGTTTGGCGGCGAGCTCGGTGTGGCCGGAATCGAGCTCGACGGCGGCGGCGGCACGATCTGCCATCGAAGCCGCCATGCGGAGTCGCAGCGCTTCGGCAGTGGCCTGCGCGGCCGCGGTCGCGCGTTCGGCTGCGTTGTGGCGGCCGAGTTCGAGCCAGCAGCGGGTGAGCAGCTCGAGCCACTTGGCCCTCCAGACGCCGGGGATGAGCGGAAGCGTGTCGCCCCCCGAAGACCCGATGAGGGACTCGACGGCGCGCCGTGGGTCGCCGGTCTCGAGGAGGGCGGCGGCGAGCGCCACCCCGGCGGCGCAGGCGAGGCTCTGATCGAGCCCCCTTGTCAGCTCGACGCACTCCTCGGCGGTGGCGAGCGCGATCTCGACGTCGCCGGCGGCGAGCGCCGCAAAGGAGCGATTGCCGAGGTTGCCGGCGAGCGCCTGGACGTTGCCCGACAATCGTGCTCCCTCGACGGCATTGTCAAGCAGCTCGGCGGCTTCGGCCAGTTGGCCGCGCAGCAACTTGACTTGGCCGAGAATCGAGTACGGAAGCGGGATGAATTCGCTCTGGCCGGTCGCCCGACCGACAGCTATCGCTCGTTCGGCGTGGGCTTCGGCCTCCTCGTAGCGGTCGAGGTAGAGCTCGGCGCCGGCGAGGTTGGCGGCGGCATCGAGTCGAAGAGCGAGTTCGTGATCGTCCAGGTCGGCGACGAGCGCGGCCGCCTCCGAGCGTCGTGCTTCCGCCTCCGGGGTGGCTCCGCTCGTCGCGCCTGCGAAGGCCAGCGCGGCGACCGCGGCCGCGGTCAGCGGCCGGTCGCCGAGCGGCTGTGCGGTGCCGAGCGCTCGCTCGGCCCACTCGCGCATCGACTCATAGTCCATTCGGAAGAAGCCGTCCATCGCGAGCTCGATCATGAGCGCCGCCGCCTCCTTCGAGGCGGGATCGCGCAGGCTGTTCATCGCCCTCGCGAGGCGCGCATGGGCCTGCTCGTGCCGCCCGAGCAGGTGCTCTACGCCCGCGCAGGCCGTCGTGAGCCGCACCCGCAACGCGACCGCGTCGGTCGGCACGAGCGCGATGCTGTCCAGCAGGGCGGCGTGGCCGTCGGCGAACTGGCCGGTCGCGACTAGCGCCCTGGCCCGGGAGAGGAGGAGCTCGACACGCGCATCGGCCGGCGCGGCATCGGGCAGGAGCCGGAGTGCGTGTCCGAACCAGGTTGCGGCGCTCGCAGGCGCGCGCTGTGCCACGGCGTTGCCGGCCTCACGGAGAGTCGCGACGGCGGCCGCGTCCCCCTGGCGCGCGGAAAGCTCGACATGATGCGCGCGCTCTACGGCGGATGCACCCCGGGCGGTGAGCTGCTCGGCGCTCCGATCGTGAGCGCCCAGTCGCCAGCCGCCGGGCGTCGATTGGTAGACCGCCCGCCGGATGAGCGGATGCCGGAAGCGAAAGCGGCGCGGCACCTCGGTCTCGCGAATGAGGTCGAGCTTCAGCAGCTCGTCCAAGGCCTCCAGCGCGGACGCCTCGGAGGTCGCCGCGGCGGCGGCGGCCAGCTCGGGTTCGAACGGGTCGCCGGCTACCGCTGCCCCCTCCAGCACTCGCCGTCCGCCGTCCGAGAGAAGTGCGAGTTCCTCGGCCAGAGCGGCCGCAACCGCGGGCGGCACGTCGAGATCCCCGGGCGAGAGCTCAGGAGCCCCTGCGGTGCGCTCAAGAGCGAGCGATCGGGCGAGTTGCTCGAGATAGAACGGGTTACCGCCGCTCTCCTCGTAGAGGGCGGTTGCGGCGGCCGTGTCGACCGCGCTACCTAGGAGCTCTCGAGCCTCGCTGCGCGTCAGAGCGCCGACTTCGACGCGGAGCAGCGTCCCGGCGTGGTGCGCCCGCTCGAGTGCGGCGGCGAGGTGCTCCGGCGCTTGGCGAGGGCGGACAGCCAGCGCGACGAGCACAGCCGCCGCCGGCGGCCGCCGCAGCAGCGCGCCGAGCAGTTCCACGGACGCAGAGTCAGCCCAGTGGAGGTCGTCGAGCACGAGCACAAGCGGCTTGGTCGCGGTAAGTCCCTCGAGCAGTTCGCGCACCGCGTGGTGGCTGCGGTAGCGCTCGTGCTGAAACGCGGCGCCACGAGCTGACTCGAACCGAGAGAGCGAGGGAAGGACGTGCGCCAAGTCCGCACGAACATCGTCGTCGAGTGCGTCGAGGCGACGCGGCTCGAGCCCCGCGACGTACTCGTCGAGGGCGTCGACGAACACCCAGAAGGGCAAATCTCGCTCGAGCTCCGATGCCGACCCGTAGAGGACGAGCTGCCCACGCACGTAAGCGCGATCCGCCAGCTCAGCGAGCAGACGGGTCTTGCCGATCCCCGGCTCACCGACCAGCGCGAGCGCAGCCGACCGCCCGCGGTCGAGCCCCGAAAGCGCGTCGTCGAACACGCCGCATGTCTCGGCGCGCCCAACGAGCTGGTCGCCTATCGAGACCACTTTCGTTCGCGGCGAGCATAAATCAGGTGACCCGATCCGAAAGATCAGGGTGTTCCATGGATGTCGGCCCGTCCACCGGGTGTCAGGCTCGCTCCGTGCCCCGCTTCGTGCTCCACCACCGCCACGAGCCGCACGAATGCGGTGTCGTATTCGCCTCGTTCAAGGGCCATAACAGTCCGCTTCGCCGCCAGCCAACGCTCGCCTCGTGCCGCTCAGGCGGACACGCAATCTGGTGGACCGTGGAAGCCGCCTCCGAGACGGAAGCCGTCGCGCTGCTCCCGCCTTACGTCGCCGAGCGGACCACCGCGGCCCGCGTCAGCGCGGTGGAGATTCCATGACCGACCTGAGCCGAGCCCGAGCCGTCCGAAAGGAGCCACGATGACCCCGTTCGCTACCGAGATGACGCCGCCCGCCGATAACGCCGAGGGCTCCCGGCCAGTGGCCGGCCAGCCCCGTGCCTTCAGCCCCGGCGAGCTCGCCTTCCTAATCGGCGTACCGCTTCTATGGGCGATTCTGCTCCTCTTCCATCCCGGCGGCGAGGGCGACGAGATCTACGTGGCGTTGCACGACAACGTGACGCGCTTCCTGGTGGTCCATATCGGGATGATGATCTTCATCCCCCTGATGGCCGTCGTGGTCTATCTGCTGTTGCGCGGCATCGAAGGGACCGCTGCGCGGGTCAGCCGCATCGCGCTCGTGCCCTTCGTCGTCTTCTACAGCGCGTGGGAGGTGTTGCAGGGAATCGGCGTCGGGATTCTGGTCAACGAGCTGAACGGACTCCCACAGGCGGAACCGGCGCTGAGGGAAGTCCTGGTCCAGGACTTCGCCGAGCATGTGTTGATCGGCCCCTTCGGCGTCTTCGGCAGCCTCGGAAGCATGGGGCTCATAGTCGCGACAATCGCGGCCGGGGTTGCGCTCTACCGCCATACGGACGCGCCAATCTCCGTCCCGATCTTGCTGGCATTTTCGGGGTTGCTGATCACTGTCCACCCGCCGCCCCACGGACCGACCGGCCTGGCGCTCTTCATCGTCGCCGTGGTGCTGTATGCGCGAAGCCAGTCGCGAGACCCAGCCACCACCGCGCTCGGACAGGCGCGATCGGCATGAACGACAGCACGGCATTCAAGGCAGGATTCATTGCTGCACCGGGAAGCCGGCTCACATCGAGACCGTCGCGGTCGTTGTCGCGTTGGTCAGTGGCTTGAGCGCGAGCAGCGAGACGCTCTGCGCGCCGTACTTGTCACTCGCCCGCTGCGCCCGCTCGCTCGCGAAGCGGTAGCCGGGGTTGCCATGGACCGTCTGCAGCTGGAGGCCGGCGGCCGCGATGTCCTCCAGGTAGAGGTCTCTCTGGCTGGCCCCGGCGATGCAGGCGGCCCAGAGGTCGGCTTGGCACGCCGTGCGCGCGGCGATTCGCCGCTCGGTCACGATGTCGGCGAGCGCGAGCCTGCCGCCCGGCCGCAGCACGCGCGCCGCCTCGGCGAACACGCGGCGCTTGTCGGCCGAGAGATTGACCACGCCGTTCGAGATCACGGCGTCGAACGAGCCCTTCTCAAACGGCAGCTCCTCGATGCGCGCGCGGCGGAAGCGCACATGCTCGTGGCCGCGGAGGCGCTCGGACTTGGCGAGCTGCGCCGGCGTGATGTCCACACCGGTCACCGACCCCCCCGGGGCCACCTGCGTGGCGGCCGCGAACACGTCCATGCCGGAGCCGCTGCCGAGATCGAGCACGCGCTCGCCCTGGAGCAGTCGCGCGAGCCCGAGGTGGTAGCCGACGCCCGCGAACGAGCTCACGGCTTGAGCGGGCAGCCGGTCGAGCAGATCGGTGGGGTAGCCGAGCGCCTCGGCGAGCGGGCGGCCGGTGGGGAAGTGGAGGTCGCCGCCCGTCTCATTCGCAACGTCGCGGTACATCTCCGCGATGTGGCGGTCGAGCTCCTCGGGGTCCACGCCCTCGTGGGTGGGGTATGTGGTGTTCGTGTGCATGCCGGCAGCGTCGCCGGCGCGCCTTCCCTAAACCTTCCTAGGCGCTGACTTCCGCTCCAAGGAGCCGTTCCAGCGTCTCGCGCGCGCGCCGCTCGTGGAGCAGGTGCCCCGCCGCGGCATAGCCCTCGGCGGCACGGCGCAGGGCGTCCGCGGCGGCGCGTTGGTTGCCCTCGGCGAGCAGCAGCTCGGCCCGCGCCTCCGCCACCGCCGCCGGCCAGGGGCCGCCCGGCCACCGCCCGGCGCCGTCCTCGGCTCGCTCCAGGAACTCGCGGGCGCGCTCGACCTGGCCTGCGCGCGCGCACACCGCCGCCGCCGCCACGTGGTAGCCGGTTGGGCAGAACTGGCAGAGCCAGCGCGGGTCGAACAGCGCCTCGGCACGCTCGATCAGCGCCAGCCCCTCGGCGCCTTCGTCGGGTACCTGCAGCAGCACGCCGTAGACGAGGAAGAGCAGGTGCCGGGCGAGGGGCGAGATGTGCGCAAGCTCGAGCGCCTCCTCGAGCTGCGCCAGCGCCCCGGCGCGGTCGCCCAGGTGGAGCAACGCCTCACCCAGGCGCAGGCGTGCGAGCGACTCGCCACCCACCGAGCCCACCTCGCGGCTGAGCCGCGCGGCATCGAGCAGGTGCGTGCGCGCGGCCTCGAGGTTGCCGGTGACGAGCTCGGTCTCGCCGAGCACGGTGGCGGCGAACGCCTCGCCGCGGCGTGCCCCCGCCCGGTGCGCCTGCGCGCGCAGGCGCTTGGCGAAGCCGGCGAGGCGATCGTAGGGGTCTCCCGCCGTGAGCACGTACTCGGTCACACACAGATGGGCGTCGAAGACGCGGCCGGCGAGCTCCGGCGAGTCCCAGACCTGCGTGAGCTGGCGCCGGGAATGCTGCTCCCAGCCCCCGTCCATGTGCGCGACCACGCCCTTCAGGTCGGCGAGCTCGCCGGGGTCCGGAGCGAGGCGCTCCGCCTCGGCGGCAAGGCGGCGCGCGCCCTCCCAATCGCCCGTGTGCCAGGCGACCATGCCGCGCAGCATGATCAGCTCGCCGAGGTCCTCGGGCCGCTCGGCTTGCACCCCTTCCAGCGCGGCCTTGGCGCCCGGGATGTCGCCCGCCGCGAGGCACGCGCGCGCCTGTTGCGCTCGCAGCTCGGGCACTCGCTCCGCGGGCGCGACCTCGATCGCCTCGGCATAGGCGGCGGGCGCGTGGGCCTCGCCGGCCCCGAGGAGCAGCTGGGCGCGGAGCGCGAGAAGCCCCGGGCGCTCGTGCTCGTCCGCGTGTTCGAGTGCCAGCTCGGCCCACTCGGCGCCGTCGCGATAGGCCCCCACACCCGCGGCCCACTCGGCGGCCCGAATGAGGAGCGGGACGGCCTCCCGGGCGCGGCCGGCGCGCAGCAGGTGGTGCGCGACGCCCTCGGGAGGCGCGTCGGCGGCGGCGAGCAGCGCCGCGGCATCGGCGTGAGTGCGGCGCAGCGCCTCCTCGGGCAGCCGGGCACCCAGCTCTTCGCGCACGAGCGCGTGTCGGAACCGGTAGCGGCCACGCACACACTCGAGCACGCCGGTCGCCTCGGCCTCGCCGAGCGCCTCGTCGACCTGCGCCGTGTCCGCGAGCGCCGCGAGCTCCGCGCCCGTGAAGCCGTCGTCGATCACAGCCAGCGCAGCGAGCAGCCGCTCCCCGAACAGGTCCAGCCGCTCGAGCCGCCGCGCCACCACCTCGCGCAGCCGCGGCGGGACCGTGATCTCGCCGGAGGCGTCCACCGACGCCGCCAGCTCCTCGGCAAAGAACGGGTTCCCCGCCGCCGAGCGCTCGATGGCGCCGAGGGCGCCGGGCGGCAGCGGGCGGGCGGTGGCCCGCCGGGCGACCGCCGCAAGAGCGGGGCGGTCGAGCGGGCCGAGCGCAACCTCCACCGCGTCGCCGCGCTCGAGCAGGCTCGAGCGCACGAGCGCGGCCGCCTTCGGGAGCGGCTCATCGCGCATGGCGGCGACCACGAGCAGGCGCTCGCCGGCGGCGCTGCGAGCGAGATGGTGCACGAGCGCCGCCGTTGCCTCGTCGGCGGCGTGGAGGTCATCGATCACCAGCACGACCCCGCGCTCCGCGGCGGCCAGCTCCAGCAGCCGGGCGACCGCCGAGAAGACGCGATGGCGGTCCACGGCCTCCTGCTCCGCCCCCGCCGGGCGACGCACCGAGGGCAGCAGTCTCGCCAGGGCGGCCTGTGCGCTGTCGGTGAGCGCATCGGCCAGCTCCGGCCGACGCGCGGCGAGCGGGTCGAGCGCCTCCACAAGAGGCGCATACGGCGTGCCGCCCTCCTCCTCGTGGCCGGCGCCGCGGAGCGTGTGGAATCCGAGCTGCTCCGCCTCCGCGAGCACGACCTCGACGAGGCGCGTCTTGCCGATCCCGAGCGAGCCCGTGACGAGTAGCGCGCCGCCATCGGCGGCCGCGGCACGCCGCAGCGCACCGGACGCCGAGGCGAGCTCACGCTCACGCCCTTCGACCGGGGCGTGGAGGAGCCGGACCGCGCGGACCGCCGGGCCGCGCGTGAGCTCGCGCTGAAGCGCCAGCGTCTCCGCGGAGGGCTCCGCGCCGAGCCGCGCGAGCTCGTTGCGCAGCAGACGGAACTGGCGCGCGGCGGCCGGCCTGTCACCGCTCGCCGCATGCCGGCGCATGAGCGCGCGGTGGGCCTCCTCGTCGGCCGGATCCTCGCGCAGCACCTCCTGCCAGCGGCCCGCGGAGCGCATCACCGCGAGGCGGCGCTCCTGCAGCCGCGCCCGGGGCCCGAGTGCCCACTGCTCGTATGGCTGGTCCGGCAGCAGCTCGCCGCCGTAGGCGGAGTCGTCGCCGCGCTCGAAGCGCTCGACGTCGGTTGCCACTTCGGCGGCCGGGGCGAGCTCGACCACTCCGCCGCGCAGCACGACCGCGCCGCGGTCGCCGAGCGCGCGCCGCGCGTAGCTCGCCGCCTTGTGCAGGTTGGACGCCGCGGCATCGGCGCCGAGCTGCGGCCAGAGCAGCTCGAGCACCTCGTCGCGCGGCATGCGATGGCCGGGAGTGAGCGCCAGCAGCTTTACGAGATCCGCCGCGCGCCTCTGCGCCCAGGCGTTGGCCGGAATCGGGCGTGAGTCCACGGTGACCTCGAATCCCCCGAGCAGGCGGATTTCGACGCGGTCCACGGTACAAGCGTGACTGGGCCCGGGAACGCGGTCAAGGTGAGCCGGCTTGGGGACCGCCCATCAGTGGCGCAGGCGTACCGCCGGAAGCGCTCGGTCGAGCGCCCGGGGGACCCACCAGGCCCGGCGGCCCAGCAGCCGCAGCGCTGCCGGCAGCAGCAGCAGCCGCACGAGCAGCGTGTCCAGTAGAACGGCCAGCCCCAGAATCACGCCCATCTCCTTGGGCGGCAGCGGGCCGGACAGGGTGAAGGTGAAGAACACGACCACCATTACCGCCCCGGCGGCATTGATCACCCGGCCCGATCGGGCGAGTCCCTCGACGAGCGCCGTGCGGGCATCGCCTGTGCGCTCGAACTGCTCGCGCATCGTGGCCAGCAGGAACACGCTGTAGTCCATTGCCAGCGCGAAGATCAGGCAGAAGAAGAACACCGGCGCCCAGGCGTCGACGAAGCCCTGTGACTCGAATCCCAGCAGCGCCGCGCCGAGGCCGTCTTGGAAGATCAACCGCGCGGCGCCGAAGGCCGCTGCGGTGGCCAGCAGGTTGAGCAACACGGCCACGGCGGCCGCGAGGGGAGCCCGTACCACAAGCAGGAGGAGCACGAAGCCCACGGCCAGCACGAGCCCGTAGACGACCCACGTGCGGCCCGCGAGCGCATGCTCGAGGTCGCGGGCCTCGGCCGCCGCCCCGCCCACCAGCGCACCGCGCGGGAGCCGGTCGCGGAGACGTTCGACGAGCTGGCCGGCGTGCCCGGTTTCGGGTTGGGTCCTTATCAGTGCCAACCCCCGACCGCGCTCCGGCGGCCGCACGGCCGCGATCCCCGCGCTGGTTCGGAGCGTCGCCTCGACGCTCTTAGCCGTGCGCCAAGGTGCAACGACCTGCAGCTCCGCCGGTGCGCCGCGCCCGAACGCCCGCTGCATCCGCTCATAGCCGACTCGCGCGCTGGCGTCGCCGGGCAGCACTCCGGTGGTGGGCATCGCCGTGCGCAGCCCGAGCACCGGCAGCGCCAGTGCGAGCAGCGCCAGCCCCGCGAGGCTGCCGAGCAACACCGGGCGGCGCCAGATCAGGCGCCCCCAGCGAGCGAAGGCCCGGCTGCGGTGCTGCACCGCTCCCGCCCACGGCAGGGCGAAGCTGTCGATGCGCGGACCCACCCGGGCGAGCACCGCCGGCAGCAGCGTCAGCGAGGCAGCGAGCACGAAGCCGACGGCAAGCAGGATTCCGAGCGCGCTCGTACGGAACGGCTGGCTCGGCACGACCATCACCGCCGACACTGAAGCCAGCACGGCCAGACCGCTGACCAGCACCGCCTTGCCGGCGCTGTCCATCGTCTCGCCGACCGCGTCGAGCGGGCGAAGCCCCGCGCGCAGCGCCGCCCGGAAGCGGACGACCACGAAGAGCGCATAGTCGATACCCACCGCGAGCGCGAACATCAACGCGAAGTTCATCGCCCAGATCGTGATCCCCGTCAGCCGGGTGCCGAGCCACAGCGCGCCGGCCGTTGCCACGAGCCCCGCGATCGAGAGCAGCAACGGGATGCCGGCGGCCGGAAGCGACCCGAACGCGACGAGCAGCACGGCCAGCGTGAGCGGCCACGACATGACCTCGGAGCGCAGCATCGCGGCCTTGTTCTCCTCGTTGAACTGCGACCAGAGCGCCGGCGAGCCGGTGATCGCCAGTTCGACGCCGGCTGGAGCGATGCCCTCGAGCTCGTCGTGCACGCGGCCCGCCGCGCGGACCATCTCGGCCGTGTCTGCGCCGGCCCCGCCCCGCACCACGGCCACGCGCCCGTCCGCTGAGACGGAGGCGCCATGGCGCGGCAGGCGCACATCGGCGACGGCCGCTTCGCGGCCCAACACCCGTGCACTGCGCTCTACGGTACGCCGGAAAGGCGGGTCGCCGGCGGTGTAGCGGGGCGAGCTTACGACCACGGCCAGCGCATAGCTGCCATGGCCGGCGAAATGGCGGTCGATCAACTCCCGCGCGCGAACGGACTCCGAGCCGTCGGCCTCCCAACCGCCGCCCGATAGCGCCTGCTCGGCGCGCGGCGCGAGGACGCCGAGCGCAAGGACCAGGACGGCCCACGAGAGGAAGACGAGCCGGCGCCGACGGGCCGCCCAAAGACCGAGGCGACCGAGCGGTCCGAGGGGCTGGCGGAGGGTTGCGGTGGGAGGCGTGGTCATGGCAGGCCAAGCTACGGAGGCTTCCTTCCCGAAACCTTCCGGCGGCGGCTAATTACGCGAATGCGAGAGCGTCGCCGCCCGGCACCTGTGCTCTGCCCTGGCTTCGGACCCCTGCGGCGAACATCTCGATGGCGTCGATGACCGTCTCGAACCGCACGGAGTGAAAGAGGTCGAACGAGTGCTGGGCGCCGGGAAGCTCGGCATACACGACAGGGTTGTCGGAGGTCTCACGGAGCCTCTCGACCAGGGCTCGAGCTCTTCTTGGGGGCGTGTACGTGTCATTTTCGCCGTGGATGACGAAGAACGGCGGGGCGTCGGATCGCTCGTAGGCGAGCGGAGTGGTGGGTGGCTGCTCGGCTCCGCCGAGGGGGCCGTAATAGCCGTAGAGCCCGATGCCGGCGGTGATCGAGGTATCTACTGCTTCGAAACCGGGCTGGAAGGCCGGATTGTTGGCGGTGAGGGCGGCCATCGCGGTGATGTGGGCACCGGCTGAGGCGCCGACGAGGATCACGGTGTTCGGGTCCGCGCCATGCTCTCGCCCTTGGGTGCGGACCCACGCGATGATCTTCTTGGCGTCGATCAGATGCGCGGGAAAGCCCTCCGCCGGCGTTGCGGCGAGGCGATAGTTGGCGGTGATGCAGGTCCAGCCTTTGCTGGCGAGGTAGTAGATGAGCGGACGGGCCTCGCGTCCCTTGCGCCCCCACTTGAAGCGGCCACCGTGGAGGTAGATGAGCGTCGGCCCGCGGCCGGGCTCGGAACGGTGGCGATAGACGTCCAGCAGGTTGCTTGTGCCGTGCTCGCCATAGCTCAGGTTCCCAACGCGCTCGACATCGCGTCGGCCGAACATCCAAGGCACCAGCAGGATCCGCAACCACGGCAGGTGACGGCGGAGCCGGCCGAGGTCGACTGGGTCGGTCTCAGCGCGCCAGTCTGCGCCGAGACCTTCGTCGAGTGCCTCGTCGATGCGTTGCCTCGTCCGCATCGCGCGTCCGGCGACGAGAGCCAGGCCGGAGGAGGTCAGCAGCGCAACCGCGAGGGAGACCCAAAGGCCGGCGGAGTCAAGTTCGCCTTCAATGACCGTCAGGACAGTCGAGGCGGCGACGATGTAGAAGAAATGGAAGGGGAGCTCGTTTACGACGGCGCTCGACATCCAGCTGAGCACGGCGAGCCGTCCTGGGCGGCGGATCGGCGCCACGGCCATGAGCGTGCACCACGCGAAGATCAGCGACCCGAGCGAGACGTTCAGCAAGGGGATCATGGAGGACACTCCACTACATCCGTAGTTCAAACGACTATTGGTGTAGTATGCATGACCGTGGCCAATCGTGAGGAGCAACTGCTCGATGCTGCCATCGAGGTGTTGGCGACGAGCGGCATGCGGCAACTGACGCATCGCGCAGTCGACGCCGCCGCCGGTCTCCCCGCGGGGTCGACATCGAACCGTTTCCGAACGCGAGAGTCGCTGATCATCGGGGTGCTCCGCCGCATCCTCCACCGGGAGACGGCGCTGTGGACGAGCTTGGCGATGGGCGCCCGCATTCCGACGATTGAGGCGTTCTCTGCACTGATCGGCCGACTGCTCGTGGAGCTGAGCGACGGCGAACGCGTGCTCAGCCAGGCCCGGCGTGCCGTCTTCGTCGACGCTGCCAACCAGCCGGTCCTTCGCGACGAGATCGGTCGGGCACAGGAGGAGATCGGGTTGTGGATGGCGCCGCTCCTGGTCGAGCTCGGCTCGTCAGATCCCGCGCGCGACGTCCGCCACCTCCTCGCCCTGATGGATGGGCTCGCCGGTAATCAGCTCGTGAGTCCAGCGCCGGACTACGACCCCACTACGGCCGTCGCGGCCCTTCTTCACGGCCTGATCGATGACTGACCGACCACCTGTGCGACCAAAGGAACGCGACCCGGCGTCCGTGGGAATCTCGGGGAACCCCGCGCGCGGTCGGTCGACTCGCGCGCCGAACCCGTACAGTTCGCGGCTGCTGACGCTGGCGCAGTCCCGGTCCGTCTGAGCGCCTCTGACGGCCACGCATCACGATGGGAATCCCGACCTGCCTCTCCGAGGACCCGACGAGCGCAGCGCTGAACACGAAGGCGCATGCCCTCGAGCACTGCGCCATCGATCGGGAGTCGCTCCGCGTCCTCGCCAGCGCGGTCGGGCGCCAGGTGCTCATACGGAGGTCGTCCAAACGGCTCGCGCTATATACCGTCGCCAAGCGCATCGACGCTGCAGGTGCTGCGGTGCACGTGGGGACGGCGGGGCTGGCACGCCTTGAAAGCGTCACGGGCGAGCCACCTTCCGGGAAGCTCGACGCGACGGTCGAGCCCGACTTCACTCGGGGCGGCTCTCGAGCGTCGGTGCGCCTGACCGAGGAGCTACTGGGTGATGCGGCGTCGGGCTTGGCGGTCCTCGCGCCGCACGGGGGGCGGATCGAGGTCGGGACCGATGATCAGGCCAGGGTGGTCTACGAGCTGCTCTCACTGCAGGCCAAGCCGCTTCGGGCCTGGATCGCACGGGGATTCAATCCGACCGGCGCGCACCGATGCTGGCACATCACCTCGTCGGAGATCTCCGAGCATTCGTTCCCCGGGCTGCGCGCACTCTTCAATCCCGAAGCGTCCCGCGGATCGTTCGCCCATGCCGTCGCGTTCCATGGCCAGAACGACTCCGAGGCCATCATCATCGGGGGTGGGCTTCCGCGAGACAAGGCGCACACCGCGCTCAAGATGCGCCTACGCTCGCGTGTTCACGACGCCCTTCGCGCGGTGATGGATCGCCCGCCCGCGGTCGTGGTGAGGCGATCGGGACCACTTGCCGGTGCGCAGCAGCACAACGTCGTCAATCGCGTCACCGCCCGCGGCAACGGCATCCAGCTCGAACAGCCGGCCGCGGTCCGAACCGATGAACAGCAACGCGAGACGGTCGCTCGCGCGGTCGCAGCGTTCTACGCCGATCTCATCTAGGACGATGCCCCGCTCCGGTGAGTGATGGTCGCGCTGCGGCGGCGCCGGCACTCGGCGCAAGCCGGGGGCGGGGGGGGTGCTGCTGCGTCGGCCGGCGATCGTCAGCGAGCGCGTGTGAGCCGTTCGAGTACGCGCGCTGCGAGCGGCATGTTCGGGGTGCGCCAGACGTGTCGCTGCTCGAAGGGCCAGGCGTAGATTGGGTTGCCCTCGCGGACCAGCTCAAGCAGGCGCGGTTCGCTGAGCTCTTGGGCTGACCACTCGTACAGGTTTTGCAGCCGCGGCACGATCACCGCGTAGTCGAGCATGCGGCCGAGGCGCTGCTCGTCGGCGATGTAGTGCTCCACGTCGAGCGCGAGCGGATAGCGGTTTGGCAGCACGCGGCGCAGTGAGAGGAAGACGCCGGCCATCCCGAGGCGGGGGTCGGCGAGTAGGTGGCCGAGCGGAGCTAAGCGTCCGAGCGCGAGCCGCGGAGCGGCGGCGAGAGCATGCGCGTAGAGCACGCGCGCGAGCGCGACGTTCATGAAGAAGCGCTCCGGGGCGCCCTCCGCTTGGGCGAGGTTGCGGTGCTCCAGGTATCCGGCCACGATGCTCGCGTTGTGCGCTCGGTACCAGTTGCGCCCCGTCGGCTTGGCGCTGAACTCAAGCCAGAGCCGCACGGCCTGCGATGAGGGTTCGCCGGCCAACCCACCGAGCAGCGCGACCGTTTCGCAGCCGTCTCGCAGCAGTCGCTCGTTGACCGCCCGCCACCAGACGCTGCCGGGCGGCGACGCATCGAGCGGATTGAGCAGGCCGCGGCGCTCCTGCCAGCGCATGAACGACAGTGCCGCCCGTCGGAACGGCAGGTGTCGCGGTGCGCGGCCCGTCGGCCCGCGGAACACCCGCGCCATCAACGCAAGACGCGCCGCCGGATCGTCGCGCACGGCCGCGACCTGCGCCTCAGCCGAGGCGAACGCGGGTGCGGTGTAGCTCACCGTAAGGAGTGATAGCTATTCGCGATAGTGCCTAACCGCCCGGAGGCGTGTTGGCGAGCAATCAACAGCCAGGCCCTCCCAAGGCGTTGCGTCCCGTGCCAGCGTCCGTCCGACGGCGAGGTCACGCGCCGACGCCTGGCCACTGGACGACGAGCTGCGCGCGACCGCGGCCGCGTGGGGCATCGTGCCCGAGGGCGACCTCGTGCTCGTCTGAGTCCTACGCGAACAGCGGCCGCAGGTGGTCGTTCAGGAACTTGCCGTCCGGATCGAGCTCCCGCCGCACGGCGATGAAGTCGGCCGCGCGCGGGTACCGCTCGTGCAGCTCGTCGGCGGTCAGGTAGTGGATCTTGCCCCAGTGCACGCGGGCGTCGAACTGGCCGAGCACGGCGTGCACCTCGCGCAGGTAGGGCTCGTAGTCGGTGCCGGGCTGCCCCGAGACGGAGATCACGAGCGTGTCGCGGTGGTACGAGTGCGACAGCCACGCCTCCTCGCGGCGGACCGTCCGCACCTCCATCGGGAAGATCGACAGCGGCAGCCGCGACAGCATCAGCTCGCGCATCGCGCCGAGCGCATCGGCGCCGCGGTCGTACGGCACGAAGTACTCGAGCTCGTGGAAGTTCGGCTCGAAGATGGCGGGGTAGATCTCGTAGGACCGCCCGACGCGCCGGCCGGGGACGGCCGAGTCGGGCACGTCGTCGCCCGCCAGGTCGTAGATCTTCACGTAGCAGGTGTCGGCGACACTCGCCCCGGCTGGGGTCTCGAGGTCGTACAGCGCCGCCGACTCCTCGGTCGGGATGTAGAAGAACGAGTAGTGCCGGTGCGCCCGGGCCAGGTCCTCGAGCCGTCCGAACGCCTCGTCGAAGCGCCAGTGCTCGATGCGCTCCACCAGGCGGTGGGCGGCGACCGCCTGGATCTCGACCTCGGTGATCACGCCGAGCATGCCGACCGACGTCTGCAGGGCGGGCAGCCGCGGATCGTCCTCGCCGATCTCGATCACGTCGCCCGACGCCGACACCAGCCGCGCGCGCTTCAGCGCCGCCGAGAATGACTGCAGGCCGAGGCCGGAGCCGTGCGTGCACGTGCCGATCGCCCCGGCGATCCCCTGCGTGTCGATGTCGCCCTGGTTCGCGAGGGCGTACCCGGCCTCCCACAGCGGCGGGCCGAGCGCGGCGACGGTGGTGCCGGGCAGCGCCGATGCGCGGCCGGTAGCGGCGTCGACGCGGATCTCGCCCTGCAGGCCGTCCATCGTCAGCAGCGTGCCGTCGGTGAGGTGGATCGGCGTGGCCGAGTGCCCGGTGGCGACGCAGCGCACGTGGCGCGCGGCGCGCACGGCCTCCTGCACCTCGGCCTCCGACCGCGGCGTCAGGATCTGCGCCGGGTTGCAGGTCTGGTTGCCGACCCAGTTCGTGAACGTCGCCATCAGGACCGCAGCCTCTCGTTGCCGGGGTCGTACTGCACGTCGTCGGCCACCTCGGCCGCGACCAGCTCGCCGAAGATCTCGACGCCGACACTATCGCCGGGCTGCAGCGCCACGGGCAGCAGCGTATATCCGCTGTAGCTCTTGGTGAGCTCCACGGAGCGCCACCAGAGAGCTGTGAGGCGGCGTAGTCTGCCGTCGCGACGCCGAGCGCGACACCGACGACGAGAACGCCTGGGAGAGCGAATGGCGAAGAGTGGATCGCTGCTGCCGGCCCCGGGCTCGCTCCGAGCCAAGAGGAATATCTACGTATGCGCGAGATCCCGAGGGCCGAGGCCTTTCGCGGCAGGCACGGAGCCTTCGCAGACCCTCAGTTTGGCTATCGCACTCGGCGCATGGGCGTAGCGCCGTCCCGGCCTGCGAAGTCGAAAGCAGCTGCATCCAGGCGTGGCGCTGGTTGAAGGCAGCCCGCGTTCGGTTCCACAAGCCCGAAAGGCCCTGGTTCCAGGGCCTTTCGGAGCGTCGGGCTCGCCGACCGGTGTGTCAGGGATTAGTCGCGGGCGTGATGCAAAGGCCCGTGCAGGGCCTCACCGGCTGCCAGTCCGGAGCCGAATCCACCGCCGGGTGGTTGGTGATGCGGGTTACGCCCTGCCCCCTCGAGGTCATCACGTAGATCTCGTGGTTGCCGTCGCGGTCGCTCTGGAAGGCGATCTTGTCCCCGTCTGGCGAGAAGGCCGGGTACGTGTCCCACGCCGGGTTCACCGTCAGGCGCCTCTGGCCGGTGCCGTCGGCGTTCATGACGTAGATCTCGCCGTTACCGTCGCGTTCGCTCTGGAACGCAATCCTCTTGCCGTCGGGCGAGAACGAGGGGCGCCCGTCGTTCGAGTCGTTCGTCGTCAACTGGACGAGGCCCCTACCGTTCAGATTCGTGATGTAGATCTCGTCGTCTCCAGAACGGTCGCTCACGAAGGCGACCTTGCCTGTCGCGGAAACGGCCGGGTCGCTGTCCCGGCCGGGACTGTTCGTGAGGCGCGTCTGGCCGGTGCCGTCGGCGTTCATGACGTAGATCTCGAAGTCGCCCTCCCGATTGCCGGCGAAGGCGACCCTGCCGTCAGACGAGAACGACGGTTGGATGTCGCTTCCCTCACGGTTGGTCAGGTTGTCCCTTGGGCCGCTCCCGTCCGCATTCATCACGTGGATGTCCGCGCCGGTGCCGTCGTCGTCATCGTGCTGAAACGCGATCTTCCGCCCATCCGCGGAGAAGGCCGGATGGAAGTCCAACGAGAAGTCGTAGGAGCGCGTGAGCCGCGTCACAGCTCCTCCGCCCGGGTTCATCGAGTGAATCTCGAACTGGCCGGCCCGGTTGCTGTGGAAGGCGATCCTCCCATTCGTGCCCGGGAAGGCGGCCATCGCCGGGGTAGCACCGATCGTCGCGACCAGAGCGGCGCCGCCCAGCATCAGCGCCAGCAGGCGCCCCGGGACCCCGCGCCGACCTGCAAGTGAGTGACTGTTCCTTGAGAGCTGCATTTGTTCCTTTCGATGTCGCGTTGCTTGTCCTTGTCCGCCAAGCCGCCGCTGGTTCGGGCTGTTTGCGGCGTGCGGCAACCGTCCCAGCGGGTCCGAGTCGCGGATAGGGACCCAAGGGTGGATTTCGCCGCACCCTGCCGGTGCATCGGCGATGGCCCAGCCGAGATTGCACGCCCGGATCGGCTCTGCTCAAATGGCCGCATGGGCCGCGGCTACCGGGCGCCGTTCGAGGCTGGCGAGGAGACCGCTGCAGCCGAGTAAGTCTCCCCCCCTCAAGCTGCACGGCGCCTCCCCGGCGGAGCTGCGGGAGAGGATTGCGGCCGAGCGCGACGAGACGCCCTTTCTCCTCTATCGCGACGAGTCCGGCGCTCAGCGGATCCGGACACTGGACGGCGCGCCGATCACCGTGGGCCGGCGCGGCTCGAACGATGTCTGCCTGGAGTGGGACGACCAGGTTTCCCGCTTGCACGCCCAGCTCGAGCGGGTGGGAGACGACTGGACGGTTGTCGACGACGGGCTCTCCCACAACGGCACGTTCGTGAACGGCGAGCGCGTCAGCGGACGGCGGCGCCTGCAAGACGGGGACTTGCTCCGCTTCGGCGAGACGCTGATCGCCTATCGCGACCCCAGGCAGGGCGAGTCGAGCGCAACCGAGGCCGCGCCCGATCAGATCACGGCCGCGGAGCTCACGGAGACCCAGCGCCGCGTGCTCATCGCGCTCTGCCGCCCGTTCAAGCACGAAAGCGGGTTCGCCACTCCGGCGACGAACAAGCAGATCGCCGAGGAGGTCTTCCTCAGCGTCGAGGCCGTGAAGACGCACCTCCGGACGTTGTTCGGCAAGTTCGGCGTCGAGCAGCTGCCCCAGAACCTGAAGCGGCTACGACTCGTCGAGCGCGCGCTCCAAAGCGGGCTGATCTCCGAGCGTGACCTCTAAGGCGGCCGCCGGCGTCTACGGCGCGACCGGCCTCCGACTGCGCCACTTATCCCGTGGGCTCGCAGGCCCCCGGGCGCTCCACATCGGCGCTGAGAAGCAGCTCGACCCCGCCGATCGAGTCGAGCGCCACGTCACTGGCGGGTTGCTCGGAGTCCCACCGATACATCGTTGCCGAATCCGTCCAGATGACGCCAAAGCCCCCGCCCCGGGCAACGCTGATGCCGATCAGGTTGCCCTTCGCTATTTGCAGGCAGCTCTCAAACGTGTTCACCCCTGAACCCGATGGTGTGACCCTCTCCGACGAGCGCACCAGCACGGGCCGGCGGCCGGCCCTGCGCATGATCCGGAACGTGATGTCGCCCCTGGCGTGTCGCACGCGCCATCGCGTGACGACGCCGTCGAAGGGTGCAGCGGGCTCACTCCCCGCGATCTCGCGCTGCACCAGCGTGCAGGCATCGGCGTCCCCGCTGCCGAAGCACGTCTCCCGCCTCACCGGATCGCCGCCCGCGACCTTGCTGCCGAGCTGCGCCTCGTCGAGCCAGGGGCTGCCGAGGGGCGCCGCCGAACCCTTGTCGACACCGTCGCTACCGTCGCCTCCGCCGATCAGGATGGCTGCCGTGATCGCCGCGACCAGCAGCCCTGCGAGCGCCGCGACGATACGGCGGCGCGGTCGGCGTGGGCCCGCCAGAAGGCGCGTAGCGGTGATGGGCCTCCGGGGCGCCGGCCCACCCGGAGGTGTCTCAGCTTCGACCGTCTCCGACTCACCACGGAGGAGCTTCGTGAGCCCGGCCTGCACTTCTTGCATGAATTGGCTTGCGGTTGGGGGCCGGTCCGCCGGCTGCTTCGCCATTCCTCGACGGAGGACGTCGTCGAGAGCCCTCGGAAACTCCGGCCGCAGCTCGCTGGCCACCGGCGGCGGCGCGGATGCGTGAGCGAACAAGAGGGCGGCGTCAGAGGGGCGGCGGAAGGGAACGGAGCCGGTCAGGCATTCGTAGACGACGGCGGCAAAGGAGTAGACATCGCTGGCCGGCGTGGCCGCGCCTCCGTGTACCTGCTCGGGTGAGGTGTAGTCCAGCGTGCCCATGAACCGGCCCGTCGCGGTAAGAGCCGTCTGCTCGGGCGCCTTCGTCAGGCCGAAATCCGCCAGGTAGGCGTGATCGCGGGCCCCAACGAGGATGTTCTGCGGCTTGACGTCGCGGTGGATGAGCCCAGCCTGATGCGCCGTGTCCAACGCGTCGGCGACCGGTGTCAGTAGCCGGAGCGTGCGCTTGTCGTCCAGCTCGCCCGACCGGATCAGCTCTTTGAGGTTCGGGCCGCGAATAAGGCGCATCGCGATGTAGGGCGACCCGTCGGCCTCCCCCGCCTCATAGACGGCAACAACGTGGTCGTGCTCAAGCGCCGCCTGAAGCAAGGCCTCGCGTTGAAAGCGCTTACGGAACTCCGCATCGCCGCTGAACGCAGGGCCCATGACCTTGACTGCGACTCTCCTCTCGAGCGAGAGCTGCGTCGCCTCGTAGACGACGGCCATCCCACCGCGCCCCAGCACCCGCTCGATCCGAAATCCCCCGAGTGCGCTGCCCTCGGCAAGCATGACTGCGGCCCAGTATGCCGCCCCGTTCTGCTTTAGGCCACCGGCTCGCCAACCGGATCGGGTCCGCTCGCGGCGGGCGCCTTCGGCTGGGGGCCGACGGTCGCCTGTTCAAATCCAGTTGTCCCGATATTCCTTTACCAATCTGGTAGATTGGTAAAGCGATGAGCAAAGTCTCCAGCAAGCACCAGGTGACGATTCCGGTGAAGGTGCTGCGCGACGCCGGACTCGCGCCAGGGGACGATGTAGTCATCCGGGCGGCCGGCGAAGGCCGGATTGAGCTCGAGCGGGCTGATGACCTGGTGCGCCGTTTTGCCGGCTCCCTTCCGGCGGGGACCTATCCGCCCAGTCATATCGAAGAGCTGCGTCGCGAGTGGGGCGAATAGCGCTCGACGCCGACGTCGTGATCGCCTTCCTGGACGCGGGCGACGATCAGCATGCGCGCGCTGTCGATCTTCTGCGCCCCTGGCTCGGAGCAGGAGCGGAGATCGTGATCGGGGCGAGCGTCTATGCGGAGGTGATGGTTCGCCCGCTTGCGCGTGGAACCGGCGGGCGGGTGGATGAGTTCATCGATGCCATCGGCGCAACCGTCACCGCTGTTGACCGTGAGCTTGCCCGTCGGGCCGCGGATCTCCGCGCGCGGCACCGGTCGCTGCGCTTGCCCGACGCGCTGTCGCTTGCGACTGCCCTGATGGTAGGCGCGGACTTCGTCACGCTCGACCAACGCCTTCGCCGCGTCGCCCGGAGCGAGCGCGCGGCCGAGTAGCCGAATTCAAGAGCGCCTAGCTGCTGAACACGGTCGCCCAATCGTTCTTGATGCTGACCACTGTCCAGCCGTGTTCGGCCGCCGTCTGCAGCGAGCTCTCGGCGCCGGCGGTGTAGGCGAACTCGCGCTCGTCGTCGTCGTGCAACAGGAGGAGCCGGAGCGCGGGACGCTCTTTTCCGCCGGCGTAGCGGAGCATCGGGATGTCGCCGTTTGAGTTGCCGCCGGCGATGATCGGGCGCCGGCCGATGCGGCTCCAGATCCGCACAGGCTTGACGGGGCCGTCGTCGAAGACGTCCATCGTTGCCTGGTAGGAGACGTTGCCGCCATGTTCGTCGTCGGTGTAGGCGAGTGCGTTCGAGCTGCCGATCACCCGCTCGGCGTGGATGCCATAGATCTCGCCGGTGACGGGTCGCATGAAGTCGCGATCGCCGCCCGAGGCGATGTAGTTGGCGAACCCGTTGGCCTCGAGGTAGCGCAGCAGCTCGACCATCGGTTGGTAGCCGCACTGGTGGAAGCGGCGGCCGAGTGTCGGGTGATTGGCACCGCGCAGGAAGGCGTCGGCGGCGCCCGAATACTCGTCGACGGTCTGGCCGGCGAAGGCCTGGAGGATGCCGCCCATCAACAGCTTCACATCCGCCTCGTCGCCGTGATAGTGCTTCGTGATCGCCTCGCCGAGCCAGCCGTAGTCCTTTTCGTGAGCGGCCTTCCACGGCTGGTGGTCGCGCAGGGACTCGTCGGCCTCCGCCATCTCGGCGAGCCGCATGAGGATGAAGCCGAGCTCGATCGGCATCGGCTTCTCGCACCAGAGCGTGCCGTCGTTGTCGAAGACGGCGATGCGCTCTGCGGGAGGGACGTAGCCGTCGCCGCCCTCGGTTGTCACGCGCTCGACGAAGTCGACGATTGCTCTACGTGTGTCCGTATCGCGCCACGATGCGAGGTGGTCGTTCATCTCTTCACGAGCCTACGCACGCCAGTGGCTCGCCGTGAAGAGCACGAGCACCGGGATGATCTCGAGCCGGCCGAGGTACATCAGCGGCCGTCAGCACCAGCGTGGAGACGTCGCTGAAGGGCGCGAACGAGCCCATCGGCCCGGCGAAGCCGAGCCCTGGGCCGGCGCCGCCGAGCAGGCTCGCCGAGTCGGCCAGCGACTGGAAGGCCGTCAGGTCGACGCCTTGCAGCGACGAGTCGACCAGGATCGCGACCGCTCCCGCGGCGCACACGCCGAGGTAGAGGAAGACGAACACGATGATCGCCCGCAGCGCGCGCTCGTCGACGCACGGCGCCGTTGACCCGCAGCGGCGCGACGACCTCGGGATGCACGGTCTGATCGATCTCGCGCCGCAGCATCTTGGCGATCGCGATGTGGCGGACCAGCTTGATCGAGCCGCTGGTCGAGCCGGCCGAGGCGCCGACCATCACCGACCCCGAAGAGCACGAGCGACGTCAGCGAGCGTCCACTCGTTGAAGTCGGTGCTCGCGAACCCGGTCGTGGTCATCATCGACACGGTGTTGAAGACGGCGTGGCGTACGGCGTCGCCTCCGCTCGAGGATGTCTGCGGTCCGGAGCTCGACGAGCACGATCAGCGAGGCGACCGCCGAGCAGCACGAGGTAGACGCGGAACTCCTCGTCGCGCCGCAGCGCCCCGGAGCGCCGCCGACGATGCCCACGTAGAGCAGCGCGAAGTTCGTGCCGGCGACGAGCATGAAGACGACGACGACCCACTGCGTCGCCGGGGCGAACGGCTCGATCGAGCGCGCCTCGGTCGAGAAGCCGGCGGTGGCGATCGTCGCGAACGCGTGCGCGACCGCGTTGTAGACAGGTCATGCGCGGGTCGACGCCGGTCCAGCCCGAGCCCGGCGAGCACGACGATCTCGAGCGCCGTGATCGCCGACGTAGAGCACGACGAAGCGGCGGGCGGTCTCGCGGATCGTCGCCGCCAGCCGCAGCTCCGGCCCGGCCGTCTCGGTCTTGAACAGCGCCTGGCGGCCGCCGACGCGCAGCCGCGGCAGCACCGCGAGGAACAGGACGATGATCCCGACGCCGCCGAGCCAGGCCGTGAACTGCCGCCACATCGCGCATCGAGCGCGAGCAGGCGCCTCGACGTCGGTCGAGCACGCTCGCGCCGGTCGTGGAGAAGCCCGACATCGACTCGAACAGGCGTCGACCGGGTGCGACAGCTGCGGCTCGGCGAGCACGTAGGGCAGCGCGCCGAAGACGGCGACCAGCAGCCAGATCAGCGAGACGACGAGGTAGCCCTCGCGCGCGCCGATGCGCTCCTTGCCGGCGCGTGACGCGCTCGAGCCCGAGCGCCGAACGCCCGCGCGTCGCGCGCCGGACGCGAGGAACGGCCACACCGGCTCGCCGTAGCCGAGCGCGATCGCCGTCGGGAACAGGAACGCCAGCGCCGAGGTACTTGACCAGCGAGCCGACGAGGTTCAGCGCGCCGACGACGTCGACTCCGAGGCTCCCGGAGCGCCGCTCGGTGTGCCGCCGCGTGCGCATGCGCGAATCATCCTCCCGGCAATCGCGTACCCTCGCTCATGAAGATCATCGTGCTCGGCGCCGGGCACGTCGGACGCGCGCTCGTCGAGGCGCTCCACGAGGAGCACGATCTCACGGTCATCGACGTCGACACGAGGCGCCTGGCCGCGCTCGCCGGACCGCTACGACGTGCGCACCGTGCGAGGGCGACGGGACGACCCAGCGGGTCGTCCGCAAGGCGGGCGTCGAGGATGCGGACCTGTTCATCGCCTGCAGCCCGCGCGAGGAGGCCAACCTCGTCGTGCGCGATGCTGGTCAAGCGGCTCTCCGATGCGCAGACGATCGTCCGCACGACCAGCAGGCGCTACCTCGACGCCTGGCGCGAGCGCGAGATCGACGTCGACTTCATGGTCTCTCCGGAGCTCGAGACGGCGAACGCGATCGCCGGCGTCGTCGGCCTGCCCGCGGCGCGCCAGACCGACGTCTTCGCCGAGGGCAAGGTGCAGATCGTCGAGTTCGACGTGCCGTCGGACGCGTCCGCCGACACGCTGATCGGCCGCCCGCTGCGGCGAGGCCGCGCTTCCGCCGGACTCCAAGGTGGCGGCGCTGATCCGCGGCGAGCGCATGATCGTCCCGCGCGGCGACGAGCAGATCCTGCCGGGCGACCGCGTCGTCGTGATCGCCTCACCCGACTCGGCGCGCGCCTGGAGCCGGCGACTCGGGCGCGACCAGCACAGATCGACGACATCGTGATCTTCGGCGCCGGCCGCATGGGCACGACGATCGCCGGCTTGCTCGTGGGACGGGGACTGCGCGTGCGCCTGGTCGACGCAGATCGCGAGCGCGCCCGCGAGGTGGCCGAGGCGATGCCCGACGTCCGCGTCTTCCACGCGAGCGCCTTCGACCCGAGTTCCTCGAGCGCGAGCGGATCGGCCAGGCCGCCGCCGTCTACTGCATGAACGACGACGCGCACAACCTCTACGGCGCGATGCTCGCCAAGGAGCACGGCGTGCGCCTGACGATCGCGCTCGTGCACGATCCCACAGCCGTCGAGGTCTACGAGCGCGGCGGCGTCGACGTCGCCATCAACCCGCGCCAGGTGACCGCCGAGGAGATGGTGCGCTTCGCGCACGACCCGCGTATCCGCCAGATCGCGATGCTCGAAGACGACCGCTTCGAGATCCTCGACATCACCGTGCGCCCCGACTCCGAGCTGGTCAACAGACCGCTCGACGACTTGCCGGCGAGCAATTCCGTGATCGGCGCCGTGATCCGCAACGACACGGTGATCTTCCCGCACGGGTCCGACGTGTTGCGGCCGGGCGACCGCGTGATCCTGTTCACCGAGACTGCCACTGCGTCGGCGGCCGAGCGCGCCCTGTGATCTGCCGTGGCGATGCTCGTGATCCGCCTGCTGGGACCGCCGGAGATCGAGCGCCACGGCGTGGTTGTCGTCCCGCCGCGCGGTCATAAGGCATGGGCCGTGCTCGCGTATCTGGTCCTGGCGGAGCGACCGGTGGCGCGCGCGCACGCGGCCGGCCTCATCTTCGGCGGTGCCGACGATCCACTTGGGGCGCTGCGCTGGAGCCTGGCCCAGCTGCGTCGCGCACTCGGCGTTCCGGGCGCGCTGAGCGGGGATCCGCTGGAGTTGGGGCTGCCGGCGGGGGCCGCGGTGGACGTGCTGGCGCTGGCTGCGGGTGATCCGGATCCGGCCCTCGCTCGCGGCGGGTTCCTGGAGGGGGTAGACCCGGGCGCGGGAGCGGACTTCGACGCGTGGCTCTTGGTGGAGCGCCGCCGCTTGGCGGGCATGTGCGAGGCCGTGTTGAGGGATGCCGCGCTCGAAGCGTTGGTGGCGGGTGTCCCGCTTGACGGCGCCGCCCTGGCCTCTAGGGCGCTCGCGCTGAACAGGTTCGACGACGGCGCCCAGGAGTTGCTGGTGCGTTGCCTGGCGCGGGCGGGCGACGTACGGGCCGCGCGCGAGCAGGCCGAGGCCTGCGAGGTGTTGTTCCGCCGCGAGCTTGGGCGCGCGCCGGATCCCGGGGTGCGCCGGGCGGCGGACGAGCACGGGGCGCCGAGTGCGTCAGGGGTCGGCGATCGGGCCGCCGCTCTCGGCCAGCTCGACGCGGGGCGTGCGGCCGTCGATGCCGGCGCCGTTGAGCCCGGCATCGCGTGCCTGAGACAGGCGTGTGCGGAGGCGCGCGGCGTCGGCGACGCGGCGCTTCTCGCGCGGGCACTGGCAGCGCTCGGGGCTGCGCTGGTGCACTCCGTTCGCGGCGGTGACGAGGAGGGCGCGGCGGTGCTGCATGAGGCGCTCGCACTGGCCGAGGCCGGTGGCGACCGCGGCGTGGCGTGCAAGATGTGCCGCGAGCTGGGCTACGTTGCGGTGCAGGCCGGTCGTGGGGTGTCGGCGGGGAGATGGCTGGGCAGAGCCGCTGCGCTGGCGCAGGAAGACCAGGAGCGTGCGGCCGTGCTCAGCGTGCGCGGGAAGGCTCTGTCCGACCGGGCGCACTACGAGGCGGCGATCAGGCTGCTTGGGGAGTCAATCGCGGCGGCCCGGCGGTGCGGGGAGGTCCGCCAGGCGGCCTGGTCTCTGGCGCTGCTGGGCCGGGCTCTGCTGCTGCGCGGCCAGCTGGCGGAGGCGGTCGAGGCGCTCGATGAGTCGCTTGCGCTGGTGGGCGAGGAGGGCTGGGTGGCGGTCCAGCCCTTCCCGGAGGCGCTGAGGGCCGAGGTGGCGCTGCGCCAACGCGATCCCGAGCACGCCACCGCTCTGCTCGATCATGCCTTCGCGCTTGGCTGCCGCATCGGCGATCCCTGTTGGGAGGCGATGGCCGCTCGCGCGAGGGGCCTTGTTCACGAGGCGGCGGGCGAACGCGCACAGGCGTTGGTCTGGCTGCGCGACGCCGCGGTCCGCGCGGTGCGGGTGGCCGATCCTTATGCCTGGATGCACGCGTACTGCCTGGAGGCGCTCGCCGGTGTCGCAATAGCTGACGCCGGGCCCGACGCCCGCGAGTCCGTGGCCCAACTGGAGATGCTCGCCGCCCGCGGCGACATGCGCGAGCTCGTCGTGCGGGCCGCGCTGCACCGGGCAGGGCTCGGCGATCCCAGCGGTGTCGAGTCCGCCCGCCTGCTGGGCGAGGCGATCGACAACCCGGCGCTACACGCAGAGCTGGCCGCCGCCGTCTGATCACACGCGCCGTCACACGGCGCAGGTGTGGACTCCTGGTCGACCACACACGACGTCCGGGAGATACCGATGAGCTTCAAGACTGTCCCAGCGGCACGCGAGCGGTCCCAAGCGGAGGCCTTGCCGCAACTCGACGCCAGCTCGCTCGTGGACGGCGACCGGCTCGAGGCCGAGGTCAAGGACATGTACCGCCGCGTCGCCCGCGAGGAGGAGGCCGAGCTCCATTTCGAGGTGGGGAGGGGCCTGGCCGAGCACCTCGGCTACCGGTCCGAGCTGCTGGACGCGATCCCCGCCGAGGCGCTGGCGTCGTTTGCGGGCGTGGGGCACCACCTCGACCTCGCCGCGCTGCAGCCGGGTGAGGCGGCGCTCGACCTCGGCTCGGGCGCCGGCACGGACGTCTTCTGCGCCGCGGTCCTGGTCGGCGAGTCGGGACGCGTCGTCGGCGTCGACATCACCGACGAGCAGCTCGCCAAGGCGGCGCGGCTGCGCGACCGGGACGGCTTCGCGCAGGTCGAGTTCGTGGACGCCCACATCGAGGAGCTGCCGTTCGAGGACGCGAGCTTCGACGTGGTGCTCTCGAACGGCGTCATCAACCTCTCAGCGCTGAAGGCCCGGGTGTTCGCCGAAGCGGCCAGGGTGCTGCGGCCAGGCGGAAGGCTTGCGATTGCCGACATCGTCAGCGGCCGCGCGCTCAAGGAGCGCACCCGGCGCAACGTCGAGCTGTGGGCGGCCTGCATCGCCGGCGCGATCCCCCGCAGCAGCTACGTCGACGCGATCGAATCGCAGGGCCTGCGGGTGGGGGAGGTCCGCACAAACGACTATCGCTTCATCTCGGCGCGCGCTCTCGACGCCTGCAGCACCTACGAGGTCGAGAGCGTCTCGTTGCTCGCGGTCAAGCCGGAACGCGCATCCGTCAGCCCGCGCGCTCGTAGATCATGACGACGACGCCGTCCTCGCCGACCGTGCGTGACTCCTTCAGCCTCATCGGCTTCTTGTCGGAGGTATCGCCGAACACCCGCCTGCCGGTGCCGAGCACGACCGGGAAGATCATCAAGTTGACCTGGTCGACGAGGTCGCTCTCGATCAGCTCGTGGACGAGCCGGTTCGAGCCGGGCACCTGGATCGTGCCGTCGAGCTCCTCCTTCAGCTTGGCGACCTGAGCCGCGGCATCGCCGCTGTCCAGGACCGTGGTGTTGTTCCACTCGGGGTCCTTCAGCGTCGTCGAAACGACGTACTTGGGCATCGAGTTGAACTTGTCGGCGAACTCGCCCTCGCGCTCGGGCCAGGCGCCGGCGAAGCTCTCGTAGGTGCGGCGGCCGATCAGCAGCGCGTCCGCCTCGAGCGTCTCATCGAGCTTGAACTGGTTGCCGTCCTCGCCCCGGTCGAACTCGAAGCTCCAGCCCGGGTACTTGAAGTCCTCCCCGCCCGGGGCCTCCATCACCCCGTCCAGCGACGAGAACTCGGTTACCACGATTCTTGCCATCGGACGCTCCTGTCAACTCGGTTGCGGGTGCCCCACACCCAATCAGACCGAACGGGCCCCCGATTCTCATCGGCCGGCGGCTGGTCGTTGCCTGACGCGGAAGCGGCAGCGGATGCCGCTGCTTGACTCGGTGGCTAGGCTGCGGAGCCGGAGGTCCCTGTGCACCCACAGGCCGTGCTCGCGTCTCTTTGGCTGGCCCTCGCCGCCGCACTCACCGTACCGCTCGCGGCCACCGCGGCCCCGCTCGCCGAGCGCACGGCGGCCGCGGTTAAGGTGCCTCGCGATGCGCGGGCGGTCGACACCTCGCACCCCGACCGTTGGGTCGGCACCGGCACGCCGCGGAGCTGCACAACGCGCGCGGTAGTGGCGGCCGTCGCGAAGGGCGGGATCATCAGGTTCCGCTGCGGCCCAGACCCGGTGCGAATCGAGATGAGGCGGACCGCCAAGGTGGTCAACAGCAGCCGCCGCGTCGTCCTCGACGGCCGCGGTCTGGTTACGCTCAGCGGCGGCGGGAAGCGCCGCATCCTCTATCAGAACACCTGCGACCGGCGGCAGACTTGGACCACGTCGCACTGTGACGATCAGGCCACGCCTCGTCTCGTGGTGCAGAACTTGACCTTCGCGGACGGCGACGCCAGCGGGGCGACATATGACGGCGGCGGGGGCGGTGCGATATTCGCGCGCGGCGGCCGGCTCAAGATCGTCGGCTCGACGTTCGTCCGCAACCGCTGCGACGCGACGGGCCCGGACCTCGGCGGCGGCGCCGTGCGGGCGCTGTCGCAGCACCAAGGGCAGCCGGTGACCATCGTTCGAAGCACCTTCACCCACGGGGTCTGCAGCAACGGCGCCGCGCTCAGCAGCATCGGCGTCTCGTGGTCTATCTACAACAGCGTCCTTACCGACAACCGCGCCATCGGCCGCGGCGCCAACCCCGCGCGGCCGCGCACGCCCGGCGGCGGCTCGGGTGGCGCCGTGTACGCGGACGGCAACGACTTCCGCATACTGATCGCCGGCACGAAGATCACGCGCAACCACGCGCGCGAGGGCGGCGGAGCGATCTTCTTCGTCAGCAACGACCGCAGCGGCGTCCTCAAGATCCGTGCCTCGACCTTGCGGGACAACCCCAGCGACGGCTTCGAGACCGACCCCGGCATCTTCTTCCTCGGCCGAGATCAAATCGTCGTCAACTCGGTCGTGAAATGACTCAACCGTAAGGCGGAGGTCGCCCCCTGCCGGGCTTAGGCGAGCGCGACGATTGCCTCGACTTCGACGGGCATGCCGAATGGCAGTTCGCCGGCGCCGATCGCTGAACGCGCGTGGCGGCCGGCGTCGCCCCATAGGGCCAGGATCAAGTCGCTGAAGCCGTTGATCGCGGCCGGAGTCACGTTGAATCCCTCCGCGCAGTTGACGAAGCCAAGCGCCTTGACCCAGCCCGTCACGCGGTCGAGGTCTCCGAGCTCCTGCTTGAGCGAGGCGAGCATGGACAGGCCTGTCGCGCGCGCGGCCTCGTAGGCCTGCTCGACAGAGACCTCGGCTCCGACGCGGCCGGTGAAGAGCAGCCGGTCGCCGTCGGAGGGCCCGTGACCTGAGATGTAAGCCAGATCACCGTGGACGCGCACGAGCTCGAATGGCAACCGCACGCCAGGCGGCGCGGCCAGCGGAGCTGGAAGCTGGAGCCCGAGCTCACCCAACCGGTTCTCGATCACGCCCACCACCAAAGCTTGCCACGGCCGGAGCCTCCATCGCTCCCGCGTGCAAGGAGCAAGAGTGAAGGCCCGCTGAGCGCGGGCCTTCTTGGTGCGAACGGCGGGATCTCTAGTCGTGGTGACCGTTTCGAACGACGTTGACGAGGACCGTGAAGGTGAAGGGATCACCGAAATCGGGGGCCACCACTTCGATCGTGACGGTGTGCCGGCCGGGGCGAAGTCTGCGGATTGTCGCCCCCCATGCGTGCGCCGTGAAGGTCGCGGTCTGCGCAGGGACGCCGAATATGTTGCCCTCCGGCAATTCCACCGTCCTCTGTGGCGAGAAGAGCTCGAACCGTCCCTTGACGATGTTGATGGGCTTGCTGTTGTCGACCGCGACGTTGAGCTCGTCGATGGCTTGGTCAAGAGCCACGGCGCAAGCGAGTTGCTCCTGCTCGGTCTCGCCGACGCCCTCCTCCACGTTGAAGCAGGCGGTGCCGAAGTAGACGAACAGCCGCGTTCGCGGCTTCGCGGTGCACGTGGCGGTCAAATCGTCGCCGACGTGCGGCGCCAGCACGTTACGCGCGAGGGTCATGCAGGTCCCTCTGAAGGGATCCTCACCGGCGTACGCGTCGCGGGCCCACGCCTCCCCGAGCAACTCGCCACCGGTGAGGCCGCCGCCGCGCGCGGGCGCAACGACCGCACCGTCCTTCTCGTGCCGGTCGTGAGCGCCCGCGACGGGCGCTGCACACAGCGCGACCGTAAGGATCGTCAGGACGGTATGACGGAGAGGCCTCATGGCACTTGCCAGCGCTACAACGCCTTGGCCGGGCTCGACCTCGGGAGCGTCTGTATCCGGCAGTAGCCACGCCGGCGAGCGCGTCGTTCGTCGCGCATTGCGATAGCAGCGCGTACCCTTCCGCGATGCGCATCCTGCTCACCGGAATGTCCGGATCCGGGAAGTCGACGCTTGTGCAGGAGCTGCGACGGCGAGGCCATGCGGCCTACGACGCCGACGATGACGGCTTCAGCGAGCCGCGTGTAGACGGACGGTGGGGCTGGCGGGCTGATGCGGTCGCGTCGTTGCTCGCTCAGATCCCGGATGGAGACCTGCTCTTCTTCGCCGGGTGCTCTGAAGAGCAGATCGAGATGCCGTTCGACTATCGAGTCGTGCTGGCGGTGCCCGAGGACGAGATTGTGATGCGGCTGAGGACGCGAACCTCAAACGAGTACGGAGGGAAGCCGGCGGAGCGCAGGCAGGTGCTTGCGGATCTCGCGCACGTCGAACCGCTTCTTCGGCGCTCCGCTGACCTGGTCCTGAGCACTACCGCACCCGTGGCGGAGGTCGCGGATCGGCTGCTCGCACACGTTGTGGATCGCGCTGCGGGCAGCACGCCGTCAAAGCCTCGGTAACTGTCGACGGCGAGGACGAGAAGGTCGGCTTCGTGACCATGGGGCGCCGCCGGTGGCGGCGAGGACGACCGACTTGGCTTTCATCCGTCGCGCAACGGAGAAGCGAGCACGACGCCTTGAGACAATCCTGATTTGTCCCCACCCGTCCGACCAACCGGAGGTGTCAGATGAGCGCTGGGCCCGACCTCGGAGCGATCTTCGACGAGCACGTCGCCAGCGAGTTCGAGGCTAAGGACATCGACGCGACCATGCGGACTATGGTCAAGGAGCCGTACGTTTGGCACGTGCCGGTGCTAACGGGAGCGTCCGGCGGCGAGGAGGTGCGGAGGTTCTATTCCACGCAGTTCATCGGCCACACGCCCGCGGACGCGGTGCTGCGTCGGATCTCGCGGACGGTCTCAGCGGATCGGGTGATCGATGAGTTCGTCCTCGAGTTCACGCACGACGCCGAGATCCCGTTCATGCTGCCCGGGGTCGCGCCGACAGGACGAAGGGCGCGCGTCCCCACGATCGTCGTGATGGGGTTCGTAGGCGACAAGGTTGCCTACGAACACATCTACTGGGATCAGGCCACGCTGCTCGTCCAGTTGGGCCTCCTTGACTCCTCCGCCCTTCCGGTTTCTGGCGCCGAGCAGGCCGAGCGCCTGCTCGAGCTTGCTGGCGGTGAATAGCCTGCCGTTCAGCCCGGCGCGCCGTCCAGCCGCTCGGCGAGTTCGACGATCAGGCCTTCGGGTCCGCGGACGTAGCAGAGGAGGAACGTGTTCTCGTAGTCGACGATCTCCCCGACCGTTTCCCAGCCGGCCTCTCGGACGCGGTCGACGACGCCACGCACGTCGTCGACGTTGAAGGCGACGTGCCGGAGCCCAGGACGGTTCGCGGCCGGCGCCGGCTCTTGAGCGCCGACAGAAGGCGAGTGGAAGCGCACCACCTCGAACATGTCGGTCCCGTCGGGGGCGCGAGCCATCACGAGTTCGACCGTCACGTTCTCGAGACCAATGATCCGATCGATCCACTCGCCGCTGAACGTCCCGGGCTCGCCGCAGTCGAAGCCGAGCAGCGCAAGAAACTGGACTGTCTCCTCGAGGTTCTCGACGACCAGACCGACGTGGACGAAGTTGGTGACGCCGGGCCGATGGCTGTCCATGAGGTCAAACGACTCGCTCGAGATCGCGGGCTGCCGGAGCCGTGAGGCTATCGGCCGCGCGCGCGGCGGGAGCTCGCGGCGCGCCGCTGCGTCGACGACCTCGGCGTCAGACCGTTTCGACGGCATCGCGCGTGCGGGAGTGCCGTCGAGTGTGAGTGGCCGTGGTTAGAGTCGCGCGATCGGCGACGAGACCACGCATTCACTCCCGGAGGACCCCACGCTTGCTGCCGCCGCGGGGGCGCTCAACCTCGCCGGCTACTGGGCTGAGCTCGTCGATCGCGAGTTTCGCCATGCCTTCACGACCGACGAGCTCCGATTGAGCTATGGCCAGACGCTCGGCCTGGCTGCGGTGCCGCTGGGGGCGTTCTACTTCGGGGAGGAGGCCTCGGCGGCGCGGATGGAGGGGGGCAGCGGACCGAACACCATCGAGATCCAGCGGACTCAGTTCAAGGCGATCGGCGGCTGGGCGCTGACCGACGTGCCGGGTGGGCGGGACGCTCTCGCCAAGATGGTGGCTTCGGAGTTTCGCGATCTCGTCGATGGCTTGGTGCCCGAGTCCGCACAGGCCGTGAGCTTCCCGCAGCGGAGCACGGCCTTTGGGCGATCGCAGTCGGAGTCCTGGGCGACCGGCGTGCGGATCCATGCGGCGGACGGGAGGCTTGCGGGCACCGCGTTGCTCTACAAGCCCGTGGTGGGAATGGCGACGCTCGGAGCGGTCGCGTCGATGGGCGATCTCAAGCATTTCGCGCGGATGCTGGGCGTCGCGCAGCCCGCCCGGCGACCGGCGGCGATCCTGTTCGCCGACCTTGAGGCTTCTTCCAGCCTCGCGCGTCGCCTGTCGACTGCCGGCTACTTCGCCGTCGGCCGCCGGTTCGTGGCGGCTGCCGACCGGTGCGTCGTGGACGCCGGCGGCCTGGTCGGCCGGCACGTCGGCGACGGCGTGGGCGCGTTCTTCCTCGCCGAGACCGCGGGTTCGGAGTCGGCGGCGGCGCGGGCCTGTATCACCGCGGCCCGCGATCTGCGAGGCGCGATGGCAGGCGTGGCGGCGCGCAGCGAACTGGAGCTCGACGACGCTGTCCTGCGCTTCGGGCTGCACTGGGGGTCGACCGCCTACGTCGGGTGGATCACGACGACTGGGCGCAGCGAGGTGACGGCGCTCGGCGACGAGGTCAACGAGGCCGCCAGAATCGAAGCATGCGCGTCGGGCGGGCGGATGCTCGCCTCGAAGAACCTGATCGAGCGCCTCGAGCCCGAACGACGCGGTGGCGCTCGGAATCAACGCCGACCACTTGACGTACACGCGCCTCGCCGAGCTGTCGACGGCGACCGAGAAGGCCCGCAACGACGCCCCAGCCATCGCGGTCTGCGAGATGTAGGAGCTAGCGTCGGCTCGCGGGGGACGCTCCTGGTGGTCGTCCATTGCGATATTGACGCGAAGAGCAGCAGCGTGGCGTCGTCGGCCGCCGGGGCGCTTCGTGGCGCTCGTCCGATTGCACGGGTGTAGCGTGGCGCTGGCGCATGGCTGTCGACCTCGGCCCCTACCTACCGTGGCGGATCTCGGGTACCTACCTGGAGGCGTGTAACTGCGAGGCGGTCTGTCCGTGTCGAAGGATCGGTGGGCGGCAGGGTGGGCGCTCGACTTACGGTGTCTGCTTGGGATCGCTTTCCTGGCAGATCGAGGCGGGCGAGGCCGGCGAGGTCGACTTGGTCGGGATGCGCGCTGTGCTCGCGAATCGATACGACGACGACGAACCGGGCTCGCCGTGGAGCTTTGCCCTCTACGTCGACGCACGCGGGGATGAGCGTCAGCGCGAGGCGCTCGAGAGCATCTTCCTGGGGCGCCTTGGTGGCACACCCGAGCTGCAATTCCCCTGGGTCTGGAAGCCCAGCACCCTGCTTGGCGTGCGCCACGTGGCGATCGAGGTGGACCACACTCCGGGACGGGGCTGGTTTCGCGCCGGCGGTCAGGTCACGGTGCGCGTCCGCGAGCCGGTGGACGCCCAGGAGACCGTGACCTGTGTGATCCCGGGCCACAACAGATCCGGCAGGGAGGTCGTTACGGAGCTGCTCAGCGTCGAGGATGGTCCCCTCGAGTTCGAGCTGAGCGGCCGCTGTGGCTACGAGGCGACCTTCGAGTACTCGTCCGAGAGCGCGTAGCTCAGCGATCAATCGCAGGCATCGCGGCGCCGTCCATCGGCATCTCGCCGTCGGCTGGAATGGTCAGGCCGGGCACGTCGTCCGGTGCCAGCGCGACGCCTAGTGCGAGAACGATCAACAGCAGGGCGACGCCACGGTGGACGCCGTCCCAAGGCAACAGCTTCTCCAGCGCGATCACGGCGGCGATCGCGACCGTCCACGTAATGCTCATCAGGCCGAGCGCGAAGAGCGTTGCCATGAGCGCCCAACAGCAGCCCACGCACCAGGCGCCGTGCTCGATACCCATGCGCGCAGCACCAATCCGCCCGGGCCGCCACGATCCGACCACGAAGGCCAGTGGGCTGCGGCACTTCGCAAGGCACACGTCTTTGAGCGGAGTCAGCTGGTAGACCGCCGCGGCCACGATCACCCCGGCCGCAACGTAGCGGCCGGCGCGGCTCCACGAGAGGGCCTCGACGTCGAGCGAACGGAGCAACTCGAATAGCGCGTAGGCCACCACGCCGAACGCCGCCCAAACAACCAGATAGCCGCCAACGAAGGCGACGGACCCACCCACCTTCCCGTCGCGACCGATTTCGCGCCTGCGCCGCTGGACCGCCGAGTGCACGACGACCATCGGTGCAGCCGACGGGAGCATCATCGCCGCCATCATCACGATCCAGACAGAGACGTAGAAGCCGAGCGATCCGGGGTCGGTCCCGGGGCCCTCGTCCATGCCAGCCATCCGCTCGTCCGTGAGCAGCCAGCCGAGCCCGGCAACCGCGACCAGCGCGACAACGATCGCCGCCTGCGCTAGGTGGACCCGGCCGCTTGGCGGCCAGCCTGTCTCTTCCACCAAGCGACTATTGCACCAGCGCCGCCCCACCGCGAACGAGACGCACCTGATCTGACTCCGCCGCTTCGCGCGCGACGCGGACGTCTCGGCCGGCCTTCAGCTCGCTCTCGCTCGGGCCGATCAGCGGTCGTACCGGACGACGACATCCGCGCTCCCGCAATCACCGATGGAAGCGAGCGTGAGCCGATCGTCAGCCGAACACGCTCGGAGCTGATCCGGTGCAGGCGCAGGGCCCGGAAGTCCCGCACCCTCATCTACTCCTCCGACGCCAGTCACAGGCGATACTGCGCCGGTGACCCGGAAGCTGATCCCTGCCCCTCCGCTGTACGCGGGGGTCCCGTACTCGTACGCCGCGATCGCCCCGCCCGGCAGCACCGTCTTCACGGCCGGCGCATGCCCCATCGACTCGGAAGGGCGCGTGGTCAGCCCTGACGACGTCGCGAGCCAAACCCATCACACAATGAACAACCTGCTCGCCGCGCTGCGCTCCGCCGGCTGCGGACCCGAGGACGTCGTGAAGACGACCGTATACGTGGCTTCGAGCGAACGCGCCGACCTCCTGGCCGCATGGGAGGTGATCGAGCACTACTTCGGCAGCGGCGGACCGCCGAGCACACTCGTCGGCGTCAGCATCCTCGGGTTCTCCGACCAGCTCGTAGAAATCGAGGCCGTGGCCACCCGCGGCTGAGCGAGCGACACGACTGGCGCGGAGCAAGAGCGCGGCGCTGCAAAGCTGCACGACCGCCCCGCCAAGCGGCAGGCGCAATTGGTCACGCCGTCCCCTCGCCGCAAGAGACGGGTCAAGCAACGGCCACCGCCTGGTAGGGGGCTGTCCACGGCTCCTGCGGAGGCTGCTCCTCTCGCGGCGAGAGCGGCAGCGGACCGACCACCGCGTGCAGCGCCCGCCCCGGACGGCCTGCGCGTGCCGGAATCGCGGGCATTCGGCTTCTGCATCACGCCGCGGAGCAGATGCGCGTTCGCTTGGGATCCACGCGCTCGTGGGTCGTCCGCAGCGAGAGCAGGTACGTGGCGCGACAGGGCTTCGCTCACGTGCTGCTGATGTTGGGCGTCGGTGGGGGGCCGGGCTTGCGGTTATGCCGGTCCGTGCGCGGGCGCCGGGCGCTGCGCGGCCTTGTCCTCGAGCCCCTTGTTCTCATCCCACCAGGCGTTGATCGCCTCGACGGCCGGCCCCATGATCAGGTTCTTCTGGAAGTTCTCGGTGTCGTTGACGTTCGGCAGCGGCGCGTCGGGCACCCCAACCTCGAGCAACTCGCAGAGCGGCTCCCAGCCCTCCTTGGGGTCCCAGACCAGCAGCCGGTCGGAGGGCACCGTGTCGATGACCTCCCGGTTCCAGCGCTCGAACTCCGCGGCCATCTGCTCGCGGTCGCCCTGGCTCGGCACCATGATCTCGGCCTTGCGCCACATGTCCTGGAGCAGGTCGATCCACGAGGCGTAGAGCGGGTCGATCTGGTACTGCGCCATAGCGAGGTGGTGCATCAGGCCGTCGCCGTACCAGATCCCGGCGATCGTGTTGTGCATGCTCTCGACCCAGCTCTCGGGCGAGCGCACGCTCAGCAGCAGCTTGGCGTCGGGGTAGACGTCCATCAGCTCGCGCCAGTGGTACGAGCCGGGCCAGTCGACGATCGACTCCTTGCCGTCAAAGAGCTCCTCCCAGGGGCCGTCGCCCTCGAAAGCCTTGCGCCACTGCGGAATGCTCGTGGCCGGGTCGGCCATCATGTCCCGCATGTGGTAGCTGGGCAGCCCGAGCATCTCGAGCGCGATCATCTGGGTCGTCGTCGCGGTGCGCGGCAGGCCTGCTCCGATCAGCTTCATGGTCTCCTCTTAGTTCGTGGAAGAGACCGGATCGTAGGACGCGGCGAGCCGACGTGCACGCTTGGCTGCCTGAGCTCAGGTGCCAGCTGCGACCATCCATGCGGTGATCGACGTCACCCATTTCACGGATCCCGGTTGTCCGTGGGCGTACTCCGCCTGGCCGGCGCACACGACGCTGCGGTGGCGCTACGGCGACCAGCTGCGCTGGACGCTCGTGATGATCGGGCTCACCGAGGACGCCGCCCAGTACGCCTCACGGGGCTATACGCCGACACGATCGGCGCTCGGCTACGGGCGCTTTCGCCGCTTCGGCATGCCTTTTCAGGTCACACCGAAGGCGCGGCTGAGCGCCACCTCTCCCGCATGCCGCGCGATCGTGGCCACGCGGCTGGCCGCGCCGCCGCTCGAGGACGCCGCGCTGCGGGCGCTGCAGTTGGCGCAGTTCACGACGACCGGAGCCCTGGACGACCCCGGCACGCTGCGCTCGGCGCTCGCGCGCGTCGACGGCCTGGATGCCGACGCCGTCGTGGGTCGGATCGACCATCCCGAGGTGGTGGCGGCCTACGAGAGCGACCGCGCGCGTGCGCGCACGGCGGCGGGATCCCCAACCGCGTTCCAAGACCGGGCGGCGAACACCGACGGCGCGGTGCGCTATACCGCGCCCTCGCTCGTCTTCGACGGCGCTGACGGGCAAAGGCTGGAAGCCGGGGGCTTTCAGCCGATCGAGGCCTACGACGTGGTTATCGCCAACCTGGACCCCGCTCTCGCGCGCCGACCACCGGCCACCGACCCAGTCGAGGTGCTGAGGGCCTTCCCCTACGAGCTGACGACGGCCGAAGTGGCTGCCGTGATGGCGGAGCACCTCAGCGTCCCTGACTCCGCCGGCGTCGAGGCCGCCCTCATTACCGCCACCGGCGAGGGGCGCGTTGTTCGTCGGCCGGTGGCCGACGGGTCGCTGTGGGCGCTTGCCCCGGATCCCCCTCACGTCGCATAAGCACGGCCAGGGGGCAGGAACGCGCGCTACCGCTTTGTGCGACGGATGTGAGCCAAGTTGGGCTGACTCTGGGCGGCTCCTTGCGAGAGTTTTGGTTGGCGCGGGCGACGACGAGCTAACGCGCAGGGTTTGGGACCGAGGTCTTGCCGCGCTGCTTGCCGCTTTGACGGCCTTGAGATGCGTGTCCCGGTGTCGCGCCCGCGCTCTCGGAGTTCAGGAGACGGCCGTTCCAAGCGTCGCCGAGCGGCGGGCGGCCAGGAAGAGGACGGTCGGAGAGCGCGTCAGGGAATCCGCGAGTCTCTGACCTGAATCGGCTCGGTCCGGGCGGCCACGAAGCGCGGGAGGAGGGCGAGCGCCACCGAGCGGTCCGCGGCCTGCACCCGCCACCACAGTCCGTGGCCGCCGGCCAGGCAGCTCGACAGCGCCGAGCTATCCCGCAGCGGGCTGTCGAAGCCCTTCCAGGCGGCGAACGCCGCGGCGCACTCGTGCGGCTCGTGCTGGTGGTGGAGGAGGAAGGAAGGCACGCCACAAGCATGCGCGCTGCGCAGCGCGTGGTCATCGGGGAGCCCCCCTGAACCGACCCCTGATCGCTCTCCCCAGCCCGCGGAGCCGCCGTTGAGGGATGGGTTCAGGGGTCACCCCGGATGAACCCGGAGCCGGTTGCGAGCAGGCTGCCCCCAGTTCACGCAACCCACCTGAGGAGACTCGATGGCTACCCAGAACAACCTCGCAGCACGTGTCGGACGCTGGAGCGCCCGGCACCGCAAGACCGCCATTGGCGGGTGGCTGGCGTTCGTCGTCCTCGCCCTTGTCCTGGGCGGGATGGCGGGCACCAACAGCCTCGAATACGCGGATTCTGGCGTCGGCGAGGCCGGTCACGCCGACAGCACCATCTACCACGCCTTCCCCAAGAGGTCGGACGAGGGCGTTCTCATCCAGAGCACGTCGGCGAAGGCCGGCAGCCCGCAGTTCAAGGCCGTCGTGGCCGACGTGATGAAGCGCCTCGACGGAACCAAGGGCGTCGACGAGTTGACCAGCCCGTACGCCGGCGGCGGCGCGAAGGTGTCGCCCGACGGCCATTCGGCGCTCGTCGGCTACGAGCTCCCGGGCGACGAGACCAAGGCCAAGACTGCCATCGACGCCCCCGTCGCCGCCATTGCCGATGTCGCCAAGGCCCATCCGGACTTCACTGTGGAGGCCTTCGGCGAGGCCAGCAGCGAGAAGGAGCTGATGAAGGCCATCAACGGCGATCTCCACAAGGCGGAGTTCATCTCGCTGCCGGTCACCCTCACGATCCTGCTGCTGGCGTTCGGCGGGATCCTGATTGCCGGGGTGCCGGTCCTGCTGGCGCTGTCGGCCGTCCTCGCGACCGTCGGGATCATCGGCCCGATCAGCCAGATCTCGCCGGTGTCGGACTCGATCAGCTCGGTAGTGCTGCTGATCGGTCTTGCCGTCGGTGTGGACTACGCGCTGTTCTACGTCCGGCGGGTGCGCGAGGAACGCGAGGCGGGCCGCGGTCACGAGGCGGCGATCGACGCCGCGGCGGCGACCTCCGGCCGTGCCGTGCTGGTCTCGGGCTTCACGGTCGTGACCGCGATGGCCGGCATGTATCTGGCCGGCGCGGCGGACTTCGCCTCGTATGCGACCGGCACGATCGTGGTCGTCGCGCTGGCGATGGTCGGCTCGCTGACCGTGCTGCCGGCGCTGCTCTCGAAGATGGGAGACCGCGTCGACCGCAGACGCGGCCGGCTGCTCGGCGGCGTCAAGGCCCGCGTTGCGAGGCTGGACCTCTGGGGACGGATCACCGGGCGGGTGCTGCGGCGCCCCGTGGTGGCCGCCGTGGTGTCCACCGGCGTCCTGTTGGCGCTGGCGTACCCGGCGCTGGACATGAAGACGGCCAACCCCGGCCCGGAGTCCTACCCGCAGGACCTGGCCGTGGTGCAGACGTTCAACCGCGTGCAGGATGCCTTCCCGAGCGAGAACTCGGCGGCCACGGTCGTGGTCGAGGCCGAGGATGTGACCGCCGCGGCGATCACGGACCAGATCGACCGGCTCGAGTTGCGCACGGGGGGCGACGTTCTGTTCCCCGGGGCGATCGAGGTTCGGGTCAACCCAGACGAGACGGTTGCGCAGATCGCCATCCCGACGGCCGGCGACGGCTACGACGACCTGTCAGGGCGGGCGCTTGACGCCCTGAGGGACGACATCGTCCCGGCGACGCTCGGTCAGGTCGGCGGCGCCGAGGTCAGCGTGACCGGCCCGGCTGCGCAGACACGCGACTTCAACGACAGCATGGTCGACCACCTGCCGTACGTGTTCGGGTTCGTTTTGCTCGCGGCGTTCGCGCTGCTGCTGGTGACCTTCAGGTCGATCGTGATCCCGATCAAGGCGATCCTCCTGAACCTGCTCTCAGTGGGCGCCGCCTACGGCGTGCTGGTCGCCGTGTTCCAGAACGAGTGGGCCGAGAGCCTGCTCGGCTTCAACTCGACCGGGGCGATCGTGCCCTGGCTGCCGCTGTTCCTGTTCGTGATCCTGTTCGGGCTGTCGATGGACTACCACGTGTTCATCCTCACCCGGGTCCGGGAGGCGTACGACCGCGGCATGAGCACCGAGGAAGCCGTCGCGCACGGAATCCGGACGACGGCCGGGGTCGTGACCAGCGCGGCCGCGGTGATGGTGGCGGTCTTCTCCATCTTCGCCGTCCTTTCGCTGCTCGACTTCAAGCAGATGGGCGTCGGCCTCGCGGTCGCCGTCCTGCTCGACGCGACAGTGATCCGCGGCGTGCTACTACCGGCGTCGATGAAGCTCTTGGGCGACTGGAACTGGTGGCTGCCGCGCTCGCTCGGCTGGCTGCCCAAGGTCGAGCCCGAGACCCGGGCGGCCCCCGCGCCCGCCTGACCGCCGGCACCAAACCCGCCGACGTGCCCCGGCGCCCGCCTCTCGGCGGGCGCCGGTCGTGGCTAAGCTCGCCGGGATGGTCTCGCAATCGCTGGTCGGCCGCGAGGCCGAGCTGGCGCAGATCGACGGCGTGCTCGAGGGCCTCGACTCGGGGCCACAGCGCTGCCTCACGGTGGAAGGCGAGCCCGGGATCGGCAAGACCAGGCTGCTCGAGGAGCTACGCCGGCGCTGCGAGGAGCGCGGCCACATCGTCCTCCACGGGGTTGCGTCGGAGTTCGAGACCTACCTGCCGTTCGGGGTTGCGGCCGATGCCTTCGACGCGTACCTCGCGTCACTCGATGAGGACATGGTGGACTGGCCCGGCGAGTTGCGAGCCGAGCTTGGACGCATCTTCCCGTCCCTGCGGGCCGAATCCGTTGCCGGTGGGCCCACCACCGGGGACGAGCGCTACCGCGCCCATCGCGCGATCCGCGCCCTGCTCGAGCGTCTCGCCGCCGACAAGCCGCTGGTAGTGATCCTGGACGATGTCCACTGGGGCGACGACGCCTCGCTCGAGCTCATCCAGGCCGTTCTGCGCCGCCCGGCCGACGCACGGCTGCTGCTAGTAATGGGCTTCCGCTCCGGCCAGGCGCCGCCGCGCTTGACAGCCGCGCTCGCGGCACGTGGGGTGCAACGCATCGCGTTGGGGCCGCTCACGAAGGAGGAGGCGGCGGACCTCCTGGCAGCCGACGCATCGTCGCGGGAGCTCGGCGCCATCTACGACCAGGGCTGCGGAAACCCGTTCTACCTAGAGCAGCTGGCCCGCACCGGTGGTGCCGGCGGCCGGCACCTCGCGGCGGGCGGCAACGACACGGTCCCCGCCGGCATCGCCGCGTCCGTGGTGGAGGAGGTCGCCTCGCTCGCCGAAGACACCCAGGCACTGCTCCAGGCCGCCGCGGTCGCGGGCGACCCGTTCGAGCCGGACATCGCGGCCGAGATCGCCGGGCTGGGCCAGGACGATGGCCTGGCGGCGCTCGACCGGCTGCTCGCCGTGGACCTCGTGAGGCCCACCGAGCTGCCTCGCCGCTTCATCTTCCGCCACCCGCTCGTGCGGCGCGCCGTCTACGAGAACACCCCGGCCGGGTGGCGGATTGCCGCCCACGCGCGCGCCGCCGCCGCGCTCGTCGAGCGGGGCGCCTCGGCGACCGCTCGCGCGCACCACGTCGAATACGCGGCTCGCCAGGGCGACGAGGCGGCGATCGCGCTGTTGATCGACGCCGGCGAGGCGAGCGCCCCCGCGCACCGGTTGTCGCGGCGCGCTGGTTCGAAGCGACACTGCGGCTGCTGCCGGCACCCGACACTGAGCGTCAGATCGCAGTGCGGCGACAGCTTGCCCAGGCGCTGCGCTCGGCCGGGCAGCTCGAGCCATGCAGGGCCGCGCTGCTCGAAGCAATCGATCTCATCCGGGAGCCCGCGGACCCGCTGCGCGTAGAGCTGACGACGCGCTGCGCCGCGGTGGAGCGCTGGCTGGGACGCGACCGTGAGGCGCACGGACGCCTCACGGCGGCCTGGGAAGGGCTGCCCGAAAGCGACACGGTCGGGCGCGCGGCCCTCCAGATCGAGCTGGCGATTGACGGAGTGTTCGGCCGCGACTTCGAGCGCGCGATCGAGATGGGCGAAGGGGCGCTGGCCGCCGCCCGCACCGTGGAGTCCCGGCCGCTGCTCGGAGGGGCCGCCGCCGCCCTTGCCCTGGCCCAGGCGGGCGCGGGCCGAATCGCGCCCGCGCGCCAGCATCGCGCCGAGGCGCTCGCGGTCATCGACCAGCTTCCCGACGAGGAGCTCGCCGAACACCTCGACGCCCTCTACCACCTCGGCTGGGCCGAGAACTACCTCGAACACTATGAAGCGGCGCTCGCGCACGTGGACCGCCTAATCGACATCGCCCGACGCAGCGACGGCGCGCGCCCGCTCGTGCCGATGCTGCTGGTCAAGTGCTACCCGCTTGAGACGCTCGGACGGCTCGAGGAGGCGGCGGAGGTGTGCGACGTAGCGGTCGAGGCCACGCGGCTGGACGGCGCCGCCCACTTCCTGCCGTGGGCGCTCTTTGAGCGCGCCTGGGCGCACTACTACCTCGGCGAGCTCGGCGACGCGATCGCCTGCGCCGAGGAGAGCATGCGAATCTCCCACCGCAAGATCGGCGGAGCGGGTCCGAGCGCCGGCGTCGGCCCCGCATGGATCCTCGCCTGCGCCCTGATCGAGTCGGATCAGCCCGCACAGGCCGTTGAGCTGCTGCGGCCGCTCATCGGCGAGGACATCGAGGGAGCCATGCCGGTCGAGCGCGGCTTCTTCTGGGAGACACTGGCGCTGGCCGAGCTCGGCGCCGGAAGCCCGGAACACGCCGAGCACTACGTCGTGCGCGCCGAGGAGGACGCCGCGGCGATGGAGCTGGGGATACCGCGCGGGACCGCGCTGCGGGCACGGGCGGCGCTGACGCTCGCGGCCGGAGACGCCTCAGGAGCCGCCGAGCTCGCGTCCGGGAGCGCGGACGCATTCGCGTCTATCGGCGCCCGCATCGAGGTGGCGTTCAGCCGCAACCTCCAGGGCCGCGCCCTGGCCCAGACGGGTGCCCGCGACGCGGCCATACCCGCCCTGCGCGAGGCCGAGGCCGAGCTGGCCGCGTGCGGCGCCGCGCGCGAACGCGACGCCGCTCGGCGCGAGCTGCGCAAGCTCGGCGCCCGCGCCGAGGTGCGCGGCCCCGCCACAGGAGCCGACTCCGGAGTCGCCGCCCTCACCGGGCGCGAGCGCGAGATCGCCGACCTCGTCACCGACCGCCGAACCAACCGCGAGATCGCAGCCGAGCTCTTCCTCAGCGAGAAGACCATCGAATCACACCTCCGCAACGTGTTCGTGAAGCTCGGGGCATCCTCGCGTGTCGAGGTCGCCCGCACGATCGAGCGATCTCGCGACAAGCCCAGCTGACCACCGTCGCCGGCGGCATCGCTTCCTGCCATGGCTGGTCCCGCGGGATCCGGAATGCTGGTTACGCGCGGGTCCACCACGGGTCCACCAGTGTGAGCAAGGGCGGATCCATCCGGCGACTACCGAGTCTCCGCGAAACGGTCGCCATGCCGGGGTTTCGCCACCTCCTGTGCCCGCCCGCGCCCGCCCTTTCATACGGCGGGGGCACGACTCATGATCGTGAGGTCGATGGTTCGAATCCATTCGGAGCTACTCGAGTTGAGTGATGCGTGGAGGTCAAGATCACGGGCGCGCACGTTTGGACACTTCGCGGCGGACGGATCGTCGCTTGGCACGTCTACTTGGACGAGTCGCAGGCCCTCGAAGCCGTGGGGCTGTCGGACTAGCGGTTTTGCACGAAACGCAGCAGTCCCGTCTACATGACACCACCCGGCTGAAGGTCTCCTATCCCTTGCGCTCGATCAACTCCTTGAACGAGGGCTGATCGCGGATCGGATCGAAGTCCGAATCATCCTGTGCGTACGAGCGACACCGCTCCGAGCGGTCGATCGCGAGTCCGAGGTGATCGACCGCGTCAGCCGTCCGGCCCGCGAGGCTCTCGCAACAGGCGAGGTTGTAGAGCAGCCCGGCGTACTGCGGATGAGCCTCGACCAGTTGGCGTCCGCGATCGGCCGCCTCGGCGTACTCGCCTGCCTCATAGAGCGGGTTCAGCGGGGCCCAGAGCTCCCAGCCGTCGGGCTCGTACGCCTTTCCCGGGGTGCCGCCGAGCGCGATGACCGTCGTCTCGGGCTCCTCGGCGAACGCCGTCCGCTTCACGCCGGGAGGCGCAAAGATGAAAGTCCCCGTGGGCGCAGCCACCCGGTCGCCGTCGAGCTCGAACGTCGCTCGCCCTCGCACAACGAGGTACAGCTCCTCGTCGGAGTCGGGGTCGGACTCGTCGTGCTCGTTGATGATCCGGTCTCCCACTTCGCGGGCCGTCCAAGCGTTGACACCGAAGGACGTGATGCCGAAGTGGTGCCTGACGGGTCGAAACGGCTCGCGCCCGTCGGTCAGCTCGTCGATCTCTTCCAGTCGTGCGACTGCGTAGCTCGTCACCCGAGTCCTCCCATGTCGTACGTCACGTACTGCCGCGATCTTGACGCGCGCGTCGCTCCCGAGCGAGGCCGATCCCCCCAGGGTCGAAGAGATGATCGCCGTCATCACACGATCCAGCTGTACCGCGAAGAAACGAGACGCGCCTTCTACTTGTCGCGCAACGCGACACTGCGGGCCTCGGGCTATGGCGGCAACCCGGCGGCCTCGCGCGCACCCTCGGGGTCGGCGAAGGATTGGACGCGGACGACCCGTCCATCGCGAAGAGTCAACAGCGACGATCGAGTCTCGTCGACTTCGAGCTCGTGCGTCCGGCCGATGATGTGCACCACAACCGCCACCTGATCACCGGCGTCGGAGAAGCTCAGCGGCTCAACCCTGTAGCTCTCCCAGGTCGAGAGGAACTCGCCCCAGAAGCGTCGCACGCCGTCAAAGCCGCGATAGCTCTCGGCGGAAAGCAATGAGTGAGCCACCGGGGCCCACTCGATCCCCGGATCCAAGAAATGGCTAAGAGCCTCATCGGTCAGACGCTGTTCGAACTCTTGAGTGGAGCCCTCGCTCGCAGGAGCCCCCTTCGTGAGCGTCGATCGCCCGTGAAAGTCGGACGCGACTCAGTCGGAGCGCTGGTGAGGGAACGCACACGGACCGCGACCTGCTGCTAACGGATGAAGGGAAGCGTCTGCGCGCCCGATGTCCTCGCCGCTCAGATGGACGAGCTGCAGGCGTCCCGGAGGCGTCGCTCGGACTTGCGCAAATCGCGGAGGGTGTCGCGCAGACCGTTGGCGGCTGGGAGCGAGCCGTGTGGGTGATCGTCGCTGGGGCGATGCCCGCCCGGTCGGTCCGCTTCTGGCGAACGGCCCCGTGGTCAGGCGGGCGCGAGTTGGTGTCGGTGGAGCTTGAGGAGGTTGTGGGTCGCGGTGAGTAGCCGCCATTCCGATCTGACGGCTGACCGGCCGCGGCGCAAGAACCGGTCGGCGCCGCGGTTGGCCTTGATCTGGCCGAAGACGGGCTCGACCGTGCCTTGGCGTCTGAGGTAGAGCTGCTTGCCCCAGTCGGTCGCCAGCACGCGGCGCGTGAAGTCATAGAGGCCGCCGCGGCGGCCCGGCCGTGGTTCTTTGCGGCGGTCGGCGTCGGGTGCGACGAGCGTCTGGATGCCTGGCGATGAGCGCCTCGATCGCGTCGTTCTTCCAGTAGCCGGCGTCGGCCAAGCACGACGCCGGGCGTCTCGTCGACGCCGGCGGCTGCGAGCTCTCGCGCAGGCGGTCTCGATCATCGGCTGCAGGTTGGCGGTGTCCAGCGACTCGGTGCTGATCTCGGCGGCGACCACGATCTGGCCCGGTCGCGACGACGGCCTGGGCGTTGTAGCCCTGCACCCAGCCGCGCGTCGTCTTGAGGTTGCGCGAGTCGGGGTCGGTGACGTTGATCTTGCCGGCCGGCTCGTCGGGCAGCGGGTAGGGCTTGATGTTGTGCGCGGGCGCCGACCATCCGCCGCGAGCCGTCGCTGGCGATCCCGCGCGCGTGCCACGCCGCGTGCTCGGCGACGACGTGGCGCTCGAGCTCCCAGTCCTGGCGCAGCCGGCGCCGGCACTCGACAGGCGCTCGGCGCGGTCGCGCGGAATCTTCTTCGCCTGCGCGGCGCGCTCGGCGTCGAGCGCCTGCTTGGCCTCGCGCAGCCGCTTGCGCCGATCGCCGCTGGTGCGCAGCCCCTCGGGCAGCTCGTCGCCGCGCGCCTCGCCGAACAGCTCGTCCTCGGCCGCGTCGATCCGGCGGCCTCCTCGAGGATCTCCTGGCGATCTGCTCATAGCTCGCGGTTCGCGTGATGGGTCGCGGCCGCGGCGATCTTCGTGCCGTCGACCGCGACGATCCCGACCTGGACCAGTCCCGCTGCGCGCGCAGAGCGCCAGCACCTCGCCGAACAGCCGGCGATCGCCGCCTCGTGACGCGCGCGGAACCGCGCGATCGTCGCGTGATCGGGCGCCTGGTTGGCCGTGATCACGCGGAACGCGACATCGTCGCGAGCAGCGCCGCTCGATCCCGCGCGACGAGCGCACCCCGATCGCGTAGGCGTAGACGAACAGCGCGACCATCATCGCCGGATCGTGCGCCGCCGCGACCCTAACCGTCGGCGCGATAGGCCGCGTAGAACGCCGCCAGATCCAGCTCGCCGACCGCGTCGAGCACGAACCACGCGAAGTGCTCCTCGGGCAGCCACTCACGCAGACTCGGCGGCAACAACAGCTCCTGCTCACGATCGCACGAAAGAAAGTTCTGCGCCACTGCTCACCTTCGCTCGGGGACCAGCCCATGGTCCCGACCGGGTCAGACGAAAAGACCGCCAGAGCAGCCGGTTTATGCGACACCCTCCATGGAAAGCAGCAGTACGCGCAAGCCTCGTAACGGCTGATGCCTCTTGTCCGTGCGGTCGCTGGTCGTCGTTGGACAGCGTGGACATACCGCGGTCGGTTAGAACATGCTCGTGGAGACACCGCGAACCTGTTACGTCGAGCACGACGGCGTCAAGATCGCCTGGCAGGTCTTCGGTGACGGACCGGCCGAGATACTGTTCGTGCCGGGCTGGGTCTCCAACGTCGACCTCTTCTGGCAGTACCCACAGCCGCGCGAGTTCTTCACCGAGTTGGCGGTGTTCGGGCGAGTCGCGGTCTACGACAAGCCGGGCACCGGTGCGTCCGACCCCGTCGATGTGGCGCCACCGGTCGAGGAGCGCATCGAGCAGCTGGTGTGCGTGATGGACGCGGCCGGTCTGAGCTGCCCGACGGTCGTCGGGGTCTCCGAGGGCGGCGCGACGGCCTGCTTGGCGGCTGCCGCCAGGCCTGACCGAGTCGGACGTCTCGTCATGCTCGACGCAACCGCCTGCCTGTTCGATCCGCGGGCCAAAGGCGAGATGACCGACGCAGAGCACGAGGCGTGGAAGGACTTCATCCGGCGGACCGCGGAGACCTGGGGCGAGGGACGCGACGGAGACGTCTGGCTGGCGGGCACACGTGACGCCGACACGGCGTGGGGTGTGCTGCAGCGTGCCTGTGCCTCCCCGGCCGTCGCGCGCAAGTACTACGAGTCCTGGGCCGACGGGCTCTCAGCGTGGGACGCGCTGCCGGCGATCCGTCAGCCCACGCTCATCCTCAGCCGCACGGACGACCGGGTCCTGCCGATCAAGGCCGCCCGTGTCACTGCGCAGCGGATCCCCAGCGCCAAGATGGTTGAGTTGCCCGGCGCCGAGCACCTCCCGTGGCTCGGGGACACAGCGGAGATACTCGCGCAGCTGCGCGACTTCGTCGGAGCTCCCCAGCCCGTGACGCACGCGGAGCGGGTGCTCGCAACGATCCTCTTCACGGACCTCGTGGGGTCCAGCGACCAGCTCGGCAGACTTGGAGATGCGGCGTGGACCGCCCGGCTCGACCGCCACGCCAGGATCGTCGACGACGGCCTGGAACGCTTCGACGGCCGCCTGATCAAGTCAACGGGCGACGGCGTCCTCGCCGTCTTCTCCGGGCCCGCGCGCGCAACCCAGGCTGCGCGCTGGATCCTCGAGGCGCTACCCGCCGAGGACCTCCATGCTCGCGCCGGCGTCCACGTCGGCGAGATCGAGCTCCGAGGCGACGACATCGCCGGCCTCGCCGTCCACGTGTCGGCTCGGATCATGAGCAAGGCAGCCGGCGACGAAGTCCTCGTGTCGCGCACGGTGCGCGACCTCACCGCCGGTTCCGGCCTCCGCTTCGAGGACCGCGGCACCCACAGCCTCAAGGGCATCCCCGACGACTGGCAGCTCTACGCGCTTGCTTGACCCACCGGCTCGGCTACGAGTCCCGACTGCTGCTTGGACGAGGGCGAGTACGGCGGTATTTGGTCCTTTAAGCGAGTCGCGAGAGCTTCTGCTTCCGCCGGAGCGGCGGCGGTGACCTGGGGGACCCGCCGCTGTTGGGCCGATCCTCGGCTCGCCCTACGAGCCGAGGAGGGGTCATGTCTGAGCAATTGTTCGACCGTGCCGGTCGACGTCGGTCACCGGCGACCATGCCGGGCTTCCACGCCGGTCGCCCGCCACGCAACAAGGGCATGCGCTACCCGGCGGACCCGCCGACCGTAGAGGAAATCGTCGCCGTCATGCGTGCGGCAGGCGGTGGCCAGCACGGGCGACGCCTGCGCGCGCTGATCATCGTGCTGTGGCGGGCGGGGCTGCGCATCCACGAGGCGCTGGCGCTAAGCGAGCCCGACCTGGACCGCCGCCGCGGCTCGCTGCTGGTCCGACGCGGCAAGGGCGGCCGCCGTCGCCAGGTCGGCATGGACGAGTGGGCTTGGGAGCAGCTACGGCCATGGCTTGACCTGCGGCCCGAGCTGCCGGTCGGCCCACTCTTCTGCGTCATTAACGGCCCGACGCGCGGGCGTCCGTGGTCAGCGGCAGCCGTGCGCGCCGACCTGCGACGCACTGCCACGGCCGCCGGCGTGCGGCGCCGCTTCGCACCCCATCAGCTGCGTCACGCCCATGCCGTCGAGATGGCCCGCGAGGGCGTCCCGCTGACCGTCATCCAGCGCCAAACCGGCCACAGCAACTCGGGATCACTCGATCTACCTCCAAGGCATCGACAACGCCGAGATCATCGACGCCGTCCACTCCCGCCGAGCACCAATGATCCCAGTCAACCCATCGCTCCGGCTCTGACGCCCATCGCAGCAACGCGCTTATCGCGCGAAGCGACACTCAGCTCAGCGACCGCGACGTCGCTGTCGTCCTGACGAAGAGGTGCCATCGGCTCGCGCTGGGCGGCAGCCGCGAGGGTCGAGCTGCGCCGAGGGCTCTGCAAGTCCGCGGCGTCACGTTGCGCGGCTGGCAGCTGACACGCAGGAGCGCGCCGAGCGTGCGATGCGCCCCGGCGGCCTGAGCGCGATGGACGAGCGCGAGGCGCTCGTGCGGCGCCGCCTGCTCGATCGAGACGTCGAGTCGGCTGCGGGGCGCCGGGCACGGCGGTCTCCGTCGCGCAGGCCGCAGAGCGACAGGTCGAGGTCTTCGCGCAGCGACCGCGGCCAGGCGCGATCTGTCGCCGCGATGCTGACGCGATCCGCTCGTAGGCCGTCGCGAGCGGGCTTCCGCTGCGTGCGGAGCGCTGTGCCCCGATCGACGAGCGCTTCGCGACGCTGCCGGCGAGCGGACTCGCCGCGAGATGTCGGCCCGCAGCCGGGCTCTGCCGTCGGAGCCGCGGACGCTCGGCGCGAGTCCGGCCCAGGCGCTGAGCGTGCCGGGTCGAGGCGCAACCGCTCGATCGTCGCCGGCCTCGGCGATCACAGCATCGCGTGAGCGTCCGAGCCGCGGAGCTGGCAAGCACCGCGTCGGTCGCATGGCTCACGACGATCACGCTGCTGGTCGCGAACTCGCGCTCGAACGCGATCGCGAGCGCTGTCGAGCCGCCAGCGTGGCTCGCGCAGCGCTCGCCGGCGAGGCGCCTGCGCAGCCGATCAGTCGTGACGAGGCGACGCATGCGAGCATCGCGCCGCTCTGCGTGACGAGAACGCGAGCGCTAGCGCGACCGGGGCCAGCGTCGCGCAGATCCGCGCTCACACAGGGCGAGTACGCCGTCGGGTCTCGATCGGTCGCGCAGCGAGTAGCGACGCGGCCGCATCGGCCGCGACGGTGTTCGCCGTGCCGAGGTGATCGACCGTCGCCGCGGAGCGCAGTGAGCTCGACCGCGGTGCTCGAGCACTCCGCGCCGCTCCCAGCCGTCGATGCTGCCGCGTGTTCGGTGTGAGCCGCACGGCGCTTCCGACAACTGCGGAGCGCCGGCGCGCCGTCCGATCGCCCGCGCTCGAGGACGCCTGGCTGACGGAGAGGATCAGGCCAGATCTGCGCCTCGCAGCCAGGGCACCTCACGGAGGCGCCGCGGATCCACGCCGAAGCTGCGCCGTCGAGCAGGGCAACGTCCTGGGTCGGGCGCAAGCGCAGTCGCCCGCTTCGATGGAAAGCGTCGCCGCGCAGTCGCGGGCGTCAGGCCCCGGAAGCGCTGGAAGAGCGACGATCCGGATCCCGGTGCGTCACGCCCGCCGACTGACCTGGTCGACCTTGCGCCGCGCTGGGTGCCGAGCCGCTGCTTGGTGCGTTGGTAGCGCTCGGCGTAGGCGGGGTGCGCAGCGCGTCATCGTCGCCTCGAGCAGCGCCCAGCGCAGGTAGGTCGGCCCATGCTTGGTCAACGGCCCGCCGCGGTCCTTGTCTCCTGACTGATTGACGCGCGGGCAAAGGCCGGTATAGCCGGTCAGCTTCTGCGGCGATGAGAAGCGCTCGATCTCGCCGATCTCGGCGGCGATCGTGAACGCGAGCACCCGGCCGACCCCGGGGACGCTCATCAGCAGCGCGACGTAGGGGTGGTCGGCGTGGCCTTCGAGAAGCCGGCGGTTGAGCTCTGCGATCTGGCGCTCGAGCTCGTCGATCAGCTCGACCGACGCCGTGACGTTGCCTCGCCAGGGCTCGGGAACGTCGAGTTTGGCGAGCAGGCGGCGGCCCTCGGCCCCGAACAGGTCGGTGACCGGGCAGGGCCTGCCGAAGTTGATCAGCGTGGAATGGACCGGTTCTTGAGCGCCGACTTGTGCTCGACCAGGTGCATCCGGAACCTCGCCAGCTCGCGCTGCTCGCGGACGCGCGGATCGGGCAGCCAGATCGCCGGCACCAGGTCGCGCTGGCTCAGCACCGCCAGCACCATCGAGTCGATCTTGTCGGTCTTGCAGGCCAGCGGCGCGAGTCCCTTGACCTTCTGGGCGTCGGCGATCTCGACGTCCCAGCGCTCCTGCTCGAGCGTGTCGTGGACAAGCCGAGCGCCGGTCATCGACTCGACGACGGCGCAGACCGGCTCTGCGTGCACTTCGTCGACTCGTCTCGCGAGCGTTCGCAGCGAGTCAACGTCAGGCGCCACGGCGAGCTGGTCGAGCTGTTCCCCGTGCTCGTTCAAAAGACAGACGTCGACCTTGCGTCGACTGAGATCCAATCCGGCGTGCAACATTGAAGACGGGCCTCCTTTGAGCTCGCTCCTCGGTGACAGCCGGAGCGTGTCACCAGAGGAGGCCCTCCTTCATGGCAGTCCAAAGCGACAGTGTCGGCGCCCGAGGACGGCCTTGTGCTTATGCCTCAAAGGAGCAGTCACGCTCCGGGTCGGAGGTCCAGTTACCTGGTCAGCCGTTGGTCCGGTCGCGTAACAGGCTGCGACTAGGCTCGCAACGCGTGGGATCGGAATGGCTTCCGTTCGAGTTCGACGGACCCACGCGACACGCTCCAGACCGCGACGATCGCGATGACGACGCTGGAGCGCGACGATGTGTCTCCATGCGACCTGTCATTCCGGGCACACTCCCTTCGTGCGGTCGTAGATGGCCTTCGCGCCGATCGAGAGCGGCTTGACGAAGTCGCCCTCGCCCTCGTTGCCGAGCACCATCTCGCAGCGGCCCTGCACCCAGAAGCCGTGGCCGATGGGATTGTCGTGCCTGTCCCGGCCGGTCCAGCCGCGCGCGCCTGGCACGCCAGGGACCGTGAAGCGCTTCGGTTTCGCCCCGGGGACCATGCTGTCGATCCCCTCGTCGCTCGTCTCGTACTCCAGCCAGTCGCGCGCGCCCTCGGCGGTCTTGAACAGAAGGACGGTGGTGACGCCGGCGTTGCCGTCGTCGCCGCTGAGCGGCTGGAACGTTATCGAGATGAACCCTGCGCGGCGCAGCCGCTCCACGTCGTCGGCAGAGAACCCGCCGAGCGACTGCACGCCGTGGTCCGTCCGGGGCTCTTCGATGGGTTCGAAGCCGGGCTCCTCGCCGGCCTGCATCAGGAACCGCTCGAGGTTGACCTTCGCTGGCTGCGCCTCGTCGTTCTCTGCGGCGGTCGTCGCAGTAGTTTCGACGTCCGGGGCGGCGGTCGTCCCGCCCTCGTCCCCGTTGTCGTCGCCGCAGGCCGCGATGCCCAGGAGAGAGACCATCAGCAGCACCGTGAAGGCGCTTCTGACCATGGCCTGAACGTATCCGCGCAGCCCGTTGCGGTCAAATGCCACTACCGACGGCCGCCCGTACTTCAGATCCGCGAGGCCGCGACGCTGCATACGTCGCACCCAGAGCACGCGAAACGCACGTCTCGCTCCTGCGTGCCGATGAAAAAAGGAAACGAGGCGCCGCTGCTGCTTTCGCCTGACAGCGCTCGTCCGTCGCGGCGCGCCGGCACGGTTGCATCTGCCTCGATGCGACAGCGGCGGGGAGCTCAGGTGCTACTCGCCGCGGGCATGGTCGCCTCGACGGCCTGGCCCGCAAGGCCGGTGCGCGCGCCCTGGAACTCCACCCCGGCGCCTCGCCAGCGAGCGCCAGCCTGTCTAGCCGATCCGGGCTGCTTGTCTCACCGCGGCCGCTTCAGTAGCGTGCCGCAGACCGAGGCATGAGGGGAACGGCATGGCGCGCGACGGGGCAAGGGCAGGCGGCGAGCTCGCGCGCTTCCTGAAAGCCAATCCGGACATCACGCAGGTCGACGCGTTCCTCGCCGACATGAACGGCGTTCCGCGCGGCAAGCGCTTTCCGGTGCACGAGGCGAAGAAGATCTGGGACAGCGGCGTGCAATTGCCGTTCTGTCTCTATTTCCTCGATGTGACGGGCGAGGACCTCGATCCCGGCGGTCGGTCGGAGGCGCGCGGCGATCCGGACGGCGACGCCTGGCCGGTCGCCGAGACGCTGGCGCGCGTGCCGTGGGCGAGCGAGCCGGCCGCGCAGGTGCTGCTCACCATGCCGGAGCAGAAGAACCAGCCCTGCCTGGTCGATCCGCGCCAGGTTCTGGCGCGGCTGCTGGCGCGCTTTGCCAAGCGCGGACTGACGCCGGTGGTCGCAGTCGAGCTCGAGTTCTATCTCATGGACCGCAAGCGCGGGCCGCTGGGGGAGCCGCTGCCGCCGATCTCGCCGGCCACCGGCGAGCCCGATGCAGCGCGCCATCTCTACAGCATCGGCGGGCTCGACATCTATGCCGATTTCGTGCGCGACGTCGCCGCCGCGGCCACGCAGCAGCACGTGCCGGCCTCGGCCGCAATCGCGGAAAACTCGCCGGGGCAGTTCGAGATCAACCTCCATCACGATTCCGATGCGGTGCGGGCGTGCGACCACGCCGTGCTGCTTTGCCGCATCATCAAGTCGGTGGCGCCGAAGCATGGATTTTCCGCCAGCTTCATGGCCGAGCCCTATCTCGACCGCGCCGGCAGCGGCATGCATGTGCATTGCAGCCTGGTGGACGCGGAGGGCCGCAACGCCTTCGACGACGGCGGCGAGAAGGGGACGGCGCTGCTGCGCCACGCCATCGGCGGGCTTGCCGCGACGACGGCGGAGGCGATGGCGTTGCTGGCGCCGAACCTCAACTCCTATCGCCGCTATCGGTCCGGCTCGCTGGTGCCGATGGGCGCGACCTGGGGCTACAACAACCGCTCGGTCGCGTTCCGCGTGCCCGCGGGATCGCCCAAGGCGCGCCGCGTCGAGCACCGCATCGCCGGCGCCGACGCCAACCCGTATCTCGCGGTCGCCGCGATCCTGGCCGGCATGCTGCACGGCATCGAGCGCAGGCTCGACCCCGGCGCGCCGGCGAAGACAGACGTCAGCGCCAAGGTCGATCCCCGCATGCCGTTCCATTGGCAGGAGGCGATCGCCGGGCTGCGCAAGGCGAAGATCCTGCCGGACTATCTCTGCGCCGACTACCTCGCGCTCTACGCCGACGCCAAAGCGGCGGAGCTGGCCAAGTTCAACAACGCGATCTCGCCGCGGGAGCACGAATGGTATTTGTGATGCAACGCTTGCGAAAAAGGCTCGTCATGGTCGCACTTGGTGCGGTCTCCAAAGACGCTCAGAACAACTGTCGGAACGGACGACAACCAGTAGCGCGGGTGGACAGTCCTGCTTTCGACGGATGCGGGCGTCTCGATGACCCTCCAGGCTGACCCTCGCAAGGGACGACATCTGTTTCCGGTGCTATCAGCAGCCGGGCTACAACAAACGCGTGCGCGCGCTGGCGCCGCAGATCCTCTCGATCATCAACGCGTTGGCGTTCGACTCGGCCGCGTTTCGCGATCGGCTGTGGCTGCTGGACTCGACTCCGGTGCCCTGCGCACAGTCGCGCGAGACCGCGCGCCGCTCGGCCCTGGCCGGCCATGCCGGCTACGGCTACTGCCGCTCGCACTCGCGCGTTTCTTTTGGGGCTTTCGGCTCTTTTTGCTCTGCACACCGGACGGCATGCCGGTCGGCTTTGAGCTCGCGGCGGCCAATGTGCCCGAGCGCAAGGCGGCCGCCGAGATCCTCGAGCGCGTGTCGGTCGACGGGCTGCGTCGTGCTCACCGACAAGGGCTTCGCCGGACGCGAGTTCGAGCAGCTCGTCGCCGATCTCGGCGGCCGGCTGGTGCGGCCCGACCGCAAAGACGAGCCGCTCCGCTTCGGCTCGCTCGGCGCAGCACGCCAGCTGGGCGGCCTGTTCCCTACATCCCCGGCCAGTCGGGCTATAACAAGCGGGTCCGAGCGCTCGCCCCGGAGATCGTTCGGGTGCTCGGCTATCTGGCGCGGATCTCGCCCTCGTGGTGCGACAACCTGCGCCTGATCGACGCCACCCCGGTGCCCTGCGGACAATCGCGCCAGACCGTCAAGCGCTCTGAGTTCGCCGGCCACGCCGCCTACGGCTACTGCGCCGCCCACTCGCGCCATTTCTGGGGCTTCAAGCTCTATCTGCTCTGCGCGAGCGACGGCATGCCGATCGCATTCGAGCTCGCGCCCGCCAACGCCCCCGAGCGCGAGGTCGTCGCTCAGCTGCTCGAGCGCGCCGAGCTCTGCGGCCACACGGTGATCGGCGACAAGGGTCTCTCCGGTGCCGACATCGCGGACCTGGTCGCCGCCCTCGGCGGCGCTTTCCTGCGCCCCGACCGCCGCGACGAGCCGCCTCGCTTCGGCAACCTCGGCGGGTGCGCACGACCACGCGAATGCCCTGAGGGGCGAGCTCGGCGGAGAGCTCTCGAGTGAGTGCCTCCTTGGCGGCCTGCGCCGGACCGTAGCCTCCGTTCAACGGGGTGCCCTTCCGCGAAGGGAGAGCGGTGACGGTCATGATCACCCCCGATCTATTCGCGACCATCCGCCGGGCCGCCAGCCGTGCCGTCAGGAAGTACGACGTTGCGTAGGCCGTGATCGGCAGGGAAAACTGCTCAACCTCCAGCTCGACCAGAGGCACACCCACAATCTTCGTATCCGGGATCCCGACCGCGTTGAACGAGATGTCGACGCGACCCGCCCTGTCGATCACGGACTGTAGATGCTCGTCCACGGCCTGCTCCTCGAGCGCGTCGACCTCCGTGGCCTCGGCGGATCCGCCAGCGGAAACGATGTCCTCGGCGAGCGCTGCGACCGGTGCCCGGAGGCGCCCGGTGAGAAAGACCTTGGCGCCCTCAGACGCAAAGGCGCGTGCGACAGCGCCGCTGACCCGCCTCCGCTCCGTAGATCACCGCAACCTTGTCCTTCAGCATCATCTCGCTCGCTCCTTCCGGACGTTCGGCGGCGGAATTGCCGCCCTGTCAGTAGGGATACGGCCGGGACTGGAAATCCATCGCTGGGGCTAGAGCTCGTCCGGCAGCCCGAAGCGCGGAATCAGCTCGGGACCGAGGAAGGTGGTGATCTCGGCGATCCCCCCGCGGCCGAGCGTGAGCACGGAGATGCTGCGCGGCCTGAAGTTCTCCCGCTCCTCATCCCAGCGGTAGTTGCCGAACGCCAGCTGCCCGTTCGCCCGGGTCGGCACGAGGCGCCAGCGGTTTTCGCTCGCCAGCACATGGCCCTTCAGGAACGCGGCCACCGCCTCGCGCCCGCGGTACCAGGTGGGCAGCGGCGGCATCGTGAACGCGCCGTCGGCGGCGAGCATCTCGACGACGGCGTCGACGTCGGCGCGCTCGAAGGCGTCGACGTAGCGGTCGACGATCTCGCGCAGGCCCTGGTCGTCGAGCGAACCGAGCACCGCCTGCTGGCTGCGGTCGGGGAGCCGTTCGTCGACGGCCTTGTGGGCGCGCTGCAGCGCGCTGTCGACACCGGGCGACGACATCTCCAGCGCCGCGGCCGTCTCGCGCGCCGAGAAGCCGAGCACGTCGCGGAGGATGAGCACGGCGCGCTGGCGCGCCGGCAGGTGCTGGAGCGCCGCGATGAAGGCGAGCTCGACGCTCTCGCGCTGCTCGTAACGCGCCTCCGGACCGGCGAGCCCGTCCTCGAGGCCGTGGCGCTCGTCGGGATAGGGCTCGAGCCAGACCGATTCGACCAGGGGTTCGGCCAGGCCGTCGTGGGGGTCGGCGGCGGGCGCGTAGTCGATCGGCAGCACCCGCTTGGGCCGCCGCTCGATCGCTCGCAGGCAGGCGTTGGTCGCGATCGTGTACAGCCACGAGCGCAGCGAGCTTCGCCCCTCGAACTTCGCGAGCCCTCGCCAGGCGTTCAGCAGCGCGTCTTGGAGCGCGTCCTCGGCGTCGGCCACCGAGCCGAGCATCCGGTAGCCGTGGGCGTGCAGAGCGCGGCGGTGGGGCTCAACAAGCCGAGCGAAGGCATCCTCGTCCCCCGCACGGGCAGCCTCGAGCAGCCGGGCGTCGTTCATGACCTTCTCCGTTTCGGCTGCCAGAAGGCGAGCTCGCCGCCAACGGCGGTGCGGACCACGCTTCGCCATCCGGCCGGGCCCTCCCGGGGCTCCAGGAGGACGGAGGCGCCGAGCCCGCGAGCCCGGTCGGTGGCATCGGCGATTCCGTCGACCTCGACGTACGGCAACCAAAGCGGGCCGCGGACAGGGCACTCGACGATCCCGCCCCCGAGCCCGTCGCCGAGCTCCAAGGAGAGGTAGGAGCCGGCTCGCGTCTCGATCCACTCCGGGCGCCAGCCGCAGAGCTCGGCGTAGAGGTCGCGGGCCTGCGGCAGGTCACCCGTGTGGAGCTCGAGGTGGACGACCGGGTTCGAGCGAAGCGGGGTCATCGTCTGGTCATCACAGTGTGATCAGCTTCCGCCCGCGCTCTCGAACGCCGGGACCGGACCGACGCGGAGGGACTCGGCCGTCGGACGTCGGCCCGGCAGGGCCAGGGCGACGATCGCACCGAGCGCCGAGAACCCCGCGAGCACGGCGACCGCCGGCGCGAACCCGTCGAGGAACGCGTCGGACGAGGCGTAGCTGCCGGCGCCGGCGAACACCGCGGCGGCCACCGCGATCCCGAAGACGCCGCCGAGCTCGCGCATCATGCTGTTGGCGCCGGCGGCCTTGCCGATGTCCTCGACGGAGAACGAGCCGACCACCGAGTTCTGCGCCGCGGGGATCGCCATCGAGACCCCGACGCCGGCGAGGATCGACGGAAGCAGGAACTCCGAGTAGGTGAGCCCGGAGTCAGCGATCAGCGCGATCCATCCCATCGCCACCGCCTGCAGCGACAGCCCGGCGACCATGAACGGACGCTCGCCGACACGGTCCACCAGGTTGCCGACGACCGGGGCCACGGTGATGAAGGTGACGGTCCAGGGCATCAACCGCAGGCCCGCGTCGAGCGGTCCGTAGCCGAGCGCCGTCTGCAGCATCTGCGCGAAGAAGAAGACGGCGCCGAACAGCGAAGCGAGGGTGAAGAAGATCGCCGCGTTGCCCGCCGAGAAGGCGCGGGAGCGGAAGAAGCGCATCGGCACCATCGGCTCCGCCGCGCGCAGCTCCCAGGCGATGAACGCCGCCACCAGCACCGCGCCGGCCGCGAGCGCGCCGACGATCTCGAGGCTGTCCCAACCGACGGAGTTCCCGCGCACCAGGCCCCAGACCAGCCCGAAGGCACCCGCGCTGATCAGCGCCAGGCCGGGAATGTCGAGACCGGTGTCGCCGCCGTAGCTCTCCTCGATCTTCCTGAGCACGAGCGGGATCGCGGCCAAGCCGATCGGCACGTTGAGCCAGAAGATCCACGTCCAGTCGATGCCCTCGGCGATCGCGCCGCCGACGAGCGGGCCGAGCGCGACCGCGATCCCGGTGACCGCGCTGAACAGGCCGATCGCCGCTCCTCGCTTCTCGGGCGGGAAGGCAGCGGTCAAGAGCGTCAGCCCCAGCGTCAGCACCAGCGCCGCGCCGGCCCCCTGGGCTGCCCGGGCCGCCACGAGGAAGCCGACGCTGGGCGCGAGCGCCGCCGCCGCCGAGGCCGCGGCGAACAGGCCCAGCCCGATCGCGTAAAAGGCCCGGCGGCCGTAGCGATCGCCGAGCGCGGCGGCGGTGATCAGCAACACCGCGAAGCTCAGGTTGTAGGCGTTGACCGTCCATTCCAGGTCCTCGATCGAGGCGCCCAGATCGAGTCGGATCGTGCTCAGTGACGTCGACACCACCAGCGTGTCGAGGGCCGCCATCAGCGAGCCGATCGCGGTCAGGGCGACCACCCAGGCGGTCGTCGTCTTCTTGCGTGTCTGAGTGGTTTCCGAGCTCATCTGGCTTCTGCCTTTCCGGTCGTTCGTGGGCGGAACTGCCGCTCTATGAACAGAGATCCGACGAAGGCCGGAAATCCATCGCTCGGCCGCGCGAAACGGCCCGGCGACTACCGGCGTCCTCGTCCCAGGTGCGAAGCGAGCCAGGCACGCGCCAGCAGCAGCGCCGCACCCGTCCCGCTCACCCAAGGCAGCAGGACCTCCTCCACCGGCACGCCTCCGACGTGGGCGATCACGAGCCCGAGCTCTTCGTCTGGCCCGCGGCCCGGCCGCGCTCGACCTGCACGGCCATCGCCTCGGCCGCCTCCGAGCCGGCCGGCGCGTCGTACTCGTCGTGGCGCCTGATCCACAGGTTGGCCGGGGTCTGCGGGTAGCCCTCCGGCGATGTCCTCCCAGTCCTCCTGGCGTCCGAGCGCGGTGATGTCGAGATAGGCCCAGAGGCCGCCCAACGCCTCGTCGCCGCGGCCGTCGACGAAGTACGTGCGGAAGATCCGATCGTCGTCGTCGCGATAGAAGACGTTGGTGCCGTGCCATTCGCCGACGTCGAAGTCGCTGTCGAAGTCGTCGGTCAGCGTGTACCACGGGAGCGCCTCCCAGCCCATCCGCTCTTTCCAGCGCTCGATGTCGGCCTGCGGGGCGCGCGAGACGAGCGCAATCGTTGTGTCGCGAGCGTTCAGATGCGCAGGGTGCGTGATCTGATCGGCGACCCAGGAGCAGCCGGGGCACCCGCTCTCGGGCCAGCCGTGGACGCCCGGCTCGAAGAAGAAGCGATAGACGATCAGCTGACGGCGTCCCTCGAAAAGGTCGGGCAGGCCCGCGGGGCCGTTGGGGCCCTCGAATCGGTACTCCTTATCCACGGCCATTCTCGGCATCCGGCGGCGCTTGGCGGCCAGCGCATCACGGGCGTGGGTCAGCTCCTTCTCCTCCGCCAGTAGCTCCTCGCGCGCGACCTTCCACTCCTGCGGGGACACGATCGGGGGCGTGTTCATGTTCATCTGGCTCCTCGTGTTGTGATCGTTTCGGGGGGGCCGAAAATCGCCCCTTTGTCAGCAGAGATACGTCGGGGGTTGGAAATCCATCGCTCGGCCGGGCGATTTCCGATCCCTTGTTCACCGGGGGTCTCCGCTCGGGGACGTGAGACTCCCGCTCGCGACGCGACAAGCGGGCGTCTCGAACGAGACATCGTTTGCTACCGCAAGGGACGAGCCGCGATCGTCTGGCCCCGCACCGTCCGGGCGGCCGCTCCGCCTAGGCGATGCGGCAGCCGACGATCGAGCAGCCGCGGCTGCCCGCCCTCGTCCGGTGCGACGGTCTCGGCGCCCGTCTCAAGAGCCACGCTTACACATGCGCAAGCGAGGGTGTGGACCAGAGTTCACTCTTGGCATCTAGCGCGCCGCGACCGCGTCGCATAGGGCGGTGACGTCGGCGGCGACGCGCTCGGGCGCCTCGATTACCGGCAGGTGGCCGACGTCGGCATAGATCACTAGCCGCGCGCCTGGGATCTCCGCCGCCATCGCCTCCTGGTCGGCACGCGGGAGCAGCGAGTCGCGTGCGCCCCAGATGATTAGGGTTGGCGCGGAGATCCGGCCCGTGTCGAGCGGTTGGTTCGGCGGCCAGCAACCCCTCGAACGCATCACGCCAGACGCGCGCTGGCACCTTGAGGTTCTCCTCGCAGAGCGTGGCCATCACCACATCGGGAACCTCACGTCCGACCATCCCCTGGCTGAGCTCACGGACAAAGGCTGCATCTATCGGGTCCTGGAGCGTGGCGAGCACGTCGGCGAACGGCGGCCGCGCCCCGCGCAAGCTACGCGGGGACCCGAGCAGCGCCAGACCGAGCGTCCGGGCCGGATCGTTGACGGCGAACCGCTGAGCCACGTAACCACCGCTCGATGCGCCGACGAGCACGGCTGCGTCGAGCCCGACCGCGTCCATGAACGCGCCGATATCGTCGGCGAAGTCGCGCAGCCCGTAGCCATCCGCTGGCTTTGCGGCGTCGCCATGCCCGCGTTGGTCGAACGCGAACGCACGGATCCGCTCAGGCAACACGTCCACCAGTTGGTCGAAGCACCGCAGCGAGTCCAGCCAGGCGTGGAGCAGCACAGCCGGAACGCCATCAGGATCGCCCTGCTCGACGTAGGGCAGCTCAAGTCCGTCCCGAAGCACGGCGAGATGCACCACGCACTGATCCTCTCAAGCTGCGCCAGGGAGATCGCGCCGGGTTGACTTCCGGTCTGTCGCAGAGGCGGTGCAACCGGCGCTATCGAGTTCCATGCCAGGCGGCGGCGTCGCGCTCGGCGGTCAGGGCCGTCCCAGCCGCTTGCGCTTCGCGTGAGTCGGAGCACTCTCACCTAGCTCGCCGAGCGCATCGAGCTGCCCGTCGGGCCGCTGTTCTGCATCATCGACGGCCCGACCCGTAGATGGCCCTGGTCGAGCGCCGGGTCCGCCGCGAGCTCCGCCGGCTGCCGCGCGCGCGGGCGTGTGGCGCCGGTTCGCGCCGCATCAGCTGCGCCACGCGCACGCCGTCGAGCTCGCGCGCGAGGGCGTGCCGTTGAATGTGATCCAGCGCCAGCTCGGCCACGCCAACCTCGGCACGACCTCGATCTACCTCCAAGGGATCGCCACCGACGAGATCATCGCCACCGTGCACGCCAGGCGCGCACCGATGATGTCCGCCGCCGCCGGCCTCCGCTCTGATCAACGTCCCGAATCAGCGGGAGCGCTGCCCACGCTCCCGCTGGAGGCTCACCCGGCTACCGCTTCGCGGCCCAATGCGAGCGCCACGAGGCGCATAGCGCCCGCCCCATCGCGCCCGGACCTCGTGACGATGCAGACGGCAGGCATCGACTATTACGCGGTCAAGCCCAGATCCAGCCCCGATGAAGACCTTCACCGCCTGCTGACGGAGCTGCTTCAGGAATGGTCCGGGCCCATTCGCCGGCCGCGAGCGAAGCCACCCTGGTTGGCGCGGAGGGCTCGCAACGCGTCTATGAGCTGCGAGCGTTGCTCGCCAGCAGCGGGGTTCCCTACCAGTTTGTGGAGCCGGATTCTTCCGCCCGCGAAGGCTCTTGGCTGGGAGGGAGCCGGGGGCTTCAGCGGCAGCGGCGCCCGTGCTTGTTGTTCGCGATGGTCGGATCCTGTCCAACCCCTCTAACACCGAGGTGGCGGAGGCTTTCGGGGTCGAGACCGGGATCGGCTCCAAGCGAAAATTCGATGTGATCGTCATCGGCGCCGGCCTGCTGGACTGACAACCGCGGTCTTTGCGTGATCGGAGGCCTCTCGACCCTAGTCATCGACCGCGCGGGCGTTGGCGGCAGGCTGGAACCAGCTCGCTGATCCGGAATTACCTTGGCTTCTCCAGAGGCATCAGTGGCGGGAGCTCGCCCAGCGCGCCTATCAACAGGCCTGGGTGTTTGGGGCTCGCTTCGCGGTCATGCGGGAGGCGCGAAAGCTGAGGCGGAAGAAAGACCGCTGGGTGGTTGTCCTCGACAAAGGCGATGAGGCAATTGGTCGGACCGTCGTGTTGGCTACTGGAGTCTCCTATCGCCGACTCGGCATCCCGGCGCTGAGCGACTCGTTGGGGCAGGGGTCTTCTACGCGCATCCGTCTCGGAGGCGAGAACGCAGGTCGCGGCCAGGTCTTCGTTGTTGGAGGCGGGAACTCCGCCGGTCAGGCGGCAATGCATCTGTCGCGCTACGCGGCGAACGTGACCGTCGTCGTCCGCGGACAGACGCTCGCGGAGACCATGTCCCGCTACCTCCAACAGGAGTTGGACGCGACAAAAAATGTCTCGATTCGCCTCGACACAGAGGTGTCGCTCCTGCCACGGACGAGGAGGAGGCGTGCCGAGTGGGGTGTTGCGAGGCGCACGGAATCGACAAGTAGCGACAGTCCTCGCCGGCGATTGGTCCACTTTACGCCGCGCTTCGCCGCGCGTGGGCTTCGGTGTGGACCCACTGTGGACCTTTGAAAGGTCGCTCAGGCCCCGGGGCCCCGCTTCCATTCTCGCTCTGTACGTGGGAAAGCGGCCTGTCGACGACTGCACGACAAAGTTGATCGCCGCCACACATGTTCCAACGACCGCGAGGAACCGCATTCCGCTGCACAACTGGCATGGTGCTCGTGGCCACGGAGGTCCGTGCCGACATCGATCGCCAGCGACACCTCGACCATCAGCGAGGCGGCGGCCAGCCCGCGCTGCTCGCGCGCATGCGGGCGGTTGTCGAGGCGCAGCACCGGCTTGCTCTCCGAGTCCTCACGCCGCGTACGCACTGCGGGCAGAGCTTGGTCGACCTTGCCGCGGCGGCCGAGCTGGTCGCGGACGAACTGCCCGAGCCGACCCTGAGGTAGCACGACATCGTTCTGGGCCGTTCTCGCGGCAAGGTGGACCGCTGCCGGAGCCGGACCCCGGCCGGGCGTTCGGGATGCTGAAGGGCCCTTCGACGTTCTCCCCTGGCGGTGGTGAACTGGGCGATACTGGGCGGGCGATGTCGCAGGAGAACGTGCAGTTGTATCGCGGGTCCGTCCAGGCCTTCAACCGGCGCGACTGGGACGCCTTTCTCGCACTTGTGGACCACGAGGTGGAAATCGAATCGCGGCTGGTTGCCGTGGAGGGCGGCTACCACGGACACGAAGGGCTGCGCCGCTGGTGGGACAACTTCCTCGGCACCTTTCCCGATTACACGCTCGACATCGAGGAGGTGCGTGACCTCGGCGACGTGACGCTTGGCCATATCCGTGGTTGGGGACACGGCGCCGACAGCGCGACGCCGCTCGTCGACCCTTCCTGGCACCCGGTGAAGTGGCGGAATGGAAAGGTCGTCTGGTGGCGCAACTGCGCGACCGAGGCCGAAGCCCTCGAAGCCGTGGGGCTGTCGCAGCGGGCGATGTCGCAGGAGAACCTCCAACGCGTCCGCGAGCAGTACGCCCGCTACAACGCGGGCGAGCGGGTTCCCGGCCGCTGGTTCTGGCACGAGGATGCCGAGTACCACACCGCCCGAGAGGATCCGGACCACGCCGCGCATCGGGGGATCGATGCGATCGGCAAGCTGTTCGCCAGCTGGCTTGAGGCCTACCCCGACCTGAGACTCGAGATTGAGCAGGCCGAAGCACGGGGGGACAAGGTCTTCCTCTGGATTCGCTTCACCGGACATGGAGCGGCGAGCGGAATCCCCCTCGAGATGGAGTTGGCTCACGTCTGCACGCTCCGCGACGGCAAGGCGGCCAGCGTGGTCGAGTACACGGACCGCAACGAAGCCCTCGAGGCCGTGGGGCTGTCGGAGTAGGCGATGTCGCAGGAGAACGTGGAGAGTGCACGCCGGGCTTTGAGGCCTTCGCTCGAGGAGGGCCAGAAGCGGTGGTCGACTTCTGGGACCCCGAAATCGAGCTTTCTGGGGTGCGCTCTCCCAGGAAGCGAAGACCCCGCCGTAGCGGGGCCTTCTTGAGGTAGCTCCGCCTGGATTCGAACCAGGGACCTCACGATTATGAGTCGTGTACGGGCCACGAACGGCGGCGGAGCGCGGTGAGTCCAAGGCAAGGACTCCCTGGAAATCGCACGAATCGATGGTGAGCGCGTGTGGCGGGGTTCGCCGGGCGTGTGCGCGATTGTGGACGCTTGGTGGACGTCTTCGGCCCGCGGTTTCGCCTGCTCGGCGTCAGATCATCCGATTGGCTGCCAGTTCGGGTGGAGGTCTGGGACGCGGTTGCGGGTGATCCGCCTGACGCTGCGGCCATCGGCTCGCATCGTGTACAGCTCGAATGCGGGCCCGAGCGGTTCGAGCCGTCCGCCCTTGGCGTGGCGGTCGCTCGTGAACGCGATCCGCCGGCCGTTCGGCGACCAGACCGGATGCGTCTCGAGCGCGGCTGTTCGCGTCAGGCGCCGAAGTCCCGTCCCGTCGGCGTTGATGACCGCGATGTCGCTCTGCCGGTCTGCGCCTGATCGCCCGCGTGGGCGCGCGGTCGCAACCTCGAAGACGATCCGCCGTCCGTCCGGCGACCAGTTGGCGTTGCTGATGAAGCGCTTCGCGGAGCAGTCGAGCAGCGGGCGCTGCCCGGCGCCGTCCCGGTTCATGACGTAGAGAGCGAGGTCGAAAGCCCCCTCCTCCCCGGGCACCTCGCACCAGTGGATGTAGGCGATAGTGCTCCCGTCCGGCGACCAGGTGGGATCTGTCTGGATCTCATCGTCGTTCGTCAGGCGCTGCTGGTCGTCGCCGTCCTGGGTCATCGAGTGGATCTCGGCGGGCGGGGGCGGGTCGTCCTCGGAGGCCGGGGGCGGGAAGTCGCTCAGGGTGAAGAAGGCGATCCGGCCGTCCGGCGACCAGGCGGGAGCGGCACTGATGGAGCCGAAGCTCGTAAGTGCCCGCCGCTCCGTGCCACTGGCGCTCATCGTCCAGATCTCCTCACGAGATCCCGAGAGGTTGCTGCCCGCGAATGCGAGCCGTCGCCCGTCCGGGGACCACTCCGCCCGGTCCTCGAACAGGCGCGTGCGGGTGAGGCGGTGAAGCGCCCTGCCGTTCGGCTTCACGGTGAACAGGTCGCTCTGCTTGCCGATGGGCCGCTGGAAGACGAGCCGCCCGTTCTTGCCGGGGAACGTTGCCTGAGCGGGCGCGGCGGCGAGACCTGCCAGCGTTGCCAGGCCGGCGGCTGGTGAGTGTCATTCGGTTCACGGTTCCTCCTTCGGTTGCACGGCGACGAAGACGACGCCGAGCTGGTGGTCTGTGATCTCGCCGTCGTCGGAGACGACGAAGTTCGAGGTGATCCGCCCGCTGGCGCCGTCGAACCGCCCGGTGCCGCCGCAGATCTCCAGCACGGCCGTTCCGTGCCGCAGGCCGGGCTCGGGCGACGGGTCGAGTCGCCCGCGTCCCGAGTGAGCGGAAGCGCAGGGTGCCCTCGCCCTCCAAGCGGACCTCGCCGGTCAGCCGGAAGCTCCGCTCGTCGGCGAACGAGAGCTGGGAGTCGACGGTCGCCGGCTCGGCGGAGTCGGCGAGCGAGGCGGCCAGCACGCCGGGGGCGACGGCGGTGAGCCGTCCTCCGAGCCGCTGCGAGTAGACGATCTGCCTCATCCGGGCCACGCTCGCAGCCGCGGCTTGCACCCGCCTGACAGCCACTGACAGCGGCCTGACAGACACCTTGGACGGTGTTACGGTCGCTTCCTGAGCGGCATGCGCGACTTCCGCATCCTCGGCCCGCTGGAGGCGCGGCTCGATGGGCGGCTGCTGAACCTCGGCGGGTCTCGGCAGCGAGGTGTGCTGGTACTGCTGCTGCTCCACGCCAACGAGGTGGTCTCGGCCGACCGGCTCACCGACGAGCTCTGGGGCGACGATCCGCCGCAGGACGCTCCCGCAGCGCTGCAGGCGCACGTCTCGAGGCTCCGTAAGCTGCTCGAGCCAGAGCGCGACGGCCAGCCGCGGGTGATCCGCACCGTGCCCCCGGGCTACCTGATCGAGGTTCGCGACGACGACCTCGACCTGCTCCGGTTCCAGGGCCTGGTCGCCGCCGCGCGTGCGCGGCTGGATGGCGGCGACGCCGCCGGTGCGGCGGCCACGCTGCGCGAGGCGCTCGCACATGTGGCGGGGCCGCCCGCTGGCGGATCTCGAGAACGAGCCCTTCGCGCGCGACCCGATCCGCGAGCTCGATGAGATGTGGCTCGAGGCGGTGGAGCTCCGGATCGACGCCGACCTGGCGACCGGTCGTCACGCCGACCTCGTTCGCGAGCTGTCGGCCCTCGCGCGGCGCTACCCGTTGCGCGAGCACATACACCGGCAGCTGATGCTCGCCCTCTATCGATCGGGCCGCCAAGCGGAGGCGCTCGAAGCCTATGCCGAGCTGCGCCGGACGCTCGTGGAGGAGCTGGGCCTGGAACCGAGCCGGGAGTTGCGCGCGCTACAGGAGGCGATGCTCCGGCAGGACCCAGAGCTCGACCTGCGCCGACCCGGCGCCGTGCGCGTGGTACCGCGACGCCGGCGGCGCCTCGGGCTCGCGCTCGTGGTCTCTCTCGCCGCGCTCGCCTTGGTGGGACTGTTTGCCCTGCTCGGCTCGGAGGAGACGCCGGAGCCTCCGCGCGCGGACGGAGTCGTCGTCGCCGTGTCGCCGCGTTCCGGCGAGGTGCAAGCGCGGGTCCCGGTAGGCGCGACGCCGAGCGCCGTGGCCGTCGGCGAAGGCCGCGTCTGGGTGCTGAACGCCGACGATCAGACGATCTCGCGCATCGATCCGCGGTCGAGGGCGAGCGACACGTTCGCCATCGGAGCGACACCGACGGATCTGGCGGTGGGCGCGGGCGCCGTGTGGGTGGGCAGTGGCGGCGCAGTGCCGCGCGGCCAGTCAACGCGGGATTGGTGGCAACCGCGCTGGCCCGCGTCGATCCCGGCAGCCGCGCTCCGCGCGCGACGATCCGCCTGCCGGCTGCGGGAACAGCTGTCGCCTCGAACGCGGTCTCCGATCACATCGCCGTCACGCCTCGCGCCGTCTGGGCGATCGGCCCAGACGAGCGCGTGCGGCGCGTCGACCCGCGGGCCAACCGCATCACGGCCACGATCGCCGGTGTGCGTGCGCGGGCGATCGCGGCGGAGGGCGGCAGCGTCTGGACCCTCGCGGGCGACGGCACCGTGACGCGCATCGACGAGCGAAGCACCGAGGTTCTCGCGCGAGGCAAGGTCAGCGCGACCTCGGTGGCGTCGATTGCGGCTGGAAGAAACCGTGCCTGGATCTCGGCGCCGGCCGACGGGACGGTCTGGCGCGCTGTCCCCGGTCCGCGGCGACCGGCTCGTGATGGACACCGTTCGAGTGCCGACGGGGATGACGGACATCGCCTATGGCGCCGGCGCGCTGTGGGGTGTCAACCCGCTGCGCGGGACCCTCACCCAGGTCGACCCGGACGGCGGCTCGGTCGTCCGCACGATTCCCGTCGGCGGCATCCCGCGCGGGGTCGCGGTGGGCGCGGAGGCCGTGTGGGTCGTGACGGCGCCCGCGGCGGGCGATGCTCCACCGACCTCGCAGGCCACGGCCGGGGTCACGCCGCTCCCGGCATCGTTCTGTGAGCGGCCGTTCTACGGGGGCAGTGAGCCCGCGGACCGGCTCGTGGTCTCCGATCTGCCGCTGCAGGGCGGGCTACGGCTCTCGTCGCAGCAGATGGCCGACGCCATGGCGTTCGTGCTTCGCCAGCGCGGCTTCCGCGCCGGGCGCTGGCGGGTCGCCTACCAGTCCTGCGACGACGCCGTAGCGGCCACGCGTCTGCCCGACGATACGAAGTGCGCCGCCAATGCACGCACGTATGGCCGCGCCCCCGACGTGGTCGCGGTCGTGGGGCCGCTCAACTCGGGCTGCGCGCTCGCTGCCGTGCCCGAGCTCAACCGCGCCCCCGGCCCGCTGGCGATCGTCTCGCCATTGAGCTCGTATGTCGGCCTCACCCGCGCCGGTCCTGGCACACCGCCGGGGGAGCTGCGGTCGCTGTACCCAACCGGCCGTCGCAACTTCCTGCGCGTCTTCCCCGCCGACGACCACCAGGTCGCCGCGCTCGCGCTGCTGGCCAAGCGGCTGCGAGCGCGCTCCCGTATACGTGCTCGACGACGGCGACGACGAGTACGGGCGTCTCTTCGCCGGCCAGTTCGAGCACGCCGCAAGCTCGCTCGGGCTGCCCATCGCCGGGCGCGCCAGCTGGAAGCCCGGGGCGCCGGAGTACCGCCGTTTGGCGGTCCGCGTCGCGCGGTCTCGACCGCGAGCAGTGTTCCTCGGCGGCCAGCTGGACACGGGTGGAGCCGCAGTCGTCAGGGCGCTCCGCGACCAACTGGGCGAACGCGTGGCCATCCTCGTGCCCGCCGCCTTCCCGCCATCGCTCCTAATCGAGCAGGCAGGCGCCGCCGCCAGCGGCGTGTTTGTCTCGCTCTCAGGGATCGCCGGCGCCGACCAGCTGCGGATAGAGGGCAGGCGGTTTGCGCAGACGTTCAGCGCGACGCTTGCTGGAGAAACCCTGGAGCCGAGCGCGATCTACGCCGCCCAGGCGATGGAGGTCGTCCTCGATGCGATCCGCCGCTCCGATGGCACACGTCCGTCGGTCCTACAAGCACTGTTCGAGACCCGCATCCGGAACGGACTCATCGGAACCGTTAGCTTCGACCGCAACGGCGACATCGAGACAAGCCCTGTGACCATCCTCCGAGTCGAGCCCGGGGCACGCACGCACCCCCTCTTCCCGGGCGCGGTCGTCGATCGCGTACTGCACGTGCCCGTCGCGGTCCTGCGCTGACCCAGACCACAGTTCGCCAGGCGCCCGTTCCGGACGAAGTGCGAGCGCCGCTGCTGACTCTCGGCTTACTGTCGCTCATGCGTGCCCACCGAGAGTCCTCGCCGGCGGGTGATCGACATACGTCGCCCTTTGCCGGGAGTGAGCGCTGGTTGTGGACGCGAGGTGGACGCCGGAAGGGTCCCCAGGTTCCGGCGGAACACATAGCTCCGGATGGATTCGAACCATCGACCTCACGATTATGAGTCGTGTACGGGTTGCGAACGGCGGCGGAGCGCGGTCAAGCTAGGGCAGGGTTTCCCTGCAAATCGAGCGGGTCGCTGGCGTGGGCGCATGGCCGGAGTCGCCAGGCGTGGGCGCAACTGTCGACGCCTGGTGGACGTCGTCGGCACGCCGATCTGCTTGCCCATGGCGCACCGACGGCGCGCCGGGCGTTGGGCGGGCTCCATCCGTGGTGCAACGAGATCGTCCGCACGCCGATTGGGTCCGGGAGTGGAAGGGATTCCGATCAGGCGCGACCGGCGCAAGTGCGCACCTCAAGGGTCATGCGCGGCGCCACCACCGGCGACGCTTGCGGGCCAAAGCAGTCGAGCCTACGCCGGGACGGTCTGCCGGTCGTTGCTGACCAACCCTTCGAGTTCGGCCGCAGCCTTGTCGCCCTGCGCCTCGGCCCGCAGCCGTGCGCCCAGCCGCGCGGCGGCCGCGCGGAAGCTTGGCTCGTCGAGCAGCCGGCGCACCGCCGCGGCGATCGCGTCGGCTCCGGCGTCCGGTTCCAGCCGCAGCCCGGCTCCGCGCTCGGTCACGCGGGTGGCGTTGTCGAGCTGGTCACGACCCATCGGCAGGACGAGCAGCGGCGCGTCCGCGGCCAGGGCCTTGATCACGGTGCCGTGGCCGCCGTGCGTGACGACCACCGACGCGTGCTCGAGCACGGCGCGGTGCGGCGCCGAACGCAGCACCTGGACCTGAGGATGTGACGGCAGCTCCTCCGGGTCGATCGCGTGGCCCGTGGTGACCACGCCGCGGACTGGGAGCGCTGCGAGGGCATCGACGATGCGGCGCAGGAGCGCCAGCTGGTCCATGTTTGCAGTGCTCAGGGAGGCGAGGATCACCGGCTCGTCGCCAGCCGGCAACTGCCATTCCTCCGCCCACGCTGGGTCGTCGAACCGCGGGCCGACGTAACGGACGTTGCCCGGCAGCGCTGCCGGGAAGTCGAAGGCCGGCGCGCTCAGGACCAGCACGCGCTCGGCGTGATCGAGCTGTTCCCACACGCCGGAGAGCGGCGCGAGGTCCAGCTCGGCGCGGGCCGCGTTCAGCGGCGCGAGATGCGCATTCCACATCGCTTCGCCCTCCTGCCCGATCGCGGCATGCATCTGGCGCTCGTCCTCGTCGCGGGCCGGGGCGAGGCCGGCCCCGAAGGGCGGCAGCCCCGGGGCGGGCAATGGATAGATGTTGGAGAACAGCGCGGCCACCGGGAGCCCCGCGGCCTCGGCGGCGATCTGGGGGCCGAGCAGAAACGCGCTGGACACAAAGGCGTCGGGACGCACTTCGCGGATCGCGTCCGTGGTCTCTGCCGCATAGGCGGAGGCGGGCCCGCAGATGAGCCGCTCGCACAGCCTCGCGATCAGCTCCGGCGGGTTGTCGACCTCGAAGTCGCGCAGATAGTCGTCCTGCGGGCGACGCGAGCGCAGGTGCGGCGCCTCCCGCCACGATCGAAAGCCAACGCCGGCGGCCATTGCTTCCGGCTCGATCGTCGGATCGGCGAGGACCGTGACGCGGTGCCCGCGCTCGATCAGTGCACGTGCGAGGGACAGCTCCGGCGGGACCGTGCCGGACCCGTCCCAGAGGGTGAAGAGATAGTGGTGGCTCATGGTTCCTTCCTTGTCGTGTAGAGGATCGCGCGGACCATGTCGGTCATGATCCGCTCGGTCGCGCGCCGGCCGTGGCCGAGGTCGCGCCGCAGCAGCTTCCAGGTGTAGACGTCGGTGGCGGCGTGCAGCGCGGCCAGAGTGCGGCGGCGCTCCGCGGGATCGGACGGCAGGCGGCCTTCGAAGGCCTCGCCCAGCCAGACCTGGTGGTTGGCGCGCCCCTGCTCCAGCCCGGCCCGAACGGCCTCGATCCGCTCATCGAGCATGGCCAGTCGGACGTTGCCGTCGCCGCTGCGCTCGAACTGCTCCATGAGGAGAGCGACGACTGATTCGGGATCGGACGTCGCGCGGCCCTCCCGCGACGCCGCGAGGTCGGCGGAGAAGCGCTCGGCCGCAGCCGCGAATAGCCCGTCCTTGGACTCGAAGTGGTTGAGCAGCGTCTGGTGGGAGACACCGGCGTCGCGAGCGACGGAGGCGATCGTGACGTCCTCGTAGGGCTCGGCCAGGAACCGCTGCATCGCCGCGCGAGCGATGCGCTCGCGGGTGGCCTCGACGGCCTCCGCCCGTGCCCGCATCGTGTATGTCCGTGCCGCAGCTTTCATTGGAGTACGACCCAAACTAACATTGAGTGCAACTCAAGTCAAATGTCATGCCTTAAGCAGACGACGCGATCCGCGTCATCCCGATCCGCTACCACGCGCCCATGTTCGTGACCTCGATCGCGCGTTCCGGGCGTGTGCGCAATTGTCGACGCCATGGTGGACGTCGTCGGCACGCCGATTTGCTTGCCCATGGCGCACCGACGGCGCGCCGGGCGTTGGGCGCTTCCGTCAGTGGTGCAAACGAGATCATCCGCGCGGGCTTGAGTCACGGTCGCTTTCACGCGAGGCTGTCGCGCAAAGCGTCGAGCCTGCCTGTCGCGGCCGGTTTTGGACGATCCGGCGCATCACCTCAGAACTTCTTGCCAGTGTGACCGCGAGCAGGTGTTGTTGATGCCGCCGTCGTTGGCGGAGCTGGCTGCCGGAGGACCATTGTGCGTGGTTCGATCAGTTGCCATGCGGTCCGGGCGATGGAGCTGTCGGCGTTCCATGGTGCCGATCGCCTAGAAGGCCACGGTTGTGCTTGGTGTTCGACCCGCCGATGATCGGCTCGCGTTAGCTGCCCTGCGCATACGCGCGCGAGCGACGCTCGTCGCGGGTCGATCGAGCGCGGCGTGCGTGGAGGATCGTCGGCTTACCGCCGTGATCGCAGCCGAATCTGGTGTTCTGTCTTCGGCTCGACGATCGCGCGCTGTGACGCAGCCACCGGTGTGCCCTGGCCGGTGATCTCGTTCATCGCTGACGATCCTCGCCCGGCATGCGCCAACGCCGACTTGTCGACGTTGCGGTTCTTGCCGTGGACGGGCACGGCTGCCCGGACGCGAGCCGCGACTTGACTCGCGGACTACGACCAGATTGCGGTCCGAGATCCTGTCCGAGGCCGTACGCCGTCATGACCTCGCCGAGCGACGATCAGGTTTGCGTTGCAGCGCGGCGACGCGTTGCCGGCGCAGCCCTCGACTCATCAGGACGCGCGGCCGGCTGCACGACGCTTAAGCGCCGCGTCGATGACGTTGACCTGCGCTGCCGAGCGATGCCGATCCGGTGCTCGCGCCCCGAGCCGCGCGCTACGATGCGTAGCGGCCGTTGGCGGAGGAGCACGCGACCGAGTGCCGCGCGAACGCCGACGTACGTTGGCGTTGCCTCGCGCGTGCGGCGATGCAAGGACCTCCGCCGCTTCGGCGCTGGCCGCCATACCGCTACGCGCCAGCCCGAACGGCCGACCGGGAAGACCAACGTGACCGACTCGGACTCGCTGCTGGTCAAGACGATGCCGCGGCTCGCAGCCAGCCCTGCAACGCCGTAGGTGGTCACCAACAATCGCCGGCAACTCGTCCCATCGCCGCCGCCAAGTCACCGTCGACTCGCCCGCCTCGGTGTCGGTCGCTCCTTGAGCCAATCGTCGAGCGATCTGCTCGAGTCCGAGCGTGCGACTACGGCCGGCGTTACCATCACCTTGCGCCGACGATCGCGATCACCCCGACCGACGCCGGCTACTGCGTCAGCGCACAGACCGAGAACATCGTCGACCGCGGAATCCGAGCTGCTCGTCCACGCCCGCCTCGTGGCGTTCGACGCAATCGGGCGAACGTGCCAGATCGGGCCGATGACGGCGGCGATTACGCGTGTATGCGCCGACGTCCTCGCAACAGCAGCTGGCGGCGCGCTCTACCGCCCGCCAGTGGACGACCGCGTCCCGCGTGATCAGCAACACCACAGTTCAGCCCCGCCGTCATCGACCGCTTCTATACGCCGCCCGGCCGTGGCCGCCTGCCGGTCCGAATGGCGCCTTAGCAACGCCACCGGCGACCTGCTCAGGCTCCACCGCCACCGACGGCCGCCGCGTCGACCTCAATCCCCGCACGGTGGTCGTTCGACGCCACTCTCGGACGTCAGGTGGCAACAGAAACGCCGCCAGTCGCACGCCAAGCCGTTCCGACATGCCGAAATTCTCGCCCCGGCCCCGGACACAACCACGGCTTTGCGCAACAGCCTCACGCGATTGCAGAAGCGCGATGCGCTCCGCGCGAGACGCCTCCTGGTCGTCGCAATCAGCGACGAGATTCGCCACGAGGGCGGCTGCTGCTCGCCGAGGGAACGCGACACTGTGTTGCGGTCCATGTTCATCCGCCCTGGGGCCGCCCGATCACGCAGACCGCGGGGACCGGGCGCAGGTCCTCGACCAGCACCCTGTCGACGGAGAATCCGCCCTCGCGTAGCCGGTCGGCCAGCTCGTTCCCGAGGTCCCGGGCTCGCTCCGGCGCGGAGTGGCGCGCGTCCCAGAAGATGTAGACGGCCCCATCCCGGGCGAGGTGCTCGCGGACGGCACCGAGCGCCGCCTCCGGCTGCTGCCAGAAGGGAGCGACGTTGAAGGCGAAGACCTTGTCGAAGCGCCGATCGCCGAGGTCCGCGTCCTCCAGCGCGATGGCCTCGAGCACAGCCCTGCCCGCGTCGACGTGCTCGCGGTTCCTCCGCGTGGCCATCTCGATCATCTTGGGCGAGCGGTCGATCGCGGTGATCGTTCCCGTCGTCAGCCTCTCGCAGACCAGGGAGACCGCGACGCCGTGGCCGCAGCCGACCTCGAGCAGGCGGTCGGCCGGGCGGACCTCCAGAGTGTCGACCGCCCAGACGAACCGCTCCGATGCCTTGCCCGCCATGCCCCAGCAATAGCATCACGCGCCCGTGAAGCCCATGCTGATCTACTCGTTCCACCTCCACCGCTGGGCGATGAATTCACGCGAGGGGGTAGGTCTCTACCTCCATGAGCGATAGAAAAGTGATTCTCAAAATGGTCATGTCCCTCGATGGTTTTGCCACCAGCCCCGACGGGACCCATGAATGGATGTTCGAGTGGTTCGGCGACGACTCGAGTGAGTGGAACCTCCGCGCGCTCGAGGAGGCCGGCGTTCACGCGATGGGCCGCCGCAGCTACGAGATCATGGGGCCGCACTGGGCCGCGTCCGAGGGGCCGATCGCAACCGCGATGAACGAGAAGCCGAAGGCTGTCTTCTCCCACACTCTGGAGAAGGCGGAATGGGGACCGGCCGAGATCTTCGGCGGGGACCTGGGCGCGGAGATCGCGGACCTGAAGGCTCGGGACGACGAAGGGACGGTCCTGGTCCACGGCGGTCCCGACTTCGCCAAGTCGCTGACCCGCCTGGGCCTCGTCGACGAATACCAGCTGTCGACGGTCCCGATTGCGATTGGCGCGGGCCACAGCCCGTTCGCCGAACTGGGAGAGCACCTGAAGCTCGACGTCGTCGAAGAGGAACGCTTCCGGAGCGGGGCCCTCGCGCAGATCCTCGTGCCGAAGCGATAAGCGACAGCCCAACTGAATCGAGCTGCCACGGCTCATAGCCCGAAGGTCGCGGGTTCAAATCCCGTCGCCGCTACTCACAGAAGGCCCGCGCAGACGGGCGCTTTTCTGTTTCCTCAGGGACGACCGCGCCCGGCCCTGTGGTCCCATTTCTGGCCGCTCTGACCTATGGGGCGGGCGGCGCAGTGTCCTCCATCATGAGCTCGGCGTTGATGGCGTAGGCGGCGCGAGCTCCGCTCCCGGTCGCCACGGCGACCGACTGCACCGGCATTCCGGCGTCACCGGCGGCGTAGAGGCCGGGAACCGAGCTCTGTCCGCTGGCGTCGGTCTCGACGCTTCCGACCTCGGTCAGCGCCGCGCCGAGCGAAGCCGCCAGATCGCTTGTGAGCGACAGGTCCGGCCGGATGAACAGCGCGTGCCGGGCCAGCGAGGGCCGGCCGGTAGTGAACTCGACGCGGAGCTCGCTACCAGTCTCCTCAACTCGCTCCACTTGATCGTCGACCAGCTCGACGCCGGCTAGGTCGAAGCGCTCCCGCTGCTCGGCCGTAATCTCGGAGTCTCCGTCGCAGAGGAGCACGACGTCGTCGCTGAGCGCGCTCAGTAGCAGCGTCTGGTGCACGGACTTCTCGCCGCAGCCGTAGACGGCGATGGGACGGTCCCGCACCTCCCAACCGTGACAGTACGGGCAGTGAAAGATGCGCTCGCCCCAGAGCTCTGACACCCCGTCGAGGTGGGGAAGGCCGTAGCGCATCCCGTGCGCGAGGAGCAGGCGTCGGGTCGTCACGCGCGAACCGTCGTCAAGGGCGATCTCGAACTCACCGGAAACGCGGGCAGCCGACCGAGCGGCCACCGTGCGGCACTCGACGGTCTCGTAGGGTTCGAGCTGCTCAACAGCGACGCGGCGCACTTCGGCCGGCGGGGTACCGTCGCGCGAGAGGAAGCCGTGCATCGCCTTCGAGACGGCGTTGGCGGGTGCGTCGGTATCGAGAAGAAGGACGCGGCGGCGCATGCGACCGAGGATCAGCGCCGCGCTGAGGCCGGCGGGGCCACCGCCTACGACCACCACGTCCAAGCTCTGCTCAGTCATCAGCTCTCCGCATGATCTGGGACCCTGACGAGACCACCGCGCGGCGATGGCTCAGGACATGATGAAGGCAATCGTCCATGACAGGTACGGCTTACCCGACGTCTTGCGACTCGAGGACGTCGAGAGGCCGGTCGCAAGCCACGATGAGGTGCTGGTTCGCGTTCAGGCGGCGGCCGTCAATATCGGCGACTGGCACCTGCTGAGAGGCACGCCGTACGTCATGCGCATTGCGACCGGGCCGTTCAGGCCAAGGCACCACGTCCCGGGACTCGATCTGGCGGGTCGAGTCGAGTCGGTCGGCAAGGACGTGACGCAGTTTCGACCGGGCGACGAGGTTTTCGGCTGGTGCAGAGGCGCCTTTGCCGAGTATGCGTGCGCTCGACAAGACCACTTCCTGCCAAAGCCGGCGGACCTGACCCTTGAGCAATCCGCAGCCGTCGGAGACTCAGCTTTCACTGCCCTCAATGCTGTTCGCGATCAAGGGAAGGTCCAGCCCGGGCACGAGGTGTTGATCAACGGGGCGTCGGGCGGCGTGGGCACGTTCGCCGTGCAGATCGCCAAATCATTCGGAGCGACGGTGACGGGCGTTTGCAGCACGAGGAACATGGACCTGGTCCGATCGGTCGGAGCAGACGAGGTCATCGACTACACCCAGGAGGACTTCGCCCAGGGCGGACGGCGTTACGACGTGATGGTCGATCTGGTCGGCAGCCGTTCATTGTCCGACTGCAGGCGGGCGCTGACCTCCCGGGGGACATACGTCCTGGTTGGGGTCGCGGACATTGGTCGCTGGTTCGGAGTCGGTCGTCAGATCAAGGTGCTCTCGTTGTCGCCGCTCGTGCGCCAGAAGATGCGTGTGTTCATCGTGCGGCATAACCAAGAGGATCTGGTGGTTCTAAAGGAGCTCGTCGAAGCCGGGAAGATCGTGCCGGTCATCGATCGCCGGTACGACTTGAGTCAGGTTCCTGAAGCTCTCCGATACCAGGGAGAAGGACACGCGCGCGGAAAGGTCGTCATCACCGTGTGAGGCGGGCCGCCGTACAGACCACCGTAGGTCGGCAACCAATCGCTGCCGCTTTGCGCGAGCTGCACTAGCGCCGCCGGAGCCGACCAGTCTTGAGCCATTCGTTAGGCGCGACCCACCGGCATCGCCTCTCGCCGCACTCAGTCTCGCCCTGACCCAGCCCACCGCGCCGGACTTATGGTTCAGCCCAGGGCCCCAATGCCCGACCACCGACAGTGTTCGCCGGCGAGTGGTCGGCACATGCCGCGCTTGGTCGCGAATGGGCGCGGGTTGTGGACGCGAGGTGGACGTCCACAGGGCGATTCGTCGGCCATGGCCGAGCCCGGTCGCGCTCTCCAACGGCAAACGGGCGATCGATGACCTCACGACGGAGTGGATCGCGGCGAAGCGCCTCCCGTCGAGAGCAGAAGCCGCACTCCGCTGCGGAATTCATAGCTCCGGATGGATTCGAACCATCGACCTCACGATTATGAGTCGTGCGCTCTAACCGCTGAGCTACGGAGCCGCGGGGACCGAGTCTAGCCCGGCGGGCGAGCCCGCTGCCGGCTCCGGCTCAGCGCGCGGATTGCCCCAAACGGGTCTAGGGTGCCTCAACTGGACGTCGGCAAGGACGCGGTGGCCCGGTTGTTCGTGTCACCTATCGAGAGGTCCGTCTTGTCGCCCTTAGTCGAGCGCTTGCTGGTTCGTGGTCGTGCCGTTGGGACCGTTGCTGTTGCTACCGCGCTACTGGCATCTGCCGGTGCGGCATCCGGGCATCCTTTGCCGACGCCCTCCCCGCAATCGGTCAAGGTCAGCGGCGCCTTCTACGGCGGGTTTCCGCACAGCTACGAGATGTGCGTGGCTCCCTGCTCGTTCACGGCCACTCCGCCGACATTCAACAATCGAAATGAGCCCTTCACGATTGGTAGCGCCAGCCAATGGGAGGTACACGTGTTCCTGAGCGGGTCCGCCGACCCAAGTCCGACTGTCGTACCCGCCACGAGCCCGAGCTTCAGCCAAGTAGCCACCGAGCTCGGCATGTACAGGATCACCCTGACCAATCCCGACGACGTGTACAACCAGGGCAGTTCCCTCACGTTCTTGGTGGTTTCGAAGGCCGATGCCCCACGGCCACTCAAGTACCTGTCGTCCAAGACTCTGAAGATCGGCTCCGTAATCAGAGTGAAGAGCCCCAAGGCGAAGGTCAGCGCGAGCTTCCTCGACGGTGCTACCAAGTTGAGGAAGGTCGGGTGTAGGCCCAAGGTCAAGAACGTCCACTGCCTCAAGCTCAAGGCTGGTCGGGCGGGCGTTCTGCCTGGCACCAAGCTCGAGATCCTGGCTTGGAACAAGAGCCTTATTACCGACACCTTCAGCGTTGACGGAGTGGCCGACCGCAAGGAAGTCAAGGTCAAGCTCCCAAGCAGTGAGGAGCACGCCTAGCCGCTGAGCCTCCCAACCGCCAGTATCGAAGCCGTGGGGGTCGAATATCGCTTGTTGGGTCCGCTCGAGGCGCTCGTCGACGGCCGGCCGGTGGACCTCGGGGCGCCCCGGCACCGCGCGACGCTGGTTCTGTTGCTCGCCCAGGCGAACGCGGTTGTTCCGGCACAGCGGCTGATCGACGAGCTCTGGCACGACGATCCGCCCGCCAGCGCCACGAACGTCGTCCAGGGGGCCGTCTCACACCTGCGCAAGCTGGTCGGACGTGACGCGATCGTCACCCGCGGCACGGGCTACGCGGTCAGGGTGGGGCCCGACGCCCTCGATCTGGCTCGCTTCGAGCGTCTCGCGGAGGAGGGCAGCCTCGCGCTCGAGCGCGAGGACTTCGACGAAGCGGCGGCCGCGCTGTCCGCCGCGCTGGACCTGTGGGCGGGCCCGGCGCTCGCCGACCTGACCGACGAGCCGTCGGTGCAGCCGGTTGCCGCGCGGCTCGAGGAGCTGCGACTGCTTGCCTCGGAGCGCCGGCTCGAGGCCGAGCTCGGACGCGGGCGCCACGAGGACCTGTTGTCGGACCTCAGGGACCTGGCTCGCGAGCATCCGCTGCGCGAGCGCGTCCACGAGCTCCTGATCGTCGCCCTCTATCGCTCTGGCCGGCAGGCCGAGGCGCTGGAGGCCCACCGCTCGGCACGGACGTCCTTGGTCGAGGAGCTGGGCCTCGAGCCAGGTCCCGGCCTGCAGGAGCTCGAGCGGCGGATTCTCCATCACGACCCGGCGCTGCAGGCTCCGTCCCGCAAGGGCGGGGCTCCCGCCTCGGCGGTGGATCGCTCGACCGGTTCGATCCTCGTGGCGCCCCTGGATGCGGATGCGCTCGACGCGCTGATCGCCTTGGCGGAGCCGCTGGCGCGCAGTCCCAAGCGAGAGCTGATCATGGTCTCCACCGTTCCGCACGGCGATCGGCTCGCCGCTCTCAGCAGGGAGCTGGACGCGCGGCGGACGGTCCTCCTGGGCCGCGGCGTGGCAGCGCGAGCCGCAGCGTTCACTTCCTTGACGCCCGGGGTGGACGTGGCGCGAGTCGCGGTTGAGCACGCGGTCGACCTGCTGGTGATCGACGCCCCCGATGGGCTGCTGGAGGATGCGCGCGTGCTGGCGCTGCTCGAGCACGCGCCGTGCGACGTCGCGGTCGCTGTGGGTGCCGGCGCCCGGGCATGGACCGAAGGAGACGTGGTGCTCGTGCCGTTCGGTGGGGCCTCCCACGATTGGGCGGCCGTCGAGCTGGGCGCCTGGCTGGCGCGCAGCACCGGTGCTCCGCTGCGGCTGGCCGGCGTGACGGGAGACGAGCAGGGCCGAGACGCCAGCCGGCTGCTGGCCAGCGCCTCGCTGGCGGTGCAGCATGCCCTGGGCGTCTCCGCGGAGCCGGTTCTCGTGGAACCTCGGGCCGATGCCCTCATCACCGCGGCCTCGGATGCCGGCGTCGTGTGCATGGGCTTGACCGAGCGCTGGCGACGCGAGGGTCTCGGTGCCACCCGCACGACGCTCGCGACACGGGTCGCCTCCCCGACGCTGCTGGTCCGTCGCGGCGTGCGCCCGGGAGGGCTCGCTCCCCGCGGCAGCGACACGCGCTTCACCTGGACCCTGGCCGACGCCTAGGGCGTTCAGCCGTCCTCAAGCGTTCCTCCAGCGCGCCGGGCGAAGGTGCTCGAAAGCGACGCGTGCACGGGCTCGCGTCCGATCGTCAGGAGGCACAGACATGCCCCGTCCGAGGTTGACCCGAGCCGCCCTATTGCTGGCGGCCTGCGCAGCGACAGTCCTGGCCGCGGCGGCGCCCGCAGGCGCGAAGACGCGCGCCGTATCAGGCAAGCAGATCATCGTCGAACGAAGAGGCCGGCACCTACAAGATGCGAGGCGGCCTGATCGGCGGCTGGCAAGTCACCGACTTCAAGGAGCTCGAGACCTCCCCGCTGTACCACGCGGAGGGGACCGAGGCGTTCAAGGGCTGCCTTGACCGGCGGCGCGACCGTTCGTGCAAGGGCGATCCGTCGGGCACCCTCTCGTTCACCTTCGAGTACTGGGCCCTGTTCGCCTCGGAGGACCCCGCGTCGCTGGTGTGGGGCGCCTGTTGGCACCCGGTGGTCTCGGGCACGGGCGACTTCGCGGGCGCGCAGGGCGTGCTCGTGTTCGCCGACACTCCCACCCACAACGGCGTGAAGACGAGGTACATCGGCAACGTCACGCTCAAGGGCCACGCCGCGCGGGCCGGACGAGCGGCGGCCGTGGGCGGTTCGCGGCTGCGGTCCAACCGGTTGACCATGGCGGCGGGCCGGGGCCGTTCAATCGCCCCGGCCCGCCGCTTCGCTTGCGGGTGCACGAACCGTCGGGCAGGCTTGCGCGAGGGACCGCGATGAAAAACGATGATTCGCTGGCCACGCCGCAGCTCGCGGGCTATCTGGCCCAGGAGCTGATCGGGCGGGGCGGCATGGGAGAGGTCTACAGGGCACTCGACGTCCGCCTCGATCGGCCCGTGGCGCTGAAGGTGCTCGCCGCGGGAGTCGTCGAGAACGAGCGAGCGCGCGAGCGGCTGCTCGTGGAGTCGCGCCTGGCAGCGAGCCTCGACCATCCGAACGTCGTTCCGATCTACGAGGCCGGGGAGCAGGACGGCCGGCTGTTCATCGCGATGCGCTACGTGCCGGGCCGCGACCTCCGGGCGCTGCTCCGCCGGGACGGGGCGCTGGCGCCCGAGCGAGCCGATCGCGATCGCCCGGCAGGTCGCGGGTGCGCTCGATGCGGCTCACCGCGGGGGGCTTGTGCACCGCGACGTCAAGCCCAGCAACGTTCTGCTGGATCGCCAGGACGAGGCCGAGCACTGCTACCTCGCGGACTTCGGGCTGACTCAGAGCCCGTCCGAGCGCGGGCCGACCGACGGACAGTTCATGGGCACGGTCGCCTACGTCTCACCCGAGCAGATCCGCGGTGAGCAGGTGGACGGCCGGGCCGACCAGTACGGCCTGGCGTGCCTGCTCTTCGAGTGCCTCACCGGGACCGTCCCGTACGGGACCCGCTCGGACGTGGCAGTGATCTTCGCCCATCTCGAAGAGTCGGTTCCGCCGGCGAGCGGTCGAGCGGTGGAGCTTCCGGCCGCGCTCGATCCGGTCCTGGGGCGAGGCATGGCCAAGGACCCCGCCGACCGCTACGAGAGCTGCGCGGCGCTGGTGTCAGCCGTGGCGGAAGCGCTCGGTGTGGGAGCCGCTCCCCGTCCTTCGCGCATCCGGCGTGCGCTGGTCCTCGGCGCGGCCATGGTCGCGCTGCTCGCGGCGGGCGTTGCCGCCGCCCTGCTGGCGGGGGACGACGGGGCGAAGGCGGTCCCGCCCAGCGGCGGGCTCGTGCAGGTCGATCCGCGCACCAACGAGGTGGTCGGCCGCACGCGCATCCGAGGACATCCCGGGCAGCTGGCGGTGACGCCCGGCGGGCTGTGGATGGCTGATTTCCGCGGTGGTGTGCTCTGGCGCTACGAGCCGGCGGCCGACCGGCTTGAGCGCATCACCTCGAACGGCGAGCCGCGCGACCTGGCCGCGTTCGGCGACAAGGTCTACGTCGGTGCGGATGGTCGCTTCCTCTCAGGCATCGTCTCCCGCTACGACGCCGCAACGGGTATTCGGGAGGACGGGATCGATCTGCTGGCCTGTGCCATGGCGTCGGGCGACGGCGTGCTGTGGGCGGCCGGCTGCCCGTTCGCCCAGCGGCTCAGCACCGACAGCGGCAGGTTGCGCAAGCTCGTCGAGGTGTTCTTGCCCTACCAGTCTCCCGCGACGGTGGAGAACTCACGGGTCCAGTTCCGCGAGATGGCGATCGGCGAGGGCTCGCTCTGGGTCCTGGGCGACGCCCTCGACCGGCGGCTCTGGCGGCTGGACGACCGAACCGGCCGAGTCCAGGCCACGGTGGAGCTCGACTTCGCGCCGGTCTCGGTCGAAGTAGCGGGAGGGCTGGTCTGGATCACCGACGGCGTGCGCGACCGTGTGGTGCCGGTGGACCCCGACGGCGAGCGGATCCTTGCGCCCGTCAGGGTGGGCGGTGGTCCAAGCGGCGTGGCGGCGGGCCGCGGAGCGCTGTGGGTCGTGAACACGATCGCTGGAACGCTGTCCCGGCTCGACCCGCGGACTCGGCGGGTGGTGGCGACGATCGACGTAGGCGGCGCCCCGCGGGCTGTCGCGGTCGGCGGTGGCTCGGTCTGGGTGACCCGGCATGCCTTCTGACGCCGGGCGCCGCTTGACTGTCGCCGTAGTCGGGGTCGTTCTCGCCCTCGTCGCGGTCGCCTGCCAGGGCGACGACGAGCGAGCGTTCAGGGTCGGGGTGGTCGTCGACTGCGTCGGAATCAATCGCTCGCTCCACAACGCCGAGCTGTCGGGCGCGCAACTTCCGCTGATCGAACGGGGAGCGCGGCGGCGCGGAGGTCAGGCGCTGAACGGCATCACTCCGGTCAGCATCGCCGGGCGGGAGGTCGAGCTCGTGCCCGGCTGCACCGAGGCCTTCGAGTTCAGCATGCTCAACACCGAGCTGCGGCGCCTGGCGGAGCTCGAGCACGTCGATGCGATCGTCGCCGCGGGCACCGGCCCCGACCAGGTCATTCTGCGCGAGGTCGCTCGGCGTTTTCCCGGGGTGGTGTTCCTGCCGGTGGTCCACGGCCCGCGCGAGGCGACGCTGCACCGCTCCGCGCCCAACGTGTTCCGCTTTGCCGGCGATTACGGTCAGGGAGTCGCGGGTCTTGGCACCTATGCCTACCGCGATCTCGGATGGCGGCGGGCGGCGGTGGCACTCTCGGATTGGGACGCCGGCTGGCTGAGCCGCGACGCCTTCGTCGCGGAGTTCTGCGCCCTGGGCGGCCAGGTTGAGGACCAGCTGGCCGTGGTGACGTTCGAGCCGAAGGGCCGCGACGTCGAGCGGCTGCCGCGCGACGTGGACGGCGTTGCCGTGTTCGCGGGACAGTTCTTCCAGGCCGCCGGCTTCCTCGAGCGACTTGCCCGCAGGGTCGACGATCCCGCGCGTCAGATCGTCGCGGGTCCGGCGTTGATGGACGATCCCGCGCTGCTGCGTGCGACGAGCCCGGCACTCCAAGGCGTGACCGGAAGCTCGTACCGAGACCCTTCGCTCCTGCGGTCCTACCTGCGCGCGTATCGGCGCGCCTTCCCCGGCGTGCCGGCCGCGGTCGCGCGGCGGCGAGCTCGTCACGGGCTACCGCGATGCCATGGAGGCGCTCGTCCGGGCGCTCGAGCGCGCCGACGGCAGCGCGACGCGCCTTCCGGCTGAGCTGGGCCGGCTGCAGCCCGAGCTGCTTGGCGGGCCGGTAAGCCTGGACAGCCGTGGCCAGGCCGTCGTCACCACCTCGATCGTGCGCATTGGCGCACCCGCGAACGGAGCGCGCGAGCCGGTGCTGACTCGACTCAGTCGCGTGCGCGACGTGGATCAGTCGATCGGCGGGCTGCTTAGCCCCTCACTGCGGCCCGAGCACCGGCCGTCGAGCTGCACGCCCGGCAGGCCGCCCCCCTGGGCCGACGGCCGGCAATGAGCGCGATCCGGCCTCGCGGCTGACTCAAGCATCTGGTGCGCACGGCCACCGGCAACTACGAGGCGGACACCTGGCTCGACGGTGGGTGGTGGGGAGGAATGGTCCTGGTCGCGGCCGCTGCCTGGCAGTCACGCCCGCGCGAGCCGGTCGAAGCACCGCGCCAAGGCGGCCGGCTCACCCTCATGCCGCTGCTGTTTGCCTCTGTCGGGCTTGGCCTCCTGGTCATGGGCACCGTCACCGACGTGCATCTTCTCGCCGTCTTGCTCGCGGCCGCGACGCTCGTGGCCGCGATGGGCCGCCTGCACCTGATGTTCGGAGAGAACTCGCGGATGCTGGACGCCTCACGCGACGAGGCGCTGACCGACCACCTGACCGGCCTGCCAAACCGGAGGGCACTCACCCGCCGCCTCGAGAGCGACCTGCCCGACGCGTCCGACGACCGGCCGCTCGTGCTCGCGCTGTTCGATCTCGACGGCTTCAAGCTCTACAACGACACCTTCGGGCACCCCGCGGGTGACGCGCTCCTGGTCCGCCTCGCGGACCGCCTGCGCGACTACCTCGACGGGCGCGGCGAGGCGTTCAGGATGGGCGGCGACGAGTTCTGCGCGATCTTCGACCCGGGCAGCCAGATAATCGAGCCGATCGTCGACGGAGCGGGCCTGGCACTGTCAGAGCACGGGGAGGCTTTCTCCATCGGCTGCTCATACGGCTCCATCCTCCTGTCGCGCGAAGCCCAGCACGCTGTCGCTGCTCTGCGGATCGCCGATCAGCGGATGTACGCGCAGAAGAGCGCAGGGCGGATCTCCGCGGGGGCCCAGAGCCGCGACGTCCTACTGCGGGTGCTCGTTGAGCGCAACCCGGAGCTCTCCGACCACCTCAGGAACGTCGCGGAGCTCGCGGAAGCCGTGGCCGGCCGGCTGTCGCTACCCGACGACGAGGTGGAGCAGATCCGCCACGCTGCCGAGCTTCACGACATCGGCAAGATTGCGATTCCCGACGCCGTGCTCAACAAGCCCGGCCCGCTCGATCCCGCCGAGTGGGAGTTCATGCGCCGCACACGCTGATCGGCGAGCGGATCATCGCCGCCGCTGCCGCTTTGACCACAGAGGCGACCTTGGTGCGCTCGAGCCACGAGCGCTGGGACGGAGCCGGCTATCCGGACGGCCTCGCCGGCGAGGAGATCCCGCTCGGCGCTCGGATCATCGCGGTGGCGGACGCGTTCGACGCCATGATCGCCGAACGCACATATGCGGAGTCCCGCCTGCCGAGGGCGGCGCTGGCTGAGCTGCGCCGCTGCGCGGGCGGGCAGTTCGACCCCTCGGTGGTCGAGGTCTTCGCTGCCGCCTGGTCGGCGCGCGAGCAGGAGCTCGAAGCGATCGGCTGAGCGCCCGCTACGACGCGGGCGACCGCTAGCTACTCACCTCGCGCAGCCGCCCGGTCTCCACCTCGTAGATGAAGCCGCGAACGGATTCGGTGTGTGGGATGAACGGGCTCGACTTGATCCGCGCGATCGACTGCCGGACGTCCTGCTCCAAGTCCTTGAACGACTCGGGCGCCCACTGCGGCTTGACCCCTGTGTCCTGCTCGATCTGGTCGCGGAAGTCGTCGTCGGTAAAGGTCAGCATCCCGCAGTCGGTGTGGTGGATCAGGATGATCTCCTCGGTCCCGAGCAGCCGTTGCGAGATGGCCAGGGAGCGGATCTCGTCATCGGTGATGACCCCGCCGGCATTGCGGATCACGTGGGCGTCGCCCTCGTTGATGCCCAGGATGTACGAGGGCATCACGCGCGCGTCCATGCAGGCCACGACGGCGACCTTGAGCGCGGGCGGGAGCGGCAGGTCGCCCTTGTCGAAGCCATCGGCGTAGCGCTCGGCGTTGCGGACCAGCTCGTCGGTGGTGCTCATAACCCTCAAATCCGATCGGAAATTAGGGTTTCGTTGTAGCAGATGCGCCGCGGGAAGCGGCGCGCGAGCCGAGGCCAGCGGCGATACTGCGCGGAATGCTCGTGGCCGTGCCCAACCTCAGCGAAGGCCGCGACCTGGCAAAGCTCGAGCGCCTCGAGGGCTCGGTCGGCGCGGCGCGCGTGCTCGACGTCCACACCGACCCCGACCACAACCGCAGCGTGTTCACCCTCGCCGGCCACCAAGGCGAGCTCGGGCACGCGCTGGTCGGCCTCGCGCGGGCGGCGGTCGACGAGATCGACCTGCGCGAGCACGAGGGCATTCACCCCCACGTCGGGGCCGTCGACGTGATGCCGATCGTCTACCAGGACGAGGAGGGACGCGGCGCGGCCTGCGCGGAGGCGCTCACCGCGGCGGCGCTGATGGCCGAGGACGCCGGCGTTCCGGTGTTCCTCTACGGCGAGCTCGCCACCCGCCCCGAGCACGCCGAGCGCGCTTGGATTCGCCGCGGCGGCCCACTCGAGCTCGCCCGCCGCGTGGAGGCCGGGGAGCTGGTGCCCGACTACGGCCCGAAGCGAGCTCATCCGACCGCCGGTGCCACCCTGGCCACCGCCCGCCCGCCCCTGTTGGCGTTCAACGTCGACCTCGACTCCGCCGACGTCGAGCTGGCCAGGTCGATCGCCGCCGAGCTGCGCGAGTCAAACGGCGGCCCGCCCGGTGTCCGCGCGCTCGGCCTCTATCTCAACCAGCGCGGGTGCGCCCAGGTGTCGACCAACGTTCACGACCACCGCGCCGTGTCGCTCGCCGACATCGTCGAACGCGTCAGGGCGCGCGCGCCCGTGGCCGAGGCCGAGCTGATCGGCCTGGCGCCGCGCGCGGCGTTCGACGGCTTCCCGGAGGACGTGCCGCTGCGCGGCTTCTCTCCCGAGCGCCACATTCTCGAGGAAGCCCTCGCGACGCTGGAGTAGGGTCTGCGGGAGCCATGGCCCAGACCAAGCGCAAGCGCACTCGCAAGCACCGCGGCACGCCCGCCGGCACGATCGAGAGGTCGGGCCGCACCGGCCGCCCACAGACGCGCGAGCAGGCCAAGAAGACCGCCGGCGAACGGCGGGCCGAGCGGCTGAACAGGCCGCCTTCGTGGAAGGGCGCGATCAACCGGGCGGCGATCGCCGCCGTGGTCTTCGGTGTGCTCGTGGTCGTGCTCTTCGGACGCGAGATCGTCCAGGGCGTGATGCTCGCCGCCGTCATGTTCTTGCTCTACATCCCGCTCGGCTACGGCACCGACACCGCGATCTACCGCTTTCGCCAGCGCCGGCAAGCCGGAGGCTGAACATGGATGTCCGTGTGTTCACCGTCGGCCCGGTGGCCGAGAACACCTACATTCTCCGGCGCGACGGTTCCGATCGCGCGCTGATCGTCGATCCCGGCGATGAGGCCGACAGGTTGGTGGCCGCCATCGACGGCCTGGGAGTCACCCTCGACGGCATCCTCCTCACCCACACGCACTTCGACCACGTCGGAGCGGTCGCCCCGGTCGCGAAGGCCACCGGCGCCGAGGTCTGGGTGCCGGAGATCGAGAAGGGCGTGCTGGCCGACATCATGGCGTTCGTGCCGTGGTCGGGCTTCGGGCCGTTTGAATCCTGGGACGCCGAGCACACGCTCACGGGCGGCGACCGGCTCGAGCTGGCCGGCTTCGAGATCGACGTGCTCTTCACACCGGGACACAGTCCTGGCCACATGACGTTCTCGATTCCCGACGAGGCAGCCATCTTCTCCGGTGACGTGCTCTTCGAGGGCTCGGTCGGCCGTACCGACCTGCCCGGCGGCGACTGGCCGACGCTGCTCGAGTCGATCCGCGGGCTGGTCGACGGGCTTCCCGACGAGACGACGGTCTACCCCGGCCACATGGGAATCACGAGCCTCGGCGCCGAGCGGGCGAGCAATCCGTTCCTCACCGAGCTGGCGCGGTGAGCTCCAAGCTCCAGGCCCCCCGGGGCACGTTCGACGTCCAGCCCGCCGACGCCCGCCGCCGGCTGCTCCTCCAGGACGTAGCCCGCGAGGTGCTCGGCCGCGCCGGCTACGAGCCTTTCGAGACACCGATCTTCGAGGACACCGAGGTGTTCGCGCGCGGAGTGGGGGAGTCGACGGACATCGTCCAGAAGGAGATGTTCACCTTCGAAGACAAGGCGGGGCGCTCACTGACGCTTCGTCCCGAGAGCACCGCGGGCGTCTGCCGTGCCTACGTCGAGCACGGGATGCACAAGCTCCCGCAGCCGGTGAAGCTGTGGACCTGGGGGCCGTTCTTTCGCCACGAGGCGCCGCAGGCCGGTCGCTTTCGCCAGTTCACCCAGGTCGACGCCGAGGCGCTCGGCTCCGACGATCCGAGCCTCGACGCCGAGCTGATCCTGCTGCTGGGCGAGCTGATCGAGCGCGCGGGCGCGGGCCCCGCGCGCCTGCGGCTGTCGAGCCTCGGCACGCCCGAGACGCGCGCGGCCTACCTGGACGAGCTGAGGGACTACCTCCGCGAGCACGATGCCGAGCTGTCGCAGGAGGTGCGTGACCGGCTCGACCAAAATCCCGCTGCGCGCCTTCGACTCAGACCATCCCGGGCACCCAGGCGGTGATGGCGAATGCTCCGCGCCTGCTCGATCGCCTCGACGCCGAGGACGCCGAGCACTTCGCTGCGGTATGCGCCCTCCTGGACGCGGCCGGCGCGAGCTACGAGATCGACTCGACGCTCGTGCGCGGCCTCGACTACTACACGCGCACCGTGTTCGAGTTCGAGTCCGAGCGCCTTGGCGCCCAGGCGGCGCTCGGCGGCGGCGGGCGCTACGACCGGCTCATCGAGGAGCTCGGCGGCCCGGCCACTCCCGGGGTGGGGTGGGCCGCGGGCATCGAGCGCATCCTGCTCGCCTCCGAGTCCGCTCCGGATCCCGCAGCCGAGCGCGTCTACGTCGCCCTCGCCAAGCCCGGCACGATGGCCGACGCGTTCGGACTGGCCGCGGCGGCTGCGCGCCGAGGGCACTCGGCGTAGAGATCGAGCAGGCGGGGCGCTCGCTGAAGGGCCAGCTCAAGCAGGCCGACCGCATCGGCGCCCGCGCGACCGTGATCCTCGGAGACGCCATCGACGTGAAGGACATGCAGACCGGCGACCAGCGGGAGGCGGCCGGCGCCGACGAGGCGGTGGATCTGGTGAAGGCCGCGCTCTCGTGAAGGCGCCACGCGCCAACCGCTACCGCGACCGCTGGGCCGGCCAGCTCGGCGCCGGCGACGTGGGCGAGCACCCGCGCGTGGCGGGCTGGGTGCACCGCCGCCGCGACCACGGCGGGCTCATCTTCATCGACCTCCGCGACCGCACCGGGCTGCTGCAGCTCGTCTTCCGGCCCGAGGAGGCTCCCGAGGCTCACGCGGCGGCCGGCAGGCTGCGCGCCGAGGACGTCGTGTCGGCCACCGGTGAGCTGCTCCGGCGCGAGGAGGGCACGGTCAACCCCAACCTTGCAACCGGCGAGGTCGAGCTCGCCGTTACCGAGTTCGACCTCCTCGCCGACTCCGAGACGCCGCCCTTCCAGATCGACGAGGACGAGCCGGTGGGCGAGGAGCTGCGCCTGCGCTACCGCTACCTCGACCTGCGCAAGGAGCGGATGCGCGACATCATGGTGTTGCGCCACGACGTGGTCAAGACGATCCGCGACCACCTCTCAGAACAGGGCTTTCTCGAGATCGAGACGCCGATCCTGACGCGCTCGACTCCCGAGGGCGCGCGCGACTTCCTCGTGCCGAGCAGGCTCGTGCAGGGCTCGTGGTACGCGCTGCCGCAATCGCCGCAGCTCTTCAAGCAGCTCTTGATGATGGGCGGCCTGGAGCGCTACTTCCAGATCCCGCGCTGCTTTCGCGACGAGGACTTCCGCGCCGACCGCCAGCCCGAGTTCACCCAGCTCGACGTCGAGATGGCGTTCGTCGAGGAGGAGGACGTCCACGAGCTGATCGACCCGCTGCTCGAGCGCGTGCTCGCGCTGGGCGGGATCGACGTGAAGCTGCCGCTGGAGCGGATCTCCTACGACGAGGCGATGCTGCGCTACGGCTCCGACCGCCCCGACCGGCGGCTGGGTGTCGAGATCGTCGACCTGACGGAGGTCTTCCGCGGATCCCAGTTCAAGGTCTTTGGCGGCGCCGTGGAGGGCGGCGGAGTCGTTCGCGCCCTGCGCGCGCGCGGCGACTTTCCGCGCGGCCGCATCGACCGGCTCGAGGAGAAGGCCAAGTCGCTCGGCGCGAAGGGACTGGCCTGGGCGGTGGTCGAGGGCGACGGCTGGCGCTCCCCGATCGCGAAGTTCCTCGGCGAGGACGAGATCGCGCGCGCGACGGAGGCTTTGCACGCGCGCGAGGGCGATCTGATCCTTTTCGGGGCCGACCGGCCCGCACTGGTCGCGCGGGTGCTGGGCGGCCTGCGGGCAGACGTGGCCGAGGGCGCGCCCGAGGGCCACGACTGCTTCTGGGTCGTCGACTTCCCGATGTTCGAGTGGAGCGAGGACGAGCGGCGCTTCGACGCCCTGCACCACCCCTTCACGTCCCCGAGCGGCGACCTCGACGCCGACCCGGGCGAGTGGCGCAGCCGTGCCTACGACGTGATCCTCGACGGCTGGGAGCTCGGCGGGGGTTCGATCCGAATCAACACCCCGCAGGTCCAGCAGCGGGTCTTCGACGCCCTCGGGATCGGCCCCGACGAGGCCAACGAGCGCTTCGGCTTCCTGCTCGAGGCGCTCACCTACGGCGCGCCGCCGCACGGCGGGATCGCATTCGGCATCGACCGCATCGTCGCACTGCTCGGCGGGACGCGACTCGATCCGCGACGCGATCGCCTTCCCGAAGACCGCGAGCGGCGCGGATCCGCTCACCGGCGCGCCCGCGCCCGTGGACGAGCGTCAACTGCGCGACCTCGGTGTGAGGAGCACGGTGCCGGCGCCAGGTCATGAGCGCTAGGACGCAGGTTCTCCTCACGCTGGTGGTATCGGCCGCCGCTCTGCTCGCCGCCGCCTCGCCCGCGATGGCCTCGGTCACTTGCAGCAACGCCGCGAGCACGCTGACGATCGCCCATCCTGACGGCATCGATGACGTGACAGTGCGCGTCACCGCGGGCACGATCACGGTCCTCGACGATGGAGCGCCGCTGGCGTGCACCGGCCCGGTGCCGACCACCGGCACCATCGGCACGCTCGCCTACAGCCACACCGGCGGGATCGCCGACGTGATCTTGGAGGAGCCCGACCGCCTGCTCTCGGTCAATGTGACGCTGACTGAGACGATGGGCATTCTCAGCGACGTCATTCTCCGCGACACAGACGGCCTGGGCGACTCGCTGGTAATCGGGGCGGACGGGATCAATTTCAACGGTGACGGCGACGCCGACATCACGGGCTCCGGGTTCGCCACCAACTTCGTCTTCGAGGGCGGTGCGGGCGCCGACGTGTTCGACGCTCGCGGCGGAACCGGCACCGGTGCGGCATTCGGCAACCGGGTCACGCTCAGGGGCGGCGGCGGCAACGACCAGCTCTTCGGCGGCGCCGACTTCGACACGATCGTGGGCGACGGCGGCAACGACACGATCGACGGCGGCCCCGATTTCGACCGGCTCGACGGCGGACCCGGGAACGACGCGATCGCGGGCGGCGCCGACCGCGACGAGGTCGACTACTCGGCCTCGACGACGCCCGTGAACGTCGACCTCGCGGCGGCCGGTCCCCAGAACGGCGGCTCGCTCGGGATGGACACGCTCACGGGCGTCGAGAACCTGCTCGGCTCACCGGAGGGCGACGTGCTGCGCGGTGACGCGGCCGACAACGATCTGCTCGGAGAGCGCGGCGACGACCTGATCGAAGGGCGCGGCGGTGACGATTTCCTCGACGGCCAGGGCGGTTTCAACACCGCCAGCTTCGAGAGCTCCGCGACGCCGGCGACCGTGGACCTGCAGCTCAACACGAGCCAGGACACCGGCTCGGGCATGGACACGTTCAGCGGCGGGAGCTTCGAGGGGCTGCTCGGGAGCGCGGGTGCGGACACCCTGCGCGGCACCAACGGGATCAACCGCATCGACGGCGGGCCCGGCGCGGACAACATCGCGACGCTCGGGGGCGAAGACACGGTCTTGGCGCGCGACGGGGTGGGCGACACCGTCGACTGCGGCGAAGGCACCGACTCGGGTACCTTCGACCGCCGCTCGGTCGACTCGGCCATCACGCAGCTGCGAGCTCGGCGTCTTCGCTCCCGAGCCCGACAGGACGGTGCGGGTGAGGCTGAGCGCAATGGCGCAGCGGCTGATCGGCGGCGCGATCGCGATCCGGGCGGGCTGCGGAGCGGAGGCGTGCCGGCTCACGGCCAGCGCGAGCGTCAACGTTCCGGGGGCGTCCAAGCGCCTTCGCTTCATCAAGGTGCGCACCAGGGTGGGGGCCGGCCGGCGCAAGGTCATGCGGCTGCGGCTGCGGCGGGCGGACGCTCGGAAGGTGGGGGCGGCGCTGAGCCGCGGGGTGAAGCTGTCGGTGCAGGTGCGCGTGGTGGCGCGGGATGCCGCGGGCAACCGGCGGGCGCGCTCGGCGGTTGTGCGGTTGAAGCGCTAGAACGGCGGGCTATAAGGGGTGGGACGGGTTGCCGTGGCGCTCCCGTGTGTCGGGGTGCGGCGTGCCGTTCGCGGGATTTTCCGGTCGTTGTCGAGTTACCGGTCCCTGCGACCGCCAAGTCGACAACGGACGCGAGTCGTGCTCGCCGTTGTCGAGTTACCGGTCCCTGGCACCGCTAGGTCGACAACGGACCACCCAAGTCTTGCTCGGAGCACCGCGGGAACCCGTCCCACCCTTTATTGCCCGTCGTTCGCCGGAGCCCGCCGCTAACCCTCAGGCGTCGGCCTGAAGATCGTGCCGCGCTCGACCACCGGCGCGAGCAGCGCGGGATCGTGGTCGTCCTCGAGCGCCAGCGCCTGCTGGCCGGGGTAGCCGAGCCGCTCGCGCACGTCGTCGCTCATGAAGTAGCCGCCGGCGATCGCCGTGGTCAGCGCCTCGAAGAGCTCCGGCTCGTCGGCTTTCAGGCGGGCGACCTCCTGCTCGGGGTCCCTTCCCGAGGCGGCCTTGGTGAGCGCCGCGAGCGGCTCCTCGAGATCGCCACGCACGCGAAGCACCTCGTCGAGCAGCGCTCCGGTTGCGCCCGCCTCGCCGGCTGAGGGCATGCCGTCGGCGGCGGGGATCAGCACGTCGGCGAGCGCGGCGAGCGCCTCGCGGTCGATCGCCTCGCTGCCGCTCATCGCGCCTCCTTCTGGTCGCGGCGGTTCTCGACCAGATGCTCGGCGCAGCGCAGCGCCAGCGCGGCGATCGTGGCGGTCGGGTTCATGCCCGAAGACGTCGGCCAGAGCGAGCCGTCGAAGATGAAGAGGTTCTCGACGTCGTGGGTGCGGCCCCAGCCGTCGACCACGCTCGTTGCCGGGTCCTCACCCATCTTGCAGGTGCCGAGGATGTGCCAGCCGGTGGCGTCGATGAACGGCGCGATGATCACGTCGTAGGCGCCCGCGGCGAGCAGCGACTCCTTCGCGCGCTCGCGATGGAAGTCCATCATCCGCTGGGTGTTCTCCGAGTTGCGGTACTCGATCTTCGCGCCCGGGATGCCGAACTCGTCCGGGCGCGAGGGGTCGAGCGACACCCGGTTCGCTTCCTCGGGCAGGTCCTCGGCGATGATGCCCCACATTGCCGAGTGCCCGAGCCGGCGCTTGAGCTCGCGGTGGAAGCCCTCGCCCCAGACGGCGTTCTCCTCACCCCATGGATAGGCGCGCGTCATGGAGAGCGGGCCGCCGGTGGGCTGCAGGCCCCACTTGGCGCCGCGCACAAAGCCGCGCGACTCGTCGGTCTCGTAGAACTCGAGCGAGTGGATGTGCTGGCCCCAGGCTCCCTGCCAGCTGTGCAGGTGCTCCTCGAAGAGCCCGGTGACCGTGCCGAACGGGTGCAGCATCAGGCGCTTGCCCACGAGCCCCGACGAGTTGGCGAGGCAGCCGTTGTCGCCTGATAGAAAGAGCAGCCGCGGCGTGCCGATCCCGTTCGCGCAAACGATCGTGATGCCGGCGCGCTGCACGTGCTCGTTGCCGTCGGCGTCGAGGTACTCGGCCCCTTCGATGAGGCCGTCGGAGCGCTGGATCAGGCGGCGCACGCGGGCGCGTGTCACGAGCTCCACGCCGTTTCGCTGGTTCACCGGCCAGTAGGTGCGGTCGACGGTCGCCTTTGCCCCGTCCGCGCATCCCCACAAGCAGGTCGCGCGCAGCACGCAGGGGTTAAGGGCGCCGTAGGAGCGGCTGGCGATCGCGTTCGGGCCCGGCCACCAGTGCCAGCCGAGATCGTTGTGCGCCTTGGCCACCCGGCGCCCCATCGCGGTCAGCGGGAGCGGCGGCATGGGCGGGCCCTCGCCCGGCGGGAACGCGGTGTCGTTTGCCAGGCCGGACACGCCCCAGTCCTTCTCGACGCGAACGTAGAAGGGCTCGAGCTCCTCGTAGCTGAGCGGCCAGTCGTCGCCCACGCCGTCGAGTGACCGCACGCGGAAGTCCGAGGGCAGGTTGCGCTGCCAGTGCGCCGCGTAGACAACGCTGCCGCCGCCCACGCCGTTCCACATGAGCGCAGTGATGTCGGACGCGCTGTCATCGATCGGATAGTCGCCCGGCCCGTTGCGGGCGTTTGGGTCCCAGGCCCAGTACTGGCCAGAGGTCAGCTCGTAGTCCGGATGCGCGGAGCGGGCCTTCTCATAGTCGGGCCATTCGCCCTGCTCGAGGCAGATCACGCTCATCCCGGCCTCGGCGAGCCGCTTGGCGGTGACGGCGCCGGACGGCCCGGCGCCGATGATCAGGACGTCGGGATCCGGCATCTAGTACGGGTACTCGACCGGCGCTCGCTGCACTCCGATCCAGCGGCGTTCGGTGAACTCCTCGAGGTTCGCCTCACCGCCGGAACGCCCGCCGAGGCCGGAGGCGCCGATGCCGCCGAAGGGCACGTGCGCCTCGTCGAGACAGGTGGCGTCGTTGACGTGCACCATGCCCGACTCGACGCGCTCGGCGAAGCGCATCCCGCGTGAGATCGAACCCGTGTAGACGGCGTTGACGAGCCCGTACCTGGTGTCGTTTACGAGCGCGAGCGCTTCGTCGTCGCTGTCCACGGCCAGGATCGGAGCCACCGGCCCGAAGATCTCGTCGTTCCAGACCGGCATGTCGGGCGTGACGTCGACCATCACGGTCGGGCGATAGAAGAGGCCGTCGTAGGTGCCTCCCTCAACGATCTTGGCGCCCATCCGTACCGACTCCTCGACCAAGCCGTGCGCCCGCTCGACCTGCGGCACGGAGATCATCGGCCCGAGGCCGACCTCGCCGCTGCTCGGGTCACCGACCGCGATCCCGCGGGCGCGCTCGGCCATCCGCTCGACATAGCCGTCGAACAGCTCGCGGGCGACGACGTGGCGTCCGGCGGTGATGCAGGTCTGGCCCGAGTAGTGGAACGCAGACCACGCGCCGACCATGCTGGCCTCGTCGAGGTCGGCGTCGTCGAGCACCACGAAGGCGTTGTTGCCGCCCAGCTCGAGCGAGACGCGCTTGAAGTCGCCGGCCGCCTGCATCGCGATCTGGCGCCCGACGTCCGAGGAGCCGGTGAAGTGGATCATGCTCACGCCCGGGTGGGACACGAGCTGCTTGCCGGTGTCGTCGTCACCAGGGAGGGCGGCGAAGACGCCGGCGGGAGCGCCGGCCTCGGCGAACAGCTCGGCCATGATCAGGGCGCCCGTCACCGGGGTCTCGGGCGCCGGCTTGAGCACGACCGTGTTGCCGAGTGCGAGCGCCGGAGCCACCACCCGGAATCCGAGCACGACGGGGAAGTTCCAGGGCGTGATCGCGGCGACGACGCCCACCGGGATGCGCTGGACCAAGCTCAGCTTGCCCGGGTTGTGAGAGGGGAGTACCTCGGCGGTTGCCCGCGAGGCAAGTGCCGCCGCTTCGTAGAGCTCGCCCTGAGCGGCGCCCACCTCGTACTCGGCCTTGCCCGGGATGCCGCCGGTCTCGCGGACGATCAGCGCGGCGATCTCCTCCGCGCGGTCCTCGACCAGCCGCGCCACCCGCCGCAGCAGGCCGGCGCGCTCGTCGTAGGCGAGCGCGGCCCAGCCGGGCTGCGCGGCCTTCGCGGACTTGACCGCGCGGTCGACGTCGGCCGCGGAGGCAACGCCGGCCTCGGCCAGCTGCTCGCCCGTTCCCTTGTCGATCACGGAGGCCCGCCGGCCGCTCTCGGCCTCGGTGAACTCCCCGTCGACGAAGATCCTGCCGGCCCAGGGCCGCTGCGCAACCTCGGTCGCCATAGCCGATGTCCCCTCTCCGCGGTTATCGTTTTCCGTGACGCTAGTAGCGGCGGTCAACCTATGTCAAGCAAATCCGGTGAAAACGTTTGCCATCGCTCGTGGAGGGGCGCTTTCGCATGAGTGGGCGGCGCTCGTCGGAGTCGCTCGCGGGCGTCGCACGCCGGGCCGGGGTGTCCATCGCCACGGCCTCGCGCGTGCTGAACGGGTCGTCGCATCCGGTATCGGACGGCACTCGCGAACGGGTGCTCGAGGCCGCGCGCGAGCTCGGCTACTCGCCGAGCGCGCTCGCACGAGCGCTCGTAACACGGCGCAGCCGCATCATCGGCGTGATGGTCGGGGACATCGTCGACACCTACTTCGCGGAGATCACGCGCGGGGTCGAGGACGTGGCCGGGCGCGCCGGGTACATGACGATCGTCTTCAGCGCCGACCGGCGCACCGAGGTCGAGATCGAGCAGCTCGCGGTGCTGAGCGACTACCACGCCGAGGGCGTCATCTTCGCCGGCAGCGGCTACCTCGAGGACCCGCGCGGGGATGACCTGGCCGCGGCGGTGGCGCGAGCGCGCGAGCGCGGCATCAGCGTGCTTGCGCTCGCCCTGCGCGACTTCGACTGCCCGCGCATCGTCGCCGACAACAGGTCAGCGGCCTACGACATCACCGACTACGTGCTGTCGCTCGGCCATCGCCGTGTGGCATACATCAGCGGCCCGCCAGGGCTGTATGCGAGCCGCGACCGGCTCGACGGATTCCGCGCTGCGATGACCGACGCGGGCGCCGATCCCGGCATGGTTCACGAGGGCGACTTCTCCTATGAGCAGGGCTACGCCGCGGCGCTGCAGATGATCGCCGAGGCCGAGCTGCCGGACGCCGTCATCGGCGCCAACGACGAGACCGCGATCGGCGTGCTTGCCGCGCTCCGCCAGGCTCGGATCGACGTTCCGGCGCGTGTTTCGGTGGCCGGAATGACCGACACCAGGCTGGCCCGCTTTTCCGACATGACGACGGTCAGCGTGCCGATGTACCAGTTCGGAGCGGCGGCCGCGCGGCGGATAGTGGGGGACGAGGAGTCACCAGCCGAGACCGTGCTGCCGCACCGCGTCGTCCCGCGCTCGACGACCATCCGCCGCCGCGCGCCGGCCGGAGGCAAGGGCTAGGGATGCTGCTCAGGCGCGCGGTCTTGGAGGCGATCCGCGACGGGCGCGTGGACCTCGCCTTTCGACGCTGGAAGCGGCCGCGCGTACTGGCCGGGACGCGGATGCGCACGCCGCTGGGCCTCGTCGAGGTGGTCGGGGTCGAGGTGGTGAAGCGCGGCGCGATAACCGAGGCGCAGGCGCGCCGCGCGGGCCATCGCTCGACCGGCGAGCTGCTCGAGATGCTCGACTCGCGCGACGAGGGCGAGATCCACCGCGTGGAGCTGCGCTGGGCCGGCGCGGATCCGAGGGTGGAGCTCCGCGAGCGCGACGAGCTGAGCTCCGAGGAGCTCGACGAGATCGCGGCACGCCTCGAGCGCCTCGACCACGCCAGCCGGCGCGGCCCATGGACCCGAACCGTGCTGGAGCTGATCCGCGAGCGGCCCGAGGTCCGCGCGCCCGACCTGGCAGAGTCGCTCGGGCTCGACACCCAGCCGTTCAAGCGCGACGTGCGAAAGCTGAAGGAGCTCGGCCTCACGGAGAGCCTCGAGATCGGCTACCGGCTCTCGCCGCGCGGGCGCACGGTGCTCGATCGACAGCGGACGGAGCGGGCCTAGCCTCCGGAGACCGCCCGCCCGCTCACGCTCCCGAGCTTTTGTCGCTATGGCAGCGAATAACGCGGGAGCGTGGCCCGGGCGCCCTGGCTTCCCGTCGGAACACCGCTAGCAGCAGCGCTCGAAGCGCTCGCGCACCAGCGCCATCAGCTCGCCCACGGGCAGGGCGGCCAGGGCCGGGTTGATCACCTCGACCTCGATCGGCCCGTCGTAGCCGGCCCGGTCGACCAGCGCGCCCAGCGCAGGGAGGTCGATCACGCCGTCGCCCATCATGCCGCGCCCGGCGAGCAGGTCGGGTGTGGGCACGAGCCAATCCGACACGTGGTACCCGGCGATGCGGCCGCTCGCCCGCTCCACCTGGCGCTCGAGCTCCGGGTCCCACCAGACGTGGTAGGCGTCGATTACCACGCCGACCTCGGACGGCTCGAAGCGCTCGGCCAGGTCGAGCGCCTGCGCCAGCGTGACCACCACCGAGCGCTCGGCGATCATCATCGGATGCAGCGCTTCGATGCCCAGCCGCACACCGCGCTCGGCAGAGTGGGGGAGTAGCGCCTCGATGCCCTCCAGCACCTGACGCCGCGCGCCCTCGAGGTCGCCGTCGGGAGCCGGTCCGCACACCAGCACGAGCACGTCGGCCCCGAGCGCGGCCGCCTCGTCGACGGCCGCGCGGTTGTCTGCTTCGCGCTCGCGCTTGCCCGCCTCGTCCGGCGCCGGGAAGAAGCCCCCGCGACAGAGGCTCGACACCCGCAGGCCGCCGTCGGCGATGAGCGTGGCGGCGCCCGGAACGAGCTTGTGGCGCCAGGGGGCAAACCAGCCGATGCCCGCGCCGGCGCATGCCTCGACCGCGGCTTCCAGGTCGAGGTGGTCGGCGGTGATCTGGTTGAAGCTGAGCCGGCCCGAGTCGATGCTCACTCGCCGACCCCGGACAGCGCGAGCAGGCGCCGCATGCGGTCGGCGGCGAACGGCGGATCGACGAGCAGGCCGGCGGCGTCGGCGAGCCTGAAGATCTCGGCCAGGTGCAGGAGCGTGCGGGCGCTCTCGAGCCCGTCGACCATGCGGAAGTGCTCCTGGTGGCCGTTGAGCCAGGCCAGGAAGACGATGCCGGTCTTGTAGTGGTAGGTCGGGGCGGCGAAGAGCTGGCGCGCGAGCGGCAGCGTCGGTTCGAGCACGCGCTCGAAGCGGCCGGCATCGCCGGCGTCGAGGGCCTGCAGGGCCGTCGATGCGGCGGGGGCGATCGCGTCGAAGATGCCGAGCAGCGCGTGGCTGCCGCCGGCGATCAACCCCGGGTAGTTGAAGTCGTCGCCGCTGTACAGGCGAACGCCATCGGGTAGGGCCTCCCGCACCCGGACCTCACGCTCCTCGTCGAGCAGGGAGAGCTTGATGCCGTCCACCTTGTCGGCGTGGTCTGAGATCAGGCCGAGGACCTCCTCGGTTGCCCCCTCGAGGTGGCTCCAGCCCCAGTAGCCGGCGAGCGCGGGGTCGAACATGTCGCCGAGCCAATGGAGGATCACCGGCCGTGCCGTGGCCTCGAGCACCGGGTCGAGCACCGTGCGGTAGTCGTCGGGCCCGCGCGCGGCCGCGGCAAGCGCGCGGCTGGCCATCAGGATCACGCGGCAGCCGTGCTCCTCGACGAAGGCGCACTGCTCGAGATAGGCGTCGCGGATCTGGCTCAGGGAGGCGCTGCGGCCGGCGGGCAGCTGGTCGGTCCCGGCCCCCGCCGCCAGGCGCCCGTCGCAGGCGCGTGCCTCGGCCGCCGAACGGCGGATCAGCTCGCGCGCCTCGTCCCAGCCGAGCCCCATGCCGCGCTGGGCCGTGTCCATCGCCTCGGCTACCCCGAGTCCCCACGACCACAGGTGGCGCCGGTAGGCGAGGGTGGCGTCCCAGTCGACTGAGCCGCCCATCGACCTGCCGGCGGTGAGGGGATCGGCGACCACGTGGGCCGCGGCGTAGAAGACACGCGAGCGAAGCGGCGCGCGCGGCCGTTCGAAGACAGCCGGCGGGCCGGGGGCGCAGCGCTCGAGCGCGCCGCCGGCGACCGGCAAGAGCAGCTCGCGCGCCGCGGCGACGCTCATGGCGAGAGCTCCGGGACCTCGAGCATCCTGCGCTCCTTCCACGAGCGCTCGGCCAGCTCGGCCAGCTGGATCCCCTTTGCGCCCTCGAGCAGATCCCAGGCGAAGGGCCCCTCGCCGGCCACGTGGCGCAGGAACATCTCCCACTGCAGCTTGAAGCCGTTGTCGTAGTCGGTCTGGTCGGGCAGCTCGAGCCAGCCGTCGCGATAGTGGTTGGCATCTGCGATGTCGGGGTTCCACAGCGCGCGTCGGGGTAGCGTCGCGGGGCTGGACGCGGCAGCCCCGCAGGCCGGCGACGGCGCTCCCATCTGTGCCGTCGACCTGGAACTCGACCAGCTCGTCGCGATTGACCCGCACGCTCCACGACGAGTTGAGCTGGGCGACGATCCCGCCCTCGAGCTCGAAGGTCGCATAGGCCGCGTCCTCGGCCGTGCATTCGTAGACTCGCCCGGTCTCGTCCACGCGCTCGGGTACGTGGATCGCGCCGAGCGTGTAGACGGTGCGCACGGCACCGAACAGGTCGTCGAGGACGTAGCGCCAGTGCGGGAGCATGTCGGCGAGGATGCCCCCGCCGTCCTCGGCGCGGTAGTTCCACGAGGGCCGCTGGGCCGGCGGCTCGGGGCCCTCGAAGACCCAGTAGCCGAACTCGCCGCGGACCGACAGGATGCGCCCGAAGAAGCCGCTGTCGATCAGCCGGCGCAGCTTCCGCAGGCCGGGGAGGAAGAGCTTGTCCTGCACCACGCCGTGCTTGACGCCGGCCTCCCGCGCGAGCCGCGCCAGCCGCAGGCGCGGAGTCGAGGTCCGACGCCGAGGGCTTCTCGCAATAGACGTGCTTGCCGGCCGCTATCGCTCGCTCCATGCCGTCGGCACGAGCGCTGGTGGCGGCGGCGTCGAAGTACACCTCGCAGCCGGGATCGGCGAGCGCCTCGTCGAGGTCGGTGCTCCAGCGCTCGAGCCCGTGGCGCTCGGCGAGCGCGCGCAGCTTGGCCTCGCTGCGCCCGACGAGCACTGGCTCGGGCCAGATCGTCTGACCGCCCGCTCCCGCAACGCCGCCCTGCCGGCGGATCGCGAGGATGGAGCGAATCAGGTGCTGGTTGGTGCCCATGCGCCCGGTCACGCCGTTCATGACGATCCCGACGGTCCGCAGTTCGCCCTCACCGGCCCCGGTCGCGGGCGCGGTGGCCTCGACTCCCATTGAGCTTCCTAACGTGGAAAACGTTTGCCGACCAAGAAGCGTAAAGGGGGGCCCGGCGGACTGTCAACAAATGTGCAAACAGCCTGCGAAAACCGAGCCTGGCAAGGACGCAGGGCGCGAAGTGTGCCCCGGCACACGAGCGCCCGAGGACGCAGCCAGGCGAAGGTTTGCAGCAGGCTGGCCCCAGCCTGGCGGGTGCCGGTCAGAGAGTTGGGCCTGCTGTCCTAGCAAGCGTGGGTGTTCTCCGCTGCGGGCCACGGCCCTACAGCGAGTCGAACTCCCTACCCGGTGATGTTCGGCTCAACATGTACGGCCGGCTGACGCACAGGCTCGGGCCAGGGATGAGGCTATCAGCGCGGGCCCGGCGATCTGTCAATGTGGAACACGATGGAGTTCGAGGATCATCTGAGCGCGCCGCGCGGTCTCCATGCGCTCGCGGAGTGGCCGCACGCCGGCGCGGCAGGCGGAGCCGCCTGCGGCGATCTCGTGCGCGTGGCCGTGCGAGTGGAAGGGGAGCGCATCGCGGAGGCGGGCTTTGACGCGAAGGGCTGCGGTGCCGCCCTGGCCGCGGGCAGCGCCGTGGTCGAGCTGGTGGACGGCCGGCCCTTCCTCGAGGCCGCAAGAATCACGCCCGACGACGTCAGCGCCGCGCTCGGGGGCCTGATAGCGCCCAAGCGCCACGCGGCCACCCTGGCCGCGGACGCGCTTCATCGCGCACTGGGGTCGGCGGCCAAGGCGGGCGCGGTCCAGCAAGAGGCATCGGCACGACGCACGCTCGTGGCCCTGAGCGGCGGCGTCGACAGCGCGGCGGTGGCCCAGCTCGCGATCGACGCCGGCGACGACGTCGTGGCCGTGACCCTCGAGCTCTGGTCCGACCCGGCGGGCGACGGCGAGCGCTCCTGCTGCTCGCCTCAGGCGGTGGCCGGCGCGCGCGAGCTCGCGCACCAAATGGGCATCCCGCACGTCACGCTCGATATGCGCGACCGCTTTCGCGCGGAGGTCGTCGATCGCTTCATCGCGGGCTACGCGGAGGGCAGCACCCCGAACCCGTGCGTCACCTGCAACGGGAACGTTCGCTTCGACGTGATGCTCGAACTGGCCGAGCGCCTCGGGGCGGCGCGCCTTGCCACCGGTCATTACGCACGCATCGCGCGGGACGACTGCGGCCCGCTGATCCGGGCGGGCGCCGATCCGAGGAAGGACCAGAGCTACATGCTCGCCCGCGTGGACCCGAACGTGCTCGACCGGCTCTCATTCCCGCTCGGGAGCCTGTCCAAGGACGCGGTCCGGGCCTTCGCGCGCGAGTCGGGACTGCCGGTGGCCGATAGGCGCGAGAGCCAGGACCTCTGCTTTGTGGCCGGGCTGGGTGCGCGCGGGTTCCTGCGCCGCCACGGCGGGCCGAGGCTGCGGCGACCCGGCCCGCTCGTGGAGCGCGACGGGCGTGTGGTCGGCAGCCACGAGGGCCAGCATGAGTTCACCGTGGGCCAGCGCCGCGGGTTGAAGATCTCGGGCTCGGAGCCGCTCTACGTGCTCGACAAGAACGCCGCGACCGGAGCGGTCACGGTCGGCCCGCGCGAGGCGCTTGCCGCCACCGCGGTGCGCCTCGAGGGCGCCCGGCTGCACCGGCCGGCCGCCACCGTCGAGTCGGTCCGGCTGCGCTATCACGCAAAGCCGCTCGCATGCCGCGTACGCGAGCTCGGCCCCGGCTCGCTCGAGCTGGCGCTCAGCGAGCCCGCGCACGCGGTCGCGCCCGGGCAGCTCGCGTGCCTCATGCGTGATGATTGCGTCGTGGGCGAAGGAACGATCGGCAAATCGTGGTGACGGAGCGCATCGACCTGGAGGCGCCGCTCGCCGGCGACTTCCACGGCGTCGTGCGCCTGATCGTCGGCGGCATCGCCGAGCGCGTGGACTTCGCGTTCGAGGAGATCGACGACCTCCAGCTTGCCGTCGAGCGCCTCCTGGCCGAGGCCGGGACGGTCGGGACAGTCCGGCTCTCGTTCGAAGTGGGCGAGGGGAGCATCCGCACCCGGGTCGGCCCGCTCAGCGAGCGCAAGGTCGCGGAGGCGCTGCAGGGACGGCGACCCCGCGCCCGGCCTGCTCACGCTTGGTCGCATCCTGCAGATCGTCGTCGACTCCTACGGGGTCGACGAGGCCGAGGACGGTGAGATCGTCGTACGTCTCGAGAAGGTGAAGGGCATCCCGTGACGCCCGCCGGCGCTCGCCGCGCGGCCAGCCCCGAGCGCGCCCGTGAGGAAGACCGCGAGCTCTTGCGCCGCTACCACGAGGGCGGCGAAACGAGCGCGCGCGAGGAGCTGATCGAGCGCCACCTCCCGCTGGTGCGCTCGCTCGCTCGCCGCTACGCGGGGCGTGGCGAAGCGCTCGAGGACATCGAGCAGGTCGGCGCGATCGGGCTGATCAAGGCGATCGACCGCTTCGAGCTCGAGCGCGAGGTCTCGCTCGCGACCTACGCCACCCCCAACGTCGTCGGCGAGATCAAGCGCCACTTCCGAGACAAGGGCTGGGCCATTCGCGTCCCGCGCGCTCTGCAGGAGCTCAACGCCGCGATGTCCGGGGCGATCGAGCGCCTGACCAGCCGGCTCGCGCGCTCACCGAGCATCGCCGAGATCGCCGACGAGCTCAAGACCACGCCGGAAGAGGTGCTCGAGGCGATGGAGGTCGGCTCCGCCTACTCGACCGTGTCGCTCTCCACGGGTCCGAGCGGCGAGGAGGAGCTCGATCCGCTCGAGACGATTGGAAACGAGGACTCCGGCTACGAGCGCTCGGAGGACCGGGCGGCACTCGAGCCCGCGCTTGAGCGCCTCGCGCCGCGCGAGCGGGAGATCCTGCGCATGCGCTTCGAGGAGGGACTGCCACAGACTCAGATCGCGCAGCGCGTCGGGCTGAGCCAGATGCACGTGTCGCGGCTGATCCGCAAATCGCTCTCGACCATGCGCGAGGAACTGCTGCGTTAGAGCGTGAGCCGATGAGGTACGTGCTTCTCCTGACAGCGTGCCTCGGCCTTGCGCTCAGCGGCTGCATGGGCGACGCCGATCCCGGCGGGAACGCTCGCGACGGCGGTTCGGTCGTGGTCGGCGTGCCCGCTCTCCCCACGACGATCGATCCCGCAGTCGCGAGCGACCCGGGCGCCCTGCAGGCTCTGTGGCTCGTCTATACGCCGCTGCTGACCTACCGCCACGCCGAGGGTCGCGAGGGGACCGAGTTGATCGCGGGCCTGGCGCGTGACGTCCCCGAGATCTCCGACGACGGGCTGACCTACCGGCTGCGGCTGCGCCGCGGGCTGCGCTACTCGAACGGGACTCGGGTGCGACCAGGTGACTTCGAGCGCGCGATCGAGCGTGTGCGCGCGCTCGGTTCCCCGTTGGCCCCGCTCTACGCGGGGATCGAATCGATCGATGCCGACCGCGCCTCGGGGCGGATCACCATCACGCTCGTGGCGCCGGATCCCGCCTTCTCCCAGGTCCTCGCCCTGCCATCGAGCGCGCCGGTGCCGGCCGGGTCCCCGCAAACGGAGCGCTCGACGCGCCCACTGCCCGGCGTCGGGCCCTACAGGATCCAGGAGGTGCGCCCCGGCAAGCGCGTGGTCCTCACGCGTGTGGACGACTTCGACGTTCCCGGGCTGTCGCCGGGGCACGTCGACCGGATCGCTCTCGTCTCACGGGGCTCGCCCGAGCAGCAGACACGAGCCGTCATAACCGGATCGCTGGACGTCATGCAGGAGCCGGCGCCCACGGACCTGCTGCCTGAGATCCGCTCGAAATACCGCGACAGCTACCGCGAGGAGGCGCGCGCATCGACGATCGCGCTCGTGCCGGACTCCCGTGTCGCGCCGCTCGACGACGTCGCGGTGAGGCGCGCCATCGGCGAGTCCCTCGGAGGCGAGGAGTTCGAACGGCTCTTCAAGGGATTGCTCACCACGAGCTGCACGGTGGTACCCGAGATCCTGTCGGGCTTCCGGCCCGCCGGGTCCTGCCCCTACGACGACCGCGACGACCCATCGGACCTCGTTTCCGCACGCGAGCAGATCGACGAGGCCGAAGCTGAGGACGCGCCCCTGAGGGTCGTGCCCGGATCGGGGATCTCGGGCGTGGTCGCTCTCGATGTGGTGCGAACGCTGCGCAAGATCGGGCTCGCCGCGAGCCTGCGCGCGGGCGACGGCCCGGAGCTGCGGATCGAGCGGATCGCGCCGCTCGCGGTCCATCCGGCCGCCTACCTCGAGCCATTGGCGTTCAATGTCTTCGACGAGCAGCTGAGCGAGGCGGTCGCCGGCGCCTTGGAGGATCCGGAAGAGGGCTGGGGGGAGGTCGACCAGCGGATCGTGAGCGAGGCGTACGCAATCCCGCTCGGCTCGGAGCTCTGGCCGAGCCTCTTCTCAGAGCGGATCGACGTCGACAACTGCGCGCGATCACATCCCGTCTTCGGGGTAGACCTGTCGGCCCTTTGCCTCGAGTGATGGACAAGGAAATGCTGCATTAAGCGCAGGTTGTCCATCTTGCAGCGAGGCCGGGGACGCCCCATAAGTGGATATGTTCACGCTGGCGGGCACGCTCGCTCGCCGAAACAACACGCTGGAGGGATACCTGAATGGAGAAGCTCGGTAGACGTGCGCTGGCACTGGCTGTCGCCATCGCCGCGATGCTCGTGATCGGCGCCTGTGGAGGCGACGACGACGACGACGGCGGGGGCGACGCAGGCGGCGGTGCAGCCAAGACCGGTGGCTCGGTCACCATCTCGCAGACTTCGCAGCCGGACCACCTGGATCCGGCGCTCACCTACACGGTGAACGGGATCGAGCCGCTGTGGCTCGTCTACACGCCGCTGATCACCTACCCACACAAGGAAGGGCCGGAGGGCGCGGAGCTCATCCCCGGCCTCGCCGAGGAGATGCCCACGATCTCCGAGGACGGCAAGACCTACGAGCTCACGCTGCGCAAGGGCCTGAAGTACTCCGACGGCACGCCGGCCAAGGCCTCGGACTTCGAGCACGCGATCAAGCGTGTTCTGGCCCTGGAATCCGGCGGCTCGGCCTTCTACCTCGGCATCGAGGGCGCCCAGGACTATGTCGACGCGGGCAAGTGCGAGGGAGACATCTCCGGCATAGAGACCGACGACGAGACCGGCAAGATCACCATCAAGCTGTCCGAGCCGGACGGGTCGTTCACGCACGTGCTCGGCATGTGGTTCGGAGCTCTCGTGCCGGGCGACACGCCCTGCGAGGAGCTGACCCAGGATCCGCCCCCGGGCATAGGCGCGTACAAGATCACCGAGTCGGTGCCCAACCGGCAGTTCGTGCTCGAGAAGAACGAGAACTTCCCGGACCTCGGGCCCGACATTCCGGCCGGCAAGCTCGACAAGATCACGACCAAGATCATCAAGTCGTCCCAGCGCCAGGCTCAGGACGTGATCTCGGGCGAGCTCGACTACATGCAGGACCCGCCCCCGGCTGACATCAAGCCGGAGGTCAAGGCGAAGTACTCGGACCGCTACAAGGAGCGCATCGCGGCTTCGACCTACTACTTCTTCATGAACACGAAGGATGCCGCCGTTCGACGACCCGAAGGTCCGTGAGGCGGTGAACTGGGGCGTTGACAAGCCTGCCCTGGCGCAGCTCTTTGCGGGTGACGTCGCGCCTGGGTGCTCGTTCCTGCCGCCCGGCCTGCCGGGCTTCGACGAGGCGCTCGACGTGGAGGATTGCCCGTGGGGCAACCCGAACGAGCCGCCGGACCTCGAAAAGGCGAAGCAGATGATCGAGGACGCCGGCGTCGGCCGGCGCGGACGTGACCGTCTACGGCAACAACGACGACCCGACCGACAAGGTCACCGAGGCGTACGCCGACCAGCTCGAACAAGATGGGCTTCAACGCCGACGTGAAGATCCTCGACGGCGGCGTCTACTTCCAGACCATCGGAAGCGCCAAGACCAAGGCCCAGACGGGCTTCCTCAACTGGTTCCAGGACTTCCCCCACCCGAAGAACTTCTTCTTCCTGGTGGACGGCAAGTCGATCCAGCCGACCAACAGCCAGAACCCCGGCAACGTGGACGACCCGGAGATCACCAAGGGGATCGCCGAGCTGAACCTCGAGCCGGAGATCACCGACGAGGTGGCCGGTCGCTGGGAGGACCTGAACGAGACGCTCGTCAAGAGCGCGCTACATCGTGCCCTACGGCCACCGGAAGCTGACCACGTTCTTCTCGGAGCGAATGGACTTCGAGAACTGCTCGCTGTTCCATCCGGTGTACTTCAACGACTACTCGAGCTGGTGCCTGAAGTAGCGAACCGAAGTCCCGCAATAGTGCTCGACCTCGGGGGAGGGTGCTTCGGCGCCCTCCCCTTGGGGTAGGGTGCCCCTTGAGGGGAAGAGCACAAGAGCGATCTGATGGCCACGGAGCCAGCACTCGAAGCGCCAGGGCAAGGTTCGGCCGCGTGGGAGGAAGAGGCCGAACGCGAGCACGTCCATGGAGTGGGCCCCTGGCGCCTTGGTCTTCGCCGCCTGCGGCGCAACAAGGTCGCGCTCGGCTTCGGCGCGCTCTTCGTCTTTCTGGTGCTCGCGTGCGCCGCCGCCCCCCTGTGGGCCAAGCATGTCGCCCACACCACCGCCACCGAGAACCACCTCTCGGACACGATCGAGGTCGACGGCAAGACCGACGAACGTCGTTGGCCTCGACGGCGTTCCGATCGGGCCGACCTACCGGGGCGAGTTCTTCCTGGGAGCCGACCCCAACGGCCGCGACATCATGGTTCGGTTGCTCTACGGCGGGCGCAACTCGCTGATGATCGGAATCGCCGCCGCGCTGATGACGACGATTCTCTCGATCGTCCTCGGGGTGATCGCCGGCTACTTCCGGGGCTGGTCGGACGCCGGGATCCGATCGCTGCTCGACGTCACTGTGGTCGTTCCCCGTGGTGGTCCTCGGCGTTGCGCTGGGCGTGGCGCTGGCCCTCGGAGGGCTCAAGCTCGGCCCGATAACGATCGCCGGTGACTCGCTGCTGATACCCACCTTCATCATCGGGCTCGTGTACGTGCCCTACATGGCGAGACCGGTGCGTGGCGAGGTGCTGTCGCTGCGCGAAAAGGAGTTCGTCGAGGCCGCGCGCGCTCAGGGAGCGGGCCCGCTGCGGATCATGCTCACCGAGGTCCTGCCCAACCTGGTCTCGACGCTGCTCGTGTTCTTCACCCTTTTTGATCGCCAACGCGGTGCTGCTGGAGTCCGCGCTGTCGTTCCTGGGCGCCGGCGTGCGGGCGCCCAACCCGTCCTGGGGCACGATGATCGACGACGGTGTCGACCGCATCGCCACCGCTCCGCACCTGACGATCGTCCCGGGACTGATGCTCGTGCTCACCGTCCTGTCGCTCAACGTGTTCGGCGACGGCGTGCGTGACGCGCTCGACCCGCGCGCGAAGGTCCGGCTGGAGCACTAGGGCCCCCATGGCTCGCTTCATCGTCCGCCGCGTCTTCCAGATGATCCTGGTGATGTTTGCCGTCTCGGTGCTCACGTTCCTGATCTTCAACGTGATCCCCAATGGCGACCCGGCGGTCCGGATGGCCGGGCGTCAGGCCAGCGAGTCGACGATCGAGGCGATCCGCAAGGAGTGGGGCTTCGACGAATCGCTTCCGTCGCAGTACGTGACGACGATGAAGAAGGTCTTCAGCGGCGACCTCGTCTCCTACTTCACCCAGTTGCCTGTGAACGAGGAGATCAAGAAGGGGTTGCCGGCAACGCTCTCACTTGCGGTCGGGGCCGCCCTTCTGTGGATGTTCGTGGCCATCTGCTTGGGGCTCTACAGCGCCGTCAAGGCTGGCAAGTTCGCCGACCGCTTCCTCACGATCTTCGCGCTCGTAGGCATCTCGATGCCGGTGTTCTGGATCGGGGCGCTGATGAACCACTATCTCGGGTTCAAGCTGGGCCTCTTTCCCAACGGGGGCTACGTCCCGCTCACGGAAGACCCGATCGACTGGGCCTACCACCTGATCCTGCCCTGGACCGCGCTGGCGATCCTGTTCATCGGGTTCTACTCGCGCGTCCTGCGCTCGAACGTGCTCGACACCATCGGCGAGGACTATGTGCGCACGGCGCGCGCCAAGGGCCTCGGCGAGCGCCAGATCATGATCCGCCACGTTCTGCGCAACTCGATGATCCCCATCATCACGCTTTGGGGCCTCGACTTCGGAGCCGTGGTGGGCGGCGGGGCGATCCTGACCGAGACCGTCTTCGACCTTCAGGGAGTGGGCCAGTACGCCGCCGAGTCGATCGGTCAGCTCGACGTGCCGCCGGTGCTCGCCACGACGCTGTTTGCGTCGTTCTTCATCGTGCTGCTGAACGCGATCGTCGACATCATGTACGCGGTCCTCGATCCACGGATCCGGCTGCAGTGAGCGCTCACGAGGCCGCGGCACCGGCGCCGGGCGACGAGCCGCTGCTCGCCGTCGACGATCTGAGCGTTTCCTTCGCCACCGAGGAGGGCACGGTGCAGGCGGTCGACGGGGTCAGCTTCGACCTCAAGGCAGGCGAGGTGCTGGCCGTGGTCGGGGAGTCCGGTTCGGGCAAGTCGGTCACCGCCATGACCATCCTCGGGCTGACGCGCTCGCCCAACGCGCGTTTCGAGGGCACCGCCACCTACAAGGGCACCGAGCTGATCGGCGCGTCCGAGGACCAGCTGCGCAAGGTGCGAGGGGCGGAGATTGCGATGATCTTCCAGGATCCGATGACCGCGCTCAATCCGGTGATCAAGATCCGCGATCAGATCGCCGAGCAGATCCAGGAGCACGAGGGCATTCCCGATCAGCAGGCGCACGAGCGCTGCGTCGAGCTGCTGGAGCGCGTGGGGATCCCGCGAGCGCGCGAGCGTGTCGACAACTACCCCTTCGAGTTCTCCGGTGGAATGCGCCAGCGCGTGATGATCGCCCTCGCCCTCGCGTGCAACCCGTCGATTCTGATAGCCGACGAGCCGACGACGGCGCTCGACGTGACGATCCAGGCGCAGATCCTGCAGCGGATCCGCGAGCTTCGCGAGGAGACGGGCGCGGCGGTCATCCTCGTCACGCACGACCTCGGAGTGGTGGCCGACATCGCGGACCGGATTGCCGTCATGTACTCGGGGCGAATCGTCGAGGAGGGAACGCTCGATCAGATCTTCTACGACCCCCAGCACCCCTACACCTGGGGGCTGCTTGGCTCGATCACGCGCGTGGACAAGCCGAGGCCCGAGCGGCTGCCGGCGATCAAGGGCCTGCCGCCGTCGCTGGCCAACCGGCCGAAGGGCTGCCACTTCCGGCCGCGCTGCCCGCACGAGTTCGCACAGTGCTCGGAGGTGCCGCCACTCGAGGCTCGCGTCGAGGGCAAGCCGAACCACGGCGACCGCTGCTGGTTGCCGGTGGCGGAGAAGCGCGAGCGACGCGAGGTGCGGCCTGGCGTGATCGGGCTGCCGGACAAGGCGGAGGACGTAGCGGAGCCAGCCGCATGAGCGCGGAAACCGCCGCGATCGAGGAGCGGCCCCCGGTGGAGGGCGGGGGAGACGGCCAGACGCCGCTCGTCGAGGTGGAGCACCTCAAGGTCTTCTTTCCGATCAAGTCGGGGATCCTCATCGAGCGCGAGGTCGCGCGCGTGCATGCGGTCAACGACATCACGCTCTCCATCGCCGAGGGCGAGACGCTCGGCCTGGTCGGGGAGTCCGGGTGCGGCAAGTCGACGATCTCGCGGGCCATCATGCGCCTCATCGACGCCACCGACGGGTCGATCCGCTTCCGGGGCGACGAGATCACCAAGGCGGGTAGGCGGCAGCTGGCTCCGCTTCGCCGTGAGATGCAGATGGTCTTCCAGGACCCGTTCGCGTCCTTGAACCCGCGTAAGCGAGTGGGCCAGATCATCGGGATGCCGTTGCGGCTGCACGGAACCAAGCGTGACGAAGTCGAGTCCCAGGTCGGCAAGCTGCTGGCCAAGGTCGGGCTCGCGCCCGAGCACATCAATCGCTACCCCCACGAGTTCTCGGGCGGGCAGCGCCAGCGCATCGGCGTGGCACGCGCGCTGGCGCTCGAGCCGCGGCTGATCGTGCTGGACGAGCCGGTCTCCGCGCTCGACGTCTCGGTCCAGGCCCAGATCATCAATCTGCTCGACGACCTCCAGGACGACTTCGGGCTGACCTACCTGTTCGTGGCCCACGACCTGTCGGTGGTGCGCCACGTGTCCGACCGCATCGCCGTGATGTACCTCGGCAAGCTGATGGAGCTCTCGCCCGCGGAGGAGCTCTACACCAAGCCGATCCACCCCTACACGTCGGCGCTGCTGTCGGCGATCCCGATCCCGGACCCCAAGGAGAACCGCGGGCGCGAGCGGATCGTCGTGTCCGGCGAGCCGCCCAACCCGATCGATCCTCCCTCCGGCTGCGTCTTCCACACCCGCTGCCCGCGGGCCACCGAGATCTGCAGCGAGGTGGAGCCCCCGCTGGTCCGCTACGCGAACGGCCACCTGGCGGCCTGTCACCACCCGATGAACGTGGACTCGGCCGAGATCGGCGCCGCCGAGCGAGACGCCGCGAGCCCGCTTTCGGCCGGCGACGAGATGCCCGCCGCGGCCTGAGCTCGCGGCGGCGAGCCGAAACTACCCCTTCCGGTTGGTGCAAATACCAAATGGGTTACCCCATTGCACAGGATCTTGCGGCGAACCTTGCTAATTCGTGGCTCTCGTGACAGGGTCGACCTGTCTTCGCACAGGTTTGAAGGATCAATCCAGTGCGTTTGACTTCCAGGCCACAGCCCGATTTTGGGAGGACGTTCACCTATGCCGTACCGCCGCTAGAGAATTCAAGAAGGTCACGAAGAGACCGCGTAAGTCGCGGTCTCTTTCGTAGAGGGGCATAGACACCCGTGCGCCAGGCCATCCAGCTACTCCGCGAGGATCGCCGCGCACGGTTCTTCTTTCTCGCTCTCGCCCAGTCCGCCGTCGGGACGGGCGTGGGCTACGTCGCGCTCATCCTGATCGCCTACGAGCGCTTCGATTCGCCGTGGGCGATCGGCCTCGTGCTGTTCGCAGACCTCGTTCCGGCGATGCTGCTCGGGCCCGTCTTCGGGGCCGCCGCCGACCGCTGGTCCAAGCGCACCTGCCTGATCGTGGCCGACGTCGTGCGCGCCGGCGCCTTCGCCGGCATCGCGCTCGTCTCGAGCATCGAGGCCACGATCGTCCTTGCCGCCGTGGCCGGCACGGGGACCGGCCTGTTCGGCCCCGCGGCGCTCTCGGCGCTGCCGGGCCTCGTGGAAGAGCGCCGCGTGGCGGCCGCGACCTCCCTCTACGGCGCGATCGCGGACCTCGGGTACACGATCGGACCCGCCCTTGCGGCGGGGCTGCTGCTCTTCCTGGAGCCCGAGGCGCTGACCGCCGTCAACGGGGCGAGCTTCGCTGTCTCGGCGCTGGTGCTGGCGATGCTTCGCTTCGGCCCGGCGGCCGAGCGCGTCCGCGGCGAGCCCCCCGCATCGCTGGTTCGCGAGGCCTGGCATGGAATCTCGAACACGGTGGCCATGCCCGACGTGAGGGTCGTGCTGCTCGCCTCGAGCGCGATGCTCTTTTGCGGAGGCCTCTTCAACGTCGCGGAGCTGCCGTTTGCAACCGGCGAGCTCCAGCTCGGCGACGCCGGCTTCGCCATGCTCGTCGCTCTCTTCGGAATCGGCTTCGTCGCCGGGTCCCTGATCGGAGCGAGCGGCGGGGACCTCGCTCATCTCAAGCGGCGCTACCTGATCGGCCTGCTGCTCATGGCCTTGAGCCTCGTGGGTCTTGCGCTGGCGGAGGTGGTGGGCCTGGCCGCCGCCGCCTTCACCGCGGCCGGGGTGGCGAACGGGATGGTGCTGGTCTACGAGCGGCTGATCATCCAGGCCGCCACACCGAAGGCGTTGCTCGGCCGGGTGTTCGGAATCAAGGACTCGCTGACCGCGTGGGCGTTCGCCGCCGCGTTTCTCTCGGCGGGCGGCCTGATGGACCTCGTCGGCATCCGGCCGATGCTGTTTCTCGCCGGTGGCCTCGGTGTGGCGGCGTGGCTCGCGGCGGTGGTGGCGCTGGGCCCGGCGGCGCGGCGCGGGTCAGCGCGCGACGGCACCGGCGGGGACCGGCGCGCCGGCGAGGACGGCGCGGACCTCGTCCGCGGGCGTGATGCCCCCCTGGAGGTCGTGGACGACGCCGATCAGGGTGTCGACGACGCCGGGGTCGAACTGCGTTCCCGCACCCGCGAGTAGCTCGACGATCGCCTCGTCGCGGCTGAGGGCGTCCCGATAGACCCGGTCGGTGGTCATGGCGTTGTAGGCGTCGCAGGCGAAGACCAGGCGCGACTCGAAGGGGATCTCCTCGCCGCGCAGTCCATCCGGATAGCCGGTGCCGTCCCAGCGCTCGTGGCACGAGCGGACCACCTCGCCTACGCGACCCAGGAGGCCTCCAACCCGATCGAGCATGAACTGCCCCTCGATCGTGTGCGTCTTCATCACCTCGAACTCCGCGTCTGTGAGGGCGGCCGGCTTGTTCAGGATCTGCTTGGGGATGGCGATCTTGCCGACGTCGTGGAGCAGCGCGGCGAACTCGATCTCCTGGCGGTGCTCCTGCCTGATCCCGAGCTCGTCGGCTACCGCGTGCACAAGATCGACGATCGAGCGGCTGTGCGCCGCCGTGTACGGATCGTCGAACTCGACCACGTCAGAGAGCAGCATGACCGTGCCCCGATAGGCGCGGTGGAGCTCGAGCGCCGCCGCGTAGCGCTCCTGGCGCTCGCGCGAGAAGATTGCGAGCAGCCAGACGAGCGGTCCCAGGGCGAGCAGGGCCGCCGGCTCGTCGAGGGCCACCAGCGTGGCGAGGAAGGCGATCGGGGAGAGCACCGCGTCGACTCGCACCACACCGAGCCAGTTGGTAACGGAGTCCACCACGCGGAGGCCGTCCACCAGCTTGTCTCGAAGCAGCGACCAAAGCAGATCGCCCCCGACCTGGCTCGCGAACGCGAGCAGGTAGACGGGCGCGAGGTGGATCGTCGGCTCGCCGGGCGCGAGTGCGGCGAGGACCAGGACCGGCCCGATCGCAAACCAGGAGTCCGCAAGGCAGCTGAACCAGCGATCTCGGTGGAAGGTGCCCTCGACGAAGTCCGGGACCATCGCGAGCATCCCTGCGCTCGCGGCGAGCAGCGGGACGTACTCGAGCGGGCTCAGCAGGAGCATCGGCACGAACACGAGCTGCTCCGGGACCACGTAGCCGTTGCCGAACTCGAAGCGCACGCGCGAGACCAGCGCGTACCCGGCGACCAGGCCGAGCGCCAGCAGCGGATCGCTGGTGCGGTCGGACTCGACGAAGGCGGCAATCAGCGCGGCCGCCGCCACGAAGGCAACCGCCGAGCACGCGAGCACGTTGCGCTCCCGCCGTTCCATACGGCGAGGGCGACGCGCGCGAGCGACCCCCACTTGCTGCTCGGGCTCCATCAAGAGCTTCATCGTCAGGACGGACCCCTTTGCAAGAGGGCTCGAAGGAGAAATGCACAGCTTTGGCCTCCAAAACTCCACCGCGGTTGCAGGCTTCCGCAAGAAATGGACGGAAGTTGCAGTGTTTTCGCTCCCGGCGGCCCCCGGCGCATGGGCCATGCGTCCGCCTAGACTGCCCTGGCTATGAAGGCTGCCGAGATCCGGGAGCGGTTTTTGTCGTTCTTCGAGGAGCGCGGGCACCTGCGCGTCCCGTCCGCTTCGCTCGTCCCTTCCGCCTACGACCCGACGGTGCTGCTGACCACCGCGGGGATGCAGCCCTTCAAGCCCTACTTCCGGGGCGAGGAGACGCCGCCGTCCCCGCGGTTGACGTCCTGCCAGAAGTGCTTTCGCACGACCGACATCGAGAACGTCGGCATGACCCACCGGCACCTCACGTTCTTCGAGATGCTCGGCAACTTTTCGGTTGGCGACTACTTCAAGGAGGGCGCGGTCGAGTTCGCCCTCGAACTGAGCACGAAGGGCTTCGGCCTCGACTTCGAGCGCATCTGGATCAGCGTCTTCGGTGGCGACGACGAGCTTGGCCTCGGCCCTGACGAGGAGGCCATCGCGTGCTGGCGCGCGGTCGGGGTGCCGGCCGAGCGGATCGTCCAGCTCGGGCGCGACGACAACTTCTGGCAGTCCGGGCCGACCGGCCCGTGTGGGCCCTGCTCGGAGCTCTACCTGGACCGAGGACCCGCCTTCGGACCCGACAGCCACCGGCCCGGCGACGACACCGAGCGCTACCTCGAGATCTGGAACCTCGTCTTCATGCAGTACGAGCTCCAGGCCGACGGGTCGCTGCCCGAGCTGCCCGCGCAGAACATCGACACCGGCATGGGCGTCGACCGGATGGCGGCGGTCCTCCAGGATGTCGAATCGATCTACGAGACCGATGAGTTCGCGCCCTTGATCGAGCTCGGCGAGGAGCTGAGCGGGCACAGGTACGGACAGGACTTCCCGACGACGCGGGCGCTGCGCATCCTCGCCGACCACGGCCGTGCGATGACGTTCCTGCTGGCCGACGGCGTCGTGCCCTCCAACGAGGACCGCGGCTACATCCTGCGGCGCATCATGCGCCGCGCCATCCAACAGGCGCGGGCGCTCGAGATCGAGGGCGCGATCCTGCGGCCGCTGGCCGACCGGGTCGCGCAGATCATGGGCGACGTCTATCCGGACATCCGGGCCGAGCTGCCGACGACGATCGCTCGCTGGGCCGACTCCGAGGAGGAGAGCTTTGGCCACACGCTCGCGCAGGGGGAGCGGCTGCTCGCGGAGATCGTCCGCCAGGCCAAGGAGGACGGCACGAGCTGGGTCGGCGCCGACGACGCCTTCCGGTTGCACGACACGTTTGGCTTCCCGTACGAGTTGACCAAGGAGCTGCTGGCCGAGGAGGGGTTGTCGGTCGACGACCACGGCTTCGAGGAGCTGATGGAGCGAGCCCGCGACGTGTCGCGCCGGGGATCGGCCCGCACCCGTGCGCGAGCGGAGGCCGGCGCCGACGTACATGTCGAGCACGAGCACGTGATGCGTTTCGCCAAGGAGGCCGGCTTTCGCACGCGCTTCGTCGGCTATGAAACGACCGAGACCGAGACCGTGCTGCGGGTGGCCGAACAGGCCAACGGCTGGGTCTTGGCCAAGCTCGACGAGTCGCCCTTCTATCCAGAGGGCGGCGGCCAGGTGTCAGACAGCGGGATGCTGGAAACCGCCTCGGGACGGGCGCGGGTGGTGGACGTCTATCGCGTGGGCGACGACCAGGCGCTGGCCCTCGAGCCGGTCGAGGGCGAGCTGGGGCCGGGCGAGCCGGTGACCGCCAGGGTCGAGCGCGCCACGCGCCTCGCGACCATGCGCAACCACACGGCGACCCACCTGCTCCACGCGGCGCTGCGCCTGCGCCTGGGCGACCACGTGCGCCAGGCCGGCTCCTACGTCGGCCCCGACAAGCTGCGCTTCGACTTCACACACGGCCAGCGACTCTCCGAGGAGGACCTCGCGGTCGTCGAGTCCTCGGTGTCCGACTGGATCGCCTCCAACCACCCGGTGCGGGCGATCGAGACCACCAAGGACGAGGCGGTCAGGCTCGGCGCGATGGCGCTCTTCGGGGAAAAGTACGGCGACTGGGTGCGAATGGTGGACATCGAGGACGTCTCGCGCGAGCTCTGCGGCGGCACCCACGTGGCGGCCACGTCCGAGCTCGGCCTGTTGCATCTGACCGGCGAGACCTCGAGCGCGTCCAATGTGCGCCGCATCGAGGCCGTCACCGGACCCGCGAGCGCCGACCTCTTTCGCGAGCGCACCGAGCACCTGCGCGAGATCGCCGCGCTGCTCAAGGTGCCAGAACACGAGGCGCCCCGCGCCGTCGAGCGCCTGGCCGAGCGGGTCAAGGAGCTGCAGCGAAAGCCCGGGGGACCGGATCGCGCCACGGCGGACGAGCTCGTCGCCAAGGCGGAGGAGCTGCACGGGGTGGCGCATCGTCATCGACGCCGTCGACGCCCCCGGCGCACAGGCGCTGCTGGAGCTCTCTGACTCCGTGCGCCAGAGGCTCGGCGACGCCGCCGTCGTGCTCGGCTGCGCCGTCGACGGGCGAGTGCACCTCGTGGCCAACGTCGCTCCGGCGGTGGTGGAGCGCGGAGTCAAGGCAGGAGACGTCGTCCGTGCCGCCGCGCAGGTGGCCGGCGGGGGCGGCGGCGGGCGCGACACGATGGCCCAGGCCGGCGGCCGCGAGCCCGAGAAGCTCCCCGAGGCCCTGGCCACGGCGCGCGCCGAGATCGAGAAGGCGCTCGCCGGCTGATGCCCCGCATCCTCGCCCTCGACCACGGGTCGGCTCGCTGCGGCTGCGCGGTGTCGGATCCTTCCGGCACGCTCGCCACGCCGTTGCGGGCGGTCGAGCGCCCGGATACGAAGAAGGGCCTGGCCGCGCTCGCGCGGCTCGTGGATGAGCAGGGCGCCGAGCGCGTTGTCGTCGGCCTGCCGCTGACGCTGCGAGGTGAGCATGGAGGCCAGGCCGCCGCGGCGCGCGCATTTGCCGAGCGGCTCGCGCAAAGGCTGAGCGTCCCGGTCGAGCTGCACGATGAGCGCCTCACGACGAGGCTCGCCGAGCGCACCGGGGGAGCCGGGGACGCGGACTCGCGCGCTGCCGCGCACCTGCTTGAGAGCTACCTCGCCGGGCTGTCCGCGGGGTCGCGCGGGTGAAGGGGGGACCGCCGCCCGTTCCGGGCGGCCGCACACCCGAGGAGCGGGAGGCTGCGCGGCGGGCGCGAGAGGCTCGCAGGGACGGCCAGGACGGGGTCGAGCCTGCCGTGGTCCACAATCCCTCCCGGGATTGGATGAACGAGGCCGAGGAGCACACCGCCGGTCGCCCGTCTCCCCAGGCGGGCGCGGGCAGGGCGAAACCCGGCCGCCGGCGGCATCGGGGGCGCCTCGTCGTCCTCGCGATCGTTGCGCTCGCGGTGGTCGCGGCCGGCTGGTTTGCGCTCAGCCTCTTCCAGCCCTTCAAGGGCGACGGCACGGGCGAGGTCCGCGTGGTCGTCCCGCAGGGTGCCAGCCTCGGCGAGATCGCCGAGCTGCTCGAGGCGGAGGGAGTGGTCTCGTCCTCGTCGTTCTTTGCGCTGCGCGCCCGTATCTCGGGCCGCAGCGGCGACCTCAAACCCGGCCCCTACACGCTGCGGGGCGACATGGCGTACGTGGACGTGCTCGACACGCTCGAGCGCGGCGTGCCACCCAACGTCGTGATGGTGACCATCCCCGAAGGCCGCTCGCGCGCCGAGATAGCGCCTACCGTCAAGAGGCTCGACGGCAACTACCTCCGGGCCACGCGGCGCTCGCGTCTGCTCGACCCGCGCGCCTACGGCGCCAAGGGCGCGCGCAGCCTCGAGGGCTTCCTCTTCCCGGCCACCTACGAGCTCAGGAAGGGCCAGCCCGTGCGAAAGCTCGTCAACCGCCAACTGCGCACCTTCAAGCAGAACTTCGCGGGAGTCGACCTGAGCTTCGCCAAGCGCAAGAACCTCACGCCCTATGACGTGCTGACCATCGCCTCGCTGGTCGAGCGCGAGGCGGCGGTGGCCAAGGAGCGCCCGATCATCGCGTCGGTCATCTACAACCGGCTCAAGAACGACATCCGCCTCGACATCGACGCGACCACGCGCTTTGCCGTCGGCAACTGGGAGCGGCCGCTCCGGGTCTCAGAGCTCCAGAACCCGTCGCCGTACAACACCAGGGTCCACTCGGGGCTTCCGCCCGGCCCGATCGGCAACCCCGGCCTTGCCTCGATCAAGGCCGCCGCGCGGCCCGCCAAGACCGGCTTTCTGTTCTACGTGGTCAAGCCGGGCACGTGCGGACGACACAACTTCGCCGAAACCGACGCCGAGTTCCAGGGCTATGTGGATGCCTATAACCGCGCCCGCGAGAAGCGCGGCGGCAATTCGCCCACCACCTGTTGACGGTCCTGTGCGGAGTCCTCGGCTTTCCGGTCGCCCACAGCCGCTCGCCGGCGATGATGAACGCCGCGTTCGCCGAGCTCGCGATGGACTGGCACTACGTGCACCTGCCGATCGCACCTGCGCGCTTCGCGCAGACGGCGAGCGCGCTCCCCGCCTCCGGCTACCGCGGCGCCAACGTGACGATCCCGCACAAGCTGGCGGCCCATGACCTCGCCGACGAGCGCTCGCCGGCCGCACGAGCGATCGGCGCGGTCAACACGCTCGTCTTCGAGCCCGAGGGAAGCATCTTCGGAGACAACACCGACGCCGGCGGGCTGATCGACGCAATCGGCGAGAGCGAACTGCGGGGACGCCGGGCGCTCGTGCTCGGAGCGGGCGGCGCCGGCCGGGCGGCGGTCTGGGCGCTGCGCGAAGCGGGCGCCGAGGTCGCTCTCTGGAATCGCACGCCCGGCCGGGCGGTCGAGCTGGCCCGCGAGTTCGGCGTACGCGCGGTCGACGCACCCGAGCCCGCTGACGTCCTGGTGAACGCGACCAGCGTGGGGCTGAGAGGCGAGGACGCGGAGGCCGAGCTGCCGCTGGCGGAGGCGGCGCTCGTGGTCGACCTGGTCTATGGCCGCGAGGCCACATCGCTGGAGCGCTGGGCGCTCGCCCGCGGCGCGCGCGTGGTCGACGGGCTCGAGATATTGGTCCGCCAAGGGGCGCGCAGCTTCGAGCGCTGGACGGGCCGGCCGGCGCCTCTGGACACTATGCGCGGAGGGGCCACCTGTGTCTAGTACACGCGGCCAGGCCTAAACCCACCCCCGGGGGCTGCCGATATCCGGGGAAATGGCGATCTCCCGCCCCTTCCTCCTCGCCCTCGTCGGAGCAGTGCTGCTCGGCGCCACCCTCTTCGCCGTCCAGAACGCTCGTAACAGCGCGTCCGACGACGCTGCCCCCGCGGCCGGACAGTCGCAGCCTTCCGAGGCCGCGCCTGCCGAACCCGTGCAGGCATCCAACCCCGAGGACTCGATCAAGTCCTCGCTGAACGGCACGCTCAAGAGCGCCCGCTTCAGCAGCAACCTGTCGATCACCGGCCTCGGACAAGCCGGATCGGTGACCGTCAGCGGCGCCTTCGAGACGCCGGCTCAGGGCGAGGTGGCGCAGTTCGAGGTGTTCGTCAAGGCTGACGGCGCCGGCACCGACGTCAACGTGGGCCTCGTGTCCACGGGTGACCAGGGCTACATCACCCAGGGCGACAAGGCCTACCGCGTGCCCCAGAGCGCGTGGAACCAGGTAATCCAGGCGGCCTCGAAGGCCGAGACGCCGGCGGACCAGGTCACGCTTCCCTTCAGCGTCAACCCCACCAACTGGCTGCGCGACGTAAAGGAAGAGGACGACGAGAGCATCGATGGCGTCGAGACCTCCCACGTCTCTGCCTCGGTCGACGTGGAAACGATGGTCAACGACGTGTTCGCCGCGGCTCAGCAGACGGGAGCCCAGACGGCGCAGCTGCCGGACAACCTCCAGCAGCAGGCTGCCGACGCGGTCAAGAAGGCGGACTTCGACGTGTACGTGGGCAAGGACGACGGCCTCCTGCGCCGCGCCCAGGCCGATGTCGTGATCGCACCGGCGAACTCCGAGCCTGTTGAGCTGACGGCCGACGTCAACCTGAGCCAGGTCAACCAGCCCCAGGACATCAAGGCTCCGAAGAACGTGGTGCCCGGCGCCCCGAGCGGCCAGGCCGGCGCTCTGGCCCAGGGCTTCCTTGGCGCCGTCGGCGCTACCGACGCCGCGGAGGCGACATCGCTTGCCGCGCTGGCCACGAACAACCCCCAGAAGGCCGCCCGCGCGGTCAGGCAGGGCAAGAAGGTCGTCATCTTCTTCCTCAACCCAAGGGGTCTCGACGACCGCCTCGTGCTCAAGTCGGTCCGCACGGTGGACCGCAAGACGAAGGCCGTCGTGCTCACCGACCCCGTGGACGCCGTCGAGCGCTACGGCCGCCTGGTGCAGGACCTCGGCGTCTCGCAGGCGCCCTCGATCGTGCTTATCGATCGCTCTGGCAACGCCCGGCTCATCGAGGGCTACGTCGACACCGAGTCACTCACCCAGGCTGTTGCGGATGCGCGATGAGCGATCAGGCAGGCGGTCCGGCGCTTCGCGCCGTACCGGACGGAATTGTCGCGGTCGCGGCAGACCCGCTGGCTCCGCCTGCGTCTGACAACGGCGGACTCGCCAACGGCCTGACCCCACCGATCGGACGCGGGAGCTCGCGCTTCATCTCAGACGTGATCGTCGAGATGGGCTTTCTCCCGCGCGAGCGCGTGGACCAGGCCATTGAGCAGGCCAAGGCGACCGGCCGCGCCGCGGAGCAGATGTTGCTCGAGGCGGGGGCGATCACGGGCGACCAGCTCGCGCGCGCCACCGCGCAGCGCTTCGGGCTCTACCACGTCGACCTCACGATCTACAAGACCGACGTAGGGGCGCTCAACTCGATCAGCTCCCAGGCGGCGCGCCGCCTCAACGCGGCGCCGGTCGGCTTCGACCAGCAAGGCCACCTGATGGTCGCGATGTCCGACCCGTCGAACGTGCTCGCGCTCGACGACCTCAAGCTGATGGCCGGCCACGAGGTGCGCCCCGTGGTCGCCTCGCCGGACGACATCCACGCACTGATCGGGCGGATGAGCCGGCTCGACGACGCGGTCGCGGAGGCGGTCTCGCAGGGCGAGGACGAGATCGCGGACATCACGGAGATCCACGAGGCCGCCGAGGACGCTCCGGTAATCAAGCTCGTCAACTCGATCATCGCCCAGGCGGTCGAGGAGGGCGCTTCCGACATCCACTTCGAGCCCGACGGACGCGAGATGCGCGTGCGCTTCCGCGTCGACGGCGTGCTGCGCGAGACGACCACGATCCCGCACCGCATGGTGCCGGGCGTGATCTCGCGCGTGAAGATCATGGCGGACCTCGATATCTCCGAGAAGCGCGTGCCGCAGGACGGCCGCGTGTCGATGACCGTCGAGGGCCACGCGATCGACACCCGGGTGGTGTCGATGCCGCGCGTGCACGGCGAGGGGATCGTCATGCGAATCCTCGACAAGACCCAGGCGCTGATCGGCCTGGACCACCTGGGCATGGCCGAAGTCAGCGAGTCGCTCTTCGAGGAGGGCTTCCGGCGCTCCTATGGCGCGGTGCTCGTCACCGGGCCGACCGGCTCGGGCAAGTCGACCACCCTCTACGCCGCGCTCAACGAGATCAACATCCCCGAGCGCAACATCATCACGATCGAGGACCCCGTCGAGTACCAGATCGGGGGCATCAACCAGATGCAGGTCAACCCAAAAGCCGGTCTGACGTTCGCCGGAGGGCTGCGCGCCATGCTGCGCGCGGACCCCGACGTGATCATGGTCGGAGAGATCAGAGACGGCGAGACGGCGAAGATCGCCATCGAGTCGGCCCTGACCGGCCACCTCGTCCTCTCGACGCTGCACACAAACGACGCGCCGTCTGCGATCACCCGCCTCACCGAGATGGGGATCGAGCCCTTTTTGAGCGCGTCGGCGATCGTCTGTGTCGTCGCCCAGCGGCTCGTTCGCCAGCTCTGCACCTACTGCAAGAAGCGCACGATGCTCTCGGTCTCCTCGCTCGAGAAGGCGGGCTTCAACGTCGCCTTCGACCTCGAGGCCTACGAGCCGGTCGGGTGCGGCCGCTGCGGCGGCTCGGGCTACAAGAGCCGAACCGGCCTGTACGAAGTGATGTCCGTCTCGGATGAGATCAGGGACATGACGGTGGAGCGTTGCTCCTCCGAAGACATCCGCAAGATAGCCGTTGCACAGGGGATGAGAACCCTCCGTGCCGACGGTTTCGAGAAGGTCAAAAACGGAATTACGTCCATCGCCGAAGTGGCGAGGGTCACGTGATCGAACCCTCCCGCCGATAAGGAGTCACGATGGAGTTCGACTTCGCCGAAGTCCTGATGCAGGTCATGGAGCGCAAGGCTTCAGACCTCCACCTGACAGCCGGCTCACCGCCCATGATTCGCCAGCACGGCAAGTTGCACGCGCTGGACTACCCGCGCCTGACCCCGCAGACGACGCGCGAGGTCATCTACTCGATCCTCACGAACGACCAGCGCCAGAGGCTCGAGACGGACTGGCAGATCGACTTCGCCTATTCGATCCCGGGCAAGGCGCGCTTCCGCGTCAACACCTACTTCCAGCGGGCATCGCTGTCGGCGGCCTTCCGCCTGATCCCGCACGACATGCCGGCTCTCGGCACGCTCGGCCTGCCGAAGATCATCGAGGAGTTCACCAAGAAGCCGCGTGGCTTCGTGCTCGTCACGGGCCCAACCGGCTCCGGCAAGTCGACCAGCCTCGCCGCGATGATCGACCTGATCAACGACACGCGACACGAGCACATCCTCACGATCGAGGATCCGATCGAGTTCCTGCACAAGCACAAGAAGTGCATCGTCAACCAGCGCGAGCTGGGGGCCGATGCCCAGAGCTTCTCGCTCGGCCTCAAGGCCGCCCTGCGCCAGGACCCCGACGTGATCCTCGTCGGCGAGATGCGCGACCTGGACACGATCTCGACCGCGCTGACCGCGGCCGAGACCGGCCACCTGGTGTTCGCCACCCTGCACACCCAGGACACGGCGCAGACGGTCGACCGAATCGTCGACGTCTTCCCGCCCGAGCAGCAGCAGCAGGTACGAGTGCAGCTCTCGGTGTGCCTGCAGGGCATCGCCACCCAGCAGCTCCTTCCCAAGGCAGACGGGCAGGGCCGCTGTGTCGCGACCGAGATCCTGATTCCGACCCCCGCGGTCCGCAACCTGATCCGCGAGGGCAAGACGCATCAGCTCTACTCGGCGCTCCAGACCGGCGCCAGCTTCGGAATGCAGACGATGGACACCTCGCTGGCGCAGCTGGTTCGCGAGCAGAAGATCTCGCGCGAGCTCGCCGAGTCGCGCTCGAGCGCGCCAGAGGAGCTGCGCCGCTTGATGGGCACAGTGAGGGTGGCTTAGCGCAATGGCTTCCTTCGCATTCAAGGCACTCGACCTAAGCGGCTCTCCCACCAAGGGCGAGATCGAGGCAAGCGACAAGCAGGCCGTGGCGCAGCAGTTGCGCTCGAAGGGCCTGATCGTCACGGACATCGAGGAGCAGGAGGCGCGGAACGCGGGCGACATCATGTCCCGCTTCAAGCGCATCAAGTCGGACGAGCTCGTGATCGCGACTCGTCAGCTCGCGACGATGGTGAACTCCGGCATGTCGCTGCTGCGCGCTCTCTATGTGATCGAGGAGCAGACCGAGAACGACAAGCTCCGCGACATCTTCATCGAGGTGCGCAAGGACATCGAGGCGGGCGTGTCCCTCTCCGAGGCCCTCAAGCGCCACCCCGAGGTCTTCAACGAGCTCTACGTGGCGATGGTGCAGGCCGGCGAGACCGGAGGCATCCTGGACATGACGCTCCAGCGCGTGGCCACGCAGCTCGAGAAGGACGCCGCGCTCAAACGCCAGATCAAGGCCGCGATGGTGTACCCGAGCCTGATCGGCGGCTTTGCGCTGGTCGTGCTGATCGCCCTCGTCGCGTTCCTCGTGCCGGTCTTCGAGAAGATCTTCAAGGACTTCGGCGGCGAGCTCCCGGCGATCACCAAGTTCACGGTCTTCCTCTCGCACCTGGTGCTCGACCGCTGGTACATCCTGATCGCCGGAACCGCCGGTGTGGTCTTCCTGTTTCGCGCGTGGAAGCGCTCCGAGCGCGGCCGCATCCAGTGGGACCGCCTCAAGCTGAAGTTCCCGATGAAGATCGGGAGCATCGTGCAGAAGGTCGCCCTGGCCCGCTTCTCCCGCACCTTCTCCGGCCTCGTGGCCGCGGGCGTGCCGATGCTCGAGGCAATCGACATCACGGGCCGCACCTCAGGCAACCGCGTGATCGAGTTTGCGATGGTCGAGGTCCGGGAGTCCGTCAAGCGAGGCGGATCGCTGACCCAGCCGATGACCAAGGTCCCCGAGGCCTTCCCGGTCATGGTCACCCAGATGATCGGAGTCGGTGAGGAGACCGGGGCCCTGGAGACGATGCTCTCCAAGGTGGCGGACTTCTACGAGGAGCAGGTCGACGCGGCCGTCAAGGCGCTGACCTCGATCCTCGAGCCGGTGATGATCGTCGTCGTGGGCGGAATCGTGGGCTTCATCGTTATCGCGATGTACCTGCCGATGTTCAAGGTCTACGACTCGATCAAGTAGGGCCGCTTCTGTTGGCGCCCGACGAGTCCGAGCAGTGCCCATTCAGTATGAGCACTGGAGGCATTCACGGAAGTCCCGTTCGACGATTGGAGATCGATCTGTTCCTCCGTTCAGGCGGCCCCCGGCAAGCGCGGTGGCCGCCACCGTTACGCCGCCGTGTGGTTGTGGACTGAGCTCACCGCCGGCGACTACCACTTTGCCCCCGGGTTCTCGGCTCACAGAAGCTTTCCGGACATGTACAACCGCTTCGTTCGGGTCGACCTAACCCTCGTGCGGTCGGCGCTGCTCACCTACGCTCGGGATCTCGTTGGGGATGGGCTGGGAGCGGATCCAGCTAGCTGATGGTGGTATCGAACATCCGGCTCGACCGCCCTGTCACGACCTCGACTTGCCGCGGTTGCTGGCCGCGATCGGGCTTCGACGCAAAGCAACGGAAGTCGAACAACACCACCGTGACGCGCTCGTACCGGGAAGCGATGAGGGACTTTGCCCGGATGGGCAACCTCGATCTCTGATACGCCCGCACCGGAGTGGAGGATCTTCAGCGGGCGGCTCAGCAGGGCAGCGCGAAAGAGGGTCGGACGCCTAATTGTGGTCCGGGCGGTCGCGGGTTCGAGTCCCGTCGCTCACCCTCACGAAACCCCCGCAAACGCTGGGATTTCGGGATTTCGTCCTTTCGATACGACAGCAGCATGCCCCGGCTGGCACCAATCTGGCACCAATTCGTGAGCCGGGCGGCACGGCAATCCGGCTTGCCCTCGGACCCGGCGGTCGGCCTCGATTCACCCGATCGGGACGATGACGCGCGCCGTTGGCGTCGTCAGCATTGCAGCACCGTTTCTTCCGACCGGATGGCGCTCATGAACAAGGCAACACCTCGGGCGCAGGCTTGGTGGCTCACGTTCGTCCGCGGTCTCGTTGCGCTGTGCTTGGGTGGGGCCTTGCTGGTGGCCGGCGCCGGCGAATCGCGGCTTGCGACCTTCATCGGCATCTACTGGCTGCTCGGCGCGGTGCTCACGATCCGCTGGGTCTTGCGAAGCCGTGGGGTCCCCGGCAGGCGTGTGGGGACGCTTGCAGCCGGGATCGGAGCGGTCAGCGCGTTGGCGCTCTTGGCCCGAAGTCCGATCGACGACGTGGTCGGCACGGGTGTCCTGCTCGACCTCGTGGGAGCGGGTGCGATCGCTACGGGGGCGATCCGTCTGGTCGGCGGCTTCCGGGACGACCAGTTCGCGGATGGGCGCCATCGCAAGCGCGACAGCATGCTCGTCGGGGCGCTGGACGTCGGACTCGGAATCACGCTGATCCTCACGTCGGATGCGACGTCGACGTGGGTCCGCTTCGTCGCAGCAGCGTGGGGGCTCGTCGGCGGAACGTTGCTGCTGGTCGGCGCGCTCCGACTTCGACGGGGCGGTCCGCTGAAGCTCCGCTAGTCCACCTGACGCGGGGTCCCCCCGCGCGCATCCTCGACTCGGTTGTCGGTCGAGCGCGGGCGACGGACCTCGAGCAGCGCCTGATCGTGCCCACGTGCGCGAACACCGCGATCGTCGACGTGGTCGACGTGCAGCCCGCCCGTGCCCTCGGCTCGCGACTCGGCGTCGGTCTTGCCGCAGCGCTCGCAGCGGTAGCCGGTTCGCTCCAGAGCGATCCTCCTCGCCTTGCGCCAGGCCGGGGTGGTGCCAGGCGACAGGGTGCCTTCCTTCAGCGCCTGGGCCTGGTGCTCGTCGCAGCGGCTCTTGCCCGGGATCGGGTAGTTCGGACAGCCGATCCCTCAGGGCAGGCGCTCGATGCAGGGCGGCATGGCTGGCATCGCGGCCAGGGCGCCCGCCGATCCGGTCAGATCGGCGCAGCTACGACTGCAACTGCAAGCGGACCGTGTCGCCGCGGCTGCGGTTCCCGGCATTCGCGGCGTCCGGATCGGGAGCGTTCACGCTGCCGAGGCTCTCGTGCGACATGGACTCACTCATGGCGACCCCGACGCGTCCTGGCTGCATTTCGCGATTCGGGATCCGTTGTTCTGCTCGGTCAGACGCCTTCGATCGCTTCCAGTCGGCCTGCTCGGACCGCGTCGGTGAAGGCCTCGTAGTCGCGCTCGTTCTGGTCGGCGTAGCGCTCCGAGAAGTCGACGATCGCCTTGTCGAACGCGTCGCCTTTGCCCAGGTACGCGGTGATCGCGATCGGGTCTCCGGAGCGGGCGTGCGCGCGGGCGAGCGTCCATGCGCATTGGCGCGCGTAGAACCCGAGCGCGGCTGGTGTCAACGACTCGACCTCAGCGGAGCCCTTCATGTCACGGAGCTGGCGCCAGTAGAGGTAGCGGTTCTCTTGCTCGCCCTTGGTCCAGCCCAGGTAGATGTCGCTCGCGGCCTGCATCAGCCGCTGCCCTTTCACGACGCGCTCGCCGGGCTGCTTGTAGCGACTCTTCGGCAGGTGATCCTCGAGCACCGAGGCCGTTGCCTCCTTGACCTGGAGGAACAGTGGATCGTTCTGGTCGCGCCCCTGGAGCAAGACGATGAACGCGCGCGTGCCGACACTGCCCACGCCGACGACCTTGCGCGCCATATCGATGATCTGGAACTTCTCGAGCAGGTGACGGCGGTCGTCCTGCAACGTCGCCCGGTAGGCGCGGAACTGCTCGTGGATCGCATGCTCGAACTGATCGGCGGAGATGCCGTACATCCCTTCCAGGTCGCGCATCGGGACGACGATGGGCGGCTGGCTGACGATCCGGTAGCGGCCGTCGACGAGTTCGCCGAGCTTCGACAGCGCCTGCATGCTGTCTCGCGTGTGGGCCTTCTTGGCGGCCTTCCTCGCCGCCTTCGCCTCGCCCCTTCTCTCCTTCGCCGCCTTCTTCGCCTTCTTCTTCGACTTGCCCTTGCTCGCACCGGCGAAGCTCTCGATCGCCGCCATCAGCGTCGCTTCGGACAGATGGGCGTACCAGACCTCCATCGTGGACATCTCGGCGAACTCGGCCATCGCCGCCCGGTAGGCGCTCACCGAGGCGAGCGTGGCGTCGCGCGCCTCGGCTTTGCTGAAGCCGTTGTTACGGGCCGCGATCGTGAAGCTCGCAGACATCCGCTTCAGGTCGTACTCGAACGGGCCGGGCAGCGTCTCGTCGAAGTCGTTCAGGTCGAACAGCAGCTGCTCGCTCGGGGGACGCGAACACCCCGAAGTTCGACAGATGGGCGTCGCCGCAGAGCTGAACCTCCAAGCCGGCCCTGGGCGTGTGCTCCAGGTCGGCCGCCATGATCTTGGCCGCGCCCCGGTAGAAGGTGAACGGGGAAACCAGCATCCGGCCGTGGCGCACCGGCACCAAGTCGGGCTCGCGGGTCGCATTCTGCTCCTCGAGGAGTGCAACCGGGTCGGGGCGATTCCCAGCCGGCTTCCAGCCGGCGTGGGCCGAGGTAGCCGTCAGTTCCCGTGTCTTCTTACCCTTCACCCGACGCTCGTCGATGCTCGGGTGCTCGATCTTGGTCACGCTCATCGTTGCCAACCTCCTCGCTAGCGCTCCCGCAGCGTCGCGCCGGCGAACGGCGGTCGCCGTATCGGGAGGCCGCTGCGGTCGATTCCCACGTCCGACATGCATCCACTTCCTCTCGTCGCTTACGCTCGGCCGTCTGCGGCACGCCTTCGTCTCCGGAAGACAAAACTAGGCCAGGGCCGTGGAAAGGTCATCATCCCGTTGGGATGAGCTGACGCCACGCGATACTCGGTCCTACGATCGCGCACCGGGCGCCGGAGAGCTTCGTATCCAACTCGATACGGCTCATCGCGAGCGTGGCGAGCGCCACAAGCGCCCTCGAGATAGGCTCCTGCCAGCCTGGTGTGACTGTCCTTTCAAAGTGGTCGCCTCCTCGGCCGTGGTCCTTGCTTCCGAGTTCGAGATCTCCAGCCGTGTTTTCTCGCCGGCCGCATTCCGTGCGGATCTCGTTCTGCCTACCGGACCGCGCGACAGGTCGCCAAGCCTACCGCGAGTCAGTCGGCGCGGCATTCACCCGATCGGCATGACGACGGGCTCGCGCGCCGCGCGTATCGTGGGCGCGCAATAGCCCTTGCGACCGATGAGGCATGTCGCTCGAGCTTCTAGGCCCCATGCTCTATGTCCTGGCGATAATGATCGTCTGGCGCGTCGTCGAGTCGCGCGCCGGCGACGACGGGCGGGACGACCAGGGCTCGGGGGGTGCCGGCCCCGGTTGGGGAGGCCGCGGCCGGCCCCCCAATCCGCTGCCGGGCGGGCCTGGGTGCTGGACTGAGTTCGAGCGCCAGTTTGCCGAGCACGTGGAGGCGCTCGGCGCACGCGGGCGCGCCTCATCGCGCTCTCGGGATGACGGCGCGGAGACGTTCAGTGGAGCTGCGCGACGGTCGGCCATGTCGCGCAGCGCGGCCGCCAGAGGACGACGTCCTCAGCGGCCCGGTCACGCGTGTCCACCTTGTGCACGACGGCAGCGGGGCACTGACGGCCGGCACCCTCGCGAGCCCACCACGGATCGGTCATCACCTAGAACCGACGACGCGGCGGCAAACGTCGCCACCAGGGCTGCGAGCTCACCGACCTCGTATTCGGTGATCCGGCGGTGAGGTTGATTCCCTCGTGGCTTTCTCGCTACGACCGCGGATGGCTACCCGCCGACGCGATGGCCGGGTTGACGATCTGGGCGCTCATGGTGCCGCAGGCGATGGCTTACGCCGGGATCGCGGGGGTGCCGGTCCAGAACGGTCTATACGTGATGCCGCTCGCGGTGGTCGGCTACGCGCTGTTGGGCAGTTCGCGCCACCTATTCGTGGGTCCCAGCGCGACCGTGGCGACGCTGTCCGCCTCCTCAGTTGCTGTCGTCGCTACAGCGAGCACGGGCTCGGCCGAGTACGTCGCCCTGACCTGTGCGCTGACGCTCATGGTGGGGGTGATTTACGTCGCGGGTGGCCTCGCCCGGATGGGCTTCGTCGCCCACTTCTTCGCACGCCCGGTGCTCGAGGGCTTCATCGTCGGGCTCGGCCTCTACATCGCGATCGGCCAGCTGCCGGCGGTCGTCGGAATCGAGAAGCCGTCGGGCAACACGCTGTCGGTGCTCGCGAACACGATCGCCGACGTCGGAAGCTGGGAATGGACCACGGTCGGCGTAGGAGTCGCAGGGCTGGTCGCGCTGTTCGCGCTCGCTCGATTCGCGCCGAAGCTCCCCGGCGTGATCATCGTGGTCGTGCTTGCGGAGCTCGCGGTCCTGGCGCTCGACCTGGAGGACCACGGTGTGGCGATCGTCGGTGACGTGCCAACCGGCTTTCACTTCGTCTCGCTGTCGAGCATGTCGGCGAGCGACCTCGTAGGACTTCTGCCCGGCGCCCTCGCGATCGTGATCGTCGGCCTCGCGCAGTCGCTCGCGATCGCCAAGAGCTACGCCGCTAAGTACCACTACGCCGTCGACGCGAACCGCGAGATGCTCGGCTACGGCGCCGCGAACATCGGAGCCGGCGCGCTGCAGGGCTACACCGTCACCGGCGGGCTCTCGCCGTCGGCGACGGCCGAGCGCGTCGGCGCGAAATCGCCCGTCGCCTTCCTCGTAACCGCGTTGATGGCACTCTTGACGATCCTCTTCATCGCCGGGCTGTTCAAGGACCTGCCACAGGCGATCCTCGGCGCGATCGTGATCTGGGCAGTGTCGGGGATGATCGACTTCGGGCGGGTCACGCAGTACCGGCGCGCCCAGTCACTCGAGTTCTGGGCGGCGTTCGGCGCCCTTCTCGGCGTGGTCCTCATCGACATCCTTCCGGGCGTCGCGATCGGCGTCGCCCTCAGCTTCATCCTGCTGATCCACACGATCGACCACCCGCACATCGCCTCGCTCGGGCGCAGCCGCGACGGCGCGCGCTTCAGTGACCTCGAGGACGACCCGGACGCGACGCCGATTCCCGGCGTGCTGATCCATCGCTTCGAGGCGGAGCTGATCTTTGCCAATGCCGATCTCTTCCAGGACGACCTCCTCGCGCGAGTTCGCGCGGCCGAGCCGCCGCCGGGCACGGTCGTCCTCGACTTCGAGGCGGTCAGCCAAGTCGACGTGACGGGCGCGCAGACACTCCGGTCGGTACACGACACCCTCGACGCGCTCGGTATTCGACTGATCGTCGCGCGCGCCAAGAGCAGTGTGCGCGACGCGCTGCATCGCAGCGGGACCGTCGACGTCCTCGGCGAAGACAACCTCACATCGAGCGTCGATCGCGCCCTCGAGGCCATCCAGGCCGGCACGACCCGCCGCTGAGACGCACCGACTGCTCGAGACGCTCGGGCGCCCGCCCGCTCAACCATCGTCGATTCGTGAGACGTTGGCCTTTACGCTGGGACAGCCATCTCTCGGATGCGGATGCGGGCCTGCTCGAATATCCCCCAAACCGCATGATGCGCGTCACGTCGAGTCCCTGAATCATTTGATCGAGCGCGTCAAGCGCCTCCATACCACGTAGAAGGGACCCCGATGGCTGACCGGCAACTCGTACTCTCCTTCTTCCCAGATGAACTCGCGGCGGACAACGCCGCTGCGGCGCTGAAGGACTCCGGGATCGCCGACGGCGACGCCATCGGCATCCTTGTCCTCGACTCCGGCGGCAAGCTCAAGCAGGACAAGGTCGGCGCGCGAAGCACCGGCACCGGCGCCGCTGTCGGGGGCGTCCTCCTGGTCCTGGGGCCGGCGGCCCTGGGGGTAGGTGTCCTCGGCGGCACGGCGGCCGGGGCGCTCCACCACAAGAGCCTCGGGCTGACGGATGCCGACAAGGCGAACCTGACCGTTCAACTGACCGCGGGCAAGGCAGCAGTCGGCGTGCTCGCCCACTACGACACTGTGCCCGCGATCTCCGACCGCCTGAGCCAGCTCGGCGGCTCGCCCGAGGCCCACCAGCTGACGGACGAGGCCCTGGACGCGGCGGCAGCGGAGTCTTCGCCGGCCTGATGGACAAGCCCCGTCGGTGCGGCCCTCTCACCTGGGAGGGCCGGCGGCGGCGGCGCCTACTTCGGCGCGGGCAGCTGGGCCTCGTGCGCGACAGCGCGATCCTTCATGCCGTCGCTTGCCGTGCGGGCCAGTACAGCGGCGGCCTCCGCACCATGACCGGCCAGGTACCGCGACTTCGGATGCTTCGCCGTCAGCGCCTTGGCGACCGTTTTGGCCAGCACCTGGACGGGCGCGGCGTCGTCGGCCGTCTTCTGAACGAGGTCACGGACCCCGGCGATCTGTGCGCGATACACGGCGTGCGCCTCTTCGCCCAGCGTCTCGTCGAGCCCGTCGATTTCCGCGAGCGTCTTGCCGAAGATGGCGGTCTGGGTGGCACCAGGATCGATCAGCGATACGGGGACGTGCCACTGTCGGAGCTCGAGCCGAAGAGCGTCGCTGACCGCCTCCATCCCGAACTTCGAGGCGCTGTAGGCGCCGTGGAGGGGCAGTACCAGATGCCCGCCGATCGACCCGATGTTGACAATCCGGCCCTTGCCGCGGCGGATCAGCGGTAGAAACGCCTGGGTCACCGCGACCTGCCCGATCAGGTTGACCTCGAGCTGCCGGCGAAAGTCGGCGATCGGTTGGAACTCGAGAACGTACGCGCGCGCTATGGGTCCGAGGAGCGACCGGCCCTCGACGGTGTCAGCCTGCGGCTGGAACCCGGGCGACGGATTGCGCTCCTGGGTGCCAGCGGGGCGGGCAAGACCACGGTCGTGAACCTGCTGCTTCGCTTCCTCGACCCCGAGCATGGGCGCATCACGCTCGGCGAGAAAGACCTTCGTCACTACCGCCAAGAGGACGTCCGCCGCGCGATCGCCGTCGCCGGCCAGGACTCGCACCCTTTCTCGGCCAGCATCCGCGACAACCTTCGCCTCGCCCACCGACGCGAGCGACGCCGAGATCGAGCACGCGCTCCGGCGCGCGCGGCTTTGGCACTGGGTCCGCGAACTGCCGGAGGGGTTGGACACGCTCGTGCGCGAGCAGGGCCGCGAGCTTTCCGGAGGACAGCGGCAACGGCTCGTCTTGCACGGGCGCTACTCGCCGACGCCCCCGTGCTCGTGCTCGACGAGCCGGCCGCCCACCTCGACCCGCCGACCGCGCAAAGGCTGATGGAGGACGTCCTCTCCGCCGCCGGAGAGCGGTCGGTACTGCGCATCACCCATCGCCCCGAGGGTCTCGCTCTGGTCGATGAGATCGTCACGCTCGACGCAGGCAGAGTTGCTAAGCGCGCCTAGCGACCGCCACCTAGTGCAGCTCACGCTTTGCTTTCGGCGCGGCGCGCGAGCCCCTCCTGCACCATGAGCGCAAGAGTGCCGCCCGTCACGAGCATTGCGATGTTGATGCCCAGTACCGCCAGGGCCCCCGCCGCCTTCCCGATCTCGCCCACGCCGGCCGCCACGCCGAGGTAGGACGACGCTGGGACCGTGGTCACCGAGATCGCAACACCTACGGCGGAGCTCGCGCGGGACTCGAGCGCCAGCATGCCGGCGATGCCTGCCGCGATGGCGACCATGAATGTCGAGCTGTTGACGGTGGTGAGCCCCTCGAGCACGCCGGCTCGCTCAACGGAGAAGCTCGCCGGGAGTAGGTCCAGGAGGTCGAGCAGCGCGGTGAGCACGGCGGCGACCAAGCCGGTGACGGCGAGCCCGGCGGCAAGCGTCAAGAAAGCGCGCGAGACCAGCCGGCCGCGCCGCAAGACGATTCCGATGCAGCTCGCCGCGATCGGGAGCAGGTCTGGGGCGACGGCCATCGCGCCCACGATGAGGATCCCGTTGTTGTAGATCACGCCGTAGGCCGCGATGACCCCGGCAACGCCCATGAACACGAGGAAGCGAGCAACCGGTCGCGCGTACTCGCCGGCCCGGCCGAGAAGGTCGGCCCAGAGGAGGTTCGCGCGTTCGCGGCTCCGGGCTCCGGGCTGGATCGCGTCCAGACGCAAGAGCGTGACGTCCTCGGCCGGTACGCCTAGACCGCTGAGGGCCTCCAGCGCCCGGGTCAGCCGCGTCGGAGTGCAGCTCCACGGTAACGAGCGCTCGGCCGCTTCTGTCGCCGGCGTCGGTCCAGGTGATGTGACGTGCGCCCGCCAGCCCGGACAACATCCCGGCGACGTCGACCATCGCGTGCGCCGCGCCGTATACGCGGAGCTGCAGCACCGCTACCGGCTCAGGTTGCCGGCGCCCTCTCGTCCTCGCCGAAGACGATGATGCCGTAGACGACCCACACGCACAGGAAGAAGATCCCGAGCGACCACCACGGGTAGCTACCGCCGATCGAGAGCAGCGCCCCGATCGCGCCCAGGCTGCCGCCGATGATGCCGATCACGCGGCCGTAGGTGTTGCCGGCAATGAGGGAGAAGCCTCCGGTGAGCTGGATCAGCCCGAGGATGATCAGGACCCAGCCCATGGTGTTGAGGTTCGTGAGGATGTACCTCGTGTCGTTGACGAAGATGTTCGCATCGTCCAGGGCTCCGATGCCGTAGATGATGTTGAGCGTGCCCGCAATCAGCAGCAGGATTGCTGCAAACACCATTCGGCCTGCGCCTCGCATACCCACACCTCCTTGAGTGATTGGCCGCTTGTTCGCGACCTGACGCAATAAGAGCGCGGCTCAACACGGGCGTCATCCCCCGAATGGAATGAAATCCTCGCCTGACAGTCCCGCCCGGGTAGGTAGGCTGGAATGGCCCCGACTTCTGGCCATCCGTCGGTGTTGCGCGGACTGGCCCTGCGACTCCAGGCCAGAGCAGAGGGATCGACGTGGCAACGCAGCGCCGGTCATCCAGCCCCCGCGTACAGAACCTCTCGCCCGCGCTCCGAGCAGCAGGTGCGAGTGCGACATCTCAGCGAGCGTTGGCGTTCGAGCTGCTCGAGTCGAAGCTCCTTCCCCCGCAGGGCCGCTTCGGGACAGTGTCCCGCGCAAGGCCCATCAGCGTGTTGGAAAGCGCGAGCGCGGCTCCGGTCGTTTCGTGGCCGCTGGCCCGGGCTGGGGGAAGACGACACTGCTCGCTGAATGGGCCGCCGGCTCGGAACGCCCATTCGCGTGGGTGGACGTCGATGAGACGGACAACGACCCAATCGTCCTCCTGAGCTACATCGCGGTCGCGCTCGACCGCGTCGCGCCGCTCGACCCGCGGGTGTTCGACTCGCTTGCGTCACCGGGAGCTTCGGTCGAGGCGACTGTCGTTCCGCGTCTGGGGGCGGCTATGGCGACGATTGGCCGGCCGGTCGTCCTGGTCTTGGACGACCTGCACCTTGTCGACAACCCGGCATGCCCTCGACGCCGTCGCAGCACTCGCGAGACACGTGCCGGACGGCTCACAGCTCGTTCTCTCCGCGCGAGGCGATGCAATCCCGCTGGGAGCACTGCGCGCGCCCGGCCTCGCAATCGAGATCGGGCCGGATGACCTCAGAATGGACTGCCATGAAGGAGGGCCCCCTCTGGTGACACGCTCCGGCTGTCACCGAGGAGCGAGCTCAAAGGAGGCCCGTCTTCAATGTTGCACGCCGGATTGGATCTCAGTCGACGCAAGCTCGACGTCTGTCTGCCACGGCGCTCGCGCCACCCCACGCGTGGGAGGAAAGTCGTCCGGGAGCAGACCGGCGAATACGAACGACAAGTCGAAGCGCTCCGCCTCAGACCGGTGGCCAGTCGCCTCTACAAAGCGTGCGAACTCGGCCTTGGACACTGCACACGGATCGACCGCGAGCGGCTCGAGGCGAATCCGCCGCACTGGCCCCTCCCCGTCGCCCGGATACGCGGACGGCCCGGCTTTGCCCATCAGGAATTCTCCGCCCTCGAGCGGAACGCCGTTCGGCCCCGGCGCAAGAAATGTCGGGCAAGTCGACCACGAGCAGTCTTAGCGGTATCTGCGAGTACCAATGGCTTCGTATGCCGGAGCCGCCCGGCTCGCGCCGGGATCTGGGGACCCGAACGACGACGCATCGCGCTCGACCTGCTCGGCAGCCGTCTCCTCGCGCCTGAGCGCATCGAGGAACGCGTTGTAGCGCTCCTCCTGGTCGCTCCCGCTGGCGGCGCACCACGCTTGGTAGGCCCGGGCTACCCGCTTGGCGGCGTATCGCCATTCCCGGACGTGCTCGACACGAAGGCCTGCGGGCTCGCCGCCGGGCGACGCCTCGAAGGCCGGCAAGGGAGCCGGCGATGACTTGCGCGACCGCCGAAACACACGGACCAGCGTAGGAGGGATGGTCGCGACGCTCATCGTCCAAACGGGATGAATTTGGCGGCAGTCGTCGCGCTCCCCGCTCCGCTGTCCTGCGGCCCGTCAACACAGAGCTCTGCAGCAGAGTCAACAGGACCCAAGCCCACGAAAGGCGGGTTCATCCCGTTGGGGGGATGTTGGTCGAGCGCTGCGGGGCAATATTTGACTTCAGATATCGAGGGTCCAAGTTGCGTGTGTTGCGTCGACTGGTCGGCCCGGAAGAGGTAACTAGCATGTCGACGGTTCTGTGGTTTCTGCTGGTCGTCCTGTATTTCACCGCGCTGATCGTGCTTGGGCTGGCGACGATGCGGAAAGGCCACACCGCACTGTTTTGGTTCGGGATCATTTTCCCGGTGCTGTGGATAGTCGGAGCGCTGATGGCGCCCACAGCCAAGGTGGCCGCTGCCGAGGCCAGAGCGGAGTTGTCGTACGCAGAGTCGGACGGCCGCGAGGAGACACCGTGGAGAAGCGCGTAAGGGGTGTGGACCGCTCGCATGGGCCTGCACTTCTTGCGCCGACGGCGCACGGGCCGCCCGCGCCCGCCACGGGCCCGAAGCCTCGTGAACTCGATCGCGGAAGCGGACGCCTCCCGCACAACGTGGTGGACACAGCCGAGATGGACCCAGCTGGTGCACAGCACCTGGCCGAGCGGCTGCATCATGGGCAGCGCGACGGCGCTGGGGAGCCGCTGATCGACCACGTTCGCAGGGTCGCCGGGGCGGTGCCCCCGGATGCCCGCGTCGTCGCCTGGCTGCACGAGGTACTCGAATACACCGCGATCTCGGAACTCGAATTGCTGCGCGAAGGACTCTCCGCCGACGAACTGCGCGCCCTCAGACTCCTAACCAGGGACCGCGAGTCCCGCTCGGACACCGACTACCTGGCCCACGTCGAAATGATCGCCCGCGCGCTCGGGGCCGGCGCAAGGATCGCTCGGGCGGTAAAACGAGCCGACCTTGAGGACCGCTTGCACAACCCTCGCCGTCCACCCGGAGAATGGTCGCCTCCGCACGAGCTTGGTCTTGAGGCCTTGCGCGCTACCCGCCTCCGGGCAGACACCTGACCCGAGCGACACTCAAGGCTTCTATGTGCTCCGGCTCGATCACAAGGTGGTCGGCGGCGGGATGTGGGGAAATGCCAGGACGCGACACCGGGGTCGTCGTCATTCCGAACGGATGATTTGCGGTCGCGTGTTCACTGCCGGCGACCTCGAGGCCGGCCAGACGGCCCTGATCCACGCGCGTGCGGGAGGCGTCGGGATGGCCGCGATCCAACTCGCCAAGCGGGCCGGTGCGACCGTGATCTCGACGGCGTCCACCGACGTGAAACTCGAACGGCTCCAGGAGTTCGGCCTCGACCACGGCATCAACTACACGAGCGAGAACATCGTCGAGCGAACGAGCGAACTGACGGACGGGCGCGGCGCTGACGTGATCGTCGATTCGGTCGGAGGCAAGAACCTGGTCGAGAGCATCAGCGCGCTCGCCTACCGCGGGACGCTCGTCAGCGTCGGAGTGGCCGGCCGCGGGGGCTCCAACGTCGAGGCCAGGACCTATGGGCGCAGAACAATTCGCTGCGTGGCGTCTTCCTCGACGCGGCGCTCGTGACCGAATACCCTCGCGTGCACCCGATGATCTCCGATCTGTTCGAGCAGGTCGCGAGCGGCGCGGTGCGCGTCGAGGTTGCCCAGACGTTCCCGCTCGCCGAGGCCGCCGCCGCACATGCATACATCCAGAGCCGCTAGGCCTTCGGTCGCGTCGTGATGACACCGTAGAGCTGTCAGGTGATCCTGGGCCGCGTCGGCTGAACGGGCGGCTTAGCCGAATCGGAGTTACCCGCTTGCTTTGACTGTCCTGTCGAACACGAGCTCCCTGCCCTCGATTCTGTAGACCCCGTACACGAAGACGTCCGTGGGCGGCAACCGCCCTCGCAAGCAACGCGACGCCATTCCGGCACACCACGACCTCGGAACGGGAACTGCTGCGGGAAGGTGTCTCGGATGCCGAGTTGCGCGCGCTGAGGCTGCTGACCCGGGGACCGAGTCTCTCACTCCGAACGCGAGTTATCTGGGCAGGTCGACCTGACCGCCCCCGCGCGCGGGGATGGCGCGGAGATCGCCCAGACGGTGAAGCGTGCCCGGCTGGAGGACCATGTTCTGAACCCTCGTACGGCAGCCGGAGAGTGGTCTCCACCGTACGAGCCTGCTCTTCAGACCCTGCGCTTTGCCGTCTGGAGCCAGAGACCTGACCCACGCCCGGGGTGCGTGTCAGAGGCCGGTTTCGGCTGTGATGCAATCTGGTGTCGACGGCGTGCTTTGGCATGAAATCGCTTCCGTCCATCCGCCGGGCACGGCTCTTGTCGAGCACGCGTGGCGCGCTCGTCACCCATTTGGGCTAGCGTTTGGTGTGCCCTGGTGCTGGCCCACCGCCGGGCACGGCAGATAGCGTCGTCAGTCGTCTGTCGTGGAGCCGGGATGCTGACTGTGTCAACTGAACCTCGATCTGCTGCCTTAGACACGCCGACGGCGTCGCGCGAGTCGGTTTTGGCGTTCGAGCTACTCGAGTCGAAGCTCCGGCCGCCGCTCGATCGCCGCGGGGCGGTGACTCGCGCGAAGCTGATCGATCCGCTCGAACGCGCGGGCGCACCGTCGATTGTCTTCCTGTCGGCAGGTCCCGGTTGGGGCAAGACGACGCTGCTGGCTCAGTGGGCTTCGGCCTCGCGGCGACCGTTCGCGTGGGTCTCCGTGGACGCGAAGGGCAACGATCCGATTGTCTTGCTGACTTATGTCGCGGTGGCGCTTGACCGGGTAGCGCCGCTTGATCGGGACGTCTTCGACGCGCTGGCATCCCCTGGCGTCTCGGTCGAGGCGACCCTCGTACCGCGTTTGGGGAGGGCATTGGCGCGACTCGACCGGCAGCATGTCTTGGTCTTGGATGACCTGCATGTGCTCGAAAACCCGTCATGCCTCGACGCGATCGCGACTCTCGCGAGGCACGTCCCCGAGGGTTCGCAAATTGCTCTGTCGGCGCGCGGCGCGCCAGCGCTCCCGGTGGGAGCAATTCGGGCCCAGGGGCTTACGACGGAGATCGGCCCTGACGAGCTCCGCATGGATGAGCGCGAGGCTCGCCAGCTGCTCAGCGCGGCCGGTGTCGACCTGACCTGACGACCAGCTGGCCGAGCTGACCGAGCAAACGGAGGGTTGGTGCGCGGGGCTGTATCTGGCTGCGCTGTCGATTAGGGCTCGCGGAGGGGCCGCCGGTCAGGCTGTCGCGTTTTCCGGACGCGATCGCCTGGTGTCCGACTATCTGCGTTCGGAGTTGTTTGCGCACCTGTCCCCCGAGACCTTTCGCTTCTTGACGCGGACGGCGGTGCTGGAGCGGCTGTCGGGGCCGCTCTGCGACGCGGTGCTCGAGCAGAGCGGCGCCGCGGCGGTCTTGGACGCCCGGGCGCGCTCGAACATGTTCCTGATCCCGCTGGACGGCGACGGAGGGTGGTATCGCTATCACCACCTCTTCGGGGAGCTGCTGCGTTCGGAGCTCGAGCGGGCCGAGCCAGAGCTCGTGCCGCAGCTGTTCGCGCGTGCGAGCGTATGGTGCGAGGCGAACGGGCAGCCGGAGGATGCAATCGGCTACGCCCAGCAGGCCGGCGACGTCGACCGGGTGGCGCGACTGGTCGAGCAGCAGACCCTGCCCGCCTACCACAGCGGACGCGTCGCGACCGTCGAGCGCTGGCTGGCCTGGTTGCAGGAGCATGGAGCGCTCGAGCGCTACCCCAGCATCGCCGTGCTCGCCGCGCTCGAGGCCGCGGCCCAGGGCCGGCCCGTCGATTCGGATCGTTGGGCCGCGGTGGCCGAGGGCGGAACATACGAAGGCGCCCTTCCGGACGGCAGCGAGACGATCGAATCGTGGCTGGCGCTCCTCCGGGCGCTGCGTTGTCGACGCGGAGTGGCCTCCATGCGCGCGGATGCGGAGCTCGCCGTCGGCTCGCTCGCCCACGGCAGCCCGCTCCGCCCGATCGCCGTCCTGTTGCTCGCGATCTCGCGGTTGCTGACCGGGGAGCTCGACCAGGCCGACGACCTGTTCACCGACGTTGCCGAAGAGGGCCTTGAGCTGGGAGCTCCTGAGTCGGTGGCCGTGGCTCTCGGGGAGCGTGCGGCGATCGCGATCGGGCGAGAGGAGTGGGTCCGCGCCGAGGAGCTCGCAGATCGTGCCCTGGCGGTGATACGCCGTTCGAGGTTGGACGCCTACCCGATCAGCGCGTTCGCGTACGCCCTCGGGGCGCGCGTGGCGCTATCACCGCGGCGACGCCTCGCGCGCGCACCAGTTGCTCACCCGTGTCCAGAGCCTGCGGCCCGGGCTCACCTACGCGCTGCCCCACTCGCCGTTCAGGCCCGCTTGGAACTCGCCCGCGCCTACCTGAGCATGGCCGACGCGGCCGGTGGCGCCACGATGTTGCGCGAGATCGACGTGCTGCTCCGCCGGCAGCCGAAGCTCGGAACGCTCCCGGCCCAGACCGACGAGCTGCGCGCAAGCCTGAAGACGATGCACGCCGAGTCGCCCGGGGCATCGAGCCTGACAGCTGCCGAGCTGCGCGTGCTTCCCTATCTGGGCACACACCTCACCTTCCGCGAGATCGGCGCGCGGCTCTACATATCGCACCACACGGTGAAGTCGCATGCGCTGGCGATCTACCGCAAGCTGAATGTCACCTCCCGTAATGACGCGGTCGAGCGGAGTCGCGAGCTCGGGCTGCTCTGACACGCGCGTCCGGCCGTTTTCATCCCATCGGGGCGATGACGTCCGGCCTCCCGGCTGTGAGGCTGACGGTACCCGCACACCCGGCGCTGCGGCACCCGCCAGCGCCGGCAAGGAGGACATGGCCGGATACAAGGAGACCCTGCGAAGCCTGGCGCTCAACGACGAGCGCTTCATGGAGTCGGTGCTCGCCAGCGGGAACGGCACGCCCGACATCTCGCGGCTGGATCAGAAGACGCAGGCGCTGGTCCGGCTCGGGGCCGCGCTGGCGCTCGACGCCACGGTCAGCTCCTACCACTCGAACGTCGGGATGGCATTTGCCGCCGGCGCCGGTATCGACGAAATCGTCGGGACCCTGATCGCCGTGGCACCCACGGTCGGCCTGGTGCGCACCGTCTCCGCCGCCCCCGAACTCGCCCTCGCGCTCGGCTACGACATCGACGCCGCGCTCGAAACCACCGACGCGGACGAGTAGGAGCCCGCCCCACAGCCCGGGGCAGGGAGGCCGACGGACACGCTCATCCCGTTTGGCTGGTGCGCGGCACAGGTCGGCGGCCTAGGCTCGCCAACTCGCGACCGGCTGAACTCAAGGAGGAACCTATGCGAGGTGCGGGCCGAATGGTGTTTGCAGCAATCCTGCTGCTGATTGTGGGCACGCTCAACATCATCTACGGCATCGGAGCCCTGGACGATGCCAACATCTTCGTCAACGACACCAGGTACATCTTCACCAATCTCAACACCATGGGCTGGGTCCTGATCATCCTGGGGATTATCCAGCTCACCGGAGGCTTTTCGCTGATTGCCGGCAACGCCTACGGCCGCTGGATCGGAATCATCGGCGGCAGCCTCGGCGCGATCGGAGCCCTACTGTCGATTGGCGGCTCCTACCCGTGGTGGTCGCTTGGCATCTTCGCGCTGTGCATCTACGTCGTCCACGGACTTATCGTGTTCGGCGGGGACGAGAAGGCAGCGGGAGTCTGAGCTGACGGCGCCGTTGCGCTGGCGCCGCGGTTGCGGCGCCGGCGCCGGCCCCACCGCTGACGCCTGCACGGGCTAGATGGCGATGTTCACCGGAGAGGTGGCCATCCGGGTCGCCGAGCACCCGCCGAACCGGATGAAAACCCGGCGCGAGCGAAGCGGCCCCAGGAATCATCCCGATGGGAGGATGCGCAACCGCTTCTGTTCGTCGATGCTCACCCGACAGTGCGATCGCCGGCACGGCTGTGTTTCCCGCTGGATCCGGCCGGCCACGAGACAGGAGCGAGGATGGAAGACGCCAATCTGGATGTACTGGGGCCGGTCGACTACCTGGTGGTCGAGTTCCCGGCAGACAAGGCCAACTTCTCCGGTGAGATGGCGGCGGAGCTGACGGCGCTGATCGACCGCAAGCTCGTACGCGTGCTGGATCTCGTGATCATGAGCAAGGATCTAGACGGCGCCGTTGCGGTCGATGAGCTACACGACGTGGACGAGAGCGACCTGGGGCAGCTACGTGCGCTCGAGACAGACCTCGCGCTGTTGCTCGCCGAGGAGGATCTCGAAGCGATCGGCAAGGTCCTCGAGCCGGGCAACATCGCGGCCGTGTTGGTCTACGAGAACAGCTGGGCCGCGCCGTTCGCCTCCGCCGTGCGACGCTCGGGTGGCCAGCTGGTGGCCGACGGCCGCGTCCACACCCAAGCACTGCTGGCCGCCATCGAAACCGAAGACGAAGTCGACAAGGTAGGAGCCTGACATGCCAATAGGCCCAGGACGTAGAGGCAGGCGCGGAGTGCTCGGCGGCCGACCGGTCGCGCGCACCGCGGCGGTCGTCGGCACAGCTGCTGTCGCAAAGCACGGTCACGATCGCCGCGAGGACCGGCGCGACGACCGGCGCGACCCGCGCGACCGTCGGTTCTAGATAACCATCTGAACCCACACCCGAGGCCTCACCGGTGGCCTCGGGCCTGTCCCGCACGGCACGACTAGCGCGAGGGCCCCGGGGTGGGTGACCGGGGCCCTTGACGGTTCTGACGCGGCGGGATCCCCCACATCGGGGGATGACGGCGCCGCAGGCCTCAGGAAGCATCAGTACCTAACGCTGAACCGAGCATCCCCGCTTCAGCAGAACCTGTCCGGAGGTCAGAAGAATGAGCCCGCTTGATCGCAGCAAGCTTCCTATCGGCCGGGAGCCGTTCCAGGGTGTGGCCAACCGGACACTCGACGGCTCGCAGCCGGACTGGGCGTCGATCGGACACGTGGATGCTCCCGATGGGGCGCCGAACGTCCTGGTGGTGCTGATCGACGATGCCGGGTTCGGCAATCCTGCGACGTTCGGCGGCCCGATCAACACGCCGAATTACACGCGCCTCGCCGAGGGAGGGCTGCGGTACAACCGCTTCCACGTGGCCGCGCTGTGCTCGCCGACGCGGGCGGCGCTGCTCACCGGCCGCAACAGCCACGCCGTCGGCTTCGGCTCGGTGGGCGAGTTCTCGACCGGCTTCCCGGGCTATACGGCGTTCGTCCCCGACGACTGCGTTCCGTTCCCGAGGATCCTGCGGGACAACGGGTACAGCACCGCGGCCTTCGGCAAGTGGCATCTGACGCCGGACGGCCAGCAGGGGCCGGCCGGGCCGTTCGATCGCTGGCCGGTCGGCTGGGGCTTCGACTACTTCTACGGGTTCCTCGGCGGAGGCTCGGGGCAGTGGGATCCCTGCCTGGCCGAGAACCAGAAGATCATCGGCACTCCCTCGGCCTTCTACGACGGTGACGAGTCCTACTACCTGCCCGACGACATGGCCGACAAGACGATCGAGTGGCTGCACGCGCATCCGGGCACAGGACGCAGGGAAGCCGTTCTTCGGCTACTTCTCCACGGGTTGCAGCCATGCCCCGCATCACGTGTCCGAGGCGTGGGCGGAGAAGTACAGGGGCAAGTTCGACCAGGGCTGGGACAGGCTGCGCGAGGAGACGTTCGCCAGGCAGCAGGCGCTCGGAGTGATCCCCGCCGACGCGGAGCTCACGCCGCGCGACGAGGCGTTCCCCGCCTGGGATGACGTCCCGGACAAGCTGAAGGCGTACTACGCGCGCCAGATGGAGGTGTACGCGGGCTATTCCGAGAACGCCGACTACAACGTCGGCCGCGTGCTCGACGCGATCGAGGAGCTCGGCGAGCTCGACAACACGCTCGTGCTCTGGATCTGGGGCGACAACGGCGCCAGCATGGAGGGCACGATCACCGGCTCGTTCAACGAGCTGACCATGCAGAACGGCATCCCGCTGACCGACGAGATGCAGCTGCAGCTCGCCGAGCGCTACGGCGGCGTCGAGGCGTGGGGCAACCAGATGATGGCGCCCCACTACTCGGCCGCCTGGGCGTGGGCGGGCAACACGCCGTTCCAGTGGGGCAAGCAGGTGGGCTCGCACCTGGGCGGGACGCGCAACCCGCTTGTCGTGCACTGGCCCGAGCGGATCAGCGAGCAGGGCGCGCTGCGCTCGCACTTCACGCACGTGATCGACATCGGCCCGACGATCCTCGACATCGCCGGCATCCCGATGCCGACGCACATCGACGGGATCGAGCAGCAGCCGATGCACGGCGTCACGTTCGCCGACTCGTTCAGCGACGGCGGAGCCCCCGAGCGCCACACCCAGCAGTACTTCGAGACGATCGGCAACCGGGCGATGTACAAGGACGGCTGGTGGCTGGCAGTCAAGACCGAACGGATCCCGTGGGTCATCACGCCCGACGCGCTGAAGCCATACACGCCGGGTGTGTGGGACCCGGATGACGATCCCGTCGAGCTCTACTACCTACCGGACGACTTCAGCCAGGCGCACGACCTCGCCGCCGAGCATCCCGAGAAGGTGGAGGAGCTCAAGGCAGCTGTTCTGGGAGGAGGCCGAGAAATACAACGTGCTGCCGCTGCTGGCCACGCTCGCGCCGTTCTTCGGCATCGTGCCGCCGCTTCCGGACGGTCGCCAAGTACGAGTTCCGCGGCGATGTCCAGAACGTGCTGTCGGGCATGATCCCGCGGGTCTACAACCACTCGTACACGATCAGCGCCGACCTCGTGATCCCGCCGGGCGGCGCCGAGGGTGTGATCGTCGCCGAGGCCGACCACTTGGGCGGTTTCTCGCTGTTCGTCGACGACGGCAAGCTGACGCACACCTACTCGATGATGGGCGTCTTCGTCTTCCGCCAGCAGGCCGAGGAGCCGCTGCCCGAGGGCGAGGTGAGCGTGCGCATGGAGTTCGCCGCCGACGCCGCCAAGCCGGCCACCGGCGGCGAGGTGACGCTCTTCATCGACGATCGCCCGGTCGGCGGCGGTCGCATGGATCACACGGTTCCGATTCGCTTCTCGGGCTACGCGGGTATGGACATCGGCCGCGACAACGGCGGGGTCGTCGACCTGAGCTACGAGGCCAGGAAGCCGTTCGCGTTCACCGGCACCATCAGAAAGGTCGTGTTCGACGTCAATCCGCACCCGTCGGCGGAGGAAGCGCACGAGCTCCACACGGCCGTCCAGCACGGGCACACGGCGCACGCGATCACGGCGTGAGGCACAGGACCGACGCGAGGAATTTCCGATGAAGCTCCACGACACCATCGACGTCCTGATCGGCGGCTACCTGTCGAAGGAAGCCGCCGAGGAGGACTACAACGCCGTCCTCGACTCCGGCGGTCACCTGCAAGGTGCGGTGGTCGTCAGCAAGGACCTCGAGGGCAACCTGTCGGTCGAGCAGACCGACCATATGGTGCGCGAGGGGGCCGCGGGCCTCGGCGCCGTCGGGCTCGCCGTCGGCCTGTTCGCGCCGCCGCTGCTCGCCGCGACTGCCATCGGGGCGCGCTGGGTGCCGGCGCCGGCAAGCTGGCGCACAGCAAGGCCGCCGACAAGATCGGAGAGCAGGCGGGCGAGACGATCCCGCTCGGGGGCGCTGGACTGATCGTCGCCTATTCACGCTCCGAAGCCGCGAAGGTCGAACCCGCCGTGACGCGCGCCGTGCAGAAAGTGGTCGGCGAGGCCGAGGGGAGGCACGTGGAAGCCCTGAAGGGCGCGCTCGCCGACGCGCAGCAGAAGATGGCCGCCGGCGAGGCCTAACCACGTCGGTCCTACCACAAGGAAGAGTCCGATGAGTATCGAAGCGAAGCCCAGAGCGCTGGTCGTCTACTACTCGTTCACCCAGACGACCGCCAAGGTCGCGGACGCGATGAAAGAGTCCATGGAAGCGAAGGGCTACGAGGTCAAGCAGGCCGCGATCGAATTCACGGATCCGCATTGGACAAAACGCTTCTCGACCGTCCCGATGCGGTTTCCTGCCCTGGAGATCCCGACGATCCTGATCGCTCAGCGAACCCGGAAGACGGGCGGGATCCGCATCCCGGACGAGGCCAAAGAAGGTGGGTATGACCTGGTCGTGATCGGGTCGCCCACTTGGTGGCTCACCACGAACATGCCTATCCGCTCCTACCTCAAGTCGCTCGCGGCAAAAAGCGTTCTGGACGGCACACCGTTCGCGGCGTTCTCGGTGTCCCGCCGTTACTGGAAGGGCAACATGAAGGACGTCAGAAAGCTCGGCGAGCACCACGGCGGAAAGTGGGTGGACGAAACACACTTCACCTCCGCCGGCGGCCAGGTCACTTCGATGCTCTCCTGGCTCGCGTACATGAAACGCGGCACGCCGCGTGAACGGATCCTGGGCGTGAAGATGCCCGCGCCGGGCCTGAAGCCCGATTTCGACCAGCAGGCGCGAAGCTTCATCGACAGCATTGCCGAACGCAATGCCAGACGAAGCCGCGTGTCGGCCGGCGCCTGACCATGGCCGAGGGGCGGCCAGGCGAGCGCTCACCCGTGGTCATCACGGGGACCTCGACCGGCATTGGCGCCGGGTCGGCGCTGCTACTCGCAGAGAAGGGCTTTCGGGTATTCGCAGGTGTGCGGGGGGAGCCCGAGGGCGCGGCGCTGAGGGCCCGAACCTCGGGCGACCTTACGCCGCTCAGCCTCGACATCACCGACGCGGCGTCGATCTCGGCGGCAGTGGAAACAGTGACGAACGCGGTCGGCGAACGCGGCCTCTTCGGTCTCGTCAACAACGCGGGCATCGTCAAGCCCGCGCCGCTCGAGTTCCAACCGATCGCCGACTTTCGCCGGCAGCTCGAGGTCAACCTGATCGGGCAGGTCGCGGTGACCCAGGCGTTTCTACCGCTGATCCGCCGCGGCAAGGGCCGGATTGTCAACATCGGCTCGATCGGCGGGCATCTGGTACTGCCCCTCCACGGCGCCTACAGCGCCTCGAAGTTCGGGATGGAGGCGGTCAGCGACGCTCTTCGGCTCGAGCTCCGACAGTGGCACGTCCCCGTATCGCTGATCGATCCTGGTGCCACCCAGACCGCCATCTTCGGCAAGACGCTCGCGGAAATCGACGGGCTCGACGAGACGCTGGGCGAAGAGGCGCACGCCGTGTATCGCGCACAGATCGCCGGGGTCCGTGACCTCGTTCAGAAGACGGCCGACGACGCCGCGCCCGTCCAGGTGCTGGCCAAAACGGTCGCCAAGGCGCTGACGGCGAAGCATCCGAAGTCGCGGTACCTGGCCGGTCATGGTGCGGAGGCCGCCGCTGTACTGGCCCGCACGGCAAGCGACGGCATGAAGGATCGCGCTGTGGCGCACGAGGCCCAGCTGCCCGCGCCGAAGTAGGCGCCGCCGCCGCCGGCCCTCCCAGGTGAGAGGGCCGCACCGACGGGGCTTGTCCATCAGGCCGGCGAGGACTCCGCTGCCGCCGCGTCCAGGGCCTCGTCCGTCAGCTGGTGGGCCTCGGGCGAGCCGCCGAGCTGGCTCAGGCGGTCGGTGGGGTCTCAAGGTCGACCTCGTCGTCGAACGGCAGGTAGTCCATCCAGATCACCGTCTCGAAGCGCGACAGCTGGGCGGGGTCGTGTATGAGGTTGGTGAGCTCGGGGCCCGCGCGGCAACTCAAGGGCGACGGGGCGACAAGCCGGTACCAGCCGCGTAGGGGACACCTCGGCCTCTGCGATCGATTCGGCGTCGCAGACGAGCAGGTCCCGCGACTCGACAGTGTCGCAACGCCCGACTTGTGAACGCGAGGCAAACGTCGCGCGAGGCGTCTGCCCCTCGTCCGGAGCAGGCACCTCGTTGTGACCCCGGAGACAGCTCGTTTTGCGCGAAGCAGCACTGAGCAGGCACGGCTCCGGATTGGCGGCATCAGTGGCCGGCGCTTGGCTGTACCCCTGGGCGGGGTGGGAGTACGGTCCCAGCTGCGTGCACTCTTCGGAGCACAAGGGCGTCTCCAATCGAGAGCTGTGCCGGCACTACCTCGACGCCTACCGTCCCGACCGGCTCGATGATCTTCTCGCGCTGCTCCACCCCGATATCGAGTGGACCACCACCGAGACGTGGGTCGAGCGCGAGGTCTGGTATGGCCACGCCGGAGTGCGTGCCGGGCTGCGGCGCTTCTTCTCCGAATGGGAGGACTTCTCCAACGATGAGGTCGAGGCCTTCAGCGACGGCGGCGACAAGTTCGCGGTCGTCACTCGAATGCGCGGCCGCTCGCGAGGCGCCCACGTTCCCACCGAGATGCGGACCTCCGGGGTACTCGAGGTCCGCGACGGGCTCATCGTCCGCATCGTCGGCCACAGCGATCCCGCAGACGCGCTCGCGGCTGTGGCGAAGTCTGCGGCTGCGGCGTCCCCAGCCCGAACGGGGCGCTCCTCCCAGACTTCGTAGCAGCGTCCGCTCGTTCCCTTCCACCCGCTGATCACCCGGTTCATGGTGTCCGCGCGGAGTCACTGCTGCTCCCGCGCGTGGTTGCAGCACTGTCGACCCCATGCCAGGGTTCCGCCGGTCGGTCTCATGCGGAGCGGGTCCGGTCCCTAGATATTCAACCTTCGACTGTCAACGATCGTGAGAGTTCCCCAGTTGCGATCGTGAGATTTCCCCACCTTGTGCTGGGTGGTTGAGGCCGGCTCTGATGGTCGCGAGGCGGGCGCGGTGGCCACGCATGCGGTAGCTGTCGCCGTCGATTTGCAGCACGGTGGCGTGGTGCAGCAGGCGATCGAGGATCGCGGCGGCGACGGTGGTGTCTTCGAAGATCTCGCCCCAGGACGCGATGCCGCGGTTGGTGGTCAGGATGATCGAGCCATGCTCGTAGCGGCGGCGAGATGACCTGGAAGAGATGGGCGGCGGCTTCGCCGGGCATCGGCAGGTAGCCGAGCTCGTCGATCACGAGAAGCTGCGGGCCGTTCCAGAAGCGCATCGTGGCCTGCCAGCGCCCCTCGAGCGCGGCGCGTGACGTTCGGGCGACGAGGTCGGCGGCGGTCGTGTAGTAGACGCGGTAGCCGGCGTGCACGGCCTTGAGCCCGAGGGCGATCGCGAGCATCGTCTTGCCGACGCCGGGCGGCCCGATAGCGAGGACGTTGGCCTTCTCCTCGATGAACCGCAGCGTGGCGAGCTCGTCGACGAGCCGGCGATCGAGGACTGGGTTGGGCGCTGAAGTCGAACTCGTCGAGCGTCTTGGTGGAAGGGAACCCGGCGAGCCGCAGCCGTCCGGCGAGGCGGCGTTCCTGCGTGGCGTTGACCTCGACGTCGAGCAGGTCGGCCAGGAATTGCGTGTAGCCGGGTTTGGACTTCTCGGCCGCTTCCAGCGCGGCGGGGAGCTGCTCGGCGGCGGCGGCGAGCTTGAGGTAGGCGAGGTGGCCGCGTAGCTGTTGGTAGGTGGCGTGCTTGTTCACCTGGCGACTCTTGCGATTTGTGCGTAGTGCTCGAGATCGACGACGACACCACCGTCGTTGTGGCCGCGCAGCCGAGCGGCCTCTGTGAGCGCTGCGTCGCCGGGCGGGCGGTTGGGCTTGCGCCGGCATGGCTTGTCGGTCGTGAACGCGTCCAGGACGGCCTGCTCGAGCAGGCGGGCGTGCTCGTCGAGACGCAGCAACTGGCCGGCGCCCGCCGGCGCGCGGCGATGGCGCGCGACTCGGTGCCCGGCAGCGGAGCGGATCTCCAGATACAGCTCGCCGAGCCTGGTAGCGATGGTGACGGTCTGGCCAATCAGGCCGGGCGAGACGCTGTAGCGGTTGCCCTCGAACGCGACCAGCGCTGAGCGGCCGACCACGCGCTCGACCGCAAGCTGGGCGGGGAACGCGGTAGCCGGCAGGGCGAGCAGGGCCTCCTGGCCGGCGAGCTCGGCGATCGTGGCCGCCTTGGCGCGTGCGCCGATCGGCGACCGCGACGGCCCAGCGGTCCAGATCGGCCTGCGCCTGTCCCAGCGATGGCGACCGGAGCGGTCCGCCACCACGATCTGGTGACGTACTGGATCGCCGTCTCTCGACGACGCCCTTGCGCTGCGGCCGCCGCGGCGGGCAGACCCAGACCTCGACGCCGTAGTGCTTGGCGGCCTGCGCGAACTGCGTCGTGATCCGGTCGGTGCCCGGGTAGACGACCGTCGCCATCCGGTCGGTGCGCCACGCCCGCGGCGTGCCGCCGAGGCGGCGCAGCACCCCGTCGATCGCGTCGATCAGGTGCGCGAAGGTCATGCCCTCGCTGATCACCGCCCGGAAGCGCCCGAGAAGCACAGCGCCCCGACGAGCACGTAGGCCGGCTCGCCCCACGGCGTCTCGGTGAGCTCCAGCCAGTCCAACTGGATCTCCTCGCCGGGCTCATGAGCAAGCTCGATCGTGACGCCGTGCCCGCCGGTGCGGCAGGCCTCGCAGCGCGGGCGCAGCCCGAGCAGCCGCAACTCGCGCACGAACGTCACATACGAGCGCTCGAACCCGAGGTCGATCACCTCGCGATAGAGCACCGTCGCGTCGACGTGCGCGTCGTCGACGAACCGCGCCGTCAGGTAGTCGCGAAACGGCTCCAAGCAACTCGCCGCCGGTTCCCGCGATGGCGCAGGCCCGGCCAGGTACTTGCGGACCGTCTTGCGATCACGGCCGGTGTGCCGCGCGATCGCAGACACCGACCAGCCGCGCCGTGCAAGCGCACAGATCTCCACATCGTCCTCCTCAGTCAGCATCCCCCAGGGGCCTCCATCCAGATCGCCGGCGTCGAGAACCAGCGACCCTGGAGGGGGGCCCCGACAGACCCGCGCGCGGAAACTCGCTGCGCTCGGCCCTACGGGCCTTCGCTCCGCGAGCTACCGCGACAACGACGTCAGGGGTGGGGAATTCTCGCGATCAGAAGTAAGGACGATCACGCGATCGCGCGCATCGACAGCTAAGAGCCATGAAATTGCGCAGCTGGCTTGCCCGCAAGCTCGTACACGGCGCTCCAGTGCCTGCTCAAAGCTCTCAGCATCTAGGCCGGCTCGACCTTCGACGGCCACCGACCAAAGTACTCAGCCAGGGGTTCGTCAAGCATCCGCGTGTAGTCGGCCATGAATTCGTTCAGATCGAAGACCGGCTGGGCAACGCTCCAATTGGAGCCATTCCAGGGCACGGTTGAGGAATGCTCGATATGCATGGGCGGCTGAGGTGCTCGGAAGACGAGCACTCGTCGGTTTCCTGCACCGCCCTTGATACGCGGGTGGCTTCGGCTGTCCTCAGATCGGAAGGCGCGTGTTCGCCTCGCGGATGACCGCGAGGCTCGTCTCCCACGCGCGCTGCTCGTCGTCGCTGAGCACGGGCATGAGCGGCTCTCCGGGCCCGTCGCTTCCGATCTGCGCCGGGAGGCTCGCGCACAGCCTCTCCTCGACGCGCACGCTGACCGGCACGAGGTACCCGGGCTCGCGCACCAGGTAGCGGATCAGGCGCGCGACGGCGAGTCCGATCGCGTGCGAGGTGGCGCCCTTCAGCCTCCGTATCTCGTAGGCGGCACGCCGGACGTCGCTCTCGATCTCCTTCAGCCGCTCCGCGGTCAGCTCCCGGCCGTGTCTCTCCGCGAAGCCGGTGAGCGAGAAAGGCCCCACGCGCGCGCACTCGAACGGGAAGACCGCCGAGTCGCCATGCTCGCCGATCACCCACGCGTGGACGTTCTGGGGATGAACGCCGAGTTCGAGCGCGAGTCGCTCCCTGAGCCGCCAGGAGTCGAGCGAGGTGCCGCTGCCGAACACCCGGACCGGGCGCGATCCCCAGCGCCGCGTGAGGTACTCGGTGATTACGTCGACAGGAGTGGAGACGACGATCAGGATCGTGGGGAGTGCTTTGTCGATCGCGTCGGCCACCGTCGCGACCACCGCCAGGTTCTCGTCGAGCAGGTCGAGCCGCGTTTGACCGGGGCGCGTGTGGGTCCCGGTCGTGAGCACGGCAATGTCGGCCGGCCGGACCTCCTCCAGCGACGCTCCCTCGACGACGCACTCGGGCAACAGCGGCGACGCATGCTCGAAGTCGAGCGCCTCTCCCCGGGCCCTGTCGCCGGTGCGGTCGTAGAAGGTGAGCCTCGACGCGAGGCCGAGCCCGAGCAGCGGTCCGGCGCAGGCCACACCGACCTCGCCGCTGCCGAGGATGGCTACCGACGGCATCGCAGCCGACCCTACCCTGAAGCGCTGCGACACCACCCAACGCCCCCGGTCCGGGTCGGTTGCGAGCCCCGCGCTGCCCGAGTGCCGCGCGCGCGGCGACGACCGCCCTTGCCGTACTACCGCTTTCATGCATAGCGACAGTCGCGCGCCGCCACCGCTTTGCATGGAAACCATGCTCCCAACACCCGAGGGCCGCCAGCTCCTCGACCAGGCGCGAGCCGCCGCAGGCGAGCTCGGCATGCCGGGCCTCGCCAAGCGGGCAGTCGCCGAGTATCAATCGCGAGTGCCCCGGACGAGCCTGACTGCTCCTCGACGAGGGCGAGAGCGCATACCGCAGTGAGCCAGACGACCGCTGTGGACGACGCTCAGCGCTCTCGGAGCGTCATTTCCGGGCCGGTCTGACGCTCGGTTTTCAGGACGGACCTGTAGGCCGGTCGCGGGCCGGCTGGTACGGGAACCCCGACATCTGCTGTCCGATCGGAGGCGGTCCTATGACCGTGGTGTTGGACGCGGCGGGGCGACGCCGCTCACCCGTGACGATGCCGGGCTACCACGGCGCACGTCCGACTTCGTCCTGGGCACCCACCCGCTCCGTCTGCGTGACCCCTTCTCAGCAGGTCCCCGCAATGCCTTGTTGCCGTTTCGGTCGACGAGCACTCAGAGCCCGACTGACTCGTCCAAGGCGCAACCGCATCGAAGTGGGGCCTCGAGTAACTAGCTTTCGGGTCTTGGCTCGCCGCCCCGCTCTCTCGACGAATTAGACATCGGGGGGTCAGCGGTTGGACGCGATCCGAAAGACACGGCCGCCGAAGCTGATGGCGTATAGCCGTCGCCGGGCATCCTCGCCGAACGACACGAGGTAGGGAACCGTTAGCTGCAGTCGTTTGGCGCTCGGTCGCCTTGAGTAGACCCGTGCCGCGTAGATGCGTCCGCTGCAGACGTCGCCGTAGAGGTAGCGTCCGTACAGCCCTCCCAGGGCGCGATCCCGGGCGACGTAGCCGCCGACGATCGAGCACCACCCACTAGCATGTCTGTGAGCGATGATCGGTGGAACGTGTCCCTTGGCGGGACCATCGGCGATCCTCTTGCGCCCCTCGAACTTGCTCCAGCCGAAGTTGGCCCCCGCCGCTCGGCCGCGACGCACGAGGTTGACCTCCTCGGACCGATTGCCGCCGACGTCGCCGACCAGCAACGCGCCGGTGCCACGATCGAAGGAGAATCGGTACGGGTTGCGCAGACCATACGCCCAGATCTCGGGTCTGGCGCCTGCCACGGCAGCGAACGGGTTGTCGTGCGGAACGAAGTACGGTTTGCCGGCTCGGGGCCGCGGATCGATCCTCAGGATCTTGCCCTTGAGGCTCCCGCGACTCTGCGGCGCGGCTTCGTCGTCGGTGTAGCCAATGCTGATGTAGAGGAGGCCGTCTGGACCGAACTGCAGCTGACCACCGTGGTGAAACGGGCCGGCATTGTCGATGCTGAACAGCGTCCGGCGTCCACGAAGGGTCGCGCGGTCGGGGCGAGTCAGCGACCGCCGCAGCTCGTCGACTCGAATGCGGTTTCTGCGGTCGATGAAGAAGACGTAGAACCGGCGGCTTCGGCCGTAGTCGGGAGCGAAGGCCATCGACAGCAGGCCGCGCTGGTCGACGGTCTCTCTGGGGGACCGGATCAAGACTTCCCGCCTGATATCGAGAAACGGCTTCGCGAGGACCCGTCCGTTGCGTATCACGCGAATGCGACCGCGACGCTCGACTACGAACTGGCGGTTTGGTTGCGACCGAGTCGCGGTCAGGTACACCGGCTCAGAAAAGCGCCCCACCAGGCGCAGATCAGCACGAACTGCCGCCGTCGCCGGCGCGTGCGCGACAACCGCACCCAGAAGTCCCAAGAGCACGATGAACCATGTCCTGTACGCCCCGGTCATTAGCCAGCTCGGCATGGTTCATAACGGCTGCTCATTTGCATGGACCGCAGGTTACCGCCGGCTAGAGGCGACGCCGGCGCGTTCGCCGGGGGTGTTCGAGGGGCCCGCCGATGTGGAGCTCGCATCCGTCATGCAGCTACGGCAGCTGGTTAGGACGGATCAGGCCAGTCGTCGTTCGGCGGCTCAATGTCATCGATAGCGATCAGCTGTTCCAAGCTTCCTGCTCTTCCGCCACGCCACAACGCCGGCGTATGGTCTCGGCTGGCCAGTCGGCGAGCGCAACCTTCTGCTGGTGTCGGTAGGTGCGGGAAATCTTCCCTTCGAAGGCGCTCCGGTCCGGTCCGGACGCCCTTTGCCGCCCGAGACACCGGAGGCGACGCTCCTGACGTCGTCCACCAAGCGTCAATCGACCAAGATCTTGCCTGCCGCATGGTCGGTCGCTGTTCGTTCGGCGAGATCATTGATCGAGAATTGGGGGACCTCGTGCCGCGAGCGTCCGATAGCTACGAGCACGTGAATCTCTCGGTGGACACCGGCAAGGCATTTCTCTACGTGCGCTACAACGCGCAGCTAACCAAGTGGGATGTGGACGAGCTTGGGCTCGGCCACATCGACGCCGAGCGCCCGGGCGGTCCCGACTCGACAGAGCTAGAGGCGATCGGCGCCGCGCTTGGCCAGCTAGTCGACCGCCAGCATCTCGGCCCGTTCGTCCCACCCGCCGTCGGCTCCTCCCGAATCGCTTAGCCCCGCCAATCGGTACTTACAGCCGGCAGGCCTCTTGGACATCCACGACCGGACCCAAGGGAGCGCCAGAGTTCACGGGTGTGGTGCTTGTCGCGCGAGCGGCAGCGCGGGCGGGTGGCCGTTGCTGAGTTCAGCGTTGGCGCGGTTTGGGCGTCCAAGGCCGCAGGCGAGGCCACCAGGCCGGCACGGCGCGGCGGTATGCGGCGTACTCCTCGCCGTAGCGCGCGCTCAGCGTCGGCTCTTCGTAGCTCCACACGAATGTGGCGACGACGAGCCCGAACGCGGCCGCGTACGCGAGCAGCAGCGGGCGTCCGAGAACGAGCGCCTGGCCCACGATTGTTGCGCCGACGGCGAGGTACATCGGATTGCGCACATGGCGATACAGCCCGCCGACCACGAGCCGCTCCGTAGGCGCCATCGGTGCCGGCGTCCCACGCCCCTCGAAGACGAAGCGGCCGAACGCATGCAGCAGGACGCCAGTGCCGAGAGCGATCAGAGCCGAGCCGAGTACGACGACGGCAGTCGCCGGATTCGAGGACCGCCAGCCAGTCAGCAGCCACGGCACGAGGCCGGCCACCACGCCGGGCGCCACGAGGAAGAACAGGACGCTGCCGAATGCGGCCCGAGATCTGCCCACGCCGCGAGCGTACGCCCAAGCGCCAAGCCCTTGCACCAGCCGCTGCGGCTCGCGCATTGCGGATAGTGAGCCGCAAACCGGCGGGCCCAGTAACCGGCGTCGGGATCAAGGGCCTCCGATGCGCCCATTCGTCGCCTTCGACCAGCAGATGCAGCTCACGGCTGTCGGTGAAGTGATCTTCAGGGCCTCCCGCTATCAAACCCAGAGGCCCGATCGCCAGGAAGCCAGCGGTCTTCAGTTCACGACAGACTTCGGACTGCGGGCCCGCACCCCTTGCCGGTTGCCGTCACATCAACCACGGAAGGGCGCGAGCCGAATGCTTAGGTCGCTCATGGCGAAGCGGTGCAGGTACCAGGCGCGGCCACGAGGGACTTGCTTGGCTTCGGCTCGGAGGAGCCCGGCGAACTCCCGCTTGAAGCCCAACCGCGGGTACTCCTGGATGACGCTCTGGCGGACTGCATCGGGTATCTCGTTGCTGCGTAGGCCGAACACATCGACGGCTGCGCCGGCAGATAGGAGGTGGGCCTCGGCACCGGATTCGAGGCCAACGCCGGGGGTGTGGTGCATGGCGATCGCGTTAGCAACGAGCTCCCGGATATCGGCAGGCACGCGGTGGCTGTCGGTGAACTCCCGTGCCACCGCGGCGCTGCGAACCGTGAAGTCGACGTCGGGCACCGGGCTCGGGATCCCGGTGTCGTGGAACATTGCAGCCAGGTACAGGAGCTCACGGTCGAACGTGATCCCGTGAAGTGCCGCGATGGCCGCGCCCCACGTGTAGGCACGACTGGAATGGTTGAGGAGTGCCGGTGTCAAGAGATCCTGCGCCGCGACCTCGGCATCTCTTGCGAGATGGGAGTCGGGAGGCACCAGGCTCGCCGGATCGATGGAACTCCGGCGTCCCGAGTGCATTCGGAGCACCATCGCGAGACGGCCGGCAAGCATGCTGAGCTCCCCCCGCAGCAGGGGCCGGGCAAGTGTTAGGCATTCCCGAGCGGTCAGCACTCCCCCGGTGCGTTCGGTCCATCCAATGGATCCGATCGGATCGGTGGGTCGTGGCTGGCTCATGGGGCCCTCTCAGTTCGGTGGTGTCGCGGTCAGGTGGGGGGGACAAGCACGCCGTAGCGTGGCGCTCGCTCCGGACGAGAGGCGAGAGCGATGACGATGCGCGTCACGCTTCCCATCCAAGCCTTCGACGGCTGAAGAGCGGGCCAGCCGACTGCGCAATTTCATGGCCGGCCTAGATGCTGAGAGCCTTGACCAGGCACTCGATCGCCGTGTACGAGCATCAACCTCTGCGCCGCGCCCCGCTGCATCGAAGGTCTGCGGCGGCCGCCGTCGGCCATGGAGATAGCTAACGCCCGGCTCGAACCGATGGACGGCTCGGCGTCGTTCGTCGACTCCTTGGTGAGCAGCTCGGTGCGGAAGAACCGCGAGTTGACGACCGTCGTGCGGACGCCGAAGGGCTCGACCTCGAGGGCGAGCAACTCGCTGCTGGTGTCCACCGGTTGCGGCAGCGTATGTTCGTGCCGTGAGCGACCTCGATGTAGAGCGTCTCCAAGCGAGCCTCAACCGCTTCACGGACCGCTGGCTCGAGAACGTCGCCCCGCTGATCGTGGATGGCAAAAAGGGCTTCCTGACGAACCGCCGCATCATGACCGTGAAGTGGTATCTCGGCTATCTCGGCGAGCTCGACGGCAGGGTGACGAGCAAGCTCGTCCGCCGCATGCGCCACCCGAGAAATCCGCGCTGGTCGTCGGTGAGGCAGGTGTTACGCGGCAACCGTAGGCGCCGGCGTCAGCGCCGACGAGCGATCGAGGATCTCGATCCGCGGCCGGGGGTCTCGAGGTTCGACGGCCGCCCGGTGGCGACCTGGCTGCGCAGGTATCTGGTGTGGGCTCGCGAGCATGGCTGGCGCGGCCAGCTCATTTCCGGCTGGCGCTCGCCCCAGCACAGCGAGCAGCTGTGCTTCGAGATTTGCGGCAGGCCGACCTGTCCGGGCCGCTGCGCGGGCCGCGCATCGAACCACTCGAAGAAGCAGAACCCGGGTGGGGCGGTCGACGTGTCGGACTACACCCGGTTCGGGGCGCTGATGGAGCGCGCTCCGTTCCGGCCCCGAATCTTCAACGCGCTTGGCCCAGTCGACCCGGGCCATTTCTCGTCCACCGGAAGGTGAGCTAACTGCGGTATTCGTGCGTTGCCCGGAGGGGAATCTCGCCGTCGACTCGGCGCCCGCGCCGATATGGCGCTAAGCGGGCCAGATCGCTCTGCTCGCGCCAGGAATGCCGCAAAACCGGCTCGGCGACGAGGTGCGCACCCACGCCGGCCTATCAAGGCCACGCTCGCCGGGTCGGCCTTCCGCCCGAGGGTTCTCCGGATGGCGGCGCGTACTTGGACTCCGAGAAGGGCTTGCGGGGCGGCTCCTCGGCCGCCACCATGAGGTCTGCGCCCATGACTCGCGAGCTGCTCAGCGCCGAGGACGCGCGGATCCTCGCGCTCGAGTCCGGCACGGTGCGCGGACACACCTGCAAGGTGATCGTAATCGCGGGTGAGCGGAGCGCGGAGCAGGTCCGAGCGCATCTCGCGAGGCGGCTCGCCGCCGTGCCGCGGCTCACTCGCCGGGTTGATCCGGCGACGGGCCCACTCGCCTGGAACGACGATCCCGGCTTCTCGCTCGAGCGGCACGTGATCGACCGGGGGGCGCTCGATGATGCCGGACTCCGTCGGCTGGTGTGTACGGCCATGGAGACACCGCTCGACCGCGGCCACCCGCTGTGGGCGATGGAGGTGGTATCGCCGCTCGCAGGTGGACGCACGGCGCTCGTCTGGCGCATTCATCACGCCGTCGCAGACGGTGTGACCGCGATGCGGATGGCACGCGAGTTGCTGCTGGAGGCGACCGCGGGGGAGCGGCCTGCACGGCGCCCTGGCCCCGCCCAACGGCCACCCGGCCCGCCGCCACACACGCCGGTGTCCCACTTGTGGAGCGCGGCACGCCTGCCACAGACGCTGCGCCAGGAGCTGGGGCGGCGTGCCATCCCCTCCCCGCTCGACCGACGCGTCGGCCCACGCCGCGAGGTCGCCTTCGTCGACGCGCCGCTCGAAGAGCTGCGGCGCATCGGCCATGCCGCTTCGGAGCGCGCGACCGTGAACGACGTGGCGCTCAGCGCTGTGAGCGCCGGTCTTCGTGCGTGGCTCGACCAGCTCGGCACGCCCGCGGAGGGGCTGCGTGCGAAGATCCCCGTGAGCCTGCACCAGCCGGGCGAGCCGGATGCGGCGAACCGCGACTCGTTCATTGTGGTGGACCTCCCGCTCGAGCAAGACGATCCGCTCGCGCGACTGGTCGCGGTGGCACGCGAGACGCGCAAGCGCAAGCGGCGCCACGACGCCGAGACACTCCATGCCTTCTTCGGCGATCTCTCCCACCTGTCCCGGTCACTCGAACGCCACGCCGAGCACTGGGCGATGAGCCCACGCGTCTTCACGCTCAATGTTTCCAACGTCCCGGGACCGCCCGGTCCGCACTCGGTGCTGGGCGCCCCCCTGCTCGAACTGCACACGCTCGCCGAAATCGCACACCGTCACGCACTTCGGGTGGCGATCGTGTCGGCGTCCGGTCGCATCTCCTTCGGCCTGTGCGCGGATCCCGACGCGATCGATGGCCTCAACCTGGTCGCCGACGGAATCGGACGGGAAATTCACGCCCTGGGCGGCGCGGTAGGAGGCGCTCGCGTCGGTTAGCGCTTCTCTCCTGCTTTGCGCGCGATGTGGGGCGAGTTGGAGGGCCGAGTCGCCGGCCAGCATCGATCACCGCATCCGTTGTCGACTTGGCGGTCCCCGGGAACGCTAACTCGACAATGGACGCCCGATTCGCCACACGGAGCACCGCGGCAACCCGTCCCGCCCCTCACTGCCGCCGTTCGCCGGAACCCACATCAAGCCTCTAGGGCCCCAGCGCCGAAGGCCAGCCGGCACCGTCGGCAATTAGAGTTGGCCTGTGAACACTCCTGAGCAGCCCCCAGGCCCGCCTCCAGAAGGAACACCCGCTCCTTCGCCACCCCAGGCCCAGCCTCTGGCGCCGGGCGCGCCGGTCTCCGCAGCCGTCGCCGTGCCCGATCCGGCCGGCCCGCCCTCGCCTGACTATCCCGCCCGCTTGGAGATCGCGTATCCGTCCGAGCTCAACCGCTGGCTGCCGCTGGTCAAGTGGCTGTTGGTGATCCCGCACTTCATCGCCTTGTTCTTCGTAGGCATCGGTGCGTTCTTCGTGGCCATCTACGGATTCTTCGCGGTGCTGTTCACCGGCCGCTGGCCGCGAGGCGCCTTCGACTACCTGGTTGGAACGCTCCGGTGGGTCTATCGCGTCGTCGCCTACTTCCACCTGATGATCGACGCATACCCGCCGTTCTCACTGGCCGACGACCCCGACTATCCGGTGCGGCTGAACATCGACTACCCCGAGCGGATCGACAACTGGCGTCCGCTCGTGCAGTGGCTACTTGCGATCCCGTACCTGCTCATCGCCGGGGTGCTCTATTGGCTGACCGGCATCATGTCGTTCGTTGCTTTCTTCACGGTGCTGTTCACGAAGCGGATCCCGCGAGAGGTCTTCGAGCTCATGATGCCCGGCCTGCGCTGGAACCTACGCGGCAACGCCTACGCCTACTTCACGACAGAACGCTATCCGCCGTTTGTCTGGGGGTAGTGGCGGCACGCCGCGCGGATAGGCCGGCTCGCGATGCGAGTGAGCCTGCAGCTGATCCCGGAGCAGCCGGCGGAGGAGCTCCTCCAGGCGGCGCAGGTGGCGGACGAACTCGGCTACTACGCGTGCTACAGCGCCGACGAGATCTACCACAAGGACGCCTGGCTGCTGCTCGTGGCGGCGGCCGGACGGTCCGAACGGATCCGTCTCGGTCCTTGTGTCTCCCCTATCTATCTGCGCGATCCAACCTATGTCGCCCAGCTGGCTGCCACGCTCGATGAGCTGAGCGGCGGCCGCGCCGAGGTGGTCCTGGGTATCGGCAACCTCGCCACACTCGAGCAATATGGGATCGAGTGGCGCGGGACGCGCCCGATCGCACGCCTGCGCGAAGCCCATCACGTAATCCGCACACTGCTCGACGAAGGCTCGATCGACTTCCAGGGCGACTTCTTCCAGTACACGGGCGTCACCACTGCGGCGAGGCCCGTGCAGAAGCGCGTTCCGCTGAAGGTGGGCGCGATGAGCGGGCCGAAATCCATGGAGCTCGCAGGCGAGATCGCCGACGGCATCCACACCGCTTGCGCGTATTCCCCCGATGCGCTGCGCTTCGTCGTGGATCGCTTCAACGTGGGCGCCGGCCGTGCCGGCCGTGATGCCGAGCGACTCGACATCGGCGACTCGCTGCTCGGGGCGATAGCCCCCGACCCGGACGTCGCCCGGCGCGCGGGCCGAGTCCTCGCCTCGTTCTACATCCCCTCGATGCCACCGGCCTTGCTCGAGCGGCACGGCATCGATCCCGAAGAGGTGGCGCCGGTCAACGAGGCGTTCTCCGCGGGCGACATCGAGCGTGCGCTCGACCTGACACCGGACGCCGTCGCTGACCGCATCATGGTCGCCGGGACGCCTGACGACTGGGTTCAATGGCTCACTGAGGTCTACGCGCCCATCGGACTGAACCACGCGCTCCTGTCATTCACCGACCCCTTCACGCTCAAAGCTTGGGCGCACCTCGAAGTGCCGGGTCTGCCCGATCTCGTCCAACAGGTACGACTCTTCGGCGAACACGTTCTTCCCCGACTCCCCTAGACATCCTGACTACCACCGGCGTACCTGCGAACCACGCTTGGTGGTCGGCCCAGCAGGAGAACCCTGAACCTCACGCTCATCACTGCTGCCACCGCGATCCTCAAGCAGCGCCGCGAGCTGACGTGACGAGGTTCGACCGGAGCTTCTGGGAAGGGCGCTGGTCGCGTGTTCTGCGCGAGCGCGCGGATCGAGTTGCGCATCGCCCCCCGAACGCGCATCTGAGCGCTGAGGTCAGGAACCGGCGCCCGGGGTTGGCCCTCGACGCGGGTTGCGGTCACGGCTCGGACGCGCTCTGGCTTGCCGAGCGCGGATGGGAGGTCACCGCGGTCGACTTCTCTGCGACCGCCCTCGCGCACGGCCGGTCGACGGCCGAGGCCGTGGGGGCGGACGTCGCGGAGCGCATCGACTGGGTCGAGGGTGATCTGGCGACCTGGAGCCCGCAGCCGGGCCGCTACGACCTCGTCGCCTGCCTGTATGTCCACGTGGCGGGGTCGGTGGAGCAGATGGTGCGGCGGATGGCGGCAGGGGTCGCTCCCGGCGGGACCGTGTTGCTGGTTGGCCACCGCCCGATCGACCCGGCCACTGGAGCCGAAACAGCCGCGGCCGGTCAGGTGCAGGTCTCCGTCGACACCGCGGCCGCTGCGCTCGATCCCGGCCGCTGGGAGCTCATCGTCGCCGAGGACCGTCCGCGGGCCGTGGCCGGCACCGGCGTCGATGCTGTGATCTGCGCGCGAAGACTCTCCTGACGTCCCGAGTCAGCCGCAGGCGATGGAGCTGGCCCGATCGCCCACTGAGAACCGTCCGAAAATGGGTCTTCGCCCCCGGCCCGGGGTGGGAGGATCAAGTGGTGAAGACGCGCCTTGCCTGGCTCGCCGCGTTCACAGCCCTCGCGGGCTTTACCGCGCCGGCCGCCCAAGCCCAAACTCCCGACCAAGTCGGCGAGTGGGGACCGGTCATGAACTGGCCGCTCGTGGCCGTTCACGCGAACTTGCTCAACACCGGCCAGGTACTCGTGTGGGACGGCTTCGAAGCCGGCCCGAACTCTGAGCGGCTGTTCGATCCCGCGACCGGAGCCCTGACGCCGAAGCCGTATGCGCGCAACCTCTTCTGCGCCGGCCAGGCTCAGCTGGCGGATGGCAAGCTCTTCATCGCCGGCGGCCATATCTCCGTGAACCAGGGGCTCCGCGACACGACGATCTGGGATCCCGTCACAGGCACGGCGACGCGCAAGGTGGACATGGCGGGAGGACGCTGGTATCCGACCGTGACGACCTTGGCCGACGGCCGCGCGCTCGTCTACTCGGGAGACAACATCGAGTCCGACGACACGCCGCCGGGCAACCCGCTCAGCTTCAAGTCACACACGGTGCCTGAGGTCTACGACCCGGTGACGAACGCGTACACGCGCCTGACCGGTGCCCAGATCGACTCGCCGCTGTACCCGTTCCAGTTCGTGCTGCCGGACGGCCGGGTCTTCAACGCCGGTCCCAACACAGCCACGAGCATCCTCAACCCGCAGGGGGCGGGGTCGATCGCGGCTGGACCGACCAGCCCGATCGATGGCTCGAGTGCGGTCATGTACTCGCCGGGCAAGGTGATGAAGTCGGGGACTTGGTCTGACCCGTCGTTCGCGAACCGAACCGTCACCGGGCGGACCGCGGTCATCGACATGAACGAGGGCTCGCCGGCGTGGCGTGAAACAGCGGGAATGGCCCACCCGCGTTCGTTCGAGACGCTCACCGCTCTCCCGGACGGCAGCGTGATCGTCACGGGCGGCACGACGAAGTCCGACGGCGTGGATATGTCCACAGCCGTGCTGCCGGCGGAGATCTGGAACTCGCAGACGGAGACGTGGACGACGATGGCTGCCCAACAGAACGGGCGCGGCTACCACTCCACCGCACTGCTGTTGCCGGATGGCCGAGTGCTTCAGGCGGGCGGAGGCCAGCTGCCCGGCTATCCGGTGACCAACCAGACGAATGCCCAGATCTTCTCGCCGCCGTACCTCTTCAAGGGAATGCGGCCAACGATCACCTCGGCGCCGTCGACGGTCCAGTACGGCAGCTCGTTCAGCGTCGGCACGCTCAACCCCGAATCCATCGGCAAGGTCTCGCTCGTCCGGCTTGGATCCTCCACGCACAACTTCGACCAGAACCAGCGCTTCGTCCCGCTCAGCTTCGCGGCGGGCGCCGGCGCGCTTCAGGTCGACGCCCCGGCGAACTCGCGGCTGGCTCCGCCCGGCTATTACATGCTCTTCATCCTCAACAGCTCCGGCGTGCCGTCCGTGGCTCAGATGGTGCGCCTCCCATCGGCCTCGGAAGACAACCAGGCTCCGACGGCACCGTCCAACCTGACCGCCAGCGGCGCCATCGGCAGCGCGACGCTGAACTGGTCGGCGGCAAGCGACGACACCGGCGTCGTTCGCTACAACGTCCACCGCTCGACCACACCCGGGTTCACCCCCTCGGCCGCCAACAGAATTGCCCAGCCCACCGGCCAGATCCACACGGACACCGGGCTGGCGTCGGGGACCTACTTCTATGTGGTCCGAGCCGAGGACCAGGCCGGCAATATCGGCCCGAGCTCTAACGAGGCGAGCGCGACCGTCAGCGCCGACAGCACTCTTCCGTCCGTGTCGGTCACGGCGCCGGCCGAAGGCGCCACGCTCTCTGGGTCGGTGAACGTGACCGCCGCCGCCTCCGATGATGTGGGCGTGGCGGGCGTGCAGTTCAGGCTCGACGGCCAGAACCTCGGTGCCGAGGACACCGCGGCGCCCTACTCGACGAGCTGGAACACGGCAACCGCGACCAATGCGGCGCACACGCTCACCGCTGTCGCACGCGACGCGGCCGGCAATACGAGGACCGCCACGGTCGTCAACGTCACGGTCAACAACACCGCTCCGCCGCCCAGCGCCCCGCGTGCCGCGTGGGGCTTTGACGAGGCGTCCGGGGCGTCGGTAGGGGACGCGTCGGGGCAGGGCAACATCGGCACTGTCAGCGGCGCGGTGCGGACCGCCGCCGGGAAGTTCGGCGGAGCGCTCACCTTCGACGGCGTGAACGACCTCGTGACCGTCCCGGATGCCAACTCACTGGACCTCACCAGCGGGATGACACTCGAGGCCTGGGTTCGTCCCACCGCGGTCAACGGCTGGTCGACCGCGATCCTCAAGGAGACCACCGGCAATCTCGTGTATTCGCTCTATGCCGCCTCGGCATACGGCGGCAGCGGCGTTGCCCGGCCGTCGGCGTGGATCAACGCAGCCGACGTGGGCGCCACTGCTGCACTTCCCGCGAACACTTGGAGCCACATCGCCACGACCTACGACCGCGCCACGTGGCGCCTCTACGTCAACGGCGTCCAGGTGGCCTCGAAGGCGTACACGGCGGCGATCCCGGTCTCGACGGGCTCGCTGCGGATCGGCGGGAACAGCATCTGGAGCGAGTGGTTCGCCGGGCAGATCGACGAGGTGCGCGTCTACAACCGCGCCCTGTCGGCACTCGAGGTCGCCGCGGATCGCGACACACCGATTGGCGCACCGCCGCCGCCGGATTCGGTTGCTGCCGTCGGTGTCGTTGACGGCGCCGGCTGCGGGGGCGTTGCTGGCCGGGTCGCGCACGTTGACGGCGAACGCTTCGGACAACGTTGCGGTGGCGGGGGTGCAGTTCAAGCGTGACGGCCAGAACGTCGGCGCCGAAGACACGTCGGCGCCATATTCGGTGAGCTGGGATACGACCGGTGTGGGGGATGGGGCGCACACGCTGACTGCTGTGGCGCGTGACGCGGCGGGCAACACGACGAGCGCCGCCAATGTCGACGTCACGGTCGACAACACCGCGCCGAGCGTTTCGGTCAGTTCACCGGCGGAGGGCGCGACGGTGAGTGGGACGGTGGCGGTGAATGGGACCGCGGCGGATGGCGATGCGGTTGCGGGCGTGCAGTTCAGGCTCGATGGCCAGAACCTCGGCGCGGAGGACACGACGGCGCCGTATTCGACGAGCTGGGACACCGCGGGCGCTACCAATGGCCCGCACACGCTGACCGCGATCGCGCGTGACCGCGCCGGCAACACCCGCACCGCCACCACCGTCAACGTGACCGTCAACAACGCCCCGCCGCCCGATGTGGTCGCGCCGTCGGTGTCGTTGACGGCGCCGGCCGCGGGCGCCCTGCTGGCCGGGTCGCGCACGTTGTCGGCCAATGCCTCCGACAACGTCGGCGTGGTGGGGGTGCAGTTCAAGCGCGACGGCCAGGACGTCGGTGCCGAGGACGTCTCCGCGCCGTACTCGGTCAGCTGGGATACGAGCGGAGTCGCCGACGGGCCACACACGCTCACCGCTGTGGCGCGTGATGCGGCCGGCAACACGACGAGCGCCGCCAATGTCGACGTCACGGTCGACAACACCGCGCCGAGCGTGTCGGTCAGCGCGCCCGCGGAGGGCGCCACGGTCGGCGGCACGGTCGCGGTCACCGGGGTCGCCGCTGACGCGGATGCGGTCGCGGGGGTGCAGTTCAGGCTCGACGGCCAGAACCTCGGGGCGGAGGACACGACCGCGCCTTACAGCGCCAGCTGGAACACCACAAGCGCGACCAACGGCCCGCACACCCTGACCGCGATCGCGCGTGACCGGGCGGGCAACACCCGCACTGCCGCGACGGTCAACGTGACGGTCGACAACGCGCCGCCGCCGGATTCGGTTGTGCCGTCGGTGTCGTTGACGGCGCCGGCTGCGGGGGCGTTGCTGGCCGGGTCGCGGGCGTTGACGGCGAATGCTTCGGACAACGTTGCGGTGGCGGGGGTGCAGTTCAAGCGCGATGGCCAGGACGTTGGCGCCGAAGACACGTCGGCTCCCTACTCGGTGAGCTGGGACACGACCACGGTGGCTGATGGGGCGCACACGCTCACAGCCGTGGCGCGCGACGCGGCCGGCAACACCGCCAGCGCCGCGAACGTCAACGTCACGGTGGACAACACCGCGCCGAGCGTCTCGGTCAGCGCGCCGGCCGAGGGCGCGACGGTGACTGGCACGGTGGCGGTCAACGGCACCGCGGCCGATGCGGACGCGGTCGCCGGGGTCCAGTTCAGGCTCGACGGCCAGAACCTCGGGGCCGAGGACACGACCGCGCCTTACAGCGCCAGCTGGAACACCGCGGGCGCGACCAACGGTCCGCACACGCTGAGCGCGATCGCGCGTGACCGCGCCGGCAACACCCGCACCGCCACCACCGTCAACGTGACCGTCAACAACACCGGTCCAGTCGGGTTGGTGGCCGCCTACGGCTTCGACGAGCCATCTGGCACGACGGTCGCGGACGCCTCGGGCACCGGGAACGCCGGGACCATCTCGGGGGCTACCCGCAGCACGACGGCCAAGTTCGTGAGGTCGCTGAGCTTCGACGGGAACAACGACTGGGTGACCGTCCCGGACGCGAACTCGCTCGACCTGACCACCGGAATGACGCTCGAGGCCTGGGTGCGCCCGACCGCGACCTCACAGTGGCGGACGGCGATCATCAAGGAAACCACGGGCAACCTTGCCTACGCGCTCTATCCGGCCTCCCGGGTTGGCTCGGCCTCGCGGCCGGCGAGCTGGATTGCCGGCGAGGGCATCAACGGCCCCGCGGCGCTGGCGACCAATACCTGGACTCACCTGGCCACGACCTACGACGGGGTGACATGGCGCCTGTACGTCAACGGCGCTCAGGTCGCCTCGCGCGCCTTCACCGCCGCGATCCCGGTCTCGACCGGCGTGCTGCGGATCGGCGGGAACAGCATCTGGGGCGAGTGGTTCGCCGGGCAGATCGACGAGATCCGCGTCTACAACCGCGGGTTGAGCGCGGCCGAGGTTCTGGCGGACCGGGACCGTCCGATCAATCCCTGACCTCGGGCCATCGTCGCGCGTAGGCTCGACGGATGCGGCAGGATTCGATCTCGGTCGACGTCGAGTACGAGGAGCGCTACTGGTACCCCGACGAGGGCGGGCAGGTCTGGCTCGCCGGCTACAGCCTCGTCGAGCCCGGGGGCGGCCCGTTTCTCGCTCGCGATGATCCGTCGCTTGCCGCGCGCGGCCTGCGCGTGACCGGCGCCGCGGGCGCCGGACAGCACCACGCCGAGGCCGTCGCCGGCCAGGACGTTGGGCCTGGGAAGCCGCTCGAGCTGCGCCGCGACGCCGGCAACGAGCACGACCCGAACGCGATCGCCGTGTATCCCGCGGCAGGCGGCGAGCAGGTCGGCTGGGTTCCGCGCGAGGTTGCCCAAGAGCTCGCTCCCGAGCTGGATGCGGGGGAGAGGTGGTCGGCGGTCGTGCTGCGCGAACAGCGGCGCTCTCCCCGTGATCCCCGCCATGGTGTAACCATGCTCCTCGCGCGCGCGCGCGAGATTGAGCTGGTCGTCCGGCCCTGATCGAGATGCGGGCGGCGTCTTGCTCCACCGTCCTGGGTTTTGTGGCCAGGAGGCCTCAAAGTCAGGATTGGTTCCGGAAGTTCGGCTAGCCCAGCTCGCGGATCGGGCGGCAGGGGCTGCCGACAGCCAGCACGCGCGGGGGCAGGTCCTTCACGACGACGCTGCCGGCGCCGACCACCGTGTCCTCGCCGATCGTCACGCCCGGGCAGACGATCACGCCGCCTCCGAGCCAGACCCCGTCCTCGATCGCGATCGGATGAGCCGACTCCCAGCCGTCGCGCCGGGACCCCGGTTCCAGCGGGTGGGTGGCGGTGAGCAGCTGGACGTTTGTCGCGATCTGGCACTGGCGGCCCACCGTGATCGGGGCGCAATCGAGGAAGATCGCTCCGTAGTTGATGAATGTGCCCTCGCCGACGGTGGTCAGGTAGCCGTAGTCACACAGAAAGCGCGGCTTGATCTCCACGTCCGCGCCGATCTCTCCCAGCAGCTCCTCGAGGATCGCGCGCCGCTCGCCGGTGTCGACCGCGCTCGTCGCGTTGAAGCGTTCGAGCAGGAGCTGAGCTCGCAAATGATCCGCCTCGAGGTCGGGATCGTCGTAGCGGTAGAGCTCACCCCGCAGCATCCTTTCCTTCTGCTCGCCCACGCCCGGCAGCGTAGGCCACGTGCAACTCGATCGCCTCGATCTGCTTTTGGTCATACGAGCCGCGATACACCGGCCCGGCCGCGCTCAGGCGGTCGCCGGGGCCGGGAAGGGGGGAGGGGCGCAGCGATCGCTTCACGTCGATCACCGAGAGGCCCGGCCCGGTGATCGCCTCGCGCGAGGCCAGGACGAAGTGCGCGTCGCCGTCGCCGTCGGGGTCGACTCGCTCGACGTAGATGATCCTGCCGCTCGCGGTCGCGCAGTTGCCGAGCTTGGCCGGGCAGCGGGCCTGGCGCAGCCGCTCGGGCGCCGGGCGGGTGCGTTCTGCGCGGGTTTCCGATTCGCGGGCCGGGGTCGACGGCTCCTCGCTGCTGCCGTTGTTCGAGCACCCCGCCGCGACGAGGGCCAGCGCGACGGCGCTCGACCCGAGAAATCTCATCCGGGCGAGGACTCGACCACCAGCGTGCCCGCGGCTCGCGACTCGTCGCCGTCGGCCGGCGTGAAGGAGATCTCGTGGCTGGCGCTGGTCGAGGCGAAGATGTCGAAGAGCGCCGGGGTGAGTGGATCTGCCGGCGCGCTCAGCCCGAGGCCGGCAATCTCGACCTGACCGGGTTCGTCGACCTCGACCAACACCGTGGCCGAGCCCGCCGGAACACGGCGGGTCTGATCCTTGCCGGCGTCGAAGATGACCTCCGCGGCGTCCGCGTCCACCGCCGGTCCGGGCGAGAGCGTGGGCTGCTCGTCGCGGTCGGCGGGCGGTGGGCTTGCGCTCTCGGTCCGCTCGCCTGAATCCTCGCGCGGACGTGAAACCGATGCCGCGACGGCCGCCAGAGCCAGCACTATGGCGAAAAGGAGCAGCGCGCGACGCAGGTGCACCCCTCGGAGACTAGGGGTCCGCACTGGACGAATGGACTAGGCCCAAGACCCTAGATAACTAAAGACTTGGACGCCCGGCGTCGATCACCAACAAGAGCCAGAGGCCACGGTGTCAAAGGCAAACCTGCTGCGAAGCGGGGACGCAAAGCTCCGGGGGTCAGGATGACCCGGCCGAGCTACCACCGAGACCAACAAGTCTTCAGGGGCTTACCGCGGACACTGGCCGCCAGACCAACGAAGTCACCTTTCAAGGAGGAGACACATGCTGCGGAAGCTTCAACAGAGAATGCACAACGAGGAGAAGGGCTTCACCCTTATTGAGCTCCTCGTCGTGATCCTTATCATCGGTATTTTGGCTGCGATTGCGCTGCCGGCCTTCCTTGGCCAGCGGCAGAAGGGCCAGGACGCCGAGGCCAAGTCCAACGCGCGAAACATCGTTTCGCACATGGAGTCTTGCTACACCGTGAACGAGACGTACGTTGGCTGCTCGACGAGCACCGACATCACGAACTCGGGCATTCCCGCCAGTGGGTATGCCATCAGCGGTGAGGCGGCTACCGGCTACGTGGTCAACGCCACTTCCAAGTCGGGGAACCATTTCATCATCACCAAGACGGCTGGCGGCATCGCCCGCACGTGCACAACGGTTAACACCGGAGCGTGCCCGAGCAGCGGTAACTGGTAGACCAAAAAGCTCTACTAGGTGCTTGGAACGGGCGGGCCTTCGGGCCCGCCCGTTTCGCTTCCGAACACAAGATGATCTCTCCGGCCGACTTCCCGACTAGCTTGCCCGCCCAATGGCGATAGTCGCCTTCGCGCTGATCGGCGCGCTCATCGGCAGCTTCATCAACGTGGTGATGTGGCGCCTGCCGCGCGGCGAATCCATCGTCAGCCCGGGCTCGCACTGCCCCGGATGCGGCAAGCCGATCGCGCCCTACGACAACCTTCCGGTCGTCTCGTGGCTCCTGCTGCGCGGCCGCTGTCGCCACTGCGGCACGCGCATCTCGCCGCGCTACCCGCTGATCGAGCTCACCACCGCCGTGACCTTCGCCGCCGTCGTGGCGGTGCAGGGGGTCGACGAGGGGCTCGTGCTCGAGCTGCCCTTCGTCGCCTGCCTGATCGCCCTGGCTGGGATCGACTTCGATCACAAGCTGCTGCCGAACAAGATCGTCTACCCGATGGCCGCGTTTGGACTGGTGGCCACGCTGCTGGTCGACAGGGACGACCTGGTCGAGAACCTGATTGCGGGCGCCGGCGCCTTCCTGTTCCTGTTTCTCGCCGTGCTGGCGTATCCGCGCGGCATGGGCATGGGCGACGTCAAGCTCGCCGGCGCGATGGGCCTCTACCTCGGCCTCTCGATCATCCCCGCGATGCTGATCGCGTTCCTGACCGGGTCGATCGTGGGCCTGGCGATCATGGCGCGCGAAGGCGCGCAGGCCCGCAAGAAGGCGGTTCCGTTCGGGGTCTTCCTCGCCCTCGGCGGAATCGTCGGCGTCCTGGCGGGGCCCGAGTTGATCGAGCTCTACGAGGACAACTTCCTCGACTAGAGGCTTGATGTGGGTTGCGGCGAACGGCGGCAGCTGAGGGGCGGGACGGGTTGCCGCGGTGCTCGGTGTGGCGAATCGGGCGTCCATTGTCGAGTTAGCGTTCGCGGGGACCGCCAAGTCGACAACGGCTGCGGTGATCGCTGCCGGTCGGCGACTCGGCCCCTCCAAGTCGCCGCCGCTCACCCCCGGCAGTTGCTGTTCGGCGACAAGGCGCTTCTGGGGCCGCGCGCGCATCGGCGAGCAGCTCGCCAAAACGATCGGCGGGCTCGTCCAGCGCACAGCCCAACGGCCACTCGCCCTCACCTTCGGGATCTAGCTCGACTACCTACTGGTCGCCCCCACGCGCGCTCGCCGCCCACGACAGACGCCAACCCACATCAAGCCTCTAGACGGCGGCGCCGGCGGGCGGCGGGTGTCCACTAGTTCTGGACATTTTCAAGTTGTCGTTAACGCCGTCCACGCTCCGGCCGATAACGGGGTTAACCCTCATGGCGTTCTCGCTCAGAAAGTCTTCAGAACGCGGCACGATCGGTCTCGACATAGACGGCCGTTACCTCGCCGCTGCACAGGTCGATAACGGCAGAGTCGTCCGCGCCGCAAGCCTCGACCTGCCCGACGGCCTCGTCCGCGACGGCGAGGTCACGGACCCGAGCGTCCTCGGCGAGCACCTCAAGGAGTTCGCCGCCCAGGCCGGGCTGCCCAAGAGCGTCCGCATCGGAGTAGCCAACCAGCAGATCGTGGTTCGAGTGGTCGAGCTACCCCGCATCGAGGACCCCAAGCAGCGCGACGCCGCCGTCCGCTTCCAAGCTTCAGAGGCAATCGCCATGCCCCTCGACGAGGCCGTGCTCGACCACCAGGTCGCCGGCTACGCCGAGGCGCAGGACGGCACCCCGCGCATGCAGGTGGTGCTCGTGGCCGCCCGCCGCAAGATGATCGAAACACTGCTCGAGGCCGTCAAGGCCGGCGGTCTCAAGGCCGAGGGCATCGACCTCGACGCGTTCGCCCTGGTGCGCACGCTCGCGGTCAATGGCCACGGCGGCGACGACAGCGCCCGCGTCTTCTGCCACCTCGGCGGCGTGACCAACCTGGCGATCGCCGTCGGCTCCAACTGCTTCTTCACGCGTCCGCTGTCCGCCGTCTGGGACGACGAGGACGCCGGCTCGCGACTGGCCGACGAGATCCGTCTGTCGATCGACTACTACATGACCCAGCCGCAGGCGCGGCCCGTCAGCGAGATCGTCCTCTCGGGGCCCGGCTCGTCCGACGCAGCGCTCGTCGAGAGCCTCGGCGTGCATCTGGGCCTGCCGGTCCAGGTCGCCGCTCCGCTCGGCGTCATCGACCCGGCCGGTATCGGCGCCGGCGAGGACCCCCACCGCTACACCGTGGCTGCCGGCCTGTCGCTCGGAGCTGCGGCATGAAGCCCGTAAACCTGCTTCCCCAGGACCAGCGCCGGCGCCAGCCGAGCGAAGGCGGCGGCAAGGGCGCGTACGTCGTCCTCGGCGTGCTGGGCCTGCTGCTCGCCATGGTCGCCGTGTTCGTCGTGACCGGTAACCAGGTGACCGACCGTCAGAGCAAGGCTGCCGCCGCGAGCGCCGAGGCCGACAGCCTCGAGGCCCAGGCCGCCAAGCAGGCCGAGCTACGTCGACTTCGCCGCGATTGCCGATGCCCGCCTCAACTCGGTGGCCGGCGTCGCCCAGACCCGCTTCGACTGGGAGCGCTTCATGCGCGAGCTGTCTCTGATCATGCCCGAGGGCAGCTGGATCCAGTCGGCCGACGGCTCGGTGTTCGGCGATCCGAACGACGCCTCCGCCGCGGCGACCGCCGATCCCACTGCCCCTGCGGCGCCCGCCGCGCCCGCGGCCAGCCTCGTGGGCTGCATGCCGGACCAGGCCGACACCGCCCGCATGATGGTCCGGCTGCGCGCAGCTGCACCGAGTCGATGACGTCGAGCTCAATGAGTCCTCCACTCAGACCGGCGAGGACGAGGTGACGCCCGAGAACTGCGGCAGCTACTACAAGTTCGACCTGACCGTCACGTTCAGCCCCACGGCACCCATCGCCGAGGCGCCGCGCGACAGCGGCCGCGTCCCGGCCTCGCTTGGAGGTGGATCGTGAACATCTCCGACCGCGACAAGAAGATCGCCTTCGGGATCGTGCCGATTCTGCTGATCGCCGCCTTCTGGTTCCTCGTGCTCGCTCCCAAGCGCGAGGAGGCGGCGACCGCGCTCGCGGCTCAGAACAAGCAGGAGAAGCGCCGCGCCAACGCCCAGGTCCTGGTGGACTCGGCCAACGGTGCGAAGACCGACTTCTCGGCCGATTTCACGCAGATCGTCCGCCTCGGCAAGGCGATTCCCGCACAGGTGGACATGCCCAGCCTGATCGTTCAGCTCGACGCCGCGGCGGCGGGCACCGGCATCCACTTCACCAAGATCGCGACAGGCGAGCGTGTGGAAGTCGCTGCCCCGGCCACACCGGCGGCGCCCACCACGGAGGGCGAGAACGCCACTCCGGCGGCCGCCGGCGGCGAGGCCGCACAGAGCGCCCCTGGCGCCGCGACCGAGTCGGCGAACAACGCACAGCAGACAGCGAACGAGCAGAGCGCAGCGGCCGAGCAGTCGGGCGTCGACGCCACGACCTCGACCTCATCCGGCAGCGGCCTGGCGGTTGGCGGCGGTGCCGGCGCCACTACAGCCGCCTCCGTGGCCGGCACGCCGCCCGCGGGCCTCGAGACCGTGCCGCTCGAGCTCGAGTTCGTCGGCAACTTCTTCAACCTGGCCGACTTCTTCCACAGCGTCAAGCGCTTCGTGCGAGTCACCAACCAGGATGTGAGCATCAGCGGCCGCCTGATCACGGTCGAGGGAGTGCGCTGGGCCAGCGAGTCCGACATCTTCCCGCGCATCCGCGCCACGTGAAGGCGACGATCTACCTGTCGCCGAAGGTGCAGGGCGCCACCGCCGGCGCCACCCCCGGCGGTCCCGCGACCACAACGCCCGCGACCGCCACTCCTGCGGAGAGCTCCCCCGAGCCCGCCGTGACCCCGACCGCCACCGCGACCCCCTGACAACGTCATGAAAGACCTCCTGATCAACGTCTGGGCCGACCTGCGCGCCAAGCGCCTCTGGCCTGTGGCCGTGCTGCTCCTGGCCGGGCTGGTCGCGGTTCCCGTGGTGCTCAAGAAGTCTGCCGAGGAGCCCGCCGGCCGCGTCCGTCACGGTCGTCCGCAAGGCGCCCGAGCCCAAGGAGCTCAAGGGCCTCGCGACGGTCCAGCTCGAGGAGAACGAGATCGAGGGCGGCTCGACGCTCAACACGTTCGATCCGAGCAACCCGTTCGCGCCCGCCGAAGGACATCGTCAAGGACTCCCAGGATGACGTGGCCGGTAGCACCACCGCCCCGACCGCGGACGGCGAGACCGGCACCGTCGCGCCCACCGGCGACGACCTCTCGGGCGGCGACGATGGCGGCTCCGGCGACGACGGCTCCGGCGACGACGGCTCCGGCGACGACGGCGACAATCCGACCACCAGACCACGCAGTACACCTACGTGATCGACGTGACCTTCACGGCCGACGGCCGCACGCGCAAGATCAAGGGCATGGAGAAGCTCGACATGCTGCCCAACCGGCTGAACCCGCTGCTGCTCTTCCTCGGTGTCTCGACCAAGGGCGGCAACGCCGTCTTCCTGGTCGACTCGACGCTTGAGACGGCCGGCGAGGGCAAGTGCAAGCCGAGCAAGGCCCAATGCGCGTTCCTCTACCTCGGCGCCGGCTCCGAGCAGGTCTTCACCAACGAGGACGGCAACTCCTACGACCTCGCGATCGACCAGATCCGCAAGGTGAAGGTCGGCGCCGACGGCTCCGCCTCAGCTTCCACGGACAACCAGACAGCGGGCGCGGCGGTTGGTACGCCGACGGCCTCCCGGCGGTTCGTTTCGCCGCTTCTCTCCGACCTCGTGAGCGTGTCCAGCACGACGGCCGGCGATTCAGACAGCGACTCGGACCGTCGATAGGGGGTAGAGCAATGCGCCGCCTCATTTCCATCAGCCTGCTGCTGCTTTCGGCAGTGGCCCTGCTCGTGGCCTCACCGGCCGCGGTCGCAGCCAAGAAGAAGTCTCAGGCCAACCTGCCGGAGATCACCCGCGTCCAGCCGATGCGCGTCAGCGTCGGCGGCACGCTCACGATCACCGGCAAGCGCTTCAAGAGCAAGCGTTCGGCCAACACCGTCATCTTCCGCTCCGCGAACGGCCGCTCTGCGTTCGCCAAGCCGCGCCGCGCCAGCAGTACCAAGCTCCGCGTGGTCGTTCCGGCCGCGGTCGCAGGTCTGCTGACCGTCAAGGCCAGCAAGCAGCGGCCCACGCGCCTCAAGCTGCGCGTCCTGGCCGGCAAGTTCTCCAAGTTCACCTCGCGTCGGCTGTCGCCGGTCGTGACCGGCGCCGGCGACGGCGACAATCCCTCGAAGGTCTGCCAGAACGACGCCGACCACGACAACGACCTGCTGTCGAACGGTCGCGAGCTCCAGATCGGCACCGACCCGTGCCTCGAGGACACCGACGGCGACAACATGTCCGACGGCTGGGAGTACTGCTCGGCCAAGGACCTCAACGTCAACTCGGTGCCCTACCCGGGCCAGCGCCCCTATCTCAACCCGCTCGATCCGTCCGACGGCGCCCCCGGCAACCCCGCCGGCAAGTTCAGCGCCTACGACTTCGACGGCGACGGCCTGACCTCGCGCGAGGAGTACCGCCTCTGGCGCATCTCGGGCTCGAGCACGCTCGCAGCGCTGCTCGACGGCTGCTCCGCGACCGCCGGCCAGCCTTCGACGCTCGGCTACAGCGACGGCACCAAGATCAGCCGCGCAAGCGAGACCCCGGGCGTGCCGGCCTGGCGCTCGTCGAGCTACGGCCACGCCAACCCGGCCCAGCCCTTCCCGGCGACCTTCAACCTGCGCGGCGATCCCGAGTGGCGCGACAGTGAGCGCGACGCCGACGCCGACGGCCTCTCCAACCGCCTCGAGTCCGCCCGCGGGCCCTCGACCAACGCATGGTGGCAGGGCTACTGGGCGGCCGTGCCGGCCATCGAGCCCGACCCGGACACCTACTTCGGTTTCTTCAACCAGCGTCCGTTCGCCGAGCTTGACCTGGCTGACCCGGACGTCGACGGCGACACGCTGCTCGACGGCGAGGACGATCAGGACAACGACGACTTCACCAACATCGTCGAGATGTACGAGACCGAGTACGACCTGGATGGCAACGGCAACCCGACCATCAACGGCCGGCCCGGCACCCCGTCGGTCTTCGACATCAACGGCGACACTTTTGCGGACGCCGTCAATGCGATGAACCCCTGCGCGCCGGACCTGGACTCGCGCACCTGCGAGGACTACGCACCCTTTTAGCCAGACGTACCCGCAGCACCTCCTCTCCCCCAACATGGCGCCCGCACCCCTCTAAGTAGGGTGTGGGCGCTATGTCTTTGCGCTTCGTAACCGCCGGGGAGTCGCATGGTCCGGGCCTGACCGCGATCGTCGAGGGGCTCCCCGCCGGCCTCGAGCTGCGCCCCGAGGACATCGATCGCGACCTGGCTCGCGCCAGCTCGGCCACGGGCGCGGCGGGCCGCATGAAGATCGAGAAGGACCGCGCCGAGGTGGTGGCCGGAGTGCGCCACGGGCGCACGCTGGGCAGCCCGGTGGCGCTGCGGATCGAGAACCGCGACTACCGCAACTGGGAGGAGCGCATGAACCCGTGGCCGGTGGACGCGCCGCTGGACGAGGTCCACCTCCCGCGCCCGGGCCACGCCGACCTCGCGGGCGTCATGAAGTACGGGCACACCGACGTCCGCAACGTGCTCGAGCGCGCCTCGGCGCGCGAGACCGCCGCCCGCGTGGCCGCGGGCGCGCTCGCGAAGACCTTCCTGCGCGACCTCGGAGTGGCGATCCGCTCGCACGTGACCCGGATCGGCGCCGTGGCCGCGCCCGAGCGCGACGACCCGAGCGCGGAGGACTTCGACGGCGTCGACGAGTCGCCGGTGCGCTGCCTCGACGACGAGGCGAGCGACGCGATGGTGGCCGAGATCGACACCGCGCAGAAAGGCCAACGAGTCGCTCGGCGGCGTCTTCGAGGTGCGCGCCTTCGGAGTGGTGCCGGGAATCGGCTCGCACGTCTCGTGGGAGGAGCGCCTCGACGGTCGCCTCGCCGCTGCGATCATGTCGATCCAGGCCATGAAGGGCGTGGGCATCGGGGACGGCTTCGACCTCGCCGGGAGGGTCGGCTCCAAGGCCCACGACGAGATCTTCTGGTCCGAGGAGCGCGGCTACTTTCGCGAGACCAACCGCGCCGGCGGGCTCGAGGGCGGCATGACCACCGGCGACCCGCTGGTGGTCCGGGCGGCGATGAAGCCGCTTCCCACGCTGACCAAGCCGCTGCGCAGCGTGGACATCGCCACGAAGGAGCCGGCGCAGGCGCTGCGCGAGCGCACCGACTCCTGCACCGTGCCGGCCGCCGGCGTGGTGGGCGAGGCGATGGTGGCGCTGGTGCTCGCGGCGGCCTACCGCGAGAAGCTCGGCGGCGACCACATCGACGACGTCAAGGCGGCGCTGGGCGCCTACGAGGAGCGGATCGGGTGGAGGCGCGCCCCATAGCGCGATCGTGCTGGTCGGCTTCATGGGCGCCGGCAAGTCCACCGGTGCGCGCACGCTCGCCGCCGAGCTGGGCGTCGAGGCGATCGACTCCGACCGCGAGCTCGAGCTGCGGCTGGGCGAGCCGATCGAGTCCGTTCTTCGACCGCGAGGGCGAGGCCGCCTTTCGCGCGCGCGAGGAGGAGATGGTCTGCGAGCTGCTCGCGCGGGCGGACGGCGCCGTGATCGCTCTCGGCGGCGGCGCGGTCGGAGTCCGAGCGGGTGCGCGAGGCGCTCGCTCGCCACATCGTCGTCCACCTCGAGATCGACCCCGAGGACGCCTGGCGGCGCGCCTCGGGCAAGGGTCGCCCGCTTGCCCGCGACCCGGCGCGCTTCGAGCAGCTACAGGGCGACCGGCTCGCCCGTCTACGAGTCGGTGGCCGACGCGGTGATCCCGCCGGCCGACCGCGACGCGCTGCGCCGCGCGCTGCCCTTCCTCGAGGCGTTGCGCGACGCGCCTTCGGGCACGCGGATGGTCTGGGCGGCGGCGGAGTCGGGCGACTACCCGGTGTTCCTCGGCCGCGGCCTGATCGAGGCGGGCTTCTTCCCTGCCGCTTCGCGGGCGGCGCTTCGTGGTGACCGACGAGAACGTCGCCGCCTGCAGCCGCATCCCGGACGAGCGAACGGATCGTGATCGTGGCCGGCGAGGAGCACAAGACGATGCAGGGAGCCGAGCACGTGCTGCGCTCGCTGGCCCGGGCGGGCGCGGAGCGCGGCGACCTCGTGGTGGCGGTGGGCGGCGGCGTGGTCGGCGACCTGGCCGGCTTCTGCGCGGCGCGTCTACCAGCGCGGCATGCGCCACGTTCAGGTGCCGACGACGCTGGTGGCGCAGGTCGACTCGGCCTACGGCGGCAAGACCGGCGTGGACCTGCCGGAGGGCAAGAACTACGCGGGCGTCTACCACCAGCCGGCGGCGGTGCTCTGCGATCCGGCCGCGCTCGACACGCTGCCGCCGGAGGAGGTCGCGGCCGGCTACGCCGAGGTGGTCAAGACCGCGCTGATCGCCGGCGGGTCGCTCTGGGCGCGCGTGCGCCAGGGCGGCGCGCCCGGCGCGCGAGAGATCATGGGCTGCCTGCGGACGAAGCTCGCGGTGGTGGCCGAGGACGAGCGCGACGGCGGGCGCCGCCAGGTGCTGAACCTCGGCCACACCGTCGGCCACGCGATCGAGGCGGCCACCGGCTACGCGCGCTACCGCCACGGCGAGGCGGTGGGCATCGGCCTGCTGGCGGCGCTGCGCCTGTCGGGACGCGAGGCGCTGCGCGCCGAGGTGGCCGACCTGCTGGCGGCGCGCGGGCTGCCGCTCGAGTTCTCCGGGGCCGACGGTGGACGAGGTGCTGGCGCTCGTCGAGCGCGACAAGAAGCGCGAGGGCGGGCGGGTGCCGTTCGTGCTGGTCGAGGCGCCCGGCGAGGTGACCCCCGGCCACGACGTCGTCTCCGGCGAGGCGCTGCGCGGCGCGATCGAGGAGGTGCAGCGCCGGATGAAGCACCGGATCTCGGTGCTGCACGGAGTCAACTTCGACGTGCTCGGCAGGCGTCCGGCCGCGCACTACGGCGAGCTTGACGCTGACCGAGCTCGAGGTGCAGGATCAACCGCTTCGCCCGCGAGCTCGGCCTCGACGTGGCGTTCTTCCAGACCAACCACGAGGGCGAGTACTGCGAGCTCGCTGCACCGCGCGGGCGAGGGCGCCGACGGACTGATCCTCAACCCGGGCGCATGGACGCACTACTCGTGGGCGATCCGCGACGCGCTCGAGGTGGCCGGACTGCCCGCCGTCGAGGTGCACCTGTCCGCCGTCGACCAGCGCGAGGAGTGGCGGCGGGTGTCGGTGATCCGCGACCTCTGCCTCGGCACCGTCCAGGGCAAGGGCCTCGACGGCTACCGCGAGGCGCTCGAGCTGCTGCGCGAGAAGGTACGGCCGTGAGCGGCGCGCGGCGATCGCCTGGCGGCGCTGCTGGACGAGCGCGAGCTCGACTGCCTGCTCGTGACGAACCTCGTGAACGTCCGCTAGCTGACCGGCTTCACCGGCACCAACGGCGCTTGCCTCGTCACCCGCGACGAGCGCCTCTTCCTGACCGACTTCCGCTACGTCGACCTGGCCTCGGCGCAGGTGCGCGGACTTCGAGCGCGTCGAGGTCGGCCGCGACCTGCTCGGCGACGTCGCCGCGCGGCTGCGCGGGCGCGCCGGGTTCGACGACTTCGACGTGAGCGTCCAGACCCACGGAAAGCTCGCCGAGAAGGCGGGCGACGGGGTGGAGCTGGTGGCGGCTGGCCGGCCTCGTGGAGCGCCTGCGAGCGGTGAAGGACGAGGACGAGCTGCGCGGCGATGCGCGCCGCGGCGCGGCATCGCCGACGCCGCCTACCAGGACATTTGCGAGCGCGGCCTGGTCGGCCGAACCGAGCGCGAGGTCGCCCTCTCGGCGGCGCGCTTCATGGAGGACCGCGGCGCCGAGGAGCCCGTCGTTCCCGCCGATCGTGGCCGCCGCCGCGAACGGCGCGCGGCCGCACGCCGTGCCGCGCGACGTCGAGATTCCGGCCGGCACGCTCGTCGTGATCGACATGGGAGCGAAGCGTCGACGGCTACTGCTCGGACTGCACGCGCACCTTCGCCACGGGCGCGCTCGGCCGAAGACGCTGCTCGAGGTCTACGAGCTGGTGCGGCGCGCGCAGGCCGAGGCGCGGGCGGCGGTGCGCGCCGGCGCGGTCTGCTCGGACGTCGACGCGGTGGCACGCGACATCATCGAGGCGCGCGGGCCACGGCGAGCGCTTCGGGCACGGGCTCGGTCACGGAGTCGGGCTGGAGGTGCACGAGGCGCCGCGCCTGGCGCGCACGGCCGAGGGCGTCGCTGCGCGGCGGGCAACGCCGTGACCGTGGAGCCGGGCGTCTACCTGCCCGGGCGCTTCGGAGTGCGGATCGAGGATCTGGTGGTCGTGACCGAGGACGGCTGCGAGGTGCTGACCGAGTTCCCGAAGGAGCTCGTGACGGTCCGACTGATGGTCCTTGCCGCGCTCGCGGCCCTCGCGGGCGCGTTCGTGCAGTCGGCGACGGGCTTCGGCTTCGCGCTCATCCTGTCGCCGGCGCTGTTCGCGGTGCTCGAGCCGGTCGAGGCGGTCACCGCCCTGCTCGTGCTCGGGCTCGCGCTGAACCTGCTCGTGCTGTTCGAGCGCGGCCGGCCCGAGCACGTGGACTGGCGCGGCCTGCGTCCGGTGCTGGTGGCGGCGATGCCCGGGCTCGCGCTCGGGGTGGTGGCGCTGACGCAGCTCTCGAAGGAGGTCGCTCCAGGTGGCGGTGGGGGTGGCGGTCATCGCGGCCGCCGCCTGGCAGCTGCGCCGGCGCCGCCGGCGCACGAGCGCCCGCGGCTGGCGCCGGCGGCCGCGTGGGCGGCCGGCTTCGCGAGCGGCGCGCTGACGACGTCGATCAGCGTGAGCGGGCCGCCGGTCGTGCTCTGGCTGGAGGCGCGCGGGTGCGCGCCGGAGGAGTTCCGCGCCACGCTGGCGGCGAGCTTCCTCGCCCTCAACCTGGCCGGCGGAGCGGTGCTGCTGGCGGCCGAGGGCGCGGGCGCCGTTCGAGGCGGGCACCGTGCTGCCGCTGCTCGGCCTGGTGGCGGTCGGGCTACGCTGATCGGGGCGCTGCGCCTTTCGCCGCTTCGACCGCGAGCGCTTCTTCACGGCCGTTCTGGTGCTGGTGGCGCGTCACCGGCGCGGCGAGCATCGCTGGCCGGCCTTGCTGCTGGCCGCCGGCGACCGCTCCCACCTCCCGTGGCAGATCCCCTTGCACGCCGCCGAGCCAGATGCGAACATGTGTTCGACATGATCGTCTGCGTCCTCTACCCCCGGTTCGAGCTGCTTGGCCGCCCTCGGAGACCGGCGCGCGCTGCTCTCCGAGCCCGCCGCGCTGGCGCCGGAGGCGGGCCGCGAGCAGATGGTGGGCGAGGTGTCGGCGCCGGCCGAGGCGTTCGGCGTCGTGCGCGGGATGCGCGCTGGGCGAGGCGATGTCGCGCTGCCCGGCGCTGCGGCTCGTGCCGCCCGATCCCGAGGGGGTGCGCTCGCTCTGGAACACCGTGCTCGACCGGCTCGAGGCGATCGGCGCCGAGGTCGAGTCCGACCGCGCGGGCGCCGCCTACTTCGACTCCACCGGCCTGCGCGGCCTCCACGGCGGCGAGCTCTCGGGCGTGCTCGCGGCCGCGCGCCGGGCGCTCGGCCCGGGCGCGCGCCTCGGAGCGGCGCCGAGCCGCTTCGCGGCCCACGCCGCCGCGCTGCAGGCTCGGCCGCGGCGCGGCCGGCGCGCGCTCGTGGTCGAGGAGGCCGAGCTGCGCGACTTCCTGGCGCCGCTGCCCGTCGCCCTGCTGCGCACCGCGCCTGGAGCTCGAGGCGCTGCCCGAGGTCCTCGAGCAGCTCGGCATCCGCACCCTGGGCGAGGTCGCCGCGCTGCCCCGCGCGCGCGGTCGCCGAGCGCTTCGGCCACCCGGGGCTGCTGGCCCTCGACCTTGCGCGCGGGCGCGACACCCCGCTCGAGCCCACGGCGCCCGCCCGAGCCGGTGAGCGAGCGGCTCGATCTGCCCGACGCCGCCTCCGGGCAGCAGCTCGAGCGGGCGCTCGAGCTGCTCGTGGCCCGCGTGCTCGCCCGGCGCGAGCGGCGCGGGCGCGCGCTGCGCGCGCTCGCGGTGTCCGCGCGCTTCGTGGCCGGCGGCACCTGGCGCATCGCGGTCACGCTGCGCCACGCCAGCGCCGACCCCGAGCGGATCCAGCTCGCGCTCGGGCCGAGGCTGGCCGAGCTGCCGGCGCCGGCCGAGTCGATCGCGCTCGAGGTCGAGGCCTTCGGCCCGCCGGCCCACGACCAGGGCAGGCTGCTCGACGAGGCCGCCGCGATCAGGCGCGCCCGCCTGGGCGAGGCCGTCCGCCAGGCGCGCCAGGCGGCGGGCGCCGAGGCCGCCCTGAAGATCCTCGAGGTCGATCCGGGCTCGCGCATCCCCGAGCGGCGCGCGGTGCTGGCGCCGTTCCCGGACGCTCCCGCGTCGTGAACCCCGCCGGATCGCGGCGCCTCGGCGCGCCAAAGCCCGCCTCCGTCCGGGCGGACGATGGCGGGCGTGCCCGTGGCCGTGGGGACGCGCGACGGTCGACTCCGTGCGCGAGGAGTGGGTGGTCGAGGACCGCTGGTGGACGGGCCGCCCGCTGCGGCGCCGCTACTTCGAGCTGGTGCTGGCGGACGGCCGCAACGTCGTCGTCTTCCGCGACCTGGTCGCGGGCGGCTGGTTCGTGCAGCGGGCCTGAGAGCCTGTCGTGAACAGGTCTAAGGAGGCCGGGGAAAATGGCCGATATAACAGTGGTGGCCCAACTGCGCCCCGCCCCTTCAAAGCACCTCCTCAACAGCCTCCACCCCCACATAAGCGTCGTAATCGCGGGGGTGGCCGCCGCATACCCTTTTGAGGCCGGCAAGGGAGCCCGAGTTGTCTGAGACGTTCACCATGCTCTCGCGCCTCGGGTCGATGTTCGAGCGCACCGCATCGGTGCGCGACGAGACCGACCTCCAGGAGGTGCTCCAGGACGTGGCGCGCGCGATCGGCGACGTGCTCGGCTATCGCGCGGTCGTTGTCAACGTCTACCGCCCGGCCTTCGACGACATGCTCACGGCCGCGGCCGTCGGCTCGGTTGAGTCGCGCGAGCAGCTGCTCGGCACGAGCTCCCCGAACGACACCTGGTCGCCGCTGTTCGCCGATCGCTTCGAGCATCGCGGCGCCTACTTCATCCTCGACGGCGAGTTCGACTGGGACTCGCTCGGCGTCGCCACCTACGTCCCCGACCTGCCGCCGAGCGACGATCCCGACGCCTGGCTGCCCGGCGACGCCCTCTTCGTCCCGCTGCGCGACGCCGGCGGAGAGATCCTGGGTGTCATATCGGTCGACGAGCCCGAGAGCGGCCTGCGGCCCAGCGAGCCTCAGCTGGACGCGCTCGTGACGATCTCGCGCCACGCCGCGCTGGCGCTCCAGATCGCCCAGAACACCGCAAAGGACGTCCAGCACCAGCGCATGCTCGAGCGCGTGCTCGAGGTCTCGGCGCGGCTTGCCGAAGCCGATGACGTGGAGGCGGTGCTGCAGGCGGTCTGCGACGGAATCGACGACGCGCTGGGCTTCGACAAGGTCGTGATCGAGCTGGCCCAGGGTCGCGAGGGACCGCTGACGCCGGTGGCCGCCACCGGCTTCGGAATCGACGTCCCGGGAATCATCCCGGGCGTCACGCTCAAGACCCTGGCCCCCCTGTTCACGGAGGAGTTCGAGTTGGCCGGCTGCTACCTGCTGCCGGGCGAGGTGGCGGAGGCGCGCCTGGGCGCCGGCGTGGTTCCCTATCGCTCGGCGCTGATCGGCCACGGGCCGCACGCCTGGTCGCGTCACTGGCTGATGGTGCCCCTGATCGAAGGCGACAAGTGGATCGGCCTGATCTGGGTGGACGATCCGCGCGACCGGCTGCTGCCGACCCATGCCCGGCTGCAGGCCTTGCGCCTGTTCGCAAACCAGGCGGTATCGGCGCTGCGGGCCGCAGACCAAGCGACGCGCCTGCGCCACGAGGCCACCCACGACACGCTCACCGGCCTGCTCAACCGGCGCGCGTTCCGCGTGCGCGTGGTGCGCGAGATCGACGAGGGCGCGGGCTTTGGGCTCGTCCTGTGCGACCTGGACAACCTCAAGAGGGTCAACGACACGCGCGGCCACGAGGCCGGCGACGACGCTCTTCGGATGCTGTCCGAGGCGCTTCGCAGCCAGCTGCGGCGCTCCGACGAGGCCTATCGGATCGGCGGCGACGAGTTCGCCGTCGTCCTCCCCGGCGCCAACCGCCTCGACGCCGAGCGCGTGGTGCACCGGCTGCGCGCCGCGGTGGCGCGAAACGTCCCGGAGACGGGCGACCCAATCGAGGCCAGCTTCGGAGTGTCGGTCTACGAGCAGGGCGACGACCCCGAGCGCCTGTTGGCCCGCGCCGACGTGGGGCTCTATCAGGCAAAGCGCCGCCGCGAGGAGTCAGCGGCCGCGCGCCCGGCGGCGGACGCCGTTTCCCCAGAGTCCCAGCAGTAGCTCGCCGGTACATATGCGAACATGTGTTCGTGCCCTACGTCGAGCTCCACTGCCACTCGGCCTACTCGTTCCTCGACGGCGCGTCGCATCCGGTGGAGCTGGCCGGGGCGGCGGCGGAGCAGGGCCACGAAGCCCTTGCGCTGACCGACCACGACGGGCTGCACGGCGCCATGGAGATGGCGCAGGCGCTCAAGCCGCTCGGGGTGCGGCCGATCACGGGCGCCGAGCTCACGCTCGACGACGGCACCACCTCACCCTGCTGTGCGAGACGCGCGAGGGCTACACGAACCTCTGCCGGCTGATCACAGCCGCGCACTGGCACACGCGCCGCTGGGCGCGCGAGGGCTGGTCGGATCCCACGGCTCAGGTCACCGACGGCCGGCGCCCGGGCCAGGACGCGCTCGACGAGGACCCGAGCGTGACGCTCGCCGACGTCGAGCGCTGCGCCGAGGGGCTCGTCTGCCTGTCGGGCTGCGCGCGCGACGGCGCGGTGGCCGCGCGCGTCGAGGCGGGCGACCACCCGGGCGCCGCCGCGGCCGCCCGGCGCCTGCTGGGGATCTTCGGCCCCGACCGCTTGCGAATCGAGCTCCAGCGCCCCTACTGGCGTCACGACCGGCGTCGCAACCGGCTCCTCGGCGAGCTGGCCGAGCGCCTCGGCGTTGCCATGCGTGGCCACCGGCAACGTGCACGCTCACACGCGCGACCGCATCGCGCTGCAGGACGCGATGGTCGCCGTCCGGCTGGGCGCCACGCTCGACGAGACCGAGCCCAAGCGCCGCGGCAACTCCTCCCACGTGCTGGCTCCGCCCGAGCACATGGCGCAGCGCTTTCGCGATCATCCCGACGCGGTCACCGAGACGCTGCGGCTGGCCGAGCGGCTCGAGTTCGACCTGACCGAGGACCTCGGCTACCGCTACCCCGGCTCGGAGGACCCGACGGCCGATCGCGGGCTGGCCGAGCTGTGCTGGGCCAAGCTCGAGGAGCGCTATCCCGGTCGCTCGGACGCGGTCGCCCGGCTCGAGGAGGAGCTGCGCGTGATCCGCCACCTCGGCCTGTCGGGCTTCTTCCTGCTGCACCGCGACATGCTCGAGCTGGCGCGCGAGGTGGCCTGCGAGGTGCGCGGGCCCGAGTCGAGCGCGGCGCCTGCTGCCGCCGGGGCGGGGGAGGGGGTCGAGCGTCTCCTCGATCGTCTGCTACCTCACCGGCCTCTCGCACATCGACCCGATCGAGAACGAGCTGTTGCTGGGACGCTTTCTCAACGAGGAGCTCACCGCGCTGCCGGACATCGACCTCGACTTCCCGCGCGACATCCGCGACGTCCTGATCCCGCGCGTGCACGACCGCTACGGGCGCGACCGCTGTGCGCTGGTGGCCGCCTTCTCGACCTTCAGGTGCGCTCGGCGGTGCGCGACTTCGCCAAGGCGCTCGGCCTGCCGCCGGGAGAGATCGAGCGCCTGGCGCGCGCCGTCGATCCTTGGAAGGAGCGCAACGACATCGAGGAGGAGGTGCCCCAGAACAACGGCGGCGGACAGGGACGCTCGCCGCGCTGGGACGCTCTGGTCAAGCTGGCACGCGATGCCTGGGGGCTGCCGCGCCACCAGTCCCAGCACCCGGGCGGGATGGTCATCTCGACTCAACCGCTGATCGACCTCTGCCCGGTCCAGCCGGCCTCGATGGAGGGCCGCCAGATGGTGCAGTGGGACAAGGACTCCTGCGGCGACGCCGGCTTTCTCAAGATCGACCTGCTCGGGCTGGGGATGCTGTCGGCCGTCGAGCGCTGCGTGGACGAGATCGCGCGCGTGCGCGGGGAGCGGATCGACCTGTCGCGCATCCCGTATGACGACAAGGAGGTCTATGCCCGCATCCAGGAGGCGGAGACGATGGGGGTCTTCCAGATCGAGTCGCGCGCGCAGATGCAGATGCTCAAGCGCACCCGGCCCGAGAACCTCGACGACATCACCGTGCAGGTGGCGCTCGTGCGGCCGGGGCCGATCGTCGGCGGCGCCGTGCACCCGTACATCGAGCGGCGTAAGGCGCTGCGCGCCGACCCGGACTTCCAGGTGCCCTACGAGCACCCCTCGCTCGAGCCGGTGCTGCGCGACACGCTCGGCACGATCGTCTTCCAGGACCAGGTGCTGGAGGTGGCGATGGCCTTCGCCGGCTTTCGCGCAGGGGAGGCCGAGGGGCTGCGGCGGGCGATGAGCCGCAAGCGCTCAGAGGCCGCGATCCGAGCCTACGAGCAGAACTTCGTGGCCGGCGCGATCGAGCGCGGCGCTTCGCAGCGAGTCGGCCGAGCGGGTCTGGAATCAGATCGTGGGCTTCGCCGGCTTCGGCTTTCCCAAGGCCCACTCGGCGGCATTTGGACTGCTCGCCTACCAGTCGACCTGGCTGCGCGTGCACTACCACCCGGAGTTTCTATGCGCGCTGCTCAACGAGCAGCCGATGGGCTTCTACCCGCCCGACTCGCTCGTGCACGAGGCCCAGCGCGTGGGCATCGAGGTGCGGGCCCCAAGCGTGGTGGCGAGCGGAGCCCGGTGCCTTGTCGAAGAGGGCGCCGTGCGCCTGGGCCTCGGCTACGTGAACGGGGTCCGCGAGCACGAGATCCGCGCGCTGGCAGCAGAGCGCGACGAGGGCGGGCCCTGGCGCTCGCTGGGCGACCTCGCCGCCCGTTCCGGCGCATCCGCGGAGACGCTCGCCAAGTTGGCCTGGGCGGGAGCATGCGACGAGCTCGTTGAACCGCGAGCCGGCCAGGAATCAGCGGGGGACCGGGGGCGCGAGCCCCCGGATGCCATCGACGGCCGGCGCCGCCGGGCGCTCTGGATGCTCGGCGTGACCGTGCCGGGAGTGCCGGTCGGCGACTACGGCACGCAGCTCGCCCTGCCGCTTGACCCGCACGAGGGGCCGGAGCTGCGCGCGCTGTCGGCCTGGGAGCGGATGCTCGCCGACTACGGCTCCACCGGCGTGACCCTGCGCGAGCACCCGCTCCAGCTGATGCGCCCCGACCTGCCCGCCGACCTGAGCACGAGCCGCGAGCTCGAGCGCGGACAGCACGGGCGCCGGGTGCGGGTGGCGGGCCTGGTGATCGCGCGACAGCGCCCGGCAACCGCCAAGGGGGTCACCTTCATGCTGCTCGAGGACGAGCTCGGCACGATCAACCTGATCGTGCCCCCGCCGATCCACGACCGCTTCCGCCTGGCTGTCCGCGCCGAGCCGCTCGTGCTGGCCACCGGACGGCTCGAGCAGCGCGAGGGCACCACGCAACGTGCTGGTCGACCAGATCGAGCGCCTCGAGCGGCCGGACATGCCGGTGGCGCAGGTCAAGCACATCGAGCCGCGCCGCGTGTGGAGCACAGAGACCCAGGAGGAGGCGGATCTGCGCGCGGTCGCCCCGGCGGGCCACAGCTTTGGGCGGCGAGGGGGGTAAGGCGCACTAGGTACGGTGTCGGGGTGGGCGGGAAGATCCTCGTGGGAACCTCGAGCTGGGCGGACCCCGGCTTTGTCAAGGAGTGGTATCCGCCGCAGCTTGCGGCCAGGGAGCGCCTGCCCTGGTACGCGCAGCGCTTCGGGTACGTCGAGCTCAACTCGAGCTTCTACGCGATCCCCGACCGCAACAACGTGCACAGGTGGGTCGAGGGGACGCCCGACGGCTTCGTCTTCGACGTCAAGGTCCACCGTTTGCTCTCCCGTCACGCGGCGCCGATCGACTCGCTCCCCCCCGACATGCGCGACGGCCTGCAGACCAACGAGCGCGGGCGCGTGCGCCTGACCGAAGAGCTCGAGATCGCGCTGGCAGGCCGGCTCGTCGAGGAGACCGCTCCGCTCGCCGAGGCCGGCAAGCTCGGCGGCTTTCTCGTGCAGATGACCCCGGCGTTCTCACCCGGCAAGCACGAGCTCGCCGAGCTCGACGGCCTGGTCGAGGCGCTCTCGGCGCACCGCGTGGCGATCGAGCTGCGCCACCGCGGCTGGGTCCGCGAGGGCCGGCGCGAGCGAACGCTGGGCTGGTTTGCCGACCGCAGCGTCGCGTTCGTCTGCGTGGACGCCCCACCGGGCGACCACATACCGATCATGCCCTCTGAGCTCGACGCCGTCACGCGCGACGACCTCGCCTACCTGCGCCTGCACGGGCGCAACACCGATGGCTACATGACGGGCAAGTCGGTCGCCGAGCGCTTCGGCTGGCGCTATGAGGAGGACGAGCTCCAGGAGGTGGCGGAGCGCGTGCGCGGGATGGCCGAGCAGGCGCGCGAGGTCCACGTCGCGTTCAACAACAACCGCGGCGACGACGCTCCGACAGCGGCCCAGCGCTTCCGCGCGCTGCTCGGGGAGGTGCCCGCTGGCGAGGAGCAGCTGCGCCTCTAGGAAGCGGCTGGCTCAGCCGCGCAGCAGCTCGAACCAGACCTTGGTGGCGGGACCCTCCTGGTGCACGCCCCATCTGTGGGCAAGGCGCTCCACCAAGAACAGGCCCCAGCCGGAGCGGTCCTGGCGCGGGACGCCCGTTGCGGCCGGATCGAAGCCCGGACCCTCATCGGTGACCTCCGTCCAGACGGCCGACCGGCCCACCAGCACCTTGAGGACCACGCTGTCGGCCTCGGCGTGCTTGATGCTGTTCGTCACGAGCTCCGTGACGAGCAGGCGCAGCGTCTCCATCAGCGGCGGGTCGATGTCACCGCGCAGCTTCCCGAGCGCCTGGCGTGCCTGCGCGGCGGCGCCGGGATCGCCGTGGAGACGGAGGGAGATGCCGTCGTCGACGTCGGGATGGATGCCCGAACTCATCCGAGGTAGCCACGGATGGTCTTGGCGCGCATGGCGACGCCCCGTGCGTACGGTGTTCGAGGCGATACGCGGTCTCCCGTGTCGCGTTGGTCGTAGCAAAGGCCCATCGTGGTTTTGAACAAGGGCCAACTTCGAACTTACTACCCAGAAGGGGACGCAAGGCCAACATCACCATCCGGCGCCCCGCCGTGCTCAGGCAGCTACGCGGAGCACCAGGACGGCGATGTCGTCGCGCGGAGTCCCGCCGGATGCAGCGAACGCCGCGGCCTCCACCCGTGCCGCTATGGCGTCGGCCCCCAAGCCCGCGCAGGCGGCGAGCAGCCGCGCCAGCCCGGCCTCATCGAGCATGCCGTCCACGCCATCCGAGCTGCGCGCTTCGATCACGCCGTCGGTGTAGAAGACCAGCGCGTCGCCGGGACCGAGCGTGACCGACCGGTCCTCGAACCTCGGATCGGGCAGCACCCCGAGCAGTGTGCCCGGTGCGCCGACCGGCTCGACCGTGCCGTCGACGCGCACGAGCAGCGGAAGCGGGTGGCCGCCGCTCGCACATCCCACGCGGACACCGTCCTCGGACTTTTCCAGATAGGCATAGGCCACCGTGCAAAAACGCCGGTCGTGGCGCTGGCGCAGCAGCGCCTCGTTGAGGAGGTGCAGGCTGCGGCTGGGCAGCCGCTCGCGCATCGCGGCGGCGCGCAGCGTGTAGCGCGCCAGGGCGGTCACCGCCGCGGCGTCGGGGCCCTTGCCGCAGACGTCGCCCATTACCACCGTCCAGCCGCGCCGGCCGCTCTCGAACAGGTCATAGAAGTCGCCGCCGACCTCGTTGCCCTCGCCGGTGGGCCGAAAGCGGGCGGCGGCCTCGATGCCGGGGATGTCCGGCAGCTCCGAGGGCAGGAGGCTGTCCTGGAGCGTGCGCGCGATGTACGCCCGGTCGGAGAACAGTCGGGCGTTGTCGATCGCGGTCGCGCAGCGCCGGGCGAGCTCCTCGGCCAGCTCGAGGTCGCGCGCGTCGAACCGGCGCCCTGACGAATCGGTGGCGAGCGTGAGCGCGCCGAGCGTGCGCCCGCGCGCGGCCATGGGCACGATGGCCGCCGAGCGCATCCCGAACTCGCGCGCGAGCTTGAAATAAGTCGCACCGTTCGACTTCGGCCCCTCGAGCTCGGTCATCAGGTCGGAGTGGAGCTCCGATAACCCGGTTCGCAGCACATGCCGCACCCCGCCGGCCGCGTTGGGATCCGGGGGCGAGACCCTGTAGAGCTCCTCCGCGCGCCGAACCTTGTCCGGATCCTGGTGCGCCACGGCCACCCGCTCCACCCCGGCGTCGGTCACGAGGTCGACGAACAGCCAGTCGGCCACCTCGGGCACGCCCAGCGTCGCCACCTGACCCAGCACCTCTTCGGGATCGAGCGAGGAGCCGAGCACGGCGGTGCTCTCGGAGAGGAAGCGCTGCGCGCGCTCCGCGCGCTTGTGGATCGTGATGTCCTCGATCACGTTGATGGCCATCCGAACGGCGCCGTCTGGGTCGAAGATCGGGGTGGCCTTGACCGCCGACCAGCGTTCGTCGCCGGTCGCGCGCACGCGGAAGCGCACCACGACCTCGCCGCGCACGCCGGCGACGAGGGCGCGGCGCCCGGGAAGCTGGTTGAGCGGGAACGGCTGGCCCTGGTCGTCGAGCACGTCGAAGCGGTCCATGATGGCCGCCAGCGGCGCCGACAGCAGCGCTTCGCTCGACTCAAACCCGAGCAGCTCGACCGCGGCGTCGTTTGCGAAGAGCAGGCGCCCGTCCGGGGCCTGGGCGGTGACGGCGTCGGCGATCCCGCTGAGGATCGCCCCGAGCTGGTCGCGCGCCTCGGTCGCATCGAGGCGAGACAGCCGCTCGAGGCGCAGCAGCTCGTCGCGCTCCTGCTCCTGTCGCCTCCGCCGGGTGATGTCGCGGACCGTGCCGGTGAACATGGGAGGGTCGCTGTCCGCGATGCGCGTGATCGCGAGCTCCACCGGAAACTCGCTGCCATCCGCGTGCATCCCGGTCAACTCGATCCGCTGGCCGACCAGTGCCGATTCCCCGGTCTCGACGGTGTGCCGCAGCGCCGCGCGATGGCGCTCGCGCAGCGCGGGGGGTATGACGAGCGCGGCCAGCTCCGCGCCGACGGCTTCCTCGGCCGTTCGGTCGAAGATCCGCTCCGCGGCCCGGTTGAACTCGACCACGCGGCCCTCGTGGTCCATGACGATCACGGCGTCGAGGGAGGACGCGAGCAGCGCGCTCTTGCGGGCCTCGCTCTGGCTGACGGCTGCGCTCGCACGCAGCCTCTCGATGAACTCGCCGATGAGCGCGCCGACGGCCGCGGTCACATCGACCATCTCGGGCTCGGGCTCCTGGACGGCGCAGGAGAAGAGCTCGATGACGGCGACGTTGTCTCCGCCGCTTGCGATCGGAAACGCCATGCCCCCGCGCAGCCCCGACCGGCGCGCGGCGTCGGCTCGCTGGAAGTCGGCCTCTCCGAGCACGTCCTCGATGAAGGTCGGCTTTCCGGTGTGCCACACGTGGCCGGGAAGCCAGTTCTTGCTGCGTACGACCAGGTCCTCGGTTGCGGCCTCGAACGCCGGCACCTCCAGGCCCGGCCTCGTCCAGGTGCCAACCGAGCGCAGCGTGCCGGGCTCGCGAACCTCGAAGAGGTGCCCCACGTCCCAGCCGAGCGGCTCGGCGATTGCGGCCAGAAGTTGCGGAGCGGAGGCCTCGAGCGACTCCGCCTCGGCCAGCACGCGTGCCACGCGGTACTGAACTGCCATGCGGGCGGCGTCGCGCTCGCGCCGTGCTCGCAGGCGGGCGATTGTTACCGCGAGAGCACCCATCAGCCCCACCGTTATGACGCCCGTCCAGTGGTCGGCCATGCCGAAGGCGTCGCTCGTGGCTCCGAGCGGGATCGACACCACCAACGCGAAGACGGCGACGATCGCGGTCTGTTTGGTCGACGCGCCGATTGCGGCGATCACGGGGCCGATGAGGAGCAGTTCGACGAGCACCGTGCGAGCTCCCAGGACGGTGTCGAGCGCTGCCACAAGGCAGACTGCGGCCATGGCGAGCAGGAACGTGCCCCGCTCGCCGACCATTACCCCTGTATCGGTGCGCGAGCCCAACCGAGTGTGAGCTTACTCCCCTCTACATCCGCCTCATGAACCGTCCCGGCCGGTCGCCTGAGGGTGTGTTTCGCGTGCGCGCGCCCAACCCATCGCCGCTCACGCTCGACGGGACGAACACCTACGTGATCGAAGGCTGGGTGGTCGATCCCGGGCCCGACGACGCGGGCCATCTGGACGCCGTCCGGGCGGCGGCCCCGGTCGGCCTGGCCGGGGTGGTGCTGACCCACGCGCACCCCGACCATGCCGAGGGGGCGGAGCGATTGGGAGTGCCGGTGACGCTGCCGCGCGACGGCGAGCAGGTGGGGCCGCTGCGGGCGCTCGCCACGCCGGGACACTCGCCCGACAGCGTCTGCCTGGTCGCGGGCCAGACCTGCTTCACGGGGGACACGGTGCTGGGGAGCGGGAGCGTGTTCATCGCGCCCGGCGAGGGCTCCTTGTCGGCTTACCTGAGCTCGCTGGAGCGCCTGCGCGAGCTCGACCTCGAGGTCCTCTGCCCGGGTCATGGGCCCTACGTCTGGGATCCCGCGGCCAAGCTCGACGAGTACATCGCCCACCGCCTCGAACGCGAGCGAGACCTCCTGGACGCGCTCGCGGCGGGCCTGCGGACGCGCGACGAGCTGCTTGGCTCGGCCTGGTCGGACGTCCCGCCGCAGCTGCGGGACTTCGCCGCGCTCTCACTGGCCTCGCACCTCGAGAAGCTCTTGGAGGAGGGGCGGCTGCCGGAGGGGGTGGAGCGCTTTTGGGGGTAGGCGGGCGCGGGGTGGGGCTTTCGGCCCGGCCCGCCCGCCGCGGCGCGGCATCCCTGCCCGCCGTGGCGCGGCATCCCTGCCGGGTTCCCCTCCCACGACCCGTCCATTGTCGACTTAGCGGCCTCCACGCCCGCTAACTCGACGCTCGGCTCGGTGGCCGGATTCCTTGGGCCGGGTACGGCCCGTCCATTGTCGACTTAGCGGCCTCCACGCCCGCTAAGTCGACGCTCGGCTCGGTGGCCGGATTCCGTGGGCCGGGTACGACCCGTCCATTGTCGACTTAGCGGTCTCCTCGCCCGCTAAGTCGACGCTCGGCTCGGTGGCCGGATTCCGTGGGCCGGGTACGACCCGTCCATTGTCGACTTAGCGGTCTCCACGCCCGCTAACTCGACGATCGCCTCGGCGACCCGATTCGCGGGGGCCTGCGGCAACCGTCTTGGTGCACATTTGTAACGCTGGCGCGTTGTCCCGTGCTGAGCCTCGAGTGACCATGAAACTATGGAGAGGACACTCAAGAGGGGCACGCCGCAGGGACGGCCCGACCTGCTCGTTGCGCGCGTCGCGGCCCGCCAGTGGGGCGTGCTCTCGCTCCAGGAGCTGCGCGACTGCGGCCTCTCGGTCGAGTGCGTCCGCGGGCGAGTGCGCCGGGGACAGCTCCATCGTCTCCATCGCGGTGTGTATGCGGTCGGCCATCCCAACCCCCCTCTCGAGGGCCGGTTCTTGGCGGCCGTCAAGGCTTGTGGCCGTCGGGCACTCCTCAGCAACTTCTCGGTGGCCGCGCTGGTGGGACTCATGCGCTGGGATGGGCGGTACCCCGAGGTGACTGTGACCGGGTCGGGAACCCGAAGCCATCCCGGGATCCGTGTTCACCGCACGCTGTCGCTCGAGCCGGCCGACATCTCCCGGCACGGGGTCATCCCGATCACCTCGGTGGCCCGCACGTTGGTGGATCTCAGCTCGCAACTCGAGCCCCAGCAGTTGCGACGCGCTGTGCGTCAGGCGCAGTCAATGAAGCTCGTCGAGCTGCGCGAACTGGTGGAGCTGCTCGGGCGACTGGGCCGGCCGCGGGGGGCAGCAAAGCTCGCGCAGATCTTGGCCACCGGTCCCGCCCCGACCCGCAGTGAGCTCGAGGACACCGTGCTCGACCTGATGCTCGCCGCGGGATTCGCGCAGCCCGAAGTCGGCGTTCCACTGGTCCTCCCGGCTCGTACCGTCATCCCGGACTTTCGCTGGCCCGCGCAACAGCTGGTCGTCGAGGCCGATGGCGCCGCGTGGCACGACCACAAGCTGGCGCGCGAGGACGATGTCGAGCGCCAGACACTGCTGGAGGCCCAAGGCGAGCGCGTGCTCCGCGTCACCTGGGACCAGGCTGTCCTGCGGCCGGCCGAGACGATCGCGCGAATCAGGGCGGCCGGGGCACCGCCGGAACGTTGATTGTCGACCTAGCGGTGCGTGCGCCCGGCAACTCGACAATCGACTAATCAACAACGGGCCGAGGCGCTCGAAGCCGTGGGGCTTGCCCAGGGGTGTGGCCGGCTTGACGCGTCGCCTGCGGGATACTCGGCCGGCGAATGTCGGAGGAGAACGTGGAGATCATCAGACGCGGCTACGACACAGTGGACAGCCGCCGGTGAGATCCGCGCCCATCCCGAGCTCGTCTGGGATGTGACGAACCTCGGCTGGCCTGAGCAGCAGATCTACGCCGGGCCCGAGGGCGCGATGCAATTCATGGCCGAGTGGGCCGATGCGTGGGACAACTGGGAGATGGAGGCTGAGGAGTACATCGACGCCGGGGAGCGCGTCGTCGTCATCGTCAACCAGCGAGGCCGTTCGAAGGCCACGGGAATTCCCGTCGAGATGCGCTTCGGTCAAGTCTGGACGCTCCGGGACGGACAAGCGATCAGGATGCAGCTGTACGCGGACCCGGACGAAGCCATCAAAGCCGTGGGGCTGTCGGAGTAAGACGTTTCAGAGGGCCGCGACCACTCTTCGTCGCGTGGTCGGCATCAACCAACTCAGAAGGATGCATTGATGCAGCCACGGGGCTTTCTTTCTTTCCGGAGCAAGCGCGTAACGGTTGATAACCCGACCGTAGGAGCAGCAATCGAAGGGGAACGCGAGCCAGAGCACGTAGACAAGGCTGAGCCAAAGAAGCAGTACAAGGCTGCGATCAAGGAGCAACATCGTCTGCACGACCGGCCAGAAAGCCGGAGTCATTCAAGAACGGCAGCCGGAACACGTAGGCGAGCTGGTGGGCCGTCGCCGCCCCGCAAGACGTACATGATGCTGCGTTTGGACGGCTAGCCCGTCGCCAGGGCCGCGGTGAACTCGTCGCGCTCCTCGTCGGTGGCGGGGCGCTCCTGGTCGTTCGCGTCGACGAAGGTCAGCTCGTGGCGGACGTTGGCCGGCTCGCCCTCGGCGGGAGGCCCGACCCGCTCGGACATCAGCGCCTCCCAAGCCTCGGTGACCCAGCGGCCGGCCTCCGCGGGGCTATCGAGATCCTTGAAGCTGATCAGCTGGTCGAAGCGGTCGAAGAGCCGTGCGCGGTAGGGCATCTGGATAGGGACGATAACCCCGCTGGCCGCGGCGCGCGACTACCCTTGGCGCCGTGGTCGGCACCAACCAGTTCAAGAACGGCATGCACGTCGAGGTCGACGGCACCGTCTTCAAGATCGTCGAGTTCCAGCACGTCAAGCCCGGCAAGGGCGGCGCCTTCGTGCGCACCAAGCTCAAGCGGGCGGAGGACGGCGCCGTGATCGACAGGACCTTCCGGGCCGGTGAGAAGTTCCGGCCGGTGCGGACCGAGACGCGGAAGATGCAGTTCCTCTACACCGACGGCACCGACGCCCACTTCATGGACTCGCAGACCTACGATCAGCTCGCGATCCCCGAGGACTCGGTCAGGGAGTCGCTCAAGTGGATCATGCCCAACGAGGAGATCGAGCTCCTCTACGTGGACGAGTCGCCCAGAGACATCCAGGTGCCCGACCGCCGTCGAGCTGACAGTGTCCGAGACCCAGCCGGGCGTGAAGGGCGACACCGCCTCGGGCGGAGGGGACAAGCCGGCGACGCTCGAGTCCGGTGTGGTGGTGCCGCGTGCCGCTGTTCGTGAACGAGGGTGACCGGGTGCGGGTGGACACCCGCTCGGGCGAGTACGTCTCGCGCGCGTAGAGCAACGTGCGCAGGAGCGATCAGCGCCGGGCCGCCGTGGTCGCCCTCTACCAGTCCGACGTCACCGGGCGGTCCGCCGCCGAGCTGCTCGAAGCGCGACGCCACGGCCTTCACGCGGGAGCTGGTGGAGGGAACGGTCCAGCGAGCGGCCCGAGCTCGACGAGCTGATCGAGCGCCACGCGAGCGGCTGGTCGCTCGACGCGCATCGCGCCGCTCGAGCGCAACATCATGCGAGTGGCGCTGCACGAGCTGCTCCACCGCCCCGACGTGCCCGCCGAGGTGGCGATCGACGAGGCCGTCGAGGCCGCGAAGGAGCTGTGCTCGGTCGATGCGCCGGGCTTCGTGAACGGGATCCTGGGAGCGATCCAGCGGGAGGAGGTGACGTCGTGAACGCGGTGAGACGCCCACGCTGGAGGAGCTCGCGGCAGAGCTGGAGTCGGTGGCCGACAAGCTGCGCTCGGAGGCCGTCGACTCCGACGAGGCCGCCGATCTGGTCGAGCGCTGTGCCGAGCTGGCCCAGCGGATCGGAGCCGAGATCGACGCGCGCAGCCGCTCGGCCGGCGAGGCCGAGGGCCAGGAGCGACTGCTGTGAGCGCGCGGCCGAGCGTCGAGGCGGCGTCCTACCCGGTCGAGCTCCAGCGCCAGGTCGACTCCTACCTGGAGACGACTTCGCTTTGCCGGCGAGTCGGGGCACCGCCCGGCTCGAGGAGGCGATGCGCTACTCGCTGCTCGCCGGCGGCAAGCGCATCCGGCCGGTGCTCGCGCTCGCCACCGCCGAGGCGCTCGGGCGCGAGCCCGCGGGCGTGCTGCCGCTCGCGGCGGCGATCGAGATGATTCACACCTACTCGCTGATCCACGACGACCTGCCGGCGATGGACGACGACGATCTGCGCCGCGGCCAGCCGACCTGCCACGTCGCCTACGGCGAGGACGTGGCGATCCTCGCGGGCGACGGGCTGTTCGCCGAGGCGCTGCGTCTCGCGCTCTCCGAGCAGGACGGCGACCCGGCCGGCGTGCTCGCCGCCGTGCGCGAGGTGGTCGCGGCCGCGGGCACCGGCGGCATGGTCGGCGGCCAGTACCTCGACGTGGCCGGTGACGCGACGTCGACCTGCGTCACCTGCACGAGCTGAAGACCGGCGCGCTGATCGCCGCCTCGGTCGGCTCGGTGCTTGGCGCTCGAGGGCCTCGATGGACCTGCCACAATCCCCTACCGGCGCTTCGCGGCCGAGCTCGGAGTGGTTTTCCAGATCGTCGACGACATCCTCGACGTGACGGGAGACGAGGCCGAGATCGGTAAGCCGCGCGGCTCCGACGAGCGCCATGGAAAGGCCACCTACGTGAGTGTGTACGGACTGGAGCGGGCGAGAGAGCTGGCGCGCAGTTCGCATGCCGGACGCCCGCGCCGCCCTCGATGAGGCGGCGGGCGACACCGCCCGGCTGGCCCGCGTGGCCGACTACATCCTCACCCGCACCACATGACCACCCAGCTACTCTCAAGACATCGACGGCCCCGCCGACCTCAAGGGCCTGGACGACGACCAGCTGCAGCAGGTCGCGCAGGAGGTGCGCGAGCTGATCATCGACACGATCGGCGAGATCGGCGGCCACTTCGGCGCCAACCTCGGCACCTGCGAGCTCGCAGTGGCGCTGCACTCGCTGCTCGACTCGCCCACCGACAAGGTGCTCTGGGACGTCGGCCACCAGGCCTATCCGCACAAGGTGCTCACCGGGCGCCGCGAGCAGCTCGCCACGATCCGCAAGTACGGCGGGCTGGCGCCGTTCTGCTCGATGAACGAGTCCGAGCACGACATCATGGGCGCCGGTCACGCCTCCACCTCGGTCTCCTACGCGGTGGGCATCAAGGAGGCGATGCGCCGCGGCGGCGTCGCCCGACGGGAAGGTCGTGGCGGTCATCGGCGACGGCGCGCTCACCGGCGGCGTCTCGTTCGAGGCGCTGCTGAACGCCGGCGGCCTCGACCTGCCGATCGTGATCGTCGTCAACGACAACGGCATGTCGATCGCCCCGAACGTCGGCGCACTGTCGCGCTACTTCAACCGGATGCGCCTCAATCCCAAGCTCTACCACGCGCGCGAGGACGCCGAGGAGACGCTGACCAAGCTGCCGGCCGGCATCGGCAAGCGCATCGAGCGCCTCGGGCCGATCCTCAAGGAGTCGCTCAAGGCCTACTGGGCGCCCGGGCTGTTCTTCGAGGAGCTCGACCTCGCCTACGTCGGCGTGATCGACGGCCACGACGTCAAGGCCCTGCGCCAGGCGATCGGCGACGCGCTCGAGGCCGACCGCCCGGTCGTGGTGCACTGCAAGACGGTCAAGGGCAAGGGCTTCGTGCCCGCCGAGGAGGGCGGGCTCGAGGGCATGGAGAAGTGGCACGCGGCCAAGCCCGGCTCGATCGTCAACGGCGCGGCCGCGCCGGCCAAGAAGACCCCGCGCGCGCGGCCAAGCCCGCGGCGCCGCCGCAGTACACGCAGGTCTTCGGCGAGGCGCTCGTGGCCGAGGCCCGCCGCGACGACCGCGTGGTCGGCATCACGGCGGCGATGAACTCCGGCACCGGGCTCAACATCCTCCAGAAGGAGCTGCCCGAGCGCTACTACGACGTCGGCATCGCCGAGCAGCACGCCGTGCTGTTCGCCGCCGGGCTGGCGCTCCAGGGCGCCAAGCCCGTCGCGGCCATCTACTCGACCTTCCTGCAGCGCGGCTACGACCAGATCGTCCACGACGTCTGCCTGCAGAACCTGAACGTCGTCTTCGCGATGGACCGCGCCGGGCTCGTCGGCGACGACGGTCCGACCCACCACGGCGTCTTCGACATCTCCTACCTGCGCTGCCTGCCGAACATGGTGCAGCTCGCGCCCGCGCGACGAGGCGATGCTGGTGCACATGCTGCACACGGCGCTCCTCTACGACGACGGCCCGATCGCGCTGCGCTACCCGCGCGGCGAGGCGGAGGGCGTTGCCGCTTCCGGCCGATCCGCGAGCCGATCGAGATCGGCCGCGGGGAGCTGGTGCGCGACGGCGAGCGCGTGGCGCTGCTCGGCTACGGCTACGGAGTGCCGGTCGCGCTCGGCGCGGCCGCGCTGCTCGCCGACGAGCACGGCGATCGAGCCGACGGTGGCCGACGCCCGCTTCGCCAAGCCGCTCGACGCCGAGCTGATCGAGCGCCTCGCCGCCGAGCACGACCTGCTGGTGACGGTCGAGGAGAACGTGCTCGCCGGCGGCTTCGGCTCGGCCGTGCTGGAGCACCTGGCCGACCGCGACCTGCTCGGCGGCACGCGCGTGCTGCGCATCGGCCTGCCCGACCGCTACGTCACCCACGGCAAGCCCGCGCTGCTGCGCGAGGAGGTCGGGCTCACGCCCGAGAGCGTGGCCGGCAGCGTGGCGCAAGCGGTGCTCGAGCCGCTCGCTCGCCTGAGCGGGCGACCGCGCGGCCGTCGCGCGAGGCGCGCTACCAGCGCGTGAGCTTCTGATCGGGTTCGAGGCGCAGCGCCATCGCCGTGATCAGCCGGATCACGTTCTCCACGTCCTCGAGGTCGACTAGCTCCACCGGCGAGTGCATGTAGCGAAGCGGGATCGAGACGACGGCGGTCGGCACGCCCGTGCGGCTCAGGTGGATCGAGTCGGCGTCCGTGTGGGTGGCGCCGCCGGCTACGTCGATTGCGTACTCGATGCCCTCCGCCTCGGCGGCGGCGTCCAAAAGCTCGTTCAGGACGTGGCTCACGATCGCGCCGCGCGTGATGACCGGGCCGCTCGCCGAGGCCGTGGCTTTCCGAGCTGCTCCGTCTCGACGCCCGGGGCGTCGGTCGCGTGGGTCACGTCGACCACGACGGCCAGGTCCGGCCGGTGCCCGAAGGCCATGGCGTGCGCGCCGTGCGCGCCGATCTCCTCCTGCACCGCGGCCACGCCGGCCACCGGCCCGCCGCCGCCGCCGGCCTCGTGGACGCGGCGGGCGACCTCGAGCGCGACGTACACGCCGAGGCGGTTGTCGAGCGAGCGCGACGCCAGGCGGCCGTTCGGCAGCTCGACCGGCTCGGTGGCGATCACGATCTGGTCGCCCTCGGCGACCAGCTCGCGGGCGTCGTCGCCGTCACGCGCGCCGATGTCCACGTGCAGCTGCTTGAGCTCGACGGCCTTCTTGCGCTCCTCGGACTCGAGGAGGTGGATCGGCTTGCGTCCGACCACGCCCAGCATCGGGCCCTTGCGGGTGAGCACCTCGACTCGCTGGCCGACCAGCACCTGCGGATCCCAGCCGCCCGAGCCGACCACGTGCAGGAAGCCCTTGTCGCTCACGTGGCTGATCAGCAGGGCGATCTCGTCGATGTGGCCGACGACCACGAGCAGCGGGTGCTCGGCGCGCCCGCCCACGCGCGCAACGGACGTGCCCATGGCGTCGACCGCGACATCGGCGCCGAAGGCCTCGGCGGCCTCGCGCCAGACGGCCGGCCGGTGCGGACTCGTGGCCGGGCGGCCCGGCGGTGGTGAGCAGGCGCTCCAGCACTTCGGGGATGCTCATGGGCGGACCTCGATCGTCGGTTCGATGGTCATCTCGCTGTTCAGGCTATTCGCGATGAAGCAGTGCTCGTGCGCGGTGTTCACGAGCTTGCGCACGCGCTCCTCGCTCGCGTCGCCGGCAACCACGATGCGCGGGCGCAGGTCGATCTCGGTGATGCGCACGGGCTCCGCGTCCTCGGGCATGAGGCCGCCTGGCGTCGTCCTCGTAGGCGACGACGTCGATGCGGGCCTTGGCGGCCAGGTGCAGGAACCATCAGCATCTGGCACGAGGAGGCGGCCATCACCAGGAGCTGCTCGGGGTTGAGGACGGCCGGGTCGCCCTTCGACTCGCCGGTGGTGAGCGCACCTCCTGCTCGGCGGGCGGCGCCACGGCGACGTGCTCGCGCACGTAGTGGTCCCAGCCGAGGCCGGTGGAGCCGCTCCAGCGCAGACGTGTCTCGTAGTGGTGGGTGCCCATGGGTCGAGGGAGTGTGTCAACTCACAGAAACGACCCCGCATTGCGGGGCCGCTTCCGGAGGGAGGAGTGATGCGTATTTGATTGTGTGAGAGGAAGTTCTCTGGGCCGAAGCCCGTGCGCCCTACACCGGCCGGGCGCTGTAGCGGGTGACCGACGTGACCACCAGGGTCGCCGCGCCGGCGACGCCGAAGACCACGGAGGCTCCCGGCTCGCCGGCCAGCTCGAACACCACGGCTGCCAGCAGCAGGCCGAGCGCCGCGCCGCGGTCGTAGACCGCCTGGGCCGAGACGGGGAGGGTGCCCCGGCCGCCGGTATCGGTGCCCGCCAGCGCGAGCGCGACCATCATCACGCCCACGCCGAGCCCGGTCGCGATCGGCGCTGGTCCCAGCCCGACCATGAACGGGACGGCGATCAGTGCGGTCCCGGCTGCCATCAGCAGACCGGAGCGCAAGGCCAGCGAGATGAGCCTCACGTTGGTCATCGGCACCATCGAGGCTACGCCCGGCGGGGCGGCTTTGTGTGATGTCGGTCACACACTGGCCGCAGTTGCAACTGAAGCGGCGAGAGGAACATTTGACAGCTATGTCATGTCGAAAATTCCTCTCGCGCGCGCGGATTGCCTAACCTGCGCGAATGTCGAAGCAGCGCCTCGACTCGCTCCTCGCCGAGCGCGGCCTCTACGAGAGCCGCTCGCGCGCGGCCGCGGCTGTGATGGCGGGGGACGTCCACGTGGGCGAGCGCCCGGCCCGCAAGCCGGGCGAGATGGTGGCCGACGACGCCGACGCTCCAGGTCGCGGAGAGGCCCGCGTTCGTCTCGCGCGGCGGGATCAAGCTGGCCAACGCCCTCGAGGCCTTCGGGGTCGACCCGGCCGGCCGGCGGGCGCTCGACGTCGGCGCCTCGACCGGTGGCTTCACCGACTGCCTGCTGCAGCGGGGAGCCGAGGCGGTGGTCGCGCTTCGACGTCGCCTACGGTGAGCTGCACTGGTCGCTGCGCCAGGACGCGCCGCGTGACGGTGATCGAGCGCCGCAACGCCCGCCACATGGAGCCCGGTGAGCTGCCCGTTCGAGCCCGACCTGATCGTGGTCGACGTCGCCTTCATATCGCTGACGAAGGTGCTGCCGGCCGTGCTGCGCTGCGCTGCGCCGCGCTTCGACTGCCTGGCTCTGGTCAAGCCGCAGTTCGAGGTCGGGCGCGAGCGGGTGGGCAAGGGCGGCGTGGTGCGCTCGGCGGACGATCGCCGCGCGGCGCTCGTGGCAGTGGCCGCGGACGTGCGGGAGCAGGCGGGTGCGTCGGTGCTCGGGTTCGCCTCCTCCGGGCTCCCCGGGCCGGCCGGCAACCGCGAGAGCTTCGTGTGGCTGGCCGAGGCCGGCCGGGCCGGCGCGCACGACGGACCTCGATGCGGCGGCGCGCACGGTGGAGCCTTGAAGCCGCGCGCCATCACCGTCTTCAGCCACAGCCGCCCCGGCGGACACCGGCGAGGCGCTGCGGCGGGTCGCCGAGCTTGCCGCCGAGGCGGGCGTCGAGGTCCGGATGCCGCGAGCGGAGATCGAGAAGCACGGTCTGGTGCCGGGAACGGTCGAAGCGGGGTCCGAGGGAGAGGCAGCGGCACCGACCTCGCGGTCGTGCTCGGCGGCGACGGCACCATCCTCACTCACCTGCGCGCGTTCGCCGGCACCGGGCGTGCCGGTGTTCGCCGTCAACTTCGGGGCGATCGGCTTCCTCGCCACCGTCGAGCCGTGGGAGCTCGACGAGGGCGTCGAGCGGGCGCTCGCGGGCGAGGTCGACGCGATGGAGCTGCCCGGGCTCGTGATCGACACGTCCGGCGGGCGACCGCTCGCCGTCAACGACATCTCGTTCCAGCGGCGCCCCGACGGGCGCGTGGCCGAGCTCGCCTACTCGGTGCAGCAGCGAGGACCTCGGCGAGGTGCGCTGCGACGGCCTGGTGGTCTCGACCCCGGCAGGCTCGACCGGCTACAACCTCGCCAACGGCGGTCCCGTGCTGGCCTGGGGAGTCGAGGGCTACATCGTCTCCTTCATCGCCCCGCACACCCTCACCGCCCGCTCGCTCGTGGTGGCGCCGGACGACACGCTGGAGGTGACCAACCGCTCGACTCGGGAGGAGGTGAACGTGACCACCGACGGCCGGCCCGTGTCGGCACGCTCGCGCCGGAGGCGACGATGCGCGATCGGTTCGAGCACCACAAGGCTCTGCTCGCGCAGAACCCCGGCGGCGACCTTCTACCACCGCCTGCGCGACAAGTTCGGGCGTCTCTCCTACTAGAGCGTTACAGGCGACCCGCTCCGTCGGGGCGCACTGGTACACCTGCGGGGTGCTTCTCGAGCTGCGCATTGAGAACCTGCTCCTGATCGAGCGGGCCGAGCTGCGTCCCGGGCCGGGGCTCACCGCGATCACCGGCGAGACCGGAGCCGGCAAGACCGTGCTCGCCCACGCGCTCGACCTGCTGCTGGGCGGCAAGCCGCGCGCGGGGATCGTCCGGCCCGGTGCCGCGCGAGGCCTACGTGGAGGGCGTATTCGAGCTCCCGCCCGGGTTGCTTCGACGATTCCGAGCTTGCCGACCTGAGCGAGCTGATCGGCGACGAGGTCGACGAGATGGTGTTGGCTCGCCGCGTTGGTGCGAGACGGCCGCACGCGCGCGTTCGTCGGCGGGCGCTCGGCCACGGCGGCCGACCTGGCTGCGCTCGGCGGCAGGCTCGTTGCCTTCTTCGGCCAACACGAGCACCGGCGCCTCACCCTCGCCTCGGCTCAGCTCGAGCTGCTCGACGCCTTCTGCGGGCGAGACCACCTGACGCGGCGCGACGAGCTGGCGGTCGCGCATACGCAGGTGCGCGAGTATCGAGCGCCGGCTGGCCGACCTGCGCGAGCGGGCGGCCACGCGCGACCGCGATCTCGATCTGCTCGCCTTCGAGATCGACGAGATCGAGGAGCTCGGGCCAAGCCAGGACGAGCAGGCCTCGCTCGTTGCCGAGCGCAACCGGCTGCGCCAGATGGACGGCCTGCTGGCGGCGGCCGGCGGCGGGGCGGAGGCGCTCTCGCCGACGAGTGGCGAGGGGGGAGCGGCCCACGTGATCGCCCAGGCCGAGAGCCTGGCAGCCGGGGTCGGGGGCGCCGACCCGGAGCTCGACGCGCTGGCGGAGCGGCTGGCCTCGTTGCGCATCGAGGCCGAGGACCTCGGGGGAGAGCTGCGCCGCTACGCCGACTCGCTCGAGTCAGAGCCCGGCCGCCTGCAGCAGGTCGAGGAGCGCCTGGAGAGCTACGAGCGCCTCGAGCGAAAGCACGGGGGCAGCGTCGCGGCGGTCCTGGAGCACGCCGCAACGCTGCCGTGCCGAGCGCGAGCGCCTCCAGGAGGCCGAGGTGGCGACCGAGCGGGCCGAGGCCGAGCTGGCCCGCGCGCTGGCTGCCCGTGACAAGCTGTCCGGCGCGCTCGGCTCGGCGCGCGCGAAGGCGGCCCCGAAGCTCGCCAAGCGCGTGCGCGAGGAGCTCGCCGCGCTCGCCATGGAGGGCGCCGGCTTCGAGGTGCGGCTCGAGCCGCGCGAGGAGATCGGCCCCACCGGCGCGGACCGCGTGGAGCTGATGCTGGCTCCCAACTCGGGCGTCCCCGCCGCCCCGATCCGCGACACCGCCTCGGGCGGCGAGCTGTCACGCGTGATGCTCGCGCTGATGACCGTCGCGGGGGTGGGGGAGTCGCGCGCGCTGGTCTTCGACGAGGTGGACGCGGGCGTGGGCGGCCAGACGGCACGCGCGGTCGGAGAGCGCCTGCGCGCGCTGGGCTCCGACCGCCAGGTGCTCTGCATCACCCACCTGCCCCAGATCGCCGCCCTCGCCACGAGCCACTTCCGCATCGAGAAGTCGGCCACCGACGCCACAGCGCTGACCACGGTCGAGCAGCTCGACGGCGACGGCGTGGTGGAGGAGCTGGTGCGGATGCTCGGCGCCGAGACGTCCGATGGGGCGGCCCGAAAGCACGCCGAAGAGCTGCTGGCCGCCGCCTGAGCGCGCGCCGGCCGCCCATCCATTCGTCCGCCGTGCGCATGAGTAGACTCGATATCCCAGAGTCCTAGATGCCCCAGAGCCGCCCGGAAACCCGTTTCATCTTCATCACCGGCGGCGTCGTCTCCGCTCTCGGGAAGGGCATCGCCGCCGCCTCGCTGGGCCAGCTGCTGGTCGCTCGCGGCCTGTCGGTGACGATCCAGAAGTTCGATCCGTACATCAACGTGGATCCGGGCACGATGAGCCCGTTTCAGCACGGCGAGGTGTTCGTGACCGAGGACGGCGCCGAGACCGACCTCGACCTGGGGCACTACGAGCGCTTCACCGACGTCAACACGAGCCGCGCCTCCAACGCCACCGCGGGCGCGATCTACAACTCGGTGATCCGGCGCGAGCGCCGCGGCGACTACCTCGGCGGCACCGTCCAGGTGATCCCGCACATCACCGACGAGATCAAGAACCGCATCCGGCTCGTGGCCGAGTCGACCGACGTGGACATCGTGATCACCGAGATCGGCGGCACGGTGGGCGACATCGAGTCGCTGCCGTTCCTCGAGGCGCTGCGCCAGTTCCACTCGGACCTCGGGCGCGACCGCAGCATGTTCGTGCACCTGACGCTCGTGCCCTTCCTCGGCCACGCGGGCGAGCTCAAGACCAAGCCGACCCAGCACTCGGTGCAGGAGCTGCGGCGGATCGGAATCCAGCCGGACATGGTCATGTGCCGCTGCGAGGAGCCGCTCGGCAAGGAGATCCGCGACAAGATCGCGCTGTTCGCGAACCTGCCGGTGAGCTCGGTGGTGTCGGCCCGCGACGTCGACTCGATCTACAAGGTCCCGCTCGAGTTCGAGCAGGAGGAGGTCGCCGACCGGGTGCTCGACCACTTCGGGATGGGAACGCGCCCGCCGGACATGACCGACTGGCAGCAGCTCGTCGACCGCATCGAGACGGCCACGCAGCCGGTGCGCATCGCGCTCGTCGGCAAGTACAACCAGCTTGCCGACGCCTACCTGTCGGTGATCGAGGCGCTCAACCACGCCGGGATCCACCACGGCGGCAAGGTCGAGGTGCACTGGGTCGACTCAGAGCGCTTGACCGACGGCGAGGTCGAGGCAGAGCTCGCCACCTGCGACGGCGTCCTGGTGCCGGGCGGCTTCGGCGTGCGCGGGATCGAGGGCAAGATCAAGGCCGCGCGCTTCGCGCGCGAGAACGACGTCCCCTATCTCGGCATCTGCCTCGGGATGCAGATCGCCGTCTCCGAGTTCGCCCGCCACGTGGCCGGCATGGACGGCGCGAACTCCACCGAGTTCGACCCCGAGACGCCCTACCCGGTGATCGACCTCCTGCCCGAGCAGAAGGAGGTCCGCGACATGGGCGGCACGATGCGCCTGGGAGCCGACCCGGTCAAGCTCCACGAGGGAACGCGGGCGCGCGCGGTCTACGGCGAGGCGGTGATCTACGAGCGCCACCGCCACCGCTACGAGGTCAACAACTTCCTGCGCCGGCGCCTCGAGCACGCCGGGCATGGTCTTCAGCGGCACGTCGCCGGACGACCGCCTGGTCGAGGTGATCGAGCTGCCCGAGCACCGGTTCTTCGTCGCATCTCAGTACCACCCGGAGTTCAAGTCGCGCCCGCTGCGCCCGCAGCCGCTGTTTCGCGACTTCGTGGGAGCTGCGCTCGAGCGCGCGGGCGACCGGGCCGTGGCCGGCGAGCGCGCTCCCGAGGTGGAGCCGGAAGTGCGCGCCGCTAGGTGATTGGGTCCAGTCCCTCTGGACGGCGCGCCTTTGGGCTCGGGCAAGAAAACGGCGGCTAGAAAGGGGTGGACGGGTTGCTTGCGGCGCTCCCGTGTGCCGCCCGGATTTGGCGTCCGTTGTCGAGTTAGCGGTCGCTCGGCCCGCTAACTCGACACTGGACCGAATCTTGAGCGCGTTTCGCCGGCCCTTTTATTGCCCAGGCAGGGCGCCGCGCCCAACGGACCCGATGAGTTAGCTCCAGCTGACGGAAAGATCGCCGCCCAGGAACAGCGCGAGCCGCTCCGCCTCCGCCTCGAGCTGCGTGCGTACCCAGCGGGGCGTCCTCCCGGCGAACGGCTCGATGGTGACGAGCAGCCGCCGGCCCTTTCGCTCGTGCCTCCAGACCCCTTCCATGCGCCCGTTCACGAGCAGCACGGGGGAGATCCACCCCTGGTTTCGGTAGACGCGCTTGCGCTGCGCGGGATCGAGCAGGGCCGCGGCCCCGCGCGAGGCGCCGATCACCCACATGTCAAAGCCACCAAGCAGGCGGGCGAGCTCGACAGGCGCGGCGGCCTGCGCCTCCTTCGCGTGGGCCGAGAGCATCCAGCCCTCGGTGCCCTCCACGTCGACGCGCACCGTCTCGTCTCCCAGCGCGGCGAGCATCCGCCCGCCCTGCGCCGGCGCGACGCCCCACCAGCGCGCCAGGTCCTCCCTTGCCGCGGGGCCGAAGGCGCCGAGGTAGCGGCGGGTGATCTCGGCCGCGGCCTCGTCGGCGGGAACGATCACGAGCGGGCTCTTCAGCCAACTCGCCGGTGAGGTGAAGCGAACGCGCTGGCCCTCGCTGGGGCCAAAGCAGAGCTTGCCCTGAAAGGACGCGGGCTTCAGGAACGGGCCCCAGCTGCCCTGCACCTTCTCCTTGACGCCCTTCGACCGGGTCACGCGCTCGATCTCCTCCCCGAGCTCCTCGCGCGTGAACAGCCGCCCGTCGAGCGAAGTGTCGATCGCCGCGATCAGCGCCTCGAGCTCCTTCTCGGTGGTCTCGAAGCCCCGCAGCCATGTGGGCTTCAGGTAGTGCTCGTAGGTCGCGGTTGCCCCGAGCCAGAGCCCGAGCTCGCGCGCCGGCAGCAGGTGGAGCGTGCCGCGCATCGCCCAGAGCTTGACCAGCGAGCGCTGTTTCCAGAGCGCCTTCGAAACCGCGTCGGGCGCGAGCTCCTCCACCCGCGCCCATGCCGTCAGCTCGGCTGAGGACATCACCTGGGCGTGCAGGCCGCAGATCCGCTCGGCCACACCAACCAGGGACCTGCGCGGCGCCCGCTCGACGAGATGATGGCGGCCCATCCGCCAGGCCAGTGCCTGCTCCCAGGTGAGCTCCACCATGCGGACGCCGACCCTACCTCGCAGCGATAGGGTCCGCCGCGTGAGGGTGTCAACCGAAGCCGAGCGCCAGCGGCTGCTCGATGACTTCGTCCGCCTCTGCGAGATCGAGAGCCCCTCCAAGCGCGAGCGGGCGGTCGCCGAGGCGGTGCGCTCGGAGCTCGCCGCGCTCGGGCTGGAGGTCGAGGAAGACGACACCGGCGCCGAGACCGGCTCCGAGGCGGGCAACCTCCTCGCCCGGATCCCCGGGCCCGAGGACGCCCGCACGATCCTGCTCTGCGCCCACCTCGACACCGTCCCGCTCGCCGGCCCCGTGGAGGTCACGCGCGAGAACGGCGTGCTCAGCAACCGCCACGAGGCGATCCTCGGCGCCGACAACAAGGCCGCCGTGGCGACCGTCCTCGGCAGTGCTCGCCGGCTCGCCGCCGAGGGCTCACCGGTGGGCGTCGAGCTGCTGTTCACCACCTGCGAGGAGGTGGCGCTCGCGGGCGCGAAGGCGTTCGACCGCGGCCGGCTGCGATCGGAGTTCGGCTTCGTCTTCGACCACGCATCGCCGATCGGGGAGATCGTTCTCGCCTCGCCCACCTACTACCGCATCGAGACGGCCTTTCGCGGCCACGCGGCGCACGCAGGCATCCGCCCGGAGGTGGGGCGCAACGCGATCGCGGCGGCGGCACGCGCCGTGGCCATGATGGATCTCGGGCGCCTCGACGACGCCACCACCGCCAACGTCGGGCAGATCGAGGGCGGCACGGCGGCCAACGTCGTGGCCGAGCGCTGCCGGGTCGTGCTGGAGGCGCGCAGCCTCGACGACGCCCGAGCCGGCGAGGTCGTCAGCTCGATCGTCGACGCCGCCACCGAGGCGGCGAGCGACGCCGAGTGCGACGTGGAGACGACCGTCGAGCGCCTGTTTCGCGGCTACAAGCTCCAGCGCAGCGCGCCCGTGGTCGAGGCCGCCGCGCGAGCGCTCGAGTCGCGCCGGCATCGAGCCCGTCTACATCAACACCGGTGGCGGCAGCGACGCCAACGCTCTGATCGCCGGCGGGCTGCCGGTGCTCAACCTGGCCAACGGCACCGAGCGCAACCACCAGCCCGACGAGTCGGTCACCGTCGACGCGCTCGAGACGATGCTCGACGTGACGCTCGCGATCGTGGAGGCCTCGGCGGCGGCATGAACTTCGAGCGCATCGACAGCCGGATCGAGTGGAAGGGGCGAATCGCCACGGTCCGGACCGACACCGTGCGCTACGAGGACGGGGAGGAGGTCGAGCGCGAGGTCATCGAGCACCCCGGCGCCGTCGCTGTAGTGGCCCACGACGGCGAGACGCTCTTCCTGGTGCGCCAGCCCCGCGAGCCGGTAGGCGATCCGGCGCTGCTCGAGCTGCCGGCCGGCAAGCTCGACGAGGAGGGCGAGGAGCCGCTCGCGACCGCGAAGCGCGAACTGGCGGAGGAGATCGGCAAGGGCGCGCGGACCTGGCGCCACCTGACGACCTTCTTCACCTCGCCGGGGTTCGCCGACGAGGAGTGCCACCTCTACCTCGCCACCGACCTCTTCGACGAGTCGGCCGACGCCGGCGACGACGAGCGCATCGAGATCGTCGAGGTGCCGCTGGCCGACCTCGATCGCGTGATCGAGGAGTGCCGCGACGCGAAGACGCTCGCGGGCCTGTTGTGGCTGCGCGCGTTCGAGCTGTGACTGACGCTCCCGTTGCAGTCTCAAGGGATGGCGGCGCTTCGGCCGAACCCGGAGTGAATGGCCACTGTCCAACTAGCGCCGGTCGGGCGTGCGCTTCGAGAACCTCGTGCTCGACTTCCTCGCCTACCTCGAGTTCGAGCGCGGCCTCTCGCGCAACACGCTTGAGGCATACCGCTCCGACCTGCTGCAGTTCGGGCGCTTTCTCGCGGAGCGCGATGTGTCCGCCATCGATGCGAGCGCCGGCGACGTAGGCGACTTCCTCACCCGCCTGGCGATCGGCCACGGCGACCAGCGACCCGCGTCGCCCGCCACCATCCACCGCAAATCCGCGTGCCTGCGCTCCTTCTACCGCCACCTGCGCCGCGAGGGCCTGCGCGACTCCGACCCCACGGCGACCCTGAGCGCCCCGCGCCGCAGCCGCAAGCTGCCGCACGTGCTCACCCGCGGAGAGATCGAGAGTCTGCTCTCGCAGCCGCTCGGCACAGACCCCCATCCGCTGCGCGACCGCGCACTGCTCGAGCTCATGTACGCCTGCGGGCTGCGGGCCTCCGAGGCGATCGGGCTCGAGCTCGATGACATCGACCTCGAGGAGCGGGTGCTGCGGGCGCGCGGCAAGGGCTCGAAGGAGCGGATCGTGCCGATGGGGCAAGCCGCCGCCCGCGCCGTCGCGATCTACCTCGAGCGCGGCCGGCCCGCGATGGTCAAGGACCGCCCCGAGCTCCACCTGTTCGTGAACTTCCGCGGCGGCCCGCTGACCCGCCAGGGCCTCTACAAGATCGTTCGCCGCCACGCGACCTCCGCCGGGTTGGCCGACCGGATGAGCCCGCACACGCTGCGCCACACGTTCGCCACGCACCTGCTCGCGGGCGGGTGCGACCTGCGCTCCGTTCAGGAGATGCTCGGCCACGCCGACGTCTCGACCACCCAGCTCTACACCCACCTCTCGAGCGAGCGGCTCAAGGACGTGTACTTCAAGGCGCACCCGCGGGCGACGTTGCGCTAGAACCCGTCGGGCCCGATGCCCGAGCTTCCCGAAGTCGAGACGGTCCGCCGCCAGCTTGCCCCCGCGCTGGAGGGGCGGGTGCTCGAGCGCATCGAGGTGCGCGATCCGCGCTGGTGTGATCCGGCGCCCCCGGAGGCCATCGAGGACGCGCTGGGCGGGCGCCGGATCGAGCTCCTCGGCCGGCGCGGCAAGTACCTGATCCTCTCCTGCGAGGACGACGTCCACCTCGTGATGCACCTGCGGATGACCGGCAACCTGCTGCTCGTGCCCGCGGCCGAGGACGACCCGGAGCGCCCGCACCTGCGCGTCCGGATGGAGCTGTCGGGCGGCGAGCGTCTTCTGTTCGTCGACGTCCGGCGCTTTGGCACCGGCGACGTGCTGCTTGGCAGCGACGCCCTCGCCGAGTTCTTTGCCTCGCGGCTGGGGGTCGAGCCGCTCAGCCCGGACTTCACGGCCGAGGCGCTGCGGGCGATGGCGCGCGGGCGAAAGCAGCCGGTGAAGGCGTTCCTGCTCAACCAGGAGCGCGTGGCCGGGGTGGGCAACATCTACGCCGACGAGGCGCTGTTTCGCGCGCGCATCCACCCGCTTCGGCCGGTCGGCACGCTCAAGCGCCCTCAGCTCGAGGCGCTGCGCGCCGCCGTGGTGGAGACGCTCGAGCTCGGGCATCGACGCGAAGGGCGCCTCGATCGACGACTACCGGCACATCGACGGCGCCCAGGGGAGCTTCCAGGACCGCTTTCTCGTGCACACGCGGGCCGGCGAGCCCTGCCCGCGTTGCGGGACGCCGATCGTGAAGCTGCGCGCCGCCGGGCGCGGGACCTACATCTGCCCGAGGTGTCAGCCGCGTCCGCGGCGACCGAAGAGCAGCGCCAGCTCGCGCCGGTAGTCGGCCACCTTCTCGGCGTCGTGCCACTCGCTCACGCAGCGAGCAGGTCTTCCAGCGTGCCCGCCCGGTCGGCCTCGATCAGCTCGCGAAAGCCGCCGATCGAGCGCTTTCCGACCACGATCTGGGGGAAGGTCATCTGGCCGGTGAGCGCCACGAGGTCCGCTCGCCCGACCGGATCCTTGGCCAGGTTGACCTCTTCGTAGGTGTATCCACGAGCGACCAGCAGCGCCTTCGCCTGGCGGCAGAAACCGCACGGCTCGGTGGTGTAAAGCACTACCCCGTTCTCGTCCGCCATCGGCCTCAGAGTGTAGGAAGTGCCGGGAAGCTTCAAGACGGAGGCCATCGTGCTGCGCTCCATCCGCTACGGCGAGGCGGACCGCGTGCTGCATCTCTATACCCCCGACCGCGGCCGCCTCGGGGCGGTGGCGAAGGGGGTGCGGCGCGTCAAGTCGCGCCTCGGCGGGCGCCTCGAGCCGCTCAGCCGGGTCCGGCTCGTGCTCCACCAGGGCCGCGGCGACCTGTGCACGATCAGCCAGGCCGACACCGTGCAGGTCCACCGGATGCTGCGCGACCGCCGCGGCTCGCTCGAACGCGCCACCCAGGCCTGCGAGGCGGTGCTGCGCCTGCTCGACTCGACCGAGCCCAACCGCCCGGCCTACAACCTGCTCTGCAACGAGCTAGACGCTGCTCGACGCGAGTGCCGAGGCTGCCTCTCGCTCGCAGGCCCTGGCGTTTCGCCTGAAGCTGCTGCTGGCCGCGGGCTTTGCGCCGGAGCTGGCCTCGTGCGCCTCCTGCGGCGAGGCCGAGCAGCTCGGCGCGTTCTCGCCGCGCGCCGGCGGGATCGTCTGCGCGGGCTGCGAGGCCGGCTCGTTCCCGCTCGGAGCCGAAGCCCACCGTTTCCTGGTGCTCGCGCTGGGACAGCCGCTCTCCGAGGCACCCGACGCGCCCGAGGTGGCGCTCTCCCAGGCCGACCGCGCGATCGCCGAGACGCTCGAGTACCACGCGCATGTTCGATTGAGGCGCGTCGCATAGTTCCCGTGCGTGCATTGGCGCGCCTTTGGGCTCGGGCCAACGGCGGCTCTTGCGTCCGTTGTCGAGTTAGCGGTGGCCGGGACCGGTAACTCGACAATGGAGCGAATTTCGGGCGCGTTGGGCTGACCCCATTACTGCCCAGCCACCGCGACGCGCCAACTGGCCCGCCGGCCTACTCAGGCGACCGAGACGCCGCATGGCGGTGCCTGGGACCGCAGCTTCGGGTGGAACGTTGTGGGAAGGTCCACGCGGGGCATAGAGTCAACCTGTGACGACCGCGGCCGCCACGAAGCTCGTCTACGACTTCGCCGAGGGCTCCAAGGACATGCGCGACCTGCTCGGCGGCAAGGGCGCCAACGTGGCGGAGATGACCCGCGTGCTGGGCGCCGACCGGGTGCCGGCGGGCTTCACGATCACGACCGAGGCGTGCGTCGCATACATGAAGTCCGGCGACCAGGAGTTCCCGGACGGTCTCCAGGAGGAGGTCGAGAAGGCGCTCGACCGTCTCGAGGAGCAGGCGGAGAAGAAGCTCGGCGACTCCGACGACCCGCTGCTCGTGTCGGTGCGCAGCGGCGCCCGCGAGTCGATGCCGGGCATGCTCGACACGGTCCTCAACCTTGGCTTGAACGACGAGTCGGTCGAGGGCCTCGCCCGCACGACCGAAAACGAGCGCTTCGCGTGGGACTCATATCGCCGCTTCGTGCAGATGTTCGGAAACGTCTGCCGGGGGATCAAGGGCGAGCGCTTCGAGGAGCTGATCGAGGAGAGCAAGGGCAAGCACGGGGTGGAGGACGACGTCGACCTCGGCGTGGACGAGCTGAAAGCCCTGACCGCCCGCTTCAAGGAGGTCTTCGAGGAGGAGACCGGCGACGGCTTCCCCCAGGATCCCCAGGAGCAGCTGCGCCAGGCGATCGGCGCCGTGTTCGACTCGTGGACGGGGGAGCGAGCGGTCAGCTACCGGCGCTTCAACCACATTCCCGACGAGTGGGGCACCGCCGTCAACGTGCAGCAGATGGTGTTCGGCAACCGCGGCGACGAGTCGTGCTCGGGCGTCGCCTTCTCGCGCGACGAGGTGACCGGCGAGCCCAAGCCGTCGGGGGACTTCCTGCCCAATGCGCAGGGCGAGGACGTGGTCTCCGGAGTGCGCACGCCGCGCGACCTTCACGAAATGAAGGACTCGATGCCGGACGCGTACGAGGAGCTGATGGAGATCCTGCGCACGCTCGAGCGCCACTACGAGGACATGCAGGACACCGAGTTCACCGTCGAGGAGGGCTCGCTCTACATGCTCCAGACGCGCAACGCCAAGCGCCCGGCGCAGGCCGCGGTGCGCTTCGCCGTCGACGCGGTGAGCGAGGGGCTGCTCGACAAGGCCGCCGCGCTGTGCACGATCGACGCCCAGCGCCTCGATGCGCTGCTGCACGACTCCTTTGCCGCCGATGCGAAGTTCGAGACGCTGACCACGGGCGTGGCCGCCTCGCCGGGCGCGGCCAAGGGCCAGATCGTGTTCACCGCCGACGACGCCGTGGCGGCGGCCGCCGACGGGCGCGAGGTGATTCTCGTGCGGCCCTTCACCGAGGCCGACGACATCGCGGGCTTCCAGGCCGCCGAGGGGATCCTGACGAGCAAGGGCGGCAAGGCCAGCCACGCCGCACTGGTGGCTCGCGGGATGGGCAAGCCGTGCGTGGCCGGCGCCGGGGAGCTCGACATCGACCTCCACGCCAAGCGGCTGAGGGTGGGTGGCACCGAGCTCTCGGAGGGCGACCTGCTGGCCATCGACGGCAGCACGGGCGCAGTCACCGCCGACGACGTGGAGCTCGAGGAGCCGGAGATGGGCGACGACTTCAAGGCCGTGCTCGAGTGGGCGGACGAGCTGCGGACTCTGGGGGTGCGCGCGAACGCCGACACCGCCGAGGACGCCACCCGCGCCCGCGAGTTCGGCGCCGAGGGGATCGGCCTCTGTCGCAGCGAGCACATCTTCCTGGGCACCGAGCACCAGGTGCGCATGCAGGAGATGATCATGGTCGAGACCGACGAGGAGCGCCAGAAGGCCCTCGACGGGCTGCTGACGCTCCAGCAGGACCACTTCGAGCGGCTTTTCGAGGCCATGACCGGGCTGCCGGTGACGATCAGGCTGCTCGACCCGCCGCTGCACGAGTTCATCCCCAACGCGGAGCAGCTTGCGCAGGAGGTCGAGCGGGCCCGCATCGAGGAGAGCGACGAGCTCGAGGAGCTCGAGCACACGCTCGACCGCGTGCACACGCTCGCCGAGACCAACCCGATGCTCGGCACCCGGGGCGTGCGCCTCGGAGTGCTCCACCCCGAGATCTACGAGATGCAGATGCGTGCGATCGTGCGCGCCGCGCTGGCCGTGCTCGAGCGTTCGGAACAGACGCCGGTGCTCGAGGTGATGGTGCCGCTCGTGACCTACGAGCAGGAGCTCGAGCAGATGCGCGTGCTGCTTGACCGGATCGTCGACGAGGAGGAGGCGGGCAGGCTCAACCTGGCCATCGGCACCATGATCGAGCTGCCGCGGGCCTGCTTCGTCGCGGATCGGATCGCCCGCCACGCCGACTTCTTCTCGTTTGGGACCAACGACCTGACCCAGACGGCGCTCGGCTTCTCGCGCGACGACGTGGGCGGCATGCTTGCGCGCTACCTCGAACTGAAGATCGTCGACCGCAACCCGTTCGAGACGATCGACACCCCGGGAGTCGGGTGGCTCGTGCGCCTGGCCGCCTGGACAGGGCGCGAGCAGAAGCCCGATCTGAAGCTCGGCATCTGCGGCGAGCACGGCGGCGATCCCGAGTCGATCCGGTTCTTCCAGATGGCCGGTCTCGACTATGTGAGCTGCTCGCCATATCGGGTGCCGATCGCGCGGGTCGCGGCCGCGCAAAGCGCCCTCACCGCCTCGTGAGCTAGCTTCCCCGGACGACAACCAGTCGCCGTCTGACCCTGCTCGCGACGGAGCGGGCTACACGGCCAAGCTGACCGGCGAGCTCGCACCGTGCGCGGGCGCGATCGGCGGCTCCGGGGGCTATGACCCGGACACCTGCTCGTGGTTCCGGACGCCCGCGAAGCCGTCCGTCGCGGCGGCCGGCGCGGCGCGGCCGGTGCCGTTCACCGATCCGGCGTCGGGCATGACGCTCGTGGACATGGTCAGGGACGCCTGCCGGCTCAGCGGCACCTCGCTGTCCTGCAGCCCCTTCCGCCACAGGCCGTGAGGCGGGCCGGTGTCCTGTGCGTGGTCGTCCTGATGGCGGGGTGTGGCAGCGACGCCTCCGGCCCGCAGGGCGGCCCGCTGGGGCCCGGCGCACAGCTCCAAACGGCCACCTGCGGGCACTGGACGCAAGGCCCCCCCGGGCCAGCGAGCGAACACCGTGGACCGCCTTGAAGAGGTCGCCGCCGGCCCGCGTATGGAGGGCGGCACGCTGCCCGACGACCTGGGCTACGACACTCTCGACGCGCGCTGCAAGCCCGATTACGCAAAAGGCTTCCTGCTCTACGAGCTCTACAACCGGGCGGCGGCGTTCCGGTCCCTCGTCGGCCAGGCCCGCTGACACGCCCGCCATTCGGCGCACTGGGCACCCGCGGCGGATAACCTCGGACGCGCATGGCCCAGGCCTCCCGCACCCCTTTTCGCGAGAGGATCGAGCGCCGGGAGGCCGACCTCTCGCCGCTGGCGACTCGCTCCTACCCTGCCCGGCGCGCGGAGGATGAGGCCGATTCCGATCACCGCACCCCCTTCCAGCGTGACCGCGACCGCATCGTGCACTCGAAGGCCTTTCGCCGGCTCAAGCACAAGACGCAGGTCTTCATCGCGCCCGAGGGCGACCACTACCGCACCCGGCTGACGCACACGCTCGAGGCCTGCGGCATCGCCCGCAACGTCTCGCGGGTGCTCGGCCTCAACGAGGACCTGACCGAGGCGATCGGGCTCGGCCACGACCTCGGACACCCTCCCTTCGGCCACACCGGCGAGGCGGTGCTCGACGAGTGCGTGCGCGAGCGTTTCGGTGACGGATTTCGCCACAACGAGCACTCGCTGCGGGTGGTCGAGCAAATCGAGCGGCTCAACCTCACCGAGCCCGTGCGCGAGGGGATCCTGTGCCACACGGGACCGCGGATGTCTACGTCGCTCGAGGGGCGCGTGGTGCGGATCGTCGACCGGATCGCCTACATCAACCACGACATCGACGACGCCCTGCGGGCCGGCGTGCTGCGCTTCGCGGACCTGCCGCGCGCGGAGATCGAGTTGCTCGGCTCGACGGGCTCGCAGCGAATCGAGACGCTGGTGGTCGACCTGCTCGAGCGCTCCGAGGCAGCGGGCGAGATCGTTCAGGGGGAGGACGTCGGCAGCGCGATGCTTCGACTACGTGAGTTCATGTTCGAGCGCGTGTACCTGGCCCCGGACGCCCAGCGCGAAAAGCCGCGGATCGAGCGGATGTTGCGTGAGCTGTTCGCCCACTACGCGGAGGCTCCGCCGCCGCCGCTGACCGAGGACGCGTCAGATCAGCAGCGCGTGGTCGACTGGCTAGCCGGGATGACCGACCGCTTCGCGATCCGCGCCTTCGCCGACCTCTACGTGCCGCAGCGCTTCTGAGCATGGGCCTGTTCACGCGAGACTCGATCGACCGCCTGCGCGAAGCCGTCGACATGGTCGATCTCGTGGGGCAGAAGACCGACCTTCGCCGGGTGGGGTCGCGCTGGTCGGGGCTGTGCCCCTTCCACGACGAGCGCACCCCGTCGTTCTCGGTCAACGCCGAGGAGAAGCTCTTCTACTGCTTCGGCTGCCAGGCGAAGGGCGACGCGATCGGATTCGCCGAGCAGGCGGAGGGGCTCGACTTCCCGGAGGCGGTCGAGATGCTGGCCGAGCGCTACGGGGTCAAGCTCGAGCGCGAGAACGACGACCCGCAGGCCGAGGAGCGCAGGCGCCGGAAGGAGCGTCTGCACTCGCTCCTCTCGCGGGCGGCCCGCTACTACGCGGCCTATCTGTGGGATTCCACCGAGGCCGCCCCCGCGCGTAAGTATCTGGCCGAGCGCGGGTTGGAAGAGCAGGTGCTCAAGGAATTCGCAGTCGGATACGCCCCCAAGGCCTGGGATCGCATGATCGTCGGGGCCGCCCAGGGCGGCTTTCGCCCCGAGGAGCTCGTGTCGGCGGGCCTGGCCCAGCGCGGGCGCGAGGGCGGCCTCTATGACCGCTTCCGCGGGCGAATCATGTTCCCGCTGGCGGACTTTCGCGGGCAGGTGCTCGGTTTCGGCGCCCGGGCGATGGCCGACGGGCAGGGCCCGAAGTACCTGAATACCTCGGAAAACGACGTCTACCACAAGGGACGCCAGCTCTTTGGCATCCATCTTGCTCGAGCGCAGGCTGCAAAGACCGGTCGGATTGTCGTTGTGGAGGGTTATACGGACGTGCTCGCCCTGCACCAAGCCGGGATTAGCGAGTCCGTGGCGATCATGGGCACCGCGCTGACACAGGAGCAGCTCGCCCTGCTTGGGCGGGCCGCTCCGCTGGTTGTGCTCGCCCTCGACGCGGATCGGTCCGGCCAGGAGGCCATGCTTCGGGTGGCACGGGCAGCGAGTGACACCGAGCTGCACGTGGTGGAGATGCCCGACGGGCCAGGATCCGGCGGACCTGCTCGCCGGGAGCGGGCCGGAGGCTTTCCACGAGCGGCTTGCCGGTGCGATGACGATGATCGAGTTTCAGGTAGGTCAGGCACTTGCCGATGCAGACTATGGAGACTCCGGCAGGCAGAGACCGGGCACTTGAGAAGGCGGCCAGACTGATCGCCGAATACACACGCGAGGACAGCGCCACGCGCAGCGAGTTGGTCCGCAAGACTGCGGACCGTCTCGACCTGCCCGTGATTCACGTGCGCGACGCCCTCTCGGCTCCTGCCTCGGGTCCCGCCTCGCCGCCTTCACGCGCGCGCCGAGAGCCCGTGCTGCCGGCCGGGGCATCCGCCGGCGAGGTGGCTTTTCGCGCTGAACGCGACTTCTTTGCGCGTTGTCTGGCGAGCGCCGAGCTCGGACGCGGCTACCTTTCCCGCCCTACCGATGAGCAGCTCTCCTCCGACGCGACACGGCGGGCGCGCACGCACCTGGCCACCCACTTCGACGACCCGCTCGCGGGCCTGCCCATGGACGAGCCGACGCTCGGCGCGCTGGTCACCGACGTCGCGCTCGCGGCGCAGGAGCAGACCCCCTCTGCCGAGGCCGTCCTGCAGATGAGCATTCTTCAGCTGGAGACGCGCCGAATCGAGCGCGAGATCCGCCGCGCCGCGCAGGCCGGCGACCACTCGCTCCAGAGCGAGCTGGCAAGGGCAGAGCAGCAGGTGAGAGTCGAACTCGACGCGCTCGTGGGGCAAACCGCATGAGCGAGCACGCCATGGAACTGAACTCCGACGGCGACCCCGCCGAGCTCGGAGCCGAGACCTCCAGCGCGGCGAAAGAGCCGAGCGACCTCTACGACGAGGGCGGCGTGATCACGGCCGGCCTGCCGGTTGCGCCTCCCCAGCACGGGGCCGAGGACGCAGTCCGGCTCTACCTGCGCTCGATCGGACGGGTGCCGCTGATCACGCGCGAGGACGAGGTACGGCTGGCCAAGCGCATCGAGGCCAACGACATGTCGGCCAAGAACGCGCTGATCGAGGCCAACCTGCGCCTGGTCGTCTCGATCGCCAAGCGCTACACCGGCCGCGGCCTGACGCTGCTCGACCTGATCCAGGAGGGCAACCTCGGGCTGATCCGCGCCGTCGAGAAGTTCGACTGGCGCCGCGGCTTCAAGTTCTCGACCTACGCGACCTGGTGGATCCGCCAGGCGATCACGCGCGCGCTCGCCGACCAGTCGCGCACGATCCGCATCCCGGTGCACATGGTGGAGCGGATGAACCGCGTGGCCCGCGCCAAGCGGGCGCTGATCCAAAAGAACAACCGCGAGCCCAGCCCGGAGGAGATCGGGGTGCTCGTGGAGATGCCGGCGAAGAAGGTCGCGGAGATCCTCAAGCTCGGCCAGGAGCCGGTCTCGCTCGAGGCACCGGTGGGCGGCGAGGACGGCGACGCCTCGCTGAGTGACTTCATCGAGGACGCGGCCGTTGACCGGCCGTTGGAGGTCGTGGCCAACCGGATCCGCGACGCGGACCTGCAAACGGTGCTCGACTCGCTGCCCTGGCGCGAACGCCGGGTGATCGAGCTGCGCTACGGCCTGGGCGACAAGGGCCCGATGACCCTCGAGGACATCGGCCAAGAGGTCGGAGTGACGCGCGAGCGAGTGCGCCAGATCGAATCGAAGACGCTGGCCACGCTGAAGTCCTCAGGCGGGGCGGCGCGCCTCGCCGGCACGGCTGACGAGGCCTGACCCCGGCCCACCACTCCGTCCGGTGTACGAACTAGCGTTCGTATAGTGGAAGCAGGGATTCTCGAGGCGTATCTCCGGCGTGGGCTCTCGCTGGAAGCCATCGGTCAATTGACCGGGCGCCATCCCACCACAGTGGGGTACTGGGTCAAGCAGCACGGGCTGGCGGCGGTGTACCGCGACCGCCACGCGCCGAGAGGCGGGATCGATCGCGACACGCTGACGAAGCTTGTTGGCGAGGGTCTCACCACACGTGAGATCTCGGCTCGCCTCAACTTGAGCCAATCGACTGTTCGGCACTGGCTGCAGAAGCACGGTCTGCGAACCCATCGGACTCGGCGAGACCGACCAGTCGGGTCCGTTGGTGCGCGTGCCTCGATGGAGTGCCGGCGGCACGGTCTGGTGGAGTTTCAGCTAGATGATCGTGGCTCCTACCGGTGCCTGCGCTGCCGATCGGAAGCGGTCGCGCGCCGACGCCGCCGGCTCAAGGAGATCCTCGTCGCGGAGGCGGGCGGCAGTTGCAGGCTCTGCGGTTACGATCGATACATTGGCGCACTGCAGTTCCATCACCGAGATGGCGAGACGAAGACCTTCAGCATCGGCAGTCGAGGCCTTACAAGGTCGCTCGACGCGGTGCGGGCGGAAGCCTCGAAGTGCGTTCTCCTATGCGCCAACTGCCACTCCGAGGTCGAGGGGGTATCGTCACGGTGACCTAGCCGCGCTACCTTGTCCTCGTAGCGCAAGAGCTCGCAGCATCGATCCGGGGTAGCTCAATTAGGCAGATGCGCTCGACTGTTAATCGAGAGGTTGTGGGTTCGATTCCCACCCCCGGAGCTCCAGAGCCGCCTCGAACGGCGCCTGTGCTCGTCGTCGGCGACTGAGAGCCCTCAGCCCCGCCGCATCAGCCGCCCGACCGCCGCCATCAGCTCCTCGGTGCGCTGCGCCTGCTTTGACTCCGCGCCGCCGATCACGCAGTGGCGGGCGTGGTCGTCGAGCAGGCCCAGCGCGACCTTGTCCAGCGCCGCCTGGACCGCTGAGATCTGGGTGAGGATCTTCGATGCAGTAGCGGTCGTCGTCGACCATCCGCTCGATTCCGCGCACCTGGCCCTCCACGCGGCGCAGTCGGCTGGTGAGCTGGTCCTTCGATGCGGAGTAGCCGCGGGTCTCGGTCGCCATGATCCTCAGTGTACCCCGAGGGGGTATGCGATCGTGTCCTCTACGTGGGACGCCGCCGTGGCCGCCCCGTCGTTTCGCTCGCACCATTCTCGGATCGCGCGCCGCGCGCTCGCGGTAGCCCGGGTCGGCCAGCACGCGGTCGACCGCCAGGCGCACGCCGCGCGGGCGTGTGGAAGCGGCGTGGCAGCGACACGCCGAGGCCGGCCCAGCGCAGCCGAGCCGCGTTCTCGGCCTGGTCGCCGGCGTGCGGGCATGCCACCACCGGCACCCCGCAGGCGAGCGCCCGGGCGATCGTGCCGTGGCCGGCGTGGCAGATCACCGCCGCGCAGCGCGGCATGGTGCGCGCGTAGGAGACCCAGTCGACCAGCCGCGCGTTCGGCGGGACCGTCAGCGGTCGCGGAGGTCTGCGCCGGTTGGTGGTCGCCAGCACGCGCACCGGCCGGTCCGCCAGGCCGAGCAGAGCGGCTCGCACCAGGCCGTGCTCGGGGTCCTGGGACGTCGAGGGCGCCACCAGCACGAGCGGATCGTCGCCCGGCGGCAGCTCGACCTCGCCGAAGGGCTGCTCCCACAGCAGCGGCCCGGTCACCCGCAGCCATGGCTCGGGCTCGGGTCGCGGATACTCGAGCTGCGGGAACGTCGCCGCCAGCGCGAGCCGGCGCGAGATGCCGCCGTGGGCGTAGGACAGCGGCGGCAGCCCGACCCGCTCGCGCGCGCCGTTGAGCTCGAGCCGGCCCTGCTCCTCGCCCCTCGCGAGCAGCGGCCGGGTGTAGCGCCAGAGCCGATCGCCGAGCGGCGTGCGCGGACGCACGGCGCCGAGCGCATAGACGGGAAACCCGGGCTGGCCCATCGGCATCACGTGCGGCACGAGCGTGACCCAGGGCCGCTCCTCGCACTCGGCCGCGAGCGCGGCCGCCACCGTGAGGATGTCCACCACCACCACCTCGGGGTCGGCCGAGCGGATCAGCTCGCGCGTGTGCGCCGAGGCGAGCACCGCGGCCTCGTAGGGCTTGAGCGGGCGCTCGCGCGTGGGGAAGACCTGGTACTCGGGCGCCGGGGCGAAGCGCATCCCCTCGCGCTCGGCGTGCTCGCGCCACTTCGACCACGTCTCGAGCGTCACCTCGTGACCGCGCCGCGCGAGCTCGCGCCCCAGCGCGATCGCCGGAAAGGCATGCCCCGGGTCGCCGAACGCAGCCAGCAGGATGCGCCGGGGCGACCGCTCGCTCAGAGCATCTCCGCGAGCTCGCGGATCGTCCGCTTGCGCTGCTCGAGGTCGAAGGCCATGGAGGAGACGATCAGCGTCCCGACGCCCGCCTCGCGGTAGACCTCGAGCCGCTCCTTCACCCGGTCGCGCGGCCCGCACATCGTGACGAGGTCGATCAGCTCGGGGGGTATCGCGGCTGCGGCCTCCTCCTTCTTGCCGTCGAGGTAGAGCGTCCTGGATCTCGGCGGCGGCGTCCTCGAACCCGTAGCGCTGCACCAGCTGGTTGTAGAAGTTCTTGTCGCGCGACCCCATGCCGCCCGACGTAGAGCGCGACGAACGGGCGCATGACGTCGCGGGCGCGGTCGAGATCGTCGTCGATCGACACCTGAACCGTGGGGGCGATGTCGAAGCCGTCGAGCGAGCGGCCCGAGCGCGCCGCGCCCTCCGTCGAGCAGGGCGCGCGAGCCGTCCACGTGCTCGGGCGAGAAGAAGACCGGCAGCCAGCCGTCGGCGATCTCGCCCACGAGCTGCGTGTTCTTCGGCCCGATCGCCGCGATGTAGATCGGGATCCGCTCCTGCACCGGCGCGATCATCAGCTTCAAGCGCCTTGCCCGGGCCGTCGGGCAGCGGCAGCTGGTACTTCTCGCCCTCGTAGACGAGCCGCTCGCGCGCGAGCGCCTTGCGCACGATCTCCACGTACTCGCGCGTGCGCGCCAGCTGCCTGCCGAAGCGCTGCCCGTGCCAGCCCTCGGCCACCTGCGGCCCCGAGGTGCCGAGGCCGAGCGAGAAGCGTCCGCCCGAGAGGTGGTCGAGCGTGACGGCCGTCATCGCCGTCATCGCGGGAGAGCGCCCCGGGATCTGGAGGATCGCCGCGCCGAGCCGGATGCGCTCGGTCTGGGCGGCGAACCAGGCGAGCGGGGTGGCCGCGTCGGAGCCGTAGGCCTCGGCGGTCCAGACGGAGTCGAAGCCGGCCGCCTCGGCCTCGCGGACCAGCACGAGCTGATCCTCGGCGCGTCAGACCCAGACCCCAGTAGCCGAGCATCAGGCCCAGCCGCATGCAACTCTCCTTTCGCCGCTTGTGCGAGTCGAGCGCGTGCTTCAAGTCGAGCCCGCATCCTAGCTCATCACATGAGACGCCGTAACCCCGCCCGCGACCTCCGCACCGCGATCGACTGCCTCCCGCTCAACACGCGGCGAGGCGATGCTCGACGGCATCGAGGCCAACCGCATCATCGTGGGCGCCTACACCGACCGCCACGGCGGGATCTGCCCGATGCTCGCCGCCCATCGCAACGGCGGGCGCACCAGCCTGGCCAGCTTCGCGCGCGCCTGGGACCGCTACACCGGCGCGCCGCCGCCGCCGGCGCGCCCCGCCACCGAGCGCGAGGTCAACACGCTGCGCGTGATGCTCGACGCGAGCATCGCGCTCGAGGAGACGCCGTCGCTCGCGGGAGTGCCGCGGCCGCGGCGCCCGAGCGCGTGCGGCACCGGGCGAGCGCCGCACCGAGCCGCGCTAGCTCCGATACCAGCCCGGCTGGGCCTGGCTGCGCCCCTTCCGGCGCCTCGACGAGTACGAGCGCGCGCTCGCCGAGGTGGAGCGAGCCTCAGATCTCGGAGTCGCCCGGGCGGATGAACTGGATCTCCGGCACGACGCAGTGGCGACGAGGTGCGTAGGAGAAAGCGGATCGACTCGGCGATGTCCTCGGGCTGGATCATCTCCTCCTTGGACACCTGACCCTCGACCCAGTCGGTCATTGCCGTGGCCACGAAGCCGGGACAGAGCGCCGTCACCTGGATGCCGTCGTTCGCCAGCTCCTTGTGCAGTCCCTGGGAGAGGCCGACCACGCCGAACTTCGTCGCCGAGTAGGCCGACAGCCAGCCCTGGCCGTGCTTGCCGGCGATCGACGCGGTGTTGGCGATCAGCGCCTTGCCGTGCTCGGCGCCGGCCTCCTTGAGCATGGGGATGCACTCGCGGGCGACCAGGTAGACGGCGCGCAGGTTGACGTCGAGCTGCAGGTCGAGCTTCTTGGTGGCGGTGTCGGCGACGGCCGAGCCGATCCCGATCCCGGCGTTGTTGATCAGCACGTCGAGCCGGCCGAAGCGCTCGCGGTGCTCGGTCACGACGTTCTTGATCGCCTCCTCGTCGGCCATGTTGGCGGCCACCGCATGGACGTCGAAGCCGTCGGCGCGCAGGCGTCTGCGCCGCTTCCTCGAGCTTCTCCGGGCGGCGCGCAGAGACGGTCAGCCCGTAGCCATCCTCGCCCGAGCGCCCGGGCGATGGCCAAGCCGATTCCGCTCGAGCCGCCTGTGATCAGCGCGGCGCGCGAATGCGAGTTCATGGCGCGGCAGGCTATGCGAAGGGCGAGTTAAGGATCCGAGCGGCCGGCGGCCCGCGCGAGACGCGTTCCATACCCTTGGCCGCCGTGAGCCGTCGCCGCATCACCTTCGCCGTTCTCCTCGCATGCGCGCTCGTGGCCGGCGGCTGCGGTGGCGACGACGGCGACGATGGGGCCGCCAAGCCGCCGCCCGAGGCGCGGCCCGAGCAGTTCCCCGCGGCCACCGGCAAGACGCTTGTCGAGCTGCGCGGCCGAGCTGCCGGAGGCCGGGCCCCGTGCTCGCGCCCTCGGTCTCGCAGTTCACGCCCGGACGAGAACCGCCTCGGCTTTGGCCTGTTCACCGCGTCGCGCGCCCAGATCGCCGACGCCGCCACGGCGGTCTACGTCGCGCCGGCCGGCGGGGGCGAGGCGGAGGGGCCGTACGTGGCGCGCTACGAGTCGCTCGAGGTCAAGCCGCAATTCCAGAGCCAGTCCTCGGCGTCCGACCCCGACGCGGCGAAGTCCGTCTACGTCGCCGACGTTCCCTTCGACAAGCCCGGCAAGTACGAGCTGCTCGGGATCGCTCGCCTCGACGACCGCCTCGTGGCCGCCACCTCGGCGCTCCCGGAGATCGTCGTTTCGCCGAAGGACACCGTGCCGGCGGTGGGCGACAAGGCGCCGCTGATCCACACGCCGACCGAGGCCGACGCCGCCGGCGACATCGAGTCCATCGACACCCGCGTGCCGCCCTCGACGCATGCATGAGGTCGACTTCGCGGACGTGGTCGGCAAGAAGCCGGTGGTGCTGGTCTTCGCCACGCCGCGCCTGTGCCAGAGCCGCGTCTGCGGGCCGGTCGTCGACGTCGCCGAGCAGCTCAAGGCCGAGTACGGCGACGAGGTGGAGTTCATCCACATGGAGATCTACAACGAACAACGAGATCCAGGACGGGCTTTCGGCCGCAGGTCGCCGCCTGGCGTCTGCCCAGCGAGCCTTGGGCCTTCGCGATCGACAAGCAGGGCAAGATCGCCGCGCGCCTCGAGGGCGCGTACAGCGCCCGCGAGCTGCAGGCGGCGATCGAGAAGGCTCTGACGAGCTGAGAGCCCTCAGCGCGCCCGGGCGCCGTTGCGCCGATCTGCTGCGACCCTTACCGGCGCATGGTCTTCCGCGCATCGCGCTTTTCGCACTCGCGATGACGCTCGCGCGGGACCGCGCGAGCGCCGCGGCCGAGCTGCCGCTGGGGCCGCGGTCGCTCGACGAGCGGCGCTCGAGCGCCGAGGTGGCGCCGGGGGTCCGCTGGACGCGGATCGCTCGCGAGGGCGGGCCCTGGCGGGTGAACGTGCTCCGGATCGATCCGGACGCGCGGGTGCTCGTTGCCCGGCCGGCGACGCGGTGGGGGAGCGCGCCAGGCCGAGCGCGCTGGCGCGCGGGGATGAGTGCGGTGGCGGCGGTGAACGGCGGCTACTTCGCCGCCGACGGCAATCCGGCGGGAGCGCTCGCGGCCGGCGGCGTCCTCGTCAGCGAGCCGGTCGGCGGGCAGGACGGCGCTGTTGCTGGGCGCCTCTCGCTCGCTGGCGGCGCTCGGCTTCCAGGGCGAGGTGGAGGCGAGCGGGCGGACGCGGCTGCTCGACGGGGTCAACCGGCGGCCGGGCCTGGTGCCCGCGTGTGGCGGTCGTGGCGGCGACCGCCCGACCGAGCGCCCGGACGCGGCCACAACCTGCACCGACCCGAGCGAGCTGATTGCCTTCACGCCGGCGTGGGGAGCGCGCACTCCAGGCGTCGCGCTCGCGGCGGTGGTGCGCGGAGGGGTCGTCACCAAGCTCGCTCCCGGCGGGGCGTCGGTCCCGCGCGACGGCGTCGTGCTCGCCGGGCACCGGCGACGCGCGGCGCTTCCTCGATCGCTATCTGACGGCCGGGACGCGGGTCGAGATCGACTTCGGCCTGCGCGCCGCGCGGGCGCCGCTTGCCCCGGAGAGCGTGGCCGGGATCGTGGGCGGCGGGCCGCGGCTGCTGTCGGGCCGCCGGGTGCGCGTGCGCGCCGGCGCCGAGGGCTTCGCGCCGCTGTCGGCGCCGTGGTTCTATCGGTCTTTCGTGGCCGCACGAAATCCGCGAACGCTGGCCGGCGTGACGGGCAGACGGAAGCCTGCTGCTCGTGACTGTCGACGGCCGGCGGGCGGGGTGGAGCGCCGGGGTGACACTGCCCGAGGCGGCGCGCCTGATGCGCTCGCTCGGCGCGCGCGACGCGCTCAACCTCGACGGTGGCGGCTCGACTGCGATGACCGTGCGCGGGCGAGTGGTCAACCGGCCCTCGGACGCCGGCGGCGAGCGCCCGGTCAGCGACGCGCTGGTGGTGTTGCCGTGATCGGCGCTGTGATCGCCGCGGCGGCCCTGGCGATGACTGCTGGCGGCGCCGCGCAGCCCGAGCCGCGCGCGGTGGTCTGGGCGGTGGGGGACGGGGCCGACGGCACCGCACCCGCCCGCCGCCTCGCTCGGATGATCGACAGAGACGAACCCGATGCCGTGCTCTACCTCGGCGACGTCTACCCGAGCGGCACGGCCGAGGACTACGAGCGCAACTTCGAGCCGATCTACGGGCGACTGGCATCGATCATGTGGCCGACGGCGGGCAACCACGAATGGGGCAACCGCGAGGTCGGCTACTACCCGTACTGGCGTCGCTACCGGCGAGCGCGGCCCTGGTATCGCTTCGAGCTCGCGGGCTGGGAGCTGATGGCGCTGAACTCGGAGGCCCCGCACGCGGCGGATTCGAAGCAGCTGCGCTGGCTGAACGGCGCGCTCGCCAAACGCGACACCACCTGTCGCCTTGCCTTCTGGCACCGTCCGCGCTTCAGCGCCGGAACCGTCCACGGCGACGCTCCGGACGTGGCGCCGTTCTGGCAGGCGCTGCGAGACCGCGCGCGCCTGGTGCTCAACGGCCACGAGCACGTCCTGATGCGCTACCGCAAGCGAGCGGGCCTGACCGAGTACGTGTCCGGGGCCGGCGGCAGCGTCCGCTACTCGCTGCGCCCGAACCCGCGCGTGGCGTTCGGGCGCTCGGACCGCACCGGCGCACTGCGACTGACGCTGACGCCCGGAGCGGCGCGGCTCGACTTCCGAGACCTCGACGGCAACCTGCTCGACCGCAGCCGAGCGACGTGCGAGCGGGCGCTACCGTAGCCCCGCGGGGCCGGTAGCTCAGCGGTTAGAGCAGCGGACTCATAATCCGAGGTCGTAGGTTCGATCCCTACCCGGCCCACATCAGAAAGCCCCGCTCAGGCGGAGTTTTGTCATTTCGACAGATGGCAGGTGCCCTGACCCCTCACATGGCGCGAAGGGCCTCCCACGATGCGCTGATTGCCTTCTGGTGCTGATAGTCGGCCTGCGCTCGTGCTGCGGCCTCCGCTTCGATCTCGTGGTGCAGCTGTTCTTCTAGACCCGGCGCGCAGCGCCTCGTAGCTGCCGACCGTGCATACGCCCCGGGAGCCTCTCAACGTGCCACCTAGCCCCCGGAGTTCGCCGTGAAGCTCGCCGTCCCCGGCGTGGTACGCCTGCTCGCGCAAGCCGTCGAGTTCTCCCCGCGAGCGCAGCGGCGCGGTCGCGCAGGGCGGACATCAGCTAGAGCCGGTTCTTCAAGGTCTGAGTCTCAAGCGCGCCTCGCGGCCGATCCTCTTGAGGGTTCCGGTGAGTTGGGCGCAGGCGATCTGCTGGCTGGTCGGGGCGGTGACGTTGCCAAGGTAGAAGCCGGAGCACGGAGTTCTTCCACCTCGGTGACTAGACGGACGCCACGTCGTGTACGTCCGCGACCACGCGTCTGCACCTCGCCCAGGGCTTCACCCTGGTGGGGACCTTCGTCGGTGCGGAACGAAGTTCGGCCGGACGTGGGATGTCACCGGGCATCGGCGGACGTTCCGGTCCGGCGGCTCCCTCGTGCTGTGTTAGGTTGGGGCATCTCGTCGCAGCGCTGACGTGGAAGGGACACCAGGAAAACCCAGTACGCCGCGGCGTAAGCGTTCCCTCGCACATGGGAAAGCGCGGCATCGTCGGCGCGACCTGCTGGCAGCTCCGATGCGCTGCTCGCCTTCGGGATCCTCCTGGTCCTGCCGTACACCAGCCCGACGTGCGGTGGGCGCCGGACAGCCTCTTCTACATGGCGCAGAAGCGCGAGGTCCAGGGCGAGAGCCAGGCCGATGCCCTGCGCGAGGTGTTCGCGAGCGACGGTGCGGCCGAGCTCAAGCGCAAGGAGCGCGACCTCCCACCCGCCCTGCGACGCATCGACAACCCGGCGTGGCAGACCTACAGCTCCCGCTTCTATCGGCGCCGCTGGACCGTCCCGGTCCTGGCAGCTGCGCTGCAGCCTGTGGCCGGGCAGCGAAGCATCGAGGCCCCGTCGCTGGTGGGCTGGGCGCTGCTGGCTCCGCTCCTCTATCTCCTGCTCCCGTCGCCGCTTCGCGCCCGGTGTGAGCGTGGTGGTGAGCGTCTTCTGCACCGTGCTTCCGCCCGTCTTCCACGTCGGGCCGGTCCCCGAGCACCGACCTCCTGGCCCTCAGCCTGCTGATCGCCGCGCTGCTCGCCGCGTGGCAGCGTTAGGCTCGCCGGGCTACGGCTGGCTTCCGGCGTGGATGGTGCTCGTCCTCGTGCTCTCGTTCACGCGGGACGCGAACGTCGTCCTCATCGCGGCGACCGGCTGGCTCGCCCTGCGCGAACGATCGCGCAGGTCGATCGCGCTTCTCGCGACCGGGGTGCTCGCGTCGCTCCCGGCGCCGCTGCTGTTCGCCGCCCCCTTCCGCGACAACCTGGCCTACGCGTTCAACGCCTACCGGGTCCCGACGGACACGAGCTGGAACTCCATCCTCAGCGAGTACCCGCACCCAGATCGCCACGGTAGTCAGGTACGACCTCGAGTACCCGCTGGAGACCGCGGTCCCGCCCCTGGCCTTCGTCATGGGCGCCTTGGTGCTCATCGGGCTGGTCAAGCTGTACGTGCTCTCCGATCGCGACGACCCCTTCCTCATCCTTGCCCGGGGAGCCAGTCTCGGCAGCCTCGTCACGATCCTGATCGCGGCCAACTACTCCAACGGCCGACTCGACTCGTCCTCATCCCCGCGATCGCGGCCGGGCTCGGGATGCTCGCCGAGCGGGCGTGGCCCGGGCGACGGCCCGGCCATCCCGCGCCACGGTTGCGTTCAGGGGTCGTCAGACCTGGCGGCCATCCTCGGCCAGCCCGCCGAGGCGGTATTTGGCCCATGCCGGTAGGAGTTATGTAGCCCGCGTCGAATCTCCCCGCTGACCGCCGATTGCGACCTGGGGAGGTCGATGATGGGACTCGTTTGAAGGACGAGACAGGCTGGCCCTGCCAACTGGCTGTCGGACGACGAGGAGCTCAACCGTCTGCCCGAGCGGCCGCCACACCCGCTCGGCTGCCACAACCCGCGCGTGCCCGACCGCGACGCGATGGACGCGATCCTGTTGGTGCTCAGGACCGGGATGCAGTGGAACGCGCTCGACCTGACCAGGCCGCCAGCTGCATCATCTCCAGCCGCCGGCGCTTCCAGGAGTGGACTGGCCAGGCGCTGTTCCCGCGAGATCTGCGCCGGGCTGCGCCTACGACCAGCAGGTGGGTATCGACTGGGCCTGGCTGGCGGCCGACGGGGCGATGTCAAAGGCGCCGCTCGGCGGCCCGAAGACGGGGCCGAATCCCACTGACAGAGCCAAAAAGGGGCTAAGCGCTCGGTCCTCGCGGAGGGCGCGGGAGTGCCGATCGGACTCGACCACGAGGGCGCCAACCGCAACGACCACAAGCTGCTGAAGCCGACGCTCGACTCGATCCCGATCGAGCGCCCCAAACCGACCGAGCAGGCGCCCCAGGGCATCTGCCTGGACAAGGCCTACGACAACCAGGAGTCGCGCGATGTGGTCGCCGACTACGACCTCACGCCGCACATCCGCACGCGCGGCGAGGAGCTCGAAGCGAAGGTCCGCCAGCCCGACTGGAGGGCGCGCCGCTGGGTCGTCGAAGCCTGCCACTCATGGCTCAACCGCAACCGCGCGATCCTGATCCGCTGGTCCAAGAAGGACGACAACCACCTCGCCCTGCTCCAACTCGCCAGCGGCCTGATCGCCTTCAAGAAGGCTCGCGCCGCCAAGCTCGCTGCCCTACCGGCATAGGCCCTTAGCGTTCGGGTGCCTGTCGTCCGCGGCCAGCACGCTGCGAAACGCCGTCAGCGCCCCGGGGGCATCGCGCCGTCTGAGGGCCGCGTCGCCGATCCGGTACCACTCGTCAGCCGAGTGGCCTGCGTCGGGTGTCATGCCGGTCTCCTCGTGCACCCGGGCCTCGGCGGCACGGTACGCCTGCGCGATCCGCGCACAGCCCTTGCTCCGCTTGGGCGCGGGGCTGCTCGGCGGCTCGCTCGGCCGCCGCGACGATGGCTGTCACATGCGCCCCGGCCGTGCCCGCGTCCACGGCGATGTTCAAACGGTCAAGGCCCAGACGCTGTCAGCCGGAAGACGCCAATTGGTCGCGTTGGGGCTCCTCCTGGCCCAGCAGGAAGGCCAGGTCCGGCTTTCTGCGTCTGTAGCCGGTAGCTGACTGCAGGCTGGAGGGGCGCCACTTCGCGCCGCCTCGGACCGTGGGGACGCCATCCGCGTTGAGCTTGTCTGCTATGGCCTGCAGGCTCATGCGCTGCTCGCGCATCTCGTGTATCCGCTCCCTCAGGTCGGGATCGTCAGTCACGGCCGGCCGCGGCCTAGGCCCCGTGTTGCCGCGCGCGACCTGGAGGCCCGCGGCGGGTGCGATCAGTGACCCGCTTGCGCTCGCGGTTGGAGAACTCGATCAACGTGCGTGTGGCAACGAGGCCGCTGCGCTCCGCCGTGTCGATCTCCTCGGCAAGCGAGACCAGCCGCGCCTCGCGGTTTACGAACCACTCGAGGATGGTCCCGAGTTGAGCCGCCGAGCGAGTCAGCCGGGAGAGGTCGCAGACCATCAACCCACCCGCCTCGCCTGCTGAGATCTGTCTCAACGCGTATTCCAGACCCGGTCGCCCGAGTCCTTGGCCGTTGTAGGGCTCGCGCTCGCTGACAACTTGGAGCAGTGCGATGCCGAGCCGATCGCATTGCGGCCTCGATCACTTCCGCCTGCTCACGGAGTTCTTCGCTGAAGATGCCGGCCTCTCTGGCGGCGGTGCTCGCGTAGCCGTAGACGGGAGTCTTAGGGGAGGGTGGCGCGGGACCTGTCTCTTGCATTGAGTATTCCTTTCCGGTCGAGTCGCCGCCAGGGGCTATGGGCGCCACTGGCGGTGGTGGGGACTCGGAAGGAACTAGCCGGGGCGTTCGCGAAGGCTTACGAAGCTCTCCGACCGCCAAGAGCTGCAGGCGACCCACGAGACGCTCGAACAGCAGCGTGCAGAGGCACGCAAGTGCCGTGAAGAGGATGAGGACGCTGGGCGCGAAGCCACCCGCGCAGGCGCTCGCGCCGCCGCAGGCAAAGGCATCCGGTGCGCTGGGCGAGCTGCGCGAGCCGGGATCTTCGAGCGCAGGCCGGGGCGGTCGCTCCTCGTCCGCGGCGGCCACCACATCGCTCGTGGGACGCGCGGCAGGAGCCGAGCCGAGCAGCGCGACTGGCGGGAGCGGCGGGCTCACGGCCTCCGCGGTGCCAAGCCGGACGAGCGGGATCGCTCTCCAAAGGGCGACCACTGCCACACGCCGGTCGTCCTGCGAGGCTTTCAACGACGGCGAAGTGGCGGGGGCGAGAGGCTCCGCCGGGAGCGGAGGCGGAGCGCATCGCGGGCGCTTCCGGAGCGGCCGTTGCAACAGCGGGCTCGGCCTGGGACGCGCCCTCGCTCGCCGCGATCGGAGGCTCGACGTCCGGTGGCGCCGAGCCTGTGTCGTCGCGGACCGGGGTAGCCTCCGGAACCTCCGAAGGCACCGGTGACGCCTCCGCGGGGTCGCCGGGGCTCGGTGCCACGGAATCGGCAGGGTCCGAGGGCCCCGCCGCCGCCGGATCATCGTCTGCGTTTGGGACCGGCACGTCCGTGCGCGCGGGTGGCTCCGAAGGGGGGACCTCGCTGCGCCCCGGAGTCGACATCGGCCTCCGTTGCGGCGGTGTCCTCTTGGACCGCCTCCGTTGCGGCGGTGTCCTCTTGGACCGCCTCCTCTGCTTCCGAACCCTGGGCGGACGCGCTCTGGCTCAGAACGACGAGCGCCCCAAAAACCAGCGCGGCTAGAAGCCGGAACCGGGCGCGGCGGGCGACGCTGGGTCCGCCAGGTGATCCGTCCGCTGACACCACCTTCGCTCTCACGCCTCGCTCTCTGAAGTCCGGGCCCTTGAGAGCCGCTTTTTACGGCTGCTCCACGTGTACCCCATGCTGCAGCGCGTTGCCACATCGCCGAGGGTACCGGGGATGCGTTTTTTCGCAAAGTGCGACAAATCTCGTCCTTGCGCGTGGAAGTCCTGCCTCCCCCGATGGGGTGAATCAGGGGACGACCCAGGCGCCAGCACGTTCCTAGGCCGGGGTGGCCAGCTCCATCGCGTCTCGCGGTTTTGGAACTGCCCCGGAAACGGGGTCTTCAAACCTCCGAGCGGCCATACGCAGCCGTCACCAAACGTTTGTGTTTTTGCGCCACGACCTCGGTGCTGAGGGACGTAGCATCGCGGCATGCAGCCGCTCCGCGCCTTCGTGAAGTTCAGGGCGCTTCTATGAGACCGCCGCCGAGGTGCGGCGCACCAATCGCGCCATCGCACGCAACGACCACTGCCGTGGATCGCTCGACGCGCTCCATCTCGACCACCCGGCAGAGCCTCGCGGGTTGGAGAGCGCGACGCTCACCTTGTCAGTCGAGATGAGCGACGTGAACAGCGACCAGCGGATCGAGGCTCCCGCGGGGGGATACGCTTGGCACGCTGCCGAGTTGAGAGACGGAGGGATCGTGGGGAACGTCGGAGAGTCCATGCTGGTCGACATCGATCGCCAGACGTTCGCGGAGGCCTTTGCGCATCGATCGGTCTACGTCAAGCATGGCCTTTCCGACCATCCGCTCTTCACGCTGGACGCCATCGCCGAGCTCGCGGACCGGCTGCCGCCCGACGCCGTCCGGCGCGAACGCGGCCAGCTCGCCGTTCATCAACACGGAGGGGTACGTCGACGTCGGGCGAGGGCCCGCCCTCGCAGACCATCCTCGACGTCGAGCGCAACGGCTTCCGCGTCTCGCTGCGCGACATCCACCAGGTGCCCGAGTACGCCGGGGTCATCCACGAATGCCTCGACGAGGTGGACGCCCTCGTGGCCGACCGCGAGGGCGGCATCGTCGACCGCGCCGGCTACCTCTTCATCTCCTCGCCCGCCGCGACGACGCCGATGCACTTCGACGTCGAGCACAGCTTCCTGCTCCAGGTGCGGGGGACGAAAAACGTCCACGTCGCCGCCTTCGACGGCGATCCCAGCATCCTGCAGCGCGAGCGCAGCCGTTACATCGACGGCGAGGAGTGCGACTTCGCGGCCATGCAGGCGGTGGCCGACAACTTTCGCATCGAGGCGGGGCTCGGCGTCTACCTGCCGTCGTACGTGCCCCACTGGGTCGAGACGGAGGCCGGCGTCTCGATCTCCTTCTCGATTCCGTTTTTCACGGCCTTCTGCCGACGGGCGGAGACCGTGTACCGGATCAACCGCCGGATGCGCAAGCTCCATCTCTCGCCCCGGCCGCCAGGGGCATCGCCGCCTATCGACCGCACGAAGGAGGCGGTGTTCCGCTCCTGGTCGATCCTGCGCGACGCCCGGCGCAAGCTCCCGACGTAGCGCCCGGGCCGCGCCGACGGCGGTGAGCTCGCCCGAGGTGATCGCGCTTGAGGACCCCGCCACCCTCGACGCCCTCACGCGCGACTGGGGCGACCTCGCCCTGCGCCTGGGTGAGTCCTCCTACTTCCAGTCGGCCGACTGGGTCCTCGGCTGGTGGCAGACCATCGCCGGGCGCCCGCCCACGCGCCTTGCGGCGTGGCGGGCGCCCTCCGGGCGCCTCGAGGCCCTCGTCGCCCTCAGCGAGGATCGTGCCCGTTTGTACGGCGCGCTCCCGGTCGACCTTCCCGTCAATGTCAACGCAGGGAGCGGCCCGGGGGCCGCCGACCACTGCGGCTGGCTCGTGCCCGCCGATCGGCACGCCGAGGTCGCAGCGTGGCTCGCGCAGGCCATCGGGGGGGCGGGCCTGCTGCTGCGCGGCGCCGACCCGGCCTGGGAGCGCCCGCCCGTGCCTGCGCGCGCACGCGTCGTCGAAGTCACCACCTGTCCGCGCATGACCCTGCCGGGTCCCGACGAGGCGGTGGGGCGATCCCGCGAGCTGCGCCGCCAGTTGCCGCGCTTTACGCGCCGCCTCGAGCGTGAGGGGGTGCGCTTCGAGTGGGTGGCGCCCGGGCAAGTGGACGAGCCGTTGCTGCGCGCGCTGTTCGCGCTGCACGGACGCCTGCGCGCCCAGCGCGTCGAGGGTACGGCCTTCGGCCCTGAGCACCTCGCCCTGCACCTGCGCCTAGCGGAGTGCGGCGAGCCGGGGCGAGGGCCCGCGGCGGTCGTGGCCCGCCACGACGGAGCGGTCACGGGTGTCCTCTACGGCTTCTGGTGGAAGGACACCTTCGCCGCGTACCAGTGGGGATGGGATCCCGCGTGGGCACGCTTCAGCATGGGCAGCGTGCTGACCTACCACGCCATCCGCTTTGCGGCGCGCGCCGGGGCGCGCACTCTCGACTTCCTGCGCGGCACGGAGGCGTACAAGTACCGCTTCGGCGCAGTCGACCGCCACGACCGCACGTGGATGGTGCCGCGCGGACCCGCCGGTCTGCTGCTCTCGGCCCGCTACCGGGCCAGGGATCGGATGCGCCCGGGCCGGTCCAAGCCGTTGGCCTCCGCTTCGAAGTAGGAGGAGGAGGGCCTCGTGCCCTCCTCGCCGATGACCACCCACCCGACGGGCGTCGTGTTCGCGCGCTCGAGCCGCTCGACGGTGGTCCGCAGCGCCTCGCGGTTGGTGTGCTGCGGGCGCACGACGAGGAGCAGGGCGTCCACGTGGCCCGCGATGGTCAGGGGGTCGCCGACCTCGCCGAGCGGCGGGCTGTCGATGACCACGTAGTCGGCCAGCTCGCGAGCCTCCTTGAGGATCTCGCCCATCCGCCGCTCGAGCCCGTGCAGCAGCGGGTTGTCGCTCGACCCCCCCGCGGCCGCGAGCACCTGCAGGTTTGGCCGCGCGGACTGAAGAAGCTCGCTGAGGGCGACGCGCGACGTCAACAGGGCGACGAGCCCGTCCGAGGGCTCGGGCTCGAGCCCGAGCCGGCGGGCAATGTCGGGCCTGCGCAGGTCGCAGTCCATGAGGATCACGCGGTGGCCGGCGCCCACGAGAGCGAAGGCGAGGTTGAGGGCCGTGCTTGTCTTGCCGTCGGCGCTCGAGGCGCTCGTAACCATGACCGCATTGCTGGCGCCGCCCGCCTCGGCACGGCGCTGGTCGAGCTCGATCTGCAGCGTCCTGAAAGCCTCGCGCACCGACCACGCGAAGCGGTCACTCGAGGCGTGGCGCCCCTTGCGCCCCGTCGTGGGCACCCGCAGCACGATCGGGATCGGCGCGAGCGCGAGCAGCTCGCCGGAGTCGCGCACACGGCGGTCGAAGCGCTCCATGAGCAGCGCCGCGATCGAGCCGAGGGTGAAGCCGGCGATAGCGGCCAGGAGGAGCACGAGCGGGGCCGGTGCGCCCGTGGCGGCCCGCGGAGTCTCCGCCGCGTGGGAAAGGATGAGCGTCGGGTCACCGCGCTGACGCACGGCCCGCAACTCTGCTAGGCGCGCGGCGTCGCTCGCCGCGGGATTGAGCCCGATGGCGGTGATGGCCGCGTCGAGCTGGCGCCGCAGCAGGCGCCCGCGCACCGCGAGCGCGCTGCGGACGTACTGGTCGGCGAGCCGGGTCGCCGCTGCCGCCGACGTCGCGGAGGCCGTGACGCTGAGGATGTTGCTGTCGCCGAGCGGCTGGACTTTGATGTTCTGCTGGACGTCGTCGGAGGTCAGGCCGCCGCCGAGCCGACGGGCCGTGTCCTGCGCGGCGCGTGGCGAGGCGAGGAGCGCGGCCGCGGTCTGGACGGTCCGCGTGGGGTCGCCAGAGTCGCGCAGCAGGGCGGTGCCGAGGAAGGTGCGGTCGTCCACGGGCAGTGCGGTGACGAGCAACTCGGCGGAGCTCTCGTAGGTGGCCGCGCGGGTGGCCAGGAGGGCGGCCGCGCAACCGACGGTCGCGAGCGTGATCAGCACGACGACCAACGTGCGGGCGCGGATCGCGCCGAGGTACTGGCCCAGCACGGTTGCGCTCTCGTCCGGCCCAGGGGAGGTGGTGGTCATGAAGTGATGGTGCAGTGCACTTGAGAGGGCTTGAAACTCAAGGCTAGGATAGCCCCACGATGCGACCGGACCGCCGCCTGGGCGTGGTCGTGCTAATCGACCGTCTGGTGCACGGCGGGGCCGAGCGCCTGGCCGCCGATCTTGCCACGCGGCTCGACTCCGAACGTTTCGCGACCACCCTCTGCGTGTCGCGCTGGACCGATCCGGCACACGCGCGGGCGCCCGAGATTCCCGAGCGGTTCCGGGCCGCCGCTGAGGCCGCGGGCGTCCAGTTCCTTGGCCTGGCGCGGAAGGGGACCTGGGACGTCGCCGCCTGGCGCCCGCTCGTGCGCCTCCTACGCAGCGGGAAGGTGCAGATCATCCACGGGCACCTGCTCGGCTCCAACCTGTGGGCCGTCGTGCTCGGGCGCCTGAGCGGCGTCCCCGTGGTCGTGGCCCACGAGCACAGCTGGGCCTTCAGCGGCTCCCGGCGGCGCCGGCTCCTCGACCGGCACCTCATCGCGCGTGGCAGCGACGTGCTCATCGCCTGCTCGGCGGAGGACCGGCGGCGAATGATCGAGTTCGAGGGCATCGCCCCCCGAGACGTGGTGCTCGTCCCTAACGGGATCGCAGCGCGTGCGCCGAGCCCCTCGCGCAACTTGCGCCGCGAGCTGGGCATCGCCCGGGACGCCCCCGTCGTTGGCAGCGTGGGGATGCTGCGCTCGGAGAAGCGCTTCGACGTCCTCGTGCGGGCCGCCGCCCAGCTCGTGGCGCGCTGGCCTGAAGCGCGGGTCCTCATCGTCGGCGACGGGCCGGAGCGCGCGCCGCTCGAGGCCCTCGTCGCCGAGCTCGGGCTCTCGCACAGCGTGCGACTCCTGGGCGCGCGCGACGACGTGCCCGACGTGCTCGCCGCGCTCGATGTCGCGGTGACCTGCTCGGACTTCGAGGGCACGCCGCTCTCTGTCCTCGAGTACATGGAGGCCGCACTGCCCGTGGTGGCGACCCGCGTCGGCGGGCTCGCCCACCTGCTCGAGGACGGCGTCCACGGGCTGCTCGTGCCCCGCCGCAACCCAGCTGCGCTCGCGGAGGCGCTCGACGCGCTCCTGGGCGATCCGGGTCGCCGCCGCGCCATGGGGGCGGCCGGGCGCGAGCGCCGGCGTGCGGAGTTCGACCTCGACGTGATGGTCGCCCGCGTGGAAGAGCTGTACGAGCGCCTCTACGCGAACTCCGGCTCGCGCACGCGCTAATGCCCGTCAGGCGCGAAGACGAGGCTCCGAGCCACGCAGACTCGGGTTCTCACGCGACGACATCGAAGGCCGCGTCGTCCCCCACTACAAGAGAGCGGGATCGTCGAGCGATCCCCCTTCGCGAGGATCTACGGGGAGGGCGTCGGCGCGCTGGTGGCGGTGGCGGTCGAGCGAGGTCACGCCGCACGCCCCGGGCCGTGCGCCGGGCAAGGGTTCTTGAGTCGCGCGGACCGTCTTGCCCACCGACGCGACCGATCTCGCACTTGCCGAGCGGCGCCCTTGACCATCCCGTGAAACTTGGCGCCGTCCCTGGCCAGCGGGCGCGTGCCCCTGCAGGGCGAGCATCGCGTTGGAGGGGTAGCGGATGTCGGCCTCGATCCCCGTCGAGTCGTCCCTCAGCGTCGAGTCAACGCTCACCGTCGAGTTAACGCTCACCGTCGAGTCAAACGCTCACCATCGAGTCGACCCTCACCGTCGAGTCAACGCTCACCGTCGAGTCGACCCTCACCGCCGCGCCCCCACCAAGCGCGTCTCGCGCTCGCCTTGGCGATCACCAGCCGAGTGATTTCGGCCACCGTCCGGAGCCAGGCGGCGGGCGAGCTTGCGCACCGTCGACTCGTCCCGGGACGCGCCGGTCCATCCGCGATCAGACAGAAGCGCAGCAGATGCGGCGAATCCGAGATCTCCCCTGACCAGCGTCTCGTAGCCCCAACCCGGCCGCTGCTTGATCACCATCAGCCGCACATAGCTGCCAATCGCGTTCGGCGGCCGGCCATGCCCCGCCGCCGACCGGTTACTCGCCTCCGCCTCGCCTACCAGCGCGCGGCGATCGGCGCCAGCAAACCCGGATCGCCCAACAGCGCATCGATCCGGGCGAGCTCCTCCGGCAACTCGCGAACCCCGACCGGCAACACCTCGTCCCACAGACACTCCACCTGCCGCGCCTTCTACGCCCAGATCGGCGGCGCTGCAGCTTCCGTGCCGCTGGCAGCACGGCGCGCTGCCTCTGCCTGCACCCGCTCCAAGCCGAAGTCAGCCTTGACGTTGCGGCCGGAGCCGTGGAAGCGCTCTTCTAGGAGCGGCGAGAGATCGTGGCGCCAGATGGCCTCTAGGTCGGGGGCCCCGCCGTGTCGGGTCAGGAAGTACGACGGCCCGATGGCGCGGTCAGCGTCACCGTCAGCCTCGATGAGCATCGAGTTGAGAGTGTCGAGCAGGACCCCGGGCTCGGGGTCGAGCTCGTGCCGCTCGAGCCACCGCTCGAGCAATCCCTCGACTGGGGTTGCGTTTGGAGTCAGCTCGACGAAGGAGAAGCGCCGGCGAAGCCCAGCATCGAGAAGCGCAATCGACCGGTCGGCGGTGTTCATGGTGCCGATCAGGAGGAGGTTCGACGGGAGACGGAACGTTTCGTGGCTCGAGTACTGAAGGCGGAGGGGTTCGTCGCGGTATTCCAGGAGGAAATACAGCTCTCCGAAGACCTTGGCCATGTTGCCGCGATTGATCTCGTCGATCAGGAGCACGTGAGGTCGCTCAGGGTGGTCTTGGGCTTGCCTGCTGAGCTCACGTAGAGGGCCGTCGACCAGCTCATAGGTCAACGTCCCATCGGGCGCCGTACGAGGCTGGTAGCCCTCGACAAAGTCTTCGTAGGAGTACGACGGATGGAACTGGATCAGGCGCATGTCCGCCGGGTCTGCGCAGACATGGTGCGCAAGTTTCCGCGCGAGGAACGTTTTCCCGGTCCCGGGTGGTCCATAGAAGACGAGCTGCCGCCGCTCGATCAGCAGATCGAGCGTTGCCTGCAACCAGCTCTGAGGCATGAGTAGCTCGAAAGCAAGTCGGGGGGAGATCGCGGGGAGGGTGAGTTGCTGGACCTCGTGAGGCTGCTGGGCCGCTTCGACCTCGTGAGGTTGCACGGCCGCTTCGAGCCGTGGGCTGCTGGGCCCGCTTCGACCTCGTGAGGCTGCTGGGCGGGTTGCAGGGCCGCTTCGAGCCCGTGAGGCTGCTGGGCGGGTTGCACGGCCGCTTCGACCTCGTGAGGCTGCTGGGCGGGTTGCACGGCCGCTTCGACCTCGTGAGGCTGCTGGGCGGGTTGCACGGCCGCTTCGAGCCCGAACACCGCCTCTGACAGAGCTGAAACCACGCGAGACCACGATCGAGCCTGCCCGCCGCGCGCGACGATGCGTCCGCTCGCCTGCAGCAGCAGGTGCTCCCAGTTCGGTGTCCCTTCGAGGCTTGGACCGATCGTATGTTGGAGCCCTTCGACGAGGTCTGGATCAACGGCGGGCAAGATGTCGGTTCCGGCCAGGTCGTGGTCATTTCCCGAGGCGTTTAGAGCTTCCACAGCTCGCTGCGCTACCTCGTTCCACTCCGAGGCTGCCCCCCGTCCCAGATCGGCCGGATCCGATCGTCGTATGGGTTGTCGATCGGCATCGGCATCTGCTCAAGCAGCAGCGTGCGGATCGCGAGCAGCTTGTGGTCTTCATCCCCTGCGGCGTCGACCGACGGCGCAGCGTCGAAAGCACGAAGCAGCTTCGTGCGGTGGCCGTTCGAGATCATGACATCGAATTCGTCCGGGAAGCATGCGTGCAGGACAGCGTTGGCCTGCAAACCGTCCGTGCTGGTCCGGACTTCGTTGACGAGGTCACGGAACTGCCACGGATCCTGAAGCACCGAACGGCCAGCGCTCCCAATGGTCGCCTTGGCGTGACGGGCAAGCTTCAAGAGAAACCGGACGTACGCATCACGGTAGGACTTCCCAGGACCGTAGTTCGCGATTCCGCCGTCGAGGATCTCGATCAACTCCGGCGGGATCGCGACCTCGTCCGGGAGCAGGGCCGCGAGCGCACCCAGGTTCGTCCGCTTGGTCTCGGCGCCAGTATCGCGTTCCCCCAGGTACTCGACATACGCGATCTCGATTCCGAGCTGGCGGATCGGGGGCTGGATGCAGCTCGAGCCGCGCTCTGAGCTTCTCGAAGAACGTGCCTTTCCCCTCAATCTCGGTGGCAAACGCGGTCTGCAGCTCGCGCAGGTTGGCCTGAGTCCAGACGAGACTGCCCTCGTCGGAGAACAGCGACCCGTCTCGCCCCAAACACGTCCCGCGCCAACCGTCGAAGAACTCGTAGATCTCGGGTCGACACCAGGCAGCTCGCGGCACGAGGCCCACCGTATCGGGATCAGAAGGCTTTGGTGACCTGCGCTTACGCCTTGCGGAGCAGCCGCACACTGTCGACCAACGCGACCGACCGGCTGCCAGGAGCGAATGCTAGTGCGACCAGCGCGCAGCCGGCCAACCACATCAGGAGCAGCATGAGTGCGTCCCGATTGAATCGCCCAGTCTCCGCAC